>JAVBKU010000001.1:0-189503 GCA_031553875.1 Rikenellaceae bacterium | reverse complement strand
TGACAGTGGCTCCGCCGCGGCGGAGTAAATAAAAAGGCCGGGCCTGCAAATTTGCAGGCCCGGCCTTTTTATTTACTCCGCCGCGGCGGAGCCACTGTCAGGCCTTGGACGGTGTTAACCGCCCGCGACCGTCATTACTTCTTCTTCACAGGAGCCTTTGGCTTAGCCGGAGCTTTCACCTCGGGAGCCTTTTCGGTTTCGGCCTTCACAGAGGCCTTGCCCCTACCCTTGAGGAACTTCACCACAGCATGCTTTGCGGCGGCGATAGTCTCCCTGTTCACCTTCTCAATGACACTGCCGGCAGCGAGGTCGTCGGTCGAGATATAGCTTTCCATGATCAACAATTGAACTATCATATTGTTGATATTGGTCTCCTCAGAGTAACCATCGGCAATGTAGAGCTTGTCTACTCGCGCCGCGAACTCCTCGGCGAACTCGGGATAGTTGGGCAGGCTCATCAGCTCTTCGAACGTCTCGCTGAAACAGCTCAACTCCACATTGAGGTTGGGGTTGACCAACAGCGGGCTGAACTCCTTATGCGGATCGATAGGAGTAAAATCGACGAGGTTGGTGAGATCCACCTTGCGGTTCCTGTCGTCCATACGCCTCATGTCGGCCTTACGCATATTCTCAAGCTGGTAGAGGTAGAAGTTGTAGCGCCACAGTTCGGAGCTGTTCATCTCCTCGCCGAAGATATGGCGGTACTTCTCTGTCAACAGCCTCTTGACCTTGTTCTTGCCTTCGTTGATCTCGGGCTTGTTGACCCTCACCTCCTGGATAAGTTGCTTCAGGGCGGCGGCGGCCTTCTGCGGGCCTGTGATCTCGCGGCCCTTCTTGCCTATCTCGGTGGAGATAACGCCGCACTGTATCTCGCGGGCCTTACCCTTGCCGTCCTTGCCGCCACGCAGGCAGTTCACGAGCAACTTAACGGTATCGAGCTGGTCCTCCTCGGCGATAAAGGGTTGTCCGCCGGGGGTGCTGGCCAAAGAGTCAAAAATTGAACTGAACATCTTCCTGTCAATGGTCATATTGGTGTTGACCCTGGTTTCGCAGTCGATGCTGTACGACACGTCGGCGATGAAACGGTTCTTTATCATATCAAACGAAGCGTCTTCGATGGTGTACACCACACCGTCGCGGGTGAAGCTCTTGCCCACGAATATCATCTTGACAACTTCGGTCACGTCGATCTTGTCGAGCAACTTGTATGACGAAGCCAGATAGTACTGCTTGTCGGCCGCGGAGTAATCCCAGTCGAGCACGTCGTCGAGGTAGTTGCCGTGACGGGCCATAACCTCCACGATATTCTTGTCGGCGGTGTAGCGTGTCAGCGTACGCTGGAAGTTGGGACCGTCCTGGCTGGTGGCCTTCTCCTTGCGCTCGCCGTGCGAGTCGACGTAGAGGAGGAAGTTCTCGGGGTTATCCACCCTTGTGATACCGGCCTCGCTCTTAGAGTAGTTACTGGCGCTCAGCATGATATCCACCTTGTAGGGCATTGTGATGTCGCACATGCCGCTCACCGTACTGCGCGAGTTGAGGTCGTCGACGTTACTGTCGGCGCTGGTTTCGAACAGGTACTTGTAGTAGCGGATATAGTCGGGATCGAAGTCGGTAGTACGAGAGAAGTCACCCACCTCGGTACCGATACCGTAGAGGTTACCGTCGGCATCCTGGAACTCGTGGAACATATCCCCCGCGATCATCTTAACCGAACGTATACCCTCAAGGTTGTTGCGCAACCACTTCAGCACAAAGGCCGCGATCATCTCGCTCTTGCCCACGCCGCTGTCGCCGTTGATCTCCACCACGAACACGCTACCGTCGTTCTCTTCTACCAAGAACAGCGAACCGTGGCGCGGAATACCCCCTATCTCCTTGACCTTCTCGTTGATAACGGTCAGGCGGGGCTTCTTCACGTCGCCGAAATAGTCGGCCTCCGACTTGAGCGGAGTGACGATGGTCTTGATATTACCCGATGGGCCGGGGATATCGAAGTAGCCTATCTGCGGGAACGAGATCAACTTTTCGGGCGCGCCCAGGAGGCTGATGACGTCGGGAGTGAAGTTCTTTATATCCTTGATGGTGATATCCTCGGTATAGTTGAGGCGGTAGTTGTCGGTCAGGTACTTCATGTATCCCTTCTGGAATATCACGAGCTCCTTCACGATACCGTGCTTAACCACCTTACAGCGGTAGTCGTCGGAGTCCATATTATTCACGAAGCGCGCCAGGCGGTCGATGAAGAATCCGCTGTCGGGGCGCGTGTCGATATACCTCACGTATTCCATGGGGTTGTCGGACATCTCTCCGGCCTGCTCCTTGCGGCTCACGTCGCGGTCGATCTTGTGGAAGGGGTATTCCCTCTTCTTGGCGTCGGTCACGATACGTGTGTGCACCTGCACCGACTGCTCGGAGGCGATCACACCGCACTTGGTCATAAGCTCGTTGATCCAGCTTATGCGGCCGTCGGCAAACCTGTCGAGCTCCTTGTTCTCCATCTCAAAGCCCTTGTAGATCGAGATACCGTGCTGCACCATTTCGTTGACACTCGAGTTCTGCTTCTTGAAGGCGGTCTCCACGATGCGCACCATGGTGTGGGCGTAACGGTTGTAGTAGTCGGTACCCTTGGTCCTCTTTATCATGCTGATATAGAAGCGCACCACCTTGCGGCTCACGGCATAGATCTCGTTCTCGGCGATCTTAATGTCCTTCTTGCGCATCACGTAGTTGCTCAACTCCTCGAGCTGCATCGGCATCATACTGATGATGAACTCCTCGGTGATCATGCCCAGCTCTCCGCCGCCGCACTCCGTGATGCGTTCGTCGAAGTACCTCAGCTTGCTGCAGACCAGCTTGAAGAACGAGTTGTCGTTGTTCAAGAGGTAGAGGTAGAGTATCTTATCGGCCACATTATCGGCCCTGTTCATGCCGGCGGAGATAACGTCGACGATATAAGCCACGCTCTTCTGGCTGATGTTCAGCTCGTTGAACTCGGGGGTCTCCCTCAGCGAGCGCACGAACTCATCGACCCATATATTGAGGTTGAGCTGCGTAAGCTTGATACCTGTAACCTCCTCGAAACATACACCGGCGAAGCGGATGATCTCCTTGCGGCTCGGCTCCAGGCTCTCCTTCTCGAAGGGGAGGTTGAAGTGGAGCAGTATCTCGCGGATATACTTCTTGATTATCGAGTTGAGCCCCTCCAACTTGGCCTTGTCGAGCTGAGGATCGCCCGTAGCGTCGATAGCCAGGATCTTCATCTTGCTGTCGGAGAACAACAGGTTCTCCATCTCGATGAGTATCTCCATTATCACGTGGCGTTCCTCGGGATTGTCGAGTACGTGGTGATTGGGCTGGAAGGTCTTCTTGTTGGTGATATACTTGAGTATCACAGCCTTGCCATAGCGCGAAGAGGCGGTATTGAAGTCGAGGTCGGCTATCGCGGGCACCTTCTTGTAGACCTGTGCCAACAGGTTTTCGTATATCTTGGTAAACGCCGAAGAGCGGATAAACTCGAACACGTTGGTACAAGCGCCCACGATGTCGCCATGGAGCTCTATCACCGAATTGGCCGAACGGCCGATGGTGGTGATGGTCACGCCACTCTTCTCCGGCGAAGCGTGGTAGAGCGAGCGCACGTCGCGGATCTGCAACGACGGAGCCTTGTCCTTCTTGAACTTGGCCGAGAGCGGATAGTCGGCGATTACGTTCTGTATGAACTCGCTGTCCTTGCACACGGAGAATATCTCCCTGAGCAGGTCGGCGCTCTCGCGTTCCTTGTTGGCGGGATCGCGGCGCATGGCGGCGAACTCCATCCAGTACTTGATAGTGATAGCAAAAGCGTCCTCTATCTCGGCGGCGAGCACCTTCATACCCTCCTTAGAGGCGCTGATGTAGCCGCCCAGGGAGAAGCGTATGAGTCCTGTGGGATACGGCACCGTAGCCACACCCCTGCTCTTGGCCAATGCGCGGCAGAACAGAAGCAGGTCGGCATATGAATAAGAGCCCAACACCCTGAAATTGAACAGGTATGAGCCGTCGCTGTTGATATAATCGAGCTCCCCGGCGCAATCCATGGTCTCGATAAGGCGCGCGGCGATCTCTTTGGCCATCCTGAGCCTCTTGAGCGATTCGCTGCGGAAGTTCTTGTTGACCCTGAAGCGGTTGAGGTTCTCGATGAGCTTGGCCTGATAATATACGAAGAAGGGCTCCTCCTTGTACTTGAAGTCGTCGGGGAGACCCAGAACGTCGAGCTTGTCGAGCGACACCATCTCGTCGAGCAGGAACAGGTACAGCGGCGAACCCTCGAAGCCTGCCGTCTTGTGCAGCTGCTTGTTGGTCTTGCTCATCTCGTTGCTCTTGCGGGTCTTGTCGACCTGGGCTATGATAAAACCAGTAATGGCCTTCTTTATCTTCGAGCGCGAAGCGTTCTTAGGCAGCTCGGCTTCGATCTGATCCTTGATACTCTTGGCCACCTGGGCGGTTTCGAGTATATTGTTGAGCATCAGCAGTGAGTTGTTGTTACCATGCTCGGCACTGTTACACTGCCTTGCGAACTTGGCGAAGTCGGCGGCCTGCGGCGTGAGGGCCACGGCTCCTAAGCGCTCGCCGGTGGCGGCGAGGTTTTTGGTGGTAGACAACGACGACACGGCCTTGATCCTCGACTGCGCGTTGATGTTGTTCATGATATAGCGCGACATGGTCCTCCACTTGGGCATCTCCTTGTCCTCTATCTTCACGCTCTCGGCATAGGCCTCGTCGAGGAAGAGGGTGATCTTGCAGGAGTTCATAAAGCGCAGGAAGCCGTTAACCGATTCGCTGTTGAAGTCGGTGTAGCCTGTCGGGTTGTTGGGGTCGTTGACAACGATGGTGGTGTTCTCGCAGAAGAGGTCCCACAGGCTGCCGCTGTCGTCGAACAGGGCCAGCGTGCTCTTGATACGCAACAACTTGTCAACCAGGCGGTCATATGCCAGGCGGCCGTCGGTATGGTTCTCTATCTCTATGTCGAACGGATTCACGTCGAAGCAGTCGTCGGGAAGGAGGTCCTTGTACTCCCACGCCTGCACGCCGTTGTAGATGATATATGGCTTGGGCCTGCCGTTGGGATTAAAGAGCAGGTCGCGGATGATCATCTGCACCGAGTCGGACACGGAGGTCTGGTCGAGGTTGCCCAGCGATGCGAGGAAATTCTTAACTATATCCCTGTCCTCAACACTGAGGGCAAAATACTTATCCCTGATACCCAGGTCAATCAAGAACTTCTCGTAGCGTCCCTTGTTATCTGCGTCCTTGCTCACCTTGGTCACGTACTCCTGGTACTTCTCAAGAAAGAGGTTAATGCCGAAGTTCTTGTGGAAATGGTTCTTCAGCGTACGCTCGTAGTTGCTGGGGATGATGTCCAGGATCAGCTTACATGCGTAGCGTATCTTGCTGTTGAGGTTGTTGAAGGGCTTGTTGCGGAGGTAATCGCCAAAGGTCTTGATCTGGTGGCGGCCGCCGCCCTCGAGTATGGTTATGACGTCGATGAGCTTGTTGCCGGCATAGAAGTAACTCTTCATGCGGCTCTCGAACTCTTCGATCAGCTCGCGGGTCTGCACCTGCTTGCTCTCGGGCTTGTGGCAATTCTCGAGGAAGAAGATGAAGTCGCGCAACTTTTCGAGCGAATACTTGTCCTGCACCACCTGGCGCGAGAAGGAGTCGAGAGTGAAGAGCGTGATCCTCTTCTCGTAGTTGTCGACCTCGCCGGTCTGCTCTATGAGCATCTTGGAAAGTTCCTTGCCGTACTCCTCGATCTGCACCTCGATCTTCTCCCTGAATTCCTTGAGGAAAGAGTTGTTCACGTTCTCGAGGATAAGGCGCAGGTTGAGCTGTGTATTCGCGGGCGAGCCCAGTTTCTTGGTATGTACCTTATTGAGGGTGTTGATAATGCCGTTGTGGAAGCAGAACACCAGCGAAGTGTTGGAGCTGCGCGATTCCTTAGAGTCGTCGACAATGACCAGGCGTGTCAAAAGCGGGAACCACTTCTCTCCCGCATAGTGGTTGATACGGGCGTGCTTCACCTTCACAACGAATACCGATGTGGTGTCTGTGGTCATCTGATCGTACAGATCCTCGGGCGCGGGAGATTCCAGCACCTTGACGCAATTCTTATTGAACACGTCGCCTTTGAGCAACGACACGGCCTTGTCGGCATTGCCCGACACCACGGTGCGGATCATGCCGTTCATACCCTTGAAGTTCACAGCCCACTTACTGCGGTGGAGGAAGTCGTTGGTCTCCGCTCCGGTAGTGTAGTGGGTACTCTGGCTTATCATCTGCTCGAGGGTGTCCATCAGGTAGTTCCAGTGGGCCTCGTTGATATCGCCGGTAACTCCGATCACGTCCCTATACTTGCGCAGGTCGCGGATATGGCCGCCCAACTGCACCTGCGACATGAAGTCGATGTGGTAGCTGTTCACCGGCGGCGTACCCACAGAGAGGTCGTGGCCGTTCTTTATGTTGTTGAGGATGCTCTTTATCTCGACATTGGTACCGTCGGTATCGAGCATCGCGTCGATCTTCTTCACGAATTCGCCGCGCTTGCTGCTGAGCTCGAACGCCTTGGAGTTGTTGTGGGGAACAAGCATCAGCGACACGTGGGTGTAGCCGGGGATGTCCTCCCTGAACTTCTGCAGGTATTTGTCGATCTCGGCCTGCTGGCGCGCGGGGTCGTCCGGCTCGTCCATGCAGAGGGCTACGAAGTTGGTCAGGTTGTCAAAAATATGACGGGGCAGGAAGATTTCCGCCCGCGCGCCCAACGATGCGTAAAGGTTGAGAAGCTGCTGCGCTTCATTACTCAAAAAAGCTTTCGGTTCTCCGACGATTTTCATGCTTATATAACGGTTTCTTTGTTTTTACAGGAACGGGGCTTTGACTCAAACACCATATTCCGCCACAAATGTAGCGGTTTTATGGTAAAATATATCGACTTGTTAAAATTTTATTATAATTGTTTGAAAACATACAAATTATAATACTGTTATCGGTCTAAACATTGGTCAAATTTAATGTTTTTTGCGCAATTCCACAATAGTAATTTCAGGTCTTACGCCTATTCTCATGGGATACATCACGCAACCCAGGCCGTCATTGACGTAGAGGTACTTTCCGCCCTTCTCGTAAAGCCCCGACCAATGCTTGTAAAGGAACCTCGCGGGCGACCACTGCCACCCGCCCAGGCGCAGTTTGAACTGCATAGAATGGACGTGCCCCGCCAGGGCCAGATCAGCCTTGCCTGTTTCCAGCACCTCCTCCCAACTTGCGGGGGTATGCTGCGCCACGATATTGAAAGTTTTGTCCGAAAGTCCCGACATGGCCTTATCGATATCGCAGTCAATGTAATCTATCCTCAGGCCGTTGTGCAGGGCCTCGCGGGGAAAGCCCAGACCGGCTATCCCGATACTGTCGTTACCCCTGCGGATATAGAAGGATTCGTTCTGCAACAGATACCATCCCATACCCCTCACCTTTCCGACCAACTCGTCGTAGCTCTCGCGGGGAGTGAGGTTCTTGTCCGAGAATACGTACGTACCCACATCGTGGTTGCCCAAAACCATCACCACACGATCGAAAACCTGGATATTACCCAAGGATATGGCAAGTTCGGGCGTCAGCTCCCTCGACTGGATATTTATGAGGTCGCCGCTATTGATAACCATATCGGCGTTCTGCTTGTTCACCAGGCGCACCACCTCCTTAACCATGCCCTCCGGAGCCGTCCCTATATGCAGATCGGCTATGTGGACTATCTTATACCTGTGGAAACGTTTGGGCAGTTTGTCAGATTCTATGATGATCCTCTTAATAGCTATGGCATTGCGCCCGTATGTAGCGCCGACGATCATCAATACGCCCACGGCTATACCCGCCACCATGCCGATATAGGCGAAGGTATTGCAGTGGCGGCCTATGCGCTTCTCCACGGGATAGTCGATAAACGAGATCACGGCCCACACGGTCTTCGGCACCACGGCCAGCATGAAGATAAAGACCATCCACATCATAAGGTAGACGAAGCTGGTCTCCGTTCCCGACTGCCTGCGGTAAAACAGCAACGTGCCGAGCAGCAACACGTACAGCACGACCACATGGCCTATATACGCGGCCTTCAGCCACGGCGACTTTATCCTTTTGCTCATCCACCGGCGGTAGACATACGTGTCGACCCCGAGCGAAATAAGCGTTACAAGCGTTATAACTATTATTACAAACATTCGTTAAAACATGTAAATCCGGCGCATCCTACACCTCTCATTAATACTTTTCTCGGCTTGTACCTACCCACGGCTACCTCGCGGGAATATCTATATTCTTAAACTCATTACCCTTGACGTCCTTGAGTAGAAGGTTTATGCCCTTCTCTCCTATCGAAGTATGCACCACTTTTATATTGGAATTAAGCAATATCGGGAAATCGGCCGAAGTTTCTCCCGCGGGGATATATCTGTAATTGTGCCTGTGGGCGCACAACAGCAGGTCGATACCCGCCTTGTTGAGCGTCGGCACAAAACACTCCTCTATATTTATCCCGCTGTGGCAATCCCTGATAACGGGAGGGATATGCACTATGACTATGCGGTACCTGGCGTTTTTAAAATCGTCGCCCGCGACCACTCCTTTAAGCCACTCGCCCTGTTCGGCGCGGTAACGCTCGCCGTCAATAAGGCCGCGACAGGCTTTCTCGTCGTCCATCCTGCTGTCGCCGCTGTCGATAACGATAAAGAAGGCCGGGCCGTAGTTGAACGTGTAATAAGGCTTACCGGTGGAGGTCGGGAAATATGTCATGTACTGGGAAGCGAATACGTCGCGCGCTTCGTGGTTCCCCCGGGCGTAGTAGAACGGTATGTGGGAAGCGAAACGGTTGACCGCCGTGGTCATAAATCCGTCGAAGATCTGTTTCTCCGACTTCATACTACTTACCATATCGCCGTTGAAGACCACGAAGTCGGTCCCAAGGCGGCCCACCTCCGACAACAACGCGCCCATGCGGGTGGAATCGGCATGAATGTCGTTTATCATGGTAAAACGGAGCTCTTTTTTATGGGTGTCGGCGGTGGTGAATTCAAGAGGGAGCCTCACCCTGCCGTCGGTTTCGGTAACGATAGTTCCGTACTTAAAGCCCTTATTACTGGCCTTCACCACCTCGCGCGAGGATATTTCGTAACGGTATTTCTTCGCGGGATCGAGACCGTCGACCTTCACGGCATGCACCCGGCCTATATTCTTTCTCCCGAAGATCACCTGGTAATAACGGGGCCTGGAGGTCGAGTGAAACTCCGTACCGTCGTCCGGGGCGATCTCCACCCAAGAGACAGCGTCTTTGGAAGTCGTCCACACCACCGTCACCTCCCTTTCGCCCATCGCCTGAAGGTAAGGGCCATGGGAAACAACGATCCGGCCCGACTCTGCCGAGGCGGAGAAGGAAAGCAGGAGCAGGAGGTAAATTATCAGTGTTTTTTTCATATCACACAAGGGCCGTTTGCTGTTTCTTGACGATACAGCAAACGTGGCCTAAAGATACGATAAATTATAATATCAAAGAGCGTAAGGACCTTTGAATGTGGAATAAAAATTGCGCAAATAGTTATATCATTCCCTGAGTCCCTGGCTTCAGGCAACATTAGCAACAGAATCAATGTTTTACCCTCGATACGCATAGTATAAATCCATTGATTAAAACCTTACAGCCATGAAAAGTAGATCAACCTCAGTACTCTTTTCCGGTTTATTTTTGTGGGGATTAGCCTGTTATTCATGCACACAAGGAGAGAAAACCGGTGTCAATGAACAAGACAAAATTGAAACTCCCGAGATCGAAGTGATATTAAAAGATCACGGCGCCCAGCCTGTTGTGTTGAACATAGAAACCTACACGATGTCGAACCACGATTTCAGGATGACATTATGGACGGGACCTTATTTACAGTTGACTTTAATGTCGCTTCCCCTGGGAGGCGAAGTGGGCTTGGAACAACACACTGATACCGACCAGTTTCTAAGGGTCGAGGCCGGGAACGCTAAGGTAATTATGGGGGACCGTGAAGACGCTCTTACTTTCACCGAGGAAGCGGGTAGAGATTTTGCCATTATCATTCCCGCCGGCAAATGGCACAACATCATCAACACGGGAAGCGAACCGCTGAAATTGTATTCGATCTATGCACCGGCGCATCATCCAAAAGGGACGGTCCATAAAACATTCAAGGCCGCGAGAGAAGCCGAACATTGATACATCTCACAGTTCAAACACAAAATGCAGCCGGGGTGGCTGCATTTTGTGTTTTGGAATTAGGATGCTACTTTAAATAGGTTATTCGCCTTCGGCGGGACCTATTTTTAGCTTCGCTTTCATTTCTCGCGCTGAGGCCATCGCCTGCAAGCAGTCGCGCCCTCGCTTAATCCCTACTTTTGGCATTGCCCCAAAAGTAGGCAAAAGGTCTAGCCGCGTCTTCTGTCGGGGTCTCTTCCGGGAGCTTCTCTCGTTACACGATAACTGAGGGCGATCTCCCTCACTAGACCTGTTTCCGGCAGAAGCCTGAAGCGGCGGATTGTTTTGCTGTTCCAAATATCACTTTGACAGGCACAAGTTTTTGAACCGCTGTAATTTTGGATATTAGTACTTTGTCTTATAAATGGATTAGCCGAAAAGACGCTCGCTTATTTTTGTCCCGCCAGTTGGCGGCTCAATGAAACAAGTGCCTGATTGCGGGGGCCTTCCGTCGGGTGCGATCTTTACGCCTTACTTTATCCCCACAACTTGCCCTCTATTATCCATTAACTCTTTGAGTTGGTCATAAGGTACGTCTTGCACGGCCAGTTCGCTATCAATGGCTATAGATGCTGCCAGAGCCGCGGATTGTCCAAGGATCATGAAGACCGGCTCCATGCGGATTGAACCAAAGGCTATGTGGCTCGAAGAAACGCACGTCGTAACAAACAGGTTGGTGCACTCCTCTTTCTTCGGCACCAAAGAACCGTAGGCGATGGAATAAACCGGGCAATCAACCCCTATATCGCCCTCGTTCTGCACAAAGCCCTCTTCGGTGACAAAACGTTGAACATTGTGGGAATCAAGCGTATAAGAGCCCATCCCTATGGGCTGGGGCACTTTCCGGGTGCCCAATACGTCATTTTCCGTCATGACATAAGAGCCTATCATCCTGCGGGCTTCGCGGATATACAGCTGATGGGGCCAGTTTCCGTTGTCGGTAAACTCGTCTTTAGCCAATCCCCAATTTTGCATTTCGCTCTGTATCTCTTTCGGCACGCGAGGATCGTTGGCCACGTAGTACAACAAACCCTGCTGGTAGTCTTTGTGCTCTTGGATAATCTCCTTTCTGCGCTCGTAAGACGCTTCCGGATAGTCGTAATTCTCACCGATAAAGTCGCTGCTGAACGGGCCGTGATTGTTTGTATCGGTCTTGCGGTTAGGAATAATGTCGAATTTGTGGAACCACTCCCTCCATCCCGCATCGAAAACGCGACCCAGTAATTCATATTTGGCAGGGTCGTAATTAACCGGCTTGGGGAAAGGGACCCGGTTGTCGGGATGATTGCTCATGCACATCCGGAAGCAATAGGCCTGTATTTTGTCGTCTCCGGAGCAGTTGGGGGCTATCTTTTCAGGTGATACGCCGTACAAAAGCCCGCTTTCCGGCTGTCCCGGCGTACGATAAGGGTCTACCTTTGTTTTGAAATAATGCTCGTGCTGAAAAACAAAGGCTTGCACGCCATTCCATTTCTCATCATATTGGGAGCACGCCTCGCGTCCTACATGATAAGATATACCTGCGGCGGCCATCAAATCACCTTCATAGGTGGCATCGATAAATATTTTCCCTGAATAGGTTTTACCCGAGAGCGTCCTGATAGATATTATTTTCCCATCCTTCTTGACAACGCCGTTTTCGCGATCCAGCCATTCGTCACGATATATGGTCAGATTGTTTTCCTTGGCGAAATCCTCAAAAACATTCTCCGCTACGTGGGGCTCGAAGATCCACATCGTACGGTTCTCTCCATCCATGGCGACAGTGCCCTGTCCTTTATTGCCGTATTCGGAATGCTTTTGCCAAACCCAAGCTGTCGAATCGTTATAATGCTGCCATACACGATGGTAGAATTCGCGGGAAAGCCCGCCGATAGTTGATTTGTCACCCGTATCGGTATACCCAAGCCCGCCTGAAGACAAACCGCCCAGATGCGTGTCAGGCGATACGATAATCACCGTTTTCCCTGACTGGATAGTTTCGACTGCAGCGATAATTGCGCCGGACGTCCCGCCGTAAATAATCACGTCGGCATTTTGCTCATGAGCACTGTTTTTACACGATGCCATGCAAAATATTATACCGAGAAATAAAAACAAATGTTGTACAAGTAATTGTTTTTTCATGGACGAGGAATGATTTAATTGAAATATGAACTGATAGCCAAAGATAATCAAATATAATTAATCCCGGCTATCAGTATAATAAGTTGGAGGGGCTGAGAATTGAAGGGCGGGGTATCGGGATTGCCTCGCTAAGGTTTGGTTATTCTGTAATGCTTGGGCAGGGTAGGTGGAAGCGACAAACAGAAACACGGGGAATGCCAAAGGCATTCCCCGTGTTTCTGTTTGTCAGTCCAATATAGACTTTACAAATAACTATTTGAGTTCTTTAGCCTCGTCTATCTTAGTTATTTCAGTGTTTATCATTTCTAATCGTTCTTTAATCCAGTACGATTGTTGTTCATAATTTTCAAGCTCTTTTTTCTCATCAAGCAATCGTTTTTTTGTCGTACCTGACAAGATTTGAACCTCCTTTAAAAGCGATTTTACATTGGTAGTCATTCCCCAAATCTTGAAGAACAAGATAATCTGCAGAATGCCAAAAACAAGCACGACAATAGACAAGAAAAGTGTAAATCCACCCATAATCATTTTAGTTTAGTTAATAATACTTTATCTATATTAAATCCACGCGAGGTGTCTATATGTAATATTAGGCATTTTTTCGCAAAATACAGTCAGACAACTGGATAAAATCATACATCGCGGATAGGATTGTATAAGAAACGTTTCGTAAGTAATCATTGATAAATTGATTTGCAGCGGTTTTCGTTTTACGGGAGTGGGCAGGATTACCTCGCTAAGCTCGGTTTTCCTTACTCACGACACAACCTGCTCTAATCATTTATTTCAGGATGCCAGGATTACCTCGCTAAAGCTCGGTTTTCCTGAGACGCTCCCGCGGGGCGACTTGAAACAGAAACGAAAAATCAAAAGTCTTTTCTTTATAATCAGGCAATCGCACGAGCAAGCTCGCGACCGCCTTATTATAAAGAAAAAGCCACTCGCATGAGTGGCTTTTTTCGTTTCTGTTTCGTCGGGGTACCAGGATTCGAACCTGGGACCCCCTGCTCCCAAAGCAGGTGCGCTAACCGGGCTGCGCTACACCCCGAAACGTGTCGCCCGGCAAAACCAGGCGGCACAAATGTAGTTATATTTTCCTTTATTACAAACCGGAGGCGAACACGCCCCGACCCGCCGCTACTTCTTTTTACCCTTGAGGTAGGCGTCGATACCCTTGGCTGCCTTGCGTCCTGCGCCCATGGCGAGGATCACGGTGGCCGCGCCGGTCACGGCATCGCCGCCGGCAAATACGCCCTCGCGCGAGGTGGCGCCCGTTTCTTCATCGATCACCACACAACCCCAGCGGTTAGTGTCTAAGCCGCCGGTAGTAGAGGCGATAAGCGGATTGGGCGAAGTGCCCAGGGCCATTATCACCACGTCGCACGGTATATCGAACTCGCTGCCTTTCACCTCGATAGGCGAACGTCTGCCGGAAGCGTCGGGCTCGCCGAGCTCCATCCTTACGCAACGGATACCCCTCACCCAGCCCTTGTCGTCGCCGAGTATCTCCACAGGGTTGGTCAGCATCCTGAACTCGATGCCCTCCTCCTTGGCGTGGTGCACCTCCTCTACCCTGGCGGGAAGTTCGGCCTCGGAACGGCGGTAAACGATATACGATTCGGCACCCAGACGGGCCGCGGTACGCACGGAGTCCATGGCCACGTTGCCGCCACCCACGACCACGACCTTTTCGCCCACATATATGGGAGTCTGCGAGTCGGGCTCGTAGGCCTTCATCAGGTTGGAGCGTGTAAGGAACTCATTGGCTGAAACCACGCCGTTGAGGTTCTCGCCGGGGATACCCATAAACTTGGGAAGACCCGCGCCCGAGCCGATAAATATGGCCGAGAAACCTTCCTCGTTAAGTAGAGAGTCGATGGTCACGGTGCGGCCCACGATAACGTCGGTCTCGATATCCACACCCAGGCGGCGCACGTTGTCGACCTCCTTGGCCACTATATTATTTTTGGGCAGGCGGAATTCGGGAATACCGTACTCAAGCACACCTCCCGCCTTGTGCAGGGCTTCGAATATCTTCACCTCGTAGCCCATCTTGGCGAGGTCGGCGGCGCAGGCCAGACCCGCAGGACCGCTGCCTATCACAGCCACCTTCTGCGCTCCCTGGGGAGCTTTCATGGTGGTCTTCTCGCCGTTCTCTATATTCCAATCGCCCACGAAACGTTCGAGCTTACCGATAGACACCGGCTCGCCCTTGACGCCGAGGATACAGGCACCCTCGCACTGGCTCTCCTGCGGGCACACGCGGCCGCAGACCGAGGGCAGCGAGCTGTCCTCGCCTATCGCCTTGGCCGCCGCAGCTATATCGCCGCCGAGTACGTCCATGATGAATCGTGGTATCTGTATCGACACGGGGCACTGCTCCACACAACGGGGTTTCTTACAGTTGAGACATCGCGATGCCTCCCTCTGCGCCTCCTCGAGGTTGTAGCCGTAGCACACTTCCTCGAAATTAGTTACCCTTACTTTCGGATCCTGTTCACGCGCCGGTACGCGCGGTATCTTGTTTGCCATTCTCTTAGCTGAATAATTTAATCTGTAACCCTGTTACTTGTCGAGACCGATCTTACAGGCGTGGCCCGCAACACGTTCCTCCTCCATCTTGGCCTTGCGGCTCTCGATGGTCTTATACATACCCTGGCGGCGCATGGCCTCGTCGAAATCGACCTTGTGGCCGTCGAATTCAGGGCCTTCGACGCAGGTGAAGCGGGTCTTGCCGTCTACGGTCACCCTGCACGCACCGCACATTCCCGTGCCGTCGACCATAAGGGTATTGAGGCTCACGATAGTCTTTATACCGTATTCTTTGGTAGTCAGCGCCACGAACTTCATCATTATCATCGGGCCGATGGCGATCACTTCGTCATATTTTTTGCCCTGGTTATCGATGAGGTCTTTCATCAGGTTGGTCACGAGGCCCTTGAAACCTTCGCTGCCGTCATCGGTCGCGATGTATAGGTTCCCCGCCACGGAGCGCATCTCCTCGGTCATTATGAGCATCTCCTTGTTCTTCGCACCCACGATCACGTCGGCCTCTATGCCACGCTCGCGCAGCCACTTAACCTGGGGATATACGGGCGCCGTACCCACTCCGCCGGCGATGAAAAGTATCTTCTTATGTTTCAGCGACTCCAGGCTCTCGTGAACGAATTCCGAAGGGTGGCCGAGCGGGCCGGCGAAGTCGGCGAGCGAGTCGCCGGCCTCCTTTCCGCATATCCTCATGGTGGAGGCGCCGATGGCCTGTATTACGATGGTCACGCTGCCCTTTTCGGCATCGTAATCTGAAATTGTCAACGGGATACGCTCTCCCTCGGCGTCGATCCTCACGATAACGAACTGTCCCGGCTTGGCCGAACGGGCCACGCGCGGAGCCTCGATCTCCATAAGGTATATGCTCGGGGCGAGGAGTTTCTTTTCTAAAATCTTATACATCCTTGTCTGTTCTTGGTCTTTATCAATCAATTATTTCGGCACTCACGCGGACATCCACCATAGGACTCCCGGGAGCGTTGAGTATCACAATTATACTTTTGCGCAGCTTGCCATCGGGCGAATCGGTAGTTCCCGTGACGGTGATATTGAAAACCTTCGACGCTCCGGACCTTATAATAGCTCCGCCTGCCAGGTCGCCCGAAACGCCCTCGGGATATACCACGCTGCGCACTATGAGCAGCGACACGCCCTCGTTGGCGATATTCAGGGGCATGATCTTTTTCGTACCCTTACGCATCTCCCCGAAATTGTAATATGTGGGGGTTACCGCAGCTATCGGGGCCTGGGCCCTCTCGTCCGGGGTTATATTCGAGAAGTCGTCCACGACCACGGCATTGACGGAAATGGTCTCCTTGCACCTCGCGCCGTCGACATTTATATAGTAGCGGCCCGACACCATGCCGTAGGCCCTCTGCGACAGCGGCGTGAGCGACAGCGTCACTGCGACCGAGCTGTCGGGCATTATGGTATTTGAGCTAACCGTGCTTTTAAACCACGAACGTTCGCTCACCGGCTCCACGCTTATGGGCACTTCCAGGCCCGTGCCGTTATACACATTGAACACCACGGCTTTGGTCGTACCCCAACCTACATAACCCATGGCGTGGTTGGTCTTATCGAGCCTCATATACCTGCCGCATTCGTAGGGGAAACGTTCCCCGGCGGGCTGCGGCGCGCTGATGACGTTGCCTGATATGGTGATGGTATTGATATTGGCCCTGTCGTTGCTCACTATGGTGATGTCGCGCCTGAAAGCTCCCGGGCGGCCCGTGGGGTCGTAGGATATCTCTATACTGCTCTGCTTCCCGGGCAGGATCGGTGCGCGGCTGAACCTGGGTTTGGTGCATCCGCAGGTGGTCGACACGCTCTCGATGACGAAGGGCTTGTCGCCGGTATTGGTAAATGTGAAGACATGCGACACCACTCCGTCGGCCTCCCTGATATCGCCGAAATTCCACGATCTCTCCGCCATTCTCATGGTGGATGCGGCGTACTTGGGCTGGGCCACTGCCAAAAGCGGCGTCAGAAGGAGTATTGCCGGTATGAGTCTGCGAATGATCATAAGCGCCGCAAAAATAATTCAAATATGGGAATACCGCAAAATTTCCCGTTAAATAATAGCCCGGAATGTTATACTTCGAACCCTTCCTCCGCACACATCGCCATATCCGAATCTATGTCGGAACCGCTTGTGGTGAGCATATCGCCGGTAATCATAGCGCTCACCCCGCAGTGGAGCAGGCGGCGTTCGAGGTGCTTTATCACCGTGCGGCCTCCCGCGAGCCTTATATGGGCCGAGGGGTTTATTATCCGCATCATCGCCATACTGCGCAATATTTCGTCGTCGGATAACGGCGGAGTGTCGGCAAGGGCCGTGCCGGGGATCGGGTTGAGCACGTTGACAGGGATGGAATCGACGCCTAACTCCTGGAGCGTCACAGCCAATTCTATCCTCTGGGCCATACTCTCTCCCATGCCGATGATACCGCCCGAACACAACTCCAGTCCGGCCTCGCGGGCATGGCGGAGAGTTTGTATTTTTTCGTCGGTGGTGTGCGTGGTACACAGCGAGGGGAAATACGACGGGGCGGTTTCGAGGTTGCAATGGTAACGTGCGACGCCGCACTCTTTGAGCCTTTTCATCTGCTGCGGGCCGAGCAGGCCGAGCGAGGCGCAGAGGCCGATATCCGTCTTGCCTGCGATTTCGCGGTATATGGCGCAAATCTTATCGGTGTCGGCCGCTGAAAGCGTGCGGCCGCTGGTAACGAGAGAAAAACGGCCCACACCTTTCGACCTGTTATGTATAGCCTCCGCTACAGCCTCCGGGGCCTCTATCATAGGGTAAATATCGGCCGACGTTTTGTGGAAGCGAGACTGGGCGCACCACTTGCAATCCTCCGAGCAGAGGCCGCTGCGGGCGTTGATTATGGAGCAGGTGTCTACCGTCAGTCCGAGGTAATACTTTCGAAGCCTGTCGGCCCGCTTGCAGAGCTCTTCGGTCGTAGACTTCGCCTCAAGTTCCACGGCCTCTTCATAGCCCAACCTGCGGCCCGAGATTATGTCTCCGAATAATATTTCGATCTGTGCGGCGGACATCTTCACCTACAATTTGTTTTATCGGTGCAAAGATACTACTTTTGGTATGAAGTTTGGCCCGAAACCCGGTAAATTCACCTCCGGGCAGGACCCGTCCTACACAACGCAATGGATAACAGCAGAGTATATTTTGTTACCGGCATCGACACCGACACCGGCAAGAGCATCGCTACGGGCCTTATCGCCCTCGAGATGCTGAACGCCGGGCGTAACGTCATCACACAGAAGCTCATCCAGACCGGATGCCGCGACCTCTCCGAAGACATAGCCATCCACCGCGAGATCATGGCCATGGGCCTCACTCCCGAAGACATGGACGGCACCACTTGCCCCATCATGCTCTCCTACCCCTCTTCGCCCACGCTCGCAGCGGATATAGATAAGGTGGAGATCGATCTCGAGGTGGTGGCAGCGTCTACACGTAAGTTGTTATCGAAATACGAATACGTGCTTATCGAGGGCGCGGGAGGCATTATGGCGCCACTGACCCGCGAAATACTCACCATAGATTATATCGCGGAGCACGAATTACCCGTTATACTTGTAACTTCGCCGCGCCTGGGGAGTATCAACCATACGCTCCTGAGCCTCGAAGCGTGCCGGGCGAGGAATATAAACGTCGCGATGGTGGTCTACAACCTGCACATGGACGAAGACCGCCGCATCACCGACGACACCCGCGAGTACCTCAAGCGGTACCTGGCCCTGCACCACCCGAACTGTAAATTCAAAGAGATTGGAACAGTTAGCCGACAGATTCCTTAGATACGTAGGCATCGACACCCAGAGCGACCCTCACAGCGAAACATTCCCCTCCTCGGCACGCCAACTGCGCTTGCTGAATCTGCTCGTGGAGGAGATGGTGGCTATGGGCTTGAGCGACGTGGAGATCGACCCCAACGGCTACGCCATGGGAGTTATCCCGGCCAACGCTCCGGGCGCGCGCACGCCTATCGGCTTCATAGCCCATGTCGACACCTCACCCGACGTGGAATCACGCAATATCAAGCCCCGTCTCATAGAATATGGCGGCGGCGACATCGTACTCAACGAGAAGCGTGGTATCATCATGCGCGAGGACGAGACACTGCGGCGCAGCATCGGTTCGCGCATCATAGTCACCGACGGAACTACCCTTCTCGGCGGCGACGACAAGGCGGGCATAGCGGCCATAATGGCGGCGGCGGAATACCTGATGGCCCATCCCGAGGTCAAACACGGAGAGATACGCCTCGCCTTCACCCCCGATGAGGAGATAGGCCGGGGAATGGAATTCTTCGACGTGAAGAAATTCCCCGTGAAGTTGGCCTACACGGTCGACGGCGGGGCGCTGGGCGGGCTGGAATACGAGACCTTCAACGCCGCCGAAGCCTTCATCACCATCCGCGGCCGCAACACCCACCCCGGTTATGCCAAGGGTGTGATGGTCAACTCCCTGCAAATAGCCCGCGAGATCGACTCCATGATCCCCTCGCGCGAAAGACCCGAGAATACAGAGGGCAGACAGGGATTCTTCCACCTGACAGAGATCTCTGGCACCGTGGATGAGGCCACCATGCACTACATCATCCGCGACCATGACACGGCCCTGTTCAAGGGGCGCAAGCAGTTCATGAACGATATAGCCGAGCAGGTGAATTCTCTCTATCCCTCGCGTCCGGTGGAGATCTCCATCAAGGACCAATATTACAATATGTACAGCAAGATCGAGGAGTGCCCCGAGAGTATCGACGTTGCCGCAGAAGCCATGCTGGAACTCGGGATCACGCCCGTATCGAAACCCGTGAGGGGCGGTACCGACGGCAGTCGCCTGTCGTTCATGGGCATCCCCACGCCCAATATATTCACGGGGGCGGAAAATTTCCACAGCCGCTATGAATTTGTAAATGTTGATGTTATGGAATCGAGCAGCAGGCTGATAGTGAAAATAGCGGAATTATTTCTACTCAAAGATTTGGAGGGTAAGGAAAAATAGCTACCTTTGTTCCCGCAAATAAAAAACATTCCTCAATAGCTCAGTCGGTTAGAGCACCTGACTGTTAATCAGGGGGTCCCAGGTTCAAGTCCTGGTTGAGGAGCACAAATTGGATAGAGGGCTTACAACTTTCGTTGTAAGCCCTCTATCTGTTTAAGGCATACACAATTTCCACACGAACAAATCGTTAAATTAACTTTCAGTCAAATATCTTTGAAAATATAGATAACATTGAAATTAAATTGATTAACTTTGTGACTATGGCGGCTATTAAATATAGCTATATACCCCACTGATCACCCTAAATACAATATATCGCTTATTTAGTATGGAATCTTCTTGTCCTGCATGTAAACTGACCGATCTGGAGCCGGAGCAGTATCGCTCGCAGCTCGAACAGATGGTCGAAGAAAAATCCAAAGACCTTATAGCCAGCCAGGAAGAACTGGAAGCGACCAACAGGCGCCAGGCCCTGTTCATAAAGGTGCTGCAAATACTACAATTAGAGCCTGATATCCCCACGGCCATGAATATGGCCATTGCCGAGATCGGCCGTTATACCGGTGTAGATCGTCTGTCGGTATGGGAGAATCATCCCGACGGAGTCACCTACGGCTGCACCTACGAATGGTGTAACGAGGGTATATTCCCCGTGATAGATTTCCTGCGGAGCCTCACCCTTGAAGCGGGAAAGCCCTGGTTCGACATGCTCGAAGACAACAACATCATCTGCACATCCGACATCTATTCGCTCGACCCCGTCATCACGGAGATGCTGGAAAAGCAGAGCGTAAAGTCCATTGCAGTCTTCCCTCTGTCGCAGCGGGGTATACATTTCGGGTTCCTTTCGTTCAACTTCTGCTGGGATAAGAAGTGGGATCAAAAGGACGTGGAGCTGATGAGCCAGATATCGCAGATCGTATCCACCGCCACGAAACGCTGGCAGGTCGAGGAAACGCTGCAGCATTCGCATCAAACCATGCAAAAGGTGTTGGACAACATTAACGCCAATATTTTTGTTACCGATTACGAATCGCTTAAGATAATATTCGCCAATAAGCCTTTCAGGGAAGAATCCGGACTGCAGGACTTGGGAAATACGGAATGTTGGAGAATGCTGAACGCGGGGTTGGACGGCTTGTGCAAGCACTGTCCGAAACCGCATCTGCTCGACAAAGATCATAAACCCACCGGTGTTATCGTATGGGAAGACTATAACCCGCTCACCCAGCGCTGGTATACGATCCAGAGTACGGCCATCCAATGGCTCGATGGACGGTGGGCGATCATGGAGCTGGCTACCGACATCACAGACCGCAAACAGGTGGAGCTGGAACTGATCGATGCCAAGGAAAGAGCAGAGGAATCAGATAGGCTCAAATCAGCCTTCCTGGCCAACATGAGCCATGAGATACGCACTCCGCTCAACTCGATCGTAGGATTCTCGACGCTGTTGGCTGAGGCCGACTCCCCGGAAGAGCGCCAGCAATATATTCCCTTGATACAGGAGAACAACGATCTGTTGTTACAGCTGATATCCGACATCCTCGACATATCCAAGATAGAGGCTGGAACTATGGAATTCACCCCTGGAATGGTGGACGTCCGGCGACTTTGCCGCGAACTGATCCAGGCCTTTTCATTGAAAGTACCCGAAGGCGTGGACCTGGTATTCGACGAAAACCTCCCGCAGGTTATGATCGAGGGGGACAAGAACCGTATCACACAGGTGTTGTCGAACTTTATGACCAACGCCATGAAGTTCACCCAAAGCGGTTCTATCACATTGGGCTATGAAATAACGGCCGAAGGAATGCTCAAATTTACCGTATGTGACACAGGCATCGGGATATCTCCAGAGAAACTTAAAGAGATATTCAGCCGATTTGTCAAGCTGAATGCTTTTGCACAAGGGACGGGCCTGGGACTCTCGATCAGCCAGAGTCTTGTGGAACGTATGGGCGGACAGATCGGCGTCGAATCCGAAGAGGGCAAAGGGTCATGCTTCTGGTTCACACATCCTATTGCACTTTAAAGTTAATCTAAGTCGAAGATCAGAGCGCCCGCCAGATATCTGGCGGGCGCTTTTTTGTGCAGCTCTATACTAACTAATGACAAGTGCCCGGCAAATCTGCCGGGCACTTGCAGTGTTATAACCTTTATAGCGTATTATTTCTTCGCAAGGCTCTGGGCGAGTGCGGCAACGGTCTTAACCTGGAATGCAGATTCCTGAGTAGCTAATGCCAGCGCATCCTTAGAGTAGTTAATGCTGGTATTGGCTGTCTTAATCTGCATGGGGTTCTTGATGGTCTTCACGTCACCGGCAGCGGCTGAAACCTTTTCTCCTGCCTTCTGTATAGCATCGGCCTGGGCTTTAACCTGATCGCCCAATGCTGTAACCTCTTCGAGAGACGGCTTAGCGGCACTGGCATCAGAAATAGCGGCGCACATGCTCTGCAGCTTAGTAGAGATAGACACTGCCTGAACTGCTATGCCTGACGAGCTGGTTGCCAGACCGTCGATATTGGAAAGCCCGGTGGTCTTGGGAGGAGTAGCCAATTTTTCGAGTTTAGCTACACGATCCTTTGACGCCTGGAGCTCTTCAGCTGTCTGGGCAATCGCACCTGCTGTCACCAAAAGAGCAAACGCAGAAATAAGTAATTTTTTCATGGGGTAAATTTTTTAATTGTTCCTACTCTGTCATAGATTTTCGGATACCTCTAATTTCTATGGCTATGTGGTCCTGTATCCCGGCCGCCGTTTTCGGGTAAAACCAATAGTTTTCTTTAATTGTCTATCGGATTATTATAGTTATCATGCCTCCCTTACCCTCCAAATCCCTTGCTGCCATTCACGTTAACTGATAACTAAGTTCGTTAAATTATTTCATTGCGCAAAATATAAATCATAAAATAAAAATTAATTGACGGCATTTATGAAACAAGACAGTATTATATGACCTCTGAATTATTTTTCATTCACAGTAATATGAGGCATGAAATGCAATATACCTGCTTTTAATTGCGGTTTCATGATAAAAATTGCAATACATACCATTCCATTCGGTTGCAGAAAATACAATGAAAAACTGATAAACACGGACACCCTGCGGTAGTAGGATCGCGGGTTTAACGTAGAACGGAAAACTCGTGCAGTTTTTTAGTTTATTTAAGGGCGTCAAAAACACTCCTTATGCAGAACTAATATGCTAAATACATGCATCATACACTTAATGATCGCCCGTCAAGGACAAGAAAACTCCACATATTTGCACATAAAAATCACCTCATAGGATTATCTTGCATATACTGCTTAATATCAAATACTTAACCATATAAAATCCCGCCTATTTCTGAAAGATTTTTATTAACTGCGTCGATTCTTCTCCTAAAATATTGATAGCAAGAAAATAAGCAGTACATTTGTCGCGTTTACTCACAGGCTATAGTGGATTAGATTGCCATAGTAACACAATACTATTGTAAAATATACTCCGATAGGCCGCGCGGGAGGATTTACATGTGTTGGGGATCAAGTTATTATATTGTCTTAAGATGATATTTTACAGACGAATCGCCTTATTATCGCTTCTTTCTATATATTTCCTTGGCGGGAGGTTCCTATGGACAGTCGCTTGAAAACACATATGCCGGGGGAGATTCCTCCAGGACAGAGGGTGTGGTAAGTACCGTCGACCCCACATCCCATACCATATCTTTCTTCCCCCTTGCCCTGCGCACCAATCTCCTGTTCGACCTCACGGGCGCGCTGAATGTCGGCGCGGAGGTACCCCTTGGGAAACATTTCTCCGTGGCCGCTGATTTCGCCTACGGCCACGTCAGCATCAATAATAAATACGCCATGCAGACCATGCAGGGCAGTATCGAAGGCCGTTATTGGTTCAAATGGGGCCGCCTGCCGCTCACCGGTTGGAACGTGGGCGTTTATGGCACTCTCTCGGGCGATTACGACGTACAGATGAACAGCGGCTACCAGGGCGACAGTTTCTGGTCGGCGGGGATCACGGGAGGCTACTCGTTACCCGTATCCAAATGCCTGATATTAGATTTCTCCCTGGGAGCAGGATATTTTTTCACCCCCGAGACAAGACATTACCATGATTCCGGCGACGGGCATCTTATATGGGATGAGACGAGGTATAACGTGGGGCGTATATCCCTTACCAAAGCGAGGGTCAACCTCGTGTGGCTCATAGGCGCCAAAAAGAAAGTATCACGATGAGATATATCCTCTCCATAATCGCAGCGACATTGCTTCTGGCCGGATGCCAGAAACAGAGGGATCTATACGGAGTCTCCCACCCCATGTTGCGTATAGTGGGCGACTGGTCGCCGTCGCTGGGAGAGAGCGATATGTCGTACAACGCCACCGCCGTGTTATACAAGCAGAACGGGGGTACAACCAAGGAGTATTTCTTATCTCCCAACAGCGTTACGACCAATGTCACGCGGGGAACGTACGACATCTTCATCTTCAACGGCCTGATGTATTCGCCCGACGACACCCACCTCGATAATATCTGTTTCCGCGGCACATCGTCATGTGAAACCTTCGAGGCATGCGCGAATGAGGCGCCGGCCAACAAGAGGTTGACCACCAAGGCCGGGGAGGTCATCGCGAGCAACGAGATGGGGATATTGGCCCACTCCTACGCATGCGTGGAGGTCACCGGCAACAATGAATACTACATAAAGTACAAAGACGGCAAGAACGGTTTCCCGGTGGTGCCCGACTACGTGGAGGCGACCCTGCCGCTCACTCCCCGGGCCGTATCGTACTACGCTCAGGTTACGGTCGATCTAGTCAATCCGCAAAGCGCCTTTTCCGCCAGCGGGGCATTGCGCGGGTTTGCCGGCTCGGTATTTCTCTGCTCCAGGATGCCGTCGCATAACCCTGTAACGTACCACCTGAGGCTCAACAACATGGACATATACGACGAAGGCGTCGAAGGCGACCCGTTAAGGCCTGCCAAGGGCACCATAGAGTCGCTGCCGTTCGCCACTTTCGGCCCCCCGCTCGACCTCCCCGGCAGGAGTTACGAGTTCGAGATAACCGTCACATTGCGCGACAACACGGAGCGCACATGGACCATAGATGTTACCGACCAGATAACGCCCATAATCGCACAGATCACGGCCAATCTCGACGAATCGCAGCCTCAGACGGAAGTTACCATACCCATAAATATAAGCCTCACTCTCCCCGTAGTAGCCGACGTTTCCGGCTCTATAGGCGTGGGTGAATGGGGCGAGGACGAAATAATAATAGTACCCATCAGACCATAATATATCACTATAGATAGTATCATAACGAATATCAAATAACGGCAAAGAACAAAAAATCAAATAATTAAAACAAGTCAAACAAACCAATTAAAAAGCATGAAAATCAAAACCCTGGGGTTGGCAGCATTATCCCTGCTCTTCGTAGCAACAAGCTGTAACAAGGAATCGGTCGAGTCTTCTACCGACGGCAACAATGATCTCGTTTTCAAGGCTGTAGTCGGTAACCAGACAAGGGCTTCTGAATTCCTCGGCACATCATGGAATAACGGAAACACGCTTATCGTGAAAGGTTACACCAAAGGTAGCACCAGCGTCAATCCGTTCTTCGACAAGACGCTGACATTCGCAGGTACTGCAGGCGTGGGCACATGGTCGTATACCGATGCGGTTAAGCAGCCCGGTTACACTATCAACTACCATTCATGGTATCCCGCGACACCCGCGGCATTCAGCGCTGCATCCAACGGTACAGCAGCGACAATGGACTACACCGTACAGATAGTAGGCAGCCAGCAGGACCTTATCGCCGCAACTGCCTCCACTGACCTGGCGGCTGTTACCCTCACCTTCAAGCACATCCTTTCGCAGGTGAACTTCGCCATACAGGGTGTGAAGGACGTTCAGGTCGTCATCAGCAACCTCACGATCAACGATGTGAAGGAGAAAGGTACTTACACTTTCTCGACCACAGGTGGTAGCTGGGCTCTCACCGCCGACGTACAGGAGTATATCTACGACATGACTACCTACGGCAGCTCTACCACAGGCGCCGACGCTACGATCAAGTACCTGGGCAACGGCAACGGCGTGACCAACAGGAACAACGCCCTGATGCTTATGCCGCAGACTTTCGCAGCAGGTAACGCAGCCAACTTCAGCTTCGATTTCGTACTGAAGGATATGTCAGGCGTAACCCTCAAGAGCGGCAATACATCGGCCAAGTTCTGCGACTTTTCCGACGCTACAGCATGGGCTATGGGCAAGCGCTATGTTTACATCATCGACTTCACCAACTACCTCGGTGGCGGCAATATCACATTCGATGTGGTTGTAGACCCGTGGGCCAATGCCACTCCCATCGCGGCTCAGGCTCTGCAGGTTACCGTAGCGAGCAAGGCTTCGCTCGAAGGCGCCATAGCATCGCACAACACGGCCAAGGGTGCTACTACAGCCCTGACCGTATTCCCGATATCGATGGCCGTAGAACCCGGTGCCGACATAACCGTGGACACTTTCCCCTCTACTGTGAATTTCGAGCCCGGCGACGAGATCCGCATCCAGCTGCCCTCGACAACCAACGTGGCCAAGATCAAACTCGACGTGACCGGTTGGACCCGTTCTGAAAGCGGCAGCACCGTAACATTCACAATGGACGAATTGTAATACATACTATCGTCCTTATGTATCACGTTAGCAGATACATGAATTAACATCCATAGGCCGGGCGGGCCTGATCGCCCTCCCGGTCACCAATTCCGAAACTCCAAAATAAAGGAATACGGACCATGAAACGAATTTTATCAATAGTATCCATGCTGGCCATAGCGGCGGTCTCCTGTAACAGGGAGAGTGTCGAAAGCGGCGATGTCCCGTCGAAGATAGGCTTCGCAACGCTGATGACCAGGGGCAGCTCGGTGAATAACGCCAACGGGCTGGACTCCGCCGGAGGATTCAAGGTATGGGCGTACAGCCACGCCGGGGAGTGGAGCGAAGGCGCCACAAGGACGGCACTGCTCGAGAACACGTCCGTAACCCTCCAGGGCGGGGAATGGACATACGGCCCCCCTAAGGAGTGGCCGCAGACCGACTATGTATCGTTCTTCTCCTACGCTCCCGCCGGAAGCGCCACGATAACAGGCGACGCGTCAGGAGTGCCCGCGATAAAATTCACCGTCGATGCCAACCCGCTGCTGCAGAAAGACTTCCTGATAGCCAGCGCACAATACAACCAGTTCGGCCCCTACTACACCAACAACCGCAAGGTCAGCCTCTTTTTCAACCACGCGCTGTCGCAGATACGTTTCGCAGCCATAGTGGATGGGGCGGTAGAAGGCACGGTCAAGATAACAAAAATAGAGTTACGCAACATCTACTCATCGGGAGAGACGACCCTCAACGTGATCTCATCCTCTCCTGTAGCATGGACACCCGACAACACCTCCGCGACCGATTATTCCGTGGAAATATCCAAAGGGTTGCTCGATGTCGCCCTAAACAACATAGAGGTCAAGGAGATTTCGACCTATAACGGCCGAATGTTCATGATACCGCAGACCGTAGACAGGATCCTCAATAAGCCCGAAATGGCCGTTACGCTCTCTATCGGCGGCGTGGAAATGACCCACACTACATCGCTGTTCTCGCCCGCCGTGTGGGTGCCGGGGCGTGCGTATACCTACCAGATATTGGTCGACGGCAGCAGCATCCGCGTCGTGACCATCGACACTGACATGTCGATCGAACCGCTCTCCATGTCGTCGACCACCCAGTCCATAACATTGAGCTCCAACCAAGTCACCGACGAACGCCTTTTCAGGGAGGGCATAACCTTCCTCAACGATATCAACCGCTCGGGTATAGTCGAGGGGTGTACCTATTTCGGCATATATGCCGCGTACAACCTCAATCACGACATCGTGATAGACATGTCGTCGCCTGAGGTCAACATCGACGCCTTCAGCAAGGGGCAATGCCTGATAATCGACTTCAAGAAGACTATCGGTACCTGGGGGCGTGACGCCGATAACGGCGACGTACGTTGGAAGGTCAGCGTCGTGGGATACGATCCCCTCGACTGGGAGCTCATAGACTCGTTCCAGACCGGTCCCGACGCACTCTCCGGAGCTACCAGTAATATAGAAGGGGGTATATATCCCTCCAACATAATGTACAACCGGGGAACAGTAATTTTAAGGAAAACGCGATGAGTACACCGAAAACATATCTCAGGCTGCTGGCCTGCCTCGGCGTGCTGATGGCCGCCGGATGCGAGAAGGATTACTCCGGGCAAGGTAAAACGGCCTCACCCCTGGGATTCAGCCTCGAATCGCCCGATAGGGGCAACGAAATAAGGAACGGCAGTGAGGTCGTATCCCTCGGGGTATTCGGCTTCTCCACGGGACAGGAGGCGTTCGACCCGTTAAGCTCGACACAGACGCCCAACCTGATGTACAACTGCAAGGCGACGCGCAGTGTCGGGGGAGCGTGGAGCTATTCGCCCAACGTCTACTGGCCCATAGACCTCTCTATAAATAACAGCTTCTTCGCCTATTCGCCCCATATTGACGATATGCCGGTCGAAGCAAATGCACAGGTCACTCCCCGAAATGCCTCAAGCTATCCGGCCATATACTACTCCGTACCGTCGCTGGTTAAGGATCAGGTCGACCTGCTGTGCGCCACTCCTGTACTTAACTGCAACAGGGATACCAACGACGGAAAAGTGCTTTACAGGATGAAGCACGCCCTCGCATGGATAAATATACTTGTGGCCCCGGTGAAGATAAGTAACGACAATGAGGCCTATACGGTAAGATCGCTCTACTTCACAGCCAAGAATTTCGCTAACAGGGGTTACTTCAATCTCGGCTCGGGGGTATATACCAATATTTCGACCACCCACGCCGAGTATCACTTCACCCCCCACTTGCAGGCAATGGCTGTAGGGTCGGTGGGTTACCCGTCCGACGACAAATACATAATGGTGATACCCCAGGGATTATCGAGAGAGTCCAACGAACCGGCCATAGATATATCGTTCACATTCTTCAACGGCACGATCGACGATCCGGACGAGTATTACTACTCGATACCGTTCCCTGAAACTCCCCTGAGCGCGGGAAGGATATCGACCTATATATTGAGGATATCCACGGGCGGGGCTTCGATCACATTCGCCTCCGACAACACCATAGAAGATTGGTTGAACGGGGGACAACTCCCAGATATCGAGGTTTATTAAACGAACGCCATGAAAAGATATATATACATAACACTTATGACCGCCGCCTGTTGCGCCCTTATGTCGGGGTGCGGCAAGGAGGAAGACGGGGCCTTGAAACCGGGGGTTGAGGTGGATCTCAACGCCACGATGGGCGGAGGGGCTATGTATTCGAGCCGCGGCGAGGGAGCCGTGACACCCAATGGAGGGTTACCCCCCAGGCAACTGTCCGTGGGCGTGGTGATGATACCGTTCCTGACCGCCAACCCCACATACACCCAACCGGGTGAGACAGAATGGCTTACCAAGGTGACCTGGCGAAGGGCCTACTTCGGAGGCGGCACGCCCGCCGGCATCGGGGCCACGACTATAACCAACGGCGAAATCCGCTTCACCAACGACGCCGGCACCGCGACACAGAAAGTATTCTACGACGATACCGGGATACACTATTTCCTCAAGGCGCTGTACCCCTACTCCGCTGCCGACGTGAACAGGACGGTCGACGACGGCTCTGTCTACTTCAATGTGGACGGCAGCCAGGACATCATGTGCACCAACCTCGGCTGGGGCAACATGGGTGCGCCCATTGTCAACACCCTGCAGTTCAAGCACCTGTTGACCAAGATAAACCTTCAACTCGTGGCTGACAGCGAGAACGCCGTATCGCAATACGGGAAAATAATCAAGGTCGAGTTTATAGATCAGCCCACATCCATAATCGTGGATATACACGAAGGCAAGGCCTATTCCGGCACGTATATTACAAGGTCGTACGAGCCGTACGGTTTCCCCTCGACGCCCATAAACCTCACCGTGTACGATGCTCTGGCCCCAGAACCCGATCCGGCTTCGCAGTACGGATATGTAATGATCCTGCCGTCTACAAAATACACCCTGAGGATAGAGACCGAGAACCGCCTGCAGTTCTATCCCGAGATCACCTTCCCCGCAGCCCTCTATCCTTCGGGCGCAGAGGCGGGCAAGTCGTACGACGTCAGACTGAAATTCAAGGAAGCGAGCTTGATAGAGATCTTCGCCGAGGAGGCCGAAGAATGGTGGATGGATCACGTATTTAACTGATAACGAGCCATGAAAAATATAACCGCCAATATATTACGCGCTTTATGCCTCCTTGCCACGGGATGGCTTATAGCCTCGTGCTCGGAACTGGAGGATACCCACTACGCCAAGGGTACCGCGGGAATGGTGAAGCTCAACCTGCAGCTCTACACTCCCGAGGCCGAGGTGATAACCTCCCGCGCAAGCAACCTCGACGCCCTTATGAGCGAGATAGACAACGTACACGTGCTGATATTCAACTCTAATGACAGCATCGTCTACCGCCACTACCTCAATTACGGGGAGGAGCAGAATATATTCCTGTTGCCCGCCAACAATTACAGGTTGTTCATAGTGGCCAACCTCGACGCCACCAACACCAACATCGGCAACGCCGAGGCCTTCTTCGACGACGTGTATACCCTGACGGAGTTGCGTGAAAAGTATATAATCGTCAGCAGCCGTTCGGTGGAGCAGTTAGGCAAGATTACCATGACCTCCAACGGTCTGATATCGGCCAACATCCCCGGATCGGTGGGTAACCAGGTGACCATGCGCATACCTATGAAGCGGGTCAAAGCCAAGGTCATATTCAATATCTATAACAAGGTCGTATCGCAGACCGACAAGACCGTAGCCTCGGGTGTCTACCCTATCTCTTGGAACTCCGTCAATATGCCCGTATCGTCATTCCTTGTGGAGAGAGAGAATAATGAATTGCTCTACCCGGGAGGCACTTTCGACCATCCGATGAACGGCACAGACGATACGGATATAGCCACCCACTTCAATATGTCGGCGGCGGAAATGCTTCCTTCGCTCGAAACCACGACCGTACAGTACAAGAACAACTGGTACACCAAACAGTCCTTCAGCCTGTTCGTGTACGAGAACCGTCGCGGCGACGTGGGCGGTGTAACCGTCGACTCCCTGCGTAAGAAACTCGCCCCGAAACACTCAACGTTCGTGCAGATCACATCCTACACGGGATCAAAAGTGCTGGTACACTACATACACATAGGCCAGGGACGCAAATTACAGAGCGGCACCTCCGACGATATCTGCAATTTCGACGTGGACCGCAGCGCCATTTACAACATGAACGTCTACATAAACGGCGCCGAATCGATCGAATTCGACTCCCGCAGGGAGTACCTCGACCATCACGTGATATTCACCTATCCCGACGTCTCGCGCGTGGATGGGCACTATCTCGATATTCCCGCTTTCCTTTCCGGGATGAACGGATACGTCAAGATGCAGGCTTGCGAGGTCACTGTGGACGGACAGGGCAACAACGTTTACACGCCGATGAACGACTCCGATCCCGACGAGAAGAAATGGCTGCGCCTGTCGTTCTACAACCCGTTCAGGCCCACAGCCAAGACATCGCTGTTCTCCTCGATGAATGCGCGTACCGACGCCTACTCGGGTGCGACGCCCATACTCCACTTCAGGGAGTATATCGAGGGAGCCTCTACCATTTCGGGCGACCCGAAGAAGCGTACCGGAGCCATCAGGGTGGGATACGTATCCGGCGCCCGCGACTCCACGGAATACAAGCAGGGAGTGGACGATGGACTGGAGACCTTCTTCTACATGCCCGTAAGCCAATGGTCGATAAAGACCATCGGACAGGTGGGCGGATATAAGGACGGACAGGGTTATACCTCGCTGCTGGGAGTGGAGAGCGTCGAAGAATTCCTGTTCCCATACTATTACCGTTCTCCGGGCAACGACGTACCCAACAATGGCCCCGTGTGGAAGTACAAGGACGGTGTGGTCAATCATAACCAGCCTTACGACGGTAAAATGGCCACCACCGACCATTATAACGACTACCGCAGTTTCTACTCGGGAGGCAAGCCTCCCACAAGACGGCAGACCGATACGCGGACAGGCGAGCTGTACGACCCCACGTTCAACTCCTCCGCAGCCGACTATTGTATGCGCAAGAACCGCGACGAGAACGGCGACGGTATTATCTCAGGCACCGAGATAAAGTGGTATCTCCCCACCCCCGCGCAGCTCATGCAGCTGAGTATATGGCGCGATGAGTTCAATTTCTCATTCAACCCGGGAATACCGTTTGCCGAGCCGTATTGGTCTACCAATGAGCAGGACGAAGTGAAGGCTTTTGCGCTCGACTTCGCCTCGTCGCTGGGAGGTATTTACACATCCGAGGTGTTGGCCTATAACAAGACCACGAGGCTGCCGGTAAGGTGCGTACGCGATATCACGGGTACAACAGGCTCTATGATATACGTCTCCGGCGACCATCTGGCCATAAGCCTCGAGGGTAATTTCCCGTCCTCGATGCTCGAAGACAAGACCGTAGACTGGAGCGACAACCAGATACGATCCCCTCAGGGCAACGCCAAGATGCAGACATGGTTCCTCATGTCGAGGTGGTATGTGACGCAGAACGGTACGCGTACCCAGCCCGCGCTGTTCCAGAAGGCCAACAACAACCCCAACTGCTCCAACTACTACGAGACAGGTCATCCCACCGGTACATGGCGACTCCCCACCCAGAGGGAGCTGGCATTCATCTACGCCAATTCGGGCATGATCGACAATCTGCTCCGGACCAACTTCGGGGCATACCCGGCCTACCACCCATTCCAGAATGATATACACTGGGGTAGCACTAACGACGGCAACAACTCCACGTTCTGGGCGATAAACTTCCAGAGCGGTTTCTCCGACCTGTACAAGACAGGTAACGGATATATCAGATGCGTGAAATACCTGCACACTAAGGCTAACTAACAATTCCGGCAGGAAAATTGCGCCGCACGGGATAAATCCTGAAACAAAGATGAGGCTTTACGTAGCGATAATAATATCTGTGGCCGGCGCGGCGATTTTCGCCGGATGCAGAGGAGGCTCAGGAAACTCAGGAGGCGACAAACACGCCACGGCGGAGCGTGCCTTCAAGCGACCGGAAGTGCCTGCCATGCTGGCTTCGCCCGAGGAGAGGGCGGGATACCTCGCCCGGCACTACTGGGATCTCTACGATTTTGCCGACACTGCGCTGCTGAATAACGGTGCGATCACGGAACAGGCCTTTACCAATTACCTCCAGGCATTGTCCGTCGCCTCTGCCAAAGATGTGACCGCGGGAGTTAAAGCCACCCTCGACAAGGCTTCTGCAGGCGACAGCACTGCCATAGGGCGTTTCGCTGCACTGTTCGAGAAATACCTCCACGACCCCAACTCCCCTATCCGCAACGAAGAGCTGTACATTCCCGTACTGCGCTACATGATAGCGTCGGACAAGGTGCCGGAACTGGAAAAGATACGCCCCCGCATGCTGTTAGAGATGGCCCTCAAGAACCGCCCGGGGGATGTGGCCACAGATTTCGCCTACACCCTATCCAATGGCAGACAGGGCCGTCTATGGGAGATAAAGAACCGTTATACTTTGTTGTTTTTCAATAATCCCGATTGCCACGATTGCGCAAGGGTGAAGGAATTCATCGAGCTTTCTCCCTATATTGGTGACAATCCTAACGTATCCATACTCGCCCTCTATCCCGACGAGGACCTGACCCTGTGGCGCGCAATAAGCTATCCTAAAGGGTGGATAAATGCCTGTGACAATGGAGTTGTCAAACGCGACAGGCTCTACGACCTGAAAGCCATCCCCTGCCTCTATCTGTTAGACAGCGACAAGAGGGTTATATTGAAGGACGCCACGATCGAACGTATAGAGGAGTATCTGCGCTCCTCAGGCGAAACAAAATAGCGACTCAGGCTATTCCTGCCCTGTCTTACTCTTCACCTCGCTCACAAGGCCGGAGACGGTGCCGAGCATTCTCAATACGCCCCAAACCGCAAGCGACAGCAGGACGACGGGAAGGGCGGCGATCAGCAACATGTTGTTATCTATCAGGCCGCTCACAAGCAATATTATGGATACGGTAATCCCCACCCACAATACGATATTCGCAATAATATCTAAATCCCTGCCGGAGGTACGCGTATCATCTTTATCCTTTCCTAGCCCCACTGACCTGGCGAAGACACATTCGGGACAACAATGATTGCCCTCGGGAGAGTTCATCGTACCGTACTTGGAGCATTCCCACACTTTCATATATCTATTTTTAAATAATCTTACTTTATGCCAAAAACCATTATTAGACGTATAATATTCACTACAAGCAAATAAATAGCCTCTTTAAAACGTTAATTAACTTACAGACAATACTTAGGCTTTTTCGTGTTGTCTTATATGATAACCAGACTACAAATGTAAAAAGAAAACTTTGTTATCAAATGTGATAACAGGTTTTTTATGGATAAGAGAGAAATTCTGATACTTATAGGCTCCAGGATCAGGGAGATCAGGGAGCTTAAAGGGATAAGCCAGCAAGATCTGGCGGCGGGCTGTAATTTCGAAAAATCCAACATGAGCCGTATCGAGGCCGGGCGTTCCAATATTACCATAGGTACGCTGGTGAAGATATGCGACGTGCTCAACGTGAAATTGTCGGAAATAACAAACAATATGTAGACCTGCAACGCTACGACGACAATTTCACGATAGTTTATTTCGGATAAAGCCTTACCTTTGCGTGCATTCCACGGGCCGGGTGGCCTGTGGAACTATGTATCCATAACACGCAAACTACCTTATGAACTGGATTTTACTACTGTTGGCCGGGGTATTCGAAATGGGATGGCCCCTGGGATTCAAATTAGCGGCGACACAGCCCTACAAAGTGTTGTTCATCTCTCTGGCGGCATTGTCTATGACCATCAGCGGCATATTGTTGTATCTGGCCCAAAAGACCATACCTATAGGCACGGCCTACGCCGTGTGGACGGGGATCGGCGCCGTGGGGACGCTCATAATCGGCATCGTCTTCTTCGGCGATTCGGCCAGCGTGTGGCGCATGATGTCGGCACTGTTCATAATCGTAGGCATAATCGGCCTGAAGCTCGCCGCATAAGTATATTTTTCTTGTATAACGCCGGGGCGTTCCATGATGGAACGCCCTTATTTTTGGGTATCTGGGATGAGACTTAGCGTACTTTACATATAGTTTTACACGACACTAACAGAGTGCGGTTTTTTGTTTTAAGATTATTTTTATATAATTTTGGTTGCCCCGGGGTTATACCGGCCTCCCGGAGGGGCATCCTCTCGGGCATTATAACCGTATGAGGCGGCGATTCCACAGTCTTAAACCTAAAAACCTATATAACTTATGAAACGTACATTCTTGACCCTGCTCATCATGTCATTCGCCACGGTACAGCTGTCGGCGCAGGATTTTATGAGTAACGTCTACGGACGTAAGGCCACCTCCCTGGGCGGCCAGTGGCAAACCCTGACCGACCTGTTCTCCAAAGGCAACGGCGCCAAGATCTACCTTAACCTCACCCCGCAGGACAAAACCACATTCTACGAATATAAATTCACCGACGCCTCGCGCCTCTACGTTCCCGGCGACTGGAACTCCCAGCGTCCCGAGTTGTACTACTACGAGAGCACGATGTGGTACAAGAAAGATTTCACCTATGACCTCAAAGCCGGCAACCGCCTGTTCATCTACTTCGGTGCGGTGAACTACACTTGTAACGTGTATCTCAACGGGGAAAAACTGGGCTCGCACACAGGCGGGTTCAACCCTTTCCAATTCGAGATAACCAAGGGACTGAAGCAGGGTAACAACTTCCTGATCGTGGAGGTCAACAACCGCCGCAGCCCGCAGGATATTCCCTCGATGATCTACGACTGGTGGAACTACGGAGGGATCACCCGCGACGTGATGTTGGTGGAAACTCCTTCTGCTTATATCAACGACTATTTCGTGCGCCTGGAAAAGGGTTCGCAGGATAAGATAAAGGTAGACGTGGAGCTATCGGGAGCTTCGGCAGGTCAGCAGATAAACTTCGAAATCCCCGAAGCGGGCCTCAAGTCTACCCTCACCGCTGACGCCAACGGCAAGGCCTCTGGCGTAGTGACTGCCAAGAAACTCTCGCTCTGGTCGCCCGAAAATCCCAAGCTCTACAACGTAAGGCTCATTTCCGGTAATGATACCGTGAACGAAGAGATCGGTTTCCGTACCATAGAGACCAAGGGCACCAAGATACTGCTCAACGGTAAGGAGATATTCCTGCGCGGGGTCAATTCGCACGACGAGAACCCCATGCGCCGCGGCCGCTCGAACAACGCCGCCGACGCCAAGATGATCATAGACGACGTGGTGGCCCTGGGTTGTAACATGATGCGCCCGTCGCACTACACTCCCGACGAACATATCGTACGCGAAGCCGAACGCCGCGGTATCATGCTTTTCAACGAGATACCGCAGTGGGGCAACCAGATCGACTTCACAAGCGACGCCACCAACGCCCTCGCACGCACCATGATGACCGAGCTTATCCGCCGCGACAAGAACCGTTGCGCCATCATCTGCTGGAGCGTGGCCAACGAAACAAAGCTCGGACCCGAACGCGACAAGGCGCTCAGGGGCCTGATGGACCTCACCCGCTCGCTCGACGACAGCCGCCTGGTGACCGCCGTGATGGACAAGGTTAAGTATGACGAATCGGGTACTACTATAGTTTCGGTAGACAACCTGGTGAAAGACGTGGATATCGTCTGCATCAACCGCTACCTGGGCTGGTATCTGAATTGGCCCGCCGATCCCGAAAAGATCAAGTGGAATATAGATTCATCCAAGCCTCTGGTGATCTCCGAATTCGGCGCCGAGGCCATGTACGGCAACCACGGTCCCGCAGACGTGAAGTCGTCATGGAGCGAAGAGTATCAGGAAACTGTGTACAACAAACACATAAAGATGTTCGACGCCATGGACAATCTCGCAGGCACGATACCCTGGGTATTGTACGACTTCCGCTCACCGTACCGCATGAACCTGCAGTACCAGGAAGAGTGGAACCGCAAGGGTCTACTCTCCGAGAATGGTTTCCGCAAGAAGGCCTGGTATGTGATAAGCGACTACTACGCCCGCAAAAAGGCAGAGGCAGAAGCTCCTGCAAAGGGTAAAGCGAAGAAATAACCCTGATCATATATGTAATTTGCCGTGGCCGCCATAATGTTTGGCGGCCACGCTTTTTACAAATAAAAATATTGTGATTACATAATTTATCTCTACATTTAGAGACAGAATCTTTAAAAACCCCTAAATTACAAATCTCTCTCATATGAAAAGAGTATTATTGCTTTTGCTCTTTGCCGGCGTATGCCTGCCCGGGAGTGCCCAAAAAAAGAATTCGCTCCGTGCTGGGGCGGGTATTAACATTATCAATGGGGCTTACGAGGGCTACAAAAACTATGTCGGACCTACCGTATTTCTTGAATACAATCGCGACCTTACAAAGTGGATCGGTGTAACCGCTGGAGTATTTACCGCTACTAACTCCTTTGCCGAATCCAATGAACTTACTGAGTGGAATATTTCGGTCAAGGCCATATTTACCCCTTTTCACAAGAGATTTAGGTATTTTAAACTGGGGACAGGCACAAACTGGGGCAACAGGACCTATTTCACGAAGCCCAACGAGGATTATCCTTTTGAGAAAACAGTATGGAACGACTGGGGATTGAATTTCACCCTCAGATTATATGCAATCGACAACGATCGGTTCGAACTTTTCGGATCATACGACCAGATATGGAGAGGTCACGATCAAGACTGGTGTCTTTCTATGGGTTTGGTTGGTATATTTTTCGGCGTTAAATTCTAATGATAAAGGAACTATTAAAACAGCGTATAGAGCGTGACTACTCCGCAGACGAGTATCCCGCGTTGAGGTACCAGATGGAGCTGTGGCGCGAAAGCAAGCCGCTGGGAGGGCTGCGCCTGTTGGACGCCTCTCCCATATTTTTTAACACCCTGCCCAAATACCTGGCTCTGATAGAAGGCGGGGCGGAGTTGTCGGCAGGCATTGCAGATCCTGCGCTGTGCGATCCTAAGGCGGTGGAGTTTATAGTCGCGGCAGGGATTCCCGTATTCGGCAAGGACGAGAAAATTCCCGGTTTCGATATAATCCTCGACTGTGCGGCCGCATATGCAAATTGTGATGCAAATATCGGTTATGTGGAGCTTACCCGTTCGGGGGTGGAACGCTACACTAAGTGCGGCAAGACAGCCTACGTAGCCGACAGCGGGCGTATAAAACGTATAGAAACCTCGCTCGGCACAGGCGAAAGTTACTTCAGAGCCATGGCCCACCTCGGATATAACGACTGGAAGGGACGCAAGGTGTTGATATTCGGTACAGGCAAGGTCGGCTCTGGTATCGCCATGTACGCCCGCAGGATGGGCGCGGAGGTGATAACCGTGAGCGACCCCGCCACAATCTCGGGCCGCACTGGCGAATACATAGACAAAGCGGTGGATTTCCGCGATAGTACTGCGGTTGCGGAGGCTGTAGCCGAGGCCGATTATATAGTTACGGCCACGGGCGTAGCGGGAGCGGTAACGGCGGTATGCCCCGCGGAGATAGTTATAACCTCCAAAGCCGTATTAGCCAATATGGGCGTGGAGGATGAGTTCGGGGAGACGATACCGGCAGAGAGGGTATTAAATGCCAAATCGCCCGTAAACTTCATCCTCGCCGAGCCCACACACCTGCGATATATCGACGCCACGATGGCTCTGCATAACGCCGGGGCCCTCTACCTCGCCACCCATCCCGACGTCCAGGGGCTTATCATACCCGACGCGGCCACGGAGGAGGAATTACTCGGCGTAAGCATATCCCACGGCAGGGCTGGCGAAGAAATAAGGTCTATTATTTGACCCTAAAATATCATTATACGTAGCAGGTAATCTTTAACATCGCTGTACTGCGATGTTGTAACCTCGTTTAAATCAAGTCGTGGCGGGGAACGCCTGTGAATTTTCTGATTTTGTTAGGAAAGTGACGATAAAATTAATCTGTTTCTTAAATTAATATGACTATATTTGCCTGCGTTAAATTAACGCGAGGTTCGTAAATTCAAGCCGTACATGCGTCTGTCAATCGACTAAGGCTCATTGCGCCTGAATCCACAAAACCCGTGTTAAGGGCATCTACGACGCCCGGTTATTTATTGATAAACCCCCTTGCCCCCTTTGCTAAGGGGGAGTATCAAAACTATGTTTTGATGCAATTGGAGTTTCACGAATTCGTGAAACCCACATTAATTTATGGCAAGGCTTATTGTAAATAGTATTATGGCTTTGACAGCCACGACACTGTACCTTGGGATCTACGTTTCGGGGGCGGTTCGCGGCAGCGGTGTCGGCTACAACGGTAAGGCCCTCTCAGAGGCCCCACAGTGCGCCGACAGCAACACTCCTTCCCTCCTACCCCACACTTCATATATAGTTTTACTTCACAGAATAGAGGTTTAACCCTTTCATTCTCTCATCATCTATGATGGGGCCCGTGCCCGTCTGCCGGTTCCCGTTCAACACTATATTACCTCCGGACGTATAAAGACAAATTTTACATTATGAATTACATTCTGTTAATAGTTGTTATCCTCACCGCCATCGCGTTGGTTACCGTGGCGCTGGGTATCGCCAGGGCCATATCCCCGAGGTCGTTCAACCCCCAGAAGGGTGAGGCCTACGAGTGTGGTATTCCCACCAGGGGACGCTCGTGGATGCAGTTCAGGGTGGGTTACTACCTGTTCGCCATCCTGTTCCTGATGTTCGACGTGGAAACCATGTTCCTCTTTCCGTGGGCCGTGGTGGTACAGCAGTTGGGCCTCTATGGGCTGTTCAGCGTATTATTCTTTATAGTAATATTGGTTCTGGGCCTCGCTTACGCCTGGAAGAAAGGAGCTTTGGAATGGAAATAAAGAAACCGAAGATAAAATCTATCCCCTACGAGGAATTCCAGGATAACGCGACCCTCGAAAAGATGGCTGCGGAGCTGCGCGAAGGCGGCGCCAATGTGATCGTGGGATGCCTCGACGACTTTATCAACTGGGGACGCAGCAACTCGCTCTGGCCCCTGACCTTCGCCACCAGCTGCTGCGGCATCGAGTTCATGTCGGTAGGCGCAGCGCGCTACGACTTCGCCCGCTTCGGATTCGAGGTTGCCCGCGCCAGCCCGCGCCAGGCGGATATGATCATGGTGGCCGGTACCATCACCGATAAGATGGCCCCCGTACTCAAGCGCCTCTACGACCAGATGGCTGATCCCAAATACGTGGTAGCCGTGGGCGGATGCGCCATATCGGGCGGCCCATTCAAGAAGTCGTACCATGTGGTAAACGGCGTAAATAAGGTACTCCCCGTGGACGTATATATCCCCGGATGCCCTCCCAGGCCTGAATCCCTGCTTTACGGTATGATGCAGTTGCAGAGGAAGGTCAAGGTCGAGAAATTCTTCGGCGGGGTCAACAGGCAGGAAAAAGAAGTCAAGGAAGATGTTGTAAAGAACGTATGCAAATAATGGAAGGCATAATAGAAATAGCTGGCAAGGAGTGGCACGACTCGGCCCTCCGCCTCAAGAGTGAAGGCTACGACTTCCTCCGCAGTATGACCGGGGTCGACTGGGGCGAAGACGGCATGGGTATCGTGTGCCATCTCGAAAAGAGCTCCAACGGCGAATGTACCGTAGTCAAAGTTAAGGCTATCGGCGAAGAGGCCAAGGCCATACTGAGCGTATGCGACGTGTGGAAGGCGGCCGAACTCAACGAGCGCGAAGTATATGACTTCTTCGGCATCGTGTTCATCAACCACCCCGACATGCGCCGCCTCTACCTGCGCAACGACTGGGTGGGACACCCCCTGCGCAAGGACTACGACATGAATGTCACCAGGGAGGTCAACCCCATAAGGATGAGCAACGAGGAGACCATCGACACCACAGAGGAGATCTCGGTGACCGCTGAGATGAAGCTCGAGACCCTGTCGACAACCCTCTTCGGCGACGATGAATATGTGATAAACATCGGCCCCCAGCACCCCGCCACTCACGGCGTGTTGCGCTTCAGGGTATCGCTCGAGGGCGAGATCATCAACAAGATCGACGTGAACTGCGGCTACATACACCGTGGCGTGGAGAAGATGAGCGAAAGCCTCACCTACCCCCAGATCCTCGCGCTCACCGACCGCCTCGACTACCTGGGCGCCATGCAGAACCGCCACGCCCTTTGCTCGTGCGTGGAGCAGGCCATGGGCGTAGAGGTGTCGGATAGAGTGAAATACATCCGTACCATAATGGACGAATTGCAGCGTATAGACTCGCACCTGCTCTTCTACTCATGTCTGTGTATGGACCTCGGCGCGCTGACTGCCTTCTTCTACGGCTTCCGCGACAGGGAAAAGATACTCGACATATTCGAAGAAACCTGCGGCGGACGCCTCATACTCAACTACAACACTATCGGCGGCGTGCAGGCCGACCTGCATCCCAACTTCGTGCCGAGGGTCAAGGAATTCATCAAGGACATGCGCTCCATACTCCATGAGTACCATGACGTGTTCACCGGCAACGTCATCGCCCAGAGCCGCCTCAAGGGCGTGGGCGTATTGAGCCGCGAAGACGCCATCTCTTTCGGCGCCACGGGAGGTACGGGCCGCGCTTCGGGCTGGGCCTGCGACGTGCGCAAGCGCCACCCCTACGGAGTGTACGACAAGGTGAAATTCAACGAGATAATATTCACCGAAGGCGATTCATTCGCCCGCTACATGGTGAGGATGAAAGAGATAGAGGAATCGATGAACATCATCGAGCAGCTCATAGACAACATTCCCGACGGCAGCATACAGGAGAAGATGAAACCTATCATCCGCGTTCCCGAAGGCTCGTACTACACGGCCGTCGAAGGTAGCCGTGGGGAGTTCGGCGTGTTCCTCGAAAGCCATGGCGACAAGTATCCCTACCGCCTCAAGTTCCGCTCCACGGGCCTGCCCCTGGTATCGGTGGTCGACACCATATCGCGGAAGCAGAAGATAGCCGACCTTATAGCCATAGGCGGTACGCTCGATTATGTTGTACCCGATATAGACAGATAATATTATGTTCGATTTCAGTGTAGTAACAAGTTTCATACACGAGTGGCTGCTGTCGCTGATGCCCGAGGGGCTGGCGATATTCCTCGAATGTGTGGTCATAGGGGTCGCCATCATGCTTATGTACGCGGTGCTGGCCATCATCATGATCTACATGGAGCGCAAGGTGTGCGCGGCGTTCCAGTGCCGCCTCGGGCCAAACAGGGTCGGCAAATGGGGGACGATACAGGTCTTCGCCGACGTGTTCAAGATGCTCACCAAGGAGGTGATCGAGATCAAGTACTCGGACAAGTTCCTCTACAACCTAGCCCCCTTTATCGTGATCATCGCCTCACTTCTGGCCTTCAGCTGCCTGCCTATAAATATGGGCTTGGCGGTGCTGGACTTCAACGTGGGCGTGTTCTTCCTGATGGCCGCCTCGTCGATAGGTGTGATAGGCATCCTGCTGGCCGGATGGGGCAGTAACAATAAGTTCTCCCTTATCGGCGCAATGCGAAGCGGCGCGCAGATGATAAGCTACGAGCTCTCCATAGGACTGTCGATCCTCACCATCATCGTGCTGACCGACACCATGCAGTTCTCCGAGATAGTGGAGAGGCAGGCCGACGGTTGGTTCATATTCAAGGGACACGTACCCGCCTTCATCGCCTTTGTCATCTACCTCATAGCGGGTAATGCCGAGGTGAACCGCGGGCCGTTCGACCTTCCCGAGGCCGAATCGGAGCTTACCGCCGGCTACCACACTGAGTATTCGGGTATGCACTTCGGTCTGTTCTACGTGGCCGAGTTCGTCAACCTGTTCGTGGTGTCGGGCGTAGCCGCGACGCTGTTCTTAGGAGGCTGGATGCCCCTGCATATAGGCGGCCTGGAGGGCTTCAACGCCGTGATGGATTACATCCCCGGCTTCGTATGGTTCTTCGGTAAGGCATTCTTCGTGGTGTTCCTGCTGATGTGGATCAAGTGGACATTCCCCCGCCTGAGGATCGACCAGATACTCACCCTGGAGTGGAAGTACCTCGTGCCCATAGGCCTCGCCAACCTGATGCTTATGGTGATCGTGGTCGTATTCAAGTTACATTTCTAATAGAGGTATATAATGGAAAATAAAAAAACATCATATATCGGAGGCCTGCTTTCAGGCATAAAGACCCTGCTCATTGGGATGAAGACCACCATCACGGTGTTCTTTCGCAAGAAAGTGACCGAGCAGTATCCCGAGAACCGTAAGGAACTCGTGATGTTCGACCGCTTCAGGGGTACCCTCGTGATGCCCCACGACGAAGAAGGCAAGAACAAGTGTATAGCCTGCGGACTGTGCCAGATGACCTGCCCCAACGACACGCTCGACCTCACTATCGACACCGTGACTACCGAAGAGGGCAAGAGCAAGAAGGTGCTCGTGAAATATATGTACGACCAGGGCGCCTGTATCTTCTGCCAGCTGTGCGTGAACGTGTGCCCCACCGGAGCCATAGAGTTCGCCCCGAAGTACGAGTGCGCCGTGTTCGACCGCGACGTCCTGAAAAAACAACTTAACAAATAACCCGCGCCATATGGATCTCAATTCAATAGTATTCCTGGTTCTCGCCATAGTGATCGTGGCGTGCTCGGTGCTGACGGTTACCACCAAGCGCATATTGAGGGCTGCCACATACCTGCTGTTCGTGCTTTTCGCCACGGCGGGCATCTACTTCCAGCTCAATTACTCGTTCCTGGGGGCCGTGCAGCTGCTCATCTACGCCGGTGGTATCACGGTGCTCTACGTATTCTCAATCCTGCTCACCAGCTCCGACGGCGACTACGCCGAGAAGCTCAAAAGGAGCAAGTTCTTCGCGGGGATCATAGCCTCGGTGGCCGGAGCGGGCGTATTCCTGTTCGTGATACTCACGCATAAGTTCGCCGCCGTGCCCCTCACCCCGGGCGAAGTACCCATAAAAGAGGTCGGAATGTCGCTGGTAGGCGCCGGCAAGCACGGCTACCTCCTCCCCTTCGAGGCGATAAGCATCCTGCTGTTGGCCTGTATCGTGGGAGGTATATTAATAGCAAGAAAAAGATAGGCAGATATGGTACACATGGAATATTATCTGGTGGTCTCGACCATCATGTTCTTCACCGGAATATACGGCTTTCTAACCCGCCGCAACCTGTTGGCCATGCTTATCAGCATCGAGCTGATACTCAACGCCACGGATATCAACTTCGCCGTATTCAACCGCTTCCTCTACCCCGAAGCCCTGGAAGGATTCTTCTTCACGATGTTCTCCATCGGCATCTCGGCGGCGGAATCGGCCGTAGCCATTGCGATAATAATCAACATCTACCGCAACGTGCGTAATATACAGGTGCGTAAGCTCAACAAAATGAAGGAATAACGCGGCGGAAGTCGTAAATCAAATTATACCGGATTATGGATTACACTCTATTGATACTTCTGCTTCCCTTCGCGGTGTTCCTCCTGCTGGGGCTCGCGGGGATGAAAATGAAACCCTGCACGGCGGGCCTTATCGGCACCATCGGCATGGGAGTGGTGATGGCTCTGTCATACCTCACGGCGTGGGATTACTTCACCCAAGCGCGTGTGGACGGCGTATTCCCCACCCTGACGCCGTTCAACGGGACGTGGCTCAACTTTTCCGACACCCTGCATATCGACCTGGGGATACTCTTAGACCCCATATCGGTGATGATGCTTGTGGTGATCTCGACCGTGAGCTTCATGGTACATCTCTACAGCATGGGCTACATGAAGGGCGAGCAGGGATTCCAGCGATACTACGCGTTCCTGTCGCTGTTCAGCTTCTCGATGCTGGGACTGGTGGTTGCGACAAACATATTCCAGATGTATATATTCTGGGAACTTGTGGGCGTATCGTCATACCTGCTTATCGGTTTCTACTACACCAAACCCGAAGCGGTGGCGGCCAGCAAGAAGGCCTTTATCGTGACACGTTTCGCCGACCTGGGCTTTCTTATAGGTATCCTCACTCTGGCCTACTATACAGGTACCTACGACTTCGGCTCGCTGATGAACGGATCGAGCGACGGTATCCTTGCGAACGCCGCAACCCAGACCTTTATGGGAGGCTCGGTACTGGCATGGGCGCTGGCCCTGATATTTATAGGCGGAGCGGGTAAAAGCGCCATGTTCCCGCTTCACGTGTGGCTTCCGGACGCTATGGAAGGCCCCACCCCCGTCAGCGCGCTTATCCACGCCGCTACGATGGTGGTTGCGGGCGTGTACCTGGTGGCGAGATTGTTCCCACTCTATATATTCTACGCTATCGACGTGCTCCACGCCATAGCATGGGTGGGCGCGTTCACCGCTCTCTACGCCGCGGCTGTGGCTTGTGTACAGACCGATATCAAACGCGTACTGGCCTTCTCTACCATATCGCAGATCGGTTTCATGATGGTGGGCCTGGGCGTGAGCACCGGACTCGACACTCATGCCGGCCTGGGTTACATGGCATCGATGTTCCACCTATTCACACACGCCATGTTCAAAGCCCTGCTGTTCCTGGGCGCCGGATCTATCATTCACGCCGTACACAGCAACGAGATGGGCAAGATGGGAGGCTTACGCAAGTATATGCCCATCACTCACATCACGTTCCTTATCGCCTGCCTCGCCATTGCGGGTATCCCCCCGTTCAGCGGCTTTTTCAGCAAGGACGAGATCCTGGCGGCTTGCTTCAACTTCAGCCCCGTGATCGGATGGTCGATGACAGTGATAGCCGCCCTCACCGCGTTCTACATGTTCCGCCTCTACTACAACATATTCTGGGGTAAGGACGATTACGCCGAAGGTCACAAGCCTCACGAATCGCCCATGTCGATGGCCCTGCCGCTCATTATACTTGCAGCAGTGACCTGCTTAGCCGGGTTTATCCCATTCGGCGAATTCATTTCGAGCAATGGCGAGGCCTATCACATACACCTCGATCCCGTGGTAGCCACTATCAGCGTTATCGCGGCAGTCATAGCGATAACCGTAGCCACGCTTATGTACCGCAAACCGCAGCAGCCTGTGGCCGATATGCTTGCCACGCGTTTCAGCGGGCTGTACAAGGCTGCCTCGAACAGGTTCTATATCGACAACATATATATGTTCATCACCAAGAAGGTGATATTCGCCGGTATCAGCCGCCCGATAGCGTGGTTCGACAGGCATGTGGTCGACGCCTTCATGGACAGCTTCGCATACACTTCGCATAAGCTGGCGTACCTGATCCGCCGCCTGCAGGATGGGCAGATACAGCGTTACGCCTGGGTGTTCCTGGTGGGCACCATCGTGATAATCGCGCTGTTCATATTCTGATCGTAGTCAAAAAATTAAAAACGAGATACAATGAATTTTCTATCGTTATTCGTACTTGTTCCCGTGGTGATGATGGCCGCGTTGTGGGCTTGCCGGAATATCGGCCAGATCCGGGGCGTGATGGCAGTGGGCTCTACGGTGCTCCTGGGCCTGTCGGTAGCGCTCACGGTGATGTTCCTGGGCGACCGTGCCGCGGGCGAAACGGCGGATATGCTCTACACCGCTTCGGCTGTATGGTACGCCCCGCTTAATATCCACTATGCCGTGGGCGTGGACGGGATATCCGTGGCTATGCTCATGCTTACCTCGATAATCGTGTTCACAGGCACGTTCGCCTCATGGAATATGGCGCCGCTGACCAAGGAATTCTTCCTCTGGTTCTGCCTGCTGAGCGTAGGGGTGTACGGCTTCTTTATTTCCGTGGACCTGTTCACCATGTTCATGTTCTACGAGGTGGCGCTTATACCCATGTACCTGCTTATCGGCGTGTGGGGCAGCGGACGCAAGGAGTATTCGGCCATGAAGCTGACCCTGATGCTTATGGGCGGGTCGGCGTTCCTGCTTATCGGTATCCTCGGCATATATTTCGGCGCCGGAGCCACGTCGATGAGCATTCTCGATATAGCCAAGCTGAGCATCCCCGTTGAAATGCAGAGAATATTCTTCCCTCTCGCCTTCGTAGGTTTCGGCGTACTGGGTGCCTTGTTCCCCTTCCACACATGGAGCCCCGACGGTCACGCTTCGGCGCCCACCGCCGTGTCTATGCTTCACGCGGGCGTGCTGATGAAGTTGGGTGGGTACGGTTGCTTCAGGGTTGCCATAGGCCTGATGCCCGAAGCGGCCCACGAGCAGGCATGGATATTCCTTATCCTGACCTCGATCAGCGTTGTGTACGGGGCGTTCAGCGCCATCGTGCAGACCGACCTCAAGTATATCAACGCCTACAGCTCCGTAAGCCACTGCGGCCTCGTGCTCTTTGCAATACTGATGTTCAACGAAACGGCCTCGACAGGCGCCATGCTCCAGATGCTCAGCCACGGCCTGATGACAGCCCTCTTCTTTGCCCTTATCGGTATGATCTACGGCCGCACCCACACGCGCGACATTCGTGAGTTGGGCGGCCTGATGAAGGTCACGCCGTTCCTGGCCGTGGGTTATGTGATCGCCGGTCTTGCCAACCTGGGTCTCCCGGGATTGAGCGGCTTCGTAGCCGAGATGACCATCTTCACCGGCTCGTTCGCCCACGCCGACACGTTCCACCGCGTGATAACCATCGCCGCCTGTTCGTCCATCGTGATAACAGCCGTCTACATCCTGCGCGTCGTGGGTAAGATACTCTACGGCTCCGTGCCTGAAAACATAGCAGCCATGAAGCTCACCGACGCTTCGTGGAGCGAGCGCCTCACCGTGGTGTGCCTCATTGCCGCCATCGCCGGCCTCGGCCTCTACCCCCTGTGGGTGAGCGACATGCTCAGGGAGAGCGTGATGCCTGTAGTTCAACACTTAACACTCCTGTAAACCATGGATTACACTCAATTATTCGCATTGAAGGAGGAGCTGTCGCTTATAGCGCTGATGGTGGTCCTCTTCGCATATGACCTTATCGCGGGCCCCGGAGGCCGCCGCTGGTTCCACCCCGTGGCCTGCGGACTGCTGCTCGTGCACACGCTTATAAACATCATGCCTTCGGCGGAAGCCTCCGTGTTCGGCGGCATGTACGAGTACCTGCCGGTGCACACGATAATCAAGAGCATACTCAATATCGGTACGCTCCTGGTATTCCTGCAGGCTTCGTCGTGGCTCGACCGTCCCGATACCGAGTACAAGAGGGGCGAGTTCTATACGCTAACGCTCAGTACCCTGTTCGGGATGTACCTGATGATAAGCTCCGGACACTTCCTGCTTTTCTTCATCGGGCTCGAAACGGCATCTATCCCCATGGCCTGCCTCGTGGCTTTCGACAAGTATAAGAATAACTCGGCCGAAGCCGGAGCTAAGTATATCCTCTCCGCCATATTCTCCAGCGGCCTGCTGCTCTACGGCCTGTCGCTCATCTACGGGACTACCGGCACGCTCTATTTCGCCGATATACCGGCGGCCCTGAACGGATCACCATTGCAGATAATGGCGTTCATCCTGTTCTTCGTGGGCATGGGCTTCAAGCTGTCGCTCGTACCGTTCCATCTGTGGACTGCCGACGTTTACCAGGGTGCGATCACTCCCGTGACCTCGTACCTGTCGTCGGTATCAAAGGCCTCCGCCGCATTTGTGCTGATGGCCATACTCATCAAGGTGTTCGCACCCATAATGGCCCAGTGGCAGGCGGTACTCTACGGTATTATCATCGTCACCATCACCGTTGCCAACCTCTTCGCCCTGCGCCAACGCAACCTCAAGCGACTTCTGGCTTTCTCCAGCATCTCGCAGGCGGGTTATATCATGCTGGGTGTGATAAGCGGCGATGCCGCCGGTATGACCGCACTGATATATTACCTGCTGGTGTATCTGGCCTCTAACCTCGGTGCGTTCGGCATTATCTCGGTTATCGAACAGAAGACAGGTAACGTGCAGATGGACGGCTACAACGGCCTCTACAAGAGCAATCCCAAGCTGGCAGTGCTTATGATGCTGTGTCTGTTCTCCCTGGCCGGTATTCCTCCGTTTGCAGGGTTCTTCAGCAAGTTCTTCGTCTTTATGACAGCCGCCGGAGCGGGATTCTACGCGCTGGTGTTCATCGCCCTTGTCAACACCGTGATATCGCTCTACTACTACCTGCGCATTATCAAGGCCATGTTCATCAAGGAGAATGAAAATCCCCTGCCCACTATAAACAGCGACGCCTACGCTCGCGTGGGGCTTGTGGTATGCCTCGCAGGTGTATTGGTGCTGGGTATAATAAGCGCCGTTTACGAGAATATCGGGGAATTCACCTTCGGGGTGTAATTATTTCCGTCATAGTAATAGAAACAGATTAGGCCGGAGCATCAAGCTCCGGCCTAATTGTTTTACACGCTAATGGTTGCCCTCCCGGAGGCCTACCGTCGCCGCCTTAAGAATTGAATGTATCAGTTCGCAGCCAGCGGAGGAGATGAATAAGTCGTAAGACGTTTCAGCCCTCCGCCGGGGATGGCTGCGGGCTGACGACCTTGCTGCGCAAGATCGAAATTTAGACCTATTCTCTAATGGGAAATGCGGTTATCTACAAAGGATATCCCTCAAAGTCGTACAACATAGTAGATAGATAACGTTCTCCCGTATCTGGCAGGAGCGCCACTATCTTCTTGCCGCTGTTCTCGGGGAGCAAGGCTATCTGAGAAGCGGCATATAGGGCCGCACCTGATGATATACCCACCAGAACGCCTTCCGTCTGCGCCAGTTCGCGGCTTGTACGTATCGCGTCATTATCCTGCACGGGCATAACGGCGTCCACAGCTTTGGAGTCGTAGTTCTTGGGGACAAAGCCCGCACCGATACCCTGTATCTTATGCGGGCCGGGATTGCCGCCCGAGAGTACGGGAGAGGATGCCGGCTCCACCGCTACGATCTTGACCGACGGCTTCAACTCCTTTAGCCTGCGCCCCACCCCGCTTACTGTGCCGCCAGTGCCTACTCCGGCAACGAAGATATCTACACCACCATCGGTATCGCGCCATATCTCCTCGGCTGTGGTACGTTCATGGATGGCCGGATTGGCGGGATTATCGAACTGTTGCAAGATTATCGACCCGGGGATCTCTTCGACGAGGTTTTCAGCCTCCTCTATCGCGCCCTTCATACCCTTTGCTCCGGGAGTGAGGACTATCGTGGCACCGAGGGCCTTGAGCAGATTGCGACGTTCGACACTCATGGTCTCAGGCATGGTGAGGATAAGTTTATACCCCTTGGATGCCGACACGAAGGCCAGGCCCACGCCGGTATTGCCGCTGGTGGGCTCGATGATGGTATCTCCGGGAGAGAGCGCCCCACGTACTTCGGCATCTTCGATCATGGCGAGGGCCACTCTGTCCTTAACGCTCCCTGCGGGGTTGAAATATTCTAATTTGGCTATCACCCGCCCCTTGAGATCGTGTGCCGCGTTGTAACGGGTCAGCTCCAACAGGGGCGTATTGCCCACCAGGTCGGTGAGGCTTTTAGCTATTTTGGCCATATGATTATGTGTTTACGGTTTAATACAATTTATCGTTATCCTGTCCTTGCCTTTAAGGTCGGAATTAGTAGCTACCAATATGACCCTGTACATCTTACTACCCCAATTGCCTTTCATCTTGGGATCGTCAAGATCCATCGTATCTACCTCCGCGCGGAAACGGCTCTTGTCATATTCTATCTCCGCTTTCGCCTTGCGGCCACGGACTTCGCCCTCTAATATTATCTTGCCGGGAGTCGAAGTATCCACGTTCAGCGGCGTTATAAGGTTGTACTGGGCGGGGGCAAGATAGGCCGACAGGGAATATTCATCCTCGACCACTACCCTCTTGCCTCTAACCAACTCTACGGTACGCATCCATTTGTCGACCTTGGCGTCCGCAGGATAGGCCTTGCTTATGTCGGCGGAGAATATCATTTTCGCTCCCTTGTCCTCCATTCGCACGTCACGGGCTTCGTACTGCCTGCCGTTTTTCTGTTCGAATCCGTTTATCGTAGGCGTATTGTGCCATCCCGATTGCATTGCCCAGATGGAGTAGCGGGCGGGGCCGAAGGTCTTTGCAGTGTATGTACTCACGCCCACATCTACCAGTACCGGCACGCCGTCGAACGAAACGATGAAGTTGCCGATATCGTTATGGTTGTGGCTTTCGGCATTATGTCCGCCCTTGGCCGCAACGAAAAATCCTGCCGCCGAGCCCTTTTTATCGCGAGCTGTCACCACCTGGAGGTCGGGGAACGGACTGAAAGAGGGCATATACCGGACAGGGGGCACCGACGACAAACCCTCGCCCGTTCTCATAAGGTTGAAATAACGGTGAAGAGCCCCGGAGGCGAACTGTCTGCTGATACCCTCCGGAGTGGAATTGAAGGCGGCATAGCCCATTATGTTCTTGTCGTCGAGGAATTTACCCCACAGGTATATGGCCGATATATTCGGCGAAACGAAGGGCGAGGAGTCGGCGAAATTCACATAGTAGCCCTTGTCGATCTCCATCTTGCCCACGTAGCTGACCATATTTCTCAATATCTCGTTCTTTTTGAGGTGGTCGAATTTACCCGGGAGCATGAAGTCGAAAAATTCGAGTATATCGAGGTAGAACGGCGGCGAGAGCGTCCAGTAATTTATACCCTCGTCGCATCCCCCGTCGGCGGGGTACCAGCTTATATAGTTGTCGATACTGCGCACGAGCCGCCTCATGGAAATGACGAACTCGTCGCGGCTCATACAATTCGCCATCGACATGGCCCACAGCCAGTTGCGGCCGATCCACACCGTCCAGTTATTGGTCGGCCCGCCACCAAGGCTCATGCGGTTGAATTCCTTTTCGTAATTGGGAATAAGTATCCTCTCCCTAAGTTCGTGGCGTATCCTGCGGGTGACGGCCGGAGTGCGCTCATCGAGCCTGTCGCCCAGTAAGAGCAATATCCAGCTCATCGTGGCGGCGTCTTCGCCCACTATAAGATCGACTATATTCTCTCCTGGCACGGGCAATCCCTGTTTTTTGGCCGCGGACGACTGGTGGGCAGGCAGGCACCACGAACTCTCCTCACAAGTGGCCCACACACCGTTGATCACCTGATCCATAAACCGTCCCTTACCCTCGAATACCTCGGCAAGCACAAGCGTACTCAACACGCCGCGACGTTCGATCTGGGCGTTCTGGAAGTTGGTCCTGTTCCCCGTCTCCTTATACTGTATGTAGAGTGTGGCGGGCAGGGCCGGCCAGCCATACGAGAGATATCCCTCCGCCCTGCGGATCACTTTCTGCTTGATCGAGTCGGGAAGACGTGAGGCCAGGTCGAGGAAGCTATGCCTGCGGTCGTCACGCCACTTGTCGAGGTTGTCATATATGATTCCTGAAACGCTGTCGCTGACGACGTCGCCCAGGAAATGCCTGTCGACCCTTTCCGCCCGCGCGGGCAGAGAGAGGAGGCACAACAGCATAAACGATATAAGATTTCTTAGCATAATCAGTAACTAATTTTGGTAAAAATATTTCGGACTGGTTTATTAAAGGTTAAAGGCGGCTCGACCTGCTTCATAGGCGACTAAACTCCGGGCCTTTTGCCTGTGATCTCGAATTTGCCCTTGAGCTTTATATCCTCGGACGAAGCGCCGACCATAACCTCGAAGTCGCCGGGCTCGACGGTGAACTTATTATTTATATCCCACAGGCCGAGGTCTTGCGGCTTAAGCGTGAATTTCACCTCGCGCGACTCGCCGGGCTTGAGGGTGATACGTTCGAAGCCCCTCAACACCTTGACGTAGGTGGTGACGCTGCTGTAAACGTCGCGGATGTAAAGCTGTACCACTTCGTCGCCCAGCACCTTACCGGTATTGGCGACGGTACACTTCACTGTTATGTCGCCGTCGGCGGTCTGTTTTTCGGGAGTGACCGCAAGTTTACTGTATTCAAATGTGGTGTAGCTCAACCCGTAGCCGAAGGGATACAATGCTCCGTTGACACTTATGCTTCCCGGAGCCTGCGAGCCGGGTTTGAAGGGGAAGGCGTAGGGTATCTGGCCCACCGACCTGGGGAACGTCACCGCCAGGCGGCCGCCGGGATTGTAGTCGCCGAAGAGCACGTCGGCCACGGCCCTGCCGCAGAACTCGCCCGGGAACCAGGCGTGCACTATCGCGGGAATATTGGCCTCGGCATAGTTTATCGCGGCTGCACGGCCATCGAGCAATACCATCACGACGGGCTTACCTGTCCTGTGCATGGCCTTGATAAGGTCGTTCTGGCGGCCGGTAAGATTGAGGTCGGTACGCGAGCGGCTCTCCCTCACGGTCTTCTCCGAGCCGCCGAGCACGAGGATTATCACGTCGGATTTCTTAGCTGCGCTCACGGCTTTTTCCATCAGTTTAGCTTCGTCGGTAGTGTAAGGGAAGATCATAAGTTCGCTCTGGGGAAAATTGGGATCTATTATCTCGCATCCCTTCTCATACACCACGTCGGCCTTGGGCAGGGCGGCCTTTATACCGTCCAGCACGGTGATTATGGGCGCGTTGGCAGGGCCGTAGCGGCAGATCATCTCCGCCCTCTCATCGGCGTTGGGACCTATGACAGCCACCTTCTTTATGCTCTTGCTCAACGGCAATAACTTGTCCTTGTTCTTGAGCAGTACTATCGACTGGCGCGCGGCGTCGAGGGCCACTTCCTGATGCTCCTTACAATGCACTATACGGTCGGCCTCCTTGGGATCGCCCTTGTAGGGGTTGTCGAACAGGCCCAGATGGAATTTCACGCGGAGTATCTCGCTCACCCTCTGGTCGATAGTAACTTGCGATACCTTAGCCTTACTCAGAGCACTCCTCAGGGGCAGTATAAAGTCGGAAGGAGGCGTGAAGTTGGTACGTATGTTCACCCCGGCGTTCACAACCTTAGCCACGGCATCCTCGGGATTTTCTGCCACGGCATGCTTGGTGTGCACGAATTCCACGGCCTCACTGTCGGACACCACATAACCCCTGAATCCGAACTCGTTACGCAGTATGTCGGTTAGGAAATAACGGCTGGCCGACACGGGCACGCCGTCGTAGTCGTTGTAAGAGCTCATAACGCCCAGGGCCCCGGCCTCCTTGAAGGCCACGCGGAAAGGCTCGAGGTAGAGCGTGCGCATCTCCCTCGGGGCTACGTGCGGGTCGGTACGGGTACCATCATCGCGCCCACCTACGGGAATACTGTACACGGCGAAATGCTTGGGAGTGGACACCAGGCCGTTTTTCTGCAGGCCGGTGATCATCTGCTTACCCAACTGCCCTACGTGGTAGGGGTCCTCGCCGTAGCACTCCACGACGCGGCCCCAGCGGGGATCCTGCGCTATGTCGAGGATAGGCGAATAGATATTGGTATAGCCCAGCGCCACGGCCTCCTTGGCCTCGATCTCGGCGATGCGGGCTATAAGCTCCTTATTCCACGAGGCTCCCTGGCCGCACTGGGCGGGGAAATATGTAGCCCTGTCATGGTTGAGACCCCTGATACCCTCGTTGGTAAAGTCGACAGGGATACCCAGGCGAGTCTGCTCCACGAAAAAGCGCTGCACCTCCTGCCTCGCACCCACGCTCTTGGAGTAGGGAAATGAGAACTGCGAGCCGAACGTACCGAGGCCATTATGCTCCTCGTCGATATTACCGATGCCGTCTTTCCATATCTCCTTCTTCCATCCTTCGGTGGGCAGGGCGTCCTTGAGCACTCGTCCCGAGCCGTAGAGGGTAGCCATCTGGCAGGTCTTCTCATCATTGGTCATCAGCGACAGGAGGTTGGTCACACGGGCGGCGATGGACTGAGAGGGATCCTCATAGACGTCCTTCACACCATTTTTGTTGAAGTCGATCCAACCCTTCTTGTACATATCCTTGTTCTGCGAAAACCCTGTGGCGACAAACAGCATCGCCGCCGACAGCAATAAAACTTTTTTCATTATAACACTTGTTTTTATTTGTTTGTAATTTCAAATTATCTTACTGCGAGAGCTCCCTACTTCCACCGCATCGAGCGCAGCAGCGCCTTGTCCTCGGCGCTCACCCTGAACGACTCCGTACACTTCTGTATGGCCTTATTGAACGTCCACTTGTCGAGCGAATTTGGGTCGGACATGTAGGCGAGCGTTTTGTCGCGTTGCTTTACGAAGCACACCGACAGCCCCCAAGCCACGGCCATGCGGATATAATATTCCTCACGGTGTACGGAGTCATAAGACGAGAGTACGTAATCTATATGTTCCTCATCGATATAGTAGCACAACAGCATCACTATGGCAAACCTCAGCTCATACTCCCTCTCCGAATGCAGGTACTCCTTCACAAGGGCGAGCATCGGCTCCATGTTCTTTTTCGTCATCTTGAGCGAGGCGCAGAGCGTGTCGCACGAGGCCCAGCTGTCGAGCTTTGGCACGAACTCGCGCAGAAGAGGCTCGACGACCTCGAATTTCTCTTTCAGGCTACCTATAACAAGCCCTTTGAGCGAAAGCTCCTCGGCATAGACCATCGGCTCGGGGTCGGTGAGGAATCCGTGCCAGTCACCGGCGGCTATCGTCTTGGCTATCGCCTTCATATCGGCCGACCTTATGCCAAGGACGCCCGACGCCCCTGGCACACACTTTATGAATGTATCGCGGCATCCCTTATCATGCCGTGCCTCCATCATGGCCCTTGCCTCTGTTACTCTCATACCCTACTCCTTGTATCTTTTACCGGCCTTCTACGGAGCTGGTAATACCTGTCTTTCCCTATTATGTCTATACCTAATATCCTCAAACGCGGGATCGATCCGGTGTGAATGCGGATAAGCCACCTGCGAACACTCCACCCCGACGGGATAAGGGCCGAGAACCCGCTCCACCACGGAGTCATGGCGAGGTACCGCCAATAATAGCGGCTGAATAACACTCCGTGATACTTCCATGGCTTATTCGTAAAATGTAATATCACAGGCTTGCGCCCCCGCTCCATGTATGGCTCGAACCGTTGGATTATCCAGTCAAGACCATCTTTGTCGTTAATAACGCGTCCGTACATGAAATTATAATCGTCAGAAGCGTATTTGATCTTGCCTTTCAGCAATATATTAAGCACGTCCTGGTCCTTATGTATAAAATGCGTCGCCTTGGCCAGTTCCAACGCCCCGGCAAAGAGGTTCTGCCCGCTGATCATATCCATATCCAGGAGCATCACTCCCGAATTGAAATAACCCTTGACCTCTTCCTCTGTCTCCATCCCCAGCTTATCCCTGAGGTAATCTATAATATTGATGTCTCCCCTGCCGGGATCTTTTTTGTTCCTCACGAAAGTGACATACCAGCCCAGATCGCTCACCGCCACGGCATGCTTACCCTCCATATCCTGAGTGAAAAATTCCGTGAGGTCGCCGAGAACTACCGTATCGGTGTCGAGGTAAAGCACCCTGCCCTCGGTTATAATCTCAGGCAACAGCAACCGGTAAAAGAACGCCGGCGACCAGTGCTCTTCTGACATCCCGGCCTGAACGCGAGAAAAATCTATGTGATGCCACTCTATAGACACGCCATTGCGGGCATACTTCCTTAGCGACTCTATCCTGCGGCGGGTACGTCCGGAGATGTTATCGCGATCGTGCAGGACATGCAGGTTTATCGGCGACGAGGAATTACGCAACAGTGAAGCGATGGTGACCGCAGCATGTTGTGCATAGTTCTCATCAAACGATACCGCCACTTCCAGAGTTGTCATAAGACTATATATAGCGTATATGGGTAAATATTTTACAAAAATAGTAACAGGTGAGTGCGGAACGTCGGACTTGTCAGAAAGCTCCGTCTAACCGCATATCCTGTATACCGCAAATATAGCAAAAAACAAAGTCTTTTATTTATTGGCAAACAAATTGTAATTTCGTGAGTATGTGGAATTACATTTACAAGACGATGCCAACGATCAGAAAAATAGAGCTATCGGAGTGTGAAACACTCTACCGACAGATGATGGAGGATTTCCCCCCAAGCGAGCTCGCTCCATACCCCAGTATCAGGAAAAATCTCGAAAATGGCGTATTCGACGCCCTGTACATGACCGACGATAATGGAGTTAAATTGGCTTATATGATACTAACCGCTCTCGAAGGCACGGAGTATGTATTCGGCAACTACCTGGCTGTAAGTCCATTATATCACAACAAAGGAATCGGCAGCGAGTTCCTGAAACAAATAATCGAAAAATACCGGGGAAAGATCATTGTTATAGAGGTAGAAGACCCACAGGCGGCAACTACCGAAGAAGACAGGATAGTTCGTGAAAGAAGGATCCGTATTTACTCGAAATTAGGGTTTCGTATTATGCCTACAAAAAGGGCTGAGATATTCGGGGTCAAAATGCAGATCATGGCAAATACCGATAAGGAATTATCAAACATGCGGGAGGTTGTGCGCGCCGCGTATTCCTTTTTAGTTGATGATCATCTTATGAAATTTATCGACGTGGTCGATTAATACGCCGTAACAATTACCGTTAAAACCGCGTATCGCCGCTCAAAAACCAGATATACCTCCCTACTTCAAGTGTCCGACGATAAAGTCATACGCCTTGAAGAAGCACTCTTCCTTCTTGTCCGAATCCCTCGATACGACATTATGTCCGTAATAGGGGTAGATGTTAAGGTCGACCTCCCCTCCCTTTTCCTTCAGGGCCTCGGCGAATTCCACACTCTGCTTGTACGACACTATCCAATCACCCGTACCGTGTATAAGCATCACGGCGGGAATATTTTTGTCCGGTATCACATTCACGGGCGATACTTTGGCGAGTTCCTTACGGTTCTTGTCCAGGAAATAATGTTCCAGCACGGCATCGGAGCGGCGGGTCATCCTGGCCAGCATCGGCAGGTCGTACACACCAACTATGCCCACAAGTAACTTCACTCCCGGGATGGTCATCGCTCCCATGGCGGCGAGGTGGGCGCCCGCCGAAGTGCCGAGGAAACCGAAGCGGGTGGTGTCGATATTTAGCTCTGTGCTATTTTCCTTGATAAACTGCACGGCGTCTTTCACGTCCTCGATCGACACCGTGACGTCGGCATCGGGCTTGCCGGCGAGCGTGTATGATATGCGGACCCCCACAACCCCCGCATTATGGGCGAGGTATTGGGATATCTCGCGGGGCGAGTTGCGGTTGCCGCTCTTCCATGCCCCACCGTGTATGTAGATCATAAACGGCGCGAGGGTATCGCTTTTAACCTTGTCGACGGTGAGTTGCAGATCGTATGTGGGGTATGACTTGAAGGTGTAATCCACCGTCTCGACCAGGCCTTTCCAATCCTTCTCGTGAAGCCTCTCTGACTTGGGCTTATAGGGAACGAGCACATCGGGAATCTCATTGACGTTGATCTTGGCTATTAGCTTATAAACTATCTTGTATTGCAGGGCATAGCTTCCGTCCTTCTTCTCCTCGAGCTTCATTCCGTAACGGTTGGTGACGGTCTTACCGTAAACCGCCACGGCGAGGAATATCAGGGTAAGGAACAATATCGCTTTCTTCATAGCAGTGGTATTATATTTGCGCATCCACTCCCAAATTTAGGATTATATATTTATTTTTGTTCTGTCAATCTCGAAAATACTGTAAAAACCAAAATATTATGAAAACAAGAAGCAATACATTCATTTCCGCATCTGAAACGCCGTGGGACGACCTGGGCGGCGGCGTACGCCGACAGGTACTGGGTTATGACGGACATGTGATGGCCGTGAAGGTGGAATTCCAGAAGGGGTCGGTAGGCGCCGAACACGCCCACTATCACTCGCAGACAAGCTATGTGGTGAGCGGCAAGTTCGTGGTCACCGTGGCCGGAGAAAGCAAGACGCTTTCGGAGGGCGATGGCTTCTTCGTAGCTCCCGACCTTAGCCACGGAGTAACATGCCTAGAGGCGGGTGTACTGTTAGACGTGTTCTCACCCCACAGGGCCGATTTTTTGAAGAGGTAAAATGTTTTACACCTTTTACGCGTGCAAAAGGTGTAACCAAAACACGCCGCCTGCGGATATTCACTGACAGGGGTCTTCGTACATCCTAAAACGTCGAACTCCTCCTTTTTAGCGGGATCTTCGCCCCCGCTAACAGTCGTTAGACACAGCGTCGTTTTTTAACGGATTCCCTCGATCCCTGTCCGGGCGTGAAGATCTCGCAATGGGCGGAGGGTTACCAGGAACTTCGTAATTAAAGTATAACGACCGGTGCATATGTACCGGTCGTTATACTATTTTATTTCACATTATATTCTAACATATCCTTACTTCACCACCAACGGAGTGCGGTTATTGATAGCATGGGCGATGGTGAGCTCGTCGGCGTATTCCAGTTCGTCGCCGAAGCCCAGGCCGCGGGCGATGGATGTGACCTTTACCTGCGGGGCGTCGCCCAGGCGGCGGGAAATATAGAACGACGTGGTCTCACCCTCGATCGAGGAACTCAACGCCATCACCACCTCCGACACTTCGCCGCGGCGTATCCTGTCCAGCAGGAGATCGATCTTGAGGTCCGACGGTCCCACCCCGTGCATGGGCGAAATTACTCCCCCCAGCACATGGTACACCCCCCTGTACTGGCGAGTATTCTCGATCGAGATAACGTCCTTCACGTTCTCCACCACGCATACCGTGGAGCGGTCGCGCGAGGGGTCGGAACATATCCCGCAGGTATCCCCGTCGCAGAGGTTGTTACAGCAGTTGCAGTAGCGTATGTTGTTGCGGAAACCCGATATAGCCCCGGCCATCACCTCCACGTCGCCAGGCTCCATCTTGAGGATGTGCATCGCGAGGCGCATGGCGGTCATGCGGCCCACTCCCGGCAGGCGCGACAGTTCGGTCACTATGTCTTCGAGAAGCCTGGACATTACCGCGGGATTATGTATTCTATCGCTTCGCCGTCGAGCCAGCCTTTATTGCCGTCGGGTATCTTTATCTCTACATAACCGTTGAGCGAAGCCAGCACTTTGACCTTCGTACCCTCGTGGAGGATGAACAGGTCCTTGCTCCTCTGGTCGGGCGAGCTCTTCACCGGCACGCTCGAAGATATCACTATGGCATGGTCGTTATGGGTGAATTCCCGTTTCTGATGCCCGGCTCCCAGCATGGTGAGTATCGCCAACGCCGCCGCCGCCAGAGCTCCGTAGAATCCCCATTTGCGCAGGGAGAGCCTCGAAGAGAGCATATACAACACCACGGCCACGAGGAACATGGCGAAAAACACTATGCTGATCACAGCCCAGACATTGCTGCCCATGGCCGACCACAGAGATTCCACCCACCTCGCGGCGAAGAACTTGGGCACGGGGTTGATCCTGTCCTTGGCGCGCACCTCCGCAAGCGAAAGGTTATAGAGCACGTCCTCGTCGGAAGGGTCTATGACGAGCGCCCTGTTGTAGTTGAGTATCGAGCGGCCTATATTCCCATTCTTGAAGTAGGAATTGCCGAGATTATAATAGAGCTTGACGCCCGAATATCCTTGCGAGCGGATGGATTCGTAGAGTTCCGCGGCCTGCTTATAGCGGCCGTTGACATAGGCCGTGCTTGCCGAATCCCAGCGGGCGTCGGCGGAGAGGTCGACGGCGGCCATCAGGCTCTGCGCCCCGCATACGAACATGAACAATAATATGACGATCGATCTTTTCATAATATCTGCCGGGATTTTCACGCCTTTTTCTTTTTCTTCCTGCCCAGCTCTGGTTCGAACCTGGCCAACATCGCCAAGGCGTCGTTATAGAGTTCACCCATAGCGCCGGACGACGCGGGCGAATACTGCGCCATCTCGCACTGCGACACCATATCAATAAATCGCTGCGCTTCCTCGGGAGCGATATCGCGCCTTATGAGTTTCCTGAGCACATTATCCTTAGTGAGATCGGCTACGGGAATATTGAGCTTATCGCCCATATACCCCCAGAGCGCCTTGAGCATCTCGTCGTAGAAGCCGCGCGAATCGTCGGCCTTGAGGTAACGGGCGGCGGAGCGGAGCCTTTGGAGCGCCACACGGTTGGCTCTCTTGTTACGCACCATCACGATATTGCCGTTCTCCTTCATAACCCTGCGCAGGTAGGCGTACAGCGCTCCTGCCAGAGCAGCCAGCAACGCCATAAGGCCGAAATACAACGGGGTGCCGAACAGGAATCGCTCCTGGGTACGAAGGGCAGCAGAGCCGAGCTTTATGAAGTGTATGTCTTTGTCGAGTATCTTGATGTCTTCCCTTGATATACCGCTGACCAATCCCCTGCCGCCGGTGGTGTCGATAGCCGAGTCGGGCAGGATATTGAGCTTGTACTCCTCCGATGAGAGGGTGACGTACTTGGCCCTCTCGGGGTCGAAGTAGGTGAATTTGACCGGCTCTAATATTATCTCGCCCTGCGCCCTGGGAATGAACGGATACTCGAACTGGCGGTAACCGGTGATGTCCGAAGAGGTGGGTTTGAGCGACTCGAGGGTCTTGACGTTGTACTGCTCCACCGATGCGGGAAGCTCTATGCGGGGGGCGGAAATAAGCGGCAGGTTACCGCTGCCGGTGATCTTCAATGTGTATGTGGCCGATGAATTAGCAGCTATATCGGTGGCGGACATCGACGAGCTCATCGAGAACTGCCCCACAGCTCCGCTGAAGTCAGCGGGCGCGCCAGCGGGCAACTCTTTCACACGTATCTCCACCGGAGCGGATGAAACCTTGCGCTTGATCTCCTGCACATTGGGCCCGCCGCTGAAGAAGTCGTCGAAAAGCGACTGGCGGCGGTTCTGCGACACGATCTGGGCTATGACAGTAAGATCGAGCCTCTCGATGTGGAGCGTCCCCGACTGCTGCGGATAGAGCAGGTATTCCCTGATCACCCTCGCGTCGTAAACCTTGCCGTTATATGTTTCCCTCTGCCATTTATAGCCCTCGACGTCGAGGTCCTGCGTCCAAAAACCGTTGAAAGCCGGATATTTGGCGCTCTCTATACCACTGAGACCCAGGCGGCTATACAGCTTAACGCTGGCCTTTACCGGCTGGCCTTTGAATACCGTATTCCTATTGACCGTCACTCTCACAAGGATATCATCGGCGCCGATGGTAGTGGACTGCGTACTGGCTGTGGGGGGATCGTCATTCCCGCCCTGCGGCACAGCGGCTCCGGGCTGGGCACCGCCTTCCGAGGCTACTATCTCAACGGTTATGGGAGATGTGGCGTACTGTTTACCGTCGATCGTGGCCGTAGCGACAGGGATGGTCAGTTTACCGGGAGTATCGCCCTGGAGGACGTAGGTAACGGTGTATGTGACCTTTCTGGTCACGCCGCCGTTATTGATCGATATCTCCTGTCCCTGGGACGTCGACGGGCCGGCCAACACCTGCGCCTGGGATGAATCGAACTCCCCTGCCGAGAAATTCTCAGGCTTGGCGTTGAGCACATATTCCAGGCGGAAGACCTCCCCCACCGACACCACGCGCGGTACCGACACCTCGAAGGAGACCTTCTGGGCGAACGAAACCACGGCACAAAATATCGCGGCAGTTGTCAAAAACCACTTTTTCATAAAAATGCTTCTCTTTCCGAGGGGCAAATTTAACTATTTATACATAATTAAACTCTATATATGTGAGCTTTTATCTGTTTATGTCGGCATATTTTTTGTACTCCCGATTTCATAGCGATGAAAATTCGGTTTTAGTATGTGACAACAGATTTTAATTTTGCTTACATTTGTGTTATAAACCTTAATACTAATAAAACTTTTAAACCATGAAAAAGACAATCGTGGCGCTCCTTATGGCTTGCGCCGTAGTAATTTCGACTTCCGCACAGCAAAAGGCAAATCCATTGAAAGCATCCGCAGATAAGGCTCTGACCTACTACCTTAAAGATATCAAGGTAGATGACGCACAAAAAACCCAGCTCGAAAAGCTCACATTAGTGCGGGAAACAAGTCTGAGCGCAGCATACAAGGATAAGGAAGCTACCTCTGAGGATAGGAAGGCCAAGGTAAACGAGATAAACTCCGTGTACACCGACGCCGTCGTCAAGATCATCGGCAATAACCAGATGGAGCAGTGGAATGCCAACATGAAAGAGTATTCGGTCATCAAGTCTACCGAATCCTTGGCCATCAGGAAGATGAAGGTTATGCTTGAGGGCATAGAAGTGACTCCTGACCAGAAGGCGCAGGTCGTAGATCTGGCCAAGAAGTATGAGCTCGACCGCAGGAATGTCGAAAAGAGCGCAGAAATGGATGCTGCCGCTAAGAAATCGGCCCTGAGTAAAGTCAAGAACGACTACTACAACAACGTGATATCTATCATCGGCGAATCGCAGAAAGCCCAGTGGATGACCAACGACAAGACGCTGGTGGAAATGATGAAGAACAAACAGTTCAAATAATTACTGCAATAAAATCTAAAAAACATGAAAAAAACAATCGTGGCGCTCCTTATGGCTTGCGCCGTAGTGATCTCCACTTCAGCACAGGAAAAGGCCAACCCGCTGAAACCGCGTGCGGACAGGGCTCTCACTTATCTTTTGAAAGATATTAAAGTAAATGACGCAAAAAAAGCACAGCTCGAACAACTCACCTTGGATCGCGAAGTTAATCTGAGCACAGTTTATAAGGATAAAGCGGCTACTTCCGAAGAAAGAAAAGCTAAGATAGCCGAGATCAACTCTGATTATAAGGCCGCCGTTACCAAGATCATCGGTAAGGACCAGGTGCCCCAGTGGGATGCTAACATGAAAGAGTACGTGGGCGCTATGGCGGCCGAATCTATGGCTAACAGGAAGATGAAAGTCATGCTCGACGGCATAGAAGTGACTCCCGACCAGAGGAAGCAGGTCACAGCCCTTGCTCAGAAGTATGAAGCAGACCGCAAGGTTATAGAAAAGAATGCCGAGATGGATGCCAACGCTAAGAAGGCGGCCCTCGGCAAGCTTAAGAACACTTACTTCAACGACGTGACCGCCATAATCGGCGAATCGCAGAAGGCCAAGTGGCAGGAAAACGACAAGAAGCTGGTCGAAATGATGAAAAACAAACAGTTCAAATAATTATTGTAACAAACTTTTGAAGGACATGAAAAAAATGATCGTGGCGCTGGTAATGGCGTGCGCCGTAGTAGTTTCAACCTCCGCACAGGATAAGGCATCTGCACATCAGCAGGCGCGCGCCGACAAGGCTCTCACCTATCTCCTGAAGGATATCAAGGTGAATGACGCCAAGAAGGCCGAAATCGAAAAGCTTACCGTAAACCGCGAGATAAGCATGACCGAGATATTCCAGACCAAAGGGCTCTCCAAAGAGGACAGAGAGGCTAAGAAGAACGAACTCGCCGCCGAATACAGGGCCTCCATAGCAAAGGTAATAGGCAAAGGTCAGATGGAACAGTGGGATGCCAACTTGAAGGAGTATCAGCTGGCCATGTCTCTGGAGGCTATCGCCGATAAGAAGTTGAAGGTGATGCTCGAAGATATAACGGTGACTTCCGACCAAAAGAAGCAGGTAAGGGATCTGGCCATCAAGTATGAGAACGACCGCAGGGCTCTCGAACAGAATAAGGACATGGATGCCACCGCCAAGAAATCAGCCCTCTTCAAAGTTAAGATGGGTTACTTCAAGGATGTATATGCTATTATCGGCGAACAGCAGAAAGCCCAGTGGCAGGAGAACGATCAGAAGTTGGTAGAGTCGATGAAGAAAAAGTAATAATGACGGTTTCGGGCGTTTACCCTTAACTTTAAGATACGACACAGCCGGAAGCGTTCGCTTCCGGCTGTGTTTTTATAGTCTGCCTCAGCTTGGTAAAATCCGGTTAGTAGACACTGAAATACCTCGGTTTTATAACGATCCCTATACGCAGGTAGCTGCTGTATTTGTTATAGTTCAGCAGGCCCTCGGCATAACCGTTGTAATACTTAAGGCAGATATATTGGTTACTGCGGCGGGTGAGCTTGAATGCAGCCTCGAGGTCGACGTTGGCGTTGAGGTTCCAGCCCCCGCGCTTGGTGACGTAGGCCGAGAAGCTCATCCTCTGCTTGAGTATCTGGTAACATACCCCGGCCGTGGCGTAACCGGCGTAGTAAGTGAGGTCTTGATTGGTAATGTCGAGGGCGTGGGGATACCATATTTTGAGATATACCGAGAGATCTTTATTAACCTGCAATATCCCCGTTAGCGACAGCTTATTGACGCTCCTCGACCAGATACTGTCGCGCCCGTTCGACTCGTGTTCATACTGCAGCAGCACTATGCCTACTACTTTTTTCTTCAGAGTGATGTAGGAATTAAGCCCGAGGGCCGGGTTGTAATTGTTGTCGTCGAAGGGTTTGGACTCGCGGTATATATCCCAGAACGACTTCTGTGAATAGGACAGGAACACGCTGGTATTAAAAGGCAGCACACCCTTGAAAAGCCGCTGTCGGATGCTTATCTGAAACTTGGCGTCGGAGTTATATTTGGTAGCCTGACCGCCGGAGAAACTACTGCCCGTCACGAAGTAGTTGTCTTTGAAGATACCGAACGAGGGCAGCGTCTCCGCGATACGGTTTATATCGGTCACATCGTACACTCCCTGGTATTTTTTATGATCGTAACGTACCAATTCGACCGTATCGTCGAGGGTAGTATAGTCGGTAATAAGGGGTATTCTATGCCTTGGGCAGCAATAGGCGCCCTCCGGAATAGAGTCCTTGCCGAGCCTCTGCCTGCGGTTACACTTATAGCACAGGGAGTCGAACGGAATCTCGCTGCCGTTGATTTTGCGGAGTCTATTATTATTCCTCAGGCTGTCGGCCGAAGCAGGTATCACCTGCGTGGTATCGGACACTCCCTCCCCCTTCCTGTGCCTGTGGGCCGAAGCATCGGCCGAAGCGCAGAATACGAACGCACAAATACAAAGTAAAACCCTGGAATACATATCTGTAAATATCTTTTAACCCGCCGGAAACCCTATGCAATAGCCGCGCCAACTATCTGTATCATAACAAAAAACATTCTGTCCGGGAACAACCGGTCTCCCGGGGTGCGCTACCTCTGAAGAGCCGACGTGGGCGCAGCCTGACCGGCCGCGCCCACGCTGGAGATTTATTCCTTCAGGGGATGCGGCTAAACCGCCCACCCCACGGCGTAGGTTACCCCAACTGCTTGAAGAAGTCGTTGCCCTTGTCGTCGACGATAATAAAGGCGGGGAAGTTCTCCACGTATATCTTGCGCACGGCCTCCATGCCCAGTTCGGGGAAGTCGATCACCTCCACGCTCTTGATGCTGTCCTTGGCGAGTATCGCCGCCGGGCCGCCTATCGAGCCGAGGTAGAAACCGCCATACTTGCGGCAGGCGTCGGTCACCATTTGGGTGCGGTTGCCTTTAGCCACCATCACCATCGAGCCGCCGAGGCTCTGGAATTTATCCACGTAGGGGTCCATACGTCCGGCAGTGGTAGGCCCGAAGCTGCCCGAAGGCATGCACTGCGGCGTCTTGGCCGGGCCGGCGTAGTATACGGGGTATTTCTTCATGTACTCGGGCATATCGCCGCCGTTTTCTATTATCTCGTTGATCTTGGCGTGGGCTATATCGCGCGCCACGATCATAGTACCCTTGATATTGAGGCGGGTCTTCACAGGGTGCTTGGCGAGTTCGGCCAACACCTTGTCCATGCCCTCGTCGAGGTCGATCTCCACGGCCGGCTTCATATTGGGAGGCGTCGCGGGCAGGAACTTTGCCGGATCTTTCTCCAACTGCTCGAGGAAGATACCGTCCTCGGTGATCCTGGCCTTGATATTACGGTCAGCGCTGCAGCTCACACCTATGCCCACAGGGCATGAGGCCGCATGGCGGGGCAGGCGTATCACCCTCACGTCATGTACGAGGTACTTGCCGCCGAACTGCGCTCCCACGCCGCTCTCCTGGCATATCTTCTGAATCTTCTCTTCCCACTCTATATCGCGGAAAGCCTGGCCGCCCTCGTTGCCTGAAGTGGGCAGGTGGTCAAGATATCCGGCAGACGCTTTCTTCACTGTCGAGAGGCAAGCCTCGGCCGATGTGCCGCCAATAACCACAGCGAGGTGATAGGGCGGGCAAGCCGAAGTGCCGAGGTCTTTTATCTTTTCCTTGATGAAAACCGCCAGCGACTTGTCATTGAGCAGAGCCTTGGTCTGCTGGTAGAGGAACGTCTTGTTGGCCGAGCCGCCGCCCTTGGTCATGAACAGGAACTCGTACTTGCGCCCGGGAGTGGCGTAGAGGTCGATCTGGGCGGGCAGATTGTTGCCGCTGTTCTTCTCGTCGGTCATGGTGAAAGGCACCACCTGCGAGTAGCGCAGGTTACGATCCTTGTATGTTTCATAGACACCCTTGCTGAGAGCTTCGGCGTCGTTGGCGCCGGTATATACGTCTTCGCCTTTCTTCCCGATTACGATAGCCGTACCCGTGTCCTGGCAGGTGGGGAGCTCCCCTTCGGCCGATACCACCTGATTTAACAGCATCGTGTAGGCCACGAAACGGTCATTGTCGGTAGCCTCCGGATCGGAGAGTATAAGCTTGAGCTTCTCAAGGTGCGACGCCCTAAGGTAGAACGACACGTCGGCGAAAGCCTCCTTGGAAAGCAATTCGAGGCCCTTGGGATCGACCTTCAGCACTTTACGGCCGTCACAATCGACCACCTTCACGTAGTCTTTGGTTAGCAGGCGATACTCGGTGGTATCTCCCTGAGTGGGGAACGGCTCCTGGTATTTAAATTCGGACATAACGGATATATATTATAGGTTTATTTTCGTCGTAGAGAGAGTTGCTGCGCAAAGTTATAAAATTGTTTGCGAAATATTTCGGCAGGACCGCGCTTTCCCTCTTCGAGAATATCTTTTTGGCAAAATTTGTAAATAAAAGTTATTTTACTACCTTTGCCACACATTTTTGCGGACCTGCGCCCAGTTGCCTCGCGGCATACTAAGGCGGGGAAGGCAGAAAACAAACAAAACTTTTAATATCAACAGATTATGAATCATTACGAAACCGTTTTCATTGCCACTCCGGTGCTGTCTGAATCTCAGGCAAAAGAGGTGCTCGGCAAATTCCACGGTGTTATCACCGAAAACGGCGGTCAGATTGAAAGTGTTGAAGAGTGGGGTCTGCGCAAGCTGGCCTACCCGATCCAGAAGAAGACCACCGGTTTTTACTACCTCGTACAGTTCACCGGCGAAGGTGACATGATCGAGAAACTCGAAACACAGTACCGTCGTGACGAGCGCGTTATACGCTTCCTCACCTTTAAGATGGACAAGTACGCTGTGGAATACGCCGAAAAACGCAGGACCAAAAACAACACTAAACAAGAGTAAACCATGGCTCAGAATCAATCAGAAATCAGATATCTCAATCCTCCCACAGTAGAGGTTAAGAAGAAAAAGTATTGCCGCTTCAAGAAGTCGGGAATCAAGTATATCGACTACAAGGACGCAGAATTCCTCAAGAAGTTCCTCAACGAGCAGGGTAAACTCCTTCCCCGCCGCCTGACAGGTACCTCGCAGAAATACCAGAAGAAAGTGGCTACAGCCGTTAAGCGCGCCCGCCACCTGGCCATTCTGCCGTTCGTAACAGATATGTTCAAATAAATCAGGAGGACAGACAGATGCAAGTAATACTTAAGAAAGACGTAGAAAAGCTGGGTTACAAGGACGAGATCGTCGAAGTGCGCCCCGGCTATGCAAATAACTTCCTGATCCCCCAGGGTATGGCCACTGCCGCCACAGCTTCTGCAAAGAAGGTGCTGGCCGAGAACCTCAAGCAGCGCGCCCACAAGGAAGCCAAGGTCGTTGCCGACGCCGAAGCTCTGGCCGCCAAGATCTCTGGTATCGAACTCTCTATCTCGGCTAAGGCTGAAGAGGGCCGTATCTTCGGTTCAGTAACAGCTGCCGACATCGCCGAAGCTCTCGAAAAGAGGGGCGTAAGCGTAGACAAGAAGAGCATCGTGGTTGATACTGTTAAGCAGATCGGCCAGTACGAAGCGCTTGTCAAGATACACAAGCAGATAGGCGCAACTGTAAAGTTTGCCGTAGTAGCCGAAGAGTAATCGAAGGCTCCGGGAGGCCGGATATATCGTTAAGAAGCGGACATCCTAATGGGTGTCCGCTTTTTTTGATTAAATATAAAATTCGAATCACTCTTAAAGCGTCCTGCGGACGCTTGCAATCCCGACTCTGAAAATTTACGCCCGGATGAGTGACGAGGGAGTCCGTTAAAAAACGGCGCTGTGTCTGACGAACGTTAGACAAACCGTAGGTCTGGCTAAAAGGAGGAGTTCGACGTTTTAGGACGGACGAAGTCGCTCATCAGGAAATTTTCATCGGAGGGTGTATTTTGGGTACCTTTTGTACAAGCAAAAGGTACGTAAAAGAAAAAATTACATCTGATATTAAAAAGCATATTGGCAATTAATTATATTTCCATTTCGCAGCCAATCCCCACTGAATTTTACTATTTTTGTAGAACACTGTATTTGCCGATATCTCAGTATTATGGATATAGAATCATTCCGCGATTACGTTCTATCGCTGCCCGCCTGCGAAGAGGACACTCCTTTTGGCGAAAACGTTCTTGTGCACAAGGTGGGCGGACGTATATTCTCCATAATATATATAGACAATTTTACCTTTATAAATGTGAAGTGCGACCCCGACCTGGCCATAGAGCTGCGCGAGAAGTACGAGTGTATCGAGCCGGGGTGGCACATGAATAAAAAGCACTGGAATACCATCCGCCTGGGCAGGGATGAAACCGACGCTCTTATCGAGGAGTGGGTACGCCATTCCTACCTGCAGGTGGCGGATAAGCTGCCGCGTGTGCAACGGGAAGAGATATACGAACTGGCCCGCAGAGACGGGAGGTTTAGCTTATAATTGTTACATCGGGGCTTCAAGTTCGCCCGCTGCAAATCTACAACATACCTTGGGAAGCATCAACGTCATAAGGGCATCGGCCGGCTCGGGCAAGACATACCGTCTGGCCTATGAGTACGTGCGCACGGTGATCGCCGCTCCCTCGTCCTACCGCCACATCCTCGCCGTGACCTTCACTAACAAGGCCACCGACGAGATGAAGCAACGCATCATCCGCGAGATAAACCTTCTGGCAGGCGGCGCGCAGAGCAACTACCTCGAAGACCTCAAAAAAGAGCTGGGCCTGACTCCAGAGGTCATCCGCATACGCGCCGCTGAGGCCCGCACCAAGATACTCCACGACTACAGCCACTTCGCAGTACTCACCATCGATAAATTCTTTCAGAAGATAATCCGCGCCTTTATCCGCGAGCTGCATATCGACGTCAATTTCAGTATCGAGCTACAGACCGACACCCTCCTGTCCGCCGCCACCGACCGCATGATCGACTCCATATCTTCGGACGACAGGCTTCGCCTCTGGATAGAGCGATTCATCGAGGAAAAGATCGACAAGGGCAGCCGCTGGGACGTGAAGGGCGAGCTTGAGGAGTTGGGCAGAGAACTGTTCAAGGAGAGTTACAAGAGTATCACTCCCTCAGACATAACACTCAAAGAGACGGCTGAGACCATACAGGCGGCCACTAAAAAAGTGGCTAAGATCAACGCTGACATTTCGTCGGCTGCTCAGGAGATGCTATCTATAATTACAGAAGCGGGACTATCCACCGCCGACTTCGCCTACGGTCGCAGCGGGTTTATGAGTTATGTGGATAAGTGCGCGTCGGGCGAAATAGCTCCCTACGGAGGCAGGGTAAAGGACGCCCTGAGCGACGACGGGAAGTGGTGTAGCCGCACCTCGCGCCTAACGGGAGAAATTCAAGCCCTTATTCCCCGTCTGCGCCCTCTGCTCGAAAAGATAACTTCGACATACGACTCCGGCAAGGTGCTGATAAATTCCACGGCCCTGCTGCGCGAGAAATATATGAGTTTCATCCTGCTGGGCGACATAAAGCGCAATCTCGACGAGGTGTGCGCCGAGGGAGGCGTGCTGCCTATAAGCGAGACCAACGGCATACTGCGTAAACTGGTGGAGGGTAACGACGCCCCGTTTATTTTCGAAAAGGCGGGCAACCACTACTCCCACTACATGATAGACGAGTTCCAGGACACCTCGCGCGTACAGTGGAACAACTTCCGGCCCCTGCTCGACAATGCCCTGTCGCAATACTCCGACAGGGAGCAACCGGTGTTGTTGGTGGGCGACGTGAAGCAGGCCATATACCGGTGGCGCGGCGGCGACTGGCAGATCATGGGGCGCGACGTACGCGAGCAGTTCCGCAGCGTCGCGGAGTCGTCGCTGGGTGTCAACTACCGCAGCGCGCGCAATATTGTGGAGTTCAATAACGGCATAATGGCCAAGGTTGTGGGCAACTGCAACGACAGCCTCAACAACTCTCTCTCCACGGCGGTCGAAGAGGGTAATCTATCCCGTGAAACAGCTTCAGGACTCAAAGATGCCGTAACCAACGCATACGTAGGCCACGCCCAAAAATTCAAGTCCGAGGCCCGCGAGGGCTATATCCACATCACCGAATACCAGAAATCCCGCGACGACGACTCCGGACCCTCGGAGCAAGAGCGTCTTATATCTGCCATCGACGATCTACAGAGCCGGGGTTTCCGTCCGCGCGACATAGCCATATTGGTGAGAAGTAACAAAGAGGGGGGCGACGTGGCCGATATGCTTCTCGACCACAAGAGCCATAACCCGCACAGCAAATACAAATACGACCTGGTGACGCAGGAGGCCCTCCTGATATGTAATTCGCCATGCGTGGGATTTATCATAGCCTGCCTGTATATTTCGGGCGGCAGCGGACAAAGTATCAAGCAGGCCCTGTATAATCAGTGGCTCGGCCGGAGCGTGGACGCCCCCTTGCCGCAGGAGGAACAAGACCTGCTCTCCTCTCTGCGCCTGATGTCGCTGGAAGAAGCGCTGGAAGCGGTACTTCTGCGCTATAAACTGAGCTCCCGCAGGGAAGATGTAGCCTATATACAGGCCCTCCATGAATTGGTCATCACGTTCAGCAGCACGAAGGTGTCGGACATCCCGCTCTTTCTCAAATGGTGGGAGGAAACGGGCATTACCAAATCCATCTCCATGCCCGACGGGCAGGAGGCCATCACAATATCATCCATACATAAAGCCAAGGGGCTGGAATACAAGGCCGTGATACTCCCCTACTGCAACTGGAGCCTCTCGCCCAAGGCCAATTCGACCGTATGGGCCAGGTGCGACGGCGAATTCGAGAAATTGGGATATATGCCTGTGAGCTATAAAAACTCCATGGCAGAATCGGTATTTGCCCCCGATTACTACCGTGAAAAGGTGCTCACCGCAGTGGATAATCTCAACACGCTCTACGTGGCTCTCACACGCGCCGAAAAGGAGCTGCACATAATGATCCCCCGCCGGGGACGTAACGATTCTGATAATGTGGGTTCTCTGCTTCTGGACGGCATCGCCTCGGATGGCGACGTGGCCATACTACGAGGCGCAGAGGACGGCGATGACATGCGCGGCGAGCGCAGGCCGGGAAGCGGACAGACGGAATACTTCTTCGGCTCGCCGGCGGCTATGCACGACGGAACAGGAAAGCCCGCAGAAGAGATAATCTCCTATCCCTCGTTCCCCATAGGACAGCGCATAAGATTGAGATTCAGGTCAGAGCGCTATTTCTCAGACGATGATACGGTGAAACTCTCCCCCCGCAGTTACGGCATGATGATGCACCGTGTGTTCGAGAATATCACCGCCATAGAAGAGATCGGGCCACAACTCGAAAAAATGAAAAACAACGGCGAGGTATCTGAAGAGGAAGCCGCAAGCCTCCAAAAACGAATCGGCGAGGCAATGGACGATCCGAGGGTGCGCTCGTGGTTCGACCCTTCGTGGACCGAGGTGCGCAACGAGAGCAGTATCGTCATCCCCCGCACGTCCTCGCCCAAGCGCCCAGACAGGGTGATGACTCGGGGCGATCAGGCTGTGGTCGTCGACTATAAATTCGGCGCCAAAGAAAACAAGGCCTATAACCGCCAGATAGCCGAATACATGTCGCTTCTTAAGGATATGGGCTACAAGCAGGTGGACGGATATATATGGTACGTCGAACAGAACCGCATAGAAGAAATAACCTCCGCCCCGCAGGCAGTATGATCCCGGCGGCATAATAATTGAGGACCGCATATCCTACCAATATCAAACAACCCCCTGTAATTATGACCGTAGCCCTCCACATTGAAGAAAAAATCTGCATACATTGCGGTAAATGTGTGAAAGTTTGCCCCCTGAAAATATTCACGCAGGAGAACTCCAAGAGCCCCGTAGGCCTGCAAAACGTGGATACATGTAATGCCTGCGGGCATTGCGTGGCGGCCTGCCCCACAGGAGCCGTCGTCCACGGCGATTTCCCGCCGAGCAAGGTGCATGCGATAGATTACTCGCTCCTACCTTCGCCCGAGCAGGTGATGTTTCTGTGCCAGGTGCGCCGTTCCAACAGGGCCATGTTGCGGAAACCAGTACCGGATGAAACCTTGCTCCGCATAATAGAAGCGGCGCACCTGGCCCCTACCGCCAGCAACGGGCAGAGGGTGCAGTTCACTTTGGTGACCGACCCTGAGAAGATCAAGGCAGTAATCGGTATAACGGTCGATATATTCACCGCGATGGCATCCAAACTCGACAACCCGGTTCTGCGCCCGTTACTGAAACTGATCATGCCCGACGCGTATCGTTACCTGCCCGTATTCCGCCGCATGAAAATGATGCACGACGCAGGCGAAGACCTTATTCTGCGCGGCGCGACGTCGCTACTGCTCATACACGGGCCCGCGGGAGGTGAAAAGCCTTTCGATGCCGCCGATTGCAATCTGGCCTACCAGAACGGTTCACTCATGGCCGAAAGCCTGGGAGTGAGCCAGATATACACGGGATTTCTGATGACCGCCTTCGGACAGGACAAGAAAAAGCGTCTGGCAAAGCTCCTGGGTATTCCAGGCAAGGTACACGCGGGAATGGCGCTCGGACAGCCGGCCTTCCGTTTTCCGAACTATATCGACCGTAAGGAGACCGAACTGAAGATGATTTAAGTTTTGCCCTTTATTGCTATACAAGCGGCGTTACCACAGGAGTGTATGGCAAAAAATGGAACGGAAATTGCTCTTTTTCACAAATCTGTTTTTTATATTTGTAGAACAGGTTCGTTTAAACTCAGTCTTCACTATATTAATAGCTAACTTAAAACATCACTTATGAAAAGAAAACCTTTTATCTACGCTATGACATTGCTGGCAGTTGTCGGCATATCAATGTCGTCATGTATCGGCTCTTTCAAACTATCCGGCAAGGTATTGTCCTGGAATGAACAGGTGAGCCAGCACAAGTTCGTTAATGAACTGGTGTTCCTCGCATTCTGTATCGTGCCCGTTTATGAAATAACCCTTTTAGCCGATGCTATTGTGCTCAACAGTATCGAATTCTGGGGCGGTACAAATCCCGTCTCTTCAAATGACCTCGAAAAGACCATAAAGGGCGAAAAGAGCGAATATCTCGTTAAACAGAAAAAAGACGGCTACCGCATCATCGATAACAAGACAGGCGCCAAGGTAGACCTCGTTTACGACCAGGCCACACAGTCTTGGGCCGTTATGTCTAAGAACAAGCCCGTTACCTTCATGTCTTTCGTTAACGAAAACACCGTTTCAATGAATCTGCCCAACGGCAAGACCATGAACGTGGAACTGTCTGAAGCCGGTGTAACCGCCTTCAAGCAGGCCATGATGAAAAACTATTCGGAAATATCTAAGAACTAACCGAAAAATTTTCAGGCATAAATCGAGAGCACCCCGCCATCTGAGGCGGGGTGCTCTTCTGTTTTCAATAAAACTCATATTCTTCAAAAACAGGGGGTGTTAATTTTACATATCTTTGCGTATTAACCCGGCCCGCAAAGGAGGCTGGGAGCCATTCGCAGTGGATTATCGACTTTTCGACCGGAGACGGTGGGCGTGGCCCGCCTTTTGCCGGAGGGATTGAGTTTTTACAATGTATGCGGTCTTTCGCTGTATACAGAGGCGAGGATAAATTTCTTGTACCGCCGTTACCGGGGTACGATAAATCAGTGGGTATGAAACAATTTATGAGGAACATCGATCTATTTGTGTGTACGCTGGCATTGTTGTGTGTGACCACGTCATCATGCAGTGCGCAGCAGAACATCGTCCCGATTGCTTTCGGAGATTTTGAACGCTGGACGGTGAGAGAGATAAAGGAGTCGGCGGTAATCGGCGGTAATACGCGCTACATCTATGCCGTGGCCCCCAACGACACCATACGCGGAGAGGTACCGTTCAAATGCAGTGTATCGCCCTGGGGTACGTCCAACGTGCTGGCCAAGGTAAGCGGCATCGTCAAGTGCAGCGCCACCGTATTCCCCGAAAAGCGCGGCGATGGCCGTTGCGCCAGGCTCGAAACGCGCCTTGAGGAGGTCAAGGTGCTGAATGTGATAAACATCAGCGTGCTGGCCTCCGGCAGCCTGTTCCTGGGCGAGACGGTAGAGCCTATAAAGAACACCAACAACCCCAATAGTAAGCTGGTGATGGGAGTACCATTCACCGGATGCCCCAAAGCCCTGCAACTCGACTATAAGATGAAGGCGAGCGGCAATCCGAACAGGGAGAAGGTCACGGGATTCAGCCCCCGCAGCGTCGTACCGGGCAAGGACTACGCCATCCTGATATTTGCACTTCAAAAGAGGTGGGAGGACGCTAACGGCAACGTTTACGCCAAGCGTGTAGCAACCGCCACGCAAAGATTCATGGAACAGACCCCGGACTGGGTGAATTCTTTTAAGATAAACATCCGCTACGGCGACTTCACCTCCGACAGCAAAGCAGCATCTTCGCTCGTAGGGCTCTCCACTAAAGCCAATGCCTACTACTGCCGCAACAGCAAGGGAGTGATGGTGCCCATCAACGAAGTGGGTTGGGCCGATGAAGGTGACAAACCCACGCATATGGTGATGCTCATATCATCGAGCTACGCCGAAGCCTACGTGGGATCGGTGGGTAACTGCCTTTGGGTGGACAATATAAAATTGGTATATTAGCGCCCTGAATTTTAAGCAATAACAACACTCGAACGGGGGATTACCCCTCATAAGAACCATAAAACGACATGATCCTTAGAGCCAAGGCCTGTATATTTATTTTGTCCCTTTCCTGCCTGTGCACGGCAGTGACTGCCAACGACGCAGACACCCCTGCGCAAGGCAATATTGTCAAGACGGATTCTACGGTAGTCCGGAGCGCCGCCCCCACCGCCGCTTCGTCCAACTCCCCGGCTCCCCTGTCAGCCCGGGACAGTATGGCTGTCGCCGATCTTTATGCCGCGCCGGCCGCGACTCCTCCACATAAAACGGGATGGCAAAAGTTCAAGGATTATTTCACAGAATCCAACAAGCCCAAAGAGAATAAGGCCTTCGACTTCTCTGTCATCGGCGGCCCTCACTACTCAAGCGACACCAACCTGGGTCTGGGCGTGGTGGCCTCGGGCCTCTACCGCATGAACCGCCACGACACGCTCATGCCGCAGTCCAACGTTTCGCTCTTCGGCGACATCACAATATCGGGTTTTTACGTGGTGGGAATAAAGGGCGACAACTTATTCCCCAAAGACCGTTACAGGCTCAGCTACAGGCTATACACCATGTCGTTCCCCAGCTACTTCTGGGGCATCGGCTACTCGGAGAACAACAACGACGACAACAAAAGCAAGTACACGCTCAAGAAGGACGAAGTGGCGGCCACATTTCTGTTCAAAGTGGCGAAGAATCTCTACATCGGCCCGGACGCGAGCTTCTCCTACATCTACGCCAAGGATATACAACGCTACGACCTGTTCGACGGTGAACCCACCTCCACTATCGACGTGGGGCTGGGCGCGTCTATAATATACGACACCCGCGACATACTCACCGCCCCCACGCGAGGCACCTATCTCAAACTGGGCCAGAGGTTCTTCCCGTCGTTCCTGGGTAACAAGTACGACTTTATCACTACCGAATTCATAGCCGACTACTACCAGAAGGTGTGGAAGGGAGCCATCCTGGCCTTCGACTTTTACACGGAACTTAACTACGGCGATGTACCCTGGACCATGCTTTCCCAGTTGGGCGGCTCGTACAGGATGAGGGGGTATTACAACGGACGTTACCGCGACAACGACCTTATGTGCGTGCAGATGGAACTCAGGCAGCATATATGGCACCGCCACGGCGTGGTGGCCTGGGTGGGCGCGGGTAACGTGTTCCCCGACTTCAATAACTTCAAGTGGAATCAGACCCTGCCCAACTACGGTCTCGGATACCGCTGGGAATTCAAGAAGGGCGTGAACGTACGCCTCGACTACGGTTTCGGCAAGAACGGGCAATCGGGATTCCTGTTCCAGATCAACGAAGCCTTCTAAGATCGGCGGAATATTTGCGCGAAAATGCGAAGCATGAAAGGTTGGGGGAAAATATGGGAGCAGCTTAAGAACGACCAGAGGGCATACTACTGGTTTTTCTCAGGAGTGCTTATGATCCCGAGCCTGTTCCTGTTCTTCACCGAGCCTATATCCCCCACCGGCAGAGTAGCATTTATTACCATGCCGCTGGGGATTTATATGTTCCTGCTTAGCCTATCGCGAAGGCCGGGGATAGTGATATGGAGCCTCTTCCCGCTGATAGTGCTCGGAGCATTCCAGCTTGTGCTGCTATACCTGTTCGGTAATTCGATAATCGCGGTGGACATGTTCCTGAATGTGGTGACCACCAATCCCAATGAGGTGGGCGAACTGCTGGGTAAACTCCTGCCGTCGATCGTGGGCGTGATATTGCTGTACGTGCCTACGCTGGCCCTGGGCATACTTTCCATACGTGTCGGGAGGCTTCTTCCCCGCGCATTCCGCCACCGTTACCGTGTGTGGGGTTTGGGCATATTCGCCTTGGGACTGGTGTTCGCGGTCATATCCCGGTTGGACGACAAGGACTACCGCATCAAACTCGACGTCTGGCCGGCTAATATATTATACAATATCAAACTCGCCGTCGACAAATTCGACAAAGACCAGGCCTACGCCCGTACATCGAAAGGATTCTCTTTCGGCGCCGTATCCACCCACCCGGACTCTTTGAGGGAGGTGTACGTTATGGTGGTGGGCGAAACGGCCAGGGCTATCAACTTCGGCCTATACGGCTATGAGCGCAATACAAACCCCAAGCTCTCGGGCGAAGAAAGGTTGGTATTCATGCGCGATATGCTCACCCAGGCCAACGCCACCCATAAGAGCGTCCCCATGATAATGTCGGCCGCCTCGGCAGAGAATTTCGACACCATATACCGTCAGAAAAGCATTATCACGGCCTTCAAGGAGGCGGGATTCCGCACGGTATTCGTATCTAACCAGAGACGCAACGGTTCGTTCACCGACTTCTTCGCCGACGAGGCCCACCTGTCGATATTCACAAAGGACGGCATGGCTCCCGATTTCAATCCCCACGACCGTGATATGCTGAACCTGCTGGATGAGGAACTGGCCCGGGATGAACGCAAGCTATTCGTGGTGCTCCACGCCTACGGTTCGCACTTCGACTATCAGGGCCGCTACGACGAGCGCGACCGGAGATTCACCCCCGACAAGTTCGATGCGGTGAAAAAGCGCTACCGGGCCGTCATGCTCAACTCGTACGACAATTCGCTGGTGGCTACCGACGACTTCCTCCACGGTATCATCCACCGCCTCAACATGCTCGACAGCGCCGCCTCGGCGATGATATACGTTTCCGACCACGGCGAGGATCTATTAGATGACCGCAGGAGACTGTTCCTCCACGCCTCGCCCCTGCCAAGCTACTACCAGCTCCACGTTCCGGGAATAGTATGGGTGTCGGAAGAGTACGATAACGCGTTTCCCGAGATGCTCCCGGCCGTGCGAGGCAACAAATGCAAACCAATGACCACCAACGTCGTGTTCCACTCTATGCTCCAGGTGGGCGGGATAGAAACACCGTGGCGGCACGACTCGCTGTCGATGGCTTCGCCGCGATTCACAGTAACGGAACGTTATTACCTCACCGACCACTACAAGCCTATCGCCATCGACAAGTTGGGCCTTGGCAAGTGGGACGAACGCATGTTCCAAAAGGAAGGTGTGATGTATCATTTCGATCCTAAAAGACAAAATCAGTAGTCTGGGATTTCATCCGTAAAGAAAATGGATTATATTTGTAGGATTGCGCCCTAACGACAGGGCGTAGCAGATATTTTTATCCCTATGAAAAGATCCTTTCTGACCCTGCTCGGCCTCGCCACCTTTCTTGCAGGTACCGTGAGCGCCGACGCTGTAAGGCCCCATGACAACATAGCACTAGGCAGGGCGGTATACCAATCCGGCTCAGCCGACGACCATAAATGCGGTCACCTCACAACCGACGGCAGCGACTCCACATTCTGGAGGGCCCCGCGGGGCGCCGGAGGATGGATATATGTCGACCTGGGCGCGGAGTGCGAGATATCCTCCCTGGAAATAGTCTGGGGCGATAATCCCTCTATAGGATTCGTGTTGCAGGTTGCCGGAGGGCCAACCACTAAGGAAGGTGTGACCCCCCGAAACAAATACAATTTCTCAGGCCTTAAGCGTGAAAATTACACCCCTACGACGTGGAAAGATATAGATGCCGCACCTAACATCAAGGGCGGCACGGCGGTAATAGACCTCGCCTCTCCCGCCAAAGGGCGTTATGTAAGGCTAGAGGTGACTTCCGGATTCAACCCGACCAAGGGCGCGGAAGTAAGAGAGTTCCGGGTTTTCGGCGCGCCGGTAAAGCCGTTGACCGTCCCCGACGTTAAAAAATCGCCTTCCATAGCCGACGGCTCATGGAAGATATGCCACACGATGTTCGCCGGTAAGGATGGTGACAAGATAAGCTCCCCTGGGTATGACGACGCCTCGTGGATCCCGGCCAAAGTCCCCGGCACCATCCTTGGCAGCTACGTCGAAGCGGGCGCCCTACCCGATCCCTTCTACGGCGACCAGATGAGCATGATATCCGAGGAGTTCTTCTCTTACGGCAGTTTCTGGTACCGCAGCTCTTTCAGCACCCCCGCAGGGCTGAAATCCACGGATAAAGTGTTCCTCGACTTCGGGGGAGTGAACTGGAAATCGGAAGTGTACGTTAACGGCACACATGTGGGCGGTATCAGGGGCGCTTTCATCAGGAGCCGTTTCGATGTTACCGAAATGCTGTCACCTTCGGGCGACAACCATGTGGCGGTACTTATACGCCGCCTCGACAATCCCGTGCCGAGCCAGAATATACCTCTACCGGAGGGAGGAAGCAAGGCCAAGGTGCTCCATAAATATATCGGCGCCCACACGGCCAACGGCGATATGCTGACCTACGACTCGCCCACCTACCTGGCCAGCTCGGGTTGGAACTGGCTGCCCATAGTGCGCGGACGCGACCTCGGCATCTGGGATCATGTTAAGGTGACCGTAACCGGCGGCGTGGAGGTATGCGACCCATGGATCACCTCCACGCTCAACCTGCCCGACACCACCAAAGCCGCCCTCACGGTCGAGACCACCCTGCGCAACCGCTCCTCCAGTAAGGTCGACGGCACGCTGAAAGTGGTGATCGACGGCAAGGAGCTTGGCTCTCCGGTAACTTTAGCAGCGGGCGAAACACGTACCGTGCGCCTCGATGCGGCCTCGTTCCCGCAATTATTCCTGACCAATCCCCGCCTGTGGTGGCCTAATGGTTACGGCGAGGCCAACCTATACAAGGCGCGTGTATCGTTCGAAGTCGGCAAGCGTGAAAGCGACGTCAAAACGTTCGACTTCGGCATACGCGACCTCAAATGCACGGCCGAGAACGGCATAATGTTCATATATGTCAACGGCTACCGCATACTGCTTCGCGGCGGCAACTGGGGCATGGCCGAGGGTATGCTGCGCTGCGACAGCGCGGGCTACGACATAAGGGTAAGGCTACACAAGGAGGCCAACTTCAATATGATACGCAACTGGGTGGGACAAACCGCCCACAGGGAGTTCTACGATGCATGCAACCGCTTCGGGATGCTTGTTTTCGACGACTTCTGGCTGGCCAATCCCGGCGACGGCCCCGATCCGACGGACTACAAGATGTTCATGGACAATGTGTACGACAAGATACTCGCCGTGCGCCACAACCCTTGCGTGGCCTTCTACTGCGGCCGCAACGAGGGTATGCCTCCCGAATCGCTGGATGAAGCCATGCGCGACGCGGTGGCCAAATACGACCCCACGCGCCACTACGAACCCAACTCGGCAGGCGGCCTGCTCACCGGCCTCGGACCCTACGAACCCAAGACCGAGAAGTGGTATTTCCAGAATCGCGGCATAACATTCCATAGCGAACTGGGTATAATAGCCATACCCGAAGCCGAAAGTATACGCGAGATGATGCCTGCGGAAAATATCTGGCCCATCAACGACATGTGGGCCGTGCACGACTATCAGACCCCGCGTTCGCAGATATTCTCTCAGTTCCTGTCGAGCCGCTACGGCATGCCGCTCAGCCTCGACGCCTACTGCCAGAAGGCGCAGATGTTCGGTATGGAGAACGCCCGGGCCATGTTCGAGAGTCTCAAGGACCACCAGGGCAGCGGCCTGCTGCTGTGGATGAGCCAGTCGGCGTGGCCGTCGCTCATATGCCAGATATACGACCATTATTTCGAACCCACGGCTTCGTTCTTCGCGACCAGGAGGGCCTGCGCGCCGGTTAGTATACACCTCAACCCATTGACGGGTATGGTACGCGCAGCCAACAACACCATCAAGCCCCTCTCCGGCCTGCGCGCCGAGATAGGTATTTACAATCTCGATGGCCGCAAGATAGATAGTAAGTCTGCCACCTTGAATATCGGCATCTCTTCGGCGGCAGATTGCTTCAAGGCAGACGTTCCCGAAGCGCTCAAGGGCAAGACCTATTTCATAAAACTATCGCTGTTTCAGGGAGATAAACTCTTAGCCGACAACTTCTACTGGCATACCGACGGCGACTCGACTTTCCTAGCCCTGAATAGCATGAAGAAAGTTAAGGTGCAGGCATCCGCATCTAAGAGATCGAGCGGCGGCGTCACGGAGATAACTGTGAAACTGCGTAACGGCGGCGACGGCGTAGCCCTTATGACGCGCCTCAAACTACGCGACCGCTCCGGCGACCGTATCCTGCCCGTGTCTTATGATGACAACTACATCAGCATGCTGCCGGGCGAGAGCCGTACGGTTAGTGTAAAGGTGGAGTCTGAACTACTGAAGGGCTTAGCCCCCGTAATCGCCATCGAGGGATGGAACGTCACTCCGTCTAAGGCGGAGGTCAGATAACAGGGCTATCCTGCCTAAAATAATTAGGGCGGCACCGCATGGTGCCGCCCTAATTTATTGTTATGAGTGAGACCTACTTCTTTGCCGAGTCTATCGCAGCGCAGAGCCTGTCGAATATCTCCTCCATCGTACCTGTACCCTCAATTCCATGGTACTTTCCCTGCCTGCGGTAGAAATCGGCTACCACTGAGGTCTGGGCTTTGTAGATACGTATGCGCTCCCTGATCACCTCTTCGGAAGCGTCGTCGGCGCGGCCGCTCTCCTTACCACGGGCCAAGAGCCTCTTGACAAGCTCCTCGTCGGGCACTTCGAGCGAGAGCATCATATCAACGTCGGTGCCCCTCTCTTCGAGCATCCTGTCGAACGCCTCGGCCTGCACCACAGTGCGGGGGAAACCGTCGAAGATGTTGCCGCGGGTGGGATGCTGGTTCAGGTAGTCGGACATCATCTCGATCACCATGTCGTCGGGCGCCAACTCTCCCCTCTCGATATAATCCTTCACGCTGTGGCCTATCTCCGTACCCAGGCGTATCTCCTCGCGGATCACCTCGCCGGTGGATATATGGTTGAACCTGTACTTCTCGACAAGGTTCTTTGCCTGCGTCCCTTTACCCGCTCCCGGGGGGCCGAATAAAACTATATTGTACATTCTTTTCCGCAAACTTTTCGGAAACGGCGAACGCGTCGCCCTCCGTTTTTTGTGAGTTGCAAAAGTACTTATTTTTTTTGCCGAAACAATAAGAAGGCGTACCTTTATGGAAATTTTAACGCCGTAAAAACACGCCCGTATGTCGCAACAGCCTGAACAGAAACCATTAGGAACGCCCATATCCTCCCTTGGGAAATTTGCCTTTATAGACAAACTCACCGAAGGTTTCACCATATCGCAGGCGAGTACCGTCACTGGCCCCGGCGACGATGCGGCCGTGATCGACTCCGGCGACGGAAAGGGTTACATACTGATATCCACCGACATGCTGATGGAGGGCGTCAACTTCGACCTGACCTACTTCCCGCTGAAGCATCTCGGTTACAAGGCCGTGGTAGTAGGGATATCAGATATCGTGGCAATGAACGGCACGCCACGCCAGATAACCGTTAGCCTTGCGCTATCGGCGCGTTTCACCGCTGAGGATGCCTACGCCCTTTATGATGGGGTGCGCGCGGCTTGCGAAAAATACAATATAGACCTTATCGGTGGCGACACTACCGCATCGCTTACAGGTATGGCCATATCGGTTACCTCCGTTGGATATGTGGAAAAAGAGAGCGTCGCCTACCGCAGCGGAGCGAAACCCAACGACCTTATTTGCGTCACCGGCGACCTGGGTGCAGCCTACATGGGCCTGCAACTACTTGAGCGCGAGAAACGTGTATTCAAGGGCAACGAGAACCCGCAACCCAAGTTCGAGGGCTATGAATACCTGCTGCGCCGCCAACTCCAGCCCGACGCGAGGGTCGACATAATCGAAAAACTCAGGGATAATGGCATCACGCCCACCTCGATGATAGATATATCGGCGGGGCTTTCGTCGGAGCTGCTGCACCTGTGCAAACGTTCGTCTGCCGGCGCGCGTATATACTTGGAGCGCATACCCATATCCCGCGAAGCGTCTAAGCTCGCCGAGGAGATGAACATCGACCCCGTGGTGGCGGCGCTCAACGGCGGCGACGACTACGAACTGCTGTTCACCGCCCCGATAGAGTGCAACGAGAAATTGTTCGCCATGGGTGTCGACGTGATAGGCCACGTAGCCGAACAGGAAGCGGGCGTAGCCCTCGTAACTCCCGACGGACAAGCCATACCTCTGCGCGCCCAGGGATGGACGGCGGAGAAATAGGGGTAACCGAAAATATTTATCTAAAAAATAGTGGCGGCTCCTGCGGAGTCGCCACTTATCGTATGTATACAGGGTCGCCTAACGCGACCCTCGGCCCTCGTGCCCATGGCGCTCCGCGCCACCGGGGTGGGCACAGGGCCGGAAAATGGACGGAATTAAATTATGCAGTATCTTAATATTGATTTACACTCCCTCATGTGAAATGATACGTTCGCGCCACAGGTCCGGCACCGGCACACTCTCCTGCTTCACAAAGTCGAACGCCACAAGCACCGAAGTACTCTCGGCTTTCACCTCGCCGGTAGTGTCGTTGACCACCCTCTGCACGAATGTCACGCTCTTATTCCCCACCTTGGGTATGGAGGTCTGCACCGAAATAGTCTCGTCGGGGCGGGTCTGGGCCAGGTAGTTGCTCACCGTGTTGGCAGCGATAAGGCCGAGGCCGTGCTTCCAGTCGCGTGAGAGGCCTATGACCTCGTCGTAATATTGGGTCTTGCCCAGGTCAAAATAGTGCTGCAGGTTGACGTTATTCACGTGGCCCAGGATATCCACGTCGGCAAATCTTATCTGGATGGGTTTGGTTATCATATCTATGCGTTTTATTCCCTTATTACTTTTATCTCTCCGCCCTCGCCGAGCATTATGATGGAGGAGGCCCTGCGCGTGGGGCGACCCTCGAATTCGGCGCTTACCACCATATCAACGCCCTCTTTTATCTCGCCCGATATCTCGCTGAACGACAGCGGAGTCGCGGCCCCGGAGATATTGGCCGAGGTCGACACCAACGGGCGGCCCAGACGGTGGGTCAGTTTATTGCAGAACTCGTGTTGCGGAATGCGTATACCTATAGTCGCTTCCTCGGGTATAAGGTTGGAGGCCACACCCATCGCACCGGGCAGAATGAGCGTGAGCGGCTTGTCGGCCACCTCGAACAGCTGCCAGGCCACCTCGGGTACCTTGCGTACATACCTCGATACGCTGTCCAACTTGTCGAGCAGTATGAGCATACCCTTCTTGTTGTGGCTCTTCTTGAGCTTATATATTCGTTCCACGGCCCCGGCGTTGGTGGCGTCGCAACCTATGCCCCACACCGTATCCGTCGGATAGAGGATCACTCCCCCGCCGCGAAGCACTTCCACGGCCCTGATTACCTCTTCGTCTATCTTTGTTCTTTCCATAACATTTGCCTCTGTAAAGGCAGACAAATGTACTATTTATTTGCACCTTATCAAAACGCCTTTTGATCTCGCCACGCACAAGGCGCAGGCGATTTATACGCTCATCATTGGTTTAATCCGCCCGGATTTACTACATTTGAGACCGTGAACGACCAAAAAACGCCAATCATCGCCCATGTATTACGACCATAAGCTCCCCAACGGCAAGAACAACAAGATCGTATACTACCTTGTTAGCTATCTGCGGCTTGTAGTGCCCAATTTTCTGTTCCGCATGTGCAGGGAGAGGGCATTGAGAAATATACATAACCATCCTGACAGGAACTATATACTACAGAGGATAGATTACCATAACAAGTTGAGCGCGGTCACGCCCCTGCCCGACGACGCCGTGGAGATAGGCGGGTTTACCAAGAAAGTGGCCATTGACTGGCCGGGGAACGCGAATGTGACCCAAAAATCACAGAGGAGATATTATTCTTCCGTTTATTTCTTCGACACTATCGAATACCTGCGTTGGTTCCCGCGCTCGCTGCGTATAAAATTCCTCTTCGGCGACATTATCACCGTGCCGACCTGCCCTTCGATAGTCAAAAGCCGGCCCATAGGGAATGACAACGCCAATTCGGTCACGCTCAATCTGGTAAAGCTCAGGCATTTCACATTCATTGATGATAAGAAGAGCTTCCGCGAAAAGAACGATACAGCTATCTTTCGCGGACATATCCTCGGAAAAAAACCGCACAGGCGAAAGTTCGTGGAGATGTTCTTCGGCCATCCCATGTGTGACGTGGGCATAATCTCTCCTACCCCCGATATGCCTGCGGAATGGTCGGCGGGCAAGAAGATAACCCTGTGGCAACACCTCGAGCATAAATTTATCCTGACCCTCGAGGGCAACGACGTGGCCAGCAACCTCAAGTGGGTGATGTCGTCCAACTCTGTGGCCGTGATGCCGCGGCCCAGGTACGAAACTTGGTTTATGGAGGGGAGGTTGATCCCGGGCTTCCATTATATCGAAATAAGGGAAGACTATTCAGACCTCGAAGAGCGCCTGAACTACTACCTCGCCCACCCCGAGGAGGCCGAGGCTATAATAGATAACGCCCACAGCTACGTGGAGCAATTCCTCAACTCCCGGCGTGAGAGGCTTATATCGCTGGGTGTGCTCGATAAATATTTCCGCATGACGGGGCAACAGAAATAATCCCGTCGCCATATAACACATATAATGGTCCATTTTGTTCTTTGTCTTTACGGAAAAAGAATTTAATTTTGTGGCCTGAAATAAACATTTACAGAAATGGGAAGAGCATTCGAATACCGCAAGGCAAGTAAGCTGAAACGCTGGGGCAATATGGCCCGTACGTTCACCAGGATAGGCAAACAGATCGCCATGGCCGTGAAGGCCGGCGGCCCCGACCCCGAGAACAATCCTCAGCTTCGCGGCTACATCGCCAATGCCAAGGCGGCCAATATGCCCAAGGACAACGTGGAACGCGCCATAAAGAACGCCCTCGGCAAGGACCAGAAGGACTACAAGGAGATGAACTACGAGGGTTACGCTCCCTTTGGCGTCGCCGTGTACGTCGAGACTGCGACCGACAACACCACCCGCACCGTGGCCAACGTGCGCAGTGTGTTCAACAAGTTCGGCGGTTCGCTCGGCACATCGGGCAGCCTCGACTTCATCTTCGCCCACAAGTCGATGTTCACCATCGTGGCTAAAGAGGGTCTGGACGTAGACGAGCTTATACTCGAGCTTATCGACTACGGGGTGGACGAGGATTACGACTACGACGAGAGTGAAGGCGAGATCACCCTTTACGGCGATCCCAAATCGTTCAGCCAGATACAAAAATACCTCGAAGACAACGGCTTTGAAGTGAAGAGCGCCGAATTCACCCGCATCCCCAACGACGAGAAGGACGTGAACGACGAACAGCGCGCCACCATCGACAAGATGGTCGAACGCCTCGAGGAAGATGAAGACGTGCAGAACGTATACACCAATATGAAGCCGGCGGAGTAATTATTTATGGATTTCGCCTTTGGCGACTCCCCTGCCATTTTGAAAAGATTCCGTGCGAGTGTTGTCGCACGGAATCTTTTTTTCGTATCTTTATAGGGAACCTAAAACTATGCAGCTATGAAGATCGAACACCTGGCGATATGGGCGGACGACATAGACCTGCTCCGCCAATTCTACGTGGAGTATTTCGGCGCCGTATCGGGCGAAAAATACGTGAATCCCGTGAAGAATTTTTCCTCTTATTTCCTTTCGTTCGACGAGGGTGGGACGCGTATCGAGCTGATGAGCATCCCCGGCAGGCCGCACGATCCCGTACGCAGGGGGTATATGAAGGGCCTTGCGCACTGCGCATTCTCGGTCGGGAGCCGGGCGGCCGTGAACGCACTCACGGAGCGACTGCGCGGCGACGGTTACACCATAGCTGGCGAGCCGAGGACTACGGGCGACGGATACTATGAGAGCGTGGTACTCGACCCGGAAGGAAATTATGTGGAAATTTGCGAATAGGAGGCGGTAATTAGGAAATATCGCGATTAACGCTAATCCATTGGGGAGAGTGTAATTTTACTTCCCCACCTTGACCAATCCGCGCTCAGCGGCCAGGCGATCCATCAGGGCATAGGCCTGGTCATAGTCGTTGGCTATCTCGCCGTCGAGGATGGCGTCTTTGATCACGCTCTTGATCTCGCCCACAGCGGCGCAGGGCGGGATGCCGTAGGTCTCCATTATTATCTCGCCTGTGATCGGGGGCTGGAAATTGCGCACCCTATCCTTCTCTTCTATCTCACGGAGTTTCTGCCTCACGAGCTCGAAGTTGCGCAGGTATCGCGCCACCTTGGCCTCGTTAGAGGAGGTGATATCGGCCTCACAGAGAGTCATAAGGTCATCTATATCGTCGCCCGCGTCGAACAGCAGGCGTCGCACGGCCGAGTCGGTCACCACGTCCTCGGCAAGTATTATAGGCCGCAGGTGAAGGAATACGAGCTTCTGCACGTATTTCATCTTCTCATTAAGCGGCAGCTTCAGATTGCGGAATATGGCGGGTATCATCTTCGACCCCACCACCTCGTGGCCATGGAAAGCCCAACCCACCTTGGGGTCGTAACTTTTGGTCTGCGGCTTGGCTATATCGTGAAGCAGGGCCGCCCAGCGAAGCCAGACGTTGTCGCTGTGCAGGGCGGTATTGTCCAACACCTTGAGTGTATGGAGAAAATTATCCTTATGCGCGCGCGCTCCCACCGTATCGACGCCCTTGAGGCGCACGAGCTCGGGAAATATAAGTTCCAGCAGGCCCGTCTTATCGAAGAGGTCGAAACCCATCGACGGTACGGGCGAAGTCATTATTTTCTGCAGTTCGGTAGTTATCCGTTCTTTTGAAACTATAGATATGCGCTCGCGGTTACGGGAGATTGCGTCGAATGTGTCGGGGTCTATGTCGAAACCAAGCTGCGTGGCGAAGCGCACGGCGCGTATCATGCGCAATGGATCGTCGGAAAAGGTGCGGTCGGGGTCGGTCGGGGTACGGATGATGCAGTTCTCGATGTCATCCACCCCGCCGAACGGATCGACAAGCTGTCCGTAGCTCGCGGCGTTGAGCGATATGGCCATGGCATTGATGGTGAAATCGCGGCGGAGCTGATCGTCCTCGATGGTGCCGTCTTCGACTATCGGCTTGCGTGAATCGGCCCTGTACGACTCCTTGCGCGCTCCGACGAACTCGATCTCCATATCTCCGCAGCGGAGCATAGCCGTACCGAAATTGCGGAACACGGACACCTTCGCCGAAAGCTCGCGGCCCAATGCCTGGGCTACCTCGATACCGCTGCCGGTGACCACCACGTCGATATCCGTACACGGGCGGCCCATGATACTGTCACGCACATAGCCCCCCACGACAAAGGCCTGTACGCCGCGAGAATCAGCGATCTCCCCTATCTTTCGGAATATCGGGTTTTTAAGAGCTTCTATCATCCGTTATTACGGTATTATCGCGGGGCTTGCTTATCCCTCAACCCCTCGTCAATGGCGCGGCGGTAGAGGCGGATGGTGTTCTCGAAACCGAGGTATATGGCGTCGGAAATAAGCGCATGGCCTATCGACACCTCCAAAAGATTAGGGATCACAGCAGTGAAATAGCGTAGGTTCTCGAGGCTCAGGTCATGCCCGGCATTTATGCCGAGGCCGTATTTCCCAGCCTCCACGGCGGTAGAGAGATAAGCCTCTATCGACTTACTCCTGGCGGCCTCCGAGGCGGCAGGATCGGCCACTTTTAGCGCCTCGGCAAAATCAGTGGCGAAGCCTTCGGTATAAAGCTCTATGCGGTCGGCGCCAGTGGCCGCGGCATGTGCCACCATCGACGGCACGGGGTCGAGGAATATCGAGGTACGGATGCCCGCCTCCTTGAAACGCTTAATAACGTCGGTCAGGAAACCCTTGTGAGACAGCGCGTCCCACCCCGCGTTGGAGGTGATGGCATCGTCGGCATCGGGCACGAGGGTTACCTGCGCGGGCTTCACTTCAAGCACCAGCTTCACGAAACTGTCTATGGGATTACCCTCTATATTGAGTTCGGTAGCGAGCACCTTTTTCAACTCCCTAACATCGTCATAGCGTATATGGCGGGCGTCGGGACGGGGATGCACGGTGATACCCTGCGCACCGTAGCGTTCGGCGTCCAGGGCCGCTTTCACCACGTCGGGGGTATTACCGCCGCGCGAATTACGCAGGGTCGCTATCTTATTTATATTAACGCTCAACTTTGTCATAAAAATCCCTATTTTTGTAGAATGTAGGAGGCACCTCGGACTTCTTTTACGAGTAAACACGCACGGCACCTCCCTGCTTTCACTATCTTTGTGTGTGGTAAAGGTAAGCACAAAATTACAATTTAAGTATTACCATGAAAATAGTTTTGTACAGCCGCGAACAGTCAGCATACACTCCGGAAGAGCTAAAAGCCCTGTTCGGAGGCATCTCCCGCGGGGGTATGGAGTGCTTCGTGAACGCCTCCTTCGCCTCCCAGGCCGCGAGGCTCTCCGGTGTAAACATCAATAAAAGCAACATATACGACGATAGCGGAAACATCCCTTCGGATGCCTCAGCTGTAATATCATACGGCGGCGACGGTACATTTCTCGACTGTGTGCAGCTGCTCCACGGCAGGGAGATACCAATTGTCGGCATAAATTCCGGACGCCTCGGCTTCCTCGCCACAGCCTCCAAGGGCGATATCGATGCAACGCTGGCCGCCATACGCGACGGCAAATATGAAAAGGTGCGCCGCCCCCTGCTCTCGGTCGAAGGCCCGCTTTCGCCATCGACCCACTACCCCTACGCGTTCAACGAAATGGCCATACAGCGCTCCGGAGCGAGCATGATATCCGTGGAGGCTTACGCCGGAGGGGATATGATAGCCACCTACCTGGGCGACGGCGTGCTGCTGAGCACCCCGGCGGGCTCTACAGCCTACTCCCTGAGCGTGGGAGGCCCCGTGGTGTCTCCCGACTGCAATTGCCTTATTCTAACACCTATAGCCCCTCACAACCTCTCGATGAGGCCGGTTATACTTCCCGACGATGCGGAACTGTCGTTTAAGGTTACCGGCAGGGATGAGAGATTCAACGTGTCGCTCGACAACCGCAACTACTCGGCTCCCGACGGAAGCCTGTTTTCTGTTAAAAAGTCTGATAAATCGGTTTTTTTAGCTCAGGTTCAAAATATTTCCTTTTACGATACGTTACGCAATAAGATGATGTGGGGAGTGGACAAACGCGAACGGCCCAAATCATTATAAAAAGTAGGCGGCGGCAGGCAATAAGAGTTTGTGTAAATTTTCAGATAACGTGATTTTATGCCTATCATCGGATGACATTCCGGTTCGGCGACCGAGGCGTAGCGGGGCCTACGGTGAGGGAGGCGAACGGGAATGGCGACGACGAGAGGCGAAAAAGAGTGAAATTTGAAATTTTAAACAAGCTCTAACATTAATTGTGTTATATTTGCACTTGCTTTATCCGCCGCGTAAAGCTGCCCCCGGACGGGGCGGGCAAGCAAAGCGGAATATAACCCAAAAGACTCAAGCGCGTTCCGGCATGGACAACAACAAAGAGCTCAACATACCCCAGCATGTCGCCATAATCATGGATGGCAACGGCCGTTGGGCTCAACAGCGAGGGCGTGAACGCCTGTTCGGTCATTCGCAGGGCGCCGAGAGTATCCGCGCCACTATCAAGGCTGCTATGCGTAACGGCGTACGATATCTCACCCTCTACGCTTTCTCCACCGAGAACTGGGGCCGCCCTACCGACGAGGTCAACGGCCTGATGGAGCTTTTGTGCCGCGCCGTGAAAAGGGAAACCCCGGAGCTCGCCCGTGTAGGCGTGTCGCTGCGTTTTATAGGTCGCATCGACCTCCTCAGCAAGAAGGTGCAAAAGGCCATCGAGGAGAGCCGCCAGCGCACCGCCATGAACGACAAACTCATAGTTACCATAGCCCTCAATTACAGCTCCAGGGTGGAGATCACCGAAACCCTGAAGACAATAGCGACCAAGGTCAAGGAGGGAGATATGGCCATCGAGGAGATAACTCCCGAAGCCGTAGCGCTCCACCTCGACACCAATGAACTACCCGACCCCGACCTCCTGATACGCACCAGCGGCGAACTGCGCCTGAGCAACTTCCTGCTGTGGCAGATGGCTTACAGCGAGCTTTATTTCACCGACGTGCTTTGGCCCGACTTCGACGAAGGGCAGTTTGACAAAGCCGTGGAAGCCTACGCCTCGAGGCATCGCAGGTATGGATTGACTAAATGAAGAATACACGACAATAGGACCCTTATTCAATGACCAGACTACCCTTATCCCTATTATTCGCCCTCAATATCCTGTTATTGTGTAGCTTCGGCGCCCATGCTCAGGCGGACAGCGCGGCTAAAGCCCCTGCCCCGATGATGGACTACACTTCGGTGAAGAAGTATGTCCTCAACGACATCCGCGTACACGGGGTGAAATACCTCGACCCGGAAGTCCTCGCCATCTCCTCCGGCCTCAACAAGGGCGACACAGTATACCTCCCGGGCAGCTATATCTCCGACGCCATCAGGAAACTGTGGGACCAGCGCTTCTTCTCCGACGTCAAGATCATGACCGACATCGAAGGCGACCAACTCAACCTCGATATATACCTAACCGAGCGTCCCAGGGTCTACAAATGGGATATCACCGGCGTACGTCCCGGCCAGAAGAGCGATATGATCGATAACCTGGGGATGAAACGCGGTAGCGAACTTTCGGACTTCGCCATAAAGACCTATTCCGACGGTATCAAGCGATACATGGAGGAGAAGGGTTACCGTAACGCCGAGGTGGAGGTCACCCAGCGTAACGATTCGGTGATGAAGAATGCCGTTAACGTCGTTTTCAACGTGATCAAAGGCAGCAAGGTCAAGATCGGCAAGATCTCTTTCACGGGCAACGAGGTGTTCGGCGACGGGCGCCTGGCCGCAAGCATGAAGAAGACCAAGGCCAAGAAGCTCATGAATATGTTCAAGAGCTCCAAGTTCAAGGAGAAGGAATATGAAGAGGACAAGGATAACCTTATCGACTTCTACAACTCCAAGGGCTACCGTAACGCCACTATCGTAGACGACTCTGTATACGACATCAATAAAAAGCGTATCGGCATAAGCATCACCGTCGACGAGGGTAACAAATACTACTACCGTAACGTCACCTGGTCGGGTAATAGCAAGTACGACACTGATATGCTCAACAACATGCTGGGTATCAAAAAGGGCGAGACCTACGACAAGCGCACTATGCACAAGCGCCTCGGCATAGGCAAGGAAGCCAGCCCCGACGACGTGTCGGTGACATCGCTCTACCAGAACGACGGCTACCTGTTCTTCCAGATCGACCCCTCGGAAGTGGTTATCGGCAGCGACTCCATCGACGTGAACCTCAAGCTGTTCGAGGGCAAACAGGCCAGGATCAACGAGATCAAGATCACGGGCAATATGAGGGTCGACGACGAGGTGATCCGCCGCGAACTCTACACCCGCCCGGGCGATCTCTACAACCGTTCGCTGCTTATGAGCACCCTGCGCCAGCTGGGACAGATGCAGCACTTCAACCCCGAGGCCCTGATGCCGGGCGTAAACCCCGTTTCTAACGAGTTGGTGGATATCACCTTCCCCCTCGAAGAGCAGGCCAGCGACAAGTTCGAGATATCGGGCGGTTGGGGTGCGGGCATGTTCGTGGGTTCGGTCGGTGTCCAGCTCAACAACGTGTCGCTCAAGCGGTTCTTCAAGAAAAACACCTGGAAGCCCTACCCATCCGGGCAGAACCAGCAGATAGCCATCCGCGGACAAACCAACGGATCGTACTATAAGGCGCTCTCACTGAGCTTCACCGAGCCGTGGCTGGGTGGCCGCAAGCCCAACTCGCTGACCGTAGGGCTCTACTACTCCGACGAAACCAACGCCTACTATATGTGGCAGAAGGGCACCAAGCACTTCCGCACCATCGGTGGATCGGTGGGTCTGGGACGCAGGCTCTCATGGCCCGACCAATACTTTACCCTATACAATGAATTGGGATACCAGTCGTACAACCTCAAGGATTGGGACTACTTTATCCTCAACAACGGATCCGCCAACATTATATCGTTCAAGACCGTCTTCGGGCGTAACTCCGTCGATCAGCCCATATACCCGCGCAGGGGCTCGGATTTCTCTGTCGCCTTGACCCTTACCCCGCCCTACTCCCTGTTCCAGGACATAGACTACTCCGACCCCAACCTGCCTAACAGTCAACGTTACAAGTGGATAGAGTTCTACAAGTGGGAACTCAAGGGGCAGTGGTTCTACCCCCTCACACGCAACAACAACCTCGTGCTCATGGCCAAGGCTGAGATGGGCTACCTGGGAGCATACAACAAGGATAAGCCCTCACCCTTCGAAGGATTCGACATGGGGGGCGACGGTATGTCGGGATATAACGTCTACGGGGTGGACATCATCGGGCTTCGCGGTTACGAGAACGGTTCGCTCACTCCCTACAGCAACCAGGGTGACTATGCAAGGGCCTATAACAAGTATACACTCGAATTGAGATATCCTTTTATCCTCAAACCCAGTGCGACGATTTATGGTCTGGTATTTGCAGAAGGGGGTAATGCGTTCCCTGACTGGCAGTCGTTCAACCCGTTCCAGTTGAAAAGGTCGGCAGGTCTGGGCGTAAGGTTGTATCTGCCCATCGTGGGTATGATAGGGTTCGACTTCGGTTATGGGTTCGACCGTGTGCCCTACACTGGACAAAAAGGTGGCTGGCAACCGCACTTTATCATAGGCAACCAGTTCTAATGTAATACATCACGAATAATAACGTTAATTATTATGAAAAAGAGTTTATTGCTGCTCGCCGCCCTGATGATCTCAGCGGCCGCCTTTTCACAGAAAACCCTCGTTGTCAACAGCGAGACCATCTTCAAGGCCATCCCCGCCTACAATTCGGCTGTGAAGGAGCTCGACCAGATCGCCGACGAGAACCAGAAAAAAATAGACAACGCCTACAAGAACGTGGAATATCTCTACGATAAGTACCAGGTGCAGAAGGCCTACCTGTCAGCTTCCGACCGCCAGACCCGCGAAAATGAGATCATCACCGCGGAAAACAACGTGAAGAAGAGCCAGGAAACCATATTTGGCAACGACGGCGAAATGGCGAAGAAGCGCGAAGAGAAGATCAAACCCATACAGGACAAGGTGATGGCTGCGATCAAGAAGTACGCCGAGACCAACAGCTACGACATGGTACTCGACGCGGCCAGCAACCCGTCGCTGCTCTACATGAAGCCCGGCCTCGACAAGAGCCAGGAGATAATCAAGATAGTTAACGCGCAGTAGCCCGGTATCAGTCGTGCGGCAACCTTAAACGCGGCCGCAGTAAAATTCGCAACAAAAACCCTATTCTCAACCCATAAAACAAGATTACAAACAAACCTTACGAAATTTATGAATCAACTAACCAAACTTACCCTCATCGCTACGGCCATGATTCTGTGTTGCAGTGCGTCGTCATTCGCACAGAAATTCGGGTACATTTCATCGCAGGAGCTTATAATGTCGATGCCCGAAAGGGATTCGGCTCAGGTGAGGCTCGAGAAATACTCTAAGGAACTGCAGGATCAGTTGGAAACCATCCAGGTGGAGTTCAACACCAAACTGCAGGATTACCAGAAGAACGCCCCTAACCTCTCCGACGCTGTAAAGCAGCTCAAGGAAAAGGAACTGGGCGATCTCCAGAATCGTTTCGAAGAGTTCCAGGAGGTAGCCCAGAGGGATATGCAGGAGATGCAGGCCAAGCTGATGGCTCCCGTGATTAAGAAGGCCAACGAAGCCATAAGCAAAGTCGGCAAGGAGAACGCCCTCGCCATGGTATTCGACACAGCCCAGGGCGCGCTCGTATACTTCGACGAAGCCCAGCTTACCAACATCCTTCCCATGGTAAAGAAGGAACTCGGTATCGTTGACAAACCCGCTCCCGCCGCTACGGCTAAACCTGCTCCGGCAAGGAGGTAAGAATAAGGGCATAGCGTATGCCCCGTTTATACGCTGAATATTAGATAAGTAGGGCGACACTGTTAGTGTCGCCCTACTTTAATTTTATGTTATATACGGCGTACAAGCTACCCGAAATCTGCAACTCCTCCTGGCAGATCACGGGTATATCAATCTGGGAGGCCTCCTACTCCACCGTCGCCGCGCAAACCGCATACACATCAGCGCGCACAGCGCAGGGTAGCACGCCGTAGTAAACCTTACGGCTTTTTATGTTTTTTAGCGCTCTCGGCATCGAATTCGGCCTGGTCAAAGCTGGCGGACATCACCTGTTCGGCCTTATCGAGATCGGATTCGTTGATGAGCAGCTCTATCACCGGATTACCCGTATTCCCCAGCGGCATAATGGTCTGTATGTCGTGTATTATCGAGCTTTCGATGCCGTTGTCGTCGAGCAATGCCTTGATTATCTCAGCCTCGCCAAGAAAGTCAAAACGTCTGAATACCAATACTTTTGATTTATCCATAATATTATATGATTAGTCGTGCCACTACACCTGCGGCCTTATATATTCTACATCTCTAAGTTAATATCTTTTTAATAAATTTCCATAGGGCGGCGACCTGAAAAACAGAAGAAATAGTGTTATCTTTGTAAATAAGCAAAAATCCAGCCTAAGATGTCTTTCGTCCACCTCCACGTACACACCCAATACTCCATCCTCGACGGACAGTCGGATGTGAAACGCCTTGTCGCCAGGGCCAAGGAGTTGGGCATGGAGGCCATCGCCATCACCGACCACGGCAATATGTTCGGCGTGAAGGAGTTCTTCGACGCTGCCCGCAAACAGGGAGTGAAGCCCATTTTAGGTTGCGAGGTATATGTGGCAGGAGGCAGCCGTTTCGACAAGAACGTCAAGGATGACCGCGGCGACCACCTTATACTATTGGCTAAGAACGAAAAGGGCTACCGCAACCTTATCAGGATGGTGTCCTACGGTTTCACCGAAGGGTACTATTACCGCCCCCGTATCGACAAGGAACTGCTGCGTCAGTACAGCGATGGCATCATATGCTGCTCGGCTTGCCTCGGCGGCGAACTGCCCCAGGCCATCATGAAGGGCGACATGGCAGAGGCCGGCAGGGTGATAGAAGAATTCAAGGGCCTTTTTGGCGACGACTACTACATAGAGTTACAGCAACACCGCGCTCCCGGGCCCGGTGGAGACACGGAAGTGTCGAAGAAACAGGAGGCGGTGAACGTTCACCTAAAGGAGCTTGCCGCAAAGCACGGCGTGAAGCTGATGGCCTCCAACGACGTACACTTTATCTATGCCGACGACGCCCCGGCGCACGACCACCTCATATGCCTCAATACGGGCCGTGACCTCGACGACCCCACGCGTATGCGTTACACGGGGCAGGAGTATCTCAAGTCGTACGACGAGATGCTGGCCCTGTTCCCCGATGAGGCCGAGGCGCTCGCCACTACGCTTGAAATAGCGGGTAAGGTGGAGGATTTCGAACTGGAGAGGGGGCCCCTGATGCCCAACTTCCCCATTCCGGAGGATTTCGAGATAGACCAAAAGGCGCTGAAAGTGAGCTTCTGCAAGAAGATAGAAGACAAGACGCTGCTCGCTGAGGCCGAATCATGCGACTCGCTGGACGACTTCGCGGCCAAATATCCTGCCTTTGCCGAAACGCTGACCACGGCCAGGCAGTACCTCTATCTCCGATATATAACATACAAGGGGATCAAGGAGCGTTACGGCGAAGAACTGTCGGAAGAGTTAAAGACACGTATAGAATTCGAGCTCTCGACCATAGAGTGGATGGGATTCCCCGGCTACTTCCTTATCGTGTGGGACTTTATCCGTGCTGCGAGGGAGATGAACGTATCGGTAGGCCCGGGGCGAGGTTCGGCCGCCGGATCGGTGGTAGCCTACGCCCTTAAGATCACCAATATCGACCCCATAAAGTACGACCTGCTGTTCGAGCGTTTCCTCAACCCCGACCGTATATCCCTACCCGACGTCGACATCGACTTCGATGAAGACGGCCGCGCCAGCGTGCTCAAATACGTAGTGGACAAGTACGGTGTAAAGCGCGTGGCGCAGATCGTCACCTTCGGCACCATGGCCCCCAAGATGGCCATCCGCGATGTGGCCCGCATACAGAAGCTGCCCCTTAATGAAAGCGACCGCCTGGCCAAGCTCGTGCCGGAACGCCCGGGAACGTCGTTCAAGGATGCCTATAAAGAGGTTGTGGAGCTGAGTAAGGAACGTGAGAGCGACAATCCACTTATCCGCAACACGCTCAAATACGCCGAAAAACTCGAAGGCTCCATACGCCAGACGGGGGTACACGCATGCGGGGTAATCATCGGGCAGGACGACCTGGAACTCTTCGCTCCCATAGCAGTGGCCAAGGACGCCGAGCTCAACGTGGTGCAGTTCGAGGGTAAGCAGGTGGAGAGTGTCGGCCTCATAAAGATGGACTTCCTGGGCCTGAAAACCCTATCGATAATAAAGGACGCCGTAGAGAACGTGGAGTTGTCGCGGGGAGTTAAGATAGATATCGACGCCATCCCCCTCGACGACGCCAAGACATTCGAGCTGTACAGCCGCGGCGATACCACGGGTCTGTTCCAGTTCGAGTCGCCGGGCATGAAGAAACACCTGCGCAACCTCAAGCCCAACCGTTTCGAGGACCTTATCGCCATGAACGCCCTATACCGTCCGGGCCCGATGGAATATATCCCCAACTTCGTGGCTCGTAAGCATGGGCGGGAGAAGGTGGTGTATGAGATCGCCGACATGGAGGAGTACCTCAAGGATACCTACGGCATCACAGTGTACCAGGAACAGGTCATGCTCCTGTCGCAGAAGCTCGCGGGCTTCACCGGAGGCCAGGCCGACACACTCCGCAAGGCCATGGGTAAGAAGCAGAAATCAGTACTGGATAAGCTCAAGCCGCAATTCCTCGAAGGGGCGGCCGAGAGAGGCCACGACAGCAAGATATGCGAAAAGGTGTGGACCGACTGGGAAGCCTTCGCCTCCTACGCCTTTAATAAGTCGCACTCCACCTGCTACGCCTACGTATCATACCAGACTGCATACCTGAAGGCCCACTACCCTTCCGAATTCATGGCGGCCTTGTTGAGCCGCAACCTGTCGGACATCAAGAAGATCAGCTTCTTTATGGACGAGTGCAAGAGGATGGGCACGGCGGTACTTGGGCCGGACGTGAATGAGAGTAACATAAAATTCTCGGTAGACAAGAATAACAACATTCGCTTCGGAATGGCCGCGATCAAAGGTATCGGCGAGGCGGCCGTGGAGAATATCATCGCTACGCGCCGCGAGGGAGGGCCCTTTACCTCTATCTACGACTTCGTGGAGAGGGTCAACCTGCAGGCAGTGAACAAGAAGACGCTCGAAAATCTCGTGCTGAGCGGCGCCCTGGACGGGATCATTGACTGCCACCGCAGCGCATTCTTCGCGCCGCTCGACGACAACACCACATTCCTCGAGATGCTCGTCCGCTACGGGAGCCGCGTGCAGAGCGAGAAGAACAACAGCCAGCAGAGCCTCTTCGGCGGCGACTCGGGCCAGGTGGATATAGCCAAACCCTCACTCCCGTCGTTCACCCCGTGGGGCAAGCTCGAAACTCTTAACAAAGAGCGCGAAGTGGTGGGTATCTACCTCTCCTCTCACCCGTTGGACGACTATAGAGTCATCATAAAAAATTTCTGCAACGCCTCGTTGAGCGATTTTGAGAACCTGCCGGCGCTTTCAGGCAAGGATTTTGCCGTAGCTGGTATGGTGACCGACGTGGTGAACCTCGTAACCAAAAAGGGTAAGCCCTACGGACGATTCACATTGGAGGATTACAGCGGATCGTACACGTTCGTGCTCTTCGACAAGGATTACGAGAGCCTGCGCCCATACCTCTTCACGGGTTATTATATATTGGTCAAGGGCACTATACGCCCCAAGATATACAATCCATCGGAAATGGAGGCAAAGATTAACTCCGTAATGCAACTCTCCGATGCGCAGGACAAACTGGTGAGGGAGCTGACCATAATGCTCAATGTGGATGAGATAACCAACGAAGTGATCGACAGGATGCACGAGGTATCGAAGAACAATCCGGGAAGCATTCAGCTCAGGGTCAGGGTGGTGGACGAAGAGAACAAAGTATCGCTCAACCTCTTCTCCAGGGGCCGCAGGGTGACCCTCTCGGAGGAGATGATACGCTTCTGCGACGACTACCAGTTGCAATATATGTTGGCTTAGAGGTTTTATTTTAGCGGGAATTTTTACATCTTTACATACAGAAAAAAACACAACTTAAATCATAATTATTATGGCACTCAACATCAACTCAGCTAACTACGATGAGGTAATGAATTCCGGCAAGCCGGTGGTAATAGATTTCTGGGCGGAATGGTGCGGCCCCTGCCGCATGATAGGCCCGATCGTGGAAGAACTGGCCAAAGAGTACGAAGGCAAGGTGATAATAGGCAAGTGCGACGTCGACGACAACGACGCTATCGCAGCCAAGTACGCCGTGCGTAACATTCCCACTATCGTGTTCGTAAAGAACGGCGAAGTGGTCGACAAGCAGATAGGCGCCGCTCCCAAGAACGTGTTGGAGGACAAGATCCGCAAGATGCTCTAACGCTCCCGGGCTGTACGATATAAACCCAAACCGCTACGATAAAATCCCTTATCGCCTATGACTACATTTGCAATCTCCAAAATAATCTGGAACGGTATGGCCGCCATACTAATGGAGGCCGGAGGTTATCACGCTACTGTTGTCCCCGAGTATGGAGCCAACATGGTCAAGCTCTACAACTCTTCGCACGGGGTGGATATCCTCCACACTCCCGCCGAGGATGAGATGGAGCTGTTCATGACACGTCCCCAGATCTTCGGGCTGCCCCTGCTGTTCCCTCCCAACAGGATCGCCGACGGCAAATTCACCTACGGAGGCAGGACCTACAACTTCCCGATCACCCTCCCCGATGAGAACAACCATCACCACGGGACTATACGCAAGATGCCCTTCACCGTGACCAAGATGGAGCAGGGCGACGACTATGTGCTGCTTGAGACCACATTCGTATCCGATTCGGCGAATAACGCGATATTCAGCTATTTCCCGATACCGTTCGAATGTAAGATGTCTTTCAGGCTTACATGGAAGGGTCTGGAGCAGACCGTTACCTTCACCAACCTCAGCGACGAGCCAATGCCTATCGGCGTCGGGTTCCATACCGCGTTCAATGTGCCGTTCATCAAGGGAGGCAATCCCATAGATTACCGCGTACACATGTCCGTAGGCGAACGCTGGGAGCTCGACAAGCGCACCCTGCCCACTGGAACGCTTATGCCCCTGACCGAGGACGAGACCAAGCTGCGTACCAGCGGCCTGCGCCCCACGGGTAAACCCATAGAATGGGCGCTGACCAACAAGTCGATGAAGATCAATCTCAAGGAGTTCAACGGGGCCATCATCTCCGATATACGCAGCGGCGTGCGCGTCTACTACGAGGTCGACAAGAAGATGACGCAGTGGCTGCTGTGGAACAACGGCGGCGACAAGCCCTACTTCTGCGCCGAGCCGCAGAGTTGGGCCATCAACGCGCCCAACCTCAAGCTGCCCAAGGAAGTAACAGGATTTAACACCATACCCCCCAAGGGTAAGTGGAGCTCTACCTCTAAGATATATATCTGGTAGGCTGAGACCCTAAAATAGATGCGTCCCGGTTGCAACGGCAACCGGGACGCTTATTTTTTAATACGTACAGTCAGGCCTTTACTTCGGCCTACCCACGGTCATTCCGTTGATCTGGAATCCCGGCTTCTTAGGTCTCTCGGGAGTCACGTCGGGTTTACGCCAGTAGACGCGGCTGTAATCGAAGTAGTAGCCTTTTGTACCGTAGAACTGGCCGATAAAGTCGAAATATTCCACCGTGCGACTCACGATGCGGGCGTCGCGGTGCTTCACTCCGTCGGCATCAAGCAGGTCGATGGCATCCGAGAAGTCGATTATATGGAGCGGGGTCTTCTCGGTAAGTCCCGTGCCGGAGGAACGGATAGCCTCGACAACCATCTTAAACCTGTGGGCATTGATCTTGGCATTGGCCACATCTCCTATGGTAGCATAGGCGTACGACAGGAAGTTAATGTTACTCAGGCTGAACGGCTGGCGCACCATCACCTCCTTGGCGGCATCTATCTGTTGAAGAAGCTGGTCGTTGGTGGGCTTCTCGCCGGCGGTCTCTATCAACACGCGCAGTTTGTCCAGCGCTGGATTAGCGTTGAGCGGAGCATAATCCTCCTGGTACGGGAAGCCGTAGTAGAGGTGGCGGTACCCTTCCAGTGTGATAGTCGTGTCGCCCTGCTTGTAGCGCGCGAAGAGCACCGGATAGTAATACTTGGAGTTACCGTCGATTATCTCGCGCAGTATCTGCTCGTTGTCGGGCTTCACGGGATATTTTACCGGAGCATCCTGTGCCGAAACAACCAGTGAAAGGAGTACGAGCACAGCCGCAAGCGAGCCGAAGATCGTTTTTACAGAGAAAAGTCGCATATCAAAGCGTTTTTATATTTTAAGGATAATCGTGGCGGCCGTATACTTTCGAGCCGTCCTCCTCTATTAAGCAACTTTCAAGCCAAAGCAGGAATCGTCCGGAAAGCGACGGCATAACCAGCAAACACACAGGTATGTTGACGAAGCAGGCTATGCCGTCATTTCACGCCGACAGCCCGCTACGCAAAGATGATTAGAGTGTGGAGATCAGCTTCTGGAGCTTAGAGTAGAGCCTTTCGGAAGACGGCACCAGCGGCAGGCGCAGGTAATTGCCGATAATGCCCTTAACGGCAAGCGCGGCCTTCACGCCCACGGGATTCCCCTCCTCGAAGAGGGCGTCGTTGACCTCAGTAAGGTCGAGGTGCAACTTGGCAGCCAGGGCCGTATCACCCTTGGCGAACGCATCGACAAGAGCCTTGAGCTTGTCGGGATAGGCGTTGGCGGCCACGGAGATAATACCGTTGCCTCCCATCGCGATCACGGGCAGAGTCATATTGTCGTCGCCAGAGATCACCGCGAAACCTTCGGGCTTGTCCCTCATTATGTAGGCTATCTGCGACAGGTTGCCGCTCGCCTCCTTCACCGCCATGGCGTTGGGACAGTCGCGGGCAATGCGCAGTGTGGTCTCGGCAGTCATATTCACGCCGGTACGTCCCGGGACGTTGTACAGGATAACGGGTACGGGCGACGCCTCGGCCACAGCCTTGTAATGCTCATATATACCCTGCTGTGAGGGCTTATTATAGTAAGGTACCACGGACAGCAAAGCGCAGATGCCGGTAAAATCGAACTCCTTGATAGCGGAAATAACACAGTGTGTGGAGTTGCCGCCGATCCCCACGATCACGGGAACGCGCCCCGCATTGTACTTGAGTATAGCGTCGACGAGCGACCTCTTCTCCTCACATGAGAGCGTGGGAGTTTCGGCCGTAGTGCCGAGAGTCACAAGGTAATCGGCACCACCGCAGATAACATGGTCCACAAGCCTTTCAAGGGCTGCGAAATCTATATCTCCGGTCGGTGTGAACGGGGTCACGAGGGCCACGCCCAATCCGCTGATGTTATTTTTCATTACGATTTGTTTAATTTTCGCTTCAAAGATAAACGTATTTAATCAAAATAGAGTGCCCTGCACGGCATTATTTTCGCCCGGCTCCGAATTTTGAACATCATTGCTGTGTTCTGTTACAAAATCATCCTTTTTATTCCCTTTCGCAACGTTCTCTGGCTGCTTTTCAGCCACTTCGGCGGGTTTGTCACCGCCCTCTAACATGCCGAGGAATTCGTCGAGGCCGATAATACGTATGCCCAGTTTCTCCGCCTTTTCGCGCTTCTTGGGGCCCATGTTTTCGCCCGCCACGATAAGGTCGGTATTGGCCGACACGGAGTTCTGGCTCCTGCCTCCGTGCGACTCCACGAGGGCTATCATATCCTCCCTCGGACGTCCCTCGAACGTGCCGCTGACCACAATGTTCAATCCTTTAAGTTCGTCCGACACGGGGCCCTCGGCCTCGCCGCCCATGCTCACGCCGTACTCCTTGAGGCGGTCGATGATAGCCAGATTGGCCTCGTCGGCAAAGTAGGCCGCAATACTGTCGGCGATCTTACCCCCTACCTCGTCGGTATCTAAAAGCTCTTCCCTCGACGCCCCGCGCAAGGAATCTATATTGCCGAATCGGGCTGCCAGCGTACGCGCCGTGGTTTCACCCACGAATCTTATCCCGAGGCCGAACAGCACCCGATGGAAAGGGTTATTCTTCGACGCCTCGATATTAGAAACTATATTATCGGCCGACTTCTCCCCCAGCCTCGGCAACCCGGCGAGCGCCTCCCTGCGCAGGGTGTAAAGGCCGGAAATATCCTCGAGCATCTTATTGTCGTAGAGCAGCTGTACGGTTTCATCGCCAAGGTTCTCGATGTTCATCGCCTTGCGGCTGATGAAGTGGATTATACGGCCTACGATCTGAGGCGGGCAATGGCTCTGGTTGGGGCAGTAGTGGCGGGCCTCGCCCTCGATCTTAACGAGTGTGGCGCCGCACGCGGGACACTCTGTTATGAATTTAAGCGGCACGCTGTCGGCGGAGCGCTGCGAAATGTCCACGCCCGTGACCTTGGGAATTATCTCCCCGCCCTTCTCCACGTAGACCATATCGCCCACCCTTATATCCAGCAGGGCTATCTGCTCGGCGTTGTGCAAGGAGGCGCGCTTCACGGTCGTCCCGGCGAGCTTCACGGGCGAGAGGTTGGCCACGGGGGTGATGGCTCCCGTGCGTCCCACCTGGAAAGCTACGCTCAACAGGCGCGACAGAGCCTCCTCGGCTTTGAACTTGTAGGCCACGGCCCAGCGGGGCGACTTGGCCGTGAGGCCCAACTCCTCCTGCATGGCATAGTCGTTGACCTTGATCACCACCCCGTCGGTATCGTAGGGGAGCTTATCCCTCGCCTTGTCCCAGTGGTTTATGAATGCCACGACTTCGTCCATCGTATGGCATAGGGTCATCATCTCCGACACCCTGAACCCCCACTCGCGGGCTTTGGTCATGCTGTCGAAATGGGTGGCGGGCAGGCCCTCGCCCTGTATATTATAGAATGTGGCGTCGAGGCCCCTGCGGGCCACCTCGGCCGAACTCTGCAATTTAAGGCTTCCCGCGGCGGCGTTACGGGGATTGGCGAAGGGGTCCTCGCCTATGTCCTCCCTCTCGGCATTGAGCCTCTCGAATGACTTGTGGGGCATATATATCTCGCCGCGTATCTCGAAAAATGCGGGATAGCCCTTACCCTGGAGGCGCAGAGGAATACTGCGTATGGTGCGCACGTTGGCCGTGACGTCGTCGCCGTAGGTGCCGTCGCCGCGGGTTACGGCGCGTTCGAGACTACCATCGCGGTAAGTGAGGCTTATCGCGGCTCCGTCGAACTTGAGCTCGGCCACATAGTCCACCTGCCCCATCTCCTTCTCTACCCTCTGGTTGAATTCTCCCACTTCCTCCATCGAGTAGGTATTGGAAAGCGAAAGCATCGGGGTGGCGTGGCGCACCTGCTCGAACGAATTACTGGCATCGCTACCCACCCTCACCGACGGGGAGTCGGGCGAAGAGTATTCGGGGTGTGCGGCTTCCAACTCCTGCAACTCTCGCATCTTGTTATCATACTCATAATCGCTTATCTGCGGATCGTTGAGAATATAATAGCGGTAGTTATGGTAATTGAGTTCGTCGCGCAACTGTTGTATTCGCTCCAGCATCCTTATGTTTTTTAACGGCCCTCTTTAGAAATATTTACGTGTAAAGATATTCTTTTTGGAGGAGAAGAAATAGTCCCTGAAATAAAAAAACAGCTTTAATCATTTTTTTTAATATTTACCATTTTGTATTTAGGATTTTGTGTGTATACTTGCAGTAAATTATTACCCAACAATGACTGCAGAGAGTAAAACCAAGAAAAAACTGGTAGTCAGTTTTAATAACCTCGCCCCCGAGTTGCAGGACGAGGTGAAAAAGAAGTACCCACTGGGGTTTGCCGACCACATGATCCGCATCGACAAGGGTGGTGGCGACTTCTTCTACGCCGTGGTCTTCGAGACTGAGGATATAAGCTACCTTGTAAAAATAGACGTAAAGGTCGACGATTCCGTGGAGGAAGAAGAGGACAAGGAGTACTACGACGACGAGATCAAGGGCGCCGATGAGATCATCGACTCCTCCGAGGAAAAATATGACGAAGACGACGACCAGTAGCCCCAGAGGGTAGGTCCGCCGCGACGCCGGTAATGAAATAGGCCGGAGCGATATATCGCTCCGGCCTATTATTTTTGGATAATCGGGGGCGTTACTCCCGCCTATTTTAAAGTACCGTCATAGAAACCCACCTTGTGCTCACCTGTAGTGACGTATATGTCGGCACACTTCTGGAAGAACACGAACTGTGCGGGTTTATATCCAGAGTAATTGCCAGTGCGCTTAACCGGCGAGAGACTAATCCCCGGTATGGAGAACTTGCCCAGCGAGGTCAGCGAGCCTTTATCGTAACGGTAGCCGTACAACACGCCATTCTCTGTAACATAAGCTGTCTTATTCCCTTTTTCGTCGATAAACACATCCTGCACGCGGTTCCCCTTGGGACTCTGCACCGGAGCGCTCCAACGCTTGCCGTTCCACATAACGAACGTCGTCGCATGGTTCTTCTTGGTTGCCACGTAATATTCATACACCACCATAGGATAGCCCGTATTGGGGTCGGATATCACGTTGGTGGTATGGTCTACTACAAAAGGCCGTGAGTAGCTCTCGCCCGTATCCAGCAGGGTGATCTCGCGCCATTCGTCCTCGCCCTCTATCATAGGTCCGAGGTCTTTACCGGAGGCGGAATACATTTTGAAGGTCTTCACATCCATATAGGCATAGTATACATCCTTGTGGCACATGTTGTGCCCACCTACACCCGCGAGCGTCCCCGTGAGGCTGATCCTCTCGGGATATTTGCCTTGGGCCGGCTCTATTTTCATCGTGCCGATATATATCTCTTTCATCTTATCGACGTCGCGATTCATACACCTGATGGTGTCGCTCCACGAGTCGCCACCGTCCTTCGAGTAGACGAAATAGAGCGGACGTTCGGGTTTGATGTACTTGGGGTCCTTGGTTATGTTGAAGAACAGGAATATAGTGCCATCGGAGGAGAGTATCGGGAACGGGTAGCCGGTACGGTGGATGAAATTGGTCTCCTTCCATTCGCCCTTTATGTCGCCCCCCTTGGGACTGCGCAGATAATGCATCTTCTTGTTGTGGTAGGCCATAAATACATGCACGGTGTTATCCTTGTCGACCACCATCGTGGGATAATCGTGATAGTCCCATTTGCCGCTGTAGTTGTACTCCTTTATCTGCACAGGCCCGGTTATTTCGCCCGTGGCCGAGTCGACCATGGCCACCTGGGGGTTCATATCCCTTCCCGGCCAGGTGAAATAGGTCTTGCCGTTCTGTTGATAGGAGTATGTCACCCCGCGCGAACATAAAGTGCTGTAATTACCCGCGATTACGGTATAATTACTGCCTGTGTCTATTTTCTTGGATATTTCCTGAGCCTGCACATGGCTCACGGCTAACACCACGGCACAAAGCGACATGGCGGCATATATCAATCTTGTTTTCATGAGTTTAGAAAATTAATGTTTCAGCGTACCATCGAAGAATCCGACCTTGTAGGCTCCTGTGGGAGTTTTAATATTCTCTACCTTCTCGAAGAACACGAACTGCGCGGGTTTATATCCTGAATAATTCCCTGCACGCACAACCGTCGAGATCTTCATATCCGGCGCTTCCCATTTACCCAACGCCTGCATTTCTGTACCATTATACTGGTAACCGTATAGTACGTTACCCTGTACCACATAGGCTGTAAGCTTGCCTTTCTCGTCGACGAACATGTCGGTAATGCGCGTACCCCTGGGAGTCGGCATAGGCTCGCCCCAACGCTTGCCATTCCACATAACGAAAGTGGTGGTGAATCCCTTCTTGGGGTTTATATATTCGTATCCCACCATCGGGTGACCTGTTTTAGGATCAGTTATCACATTGGCGTTGTGCCCCACGGCGTAGGGCCTCGTGAAGCTCTCCCCCGTATCCAGCAGGGTGATCTCGCGCCATTCGTCCTCACCCTCGATCAGCGTTCCGAGGTCTTTTTTGGTGGCAGAGTACATCTTCATGGTCTTCACATCCATATATGCGTAGTAGATGTCCTTATGGCATTGGTTGTGGCCGCCGACGCCCGCTAGCGTACCGGTAAGTAGTATCCTCTCGGGGTATTTACCCTGCTTGGGGGCCAACTTCATCGAGCCTATGTATATCTCCTTCACATTGTCGAAATCACGGTTCATACATCTGACCGTGTCGCTCCAAGAGTCGCCGCCGTCCTTAGAGTAGATGTAATAGAGCGGACGCTCGGGACGGTCGTACTTGGGGTCCTTGTTGAGAATGAAAAACACGAACATCGAGCCGTCGGATGTAAGGATCGGGAACGGATAACCCGTGGGGTGTTCAATAACGGTCTCCTTCCACTCTCCGTTGATATCGCCGCCTTTCTGGCTGCGGAGGTAATGCAGCTTCTGGCAGTGGTAGGCCATGAAGACATGCACGGTGCCTTTCTTGTCCACCAACATTGTAGGATAGTCGTGATAAGCCCATCTTTCCTTATAATTGTACTCCCTGATCTGCACGGGTTTCGCAATTTCACCTGTCGCCGAATCCACGACGGTGATCTGCGGATTCATATAGAGGCCCGCCCATGTGAAGTAGGTCTTGCCATTCTGGTAATATGAATAGGTCACACCGCGGGCGCACATCGTGCTGTAATCGTTAGCCACGACGGTGTAGGGGCTGTTCTTATCTATCGTCTTGTATTTTTCCTGGGCCTGTACGGAGCCAAGAGCCAGCACCATGGCGCAGAGCGATATGGCGGCGGCTGTCAATATTGTTTTCATCGTCTTGTAATTATTACTGTTCCAGCAATGAACTTATATCGAAGATATACATCTGGCGGCCCTGGTAGTTGGGGGCGTCGATTATCACGCGCTTGCCGTCGGGGGTAGACCTTGGGTGCAGGTCGCACCTCCACTCGCCCTTGTAATCTTCGGGCGAATATATCGAGGCGATGTCTATGCGGCGGTCGGTGGGCTCATGGTAGAGGTACACGGTCTGGATGCGGTTTTCATCGGGATATGTGTCGTTAAGTATCCAATCCTGATAGGGCGCGGGCAGATAGGTGCAATGGCTGTTGCGGGGCATCTTCTCCTTGCCGATCTGAACGATCTCGGGCGTGTCGCTGTCGCGGAATACGAAGAAGCCGAATCCTGCCTCGGGGATCTTGGTCCACGCCAGAATATGTTCGGGATCCTTCCATATGAAGTGCGAAGTGTAGTTGTAGGGGTCGATCACGCGGATATCCTTACCTTCGGCCGAGGCTGTGAGCATGCGTGTGCCGAAGCCGCCCACATTCATGTAGGGAGCGTTACGTTCGGCGTCGGGGAACCTCCAGCGGTGCAGGAATATGAAACGTGTGCCGTCGGGATTCACCAGCAGGTGGTTGAACCAATGCTTAGCCTGGACGAAGTCATCGAGAGGATTGGGAATCGCCACTACTTCAGCGATGGAAATTATCAGCGAGTCCTTGCCAGTTTCGAGGTCTACCTTCCAAATACCCGATGTCTCGGGAGCGAGAATATCCTTGTTGGGGTCGGCGATGCCCGCGTAGCCGTAGCCCGGGCGGGTATCGTTCACCCTGCGGTAGTCGGTGGTCACCGCCCACTTACCGTCGGGGCTCAGGGCATAGACGGTCTGGGGAATGGTCCTTATTATCTCCTTGGTCTTGATATCCATGATGCGGGTCACGAACTTGTCGCCCTCGCGGTCGTTCCAAAGTATCTTGGTGTCGCTTCCGGGGATGAACTGCAACTGGCATCCCTGCTGCCAGCCCCAAGCCCTCGACTCGCCGAGCTCGATCCACTTGCAATCGTCTTCGAGGTCGATCATACCGATCTTGATCACGTCGCCGTCGCGGGGCGAACGGCCCTGGAAGCTGGTCTGCATACCAAGGGCGTAACGACCCGAGGGATCGACCTGCAGCTTGTCATAGTAAGCGAACCAGTGATAACCAGGCTCGGAGGTTATCTGCTTCACGGGCACATGGTAGACAGAAATGGTGTCTACCGCGCCTATCTTCTCATTGTCGGGATTGTTGAAGAGCTTCGACTTACCGGCTCCGCAACAGGCAGCCATAACGACGGCCATCGAAGCGATCAGAATTCTTTTCATTGTTTTTAAGGTTTTAGGTATAGTTTTAGGTAGTGTTTCGCTGCTAATACTTCCCCTTCCACAGGGCTTTCAGGCGCTGGGCCATCTCGTTCTCGCGCGGGTTGGCCTGCGGCTTATAGAATTTTCGCCCCTCAAGTCCCTTGGGCATAAACTCCTGTTCAATGAAGTTGTCGCTGAAGTCGTGGGCGTATTTGTAGTCGGCGCCGTAGCCTAAATTCTTCATCAACTTGGTAGGCGCGTTGCGTATGTGGAGCGGCACAGGGCGGTTGGTCGTATCCTTCTCCACCATGGCCAACGCCTCGCCTATGGCCATATAGGCCGAGTTGCTCTTGGGACTGGAAGCCAGGTATATAGCGGTCTCCGCCAGCGGTATACGCGCCTCGGGCATACCCACCTTGTGCACTATGTCGAAGCAGGCGTTGGCCATCAGCATGCCATTGGGATTGGCCAGGCCGATGTCCTCCGACGCTAATATCACCAGGCGGCGGGCGATGAACTTGGGATCTTCGCCCCCGGCCAGCATACGGGCCAGATAGTATACAGCCGCGTTGGGATCGCTACCACGCACCGACTTGATAAAGGCGGATATGACGTCGTAATGCTGCTCACCGTTCTTGTCATAGAGGGCTATATTCTGCTGGAGGGCGTCGGTGACGTTCTTGTTGTTGATAACGATCTTGCCGTCCGTGGCATTGCTGAGTATATCTATTATATTAAGGAGCTTACGCGCGTCGCCGCCCGAGAATGTGAAGAGGGCTTCGGTCTCCTCCACCTTCACCTTGCGCTCCTTGAGTATCATGTCGGTGGTGATGGCCCTATCGAGCAGGGTCTGAAGCTCCTCCTCGTCCATCGCTGTGAGAGTGTAGACCTGGCAGCGCGACAATAGCGGCGAGATCACCTCGAACGAGGGATTTTCCGTAGTGGCGCCTATGAGCGTCACCACCCCCTGCTCCACAGCCCCCAGAAGCGAATCCTGCTGGCTCTTATTGAAGCGGTGGATTTCATCGATGAACAAGAAAGGCGCAGGGGCGTTGAAAAACCGGCTCTTACGCGCCTGATCTATCACCTCTCTCACGTCCTTCACCCCAGCCGCTACAGCCGATAGCGTAAACAGCTGACGCCCCATAGCCGTGGCCACGAGACCCGCGAGAGTGGTCTTCCCCACTCCCGGCGGACCCCACAATATGAATGAGGGTATGTTGCCCGTTTCCAGAAATTTACGAAACACTCCGCCTTCGCCCATCAAGTGGCTCTGGCCGATATATTCGTCGATATTTCTGGGCCTCAACCTCTCGGCCAAGGGGATATTACTCTGCATGGGAGGATATTTTTGAGAAATGCGTATCTTTACAAAAGTATAAATAATTCTCTCTTTAACGTGAAAAAAATAGGAATTCTTTCGGACACGCACGGCTACTTCGACGACACCCTGCGCGAGTTCTTTCGCAACGTCGACGAGCTGTGGCACTGCGGCGACTTCGGCTCCATCGAAACGGCCGACAATATAGCCGCGTTCAAGCCCCTGGTGGGCGTGAGGGGCAATGTCGACGGTGGCCCGACACGCATCGTCTACCCCGAATTCCAGTTTTTCGAGCGCGAGGGCGCGACCATCCTCATGACCCATATCGGCGGCTATCCCGGGCGCTACTTCCCCGATGCAGAGAGGATGATAAACCGCTGCCATCCGCAAATATTCGTGTGCGGGCATTCCCATATATTAAAGGTGATCTACGACAAAAAATACAACCTCCTGCATATCAATCCTGGAGCTGCGGGGATCAGTGGATTTCACAACGTACGCACAGCTATAAGGCTGATTTTGGACAATGCCGAGATCAAGGAGTTAGAAGTCGGCGAATGGCCAAAAAGTAACAATTTATAATATTATACCTGCTATATGCGTTATTTGTGTAACCAAAACCGGTTATACCAATTACGCATATCATGCAAACAAGGCAAACAAAGGTACTTGAAGCTGTATTCCGAAGGAGCCTCTACGAGGCCCGGGAAACCGGGTACAGTAGTATCACTCCCGACCATATAACCCTCGCCCTGCTCAAGGAGAGCGTCGGACACTCGGCCACCATCCTTTCCAAACTACTGAAAGAGTGGGAATTATATCAGATACGCACTCGGATAGAGCGCGACATCATAAAGGCTTCTCCTTTAAACTATATAGGGTTCCCCTCCCCCGCCGACACTTCCGGCGAGGCTATGCGCCGCATATATGGCGATCTGGGCAGTACGCCCGGCAATGCCATAACCACCGGGCACCTGCTGTTGGCGATACTGCGCAACCGCCTGCTTCTCTCCACCCGTACGCTGGAACTGTACAATGTCAACGCCATAGTCGTGGCGCACTATCTCGAAATGTTGCCCGAGAGCGAGGAGTATGATAATAATACTGTTCTTCCCGAGAAAAGATTGCTGTACGATATCAGGCAGGAGGGAGAGGCTGAATCGCAGGAGGAGCTCTCGCCGATGGAGGAACAGCGCCGCAATGAATCCGTACTCGAGAAACTGGGCACCGACCTCACCAAGGCCGCGCGAAGCGGCAGGCTCGACCCCGTGGTGGGCCGTTATGAGGAGATAGAGCGCCTCAGCCAGATACTTTGCCGCCGCAAGAAGAACAATCCCGTGCTCATAGGCGAGGCGGGCGTGGGTAAATCGGCGATAGTCGAGGGGCTGGCTCTGCGCATAGCCTCGGGAGACGTGCCGCAATCCCTGAAAGATAAGACCGTATTCTCGCTCGACGTGGCCTCGCTCGTGTCGGGCACTAAATACCGCGGAGAGTTCGAGCAGCGGCTCAAGGGCCTGCTCGACGAGCTGTCCGGCAACCGTGACGTGATACTGTTTATCGACGAGATACACACCATCGTAGGGGCCGGCAGCACCCAGGGAAGCCTCGATATAGCCAACATGCTCAAGCCTGCGTTGGCCCGCGGTGAGTTGCAGTGTATCGGCGCCACTACCTTGGATGAATTCCGCGAGCATATAGAGAGCGACAGCGCCCTGGAGCGCCGTTTCCAGAAGATAATCGTCGGGGAAACATCCCGCGAGGATACCCTGACCATACTCGAAAACATCAAGGGCTTCTACGAAGAGCACCACGGCGTGAACTATACATGCGAGGCTCTGGAGGCGTGCGTATCGCTCCCGGCCCGCTACATTACCGATCGGGTCTTCCCCGACAAGGCCATCGACGTGATGGACGAGGCGGGCTCGAAGGCCCGAATCCTTCGCGCAGCTTCGGATAGTTCCGAACAGTATGCAGAGATCACTGCCGACCATATTCTTAGTGTCGTGGCATCTATTACGGGAGTTAATATAGAGAGGATGTCCTGCGATGAACAGGCCCGTCTGTCGGATATGTGCGGCGCGCTCAAGGGCCGCGTGATAGGGCAGGAGGAGGCAGTGGAAAAGGTGTGCCGGGCCATACGCCGCGGGCGATCCGGACTGGGCGACCCCGACAAACCCATAGGCGTATTCATGTTCGTGGGGCCTACCGGCGTGGGCAAGACGCACCTCACCAAAGAACTGGCCCGCTACATGTTCGGCGACAGCAACTCGCTGATACGTGTCGACATGAGCGAATATTCGGAGAAACACAATGTGAGCAGGCTTATAGGCTCGCCTCCGGGATACGTGGGTTACGGTAAGGGCGGACAACTCACCGAGCATGTACGCCGCCACCCCTACTCCATAGTCCTGTTCGACGAGATCGAGAAGGCACATCCCGACGTCTATAACGTGATGCTCCAACTCTTCGACGAGGGACGGCTCACCGACGGTCTGGGGCGCACGGTCGACTTCCGCAATACGGTGGTCATCATGACCTCAAACGTGGGTTCGCGCGATGCGGCGGGCTACTCAGGCGGCGTCGGCTACGCCACTTCCTCATCAAAGGGCTCCGTCGCCGCCGGCAGGGAGTCGCTGTTCCGGAAGTCGATGGAGCAGCATTTCTCGCCCGAATTCCTCAACCGCATAGACGACATCGTGGTGTTCAACACTCTGTGCGATAACGACGTGAAGAGGATCGTGGAACTCGAATTCGCCCGCCTGCACGAACGGGTGCTCGGTCTCGGCTACACCATATCGCTTAGCGAGGAGGCATGCCGCAAACTTATCGAGGAGGGCTACGAACCACGTTACGGGGCGAGATCGCTCAAGCGGACGCTTCTAAGCAGGGTCGAAGAACCAGTATCCGACCTTATAATCGGCGGCGAGATAGAAAGCGGCGACAAGATAAACGTATGTTACAAGAAGGGCGATATCGCCCTGAGAATCAGCCATCCACGAACAAAACAAGCAGTCAGGGCATAAGTGTATGGTCGTAGTGGAAGTAATCTTCCATTGTCTGGGGCGCCGCGCCCCAGACAATGGAAGGAGATAATCGCCGCTTTGGGCTTCTGCCGGAAATAGGTCTCGTGAGGGAGATCACCCTCAGTTATCGCGTAACGAGGGAAGCTCCCGGAAGAGACCCCGGAAGAAGACGCGGCTAGACCTTTTGCCTACTTTTATGGCAATGACAACATTTCGAGCAGTGAGGGCAGAGGCCGCTTGCGGACTATGTCGAGTCGCGAGAAATGAAAGCGAAGCTAAAAGTAGGAAGGCAAACAAACTACTGTAAAATCTTATATCAATAAGATTTTCTTCGCACCTTTTGAACGCACAAAAGGTGCTGACCAAAATGCGCCCCGCCGATGAAGATTTCTTGAATATACGCTTGTAAATCCTAAATCCCAGAACTCCTCCTTTTAGTCTCGCCCCTTCAGGGCTTCGTCTAACGTCGTCAGACATGCTGGGAGTTCTTAACGGATTTACTTACGCTCCTATTCCGGGCGGAAATCTTCAGATACGGGGAGGTTAGGCACTTCGCGCCTCATGATCTTACTGGGCGTGAATATCAGCAATTGGCGGTTAATTTAGATGTCGGCTACGCCAGATAATATTAAGGCGGCCAGTGCAAATGCACTGGCCGCCTCTCATTATCTATTACATACAGACTATTTGGTAAAACCCTTACCGATGCCGATAAAGTCAGAGGCCACGAGCGACGCGCCGCCGATAAGACCACCGTCTACGTCAGCCTTGGCGAATATCTCGGCCGCGTTAGAAGGCTTACAGCTACCGCCGTAGAGGATGGCAGTGTTCTCGGCCTTGGCGCCGAACTTACCCGCCAACACCTTGCGGATATGGGCGTGCATCTCCTGAGCCTGTTCGGCTGTGGCGGTCTTGCCTGTACCTATCGCCCACACGGGTTCGTAGGCTATGATGAGCTTGTCGTACTGTGCTTCGCTGAGGCCGAATACCACCTCTTCGATCTGGGCTGTAACCACGTCGAAATACTTGCCAGACTCCCTCTCTTCGAGCTTCTCGCCCACACAGTAGATAGGCACGAGGTTGTTGGCGTAGGCCTGTTCCATCTTCTTGTTAAGGATGGTGCTGTTCTCTCCGTAATATTCCCTGCGCTCGGAGTGGCCGAGGATCACATATTCCACGCCCAGTGAAGCTATCATCTTGGCCGACACTTCGCCTGTATAGGCGCCTGAAGCTTCGGCGGCGCAGTTCTGGGCCGACACGGCGATACCCGTACCGCGTGTGGCTTTAACAACCTCTGAAAGGTGTGTGAAAGGGGGAGCTACGATGAAATCAACGCATGAGCAAACCTCACCCTTGAGCGCCGCAACGCCCTTTACAAGTTCAACGCCTTCGACGGGAGTGGTATTCATCTTCCAGTTACCCGCAACAATTTTCCTTCTCATTTATCCTATTTTTTAAATTGTAAATTTTCATTCCTAATTTGGTGAATATCCACACGTGCATTGCTATGAGCAGCGTGTAGAACACCCATCCCGGTACTATTCCCTTCCAGCGCAACAACATGGTCACCGTAATGGCCACCATCCAGCACACGGCAGGAAGATAGTTCCTATACTTCATTATCGCTCGCACCAGGATTTAACCTCGTCGGGGGTGGGATTTTTCAATCCCATCTTGTTCTTCTTGTTGAATCCACAAAGGTCGTTAAAGAGTTTGCCGTGCGAGAGCTTCGAGAGCGAATCGACCGTATGGAATCCCATCTTCTGCAATACCGGCACCCATTCAACAGGCACCCCGATAGCCACATAAGCCTCGTCCGAGTCGATGTGGGCTTTCTTCTCAGGCCTCATCTGCGGGAAGAACAGCACATCCTGTATCGACGACTGGTTGGTCATGAACATGGTGAGGCGGTCGATCCCGATACCCATACCCGAACATGTGGGCATGCCGTATTCCAATGCCCTCACGAAGTCCATATCGATGAACATCGCCTCGTCGTCGCCCTTCTCGCTCAGGCGCATCTGCTCCTGGAAGCGGTCGAGCTGGTCGATGGGGTCGTTGAGCTCGGAGTAGGCATTGCACAGCTCCTTGCCGGCCACGAAAAGCTCGAAGCGTTCGGTGAGGTCGGGATTTGAGCGGTGCCTCTTACACAGGGGCGACATCTCTATGGGATAGTCCATTATGAATGTGGGCTGGATCAGTTCGTCCTCGCAATACTGACCGAAGATAGCGTCGATCAGCTTACCCTTGCCCATTGTCTTGTCGAAGGGCACGTTCAGCTTCCCACACGCTTCGCAAAGTTCGTCCTCGCTCTTGCCTGTGATGTCGAAGCCGGTCTTTCCCTTGATGGCGTCGGTCATGGTAAGCCTGCGGAACGGGCGCTTGAAGTCGACCGTCTTGTCGCCGATTGTCACCTCGGTCTTACCGTGCAGGGCTATGGCCACGCGCTCGATCATCTCCTCCACGAATTCCATCATCCAGATATAGTCCTTGTAGGCGACGTATATCTCCATCACGGTGAATTCGGGATTGTGCGTGCGGTCCATCCCCTCGTTGCGGAAGTCCTTGGCGAACTCATACACGCCGTCGAACCCGCCCACAATCAATTTTTTGAGGTAAAGCTCATTGGCGATACGCAGGTAGAGAGGCATATCGAGAGCGTTATGGTGCGTTATAAAGGGACGCGCCGCCGCACCGCCCGGAATGGGCTGGAGAATTGGCGTTTCGACCTCTACGTAGTTCTTCTCGGTGAAGAACGCGCGCATGGTATTGATTATCTTGCTTCGTTTGAGGAATACCTCCTTGATATGGGGGTTGACCACCAGGTCTACATACCTCTGGCGGTACCTCTGCTCGGGGTCGCTGAAAGCGTCGTACACCTGTCCGTCCTTCTCCTTGACGACGGGCAAGGGGCGCAGCGACTTGCTAAGGAGCTTGAATTCGGCGCAATGTACCGACAGCTCACCGGTCTTGGTAATGAAGGCCGAGCCTTTAACTCCCACGAAGTCGCCGATATCAAGCAACTTCTTGAATACGGTATTATACATCACCGATTCGGGATCGGAGCATATATCATCCCTGCGGACATACACCTGTATCTTGCCCGTATGGTCCTGCAGTTCGAAGAATGAGGCGCTGCCCATGATGCGGCGGCTCATGATACGGCCGGCGATTGTGATATCCTGGAAGTTATTCTTCTCTTCGGAGTATCCTTCGGTTATCTCGGCTGCCGTGGCGCTCACGTCGAACTTCTCGGCGGGATACGGCTCTATGCCCAGCGCACGGAGCTGGGAGAGCGAGTTACGCCTTACTACTTCCTGTTCGCTTAATTCTGCAATGCTCATCTTCTCAAACGGGATTTTCTTGATTTTTTAAGCTACAAATATCACGGTTTTTTTTCAAACCTCAAAGATATATATCCAAAATAAGCCCCGCCGGAAGCCTATTATGGCATAAGGGTGGTAATAAAAAGATTTCGGGGCTCCCCGCCCAAGCGGAAAACCCCGAAATAATCCATTAAACACTCCCGGCTATTTCTTCCTCCATTCAGGCTTTTTACCCACAGGGATAGCAAGGCCGAGGTAGATATTGGCCGCATTGAGGTTGTAGGGCACTCCCTGCGGAGTCACCTTGAGCATCACGTAGTCGGTACCCACGAAGAAGTTGATCCAAGCGGGATGGAAATTAAGAGCCGCACCGAAGCTGTTGTAGCCGTGGAGCATAGAGTAGCTCAGCGACGCTGAGAACCACCTGCACGGCCTCACGACGCCCGCGGCCGTAATTTCGGTATATGTGCCCGAAGAACGGAATTGCGTCGAGGAGAGAAGGCCCACTGCCAGTTTCTTCTTGCAGAATTCGTATTCAGCGCCCACGTTGAGCGTGGTATTCAACCATCTGGTATACGACTTGGACGCCGAGGTTTCAAACTCGGTGAATTCCTCGAAGTCGCCGAAATCCGATGCTCCCTGATCCTGTCCGTCGACAATATCGAAACCGCTAAAATTATACTGTCCCGTGGCCACACCGTGGGCTGTGTTCTTGCCCGACCATCTTATAGCACCAAGGTCAATAACAGCCATAGAAAGCGTCAGCTTATCGAATAGTTTATACGAAGCGCCGAGATCGACACCTCCACCGTATCCGGCCATCCCATTGGGTTTGATATCGAAAGAATCAAAGTCGATTATCTCCTTACCGGTATCCTCGTCTATCTTACTTTTGAATTTGAGACCGGCAGCCGTAACGTTAAGACGACCCTTGGCGTTGATAAGCCATTGTTCGTCGGTCATCTTTATATGCATGTTGTCGTACTTCATGCTTATATTGGCCACCCCGCCGATAAATTTTACACGTCCGCCGACAGTCAGTTTGTCATTAATCGGACGCGAATAACCAAGACCTATATCGACATAGCTGTCGATGTTGACCTGCATATTCTTAAGGTTATACTCCTTCCCTTCGGTTCCTGAACCTATCTTGGTAAACTCGAATAATCCCTTTGGCAACAGGGAATTAGAGTTGGTCTTGAGGTTAATGTCGAAAGTCCAGAACCCCTTTCCCGCATAGAAACCGAAACCTATGATATTAAGGGCTAAGTGGGCGTTGAGCTTGTTGTTTTCCTTAAGTCCACTCAGGAATTGCCCCGCATCAACACTCTCGTCGAGATAGGTCACGAGCCCATTACCGTCGGATGATGGGAAAAACACCTTGTCGAGCGACAGAGAGTTGGAGCTGTACGACACTCCCGTAAAACCCACCACAGGCAGGTTAATGTAGCCCCTGTTGGGCTGTAGAGCGGGGTTAAGCGCACTTCTATGCGTCGAACCCTCCATGAAATAGGCGGTCTTGAGCATCTGTGCTCCCGCGCCGGACGCCAGCATAAGACCGGCAATTGTAAGATATAGTAGTTTTGTTCTCAAAATCTTGTCGGATTAGTAAGTGGTACATTTTTTATTATCCCGCCACGCCCCGAAGGGAGCATAACAATCAAAGATCCCGCGTGAGGCAAAAGCATACCTGCGCGGAGCCACATGTCAGAGCTTGATACCGCCGCTCTTCTTAACGACGAACCTGACTTTGAATTTGGATACACTTCCCATCGGGAAATAACCGGGAGTCACCATCTTGAGTTTAAACCTCAGACCATTGGACGCCGATATCTGTTCGAGAGTTTCGGAGGTTATCAGACCTGTCTCAAGTTTAGTGGTTGACAATGCAGCCACCAATTCATCGGTTATAAGTATTACCGGGCTGCCTCCGCCGTTTTCGAACGAAACACTGATTTTGAAGGCCACGTTAAACGGATTGTCGACATGGAGTTCGATCCAGATATCCCCCATATCACTCAGTTCGCTTATCAATCCCTCATCGAAACCTGCATCGATGTCGTACAACTCATCCATGTCAGTGAGGGTCACTTGGTCACCTGGCTCGGGAGTCGTCCCCGGATCCTGCGGCGTAACGATGTCGCCGAGATCTATGTCCAGATTACCCATAGGTACCACGGTCCCGCCCGCTCCGATGGTTATATCGTCTGTCTTTATGTTGGAAAGGTCGTAGGCCTTATCCACACACGAAGACAACAAAACGAGCGCCGACAACAACATTGTAATTTTTCTCTTCATAAGCTTTGGTTTTAATGTTTAGTTCGGCAATACAATTATTACACAATATGAATATACAAAATTTATTACAATTCAAACAATATCCGCCGGATTATCGGTTGAATAGAGCTATATAAGCGGCCGGGGTCGCCATCAAGTTGTGGCGACCCCGGCGTCTTATGCATCCTGTCTTACAGGTATTCCTGCTTCACGGCCTTGAAGAGGTCGATCTCCTCGGGCGCGAAACGGTTGATATACTGAGCTGAGGCGGCGTTCTGGGCCTCGCCGTACCTTACGTAGGTTTCGGCAGCTATACGGTACTCGTCGTCGATATGGGCCTGCTGGTAGAGCAAGTGACCGATCACGATATGTCCGGCCATCTCCACCATCCTGCGGGCATGGAAATCGATAAGTTCGTTGTCGCCTGCAGAAGTAACCTTCTCGACAGCAGCCTGGTACTGTTCCCTCATGGCGATAAGGCGCTTCATCAAGGCGCTGATATCGGCCGAGCAAACGGAGCCTTCGCAGGTGTAACCTTCGTACTCCATAATCTTCGATAGGAACGTACCGGTGGTGACGTGGCGTATGGCGGCCACTACCTGGAGCTGCGTGGTACCTTCGTAGATGTTGGTGATACGGGCGTCGCGGTATATGCGTTCGATGGGATAATCCTTCATGTAACCCGATCCGCCGTGGATCTGGATGGCGTCGTAGGCCATCTGGTTACAGTATTCGCTGGTCATCAGCTTGAGCAGCGGAGTGAAGGCGTCGGCAAGGCGTGTGTAGGCCTTCATCTCAGCGCGTTCGTCGGGCTCGAGCTTGCGCTCCTTGGATATGTGTTCGTAGGTCTTGTATATCTCCACGAAACGTGTTGTTTCATAGAGTATGGCGCGTGAGCCGTAGAGCTTGGCCTTCATGTTCGAGAGCATCTCGTACACGGCGGGGAACTCGATGATAGCCTTACCGAACTGTTCGCGTTCGTGGGCATACTTCAAAGCTTCGCGGTAGGCGGCTTCCGAGAGGCCGGTAGACTGGGCGCCGATACCCAGGCGGGCGGCGTTCATCAGCGACATCACGTACTTGATAAGACCCAGCTTGCGTTCGCCGACCAACTGCGCGGGGGCATTGGTGAACACCAGCTCGCAGGTGGGCGAACCCTTGATACCCAGCTTGTTCTCTATGCGGCGCACCTTAACGGCGAGGTGTTTCTTGTCGTACACGAACATCGACAGACCGCGCGCGTCGGTGGTACCCTCCTCGGAGCGTGCCAGAACCAGCGAAATGTCGCCGTCGCCGTTGGTGATAAACCTCTTCACACCGTTGAGCAACCATGTCTGCTTAGCTTCATCCCAATGTGCCTTCAGCATCACGGCCTGGAGGTCGCTACCGGCGTCGGGCTCGGTGAGGTCCATAGCGCAGGTCGCACCCCTGGATACCTGGGGAAGGAATTCGGCCTTGATCTCCTCGGATGCGAATTCGTTGAGAGTCTCGGCGCAGTCCTGCAAGCCCCATATGTTTTCGAAACCTGCGTCGGCCCTCGATACCATCTCGTTGGCGATCACGAAGCACACTAGCGGAAAGTTCAGTCCCTCGTACTTGCGGGGCAGGGTGAGACCGAAGAGGCCGGCCTTGTTAAGTTCTTCGATGTTCTGGGCAGTACCTTTGGCGTACACCACCCTGTCGTTAACCACCTTGGGGCCTTCATGGTCCACGTCCTCGGCATTTACCGCGAGCACGTCGCCGCAAATCTCGCCAAGGATAGAGAGCACCCTCTTGTAGTTGTCCATAGCATCCTCGAAGTCCACGGGAGCGTAGTCGTATTTGTCCTTGTCGGCAAATGAACGCTCCTTCATGTCCACGATCTTCTTCATCAGGGGATGCTCGAGATGGAACTGGAGATCTTTATTGTCTAAAAAAAAGTTAGCCATCGTATGATATTTTTTAAAGTATTGTCCGGCGCTCCCCCTCCTCGTGACGGGCGGACACCGTATCGGACACTCCTACTTTGAATTCTGTTTGTAATATTTTATCATCTTGGGCACCACATCCATCACGTCGCCAAGGATAGCGTAGTCGGCGATCTTGTTGATGGGGGCGTCGGGATCGGTGTTGATCGACACGATCATGGACGACTGGTCCATCCCTGCCGTGTGCTGGATCTGGCCCGAGATACCGCAGGCTATATAGAGCTTGGGGCGTACGGTAACACCTGTCTGGCCCACCTGGCGGCCGTGTTCGGCCATGCCAGCATCGACGGCGGCGCGCGATGCGCCCACTTCGCCGCCCAACACTTCGGCCAGCTCGTGGAGCACCTTGAAGTTGTCCTTGCTGCCCATGCCGTAACCTCCGGCTACGACCACGGGAGCGCCCTTAACGTTGATCTTGCGCTCTTCGATATGGCGGTCGATGATCTTCACTGCCATGTCGGCGTCGGAGAGGTATTTCTTGTAGTTAACCTCCTTGACTACGCCCTTGCCGGGTTTGGTGGCGTACTCCTTCTTCATCACGCCTTCCCTTACGGTCGCCATCTGGGGACGCTGGTCGGGGTTGATGATAGTGGCGATGATGTTACCACCGAAGGCGGGACGTATCTGGTAGAGGAGGTCTTTGTACTCCTTGCCTGTCTTGTTGTCGGTATGCTCGCCTATCTCGAGGCTTGTACAGTCGGCGGTGAGGCCGCTGTGCAGGGCCGAAGATACGCGGGGACCCAGGTCGCGGCCAACGCTTGTGGCGCCGAAAAGGGCGATCTGGGGCTTTTCTTCATTGAACACACCGCATATAACCGCCGTGTGGGGCAGCGTGCGGTAAGGGGAGAGACATTCGCAGTCGGCCACATAGATGGCGTCAGCACCGTAGAGGGCCAATTCCTTTTCTATGCCTTTAAGTTTAGACCCTAAAACCAGGGCTTCGAGCTCACAGCCTAACGTATCGGCTAGCACCCTGCCCTTGGTCAACAGCTCGAGGCTCACGTCGGCCACCTTGCCGTTCTCTATTTCACAGTATACAAATATGTTATTCACAGTCGTACGGTCTTTAATGGTTTAACCTAAAGTGTGGCTTGAGATAAGCTCCTTCATCAGCCTGTCGATATCGGCGTCGGCTCCTGTGAGCTGAAGCGATTCCTTGGCCTGGAACACCACGTTCTCGATCTTTTTCACCTTGGTGGGCGAGCCTGTGAGGCCCAGCTGCTGGTCGTCGGCATCGACGTCGGCAACGCCCCACTCGGGGATATTGAGGTAGTCCCTGCTCTGGCGCAGCTCCATGTAGTCGTCCTGAGCTTCCTGCACTTCGCTCACGGTGCGGGCGTGCTTGTATTTCATCACAAGCTTGGCGTGCGCCGGACGGCAGTCGGGAGCCGAGCCGTTGACGGTGATGACCATGGGAAGTGAACAGCTAACTGTCTCTACGCCATGCTCCAAACGGCGGCGGATGATAAGCTCTTCGCCCTTAACGCCCATTATCTCCTCGGCATAGGTAACCTGCGGCCATCCCAGCTTCTCAGCCACCTGGGGACCCACCTGAGCCGTGTCGCCGTCGATAGCCTGGCGGCCTGCGACGATGATGTCGGGCTGTATCTTGAGGATGGCCCTCGACAGGGCATAGGATGTGGCGAGGGTGTCCGACCCGGCGAACTTGCGGTCGGTGAGCAGAATGCCGCCGTCGGCACCCCTGTACATCGATTCGCGTATCACCTCGGCAGCGCGGCCCGGGCCCATGGTGAGCACCTGCACGCTGCTTCCGGGGAACATGTCTTTCAGCACGAGGGCCTGTTCCAGGGCGTTGAGGTCCTCCGGATTGTAGATGGCCGGAAGCGCCGCCCTGTTGACCGTGCCGTCGGCCTTCATGGCGTCCTTACCCACATTGCGTGTGTCGGGAACCTGCTTGGCCAGCACAACTATCTTCAAAGTCTTCTTCATATAGATATATGTATTTTAGGTATGTTGATGCTGTGGGGAATGTTACCTTATGATAGTCTCCTCGCGGTCGGGACCTACGGAGATGATCTTTACGGGCACGCCTGTCTCCTTCTCGATGAATTCGACGTATTCCTTGAATTCATTGGGGAAGTCGTTGTACTTGCGCACCTTGTTGATATCCTGTTTCCATCCCTTGAACTCCTTGTACACGGGGGTGATGCCCTCGTTTACCTCATAAGGAAACTCCTTGGTACGCACGCCGTCTACGATATATTCCGTAGCTACCTTTATGGTGTCGAAATCGTTGAGCACGTCGCCCTTCATCATTATCAGGGCGGTGACCCCGTTGATCATCACGGAATATTTGAGGGCTACCATGTCGACCCAACCGCAACGCCTTGGGCGGCCTGTGGTAGAGCCGAACTCCTTGCCCACCTGGCGCATCTTCTCACCGTCGGCGTCGAAGAGCTCCGTGGGGAACGGGCCGCTGCCCACCCTGGTGCAGTAGGCTTTGAATATGCCGTACACGTCGCCGATCTTGCGGGGCGAGATGCCGAGGCCGGTACAAACGCCGGCACACACGGTATTGGATGAAGTGACGAAGGGATATGTACCGAAGTCCACGTCGAGCATGGCGCCCTGGGCGCCTTCGGCGAGGATGGTCTGGTTGTCTTCTAACAGCTTGTTAATCTCGTTCTCGCTGTCGATAAAGCGGAAGCGGCGCAGGTTCTCAATCCCCGCGAACCACTCTTTCTCGTAGGCCTCCACGTCGTACTCGAATTTATAGCAGTCGAGCTGTTCGATGTGCAGTCCCTTGAGCCTGTTGTACCTCTCCATGAACTTGGGAGAGATAGTGTCGCCCACGCGCAGACCGTTGCGGCCGGTCTTATCTATATATGTGGGGCCTATACCCTTGAGCGTCGAGCCGATCTTACCGGTGCCTTTGGCGGCTTCGGAGGCGGCGTCGAGGAGCCTGTGGGTGGGAAGAATGAGGTGGGCCTTCTTGGATATGAGGAGCTTGCTCTTCACGTCGACACCCTCGGCCTCGAGCTTGGCTATCTCCTGCGAGAGTATCACCGGATCGATCACCACACCGTTACCTATTATATTAACGGCGCTCTCCCTGAATATACCCGAGGGAATGGTGTGCAGCACATAGCTCTTACCGTTGAAGTGGAGCGAGTGCCCGGCGTTGGGGCCTCCCTGGAACCTGGCGATGACTTTGTAGTTGGGGGTCAGCACATCTACAACCTTACCTTTACCTTCGTCGCCCCACTGCAACCCCAACACAACATCTACATTCTTCATTTTAGCTTTAAATTAATTTAAAAGAATACGGACGACGGCCACATGCTGCTTAAAAACCGCACAAAACACACCAAATCCCGAAACTCGCACCCTTCCCCGTTTTCCACGCAAACCCGCGCGAACACTCAGATAAGGACCGTTCCGGAACCGGTGTGGCCGTCAAAACCGAATAGCAAAAATAATCTATTTTTCAGAACATATGAATTTCCTATCACATTTTTTCCAAAATGTTATCAACATATCTCCTTTCATTGCGAGCCTGGGACTCATGCGGGGGCAATGTAATGGGTTTTGTTTGTATATTGCGGGCAAATTGTGGTGTTAAATCCGCGCAATATTATAATTTTGTGTGGAGAATACGGCTCGCCGGAACCGGTGGACACGATTATATCCAGGCCTCTGGCAGGGGGAACGTAACAAAAACAGGATTAAAATTATGCGTATCGTCATAGCGGGAGCAGGGGAAGTGGGCAGCCACCTGGCCAAGATGCTCAGTAGCGAATACCACGAGATAACCATCATCGACGTCGACGCCAAGAAGCTCGAAGAGCTCTCGGGCATGGCCGACCTTATCGCCATAGAGGGCGACAGCACCACCTTCGCCGTACTCAAGAAGGCTTCCGTGCGCAAGGCCGACCTCTACATCGCTGTATGCCCGGAGGAATCGTCCAACATCATCTCCGCCACCATAGCCAAGCATATGGGGGCCAAGAAGACCATCGCCCGTATCGACAACAACGAATACTTAGAGCCCAACAACAAGGAGATATTCATCGACATGGGTATCGACTACCTGTTCTACCCCGAGAAGATAGCCGCCGAGGAGGTAATCACCCTGTTGGGACACACCAGCACCTCGGAATACGTCGACTTCTCGGGCGGCAAGCTGTCGCTGGTCGTTTTTCGTATCGACTCCTCGTCGCCGCTGGCCAATAAGACGCTGCTGGAGGTTACTAAGGACCGCAAGAACCTCCCCTACCGTACCGTGGCCATCTCGCGCGACGACCAGACCATCATCCCCCGCGGCACCGACACCTTCAAGGAGGGCGACTATATCTACGTCATAGCCAACCAGTATACCGTGAAGGAGGTGACCGACTTCTCGGGCAAGGCCAATATCGATATCAACAACCTGATGATCCTGGGCGGCAGCCGCATAGGGGTACATGTGGCGATGAGGCTGGAGAACGAGGTGAACGTGAAACTTATCGACTACAACCCCGACAAAGCCTACAAGCTGGCCGAGATACTCAAGAAGACCCTTATCATCAACGACGACGGCCGCAATACCGACGCGATGGTCGAGGAGGGGCTGAGCAATATGGACGCCTTCGTGGCGGTGACGGGCCGCTCCGAAACCAACATCCTGGCGGCGATGCTCGCCAAAAGGCTGGGCGTGAAGAAGGTGATCGCCGAGGTGGAGAACCTCAACTACATCAACCTCGCCGAGAGCATGGGTATCGATACGATCATCAACAAGAAGCTCATCACCGCGAGCAACATATTCCGTTTCACGATGAATACCGACGTGCAGGCCATCAAGTGCCTCACGGGGTGCGACGCCGAGGTGCTGGAATTCATCGTCAAGCCCAATTCGCCGGCCACCAAGTCGCCAATCAAGGAGCTTGGTTTCCCCCACGACGCCATCATAGGCGGTATCGTGCGGGGCGACAACGCCTTCATAGCCACGGGCGGCATGGAGATCAACGCCTACGACAGGGTGGTGGTATTCGCCCTCCCTGCGGCTATATCCAAGATCGGACGGTTTTTCAATTAAACTTCCGGGGCTAAATTATTTTTCAGAAATAAGCGCGCGGCCTGCCTCATGAGGCAGGATTATTGCGTAGGGACAGGGAACAAATTCAGAGAATGCTTTTAAGGAACCGCATAATAAATACCATTTTCAGCGGACGGCTCGGGGAGATCGACCACTTCAGGCGCGACCCCGTAGGGACGCAGTCCGGAGTGCTGCGCCGCCTGCTGGAATTCGGGGCGAAGACCGACTTCGGGAAGTTACGTTCGTTCGGCTCTATAAGCAATGCCGGGGAGTTCCAGAGAATGGTCGATATTTACGACTACGACAGCTTCAGCCCGTTCATAGAGCGCACCCGCCGGGGCGAGGAGAATGTCATCTGGCCCGGACGGGTAAAATGGTACGCCAAATCCTCCGGCACCACGGGTGACAAGAGCAAGTTCGTGCCCGTGACCCGCGAAGGACTCTGGGATTGCCACTTCCAGGGCGGCAAGGACACGATGAGCTTCAATCTCGATCTCTATCCCGATACCCGCGTGTACTACGGCAAGACGCTCACCCTCGGCGGCTCCCACCGCGTGGAACCGCTCGGCAACAGGGCGCAGGCGGGCGACCTCTCGGCAATACTACTTGAGAATACGCCGTGGGTGGCGAACCTGTTGCGTGTCCCGAGCGTTAAGACAGCCCTCACCCCCGACTTCGACCGCAAGGTGGAGGCCATCTGCAAGGAAACCGCAAATAAGAACGTGACCTCGTTCGCGGGCGTCCCCTCGTGGAATCTCGTGCTGTTCAACAAGGTGCTGGAATACACCGGCAAGTCTAATATCCTCGAGGTGTGGCCGAATATGGAGCTGTTCATCCACGGCGGCATGAACTTCAAGCCTTACCGCGAGCAGTACCGCCGGATGATACCCTCCGACTCCATGCACTATATGGAGACATACAACGCGTCCGAAGGCTTCTTCGCCATACAGGACGACCCCTCGAAAGACGATATGCTGCTGATGCTCGACTACGGTATATTCTATGAATTTCTGCCCGTGGCCCACCTTGGCGATCACAGCAAAGCAGTGCCGTTGGAGGGCGTGGAAAAGGGAGTGAACTACGCCATGATAATAACCACTTCGGGCGGATTGTGGCGCTACCAGATAGGAGACACGGTGGAGTTCACCTCGACCGACCCCTACAAGATACGTATAACCGGACGTACTAAGCTGTTCATCAACGCGTTCGGCGAAGAGATAATAATCGACAACGCCGAAAAGGCGCTGAAGGAGGCATGCGAAAAGTGCGGCGCCGAAGTCTCGGAATATACCGCCGGGCCCGTGTACATGGACGGCGACACCCGCGGCCGACACCAGTGGGTGGTGGAATTCAGCAAGGCTCCCCGCGATATGGACCAGTTCGCCGGATACCTCGACACTGCCCTCCAGAAGGTCAACTCCGACTATGAGGCCAAGAGGTTCCGGAGCGTCACCCTCGACCCTCCCCTGCTGACTCCCGTACCCGAAGGCACCTTCTACCGCTGGATGAAAGGGCGTGGCAAAGCCGGAGGGCAGAACAAGGTGCCGCGTCTGTATAACGACCGCACGTTCATAGAGCAACTGTTAGCGCAACAGTAATCCCCCCCTAAACATTTTCACCTCCGAACACAACCTTACACTCCCCGACATGAAATTATCACTTATAATACCTGTATACAACCGCCCCGGCGAGATCGACGAACTGCTCTATTCGCTTATGGGGCAGACCGATAAGGATTTCGAGGTGGTGATAGTGGAGGACGGCTCGACCATAACATGCATGGAAGTGGTGGAGAAGTACGCCCGCGCCCTGGACATACACTATTATAGCAAGGAAAACAGCGGCCCCGGTCTCTCGCGTAACTACGGCGCCGAGCGCTCCACGGGCGACTACGTAATATTCCTCGACTCGGACTGCGCCATTCCGCACCGCTATATCGAAACCGTTCGCCGCGAGCTATCCGTCTCTCCCGCCGACGCTTTCGGAGGCCCCGACAGGGCCTCGGGCGAGTTCTCCCCTATACAGAAAGCCGTCAGCTATTCGATGACCTCGTTCTTCACCACGGGCGGTATCCGCGGAGGCAAGCGCTCGTTAGACAAATTCTTCCCGCGTAGTTTCAATATGGGCCTGTCGAGGAAGGTGTTCGACGCCACGGGGGGATTCTCGGATATGCGTTTCGGCGAAGACATAGACTTGAGCTACAGGATTATCTCCCTGGGATTCACCACCCGTCTCTTTCCCGATGCCTACGTATGGCACAAGAGGCGTAGCAGCATGGGATCGTTCTTCAGGCAGGTATTCTTCTCAGGGATGGCCCGGGTCAACCTGTCATTGCGCCACCCGGGGACGCTGCGGGTAGTGCACCTGTTCCCCTCGCTCTTTACGCTGGGGTGCGTGATACTATTAGCCGCCACGCCGTGGTGCCTGTGGGCTGTGACGCCCGTCCTGTTCATCGCCCTTGTCTGGTTCATTGACTCGGCCGTGCAGAACGACAGCGTTAAGGTCGGAGCCTTGAGCGTAGCCACCTCGTTCATCCAACTCACCGGCTACGGCATAGGCTTTTTATACGGCCTTTGGGGACGATTGGTCAGAAAAAAAAGCGAAAAGAGCCTGAATCAGACAAAATTTTACTAACTTGTGCCTCACGTCCCCTGTGGACATACTCCGGCGCAAGGCCAAACAATAAAATATTTTACCCACAAGTAACCCCCGGAATCGTCCGGAGGGCTGTAACCGTTTGATGACATGTATGTAGCCATAGCGGGAAATATCGGCAGCGGCAAGACCACGCTCACCCGTATCCTCTCCGAGAGTACGGGCCTCGACGCCTATTATGAAGACGGAGACAACCCCTACATTGGTGATTTCTATGAGGATATGAGCCGGTGGTCGTTCAATCTCCAGATCTACTTCCTGGGCAAGAGGATCTCGCAGTCGACGGAGCTGCTCTCCAAAGGGAGTGGCCTCATACAGGACCGTACCGTGTACGAGGACGCATACATCTTCGCCGAGAACCTCCACGACATGAACCTCATGTCGACCCTCGATTTCGAGACCTACATGAAGGTATTCAGCATCACCGAACAGCTCATGCGCAAGCCCGACCTGCTCATATATATCAAAGCCAGCGTCCCCACCCTCATTTCCCAGATCAAGAAACGTGGCCGCGCCTACGAAAGCGGTATACTGGAGGAGTACCTCGAAAGGCTCAACAAGAAGTACGACAACTGGATAGAGAATATCTACAAGGGAAAAGTCATCACCATAAACATAGACACCACGGATTTCGCCTCCGATCCGTCGCTGCTCGACGAGGCGGTAGCGTACATAAAGAAGGGGAAGAAATAACCCTTTCGCTCAACGGTCCCGGCCGGCCCGCCGGAAGCACGGCCTGCCGGCCGGTATTTTTTTTTGAAACCCGCATTTAACCTTAGCCCCGAAGAAGCATCAAACCGACGTCTACAAGACGTTGACGAAACTACTAAAGACCCGAAATTGGAACAATTCTACACCCTGCCCGAACAATTCACCGAAGCCGTCCGCCGCGACCTCCCCGATGAGGCCGGGGCTCTGTTGGCATCGCTCGACGGCGACTCTCCGGTAAGCATACGCTTCAATCCTTATAAACTGGGGGCGAAACCTGAAGGCTCCGGTGTGCCGTGGAACAGGTATGGTTTTTATCTCGACGAACGACCCCAATTCACCATCGACCCGCTGTTCCATGCCGGTATATACTATGTACAGGAGGCCAGCTCCATGTTCGTCGAAGAGCTTGTGAGGCAATGGGCTAAGGGCGAAACGGAAGACGAGGCGGATGTATCTTCACTCGGCCTGCGCGCGCTCGATATGTGCGCCGCGCCGGGAGGCAAGGCCACACTGTTGTCGACGCTCGTGGGGATAGAGGGTCTGGTCGTGGCCAATGAACCTGTGAAACAACGCGCTACGGTGCTCTCCGAAAACGCCGTCAAATGGGGGCTGGGGAATATGGCCGTGACGTGTAACGATCCGTCGCATTTCGCCCAGTTCGAGGGATATTTCGACGTGGTGCTGGTCGATGCTCCCTGCTCGGGCGAGGGTATGTTCCGCAAGACCCCGGAGGCCCGCGGAGAGTGGAGCCCTGACAACGTCAACCTCTGCGCCGCAAGGCAACGCAAGATACTCGCCGATGCCTGGAAAGCGCTGCGCCCGGGCGGCCTCCTGATATACAGCACATGTACCTTCAACCGCAAGGAGAACGAAGATAACGTGGCGTGGATGAAGGAAGAATTCGAGTGCGAGGGATTAAACTACTCTCCCGACGGCTTGTGGGGCATAGCCACTACCGATACCGGGGGCGTGACCTCCTACCGCTTCTTTCCCCATCGTCTGCGTGGCGAGGGTTTCTTCGCCTCAGCGATGGTGAAAACCTCGAATGACAGACGCCGCAAGACCATTGTCCCGCGCAAGTCGCCTTTTGCGGATGTATCCAAAAGCGAGGCGGCGGAGCTTTCGCGCTGGGTAGCCCAACCCGAATACATGACCTTCCGCAAGGTGGGCGACAATATTTACGGCTACTACAAAGCCTCGTTCCCGCAGATAAAGGAGATATCGGAGAGCCTCAACGTGATATACTCGGGGGTGTGCATGGGGCAGATATTCAAGGGCGCCCTGCGCCCGGACCACGCGCTGGCCCTGTTTCATGACCTCAACCCCGAGGCTACGTCCGCGGCTGAACTCGACCTGCTGCAAGCCCTGAACTACCTGCGCCGAGGTGAGGTGGAGGCCTCCGGCCTCGAACAAGGATTCAACAACATACGCTACGAAGGGGCATCCATAGGATGGGCCAAACGTATTGACAACAGGGTCAATAATTTATACCCGAAAGAGCTTCGGATACAAAACCTTTAAGAGTGAGTCGCATTATCCCATATATCGCCGGAAGACGCGGGGTCGTAAGATCCCTACTGACCCTCGCCATGGCCTTCGTTTCGGTCGCGGCTTCAGCGCAGACCTCGGAGGTACGCGGGATGGTGATCTCCGCGCTCGACAGCATAGCCATGGCGGGAACCACGGTATCCGTAGGAGGTGCCGGGGGGCAGCATGTGCTGTGCGACGCCGACGGGGTGTTCTCAATAAGCAACGTACCCTACGGTCGTGTACCTATCTCGTTCGTTTTTATGGGATACAGGACCCTGCACGACACAATAACAGTAAATAAACCAATAACCGAGCTGGGCATAATACGCATCGATGAAGAGGCTGAGGAAATGGAGGCCATCATCGTTCCGGCCACGGCTATCATGGCCGTACAGAAGGGCGACACCACGCAGTTCAACGCCGCCGCCTTTCGGACCCACCCCGACGCCGACGTGGAGACCCTCGTGGCCAAGATGCCGGGGATCATAATACAGGAAGGCCGCGTTGAATCCCAGGGCGAGCCCGTGCGCCGCATATACGTCGACGGCAAGCTATTCTTCGGCAACGACGTAAATACCGCCCTGCGTAGCCTCCCCGCCGACGCTGTGGAGAGCATACAGATATTCGACGAGCAGACCGACCAGGCCAAATACACCGGCTTCGACGACGGCGAAACCCAGAAGGCCATCAACATCGTCACCCGCTCCAAGCGCGAGACCAACTACCTGGCTCGCATCGAGGCCTCGGCGGGTGCCGATACCAAATCGCCACACACCATGCGCTACCTCACCGGGGGTAATGCCTCCCGCTTCGGCAAGGATTACAGGTTGACCGTCACCGGACTGCTCAACAACGTCAACAGCGCCCGTTTCGGGACCGACGACGTGACCGGGACTGCCGCCGTGAGCGGCCGCGAGCGCGACAACAACGGCAACCTGCTCAACCAGCCCAAGGGTATCAGTACCGTCGGCGGCTTCGGGATCAACTTCTCGAAGGATACCAAATATTTCAAGTTCTCGGGCGACTACTTCTTCAGCAGCGACAACAACGATTACGAGCGCGAGGGTGTTGTCAACTACTACCCCACCAACAAGTATAAAACCCGCCAGTCGACCTCGCAGATGGGTTTCTCGGGCGACACCTACCAGCACAAGCTCAACCTCCGGTTTGAATATAACACCAAGTGGTGGACATTTGTATTCTCGCCCAACCTGCGATGGGACCGCAACTTCAGCAACACCCCGAGCCGCGGCCTTACCACACAGACCCTGCAGGAGAGCGAAAGTTTAGACTCGCTCACCCGCTACGTTACCACCGTAAACCAAAACAATGAGAATCTCTTCGCCAACGGTAACCTGTTCGTCGCCAGGCGTTTCGCGAAGAGAGGCCGGTCGCTGTCGTTCAACTTATATTTCAACGCATCGAGCCGCCAGAACCACCGTAATCAGGAGGACTCTCTACGCCAGAGTTACCGCCTGACCACCAGCCAGTGGGTCAACTCCACCATGATCAACAGGATCACCACCCAGGAGAACGACGCCTCGATATTCCGCTTCAGGCTGGCTTATACCGAACCCTTAGGCAAGTTTCACAGAATAATGGTCAGCGGTACGCTGAGCCTCGACAACGGGCAAAGCGACAAGGACGGGCTTGCTTACAACTACAAAACCCACGCCTTCGACAGCATAGACGCGCGGCAGACCAACAGCCTCTCGCGCGACTACCTCAGCGGGCAGGGCGGCGTTGGCTACGTGTTCGCCAAGAAGAACTGGCGCGTGACAGCCTCGGTCGACTTTGCCGCGCACAGGCAATTGGTCGACAACTACTGGCTCAAGTGGGTCAACAGCGAGGGTAGCACATACAAAGACTCCCTCGCGCGCTACGAAAGCAACACCCGTTCGACATTCACCGACGTGCAGCCCCTGTTCTCATTGCGCTACTCGCTGGCCAAGACGAAATTCCTGAGGATAGAATACCGTGGGCGCTCCGTACTCCCGCGTGCCGACCAGCTCCAGAGCTTGCTCAACGACAACGACCCGTACAATCTGCGGGCGGGTAACCCCAACCTCAAGCAGGGTTACGAGAATCGCCTGACCCTGTTCTACAACGTGGCCAATATCAAGAAATCGACCAACCTGACCGTATCGCTCCAGGCCGTGGCCATATCTGACTATATAGCCCAGAGCACCGTGGCGTTGACCGGCGGCATACCCCTGCCCGAATACGATAACTACATCCCCAACAACAACGCCCTGCTGACGCGACCCATCAACCTCGACGGTTACCGCTACCTTCAGGCCACGGGTACGTACAGCTTTGTGCTCCGCCCGATAAAGAGCAATATGAACGTGTCGGGGTCGTATATGCTGATACGCTCCCCGTCGTTCTACCACGTACTCAACTACGCCAATATCAACACGGCGGGCCTCAGGGTGGGTCTGTCGAGCAACATCTCGCACAACGTCGACTTCAACATCTATTCGAGTACCTCGATAAACTTCACCACCAACAGCGACCCGTCACGCACCAACACCTCCTACATAAACCAGAACACCTATGCCTCGACCAATATAATCTTCCCGGGAGGCATAGTGCTCAACACGCTGTTCTCGTGGAAACTGTACCGCAGCCGCGGCGAGGAGGATTTCAACGACGACATCTACACTCTAAACGTGGGTATCGGCAAGAGGCTGTTCAGAAACAACACGGGCGAGGTGAGGATAACCGTCTACGACATCCTCGAACAGAACAAGAACATCCTGCACTATGTGCGCGACAACTCGGTGGAGGACGCTGTGACCAACACCCTGGGCCGGTATGTTATGGCGCGGTTCTCATACCGCTTCAACACCATGAGCAGCAAGTACGTGGCCACCAAACCGGCCAAAGTCAAGCCCGATAAGGAGAAAAAGAAGTAGTTAGCGTACATTTCGCATTATTTGTACGGACCCGTGACGATCGTAGTTGCAAATTTTTATATTTGTACAACATAGTGCGCTCCTCTGCTTTCGCCATATTCGCATAAATCCCTCTGCAGATATGAAAGAGACCTTCCAGCCCGATTACACCAATATACTTAAGGTGCTCTACAATCAGCGGCCTGACTATCTGCCCCTGTATGAACACCATATAGACCCTCCGTTCATCGCCAAATGCACGGGCGAGGATATGGATATAGGTAACTGCCGCACCCCAGCCCAACTGGATGCATACTTCACACGCTACATAGATTTCTGGCGCGCCCACACCTACGACGCTTTCGACTACGAGGCCGCCATATGCGATATCATTCCCGGCCATGGGGCCATAATGGGTGGCCTGGGGCCTATCCAGACACGCGACGACTTCGAGAAATATCCATTCGACGACATACCACGCATATTCTGGGAAACGTACCGTCCGCGCCTGGAGTCGCTGCGCCGCGTGATGCCCGAAGGGATGAAAGCGTTCGGGGGCTGCGGCTACGGCATATTCGAGACCTCGCAGGATCTGGTGGGCTTTGAGAGCCTCTGCATGATGCAGTTCCTGGACCCGGAACTGTTCGCGGATATTTTCAAGAAAATCGAGTGGCTCTACCGTACCCTATGGACAGAGATGGCGCGTGATTACAGCGATCTGTTCGTATTCTTCCGCATGGGTGATGACCTGGGCCACCGTACCTCCACTATGCTCTCTCCCGATACCATCCGCGAGTACATACTGCCCTTGTACAAGATCGTCATAGATATTTCACACTCTTCGGGCAAAAAATTTCTGCTCCACTCCTGCGGTAATATATTCGATGTGATGCCGGAGATAATAGACCTGGGAATCGACGCCAAACATTCCAACGAGGACCAGATCGCTCCTTTTACCAGGTGGATAGAACTCTACGGCGACAAGATCGGGCTGTTCGGCGGATTCGACATGAATGAACTGATCCTCAATCCTTACGACTACGTATACGATAAAGTATTACGCGAAGGCACCGAATACCGTGCCCTCGCCCGCGGCTATGGCCTCGGCTCCGGCAACTCGATCCCCGACTATATGTCGGTAGACGGGTTCGAGGCGATGGTCGCCGCCACAAAAGAGATCCGCCGCCGCGAAAAACGGTAGCACCTACTCTGAAAAACAATTATTATACTCGTTCCAGCCATTATTATGTATATCCGAGCTAAAAAGCCCGTATATTTTTCGTTTTGTCCTATTTTTGCATTATTTTTGTTTCACATGGTGTCGTTGTTTTTATGACAACAGCACCTAAATTTTAAATATCATACAGTATGGTAAGGGCGGGAATCCATAGTCAGATAGGGTCTGTGAACCCGGGCCTCTCTTCCCTGTTATGCCGTAAATAATCACACACCTACTCCTAAAATCTGATATAATATGATCTCTGCACACTATTTCGACATGTCCGTGGTCTTCGCCCAAATCAACTGGGTGTGGCTGGCTTTCTCGATCGTCGCCGCTTTCGCCGTGGGTGCCATATGGTATTCCCTGATATTTTTCAACACATGGAGGTCGGTCTTTAAGGTCGACATGCCCGACCAGAACAAGCCGGGCGGATGGGTGCGTTCCTTCATCATACAGCTCGTCACAGGCTCCATGTTCGGTTTAGTGTGTTTCGTGGCAGCGGCCCTCTCGGTGAATTTCGCGATACTCACCGTACTTACGATAGCCGGATGGCAGATGTGTACCATCACATTCAAGTACGGCGACTGGAAACGTTTCTTGCAGGCCGTAATGATAGAGTCGGGTTATACGCTCGTCTCCGGAGCTATTTATATCATTTTCGCACAGTTCTGATCCGACAGGGACGGATAAATCCACACATTCACAAGTAATATTATTTCGGATGAGAATCAAGGTTGTCCGTTCCGGTTTCGGGGGCTCTTTTTTGAGGGTCGTATTGTTACTCTTGTCTGCTGCCATTTCTACAATAGGGGCGGCCTCGGCGCAGGGGTCGTCGCAGGGTCCGATTCTCATCATAAGCTCCTACAGCCCTGAGGTATCGAACATTGACAATAATATCTCGGAATTTATAAATGAGTATAAAACTCTCGGCGGCCGGCACGATGTGGTGATCGAGAGCATGAACTGCAAGGGCCTGTCGGAAGTTCACGAATGGAAATCACGGATGGCCGACATCCTGCTCAAACACCATAAGACGCACCAGCCTTCACTGATCCTGATACTGGGGCAGGAGGCATGGAGCGCTTATATCTCGCAGGACAAGAAGGTATTCGACCGAAGCGTACCTGTATTATGCGGGATGACGAGCATCAACACGATAATGCTCCCCGATGACAAAGTCGTTCTTGAAGAATGGGAACCGGATAGTGTCGATATAGCCAACGAACTGGAAAGCGGAAATATAGTTTCGGGGCTATTCAGCGTGTATGACGTGGACAGGAACATAAAACTCATACAGAAGATCTATCCGATGGTGGAGAATATCGCGTTCGTCTCGGATAACTCCTACGACGGAGTGTCGATACAGGCGCATGTCAAAAAGCAGATGCTCGCCCATCCGGAATTGGGCCTGATACTGCTTGACGGACACAGGAACACTTTCCCCTCGATCATAGAGGCGATCAAAAACCTGCCCCGTAATACGGCCCTCTTGATGGGCACGTGGCGCCTGGATATGAATGACAATTACTTCGTATCCACCACTCTGTACGAAATAATAAACACCAATTCAGAGGTGCCGTGCTTCACGCTCACTTCCGTAGGTCTGGACTATGGGGTTATAGGCGGTTACATACCGCAGGATGGCACTACTGGCAAGGAACTGGCGGCGCGGGCGTACAAATACGCCGATTCGAACGGCTCTTCAGCCGACACGCCTTTAATAGAATATATACCAAACGAATACGTTTTCGACTATACCCGGCTGACCCAGCTTAAGATAAATCAAGGTGTCCTGCCCCTGCCCTATGAACTACGTAACAGGGTGTTGTTCACCGAGCGCTACAAGTATCCGCTCATAGCCATTGCATCCATGTTCGCATTGCTGCTGCTGGGTTACCTGATGGTGTTCTACTATTTCTTCCGCATCAAGAGGCTCAAGGAGGCGGCAGAAGAGTCCGATCGCCTCAAGTCGGCCTTCCTTGCCAATATGAGCCACGAGATACGCACGCCGCTAAACGCTATCGTCGGCTTCTCCACCCTGCTGACCGAAGAGGAGAATATGTCCGAGGACCAGAAGGGGCACGCGGAGATCATCCGCACCAACTCCGACCTGCTGCTGCGCCTGATCAACGACATCCTCGATATTTCGCGCCTGGAGACCGGCAGGTTGAATTTCAATTACGGTCCCTGCGAGATAATTTCGTTGTGCAACAACGTCATATCCACGATGCAGGCTATCAAGAAGACCGACGTTAAGTTGGTACTCGATGCGCCGTTCACCTCGTTTGAGATGGTGACCGACGCGCAACGCCTGCAGCAGGTATTGATAAATCTGATATCCAACGCGATGAAGTTCACTCCCGAGGGCACGATAACCCTGGGGATCAAGGAGGACACACAAAACGACATGGTCGTATTCAGCGTGACGGACACAGGATGCGGCATTCCGCTCGAAAAACAAAAATTGGTCTTCGAGCGCTTCGAGAAACTCAACGAGTTTGTCCAGGGCACAGGTCTGGGGCTCGCGATATGCAAGATCACGATTAACATGTTGGGCGGCGATATCTGGGTAGATGAGAATTATACCGACGGTGCACGCTTCGTATTCACCCACCCGAGGCACCATAAAATTTAGGCCGCATCCTGACTAAATCCGGATATATAGTAAAAGATATGGGGCCGCTGTAACAGCGGCCCCATTTTTATATCGTGAACGCACGAAAGGCATTTTAATAAAACCTCCCCTGCCCGCTGTCAGACGAACGCCCACGGCCGATGAGCTTACCCGCCATCAGGACCAGGGCCAACAGCCCCCAGGCTATGGCGAGGGTCGCCCGTTCGCTGCTGCGCGACGAATCGGACATTATCACCGACATGGCGTCGGGGTTGGCTCGGGAATCGAAGCGAGGGATATCCCTCCAGTTCCACTTGGCCACGATCACCCCTCCCTGAAGCACCACCACGCCGTTGTGCGCGCGCATCATAGTCTTGAGGAGGGTGGCATCTATACTGCACCATCCGTGGGCCAGGGCCGTGCCGAAGGTCATATATATATTACCCACCCTGTCGCCCGGTGAAATGGCCGGGGTGGCAAGGGCGAGGAAATAATTATTCCTGTAAGCGTAGGTTATAAGCGAATCCACCCTTTCGGCACACTCGGAAGGCATATCCGAGGGCGAATCGGAAACCACCAGAAATGCAGGCACCGTGGAATAAAGCAGCCTTTCGGTTATTTCATCATTGCCGTCGAAGATGCTGAAATCGGCCAGCACATTGGCGGGGCGCTTTTTACCCTCTCCCTCCGGCTCTTCGATGCGGGTGCTGACGTATTCCCACTTGAGAGAGTCGTACCACTCGGTGTCGGAAATGGAGAATTCGCGCAGATCGCCCGTAGCCCTCTCCTTATAGACGAGCGTGGTCTTGAGCTCCGAGCCGCCGGCCCTCGCCTCCATGGGGATATTGGTACCCACCTTGAACGGCAGGAGGTCGATCATCGGAAGGTGGCGCAGAGAATAGACATTAACTCCCACTGCGAACACGGCCATGCACAGCAATTCCCAACGCCCGCAGTATTTGCCGCGCGAGGGTGCCGCGCTCAGGCTGGAATATGGATTGCTGCTCCTCTCCCTCGACAGGAACCATGTCAGCAAGAGCAACAACAGCAATATCACGTTCTTGACCACAGACTGCCAATTGGATATCTTTATGGCGTCGCCGAAGCAACCGCAGTCGGCCACAGGCTCCCACACGGCGGTAATTATCGTAAGCAGAGTGAAACCTGTCATTACCACCAGGGCCAGCCTTACGAATCCTTTTTTGCAGACGCCCAACAGCAGGGCCAGACCCATCGTAAGTTCCAGCGAGTTGACGAATACGGATAAGAACGTCTTACCTCCCTTGAGCCATTCGAGACCGAAGGCCGAGAGGTACTCCCCTATCTTGAGCGACAGGCCCCACGGGTCTATCGACTTGATAAACCCGGAGAATATAAACACCAGCGCCACTATGATCCGCGCCGCGGCCGCCAATACCGATACTCCTGAAGTTCTCATCCGCAATATTTTTTAGAAACCTGGTCCGTTTCTTATAGTATTCCCTCTATCTCCCGGCGTATCCGGACGGCAATGTCGCCCGGAGGAAGCATGCCTCCGTCGGTGTCGGCGCAATCCACAACTCTGAAACTACCGTCGCCTGAAGAGAGCGACAGGTACATCTCTCTCACCGAACGCTGCAGGTCGAGCGACGCCTCGTGTATATCTTTCTTGCCGCCGAGGTAGGAGCGATCGTCGCCCTCGCGTTCCTCCGCAAGTTTGCGCTCGGTGAATCCGAACGGCACGTCGAGAAACAGCGATACGTCGGGCCTGGGAATGCCGTAATAGTCATACTCGAGCGATATGATCCACTGCTTCAAGGCCTCCTTGGCCGCAGGATCGTGCACCTTGGCGCACTGGTAAGCCACGTTGGAGTAGACATAGCGGTCGAGGATTACGGCCTTGCCCTCCTCGAGCCACCGCCTTATCTGCGGGGCGGCATCGGCCCTGTCGCCTGCGAATAACAACGCCACGACATACGGGTCGACGCTCTCCAGCGATCCCATATCGCCCCTCAAAAAGCGGGCTATCAGGTCGCCCCATACCGAGGCGTCGAAACGGGGAAAGTGCAGGTATTCATAGTCGCGGCCACGCTCACGCGCAAGCACCTCTATCTCCCTGATCTGCGTAGATTTACCGGCCCCGTCGAGCCCCTCCAGCACTATGAAAGGCATAAGTGTATATCGCTGTTAAAAAGTCTTAAAAACCACCGGGCCGCCAATCGAAAATGTAAATATACAAAAATAATATAAGCGTCCCAACCCCTCGGGCGGTTGTTACCTTATATTATTACGGTTGAGAGCGCGCGTGTAGCGGCGCGCATTGGCGTTGTGTTCGTTGAGCGTCGAGGCGAAATTGTGGTAACCGGAAAAGTCCTCCCGCGCGCAGAAATAAAGATACTTGTGACGCTCATAATTGAGCACGGCGTCGATAGCCACAATGGACGGCATGCATATCGGCCCGGGGGGAAGCCCCGTATTCTTATACGTATTATAAGGCGATTTCACGGCCAACATTTCGCGCGTCACGCGTTTGATGGCGAAATCGCCTATGGCGAATTTCACAGTGGGATCGGCCTGCAGGGGCATACCTATTTTCAGGCGGTTGATATACACTCCCGCCACGCGCGGCATCTCTTCGACCTTCTTTGTCTCCTCGTAAACTATCGAGGCGAGGGTCGACACCTCCGTCCGGGTAAGGCCTGTTTCCAAGCGAAGTGATTCGCGTTTATCGTTCCAGAATTTCCGGTACTCGGCGTTCATCTTGTCACACAGGCGGCGGGGCGCGATATCCCAGTAAACCTCGTAGGTATTGGGGATGAACATAGCGATAATAGTCTCCGGACGCAGGCCGTAGGCCGCCGCCACAGTGTCGGAGGTAAGCACGGCGCGTAAGTGAAGCGAATCAGCCTCGATATGGCGGGAAAGGCTGCCTGCCAGTTGGTCGGCAGTGCGTATGTTATTGAACGTCAGGCGCACAGGAGCCTGCAGGGAGTGAAGAAACATACGGGCTATATCTCTGTTGCTCATCCCCTTTTTGAGGCGGTAAGCTCCGCCGAAACTCTTATCGGGCAGACCGGCAGCCACGGCGCAAGCCATGAAAGCTTTCCTGCGCGAGAGCCTGTCGCCGTGATCGAGCGAATCCATAAGCTGGGAGTAGCTGCTCCCGCTGCGCAGGTAGACGTAACCCTCCGTCTTTACCCCGTTACCGAAGAGAACACCGGACAGCCACAAGGCTCCGGCGGCGCCTATAACAAGCACCGCTCCCAGGGCTACTATCCATATTATGCGTTTTTTACCGAACATATGCCATTATCTTCATTACCTGCGTAACCACTTCAGCAAAGACACCTCAAAACCTTCCGCACATACATCATATCATTGATTATCAACAAATAACAACCAACACGACGATACCTACCACCGATCCAGAGGCCAAAAACGACGGGGCGGGTTTGCAAAGATAGTATTTTTGCGTAAATTTGCAGTCCCGGGTAAGTCTTATACGACCAGCTCCCGCTGAACTCCCCCAGGGCCGGAAGGCAGCAAGGGTAGGCGGTTGTAGCGGTGCGATATAAGTAGCTTACCCGGGTTTTTTATTAACTTAGGGGGCATATTCACACGAAAACCGACCGCTATGTCAAACGACAAGTTACTCTCCATTTGCATCCCGTCGTATAAAAGGCCCGCGAAATTGCGGGAACTGCTCCAAAGTATCGAGCGGCAGAAAATAGCCGACATAGCCGATATAATAGTCACCGACGACGGCCCCTGCGAGGAAACTAAGGCATTGGCCGGGGAGTTCGGCGGCACAGCAAAATTCATATACCATAATAGCAACGAAGGTTACGCCCGCACATTTATCGAATTTTTCAGTAAATGCCGCACGCCGTACCTGATGACAACCGCCGATGACGACACCCTGTCGCGCGAGGCTATCGAAGAACTGTTGCCATTCCTCAAATCGACCGAACCGGCATTCGTATCCACCGTATGGAATCTCCGAGGTGGCCCGGGAAAGAACGGATGCCATTACCGCGGTCGCCGCAAGGCCGGAGAGATCTCCCTCGCTGACGTCACCGCCGCCTCCACCCACGCGCCGGGGCTGGTTTACAACGTAGGCAAAGCCTCTCCTCTCCTGGAATTTATCGAACGCAATACCGAGCTTGGCCGGGCGGCGGCGTTCTTCTATCCTCAAACCCTGATAGTCTACATACTCCTGTTGAGCGGCGAAAAGTGCTTCTATCACCTCTCTTCCCCCGTTAACGAAGGCTCGGCGGAAACATCCGGACTGAAAGACCCCGCCGGCAACGGCTACTGGAGCGTTCCCGGACGATGGCGTACAAGCCTCAGCTACATAGACATATTCAGAGATTTGAAGAGTTACGCCCTACCCCCGGATGGGATCTCCCGCCTGGACGCACTTGTCACAAAGAGCGAACTGGAGGCCTTCCGCCGCGTGACTTCCGGCGTAAGCGGGAAAGCCTTGCGGGAATATTGGATGGCCGGGGGCTTCATATACGCCGTCACCCACCCCATCGGATTATTGCGCTCTCTGGCAGCGTGGGCAAGGGCGAAAGCGGCAATATCGCGCAAGTTGAAATCTCCGGTAAAGAGACAGTAGACACTCTAATTTACCTCTCGACACATACTCATATAAAGGTTTTTTTCTACCTTTGCAGAATACGGCGAAAGCTGGATGATATCTTTGCCTGTGTTCATGCGCCCATGTGGGGTGCATAGAGTAATTCCCACCGTAAATGTTGATAAAAATATACCCCGAAAATCCCAATGAAAGGGCCATATCGCGCGTAGCGGAGATACTTCGTGCCGACGGGGTGATCATATACCCTACTGACAGCGTCTACGCCTTCGGTTGTTCATTGAAGAGCGTGAGGGCAATCGAGAAGATCCGCGCGCTGAAGGATAAGAAGGCTACCGACATGGCCATAGTGTGCAGCGACCTGAGCCATATCGCCGACTACGCCAGGGTCGACACGCCCACGTTCAAGATACTAAAGCGCCACCTGCCCGGCCCGTTCACCTTCATCCTCAGGCCGTCGAACAGGATGCCGGAAAAGTTCCTGATGAAGCGCCACGACGTGGGGGTGCGTATCCCCGACAATAACATCGTGTCGGAGATAGTGAGAGCCTTGGGATGCCCCCTGGTGACCACGTCGGTGAAGGACGACGACGAAGTGATAGAATACACCACTGACCCCTCGCTCATCGACGAGAAGTACGGCCACAGCGTCGACATAGTGATCGACGGCGGCTACGGAAACAACCACCCCTCGACCGTGGTAGACTGCACGGGCGACGAGCCTGAAATAGTGCGCCAGGGTATAGGAGAATTGAGTCTGTAACACACGGCGGACTGCAAAAGCCGCTCAAACCTACGAAATATGACTGACACACAACACATAAACCCAAGATCCAAACAGCGCGAGGCCGCCACAGGAGGATTTATCCTCGGCGTGTGGCTGGCGGGCATATCCCTGCTGAGCTACGAGGCCGACCTGGCCGGACGCCAGCTGGGGATGATAGCCAATATACTAAACCTCGCCGGATGGGTGGTGATAACCTACATTTTCTCCAAACGCATGGCCTCGAGCTACGGAGACGCGGGATTCTCCTTCAACCAATGTATGGGATTCATCTTGCTGATGATGCTCTTCGCCGGCTTCCTCCACGGAGGAGCACAGTGGGCGCTCTACATTCACGACCCGGAATATTTTAAAACACTGATAAATACCGCGCTTTCAGAGGCTGGAATAAGCGAAATAAAGGGTGACGAGATGGTGCGGGCCACGGAGATGATGGCCAACCCCTTCGTGATGATAGTCAGCGGAATAATGACCACGCTCATATACGGGGGTCTGACGGGCCTGCTTATATCGGCTTTCGTCAAACGACCGCCCGTACAAAAACAACAGTAAAAACGCAGGATATGAACAGCACTCTTGACCTGTCCGTAGTGGTGCCCCTCTACAACGAGGAGGAATCGCTTCCCGAGCTTATCGAATGGATAAACAGGGTCGTAACCAAGGCCGGGCTATCTTATGAGGTGATATTGATCGACGACGGCAGCAGCGACTGCTCGTGGGAGGTCGTCCGCTCGCTGAGTGAGACCTATCCCCAGATCAAGGCGATCCGTTTCAGGCGCAACTACGGCAAGTCGGCTGCACTCTACTGCGGTTTCGACGCCGTGCAGGGTAACGTCGTCATAACCATGGACGCCGACCTGCAGGACTCCCCCGATGAGATCCCCGAACTCTACCACATGATCACCGAAGAGGGCTACGACCTCGTATCGGGCTGGAAGAGGCGCCGCCACGACCCCCGGGGCAAGACCATGCCGAGCAAGATATTCAACCGCACGGCGCGCTGCGTGTCGGGCATCAAGCTCCACGACTTCAACTGCGGGCTGAAAGCCTACCGCAGCAAGGTGATCAAGAGCATCGAGGTGTACGGCGAAATGCACCGCTACATCCCCATCCTCGCCAAGCAGGCCGGATTCAACCGCATCGGCGAGAAAGAGGTGGTGCACCGCGCCCGCAAGTACGGACACACCAAATACGGATGGGAGCGCCTGCTGAAAGGCTACCTGGACCTTGTCTCGGTGATGTTCATTTCGAAGTTCGGCAAGAGCCCGATGTACCTTTTCGGGAGCCTCGGATCGTTGATGTTCGTTTTCGGCGGGGGTACGGCCATCTACCTTATCGCCGAGAAACTCTACCGCCAGGCCCACGACATCGTGGCCCGCGGGGTGACCGACCAGCCGCTGTTCTACATATCGCTCGCCGCCGCCATTATCGGAGTGCAACTCTTTTTGGCCGGCTTTTTGGGAGAGATGATAGGGCGCAATTCGGGCGACCGCAACAAATATCTTATAGACGAAACATTGTAAGGACATGATACAGAGAATTCAATCGTTATATCTGTTGGCGGCTGGAATCGCCGTGATTGCGATGTACGTATGCGGGCCGATAGTGAATTTTCCCATAGGAGTTGAATACGAACTTTCGAGTAGATTTTCAGAAATCCAGTCTTCAATATCCGATATATATATACTGAAAATAACAGCCGCAGTCTTTGTCTTGGCCATGCCTTTAATCCCTTTCATCACGATATTCCTCTTCCGCTGGAGGCGCTTGCAGATGAGATTCTGTGTGGTGGAGATCGTATTGCTTGTGATACTTGAGGCATTGATGGTCGTACAGGCGTTTTTTATGTTCAATGTGGTAGTAATTCCCCTGGCAGGGCTTTTGCCCCTGTTGGGCATTATTTTCTCGTGGCTTGCCTACCGGGCCATCCGCAGCGACGAGAGGCTTATAAGGTCGATAGACAGGATCCGATAATAACTCAAACCACACCCCGCCGTGTTCGACGTCAAAAAAATAAGGGAAGACTTCCCCATACTCTCCTGCCGGGTGCACGGCAAGCCGCTCGTGTATCTCGACAATGGGGCCACGGCGCAGAAGCCGCTGAGGGTGATCGACACCATCAACCGCCTCCACACCTCGATGAACGGCAACATTCACCGGGGCACCCACTATATGAGCGAGGAGTGCACGCGCGAATACGAGGAGGCGAGGGAAAGGGTACGGCAGTTCATCGGAGCGGCCTCAACGCGAGAGATAATCTTCACCTCCGGGGCCACGGCCTCGGTAAATACCGTGGCGTACAGCTTCGGGGAGCGTTTCGTAGGTAAGGGTGACAACGTCATCGTGACCGAGATGGAGCACCACTCCAATATCGTCCCCTGGCAGTTGCTCTGCGAGCGCAAGGGGGCTGAATTGAGGGTGTTGCCTTTCGACGATTCGGGCCGCCTGCAGGTGGAGTTGCTCGACCGCATGATCGACTCCCGTACGAGGATAATCGCCGCAACGCAAGCCTCAAACGTACTCGGCACACGCCCGGCGCTGGGAGAGATAATCGCTTCGGCACATGCCGCAGGAGTGCCCGTACTTGTGGACGGCTGCCAGGGCGCGGTGCACGGAGGGGTGGATGTGCAGGCCCTCGATGCCGACTTCTACGTGATGTCGGGCCACAAGCTCTACGGCCCCACTGGCACGGGTATTTTATACGGAAAGGAAAAATGGCTCGAGCAGATGCCCCCATTTATGGGTGGTGGCGACATGGTGGCCACCGTGTCGTTCTCGGGCACGACATACACCGAACTGCCGCTGAAATTCGAAGCGGGGACGGCCAATTATATAGGGGCCATAGGTATGGGCGAAGCCATCGCCTACCTCTCGGAGCTCGACACCCTGGCCATAGTGACCCACGAAAAAACGCTCACCGATTACGCCACAGAACTGCTGTCCGGCATCCCCGGGCTGCGTATCTACGGCAACACTCCCGATAAGTGCAGTATCGTATCGTTCACCTGCAAGGGAACCCACCCTATGGACGTGGGTATGATCCTCGACAAAATGGGCATCGCCATACGCACCGGCACCCACTGCGCCGAGCCGATAATGACACACTACGGTCTCACCTCCATGTGCCGCGCCTCGATAGCCATGTACAACACCCGCGAGGAGATTGAAGCCCTCGCCGAGGGTGTCCGCAGGGCCGTGGCGATGCTGGTATGAGGCATCGGCCTACAATCCCGTTTTTATTATAAATTGTCTGCCCGCTAAATGTGGGCGGTACTTTTTTATGCCTGCCCGACACTTTACCCCACCACACCCTGCCCGCGTAATGTAATATCCGCAAGGCCTGCGTCAGTGGACAATTGTATATGGGCAAAAATGACTGTCAGAATACATACTCAGGTGCGTTGTTATTACGTTTTTAATTCATAGCTTTGGTATTATGGCGGGATTGGGAGGGGAATGACAATCTCAAATGGGTGCATGCAATGAAAAAATTATCCGTTTTAATAGCGTTTATAGTCTGCCTGTCATACATGGTCTCATGCTCGTCTGACCCCACGACCGGCGACCCCGGCAATAATGGCCAAGTCGACGGAGGCGGTGGAGACGACGACGGTAGCGGCGAAGGCGATGGAGACGGAGATGGAGGCGATGGAGGTGACGGAGGAGATGGTGGTGATGGAGGAGACGAAGGAGGCGGAGGAGATCCCGACCCTGTCAACGGCACATTGCTTTTCAAGACCGGATTCGAGGGTACTACCAAGGTAGACCGCAGAGAGATGACTACGGAATATTTCTCCGGTGAAGACAACTCAGTAACCCCCGCCCTCACATGGTCGGATTTCAGATACAAACGCCTGTCTAACTACATGGGCGAGGGCCGTATGTATTACGAAAGTACCGACACTACCAAGCGCAGTGCCATGATAGCGGCCGACCCCACGGATCCTACCAATAAGACATTGCGTTTCCGCCTCAAGGAGCCCAACGTTATAAGGGCGTCAGACGGTCTGCTCTACAAGAGTCGCATACAGATGGATATTTACGGCGCGGTAACCGGGTTACAGGACCTTTACCAGAAAGTCGACCTCTACATCCCGAGTGAATGGGCGGCGCTGAAGAACTATGTGAAACCCACCGACGCACGGGTAACATACTTCTCTTGGTTGACCATCGCCGAATTCTGGAACAATATGGTACATTCGTCGGAGACTAACGAATACCGCCTCACCGTAGGTATAGGCAAGGATGCGGGCGCTAATAAGGACCTCTACTTCCACTTCCAGGCCGAGAACTGTAATAAAGACCCGGGCACAGGAGTCTACACATTCGAACTGTTAGGCACAGCCCACCAGGCCAAGTCCTTCGCCATACCGTTCAACACGTGGATGACCATAGAGTACTTCTACCGCGACGGTAACTGGGAACCTATAGTAGCGACCGGGAAACCCGCCGGTCACTTCTACATGGCGGTGACCCCCCGCGGAGGATCTAAGGTGGTACTGTTCAACGAGAACATCCCCACTCACGGTACCCGCGACACCAACTCCGACGGCCTGCGCCACTGGAATCCCCTGAAGCTCTACACCGATATTCACATCATCAACTTCATGAAAAACAGGGGATACAATACAGACCTGTATTGGGACAATATGGAGATATGGAGCGGCAAGGTGCCTGACGAAGTAACGGCTGCCTTGAATTAAAAACGAGTGAAATGAGAAAGATCCTGACCATCGTTTTCATTGCAATTACCAGTCTGACTCAGGCCCAGGGATTACCGGCCGAATCCGTAAATGGTTTCTCATTTTCGTTGGGTACTAAATTTACAATTAAACTGACCCCCACAGATTCCGTTAATTTCAATTATTCGATAATATCCATTGAGCCTTTTCAGAAAACGGTAGACATAAGCGACAACGATCACTTGTTCGAGAAACAAGGTGATGACAACACTATCGTTTTCTATTTTTGCCCAGGTACGTACGGTAAAATGCCTGGCAATGTGAGCTTTATGCCGATACTGCTGTTAATGAAGAACTATTCAAAATATAATCTTTCATACACGTCTGAAGTCCAAAGGGTGGAAAACGGCGAATACGAACCTACCTCCAATATCGGGACATCTCCCAATGTTAAGAGTATTGAAATGTGGCCTTATATAATTCATTCCTTAACATTAAAGGAATTCAGATTGTATAAAGAATCTTAACAGCACAAAAAACATTCATATACAAACAGCTCGCAAGACATAAATAAACGACGTTTTAAGAGGCTCTCCCGTTCCGGAGAGCCTCTTTTCACATTAAGCGCAGTGAGACAAAAATCTCTTTCTTCATTTAGGGTCATTACGGCCTCCCCTGTCTATTATGCATAGAAGGCAAGTTTTGTATCTAAATGTTTTTTAGTACTTTTGCCCCCGCATGCGGGATGCAACCTAGATAACCGGACACGGCAAACGCCGGATCTACGGACCGTCATCAGGGGATATTTAACTTTTGGATATATATAATTCTAAATCTACACGCATGAAAAAAATTCTACTCTCATTTTTAACCTGTATGTTCGCAGGTGTGATCCACGCGCAGGAAGCCGACGCCACCTTGCGAGAGGTCGTTCAACAAATCGATGTGGTCTACCCGAAGCCGCAGGAGAAAGCCGACACCACCTATTGGAAGACCAAGGGTCTCGCGGGTCTCAACTTCTCGCAGGTGAGCCTGAGCAACTGGGCTGCCGGGGGTGACGGATCCGTGGCCTTCGACGTGCTGTTCAACTATTCGGCCGACTACAAAAAAGGCAAGAACCTGTGGAATAACCGCCTGGAACTAGCCTACGGTCTAAACAACACCTCCTCGGACGGGGCGCGCAAGACCAACGACAAGATATACCTCTCATCCACTTACGGTTATGAGATCGCTAAGAACCTCTACTGGAGTACGATGCTCACCTACAACACCCAGTTCGCCAACGGTTACGACTACGAAAACATGGACCAGGGATACATCTCCAGGTTCATGGCTCCGGGTTACCTGTTGGTGGGTACCGGTATCACCTGGACACCCAAGAAATGGTTTACAGCTACCTTCTCTCCCGCCTCATGGCGCGGCACGTTCGTGTGCAGCTCCAAGCTCTCCGAAGAGGGTGCGTTCGGCGTAACCCCCGGTGAGAGACTACTCTCCGAGATCGGCGGCAACCTCAAACTGGAGTTCAACCTCGAGGTGATGAAGAACATGCACCTTCACTCGCGCGTCGACTTCTTCTCCGATTACACACGCAAACCCCAGAATATCGACGTGAGATGGGACACCCAGCTCAACATGAAGATCAACAAGTGGTTCTCCGCCAACTTCACCCTGAGCATGATCTACGACGACGACGTGAAGATCAAGCAACCCGACGGCACATCCGGCCCCAGGTTGCAGGTGAAAGAGACCCTCGGTGTCGGTGTGCAGGCGGTATTTTAACACATAACGGGAGGCCCGTACGGAGCCTTTATCCTGAATGTCACGACACTGCCGCGGATGCTCGAGCATCCGCGGCAGTGTCATTTATACCCCATCCCATACGCCCGGCTCGCAAACACGAGTGGCGTGGGTGAGGAAAATGCATTTTTTATGCTAAAAAAACTTTAAAATACACCTGTTTACACTATTACATCTTTCAAAAACCGATTATTTTACTACTTTTGTGAGAAGTAAAAATTCACGCCGGTGATTTTAGCCCCCGAGAACATACTCCTCATAGGTGCTTTCATAATCGCTGCCAGTATACTCATATCTAAAGTAGGATTTAACATAGGGATGCCCTCTCTGTTGCTGTTCCTGACCATAGGTATGATCACGGGCAGCGACGGGCTCGGCTTGCAGTTCCACAACGCCGAGAGGACGCAGTTCATAGGGATGGTCGCCCTGAGCGTCATCCTCTTTACGGGCGGTATCGAGACCAAATACGAAGCTATAAGGCCTATTATAAAGGAAGGGGTCGTGCTCTCGACCCTGGGAGTGATACTCACGATGATATTCACGGGCCTGTTTATCTACGTCTGCTCGCGGTTTTTCGACGTCCCGGGATACATAACCCTCCCCACGGCGATGCTGCTGGCGGCCACCATGTCGTCTACTGACTCCGCATCCGTGTTCAGCCTCTTAGGCAGTCAGAATATCAAGCTCAAGAACAACCTCAAGCCCCTGCTCGAACTCGAGAGCGGTAGTAACGACCCCATGGCCTACCTGTTGACGATCATGCTCATACAGGTGATACAGACTTCCGACATCACATTCGGGAGTATGGCATCGCTACTCGTATGGCAACTGCTCGCCGGCACCATCGGTGGGATTATCTTCGGCAAGGTCACCGTGTGGGTGATAAACAACGTCAAGCTGACCAACCAGTCGCTCTCGTCAATCCTCGTGCTATGCTTTATCGTCTTTACCTACTCTATAACCAATATCATCGGGGGTAACGGTTACCTCGCCGTGTATGTGGCCGGTATCGTCGTAGGTAACGCCGACCTGATACACAAGAAGGCCATCACCGTGTTTCTCGATGCGATCACCTGGTTCTGCCAGATAGTGATGTTTATCATACTGGGTCTGCTGGTCAACCCACTGGAGATGATCGACATCATGCCCGTCGCCCTGCTCGTGGGCCTGTTCCTGATACTCGTAGGCCGTCCGCTGAGCGTATTCCTGTGCATGTTGCCGTTCAAGGGCCATTCGATCAATTCCAAGCTGTTCGTCTCGTGGGTGGGGCTCAGGGGTGCGGTGCCGATCATATTCGCCACCTACCCCGTGATAGCCAAGGTGGACGGGGCGCAACACATATTCAATATCGTGTTCTTTATTACCATACTCTCGCTCGTGATCCAGGGTAGCAGTATAACCTACATGGCTAAGAAACTGCACCTCGACGAGAAGGAAGAGTCCGGACCCGACAGACCCGAGACACCTTCGGAGAACTAATCCCCTCAAACCGGCCACCTCATCCACAGGGAAGAGAAGTCCCATTCTAATATATTTTAAGCACGCTATATAGTAACCCTAACAAATTTTATCATGCCTTTTGAATCGCTTATCACCGAAAAATCGGCCCTCGACAGTGCGGCCGTAATGCAAAACAAAGTAGTCGAAGAGGTCGATCACATAGCCAAGATGCCTTTGGACAAACTCCTCGAAACCCTCACCCACGGAGCTATCGACATAGGTATCAAGATCGTCGCGGCGCTCGTTATCTATTACATAGGCCGCTGGCTTATCAGGCGCATGCGCAGGACGCTCGACAAAGTGCTGGAAAAGAAACACATGGAGGTATCGCTCCGTTCGTTCCTCACCAATCTGGTCAATATCACGCTCGTTATCGTCCTAATTACAATCATCGTTGGCATCCTTGGCATCAATACCACATCGTTCGTCGCCATCTTCGCATCTGCCGGTCTGGCAGTCGGTATGGCACTCAGCGGCACATTGCAGAACTTTGCCGGCGGGGTTATGATCCTTGCCCTCAGGCCGTTCCGCGTGGGCGATACTATCGAAGCCATGGGACAGACAGGTACCGTGCGTGAGATACGCCTGTTCAACACCGTGCTCAATACCGGCGACAACAAGACCATCATCATCCCCAACGGCGGTATTTCGACAAGTATAGTAAACAACTACTCCGCCGCCGAGAACAGGCGCGTGGACTGGACATTCGGCATAGCCTATGGCGACAACTACGACACAGCCAGAGCCACAATACTCGAGCTACTCGCAGCGGACAGCCGTGTACTAAAGGATCCCGCCGTGTTCATCGCCCTGCACAGCCTTGCTGACAGTTCCGTGAATATAGTGGTGCGCGCGTGGGCCCATTCGGCCGATTACTGGGGTGTTTACTTCGACCTCAACGAAAAGGTTTACAAGACATTCTCTGACAAGGGCCTCAATATTCCTTTCCCGCAGATGGATGTACATGTCAAGAAAGACTAATAGTCCGGAATAAATACGAGCGGCGCCCCTGGTTGGGGGCGCCGCTGTTATTTTGGAGTAGTGTCTATTCGGGTGGCCGGGGGGCAGCCGTGGAATTACTTGCCGCTCTTCTTCTCCTCCTCGTACAAGGCCCTTTTCACGGCCGAGAGGTAGGTCTTGGATTCCGTCCCGTTAAGCAGGCGGGAGATATTCTTCCTGTGAGTATAAATAAGCATCACCGACACCGCACAGCAAAATATTATCAGCGACACCGAGCGTTCCCCGAACAAAAATATCTCATAAACCGGGAACAACAGGCCTGCGATCATCGAGCCGAGCGATACGTAGTGGGTGGCGACGAAAATTATGATAAAGGTCACGATACACAGCCCTACTGCCGCGGGAAATATGCCCAGTACCGCGCCCGCTATGGTGGCCACACCCTTGCCCCCCTTGAATCCTGCGAATATGGGATAGACATGTCCCAGCACAGCCGCAGCCGCCAGGGCTATCTTCATGGCCGAAATGCCCTCACCCTCAGCACAGGATAGATGCCACAGCATCACCGCTGCAAAGCCTTTGGCTATGTCCATAGCGAAGACTACCAGTGCCGCCCTATTACCCAGCACGCGCAGGGTATTGGTGGCTCCGGCGTTCTTGCTGCCGTGTTCGCGTACGTCTATTCCGTAAAATCGCTTACCTACCCACACCGCGCTGGGGATAGAACCCAACAGGTAGGCGACGGCTATCAATAATATGTTAATTACCATATTTTCATAGGGGGTTTGTTCGGCGCAAAAGTACATATATTTTTCCAAGCTGTCAAATCGGGTCTCCGATGGCGGCGGTTTTACACCCGAGGGCTTGTGGCGTTGATTTTTAGTCGTTATCTTTGCGCCTACCATATAAAAGTGTGTATCCTATGAACGCCGCCGCCCCAAACTTCCGCAACATACGTCCCCTCCAGGGCGACGGAAGGAAGATATATGTCGAAACCTACGGTTGCCAGATGAACGTGAGCGACAGCGAGGTGGTCATCTCCATAATGCAGGACGAAGGGTACCGCTATACCGAGGACATAGCCGAGGCAGACGTCATCTTCGTCAACACCTGCTCTATACGCGACAACGCCGAACAGAAGATATGGGGGCGCCTCAAAGAACTGGGCAAGTACAAAAAACGTAAACCGGGCCTGTTGGTGGGCATCATAGGATGTATGGCCGAGAGGCTCAAGGAGGAGCTTATCGAGCGCAGTCCGATAGTTAACATAGTGGCGGGCCCCGACGCCTACCGCGACCTGCCCCGCCTCTCACGCGAGGCATCGGAGGGAGGCAGGAGCGTAAACACTCTGCTGTCACAGGAGGAAACCTACGCCGAGATATCGCCCGTGAGGCTCGACCGTAACGGCGTGAGCGCTTTTATAGCCATCATGCGCGGATGCAATAACATGTGCTCGTACTGCGTGGTGCCATATACCCGCGGCGGGGAGCGAAGCCGCGATCCGCAGACCATTATCGCCGAGGCCCGCGAGCTGTTCGGGAACGGGTACAGGGAGGTGACGCTCCTGGGACAGAACGTGAACTCATACCATTGGACCGGGACAGAGGCCCGAGAGGGCGAAGTGGATTTCGCCTCGCTGCTGGGACAGGTGGCCCAGATATCGCCGCTATTGCGCGTACGTTTCGCCACCTCCCATCCCAAGGACCTGAGCGACAAGGTGCTGGAGACCATGGCTGCCCACCCTAACATCTGCCGCGCGATACACCTGCCAGCCCAGTCGGGAAGCACGAGGATGCTCGAACTGATGAATCGTAAATATACCCGCGAGTGGTACCTCGGCCGTATCGACGCCATACGCAGATATCTGCCCGACTGCGCCATATCCACCGACCTTATAGCCGGATTTTGCACCGAGACCGAGGCCGACCACGCCGATACCCTCTCGCTGATGGATACTGTGGGCTACGAGTTCGCCTACATGTTCAAATATTCCGAGCGCCCCAACACCAAAGCGGAGCGCCACTTCGAGGACGACGTGTACGACAGCGTCAAAACCCGCCGCCTCACAGAGATCATCGACAAGCAGAACGAACTGTCGCTCGCGAGCAACCGCAAGGATGTGGGCAGAAGGTTCGAGGTGCTGGTCGAGGGTGTGAGTAAGCGCAGCGAGGGCCAGCTCTTCGGCCGCACGTCGCAGAATAAAGTGGTGGTCTTCGATCGTGAAGGCTACGGCATCGGCGATTACGTCACCGTGGAGATCACAGGATGCTCATCGGCCACGCTCAAAGGGCGGGCGGTGAAATAACCAGCAAAAGATTTTTCATCCGCCAGTATAACGATAAAACATATTCTTAAAAGACTCCGCCAATTGCGGACTATTTACGCCCGGACGAGCGGCGAGGGAATCCGTTAAAAAACGACGCCGTGTCTAACGACTGTTAGCGGGGGCGAAGATCCCGCTAAAAAGGAGGAGTTCGACGTTTTAGGATGGAGGAGCCGCGAGTCAGTAAATATCCGCAGGCGGCGCGTTTTGGGTTACCTTTTGCGCGTACAAAAGGTAACTAAAAGAATTTTAAAACAGACGCTCCCGGCAGGAATCCTGCCGGGAGCGTCTGTTTATAACCCTATTAGAAGACGGTCTATTTCTCCAGCGAACGCTCTATATAGCTCCTGTAATCCTTCACCTCGGGGATATAATCCTCTGCGAACAGGGGTGAAGATATGAGGAAGTCGGCCGAGGAACGGTTGATGGCCGTCGGCACATTATAAAGGGTCGCAAGGCGCAACAGGGCCTTCACGTCCACATCGTGAGGCTGGGCCTGCATCGGGTCCCAGAAGAATATCAGGGCCGAGATGTTACCTTCGGCGATCATGGCTCCCAACTGCTGGTCGCCGCCCAGAGGGCCCGACTTGAGCATGGTTATATCGAACTGGGCCGAGGAGTGATTATTGCGGCGATCCATAAGCGCGGTCGCCACCATCTTTCCAGTCGTCCCTGTACATATCAGGTGATGCTTAAGCAATACTTCCCAATTCCAATCCACCCACTGGGCAAGGTCGCGCTTCATGTTGTCGTGCGCCACGAGTGCCACTCTTTTTTTCTTTTCCATAACGTCTATTTCATCTTATAATTCACGGTGCAAAGATAGTGAAAGCCGAGCGCAGAGTAAACTTGTTTGGGCTCTGCCGAGGCGCATCCTATCTTATGCAAAGGTACGCATTAATCAGGGAGATTAACGCTTTAGGCCGTTACATTATTGTTAAATCGGCTCAGGAACGGCCTCAAAGGCCTATGATCGGGCTACTTGGAAATCTCGAAGCAGGGGATCATCCCGCCACGGCAGTCCACCTCCGTTACGAGCGGGCCGCGGTAACGTTTGCCGTTGCGATCGACCCATACCCCGCGCGGGAATCTCACCAGGCGCTTGCCGCTGTCGTCCAGCAGAGGAGCCACAAGATACTTCGATCCCACCATGAACTGGTCGTTGCAATCGGTGAACCCGTTGCGCGGGAAAGCGTACTCCATATGCCTGATTATCGGCTCGGCGATATGCCCTCTCTCGGCCAGAAGGCCCGAGATATAGCCGCCCATCACCTCCCTGAAACTGAAAGCCTCCTTTATACGGGCAACATACTTAGGGTCGGCCACCGTCCACGGCTCGGAAGTGATATGCATCACCGGCGTAGCGCACAGGAACTGCACATAGCGCAGCATCAGCTCGTTACTCACCGTATCGTGAGGCATTACCGACGATGAAACGGAGGTATAAGGGTGGGCGAGAAGGTTGGCGAGGATTATTTCAGAGAGGTTATGGCGAACGAAGCCCCAGCCGAAAGCCTCGTTGTTGTCGATACCCGATATACAGGGCGAGAGGAAATTACTTCCACTCATTATTTTATACTGGCACAGGTCGAAATCGCTGCCCAGACTTCTCCACGCCTGCACAAATTGATCTGCGCCGCCCTTAGATTCAGCCATATAGTCGTCGGCACCGTCGATATCGAATACAAAACCGTCGACGCCGGTATCCTTATGCAGTGAGTTGAGTTGGCTCTTCATTGTGGCCAGCACCTCGGGATTTGTCAGGTCGTAACAAGCGCTGTAGCCGCCCTGCCACTCTATGATGCGGGGTTTGCCCTGCGGGGTCATAAGCAGCAGCCCCTTTTCGCGGGCGAGACGAAACGCTCCGTTGTCGGGAGTGACCAGCGGCGACACCTCCACCATCACCTTGAAACCCATCCTGTGTAGTTGGGCCATCAGGTCTGAGGGCTTGGTCGACAGTTCGGCGCTGAAGCCGAGGCTCCCGTTGTACGACTGCCAGTCGCTGCCCAGTATGATGATACCCGCCGGATAGCCTGCATTGCTTATCCTGTGAGCATAGTCGAGCAGCTCGCTGCCAGAAAATCCCGGGGGCAACACGCCCCTCGTATCGTACAAAGGCTTGCGAAACAGCTCCATCGAGGGTAACTTATCCTTGGGCGGAAAGTTCTTATGGCAACACACGAGATATGCCTCCCTAAGCGTACGGCCTCCGGAGCCGGCCTTGATCTCCTCGAAGTCGGATTCTATCTTGAATTCCTGTCCGGTAAATTCTATCGCAAACGGTTTGGAGCTCCAGATATAGCGCCCGCGGCTGGATACGAACATCGGGATATTATACCCTCCCTTGCCCACTTCGGTCGATGCGAAAGCCTTGTCTATCGGGGTAGCTCCATTGGTAACGAGGGACCCTCCCCACCACTTCTCGCCCTTGAGCAGTTCGACGCTACTTTTATACTTGGCGGCGGATAATCCGCATGTCGCCGACACTGCCACAAAAGCCAGCAGTAACAGTTTCTTAATCATTCGATCTTCCTAATTTCGGTTAACTTACGGCTGCGGCGCGGACTATGCCGTCTCCATTTCCGTATCTATGTGCTTGAGCAGGGAGATAAACCACATCACCTTCTGCCCGAAGATGGGAGTCATCACATTGATATACTCCTCGAAAAGCTCTTCGGTCAGGCGCGTATAGTCGCTCATCTCGTCGATGGTCACCTGGAGCGAGTAGGTAAAATGGTCGGTATTTTCGCTGCTCAGCACACGTGTGAGCAATAACCTTTCATAACCGTTCTCCCTGAGGAACGGTATATACTTGGTCTTTACTATCCGGAGCCAATGTTCCTGGACATCGGGCTCCACCATGAACGAGGTATTTACGGTATACATACTTTTTCCTCCCTTTCTTGCGATTCAAAGATACGAATTTTTATCGTTCGCCCAAACCCGCCCGGCCATTATAGGCAGAGGGCGAACGCGGTCACACTCTATACTATACAAAAGTTGTGCGGAAGATTTGGTTTGAATAAAAATTTTAATACCTTTGCAACTCAATTTGTGTAACTACACTAAAAAGTATTAATGTACGCAATCGTAGAAATCGCAGGTCAACAATTTAAAGTTGAGAAAGGTCGCAAGCTCTATGTTCACCGTCTTCAGGGGGATGAAGGTTCCTCTGTAAGCTTCGACAAAGTACTGCTAACGGACAACGACGGTCAGGTTAAAGTCGGCTCACCTGTTGTAAAAGGGGCCACAGTAGATGCAACTGTGCTGAAACATCTTAAGGATGACAAGGTCATCGTTTTCAAGAAGAAGCGCAGGAAGGGATACCAGGTTAAGAACGGCCACCGCCAGTATCTTACCCAGATCCTTATCAACGAGATCAACGGATAACATTAAAACCAACAGACAGAGATGGCACACAAAAAGGGAGTCGGTAGCTCCAGGAACGGTCGCGAATCAGAAAGCAAACGCCTCGGTGTAAAGCTTTTCGGCGGACAGGTAGCCAAAGCTGGCAACATCATCGTACGCCAGAGGGGTACCGTGCACAATGCGGGTGAAAATGTTGGTATGGGTAAGGACCACACTTTGTTCGCCCTTGCTACAGGTACTGTATCTTTCAAGAAGAAGGCAGAAGGCAAGTCTTACGTGTCGGTAACCCCGTTCGCCGAGTAATCGACGCGGGAGGGCGCCAACGCACCTAAGGCGGCAAGCCTTGATAAAATAGCAGATGGCCGATCGGATTCGATCGGCCATCTGCTATTTTATATTATCCATCGCGGCTACCTCGCGGGGCGCTCTGGTTATCCAAAGCGGGCAGAATGGGCTCATTCACCCCTCGCCTATCCGCACCAAGGCGAATAACAAGCACCGCCTTATCGCGCTCCCGGAAGGCCCCCTCGGAGATTAGTAACCCAATATCCTCATCATGGAGCGGTAGCTCTGCTCCTTGGCGAAGAGGCGGGTGTAGTACTCCTGATCACCCTTTTCGCGGTCGATTATAATATGCTTGGGCGACGGGATCAGGCAGTGCTGTATACCGCCGAAGCCCCCCAGGGACTCCTGATAAGCGCCCGTATGGAAGAATCCAATATACTGCGTCTCCTCGCCTAACTTCGGTAGAAATATGGCGTTGGAGTGCGACTCGCCGCTGTAATAGTCCTCGCTGTCGCAGGTCAATCCGCCGAGGAACACACGCTGGTACTCCTTATCCCAGTTATTGATAGCCAGCAGGATATAGCGCTGGTTGATCCCCCAGATATCGGGCAGAGTGGTCATGAACGAGCTGTCGATCATATACCAACTCTCGCGGTCGTTCTGCTGCTTCTGGTTGATGATAGAATAGAGCGTAGCGCCGCTCTCGCCCACGGTGAACGAGCCGAACTCGGTGAAAAGGTGGGGCTCTTCGACCCCCGCCTGATTGCACAGGTTCTTGATCTGGGCCACGATCTCCTCGGTGATATACTCGTAATCGTAGTCGAAAGCGAGCGAGTTCTTAATGGGAAATCCGCCGCCGATATTAAGAGAATCGAGCGTCGGGCACACCTTTTTCAACTCACAGTAGATACCGAGGCACTTGCCCAACTCATTCCAATAATAGGACGTATCCTTGATGCCCGTATTGATAAAGAAGTGGAGCATCTTGAGCTCGAACTTCTTGTTATTCTTGATCTTAGCAAGGTAGTAGTCGAGTATGTCGTTATACCTGATACCCAGACGCGAGGTGTAGAAATCGAACTTGGGCTCCTCTTCCGAAGCGATGCGGATACCTATCTTACACTTCTTGCTTATGGCTGCATCCAACAGGTCGAGCTCCTGTTTGTTATCGAGGATAGGTATGGTGTTCTCAAAGCCGCTGTCGACCAGCCCTGCGATATTCTCAACGTACTGCGGGCGCTTGAATCCGTTACATATAATATAGCGCCCCTTGTCTATCACACCGCTGTCGTACAGCGCGTTGATTATGTGAATATCGTACGCGGACGAGGTTTCAAGGTTGATATCGTTCTTCATGGCCTCCTCGAGCACGAACGAGAAATGCGAGCTCTTGGTACAATAGCAGTAGTTGTAGTCACCCTGATAGTCGACCTTTGCCATCGCTACATTGAACAGGCGTTTGGCCCGCAGTATCTGCGCCGAGATCTTGGGTAGGTAGGTAATTTTCAACGGCGTACCGTACTGCTTGATGATATCCATCAGCGGCACATCATGGAAATTGAGCTGGTTATCGGTCACAGAGAACTCCTCCTGGGGGAATTCGAATGTCTGGTCGATAAGATCGCAATACTTGTTCTTCATCTCTCCTGCCTTTAACTTAGGTTTGCAAATCCGACTCAGCTACATTGTCCGGAAAAATTGAAAGTAACTCGTCCGGATTATAACGCGGTTAACGAGCGCAAAGTATGTAATTATTTTCGAAACTACCAACGCATGCGGCCTCCACGCACAACTATTTTAAATAAAAAGTTGCTATAATCGGCAATAATCGATACTTTTAGGGCGTTTTAAACACTCATACAGAGCATTATGATCGACAGAATAATAGCAGAATATATGGGCGCCAACCGCAGGCTGGTGATCCCCAACCTGGGCGCATTTATCCGCAAAGATCCGGGAAATATTGTGTTCATCCCTTTCCTCAAGAAGGACGATGGCGTATTGCAGGGCCTTATCTCTGAAAGCCTGGCGTTAAGCGCGCAGGAGGCCGAAGGCATGATCAGTGAATATGTATCGGGGATTTCGGCGCGCCTCTCTCCCCCTTCGGGATATGTAATCGAAGGCCTGGGACGGCTAAAGAACGATGTCAACGGGATAGCCTATCTCGATTACGATACGTCTATGACTGCGGCAGCTGGTATAACGACAGAGGAACCTACTGCAGCCAAAACCACAGCGCGCACGGACGACTTCGTAGGAGGCATACGCAAGACGGCCATGGTAACCCAATCACCCTCTGCACAACCCGCGACTCCGGAGCGTAAACCGACACCCGCCTCTCCGGCCACACACGTTGGTACGCCCTCAGGAACCCCGCGCCCCGCACCGGCAGGCAGAACGAAGAACAAGGGTGACAAGTTCATTACCATAGCCATCATCGCCGCCATAGTGGCCATCGCCGCATTGATCTATGGCATACTGGCCACTCCGGTTCGCGACATAGAAGTAGAAATAGCCCCCGCACAGACAACCACGGCTCCCGCAACTCAAGGCAGGTAAGCATAGGTTCGTGATATAGCGCGACTAAAAAAGGCCTGGGCCAAACCTATTAAGGTTTGGCCCAGGCCTTTTTTATGTGAATGCCGTCAGAGCATATGGCCGGAGCCGCCCGCAGGATCACTTCCCTGCGCAATGTTCTATTTTACCCTCTATGGCAGCGTTCATCTCGCGCGCCAATTCCTCGTCCGACAGGCGGCCAACGATGTCGTTGACAAAGCCGAACATCTGGAGCTTGCGGGCGTCGTCGAGGCTTATCCCCCGCTGGCGCATATAGTATAGGGCGTTCTGGTCGAGCTGTCCGACGGTGGCGCCATGACTGCACTTCACATTGTCAGCGTATATTTCCAGCTGCGGACGGGTATAGATCCTGGCCCTGTCGCCCATGACCAACGAGGCGTTGTTCTGATATGCAGTGGTGTGCTGCGCGGCACGGTCGACATATATCAAACCGCTGAACACCCCCACTCCGTCTCCGAATGCGATACCCTTGAAGCGTTGGTCGCTCTCGGAGCGTTCGCCGCGGTGGCGTATCAGCGTGTTATAGTCGAAATGTTCGCCCTCGCCCGCCACATAAACACCGTAGACGTTATTTCCAGCCTCTTCTCCGTCGATATCTACATTTATATCCGTACGGCACAAGCCGCAACCCAGGCCAACATTCATACCGGTGAATTTCGATCCCTTGCCCTGGCGTACGTACGCGCCCAAAACGAGCGTCGACCGCACATCCATATCGCACACGGCGGTAAGTTCCACCTCCGCACTCTCACCCACAACGATCTCGAAGCACTCGTCCATAAGCACGCGGCCATTGCCGGCGTTGGCGTACTTCAGAACTATGTTGCAACGCGCCGCGTCACCCACGATTATAAGGTGACGCCCGAAGGACATCACATCCTCCCCGTCGGCCCCTCCGGCGCAATCTATAACTATCGTCCCTCCATCAATCTCCGAGGGCACATATATGAACGCACCATCGCGCATAAAGGCGGTATTGAGCGCCGCGAGAGGCTCGTCCACGGGAGCTATACTGCCATAATATTCGCCCACCGTCTCAGGCATACGCCCGGCGGCCGTGGCAAGCGACCCTGTAGCCACTCCGCTTTCTGACTCGGTGAACTCATCCTGCGGCACCACGAAACCATTAACAACCCTTACCACACGCGCGTCGAGGCCATAGGGTACCGAGGCCACGATCGCAGGGGCCTGCGGGCGGGCGAAGTAGTGCTCATAATCGCCATTGAAGCGCGATATTATATCGGTATAGCGGTACCTCTCGCTCCTGTACGCGGGCAGACCGCCCAGATTCAGGGTCTCGAGGGCCGCGGCCCGGCAGCTGTTGACGCTCACGGGCAACCCCTCCTCTATCAGGTCGATATTGGAGAGGTAGACGTTCACAAGTCTATCCGTAACGCTTCTGCTCATTGCGTGGGCCTTATTGATGTTCGTTTATAAGCCAGTCGTAGCCCTGCTCTTCGAGCTTCAGGGCCAGTTCCTTGCCGGCTGAATGTATGATACGGCCGTTGTACAGCACATGCACCATGTCGGGGACAATGTAGTCCAACAGGCGCTGGTAGTGCGTGATGACGATAGTGGCATTATCGGGCCTTTTGAGTTTGGTCACCCCCGTAGCCACTATCCTAAGGGCGTCGATATCGAGGCCGCTGTCGGTTTCGTCGAGGATGGCCAGCTTAGGCTCGAGCATCGCCATCTGGAATATCTCGTTCTTCTTCTTCTCCCCGCCCGAGAAGCCCTCGTTGACGGCCCTGTTGGTTAGCTTGCTGTCGATCTCCACAACGGCGCTCTTCTCCCTCATCATCCTGAGGAAGTCGCCCGCAGACAGAGGCTCCAGGCCCTGGTATTTGCGTTTTTCGTTGACGGCATACTTGAGGAAATTGGCCATACTCACACCCGGGATCTCCACGGGATACTGGAACCCAAGGAATACACCCGCACGAGCCCTGTCCTCGACGGGCATCGACAGCAGGTCCTTCCCTTCGAACGTTACCGAGCCTTCGGTCACCTCGAATTTTTCATTCCCGGCAAGCACCGAAGCCAGCGTACTCTTACCCGAGCCATTGGGCCCCATGATGGCATGCACCTCGCCGGCGTTCACCGTGAGGTTTATCCCTTTCAATATCTCTTTACCCTCGACAGAGGCATGTAAGTTCGTGATTTCAAGCATATATGTGTCAATTTCATTGCTCATTTTTCGCGACTCGGCATAACCCGCAAGCGGCCTCTGCTCTCGCTGCTCAAAATGTTCTTTTTTATCCTACGCTACCCTCCAGTGTAAGGGCCAACAGTTTCTGCGCCTCGACGGCGAACTCCATCGGCAGCTTGTTGAGCACCTCGCGGGCGTAGCCGTTGACGATCAACCCCACGGCGTCCTCGGTGGGAATCCCACGCTGGTTGCAGTAGAAGAGCTGGTCTTCGCTTATCTTGGAGGTCGTGGCCTCATGTTCCACCACGGTCGAGCTGTTCTCTATTTCAAGGTACGGGAATGTGTGCGCGCCGCACTTGTCGCCGATAAGCATCGAGTCGCACTGCGAGTAATTGCGTACTCCCACCGCTCTCGGGGCCACCTTCACCAGCCCGCGGTAGCTGTTCTGGCTGCGACCCGCCGAGATACCCTTAGACACTATACGGCTGCGGGTATTACGCCCCAAGTGTATCATCTTGGTACCCGTGTCGGCCTGCTGGAAGTTGTTGGTCACGGCCACGGAGTAGAACTCGCCCACGGAGTTGTCTCCCGCGAGCACGCAGCTCGGGTATTTCCATGTGATGGCCGAGCCTGTTTCGACCTGCGTCCACGACAGACGGGCGTTCTCTCCCTTGCATATACCCCTCTTGGTCACGAAGTTATACACCCCGCCACGGCCCGCCTTGTCGCCAGGATACCAGTTCTGCACGGTGGAATATTTGACTTCAGCATTCTTCATCACCACTATCTCCACCACCGCGGCGTGGAGCTGGTTCTCGTCCCTCTGCGGGGCGGTGCAACCCTCCATATAGCTCACATACGATCCCTCGTCGGCCACTATGAGCGTGCGCTCGAACTGTCCGGTACCGGCTGCGTTGATGCGAAAATAAGTGCTCAGCTCCATCGGACAGCTCACCCCCTTGGGGATGTAGCAGAACGAGCCGTCGGAGAATACCGCGGCGTTCAGGGCGGAGAAATAGTTGTCGGTATAGTGCACGACACTTCCCATATACTTGCGCACAAGCTCCGGATGATCCTTCAGCGCTTCGGAGAACGAGCAGAATATGATACCTTTCTCGGCCAGGGTCTCCTTGAATGTGGTCTTCACCGACACGGAGTCCATCACGGCATCCACCGCCACGCCCGCCAGGGCCATACGTTCCTCAAGCGGGATACCCAGCTTTTCGAAAGTCTCCTGAAGCTCGGGGTCCACCTCGTCCATGCTGTTGTAGCGGGGCGCGGTCCTCGGGGCGGCGTAATATATTATGTCCTGGAAATCTATCTCGGGGATGTCGAGGTGGGCCCAGCGCGGCATGGTCATACCCTGCCAGTGGCGGAAGGCTGCCAGGCGGTACTGGGTCATCCATTCGGGCTCCTCCTTCTTGGCCGATATCGTACGTATGACGCTCTCGTTGAGCCCCTTTTCGATGAGCTCCGTCTCGATATCGGTCACGAATCCGTACTTGTACTCGCCGGATGTAACCTCGTCCAATATGTTGTTCTTCTCTTCCATATGTATCTACCCAGCGGTCATACCGACGCCAAAGTTAAGCCAAAGTTGCGGATAGTGCAACATCCGCTCCAAAAATAGGGAGGCCGCCCTGGGTAGGGGCGGCCTCGCCTCGATATATGTAGCTCTCTGCGCGGCCCGAAGGCCGTCCTGCGTGAGCGTTTACAAACGTTTATTGTGCCGGGGCGGCGGGCGCCTTCATGGTCTTGAACATCTCGTTGTATTTCTCAAACTTGGCTTTCATTTCCGGGTCTTCCCTCAAGCGGAAGCATACGTTCTTGAGCAGTTCCACCACCGTGGCGTCCTTGGGCTCGAGCGAGTGGGCCTTTTCGAGCGGAGCGACGGACTTGCGGAACACGTCGTTCACGGCCTTGAGATCCTTCTGCGACTCTTCGAGGCTAAGGAAGGTCTTCTTCCTCATCTGGGCGCCGAGGGCATCACCCTTACGGAGTATCATCAGACCGTAGTTATAGTTGGCCGTGAAGTCGTTGGGCAACAGTTCGGCTGTCTTGCCGAAGGCTTCGATAGCCTTGTCTGTATCGCCCATCTTTTCGTATATACGGCCCAGGCCCTCATACAGCGAAGGATTCTTGGGATCAGCCTCAACAGCCTTGCTCACTATGGGTATGATTTCCTTGGTATCCTCGCCTGTGATCATATAAACGTTCAGGAGGTCCTCCACCAGTTTGATATTCTTGGGATACTTGGGAATGGCGGTTTCGAGGGCTTTCTTGGTCTCTTCGTACTTCTTCTGAGCCATAAGGCAACGGGCCAGGTAATAGGTAGACTCGCCGTTGTTATCATAACCGAGCTCTATCGCCCTGGAAAGGCACTCTGCGCCCTGGTCGTTGACATTGGAAATGGCGAACAACATACCGGCGTTGAATATCGACACAGTATCGATAATCCCATAAACGGGTATCAATCCTGTTTCATAGGCCTTCTTGAAGAACGCCGCGCCCTCTTTATTCTTACCTACGGCGTAAGCATCGCCTGCGGCTTCTTTATAGTAGTTGGCTATCAATTCAATACCATTTTTGACCTTCTGGGTCATGACCGGGGTCTTGTCGATCTCGTTGGCCTTGAGGTATGCTTCTTGAGCCTTATCCAGGGCATTGGGCACTACGTACTTTGTAGTGTACCAGAATGCCAGTTTATTATCCTTAAAATAAGCATCGAAATAAGGATATACGGACTTCATGTAAGTGACCTTGCCGAGAGTGGTCTTGGTCATACTTTTCTTACCGGCCATAACTATCGCGTCGGGCTGGGGCTGTCCCCTATAGATACCGGCGGTCGGGGCCCGGTATGTCTCCATAAACAGGTTGGCTCTTTCCAACCATGTGGCGGCCTTGAGGGCTTTCTTGGGGTTGGCTATCGCGGCATCCGATTTTTCGATCCTGGCGAGCAACCCCTCCTTATCCAAGGCAACCTGGGCGTAACTGACCGACGAAACGCCGAGCATAGCGACGAAAATCGTACAAAGCAAACGTTTCATAATCTAAAGTATTTGAGTTACAGTTCTATTGACTATCAAAATTTGTGCAAAACTACTCCTGCTCCGGCGCTGCGGTTTCCGCCGCGGGATCCTGCGCAGAAGCCACGCTACCCTCTTCCGTAACGGGCGCTACGCCTTCGGCCAAAGCCTGGGCCTCTTCCTCGTCGCTCTTGGGCACTGCGATCACTGAAGCTATGGCGTCGCCGCCGCGCAGGTTTATCACCCTCACGCCCTGTGTAGCCCTGCCAGCCAAGCGGATATCGCTTACCGGGGTGCGGATGGTGAGGCCCGACTTGTTGATTATCATAAGGTCGTTCTCGTCGGTCACTCCCTCTATGGTGATAAGCTTACCCGTTTTCTCGGTTATCTGTATGGTCTTCACGCCCTTACCGCCACGGTTGGTGATACGGTAGTCGTCGAGGTCGGTACGCTTGCCATAACCGTTCTCGCTCAGCACGAGGATATCGGTCTTGTTATCAGGCTCCACGCACACCATGCCTATCACCTCGTCATCGCCTGAAATGTTGATACCCTTCACGCCGGCGCCTGTACGGCCTATGGCTCTCACGGTCTTCTCATTGAACCTGATGGCCTTACCCTCGCGGGCGCCGATCAGTATCTCGCTGTTACCGCTTGTGAGCGTAGCCGCGATAAGCTGGTCGCCGTCCTTGATGGTGATGGCGTTCACACCGTTCTGGCGGGGGCGAGAGTAGGCTTCGAGCTTGGTCTTCTTCACCACACCGTCCTTGGTACACATGATTATGTAGTTGTTGTCCACATACTCCTTGTCGTCGAGGCGGCGTACGTTGATATAAGCCCTCACCTTATCGTCGGGCTCGATCTGTATAACGTTCTGTATGGCCCTGCCCTTCGACGACCTAGTGCCCTCGGGTATGGCGTACACTTTGAGCCAGTAGCAACGGCCCTTTTCGGTGAAGAACATTATTGTATTGTGCATGCTCGACATGTAGAGGTGCTCGATAAAGTCCTCATCGCGCGTAGAGCTGCCCTTGGCACCAACGCCGCCCCTGTTCTGGGTGCGGTAGTCGGCAAGCGGGGTCCTCTTGAGATAGCCCAGGTGCGAAATGGTTATCACCATCTCCTCGTCGGCATAAAAATCCTCGGGATTGAATTCGTCGGCGTTGAATACTATCTCGGTACGGCGGGCGTCGGCGTATTTATCTTTTATCTCTACCATTTCGTCGCGGATGACCTTCATCTGAAGATCCCTGCTGGCGAGTATTTCCTTATAATAGGCGATAAGCCTGCACTTTTCATCGTATTCGGCCTTGAGTTTATCCCTTTCCAGGCCGGTCAGGGCGCGGAGCCTCATGTCGATGATGGCAGCTGCCTGCAGATCGCTCAGTTCGAAGCGGGCGATAAGCGACGCCTTAGCTTCGTCGGGGCTCGACGAAGCGCGGATTATCTTGATCACCTCGTCGATATGGTCAACGGCGATGAGCAACCCTTCAAGTATGTGGGCGCGGGCCTCGGCCTGGGCCAGGTCGTACTTTGCACGGCGCACGATCACCTCATGGCGGTGAACCACAAAGTGCTTGATCATGTCCTTGAGGTTGAGCAGGCGGGGACGCCCGTCGACCAGCGCAATGTTGTTCACCGGGAACGACGACTGCAAGGGAGTACTCTTATAGAGGTTGTTGAGCACCACACTCGCCACAGCGTCATGCTTGAGTATCATCACTATACGCATGCCGGAGCGGTCGCTCTCGTCATTGATATAGGAAATACCTTCCATCTTCTTTTCGTTGATCAGGTCGGCGATCTTCTTGATAAGCTCGGCCTTGTTGACCATATAGGGTATCTCGGTGATAACGATACACTCCCTACCCGATTCGGTATGTTCGATCTCGCTCTTGGCGCGCATCATCACACGACCGCGGCCTGTTTCGAAGGCTTCGCGGACACCTTCATAGCCGTATATTATACCTCCCGTGGGGAAGTCGGGACCCTTCACGTACTTGAGCAGGTCTGCGATCTCGATATTTTCGTCGTCGATATAGGCGCATGTGGCGTCGATCACTTCACCCAGGTTGTGCGGGGCCATATTGGTAGCCATACCCACGGCGATACCTGAAGCGCCGTTGACCATCAGCAGGGGTATCTTGGTGGGGAGCACCGAGGGCTCCTGCATGGTGTCGTCGAAGTTGGGACGGAAGTCGACGGTATCCTTCTCTATATCGGCCATCACCTCGTCGGCGATCTTCCTCATCCTCGCCTCGGTGTAACGCATGGCCGCGGGGCTGTCGCCGTCGACCGATCCGAAGTTACCCTGCCCGTCGACAAGCGTGTAGCGCATGCTCCAGTGCTGGGCCATACGCACCATGGCGTCGTAAACCGAACTGTCGCCGTGGGGGTGGAACTTACCGAGCACGTCCCCCACTATCCTGGCCGACTTCCTGTGCGGCTTGTCGGAGTAGAGGTTCAGCTCGTTGCTCATATCATATAGAATACGGCGATGGACGGGCTTGAGGCCGTCCCTCACATCGGGGAGCGCCCTGGCCACTATTACCGACATCGAGTAGTCGATGTAGGCGGACTTCATCTCTTCCGTTATATTGATCTTGATAATCTTACCTGCTTCAGTCTGTTCTGCTTCTGCACTCATCTTTACTGGAGTAAATGTGTTTTAGATTTAACCGTGCTAAAGTACTATTTTTTTACGGAACCGCAAAACTAAAAATCATTAAAAATGACTCTTTTTTACTTTTTGAAGGAATTCGGAGCGGCTTTATATTTTTCAGGGATTACTATACTACTTTACGGTAGTTTATTCGCCTTGGCTTCCTACTTTTGGGGCAATGCCAAAAGTAGGCAAAAGGTCTAGCCGCGTCTTCTGCCGGGGTCTCTTCCGGGAGCTTCCCTCGTTACACGATAACCGAGGGTGATCTCCCTCACGAGACCTATTTCCGGTAGCAGCCCGAAGCGGCGAATTATTTCGCTATTCCGGAGGTTGCTTTGACAAACACTTTGTCCTGTGTAATTTTTGTATGTTAGTCCCATTTTTCATTATATTTGCCTTAATCAATCACAACACAAACCAAAAACAAATACTCCCATTATGAAACAAAATCTGCGAATTTTATTCTCATCGCTCGCCCTGTCGCTTTTCGTTATGTCCGCGTTCGCCAAGCTCGTGGTTGACGTACAGGCCGACCATAAGGACTGGACCTACAAGACCGGCGAAAAGGTCAAATTCATCATCACCGTGACCCAATACGATAAGCCCCTCCAGAGCGGCGAGGTGTCATACCTCTACGGCAAGGAGAAACTCGAAAGGGAACGTGGCACAGTAGCCCTCAAAAACGGCAAGGCCATAGTGGAGACCGACGGCCTGTCCGAGCCCGGCTTCCTGCGCCTTACCGCCACTGTCAAAGAGGGCGACAAGGCCTATAAAGCTACGGCCACAGCCGGCATATCGCCCCTCGACATCAAGCCCACGATCGAGATGCCCGAGGATTTCGACCAGTTCTGGGACGGCACCCTCGCCGCACTCGCTAAGGTGAAAATGAATCCCGTGGTGACACCCAACGAGCAGCTCTCTACCCCCACCGTTAAGGTATACGACGTGATGCTCCAGAACTTCGGAGGCGGCAAGATATACGGTGTAATGTGCACTCCCGCGGCCCCCGGAAAGTATCCGGCGGTGCTTTACGTTCCCGGTGCGGGAGCAAGACCGTATAACGGCGTCAAAGATATAGTTGAGAAGGGCATAATCACCTTCCAGATCGGCATCCACGGCATTCCCGTACACTATCCCGACACGCTATACCAGGATATGCGCGTCGGCCCGTTGAAGGGTTACCCCGTGTACAATATGGTCAACAAGGACAAGTACTATTACCGCAAGGTGTACGCCGGGTGCGTGCGTGCGGTGGATTTCCTCGCATCCAGGGATGACGTAGACGCAGACCGCCTCGCAGTAGCGGGCGGCAGCCAGGGCGGCGCACTCTCCATCGTTACCGCCGCGCTCGACAAGAGGATCAAGTTCCTCGCCTCGCAATACCCCGCCCTGTGCGACCTCACCGGCTACCTCTACGGCCGCGCCGGAGGATGGCCCGCCATGTTCTATAAGGCGGACACCAACGATCCCGAAACGAAGCTGATGCTCGAAACAGCCAAATATTACGACGTGGTGAACTTCGCCCGCAAGCTGACCGTCCCCGGCTTCTACACCTGGGGCTACAACGATCCCACTTGCCCGCCCACATCGTTCTATGCGGCCTACAACTCCATCACCGCCCCCAAGGAGGTGTACGTAGCCAAGGAGATGGTCCACAGGCTCAATCCCACACAGAAGGAGATGATCAACGACTGGCTGGTTAACAAGCTCATTCCGTCGAAAAAATAATCGTTCTCAAGATATGCCGAAGTCCGCCGCTCCCACCGAGCGGCGGACTTTTTTCACTCATATCGTACCCTCCCGGCCTGCATAAACAGACTCCGGAACGCTTTCGAAGTGAGATATATTCAAGCCCATTTTAATCCCCCTCGACACGGCTAAACCCCAAACCCTCACTACATTTACGAAAAACGGATTTACGACGCCCAAAACCAGTAGGTGTAGTTTCTTATTCCTTTGTTGAAAAAATCCTTTCACAGTGTATTGTATTTGAATTATTTATTGCTTAACTTCCTTACAATTAAATCACGCGTACACGCGATAAACCCAAAACCAACTCCTTAATTCAAACCCTTAAAACATTTTTGACTATGAAGAAATTGACTATTATCCTGGCGAGTCTTCTCTTTTCTACGGGAGCCTTTGCCCAGTGCGACTTCCTCTACGGCGTGAAGGCCGGCATGAACGTCGCCACACTTACCCACATGAAAGGCATGGGAGAACTTCCCGGCATGTATATGTTCATGATGAGCGACCGCGAGGCGCAGATCGGCTACTATGCGGGCGTCTTTGCCGAATACCGTTTCAACAATTATGTAGGCCTGCAGCTTGAGGCCCTCTACTCACGCCAGGGCGCAAGGTGGAGGATGATTCAGTACGACGGATCGAAAATGATCAACAACATCAAGATCGACTATATCAACATCCCGCTGATGGTCAAGATCTATCCCGTGAAGAAGTTCTCTATCGACTTCGGGCCGCAGGTGGGCTTCGTCGTGAGGGCCCGTTTGAAAATGAAGCAAGAGGCGCCGGGCGACTTCGGACCTGTGGACATGGAACAAAGCGCCGATCTGCCCAAGGATATTTACAAGAAAATCGACCTCAGTTTCGGCGTGGGTATGAGCTACGAGATCACCCATATGCTGGAGGCTTCCGCGCGTTACAATTTCGGCCTCACCAAGGTGATCACAGAGAAGGTCAACGACGGCAAATATCCCAAGAACGGCGTATTCCAGGTAGGCCTGGGGCTGAAATTCTAAAGCCCTCACGCCGCGCCCGGCTTATGCAGGGTGTGGCACATTCATAAATCAAAATCACATCAACCGACAAAAAACATTCACGATATGAAGAAATTGACTTTTATACTCGCGGGCCTCGTTCTGGCAACGGGGGCGTTCGCGCAAAAAGATAAGGGATTCTCCTACGGCGTCAAGGCCGGGGTGAACGTCACCACCCTCTCCGACACCAAAGATATCGGAGAAGACTACGAAAGAAAAGCCAAGACCGGCGCCTACATGGGCGTGATGGCGGCTTATAAGTTCAACAAGGTGGTGGGGCTGCAATTAGAAGCTATCTATTCGCGCCAGGGGGGCACATGGCTGGAAAAAGATCCCGCTCCTACAGATAAAGTGAGGATGAGCTTTAAGATGGATTATGTCAACATACCGCTTATGGTCAAACTCTATCCCTGCAAGAGGCTCTCTATCGACTTCGGTCCGCAGTTCGGATTTCTCGTCAGGGGATACATGATACAGAAGATAGCAGTAGGAGACGCCTCTCCTCCCGAGACGAAAAACCTTATCATTAAGATAAGGGAGAAAATACCCACGGATTATCGCAAGGGCTTCGATCTCAGCCTCGGCCTGGGTGTGACCTGCCAAATATATAAGGGCCTGGAGGCCAGCGTACGCTACAACTTCGGCCTGACCGACGTATTCGATTCCGACGAGATCATAGGTGACGCCAGCGCCAAGAATCGCGTACTGCAGATCGGCATGGGTTACAGGTTCTAAACATCTCACATAATAGTAATGCTGCAGGGCGGCATCCCTGCAACGTGGGGATGCCGCCTTTGTTAAAACCAAACATTGCGATCAACCTTATTAATAACTACCCCCCAATGACTATGAAAAAATTGACTCTTATTCTCGCGGCTGTGTTGTTAACAACAGGCGCATTCGCTCAGAAGGGATTCTACTACGGCGCCAAAGCCGGGCTCAACCTCTCTCAAATCTTCGAAACAGATGATTGGTATGACGGAGCTCCGTTCAAAGTCAAACACCAGATGTATGCCGACTTCTACGCCGGTGCATTCGTCGAATACCGTTTCAGCAGAGTGATAGGCCTGCAGTTAGAGGCCGTATATTCAAGGCAGGGCGACGCGCTAAAGTTCGAGTCCTTAGATGACGTTAAGATAAAGTTTATTAGCAAGTTTGACTACATCAACGTCCCCCTGTTGATAAAGATCTATCCCACCGAAAAGTTCTCTATCGATTTCGGACCGCAGTTCGGATTCGTCACAAAAGCGAAACTTTCTCAAAAAGTAGTGGATAAGACTGACGGCAGGGCGGTGAATAAAAGCTCGGAGAATTTCAATAGCGACGATTACGAAAAATTCGACCTCAGCATCGCCATGGGAGTAAGCTATCAGATCACCGATATGCTCGAAGTATCTGCACGATACAACATAGGTATGACCAAGGTGTTCTCTAAAGACTATGCCGGCGATATCAGCAACAGGAACGGAGTGTTCCAGCTCGGTATGGGCGTGAGGTTCTAAAGCCATCGCGACCTACTCAAGACTAACGTTTAAAAACAAACCCTGGTCGCCGCTCGAAAAACCCGGGCGGCGACCATAAAACCAAAAACCACTATGAAAAAATTGACTTTTATTCTCGCAGCCGTATTGTTGACCACCGGCGCATTCGCCCAGAAGGGATTCTACTACGGCGTAAAGGCAGGACTTAACCTGTCCCAGATCTCCGGGATATCAGATTGGTACGACGGCGCTCCGTTCGAAGCCAAACACCAGATGTACGCCGACTTCTACGCAGGCGCCTTCGCCGAATACCGTTTCGGCAGGGTGATAGGCCTGCAGTTGGAGGCCGTATATTCAAGGCAAGGTGATGCTATGAAACTTTCGGGCGATGGTCTGACTACCGGCATTTCAAAAGTAAAATTGGCCGAAAAGCTTGACTACATCAACATACCTCTGTTGATAAAGATCTATCCCCTCGAAAAACTCTCTATCGACTTCGGGCCGCAGTTCGGATTCGTTACAAAAGCAAAATACATGTGGAAAGAAGTCTATGAAGATGACAGCGTGGATAAAGGAACGGAGAATATCGGCAGCGATAACTACGAAAAATTCGCTTTCAGCATCGCCATGGGTGTAAGCTATCAGATCACCGATATGCTGGAAGTGTCTGCAAGGTACAACCTCGGCCTGACCAAGGTGTTCTCTGACGACTACGCCAGAGATATCAGCGCCAAGAACAACGTGATCCAGATCGGTATGGGCGTGAGGTTCTAAAGCCATCGCGACCTACTCAAGGCTAACATCTAAAAACAAACCCCGGTCGCCGCTCTAAAAACCGGCGGCGACCATAAAAACCAAAAACGACTATGAAAAAATTTACTCTTATTCTCGCAGCCGTGCTGCTCACAACAGGCGCTTTCGCCCAGAAGGGATTCTACTACGGCGTAAAGGCCGGGCTTAACCTATCCCAGGTCTCCGGGACATCAGATTGGTGGGAGGGCGCTCCGTTCGAAGCCAAACACCAGATGTATGCCGACTTCTACGCAGGCGCTTTCGCCGAGTACCGCTTCGGCAGGGTGATAGGCTTGCAGCTGGAGGCCGTATATTCAAGGCAAGGTGATGCTACGAAACTTTCGGGCGATGGTCTGCCTACCGACATTTCAAAGGTAAAATTGGCCGAAAAGTTAGATTACATCAACATTCCCCTGTTGATAAAGATCTATCCCCTCGAAAAACTCTCTATCGACCTCGGGCCGCAGTTCGGATTCGTCACAAAAGCGAAATTCATGGGGAAAGAAGTGTATAACGATGACGGTGTGAGCAAAGGAACGGAGAATATCGGCAGCAATAACTACGAAAAATTCGCATTCAGCATCGCTATGGGTGTAAGCTATCAGATCACCGATATGCTGGAAGTATCCGCTCGCTACAACCTCGGTCTGACCAAGGTGTTCTCTGACGACTACGCCGGCGATATCAGCGCCAAGAACAACGTGATCCAGATCGGTATGGGCGTGAGGTTCTAAGGCTATCGTGACTTAATTAAAAAAACTGACATTTAAAAACAAACCCCGGTCGCCGCTCTAAAAACCCGCGGCGGCCATAAAAACAAAAACCACTATGAAAAAATTGACTTTGATTCTCGTAGCAGCGCTGCTGACAACAGGCGCTTTCGCCCAGAAGGGATTCTACTGGGGTGTAAAAGCCGGGCTTAACCTCTCCAAGATATCCAATATGGATGAGTGGGCGGGGACTGCTGACCCCGGCGATAAAATTAAACAACAAATGTATGCCGACTTCTACGCAGGCGCATTTGCCGAATACCGCTTCGGCAGGGTGATAGGTTTGCAGTTAGAAGCCGTGTATTCAAGGCAGGGTACTGCTGCGAAATACACCTACGGCGACTACCCCGATGAAAAGGAAAGGATGTGTATCAAGGCCGACTATATCAACATTCCGTTGCTCATAAAGATCTACCCCCTCGAAAAGCTCTCTATCGACCTCGGACCGCAGTTCGGTTTTGCAACAAAAGTGAAACAGACATATAAAGCGGTCGACACAGAGGACGGCAGGGATGTATATAAAAACGGAAGTAATATCCCCAGCGATTTTTACAAGAGCTTCGACCTCAGCATAGCCATGGGTGTGAGCTACCAGATCACCGATATGATCGAAGTGTCCGCTCGCTACAACCTCGGTGTGACCGACCTGGTTGAAAATGGTATGCTCGACGACAACAGCCACAAGAACCGCGTACTCCAGATAGGTATGGGACTGAGATTCTAAGCCTACACGACCTGACTAAACCCAACGGCCGCCGCCCGGGCCATTCCGGGCGGCGGCCTTAAAAACAACCCCGACTATGAAAAAACTGATTTTTATTATCGCGGCTGTACTGCTTACAACGGGAGCCTTCGCACAGAAGGGATTCTACTACGGCGTGAAGGCCGGGGTCAACATCTCCAATATATCAAACTACACGGATTGGTATGGAAGTGACACTAAAAGCCAGGTTTACACAGGTTTTTACGCCGGTGCATTCGCCGAGTACCGTTTCGGCAATGTGGTGGGTCTGCAGCTCGAAGCCATGTACTCGAGGCAGGGAGACCGTGTGAAACAAGATAAGTCGGACTATAAATATATAGGCGGCGAAAAGATGGACTATATAAATGTTCCGCTGATCCTGAAGATATATCCCATAAAGAAACTCTCTATCGAAATAGGGCCGCAGTTCGGGTTCGTAGTGGGAGCTAAGTATATGAGTAAGTATGTCGGCACTGACGGCGATCGTTGGGTAGAGAAAGACACCGAAAGCCTGTACAGCAGCGACTACAAGACTTTCGACCTGAGCCTTGCCATGGGTGTGAGCTACCAGCTTACCGACATGCTCGAAGTGACCGCCCGCTACAACATGGGCTTCACGAAGATGTTCTCCGACGATTATGACAATGCGGGCGATTACGGCCCCTTCAAGAACCGCGTACTTCAGATCGGTATGGGTCTGAGATTCTAAACCGATACGACCTGACTAAACCCCAACGGCCTCCGCCCCGGACCACTCCGGGCGGAGGCCTTAAAACAAACCCTTTTACAAACTAAAACCCGCTAACTATGAAAAAAATTACTCTGATTCTCGCTTGTGCGCTTCTCTCCACCGGCGCATTCGCCCAGAAGGGATTCTACTACGGAGTAAAGGCTGGGCTTAACCTCTCGTCCGTATCAAGTATGAAGGATTGGTACTCGAGCACTACGGGGTCTAAACATCAAATGTACGCCGACTTCTACGCAGGCGCATTCGCCGAATACCGTTTCGGCAGGGTGATAGGTCTGCAGCTGGAGGCTGTATATTCAAGGCAGGGTGATGCGACTAAATATTCCGGCGATTATTTCTCACTACCGGACATCAAAGGAAGGGTATGCTTAAAGTTAGATTACATCAATATCCCCCTATTGATAAAGATCTATCCCCTCGAAAAACTTTCTATCGACCTCGGGCCGCAGTTCGGGTTCGTCACAAAAGCGAAAGAGACCTATAAGGAAGTCGACACATCTGACAGCAGGGAAGTGTATAAATGGGGAGAGAGTCTTCCCGGCGATAGATACAATAGCTTCGACCTCAGCATCGCCATGGGCGTGAGCTACCAGATCACAGATATGATCGAAGTGTCCGCCCGCTACAACCTCGGTGTGACCGACATAACTAAAGGCGATTATTTTGACGGCAAAGATCACATGAACCGCGTTCTCCAGATCGGTATGGGCCTGAGGTTCTAAGGAGCCCGGCGCGTTTGCGCGGGGCGCGCTCGATAGCCCCGCGCGGGCGGCCCAAGGATAGAACTTACCCGTAATATCTTAAAAAACATATGTCCCCTATGGGCGCCAGAAGGCCGGACGACCGCGAATTTTGAGAATTCGCGGTCGTTTGTTCGTATTTTTCCGACGCTATGTTTTATTTTTCAAACTTTATGATTTACATTTGCCCCGTGAAGTTCGTTTTGGACACCGTATTATTTGCAGAATATTTACGCGAAACGCGTTGTTTGGCAACATATTCGGCATAACACATATAAATTACATATCGTACGAAGGGGGCGATATGTTAAGGCGGGACCCTTCAAGCCAACTAATTCTTTTAATTAACTAATTCAAAACTGTTTCAAATTATGAAGAAATTGACTTTGATCGCGGCCTGCCTTATGATGGTTTCAGCCGTTTCTGCCCAGGGCGTATGGTCGTTCGGCGTTAAGGGTGGTATGAACATCACTACCCTTACAAACACAAAAGATTTTGAAGGCCCCAGTCTGAACCGCAAACCCAAGACCGGCGTTTACGTGGGTGGTCTGGCCGAATTCAAGATCAACGATATCGTAGGTCTGCAGGGCGAAGTTGTTTACTCTCGTCAGGGTGTCACTTTCTACGACAAGGACGGCGACGCGAGTGCGCGTCTGAGCATCAAGATGGACTACATCAACGTTCCCGTTCTTGTTAAGTTCTACCCTGTAAACAGGCTTTCTATCGACTTCGGTCCCCAGTTCGGTTTCGTTGTCAGCGGCCGTTACATGGTTAAGATGTCTGAAAAGAACCCCAGCATGGGCGACAGCGATATGGATGCTAAAAAAGCTGTCGGCAAACAAACTATTTACATGAAGAGCAGCATGTACAATGTTTTCGACTTCTCTCTGGCTCTCGGCGTGAACTACGAAGTATTCGACATGGTTGACGTATCGGTTCGTTATAACTACGGCTTTACAGAAGTATTGAAGGGTAACCCCACAAACGACAAGGTTAAGAACAGCGTATTCCAGATCGGTGCTTCTTACAAGTTCTAATATATAAGGGATTAGCCTGAAAGGGTATCCGGGCGACCGGGACTCTTAACGGTTAAACTTTAGCGCCGCGTCTTTCATTAGACGCGGCGCTTCTTGTTTTCTACGCAGAGCCCGCCCCCGTTGCACCCGCGACCGGCCCTCATCGCCCATGGAGCCTCAAAACCCTCGCTTGAGTCGAAATAACTCACAAGTATTATAATCTAAACGAAATTTTGTATATTTGCTTGTACTGTATAGCTTTCCCCTGGAGCGTGCGGTACATTATTTGTGACGCGAAGTGTGAGTTTCCGTTTGTTAATTAAAAAATACTTTTCATTAACTCTCTAAATCTTTCACTATGAAAAAAATTACATTGATCGTAGCCAGCCTTGTAATGGCTACAAGCGTTTTCGCTCAGGGCGAGTTTAAGTATGGCGTTAAGGCCGGTATGAATATCGGTACCCTCACAAACACCAAAGATTGGGGCGGTGATCTCGACCGCAGGGCAAAGACAGGTATCTACTTAGGTGCCGTGGCTGAGTACAGGTTTACTGACCTTATCGGTATGCAGGCTGAAGCTGTTTACTCTCGCCAGGGTGTGACATGGAGTGGCAAGGACGGTGACGTTATGGAGCGCGAGGGATACAGGTTCAACTACATCAACATCCCGGTATTGGTTAAGTTCTATCCTATCGAGAAGCTTTCTATCGACTTCGGGCCCCAGTTCGGCTTTGTAGTCGGTGCCGCTTATTACTTTAAGGAAATAGACAAGCATGGCGGCAGCGATGGCAAAAGGTTTGCTATTAAAGGCAACGATAAGCTATCCAGCACTTACTATAACGTGTTCGACATCAGCCTCGGCCTGGGTGTGAACTACGCTATCATAGATATGCTCGAGCTCAACGTTCGCTACAACTTCGGTCTGACCAACGTTATGGACAAAGATTTTTACGGTGAAAACACAAAGAACCGCGTGCTCCAGGTAGGTGCCACTGTGAAGTTCTAATATTACACGCCATTCCCGCGATAACGGGATAATAAGGAGGGCCGCATCTTATGATGCGGCCCTTTTTTATTTCCGGCGTGGCGTGAGTAAAAAAGAAAATCGCCGCATCCGGTAGTGGATGCGGCGATTCTATTATGCAGGCTTTATGGGGCGGCAGGGCCGCCAGTGTAGGCCTTTCTTACTTACAAGCCTCGCTCAACTTCACGAACATGGAGTCGATGCCTGAGAACATATCGCGGCGCACCTGTGCGTAGTGCTTCTTCACCAGACTCTTATTGTTCTTTTCGGCGGGATGGTTGGCGCGTTCGATGAGCGAGTTGCGCAGCTCCACCGCCTCTTCGATAATGGCGATCACGGCGTCCTTCTTCTCCTCGCCCTTGAAACAAAGGCTCATGTAGCAATCCGAGATAACTTCGCTCACCAGATAATCGATATCTTTCTTCAATCCTCTGACACTTGACATAACGTTTTCTTATTTAGGGTTTATATTTAACTTGGTATTAGGCAAAGATAGGAAAAATCTAATTCAATCCGGCAACCGCCTCGCCCAAAAAGTCGATTATGTCGCTGCTGTTCATCCCCTCCTCGCCGTGGAACTCGGCCGCCTTCTCGCCCGCCGCGCCATGGATGTACATGCCCGCGACAGCCGCCTCGCCCACTCCGTAACCTCGTGCTATAAGACCGGCCAGATATCCCGTGAGCACGTCGCCGCTGCCGCCCTTGGCCATACCGGCACACCCCGAGGAGTTGAAATATATCTTACCGCCGGGCGTACACACCATCGAATGCGCCCCCTTGACAAGCACGTAGCACCCGGTATCCCTTGCGAACGCGCTCACGAGGGCCATTTTCTCGGTGTCGTCGCTCCACTCGCCCACCAGTCGGCGCAGTTCGCCCGGATGGGGCGTGAGCAGGGCGCCACGAGGCAGATCGTTGTACAGCACCTTGTGCTCGGCCACCAGGTTCAGGGCGTCGGCGTCGATCACGAGCCTCTTGTCGCTGCGCAACAACTCCTTCAGCGCTCCCGCCGTGGCCCTGTGGCGGCCGAGGCCGGGACCCACGCCTATAACGTCATACCGATCCATACCCTCCGGAAGCGAGGTGAAAAATCTCTCCGGATACCCCGCCACCATAGCCGAGGGATGGGTTATATGCACTGTCATGGCGGCCTCCTGCGGCAGGCAGACGCTTACCAGACCGCACCCCGAACGCAGGGCCGCACCCGTAGCCAGCAGGGCCGCGCCCACCATTCCGTCGGAGCCGCACACAAGCAGGGTGTGGCCGTACGTTCCCTTATTGGCGAACTTGGCCCGCGGAAGCAGAAGCCCGCGTATGAAATCGCCGTCGACATATTCATAATCCGAGTCGGCCGCAGCTATAAACTCCTTATCGAGCCCTATATCCAGCACTTCTATCTTACCCGCCGCCTCGCCGCTCTCGGGCATCAGGAGCGACAGCTTGGGGAAACCTATGGCGAGGGTCACGTCGGCCTTCACGGCGACAACGCCCCTGCCCGCCCCCTCGGACGGCAGGCCCGAGGGCATATCTATCGAAATAACCCTTGTGCGCAATGCATTTATAGAGTGTATTATCCCGGCGGAGAAGTCGTCGGCCTTATTCCTTAGACCCGAGCCCAGCAGGGCATCGATAACCGTACCACTCTCGGCGCATGATAACTTGTCTATATTTTGCGGCTTGAGTCCTCGCGGCAGGCGGCCGAAATTGAAACGGCACTCCTCGCTGAGGTGTTGCTTGTCATAGGCCATGTACACACTGCAACTATACCCGGCATTGTATAATATCCGGGCCACGGCCAGCCCGTCGCCGCCGTTACCGCCACGCCCTATCACGAACGACAAGGGCGAGGACATATCCACGTTGTTGCACACCCATTGGGCTATGAGCTCCGACGCCCGCTCCATAAGCTCTATGGATTCTATCCCCTCGCGGAGCATCGTCACCCTGTCTGCCTCGCGTATCTGGTCACCTGTAAGTATCTTCATTGCCTGTATCATTTTCTCATCTCCTATCATTGCAAAAAGCGGGCTCATTTTGTCCAAAGGTAAGAAAAAAAGTGAGCCACGCCGCAACATCATGGCTTTTAGGCCTGTACGTTCACGCCGTACTTTCTCCGCCTGGCCGGGCCCCGTTGCCATGTTCGGAGGATTATTATACCTTTGCCCTTGGTAACCATAGTCCGCATGATCCCTTATGTCAATATACATACTCATCATCCCGTAGGCACGGGCATCGAGCTCTCTTCCAACGGCGTACACCCGTGGGATGCGGCCTCCACTCCCGAATCCGCGCTGGAAAAGCTGGCTGCCTCCCACCCCGCCTACATCGGCGAGATAGGGCTCGACTACTCCAGGGACATTGACCGCGAGGCGCAGAAAAAGTGGCTCACCATGCAGGCGGAGTTGGCCGGGAAGCTGGGCGTACCCATAATAATCCACTGCGTAAGGGCATATGAGGACCTCGTGCATATCCTCTCCGGTTATAACGTGCCGAAAATAGTCCATGGCTTCACAGGACATCCACAGTTCGCCCTGTCGCTTACCGATAAAGGGTATTACCTTAGTTTCGCCCCCGGATTCATGCGCTCGCCAAAGACCATTGAGGCTATAAAAGCCATACCAAACTCTCTCCTCCTGTTAGAGACCGACGACCGCGACACCCCCATAGAGGAAGTATATTCCGCCGCCGCAGAGGCTCTCGGTATCGGCATTGAGACCCTCAAAGAACGGATTTATGATAACTACCTCGCCATATTTCCAAACGCCCCGAAACGATGAACACAGCCTGGCTCGAACGCACGCAACTGCTCCTTGGAGATGAAAAGCTCGCCCGGTTACGCTCGGCGAGGGTGCTGGTCGTGGGCCTGGGCGGCGTGGGGGCCTATGCCGCAGAGATGCTGTGCCGCGCGGGCGTGGGAAGCATGACAATAGTCGATGCCGACGATGTGGCAGAATCCAATATCAACCGCCAGCTTGTGGCCCTGCACAGCACTGTGGGTCGCCCCAAGGCGGAAATCCTGGCCGAACGCCTGCGCGATATAAATCCGGATATAGAGCTCACCGTTGTACAACGCTACATACGTGACGAGGAGACGGGGGCCCTGTTGGACAGCGCGCAATTCGACTTCGTGGTAGACGCTATCGACACCCTCTCGCCCAAAGCCAACCTCATCAAGGAGTGTATAGACCGTTCGCTCCGCGTGGTCAGTTCGATGGGCGCCGGAGCAAAGACCGACCCCACCCTCGTGGAGATAAAAGACATATCCAAATCGCACCACTGCCCCCTGGCCCATATGCTACGTAAGCGGCTTCACAAGATGGGTATACGCAAGGGTTTCAACGTGGTATTCTCGCCCGAGCCGGTGCGCGAAGGGGCGATGATAATCTGCGAAGAGACCAACAAGAAAAGCAACGTCGGCACCATATCCTACATGCCTGCTATTTTCGGATGCGCCTGTGCATCGGTAGTGGTGCGGGAGATTTTGGGGGAGATGTAATTAATATCGCCCATCCACAATAACGGAAGTTATTAGGGTGCCCGGCGGACACCTGTACTCCTACAATTTCGAGGTATTTCTTTCGCCTTCAGCGGGACCTACTTTTGCCATTGCCGCAAAAGTAGGCAAAAAGTCTAGCCGCGTCTTCTGCCGGGGTCTCTTCCGGGAGCTTCCCTCGTTACACGATAACTGAGGGTGATCTCCCTCACGAGACCTATTCCCGGCAGAAGCCTAAAGCGGCATTCACAACGAGGCTTGCGCCTCGATAGAGAGGCTGCTGTCAGTGAATATTCGCAATTGGTGGAGGGCAAGCGCCTACGGCGCTTTAGAAAAACAAGTCCCCGCATAGAGCATCAACTCTATCCGTATACCGGCAGGCACTAATACTCATTCCAACTCTTGATCTTCACTCCTTCCCTGCCCAGTTTGCAGAAGGCCATTATATAGGCGCTCGCCAGGCGGGCGTTGGTTATCAGAGGCACGTTGAAGTCTATCGCGCTGCGGCGGATGGTGTAGTCGTTGTTGAGCTCGTCGGGCGACAGGTTCTTGGGGATATTGACCACAAGGTCGATCTTATGCTCTCTGATATAGTCGAGCGTATTGGGACTTTCGCCCGTATCCGGCCAGTGGAGCACTGTCGATTCCACGCCGTTGAGCCGCAGGAATTCCGACGTGCCGCGCGTGGCGAAGAGGTTGAAACCCCTCTCCTGCAAGGCCCGGGCCGCAGATAGCATATCCATCTTGGAGCGCGAGTCGCCGGTGGAGAGCAGGATGTTTTTCTTCGGTATCGTATACCCCACCGACATCATCGCCTTGAGTATCGCCTCGTGAAAATCGTCGCCAATACACCCCACCTCACCCGTGGAGGCCATCTCCACACCCAGCACAGGATCGGCCTTCTGCAGGCGCGAGAATGAGAACTGCGGCGCCTTGATACCCACGTAGTCGAGCTCGAAAGCCGACTTGCGCGGCGGCTCGACGTCGATGCCCAACATCACCTTGGTGGCTATGTCGATAAAATTGACCTTCAGCACCTTCGACACGAACGGGAAGCTCCGCGACGCCCGCAGGTTACACTCTATGACCATGATGTCGTTGTCCTTGGCCATAAGCTGCATGTTGAAGGGCCCGGAAATTTCCAGTTCCTTGGCCACCTGGCGCGATATGCGCTTGATGCGGCGCATCGTCTCCACGTACATTTTCTGCGCCGGGAACACCATCGTGGCGTCGCCAGAGTGCACCCCGGCGAACTCCACATGCTCGGATATGGCATAGATCAGCAGTTCCCCGTCGCGCGCCACAGCATCAACTTCTATCTCCTTGGCGTGCTCGATAAATTCGGTCACCACCACTGGGTACTGCTTCGACACGTTGGTCGCGAGAGTGAGGAAATATTCGAGCTCATCGCGGTTTGATACCACGTTCATCGCCGCCCCCGAGAGCACATATGAGGGGCGTATCAGTACCGGAAATCCCACCTCGTCGACGAACTTATATATCTCTTTCATCGACGTGAGCTCCTTCCAGCGGGGCTGGGCCACGCCTATGCGGTCGAGCATCGAGGAGAACTTATGACGGTCTTCGGCCCGGTCGATATTGCGCGCCGAGGTACCGAGGATAGGCACCTTCATTCTGTCGAGCCTCATTGCCAGGTTATTGGGTATCTGCCCACCCACCGACACGATAACGCCTTTTGGGACCTCTAAATCCACTATATCCATCACCCTCTCGAACGACAGTTCGTCGAAGTAGAGCCTGTCGCACACGTCGTAGTCGGTCGACACGGTCTCGGGGTTGTAGTTTATCATTATCGAGCGCAGGCCCTGCTCGCGGATGGTGTTGATGGCGTTCACGCTACACCAGTCGAATTCCACGGAGCTACCTATGCGGTAGGCGCCAGAGCCGAGCACTATAACCGACTTGTCATCGCGGGCGAAGTCAATATCGTGCGAGGTGGCGTTGTAGGTGAGGTATAAGTAGTTGGTCATCGCCGGGTATTCGGCCGCCAGGGTATCTATCTGCTTGACATAGGGCATTATGCCGCGCGCCTTGCGGTGGCGGCGCACCTCGTTCATACACTCCTCGATATTTTCTATCGGACACTTTCTCACCTGTCCTACTATCTGGAAGTCGGAGAATCCCTTCTGTTTGGCCTCAAGAAGCAGGCTGTCGGGCAGATCTTTCATGCGGTCATAAGTCCCGAGTCTGAAATCGAGCTGCACTATATTTTCCAGTTTCTCCAGGAACCACTTGTCGATCTTGGTGAGATCATGTATCCTCTCTACCGAATATCCCTGTCTCAGGGCCACGGCAATGACGAAGATACGCTTGTCGGTGGGGTGGCTCAGCGCCTTGTCGATGTCGTCGACCACGAGGGTCTTGTGGTAGACGAAGCCGTGCATCCCCTGGCCTATCATGCGCAGGCCCTTCTGTATCGCCTCCTCGAAGGTGCGGCCTATGGCCATCACCTCGCCCACTGATTTCATGCTCGATCCCAGTTCCCGCGATACGCCTTTGAATTTACCCAAGTCCCAGCGTGGTATCTTACACACTATGTAGTCGAGCGCGGGCTCAAAGCAGGCGGGCGTGGTCTTGGTCACTGAGTTCTTCAGTTGGTGGAGGCCGTAGCCGAGGCCCAGCTTGGCCGCCACGAAGGCCAACGGATAGCCAGTAGCCTTCGACGCTAAGGCCGAAGAGCGGCTCAGGCGGGCGTTGACCTCTATGACCCTGTAGTCCTCCGACTGCGTGTCGAGGGCGTACTGCACGTTGCACTCGCCCACGATCCCTATGTGGCGTACTATTTTTATCGCCAGGGTACGCAGTTTGTGGTACTCGGAATCGGTCAACGTCTGCGACGGGGCAACCACTATACTCTCGCCAGTGTGTATACCCAGCGGGTCGAAGTTCTCCATGTTACACACCACGATGCAGTTGTCGAACCGGTCGCGCACCACCTCGTATTCCACTTCTTTCCACCCACGGAGAGACTTCTCCACGAGTATCTGGGGCGAATAGGAGAAAGCCTTTGTCGCTATCGTCTCCAACTCCTGCTCATTGTCGCAGAATCCGGAGCCGAGGCCTCCGAGGGTGTAGGCGGCGCGTACTATAATTGGGTATCCCAACCTTTCGGCCACACGGCGGGCATCCTCGACGGTGGTCACTGCCTCACTTTCTATGGTGCGAACGTCGATCTCGTCGAGCTTTTCGACGAATTTCTCCCTGTCCTCAGTATCTATTATGGCCTGCACGGGGGTTCCGAGCACCTGCACACCGTACTTCTCAAGCACACCGCTCTGATATAGCTTCACGCCGCAGTTGAGCGCCGTCTGGCCTCCGAACGAGAGCAGGATGCCTTGCGGGCGTTCGCGCTCTATCACCTCCTCGACATATTCGGGAGTCACGGGCAGGAAGTAGACCCTGTCGGCGATGTTCTCCGAGGTCTGTATGGTCGCGATATTGGGGTTTATCAATATGGTATAGATCCCCTCTTCCTTGAGCGCCTTGAGCGCCTGCGAGCCAGAATAGTCGAATTCGCCCGCCTCGCCTATCTTCAGGGCGCCGGAGCCCAGCAATATCACCTTTTCTATCTTCTTATTCTGCGCCATACTCGTCTATGTTTGAAATGAATTTATCGAAAAGGTACTCCGTATCCTCCGGCCCGCCCGATGCCTCGGGGTGGAACTGCACCGAGAAAAAAGGTTTGCTCGTGTGGCGTATGCCCTCGTTGGTGCCGTCGTTGAGATTGGTGAAGTAAGGCACCCACTCTCCGCCCAGAGTCGAAGCGTCAACGGCGTAGCCGTGGTTCTGAGATGTGATGAAGGCTCGGTCGGTGCCCTCCATCAGCACCGGCTGGTTGTGGCTGCGGTGGCCATATTTGAGCTTGAACGTCGAGGCCCCGGCGGCGATGGAGAGGAGCTGGTGGCCGAGGCAGATGCCGAATATCGGCTTGCCTAACTCTATAGCCTTGCGTATGTTGGCTATGGTGGGGACGCAATCCTGCGGGTCGCCCGGGCCGTTGGAGAGCATCACCCCGTCGTAGTCGAGAGTGGTGAAGTCGTAGTCCCACGGCACGCGGATCACCGTGGCGTCCCTATCAACCAGATACCGTATTATATTGTATTTACACCCGCAGTCCACCAGCACGATCTTTCGCCTGCCGTTACCGTAAGTTACCATTTCGGGAGTACTGACCTGAGCGACTAAGCCTCTTTCGTCATAATTATTGAGTTTATCCTTCGCCGCGTGGCCCTCATATTCCACCCTGCCGGGCATCACGCCCCGCTCGCGGATGATCTTTGTTATGGCTCGTGTGTCGACACCGTAGATGGCGGGGATGCCGTGCTCGCGCAACCAGTCGTCGAGGCTGCGGGCAGCGTTCCAGTGGCTGTAATTAAACGAATAATCGGAAATAATCAACGCCTTAACGTGTATTATTTCCGATTCAAAAAATTTAAGCAACTTATCCTCTGTGGTGTTGGCCGGGACTCCGTAATTACCAACGAGCGGATATGTTAAAACTAGGATTTGACCCCGGTAGGATGGATCCGTGAGGCTCTCCGGGTATCCGGTCATCGCGGTGCTGAAGACTGTCTCGCCCTCCACCCGCGAGTGAGCTCCAAGGGCGTGGCCCCGGAACTCGGTGCCGTCGTCGAGAACGAGGACGGCGGTTGTTTTTTCAGACATTGTTCATCAGGTTTTTGATATTCACCCGCCTCGTGGGAGTCGCCCCTCCACTACAGACTTAGAACATGGTTTCTGAACTGCAAAATTAACGGATTGCAATTTATTATACAAACCTTAACTTAATAAATCGGCAAAAAATCGCAATTTTTACTATATTTGTGTCTGTGCGGTGTATCATCATAGCATAATGCGATGATGGGAATACGCCAGATACTCCCCTGAAAAATTGCCATGATAACTAAAGCCGAAATATCACTCATACGCTCTCTCGCCGACAAAAAAGGACGGCGCACGGAGGGAGTATTCGTGGCCGAGGGTACGAAGTTAGTGGGAGAATTGGCCGCGGCGGGTATGGCCATCGACCGTATATATGCCGTGGAAGGCGCCGCCACTCCCCCCTGCCGCGATACCAGGATCATCGCTCCCGCCGAAATGAAACGCATAAGCGGCCTGCAGGCTCCGCCGCCGGTATTGGCCCTGGTGGTGATCCCTCGTTACGAGTTCCTCCCCGACTACAAAAACCTCGTGCTTTGTCTCGACGACATACAGGACCCTGGCAATCTGGGGACCATAATCCGCCTGGCCGACTGGTTCGGCATCAAGGATATAATCTGCTCGCCGGGTACTGCCGACTGCTTCAGTCCAAAGGTGGTTCAAGCCACCATGGGGGCCATCGCCCGTGTGAGGATGTACTACGCCGACCCCGTAGTATTCCTCACGGAAACCGGGGCGAACGTGCCCGTATACGGCACATTCCTTGACGGGGAAAATATCTACGACGCCTCGCTCGATACCAAGGGGGTGATAGTACTGGGCAACGAGGGCAAAGGCATCTCGCGCAGGGTGGCCTTGGCCGTCACCCGTAAACTCTACATACCCTCCTACCCGGGCGGCGACTCGACGGTCGAATCGCTGAACGTGGCCTCCGCCGCCGCCATCGTGTGCTCGGAGTTTAGGAGAAGGGGGAAGAGTTGATAAGAGTGAGTCATAATCTTTAAAGCGTCTATGGCGCTTGCCCTCCCCCGCATCTGAACGTTTTGAGCAGCGAGGGCAGAGGCTGCTTGCGGACTATGCCGAGTCGCGATAAACGACTGATGAAATCGAACATTTCCGCCCGGAATAGTAGCGTGAGTCAAATCCGTTAAAAACTCCCAGCATGTATGACGACGTTAGGCGAAGCCCTGAAAGGGCGAGACTAAAAGGAGGAGTTCTGGGATTTAGGATTTACAAGCGTATATTCAGGAAATCTTCATCGGCGGGGCGCATTTTGGTCAGCACCTTTTGGGCGTTCAAAAGGTGCGA
>JAVBKU010000012.1:0-16565 GCA_031553875.1 Rikenellaceae bacterium | reverse complement strand
CCAAATCCCCCGGGCCCCGACCCCCGCCTGGTAAAAATTAGTCCCCCCCCTGTGTGTTCGGGCGAAATTTGCCGCGGGAACACACTATTATAAAGCCCATATACGTTTCGATTATTGGAAGTTTAAGCTCCCGCCTGTTGATTATCCCGACCAAAAAATGTACATTTGCAAGATACACTACTAAAAAACTTAAAATATCATAGCCTTATGAACTTTATTCTACGCTCAGGATTATTCATGATCGCTTTCGCGCTTGTGCTCGCCTCTTGCGCCGAAGAACCGGAATACAATGACAGTGCTGTCGATGTCACTTACGTTCCCGAGCATCCCACCCCCAATATGACTCTCAATAAGATCCCCCGCGCGCCACTCGACATGAACAGGGTGAACCAGATAGCTACCATGCTCCCTGCCAAACCCAAAGGGTTCGGTCCTACCTACAAGAACCGTGCGTTCTGGAATGCCGCCTACGCCTCAGGCAAGTACGCCTCATGGATCACCAAGGCCAATACTATGAAAAATGAGGTACTGGAACCCTGGGACGACGCATGGGAGGACCAATACTTCAATGTGGCCGGTAACAACGACTCTCAAAGCGGTAAGGACCTGCTCTCAGATCGTCTGACACACATCACCACCCCCATATGGGCCGAATGCCTCCTTAACGACGGCTCTTACATGCCCAAGATCAATGACGCGCTGCGTAAACTCATCCACCAGAAAATATGGGCCAACCCGCGGAACTACGTCAAAGCAAAAGGTTACCGCCAGCAGATAGAGCTCTCGGGTATATCCTACGCTATGAATCTCGTGATGGCCGCGTACCTGCTCGACGACAAGCTCACCCCCGAGTTCAGGCAGGAGATATTCGACACTGTGAAAGTGCGCGTACTCAATTCACTGACCGAAACCATCTACCCCGGCGACTACGATCGTACTAACAATTCATGGATAACGGGAATCAACAACTGGAATCCTGTATGCTTCTCGGGTACGATAGTGGCGGCCCTGGGTAGCATCCCGGATGCAACCGAGAGGGCCAAGTTCGTGGCTATCGCCGAAAAATATGTACAGAACTATGCCGTGGGTTTCCCCGCCGACGGTTATTGTACCGAGGGTATGAGCTACTACAACTATGGTTACTCGCACTACATTCTTCTCCGCGAGTCCATACTACAGGCCACCAGCGGCAGGCTCGACATATTCCGCAACGATCCCCGCCTGCGTGCGGCAGCCATGTTCGCCCTCAATTCCCAGGTGTTCAGCAATATCTCCCCTGATGTCAATTATTACCCCGCCATAGCCGACTGTTCACCCAATTCAAGGCCCGCCTCGAGGATAGGGTATTATATGAGCAAGGTGCTCAACATGCCTATAGCAGGATACGCTAATTTTTCGCGCCATGCCGTTAGTTCCTCCCTGGCCGAAGGTGTGATGTTCGCTGCCAGCAACTCGACGGATATGGCCCGCTCGAGCGGGTCAAATGCATCCATCGACCCCCTACGCTCGGAGTTCAAAGAGGTGGGCGTGCTGACCGTAAGGCCTAAGACCACCGACTCATACCAGTTGGCCGCCGTATTAAAAGGAGGTCATAATGGCGAAGAGCATAACCACAACGACCTTGGCTCGTTCACCATGTACGTGGGCAGCCAGGCCCTGATAGAAGACCCGGGCTCGACACCCTATGACGGCGACACATTCGGGGCTCTCAGATACACAATAAAGAGTCTTAGCTCCTATGGCCACGCTACTCCCTATATAGCCGAAACAGCGCAGATAGTGGGCGCCGAGTCATACACCACCGTATTGAACCGTTCGTTCACTACCAACGCGGATACCTATAAACTCGACATCGCAAAGGCCTACCGCAACATATCAGGCATCACCTCCTTGACCCGCGAATTCACCTACACCCGCGGCGGAGGTAACACTCTCGAAGTGCTGGATGAATTCGAATTCACCACCGCCAAGAAGTTCGAGATAGCCCTGCCCACACGCGGTACATACACCATCAGCGGTAATACCATAACCATTTCCCGCACCACTTCGGGCACGGGTTACGGCAGCGGTACCGGAGCCTGCAAGGCTACTATCACTGCTTCAGGTACGTTCACCATCAGCACAGAAGCGATCAGCGACACCAAAACGCCCTATACCCGTATAGCCGTCACGCTCGACGCCCCCGCCACCTCGGGATTTGTGAAGGTTGTCTTCACCCAGAACTAATACATCGTGCAACCAAACCAAAACCTAATAAAAACCACTTCAAAAAATGAAACTTAAATTAATATTCGCCTCCCTATTCGCTGCTTGCGCTGTGACAGCGATGGCCGCCACGGAGAGCACGCTCAAGAAGGTGCCCTTCGGCCCCATGGATATGGCCCGCGTGGCCGAGATCGAGCAGATGCTCGAAGATACCCCCAAAGGTCTCGGTGCCCCCTACTCAGACCGTAAGGAGTGGAACAATATCCGCAACACGGGGAGATTCAACAGTACTATAGCCAAGGCCGACAAACTGCTCGAAACCGGTTATACCCGCTGGGACGAGGAGTTATTCATGGGTGTATTCACCAAGAACGACTCACAGAGCGGCAAGGACATGGTCAACAAGCGCCTGGCCGAAATACAGATTCTCGTCCTGGCCGAGTGCGTCACCAACAGTAATAAATACACCAAGATGATCATCGACTTCTTGAACGATATGTTCGATCAGAAGACGTGGTTCAACCCCAGTGACTACCGCCGCGGCGACAAGCAGAATACAGGTTACGTGGAGCTGGCTACAGCCATGCAGTCGGTGATTATCGCCAACTCCCTCTACATACTCGACGATAAGATTGACAAAGCCACCTACAAGAGGGCTATCGAGAACCTCTACCTGAGGACCTGGAACCCCGCTATGTCGGTATTCGACAAGTCGGTTCCCAACGACAATCCTTCGGGCCGCGCCCCGGTCGGAGCAATGGTAGGCACCAACAACTGGAACGCCGTGATCATCGAAGGCGTAGTATCCAGCGCGCTGATGCTCATTCCCGACAAGCACGAGAGGGCCAAGTATGCGTGGATGGCCGACAGGTATGCCATCAACTATGTGGTAGGTTTCCTCCCCGACGGCTACTGCACTGAGGGCCTCGGCTATTACAACTACGGTATGAAACATTATGTCCCCCTTCGCGAGATGGTGTGGCAGGCCACAGGCGGCAAGCTCGACCTCTTCGACAAGGAACATAACCCCAATCTGTTCAACATAGGCACATTCGCCCCCAAGTGCGAGATCATGAACGACATCTATCCCGCCATGGCCGACTGTAACATGGGTGCGAAGCCTGATAAGCAGACCTCATATTACATGAGCAAGCTGCTGGGGCTGAACCTGCCTATCGAACAGGAATTTAAGGGTAGTTCGTCGAGCGTAAGTTACGACCTGATGCTCTATTTTCCCAATAGCCTCTCCAACATCAAGAAGCCTGAAGGCAAGGGCTTTGAGCTCGACCCTCTGCGTTCGTCCTTCCCCGATGCGGGCGTATATATCATGCGTCCCGACGCTAAGGCGCAGTTCAAGATGGGCGTAGCGCTCAAGGGCGGCAACAATGCCGAGCACCACAACCACAACGACCTGGGCTCTTACTCCATACTGGTGAACGAGCAGTTCCTGGTGGAAGATCCCGGCCTCGCACCTTATACCTTTAAGACTTTCAGCGCGCAACGCTACGAGATCCAGACCCTCGCCTCATACGGCCACGCCGTGCCTCTGGTAGCTGGCAAGGAGCAGGTTTCGGGCGCCAAGGCCAAGGCCGTGGTGACATCCGAGAATCTCACGCCCAAGATGGACGCTATGAGCATGGACATCAAATCGGCCTACCCCGTGGAAGGTCTGACCAAGCTCGACCGCTCATTCACATATGACCGTGACAAGTCGACCGCCTTCACTGTTAAGGATGTGTTCGCATTCGAAACCCCGCAGGTATTCCAGACAGCCATCATCACAAGGGCCAAGTGGGAGGTTATAGCCCCCGGCAAGATCCTCTTGACCCGCGGCGAAGAGAAAATGCTGGCCACAATCGAGTCGTCAGCTCCCTTTGATCTTAGCGACGAAGTGAACTATGATAACAAGAAAAAGCCCTGGACACGCCTGGCAATCACCCTTAAGGAACCGCAAAAGAGCGGCACTGTGACTATCAAGTACACACAGGCTAAATAACGCATATATTATTCCTTAGCACATTATTTGCACAGGGGCATACGACAATGTATGCCCCTGTGTTTTTTATCTACTCGCCTTTATATTTTCCATTTAGTCACAAAGACGCCACCCATCCGACAAATTATAGTAATTGAAAATAATTCTTTCGATTTATGGTGTCAATTCAGATAATCTTTTACTAACTTTAGAGAGGGCAAACAGCAACGTTGGCGGGGGCTGAAGAGAATTAAGGCAAAAGTGAGGTTATGCACGGAAGAGAACCGGGCAAGGAAGGCATAAACGGGAAATTAGGGGGACGACATAAAGCGTCACCCTAATGTAACATCCGCTTAACCGTATCGTTACATCCCTCGGGTAATTTTGCGGTAACAACGGCTTAATCAGACCTTTCAACATATTTAATGCAACCGTTAAAAAATATTCGATTATGAAAAAATTTCTACTTTCATCCCTTGCCTTGTTCTCCGTCATGGGGGCATTGGCGCAATCGAGCGACACCACCTCGACCCGCTGGAATCAGTACGGGCAGAAGGTCGGCAGCCGCTCGATACTCTCGGCTGAAGAACGCGACGGTATCCTCGTGTTCGAGTCGAAGGATCAGAGCTACCGTTTTTGGCTCGACAACCGCGTGCAGATCGACGGAGCATTCTTCTGGTACAACCCCGACCGCAACTTCAACGACATCGGTAACGGCGTGACCTTCCGCCGCGTACGTTTCGCCGTGAAGGCCCAGCTTTGGAAGAAATGGTACGGCGAGATCGACATGAACATCGCCAACGGCACATTCGAGCTCGAGGACGCCTACATCAAGTTCTCACCCTGGGATTTCCTGAATTTCAAGGTGGGTAACTTCAAGGAGAACATCTCGATGGAGAATACCACTTCGTCGCGCTACCTGACATTCCTCGAGCGCCCGATGGTCATTTCGGCCCTCGTGCCCTCGCGCCACATAGGTTTCCAGGCCAACTACGAGCACAGCTATTTCCTCGCCCAGGGAGGTATCTTCTTCCAGGAGGTTAAGGACGGCGCCTTGGCTACCGATATCGTGGAAGAAAACAATAAAGTGTACGGAGAGAACCAGGGTGTGTCATACGCCGGCCGCTTCGTGGTGATGCCCTTCTTGCAGAACGACTACGGCCTGCACCTGGGAGCTTCGGTATCATACCGCACCCCCATGACCGACGTAAAGCTGGGTGTTTTCAACTCCGTGCGCTACAGCACCCGCGCACTGAGCAGCATCAACCGTAAGAAATACGTCGACACCGACCGTATCCTCGAGGTGAGCGACATCATGATGCAGGGCTACGAACTGGCGGCCTTCTACGGTCCCTTCCGCATTCAGGGCGAGTATATCCAGAACAACGTACGCAGGTACGGCGGCCTGTCCACCAACAAGTTCAACGGCTTCTACGCCTTCGCTTCGATGATGCTCTTCGGCGGTAAGCACCAGTATGACCGCGGAGCCGGCGAGTTCACCCAGCCCTCACTCGGCCGCAAGTGGGGCGACATGGAGTTGGCACTGCGCTACGACTATGTAGACCTCAACTCACATGACGTTATGGGCGGCTCGGCCCAGGGTATCACCGCCGGGCTCAACTATTATATCAACACCAACGTGAAGGTGATGATCAACTACACCTTCGTCAACAACGACCGCTATGCCAACGGCAAAGGGGACCTCTACGTAGGCCACGATGGCTCGGGTACATTAACTAAGGACCCCTCCAAGGTCACAGAACCCAAGGGCAAGGGCGGCAATACATTCAACCAGATGTCGATGCGCATAGAACTGGATTTTTAATGGCAGCGTAACCTCCCGGACATGAAAAAGTTCGTAATACTCGCGTTGTTTATTGTGACAGGTCTCGTCTCGTGCGAACTGTACGACGACCAGTCATCGTATTACGAAATAACGGACGTAACCTATTCACCCCAGGAGGTCAATTCATGGACCGATGTAACCGTGACTCTGATTGCAGACCCATATATAGGAGATATAGACATGGCGACACTGTCATACCGCGTCAATGAAAATAGGGCTTCGACCATCGTTATAATGTCGTCGGAGACGCCCCATATATACCGGGGATTGATCCCCCCGCAGGCTTCCGGCTCGGAGGTGTCGTTCTGGGTAGCGGCTACCTATACCAACGGCGAAACCTATTATTCAAGGGATATATCATACACGGTAACACCATAAAACCGACAATACAGGACCAATAAATTTCAATACAAAAACATTACGACAGATATGAAAAAGCTAATAATACTTGCACTTGGGGTTGCTTTGGGCTTCGCCTCGTGCGTCAAGGACGAAGTATCGCCAGAGGCCTTTAAGGTCGACATAACCAATATATCCTACCCTACTTCCATAATTACAGATGAAGATGCGGTAGAAGTTACGGCCACCGCAACATACTATGGGAAATCTGTATCTGCACCCGTTCTGCTGTATAGGGTTAGTACAGACCCGGATATACCTATTGATGAAATTCCGGAAATTCCAATAGAAATGACAAGGGTTGATCCTGATGATACTGACAAACCCGAATACAATGATTTTTATGCTGAAATACCTGCACAAGAGGATCAAGCTCAAGTATCATTCCGAATTAAATGTGTAAATGGCGGTTTCACAACATATTCCAGTGTTTTTGAATACACTGTTGGCGGACCCGCTCCCACCTTTGAATATACCGCTATCAAACTCAACGAACTCGATGGGAATACCAAGTTCATCGAACTGTACAATACATCCGAAAATCGTGTAAATATTGGGGGAATGCGCATACTAAAGAATGGAACATCACTCAAGAATGAAGATGGTAGTCCCGGCTGGTCTGTACCTGCAGGTACTATAATACCTGTCCATGGTTATGCCGTAATAAAATGCGGTACCAGCTATTCCGCGAGTGCGCCTGCAAACACTATAATAGGCATTGTGGACGATGGTTTGAGCGCCAAGCAGACATTACAACTGGAACTGTTACCGCCGACAGGTGATGACACAGTTCTCGATATATTTACACGTCAGACAACCCCTGTTTCGGCCTGGGGTACTACAGTAAACAATCTTAGCTCCGGCTCTATCAGCCGTATTACCGACGGAACCGGAGAATGGAAGGTAGTTACCGGAAATACCGCAGGATTAGCAAATCCCACTTCGGGAGGCACAACCATAACAACGACCTTACCGTAATCAAACCACTTGCGCCTTCGAGGCGGCGGGGAAATCCCCCGCCGCCCTTGGCGTAAATAATCGACAAATATTTCACACGAATCCACCACTTAATACATCAACGATATGAGCAAAGAGAAATTGGAGATCGGCGCTATCTCTAAACCGCGGTTCGAGTACCGCTCCTTCGGGCAGTGTTTCTGCTCGGCCCACCAACGTATGGCAAGACTATCCGCCCCCGTGCCCGAAAAGGTATGGGAGCGCTCGAGCGATGAAATCTACATCGTGTCGCGCGCCAACGACATCAACAACACCAAGATCCGCGACGGCAAGATGGACATCAAGACCCTCGTGCAGACCGTCGACGGCCTCGAGCAGTGGAACCCGCTGATGAAGGGCGAATTCCCCATCAGCCGCGAGGTGCTCGAAAAAGAGGTGTTCCCCGCCTTCATGGTCAAGATGGAGAAACTCACCAAGGACACGTATACTCTCGACGAATTCCTCGCCATGATCGACGCCAACCCCGACCTGCTGGCCGTGAGGGTGCACAAGCAGAGGTTCGGGTATATGGTCAACGACACCATCTGCGAAGTGGGCAACGTGCTTATCAACGGCGCCAAGGTGGTGACCATCAACTCCGAATCCACCGAACTCGACGACATCAAGAAGACCATCGCCGACTGCGGCCTCGGTGGTTCGGAAAACATCAATTACCTGCAAGCGATAAAGAGGGTTACGGGCATGACCAATAAGCCCCTGGCCAACGAGAAATGCGAGTGCGGTTGCGGATGCGGTTGTTAACGGACGGCTAACTGATAAATTACAGCAAAAATGGCACAGGAAATAGAACGCAAATTCTTAGTCAGCGGCGACTTCAAGCCGCTCGCCACCAAGAGTACACGCATCACACAGGGCTATCTCTGCTCCGTCCCCGAGCGCACCGTACGCGTGAGAACCAAGGGCGACAAGGGCTTCATCACCATCAAGGGCATAGGCAACAAGAGCGGCGCGAGCCGTTTCGAGTGGGAAAAGGAGCTGTCGCTCGACGAAGCCAAAAGCCTGCTCGAACTCTGCGAACCCGGAGTGATCGACAAGACCCGCTACCTCGTACCCGTTGACGGCCACACCTTCGAAGTGGACGAATTCTATGGCGAGAACGAGGGTCTGACCGTGGCAGAGGTTGAATTACAGAGCGAAACCGAAAAATTCACCAAGCCCGCATGGCTGGGCGAAGAGGTGACCGGCGACGTGAAGTATTACAACTCCATGCTGATGAAAAATCCTTATACCAAATGGTAGGGTAACAACTGACGGGAAACGTGAGGAGAGGGGAACTCCCCTCCTCCGCCTCCTGTCGGTAATAAGGCGGAAATAACGCCTAAAGAGATAACGGATGATTCATCCGTAACCAATAAGACCCATCTGCCCCTGCAGTAAACAATATTATTTATGGAAAACAAGACGGCCGCGGCGTTCGATCCGCTGGATATGAACAACTACAAGGTCGAGAAGCTCCCCAAACTGGAGAAATCGGGCTTCGAACGCTGGATGGCACGCCTGGGAGGGCCGCTGGCACTGGTGGCCTTCGTGGTGATATACTACTTCGTGAATATCCCCTTCATCGAGAACCTAGACCTGGGCACCCTGGGCAAGACCGCCTCGAAGCGCCTCGCCGACGTGGGCCCCGAGGCGTTCCACCGCATCAATTACGCCATGCTGGCCATCTTCGCGGGCTCCATAATACTGTGGATCACCGAAGCAATACCCAACTACCTCACATCCCTGTTCCTGATCCTTGCAATAGTGCTAACGGGAGTGACGAGCGACCAGACGGCCTACGCCCAGCTGGGGCACCCGGTGATGTGGCTCAACATCCTGTCGTTCGTGCTGGCGAGTATGCTGGTCAAAACGAGGGTGGCGAAGCGATTCGCTCTGTGGTTCGTGATACGCTTCGGTAAGAACGCCACATGGGTGATTTTCAGCTTTATAGTCATCAATGTGGTGCTCTCGGCCTTTATCTCGGCCACCACGGCCAAGGCCACCATACTCCTTCCCATTTTTATGGTGGTGGCGGCGATATACGGGGCCACGGGAGGCGACAACCGCAACAACATGGGGCGTAACATCGTGTTGCAGAACCTATTCCAGATCAATATCGGCGCGAGCGGTTTTATCACCGGCTCCGGGGCCAACCTGCTGGCCGGGTCGCTGATCGCCGGGGCTATGGGTTGGAGCGTATTCAGCTTCCAGGACTGGTTCATAGCCGCCTTCCCGCTGTGTATTCTCATGATTGTGATAGCATGGTGGGTCGGCACCAAAATAATTTTCCCGCTCAAACCCGAGGAGCGCAAACCCCAGATCGCGGGAGGCATGCAACGTCTTAAAGACGAGCTCGACGGGCTGGGCAAGATGACGCTTCAGGAATATAAGGCCATCGCTATTTTCGTTTGCGTGTTGGCACTGTGGGCCACCGACAAACAGCACGGTATCAACCAAACGGCCGTAGCCTTCATGGGCGCCGTGGTGGCTCTAACCCCCGGCATAGGCATAGTGAAGTGGAATGACGTTGACATACCTTGGCACTTGATGCTCTTCTCGGCCGGGGCCTACACCCTCGGTGCAGGCCTCGACGCCACCAACCTGCCGGCGACCATCGTCGACGCAGGGTTCAACCACATGGGTATCGGACAGGACACCCCCTTCTGGGTGCTCTACGTACTGCTCACGGCCATGATGGTATTCAGCGCCCTGTTGTTCCAGTCGAAGACGATGAGAGCCCTGATCTTCGTCCCCATAGCCATCGGCGTGGCACAGAAGTTCGGCTATCCCATCCTGAGCCTCGCATTCCCCGTAGCCCTGCTGATAGAGCACGTATATGTACTTCCGTTCAACAGCAAGCCTGCGGCCCTGCTCTACACCACCAACCAATACAGCTGGAGCGACACGTTCAAGTTCGGTTTCACGATGATGGTCATATGCTGGCTGCTGGTCATCGTCTGGGGTCAGACGGTACTCAAGTGGTTGGGCTACACAGACGGCGTGTTCTGACACCCGCGCCCTAAAGAGGGTGCAAAAGCGTGAATCCGGCGTGAATTATGCATGTTACACCGTATTATTCGCCCGTTAAACAGGTAACGTTATGATAAACATACAGGCCAAAATACACGACAGGTTCAATCTCGAGATGAAGATCGGGTATGTCGCGCGCAGGACGTCGGACGTGAACGATTTCACGGTCAACACGTGGCTGTTCCTGCCCAACAGTCTGGGCCTCAATCCCCAGACCTACGACAAGGAGCAGTTCTACCGCGATATCCGCAGCAACATGCGCCTTATCACCCCCGTGTTCCTGCTGCGCGAGATAGCATCCGAGGAGGCCCTCCCCTTCAAGAACCTGAAAAAGGCCTTGCTCAACCTCGCCTCCTCGCCCCTGCAGAGCAACATCGCGGAGTATGAATATCAGATAAAGATGTTCGGGGCGATATTAAAGAGCGCCGTACGCAACCAGATACAGCACGTGGCGGGCACCACCATACCCGAGGACCGCGAGCCCCTGTGCCGCAAATATATGGAAGACGTCATGAAGATCATTTCCATATACCGCGAACTGCGCATGGTGGTCAACGCCCCCACGGTCGAGGAGAAGGTCTTCAATTACTACCTCTTCGGCGACGAATTTATCAGCAACGTCATCGAACAGCACACCTTCCGCCTGCTCGACGTGTTGCGCCGCGACCACATCAAGGTGTACGACGCGGTGCACGACGACATGGTGGAGATGATCCGCCAGGAGAGCAAGTATCGCATGGAGATGGGCTACATGACCTTCCGCACAGACAGTCCCACATACAACAGGGAGCTGATATTCCGCCTCGGGGCACTGAAAAAATATATCGAGAGCGACCTCTTTCTCAAGGCCCGCAAAAAGCGTGACGGGGTACTGGTCGAGCAGATTTACCTAAGCCTTGCGGCGGGCATATCCATGATCTTCGCTACGGCCATAGCCTTCTCGTTCCAGCTCAAGTTCGGCAATTTCACCATGCCCCTGTTCGTGGCCTTGGTGATAAGTTATATGCTCAAGGACCGGATCAAGGAACTTTTCCGCTATTACTTCGCCCACAAGCGTTCAGCAAAATATTTCGACAATAAAACGGTTATCGGGGTGAAAGAAGAGGTCGTGGGATGGAACAAGGAGGCTTTCGACTTCATCCCTGAAGCCCATGCTCCGCGCGAGGCTATGGACATACGCAACCGCACCCCGCTGCTGGAGGCCGAGAACCGGGCTGCCGACGAAAAGATCATACTCTACCGCAAGATGGTGCGCTTCGACTATACCAAACTGAGCGAAAACACTCCGTACAGAGTACTGGGTATCAATGAGATAATACGCATCAACGTGTCGACCTTCACGCAGAAGATGGACAACCCCAAGGTGCCCGTCTATGCCCTCGACGAAAAGGGCTATACCACCGTGATGGGCGACAAAACCTATTACCTCAACCTCGTCCTCCAGCTCCAGCATGAGAATCAGTCAGCCTACAAGCGCTACCGACTGATATGCTCGCGAGAGGGGATATTGGAAATCGAGGAGTTGCTTTAAAAACGGATACCAGCCGGGCAAGGCACTCACCTTTAAAGACATGCTATCCCTGAAAAAACGAGTTTTTTCAGGGATAGTTTCCTGTAACGATGTGGAAATTACTATCTTTGTAAAGATTGGCGCAGAAAATTTCTGCGGGATATGACCGGTATTAAATAACAGTTTTATGAAACATAAAGTAACACGCCAGCAATTTAATTCGCGCATGTGCTTCGTGTGCGGCATGAGCAACGATTTTGGTCTCAAGACCAACTTCTACGAAACGGAAAATGAGGAACTGGTCGGAGTTTTCACCACCCTCGAAGGCCACCAGAGCTACCCCAACCGCCTCCACGGAGGCGTGACCTCGGCCATTCTCGACGAGACCATCGGCCGCGCCATCACCATACGCCACGGCGACCAGGTGTGGGGCGTGACCATGGAGCTCAACGTTCGTTTCCTCAAGCCCGTGCCACTTGGTGTGGAGCTGAAGGCCGTAGGCCGTATAACCCTTGAACGCGGTAAGCTGTTCGAAGGCACCGGCGAGCTTCTCTTACCCGACGGCGAGGTGGCCGCACGCGCAACCGGCAAATACTTCAAGATGGGAGTAGACGAGATCGCCGGCGGGGAATTCGTGGACACCGAATGGGGCCTACTTCCCGACGTGGAACTGCCCTCGGAACTCGATTATTAGTCGGGAGCCTTAGCGGGACACCGGGACCATTAATATAATCGTAAAGCGGCGACCCCTCGAGGGCCGCCGCTTTTATATTGACGCATACAGGAAACAAAAGCCGGGATATAATCGGCCCCTATCGCTCCCTACCTCTTAGCGTACATCTCCTTGTAATAATTCTGGTAATCGCCCGAGGTAACCCCATCGAGCCACTCCTGGTTGTCGAGGTACCACTTCACGGTCTTCTCTATGCCCTCCTCGAACTGCAGGCTCGGCTCCCATCCCAGCTCCTCGTGGAGCTTAGTTGAGTCGATAGCATAACGCAGGTCGTGTCCCGCACGGTCGACAACGTAGGTTATGAGCTTCTCGCTCTCCCCTTCCGGGCGGCCCAGCAGGCGATCGACGGTCTTGATCATCACCTTGATAAGGTCGATATTTTTCCACTCGTTGAATCCGCCGATATTGTACGTGTCGCCTATCTTTCCCCTGTGGAAAATCTCGTCGATGGCGCGGGCGTGGTCGACCACATAGAGCCAGTCGCGCACGTTCTCGCCCTTGCCGTACACGGGCAGAGGCTTGTTATTACGTATATTATTGATGAACAGGGGTATCAGCTTCTCGGGGAACTGGTTGGGGCCGTAATTATTGGAACAGTTCGACACCACTACCGGCAGTTTATATGTATTGTGGAACGCCCTCACGAAGTGATCCGATCCCGCCTTAGAGGCCGAGTACGGGCTCTGCGGATCGTAGGGAGTGGTCTCCAGGAAGAAACTCCCGTCGTGCAGCGAGCCATACACTTCATCTGTTGAAACATGGTAGAAGAGTTTACCATCCATCTTCCCATCCCAGCTTTCGCGGGCGGCCTGCAGGAGCGACAGCGTCCCCATGATATTGGTCTGAGCAAAAGAGAACGGGTCGAGTATCGACCTGTCGACATGGCTCTCGGCGGCAAGGTGTATAACCCCGTCGATCTTATGCTTGGTGAATATCTCCCGCATCAGGTCGATGTCGCATATATCGCCCTTGATGAACGTGTAGTTGGGGGCCTTATCTACGTCGGCGAGGTTGGCGAGATTACCCGCGTAGGTGAGCTTATCGAGGTTATATATCTTACAATCAGGGTACTTGTTCACGAACAGGCGCACCACGTGCGACCCAATGAAGCCCGCGCCCCCGGTAATCAGAATATTTCGTCCCATTTTATCGAATTTATCGTTGGTTGATTTTTGTCCTTATCGGAGAGCATTATCTCCTCCTCTTTGAATCCGTAGGCGGGGAGGTTCCAGTCTATGCCTATGCCCGGATCGTTCCACAGCAATCCCGCGTCGAAGTCGGGAGCGTAGTATTCCGTACACTTATACACGAACTCTGTCCCCTCCTCAAGCGTGAGGAAACCGTGCGCGAAATATGGGGGTATATAGAACTGTTTCTTGTTATCGGCCGAAAGCTCCACGGCGTACCACTTGCCGAATGAGGGACTGTCAGGACGCAAGTCCACCGCCACATCTAACACAGCTCCGGATACCACACGTATTAGCTTTCCCTGAGCCTGGCGGGTCTGGAAATGGAGGCCGCGCAACACACCCTTCTTTGATCTGGAATGGTTATCCTGCACGAAACGCTCGTGGATACCTCCCTCGATGAACTCTCGTTCGGAGTAGGTCTCCATAAAGAAACCCCTGTGGTCGCCGAACACCGTAGGCTCCACGACAATGGCGCCCTCAAGGGGCGTGGTATGGAATGTAAACTTACCCATTATTTTACTTTACCAAACGCAGCAGATACTGCCCGTATTCGTTCTTAGCCATCGGACGGGCTACTTCCTCGATCTTCTCCTTATCAATCCACCCTTTTTCAAGGGCTATGGCCTCGAGGCAGGCTATTTTCAGGCCTTGGCGCTTCTCGATCACCTCGATAAATGTCGAGGCCTCGCTCAGCGAGTCGTGTGTCCCCGTGTCGAGCCACGCGAATCCGCGACCCAATTCCTGCACCGAGAGTTCGCCGTCATGCAGAAAGGCCTCATTTACGGTCGTTATCTCAAGCTCTCCGCGGGCGGACGGCTTGATGTTCTCCGCCACACTCACCACCTTATTGGGATAGAAGTAGAGGCCTACCACGGCATAGTTCGACTTGGGTTTGGCTGGCTTCTCCTCGATAGATACGGCCTTACCCTCCCCGTCGAATTCCACCACCCCGTAACGTTCCGGATCGCTCACCCAATAACCGAACACAGTAGCCATATTGTGCTTATCTGCGCTCTCTACCGCACCGGCAAGCATTTTCTGGAAACCGTGACCGAAGAATATATTGTCACCCAGCACCAGGCACACAGAGTCGTCGCCGATAAATTTTTTGCCTATAAGGAAAGCCTGCGCCAGGCCGTCGGGCGAGGGCTGCTCGGCATAGCTGAACTTCACCCCGTAGGATGAGCCGTCGCCCAGCAGGCGTTCGAACATGGGCAGGTCGATGGGGGTCGAGATTATAAGTATCTCCCTGATCCCGGCCAGCATCAGCACCGAGATAGGATAGTAGATCATGGGTTTATCGTAGATGGGAAGCAGCTGCTTCGACACCCCCTTGGTTATCGGATAAAGCCTCGTGCCCGAGCCTCCCGCGAGAACAATACCTTTCATGGCCTGTGACTGTTTTGGGTTATGTGTAAATATAATTAAACACGACGGACAGGCCAAGTTTGCTTAGACCATCCAGGGCGTTCCCTATATTTTACAAATATCTAAAAATTTTTGTGATTTACAGATGATTGGGGCGGATGTGGCACAAATAAATTATCTTTGTTATCTATATCTAAAGTAACATCGTATGACTAAAATCCTTATAACCGGCGCATCCGGGCAGCTGGGTTCCGAACTGCAGGTAGTGTTGGGCTCCGACCCCGCCCACACGCTGTTCCCCACCGACGTACCCCAGCTCGATATCTGTGACCGGGACGCGGTGAGCAATTTCGTAAAAGATAACGGCATTGAGGTCATAATCAACTGCGCCGCCTACACAGCCGTAGACAAGGCCGAGGACGACGAACTCCTGGCCATGAAGATCAACCGCGACGGCGTGGCCGCGCTCGCTTCCGTGGCCGCAGCCCAGGGCGCCGACCTTATACATATCTCCACCGACTACGTATTCGACGGTAAAGCCTCCTCACCCATCGGAGAGGATACCCCCACCTCGCCCCTCGGCGTCTACGGGCGTACAAAGCTCCTCGGCGAGGAGGCGATGAGGGAAAGCGGGTGCCGCGGCGTCATAATACGCACCGCGTGGCTCTACTCCAGCTTCGGGAACAACTTCGTGAAAACGATGCGTAATCTCGGCTCTACGCGCGATCTTTTGCGCGTGGTAGGCGACCAGTACGGCACCCCTACCTACGCTCGTGACCTGGCCGAAGCCATCGCCACCATTATACCCCAGCTCTCAAAAGTGCGCGGCGTGCAGACATACCACTTCTCCGACGAGGGCATTACAACATGGAGTGAGTTTGCGGCCGAAGCCCTGCGCCTGAGCGGCATCGCCACCCCCGTAGAGTCAATCACCACAGAGGAATACCCCACCCGCGCCGTCCGTCCGCACTATTCGGTGCTCGATAAAAGCCGGATCAAGTGCGACTTCGGGGTACGCGTCCCCGACTGGAAAGCGTCGTTGGCGGAGTGTATCGGGAGGCTTGACGGAAAATAGGCAGACATTGTTTCGTGTATGATACGGCGGCGGGTATAACAGCACCCGCCTTTTTTATCACCGCCCGGACAGCAAAATAATCGCCGCTTCGGGCTTATGCCGGAAATAGGTCTCGTGAGGGAGATCACCCTCAGTTATCGTGTAACGAGGGAAGCTCCCGGAAGAGACCCCGGCAGAAGACGCGGCTAGACCTTTTGCCTACTTTTGGGGCAATGACAACATTTCGAGCAGTGAGGGC
>JAVBKU010000014.1:0-13786 GCA_031553875.1 Rikenellaceae bacterium | reverse complement strand
TTTACCATTGCCGTAAAAGTAGGCAAAAGGTCTAGCCGCGTCTTCTGCCGGGGTCTCTTCCGGGAGCTTCCCTCGTTACACGATAACTGAGGGTGATCTCCCTCACGAGACCTATTTCCGGCAGAAGCCCAAAGCGGCATTTACACGAGGCTTACGCCTCGTTAAAGTTTTCAGATGCGGGACTTGCAAGCGCCGTGGGCGCTTTAAAAGTTAAGTTTATCCACCATCCCCCTCGTAGCAGCCTCAGGATCATCCGCACATGCCACACCCCCCGACATCGCAATCCCCCTAACGCCACACTCCAGAAGCGGGCGGATATCGTCACCCACAATGCCCCCTATCGCAAAAACAGGCACCTTTATCCCCTCGCGGGCACACTCGCGCAGTATATCCGCGTACCCCTCAAGACCCAGCACAGGCGAGAGGTTCTTCTTTGTAGTGGTGAACCTGTAGGGCCCCAAGCCCACATAATCCACTCCCTGGGCTACAAGACGGGCCACATCGGCGAAGGTATTGGCCGTGCCCCCTATCACCGCTCCCAGGCCCAATATCTCCCGCGCCGAAGCGGGGCTCATATCGTTACGCCCAAGGTGCACGCCGTGGGAGCCCACGCGCGATGCCACCTCGGGATCATCGTTTATTATAAATGTAGCGCCATACTTTCGGCACATCTCCTTGAATCGCAGGCCACGGGCCACGATCTCATCTTTCGAAGCGTCCTTCATGCGAAGTTGTACCCATCGCCCGCCGCCCGCAAGGAATTTTTCGGCCACCGCCTCATCGCCGTCGGATATAAATTGCAGACGTGGGGCTGCTCTCCAGGCGCGAACTATATTCTGGTAACGCCACACCGTGGCCTCGATATCTATAACACGCTCTTTCACCACCCACACCGATCCCAGCAACGCCGCGCCGTCGAACCCCATATCCCTCACATTTGCGATATTCGTCGCGTCGATACCCCCCAGGGCCACGATCCCGCACGAGAATCCCTTCGCAAGCTCGGCCTCGATCTCTCCGCACGTCCAGCGTCCGGCGTAACCCTGCTTGGATATGGAATTGAAAATGGGGCTTATAAACAGGTAATCGACCTTCCCCTGTGAGGTCTCCATCTCGGCAAACGTGTGGGCTGAGAGCGATTGGCGCATCCCTCCGGAGCAATCCCCGGCGCACGCGCTGTTGATAAAAGCATGGAATCCACCTGCCGAGAATTCGCGGGCCGCAGCTTCGTTATAATGCACGGAAACGCCCGGCATAAGCGACGTGGATATCGTCCCCATCAGCCCGCGCAACTCATCTGCCGTTGCCTCGGGCTTGCGCAGGTGGATCATCTCCGCTCCGGCGGCGAACAACGCCCCGATAGCCTCGGCCTCGTTGGAGCACACATAAGGCAGGGTGATGATTATGGGTGTATTGCGCACTTGCGGAGCGCATCGTTCCCAGCGGCGGGGTATATTATTCATATATAATATATGTATAAGTCGGGGTTAACCTCCCTGTGTGGCCCTGATTATCATCACGCGGACTCCTTCGCGAAGTGGGGTCTCGGCCCAGCGACCGCGGGGTATGATCTTCCCATCCACGGCAACGGCTACCCCCGCGGCCTCCGCCCCGCATATCTCCCCCACGAGGGCCTCTATGGAGCGCGCCCCGGTAACCACCTCCTGATCATTGACCGACAACTTCATAACCACGTTTATTTACCTGCAAAGTAAATAAAAATCCCCCGGTTTATGATAACCGGTTTAATTTTATAACTTTGTATCTTATGCTGAAATAGCCCGAATCTATGATCTTTCGCAAGATAGTAACACTGATATTGATCGCCGCGGCAGTATCTTCCTGTAATGTTGCAAGGAAAGGCCCGGTAACCGTCATCGACGGCTTCGCGCAGGGCACCACCTACCACATAATTCTCAAGGGCGGTAAGTATCAGCCCACCAAGGCTCAATTAGACAGCGTCCTGCGCTGTATCGATATGTCGATGTCGCTCCACGAGGACAGCTCGTTGCTGATGCGCATAAACCGTAACGAAACCGACTCGGTCGACGCCATGATCGCCGACTGTATCGTCGTGGCGCAGAGGCTAAGCCGTGAATCGGGCGGGCTCTACGACATCACCATACGCCCCATATCCAAGGCCTATGGCTTCGCGGGCGGTAAGAAGGCCGCCAATGTCGACGACATCAATATTGACTCCCTCAGGCAGTTCGTGGGGTATGAAAAGATCCGCATAGAGGACGGCCATCTCATCAAAGCCGACCCCCGCATTGAGATCGACCTCAACTCCATCGCCCAGGGTGCCTCGGCCGACATCCTTGCGAAATATATCGAGAGTTGCGGAATAAAGGAGTACCTCGTGGAGATCGGCGGCGAGATATTTTGCCGTGGCACCAACGCCCAGGGCAACCCCTGGCGCATAGGCATCGACCGTCCCTCGGAGGGCAACTATACCCCGGGCGCGGAGCTTCAGGCCATGCTGTCGCTCGATGGCCGCGGTCTGGCCACCTCGGGCAACTACCGTAAATTCTACCTCGACGACAAGGGGCGCAAGGTGGTCCACATGATAAACCCCATCACGGGAGAGACCGTGCAGAGCAACCTGCTCTCGGCCACGGTGGTCGCCGATGACGCCACGCTGGCCGACGCCTATGGCACGATGTTTATGGTCATAGGGCTTGACGCGAGCATCAAATTCCTCGAGTCGCGCCCCGATATCGACGCCTATATGGTCTACTCCGAAGGCTCCGAATTCAGGACGTTCGTGACCCCTGGGCTGAAAAAGCAACTTATAAACTAACATACACCCGACTGCATCCATGAAGCCGGTACGTTTCTTCTACAACCCCTCATCGGGCGAAAGTATCATAGCCGACAACCTCGACACCGTGGTATCCATCTACCAGGAGTTCGGCTACACGATCATACCCCACAGAATAAGCTTCAACAAGAGCGACTCCGACGCCGTAGAGGAACTCGACGGGATATACCACCATGTGCTTATCGCCGGCGGCGACGGCACGGTGAACTACATAGTAAGCCTGCTCAAGCAACACGGCAAGAACATACCCATCGCCACCATCCCCGCGGGCACGGCCAACGACTTCGCGCGCCTGCTCGGCATACCTGCCGACATAGCAAAGGCCTGCCGCAAGATACTCTGCGGCACGATAAAAAGCATCGACCTGGGCGTGGTCAACGGGCAGTATTTCGTGAACGTATTCAGCTGCGGACTATTCACCGACGTATCGCAGAAGACCCCCACCGTACTCAAGAACACCTTCGGCAAGCTGGCCTACTACTTCAGCGGCATCAACGAGCTACCCAACTTCCGCCGCATGCACATAAAGCTGACCAGCGACCAGGGCGAATACGACGGCAGCTCGCTGCTATTCTTCGTCTTCAACGGGCGCACGGCGGGGCAGATGCGGTTCGCCTACCGCTCGGAACTCGACGACGGCCTGCTGGACGTGGTGATAATCAGGGGCGACACGCCATTGTCAGCCATTCATACGATATTCCACGTGTTCCTCAAGCGCGGTAAGGGAGCCTACCCCTCGGGGATCGTGCACATGCAGTGCAAGGAGATCCACGTGGAGAGCCTCACCCCCGAAACCACCGATATCGACGGCCAGCCCGGCCCCTCATTCCCCATCAGCATCACCTGCGAACACAACGCCATCAGGGTGCTGTGCCCGAGGGGAAAGAAGTAAGGCACCCTCATACGTAAACATAGGCGGCCGGAGCGATTTGCCCCGGCCGTTTTATTTTCTGGAGTAACGGAATATTATTAAGATACTCAACGAGTATCTGCCATCCGCCAATTGTAAATATTCACGCCCGGACAGCAAAATAATCTGCCGCTTCGGGCTTCTGCCGGAAATAGGTCTCGTGAGGGAGATCACCCTCAGTTATCGTGTAACGAGGGAAACTCTCGGAAGAGACCCCGACAGAAGACGCGGCTAGACCTTTTGCCTACTTTTATGGCAATGATAAAAGTAGGTCGCCGAAGGCGAAAGGGATATCCACGACTATCTGAGGGTAGGCGCCTCTGGCACCTAAAAATGTGATGTCCCCACCCCCATCTCCATACCCTACATCTAAAAACAATGCTGGCCGCCCAAGTGGGCGGCCAGCACGTTTTTGACTTACTCTACACTCTGATTAGAGGGCGAGGAATTCGGGAGTGCCGAACAACTTGGCAAACTCGATGTCCTTAGAAGCCTTAGCCTTCAGTTCGGGCTTCTTGGCGATAGCGCTCTTCAGGTTGGCGATAGCACCCTTAGAGTCACCCTGCCTCATGGCGATAACACCCCTCAGGTAGTCAGCGTTGGCGCAATCTTCCTTAGCGAGAGCGGCCTTAGCCTTGTCGAGGTTACCGTTGCAAAGCTCAGAAACTGCGAGGTTGTAACCTGTGAGTGTCTTAGAAGCTTCTGTGTAGTTTCCTTCTGTGAGGTTAACCAGACCCATGTTAGCCTTAGCTTCGGGAATGTTCAGAGAAGAGAAGTAGCTCTTAGCCTTGGCAGTGTCGCCGCTGGCGAGGGCCATAACGCCGAGGTTGTTGCTGATCTCGGGAGCCTTGCTCAGTGAAGCGGCCTTGTTGAAGGCTGTCATAGCGTCAGAAGTCTTACCGGCCTTAGCGAGACATACGCCGAGGTTATTCCAAGCGCGAGCGTCGTTATACTTGTCGGCAGCAGCCTTGTAGATAGCCATCTTAGCATTCTCATCCTTAACGAGAGTGGCAGCGTAAAGCATTTCTTCAACAGTCAGGCTGTTAAGCTGGGCGGCGTCGCCCTTACCCACGATGTCGAGGAGTTCGGCGTCAGTGTGGCCCTGGATGTCGGCGCTGGCAACCAGTTTGGTGCGACGCAGCTGGGGAAGAACATCCTTGGCAAGTACATCGAACACTGAGCTCATGTTGTGGATCTCTTCGTCACGCTTAGCGGGGCTGTCGTACATGGCGAGAACCTGGAGGATAAGGTCCTTATCCTTTATGTTAGAAGCTGAAACCAGATCCTTGAAACCATCCCAGTCTTCACCGTAAGAAGCGATGTCATACTTGGCACCCTTTACATCCTTCAGCTTGCCGCTGATGGCTGTCTTACCTGTCTGGCTACGATCCTTAGAGAGCTCGTCATTGAACTTCTGGGGGCCGTCGGGAGAAGCATAACCCTTGGCGTATACGCTACCGAGAGTTGCGCGTTCCTTCTTAGAGTAGTCCTTAACGAACTGTTCGAACATCTTGATCTGATCCTTAGACAGCTCGGCTGACTTCACGTTAGACCTGTTGATGTCATACATGATCTGAGCTTCCTTGGTAACAGTGGTAACCCTCTGGTAGTTATCCTTCATGATGGCGAAATACTGGAAGTTGTAGGCCATCTTCTGCACGGTGCTTATGCCCTGTGCGATAGGAATAGTCTTGAAGGGCAGGAATTCTTTCCTCTTCTTGCAAGTCCTCTTTGTGCACTTGCTTTCGATGCGGAGCTCGAGAGTAGAGATATCGGCCCTGGGGTCGTAGGGGAACGATACGCTCTGAGTGTAAGAGCCGCCTTCTTTCTTAGAGATAACGGTGTAGTTATCCTTTACCTTTTCACCCTGAACGAACTTGGGAGTACCGGCGATTTCGCCGCCTTCAAATACGAGCACGGGAGTGATCTTGAGCACGGCAACCTTGTTGAAATACTTCTTGGGGAATTCAACTTTGATGTCGGCGGGAACAGCGTTACCCTTGAGGGCCAGCACTGTAGGAGTGCAGGTAACCTTAACCTGGTCTACTTTCCTCAACATGTTCTTGTAGCAATTACAGCTCGAAAGCACCATTGCCATGGCTCCTAAAAGGAGACCGAATTTTACAAATCTTTTCATAATAAACGCATTAAGTATTAAATTGATTACGGACGTTATCTCGGCAAATCTTCAATGAATATCAACACATTGACCTTGCAAATATATGATAATTTTCCAAAAAGAGTAACAGTGCTTAATAAAAAATCCGTCACTCTGTCCGAAAAAAGTCCGGCGCACCCCGCTCGTGATCCGGATATCGGTGTCTTGGCACGTGAAAATCAAATACTATGCCAAGACTCCGAACGGGATTATGCTTTTTCTATCAGAGCCTTCCTGGAGAGTTTGAGTTTATTGGTCTTGGGATCCACGCCGATAAGCTTCACCTCGAGGATATCGCCCTCCTTGATGCCTGTCTGCTCCATTGTCTCGAACCTCTTGTGATCGATCTCAGAGATATGCAGCAGGGCATCCTTGCCGGGAAGTATCTCTACGAAAGCGCCGAAGGCAACTACCGAACGTACCTTACCCTTGTAAACCTCACCCACTTCGGGAACAGCTACGATACCCTTGATGCGATTGATGGCAATGGCGATGGCTTCCTTGTTGGGGCCGAATACGTCCACGATACCCTTGTTGTCCTTTTCGGTGATGGTGATGGTGGTACCGCTCTCCTTCTGCATCTCCTGGATTATCTTGCCGCCGGGGCCGATAATAGCGCCGATGAAGTCGCTGGGGATGATGATCTGTTCCAGACGGGGAACGTGGGGCTTCAGCTCGGGACGCGGCTCGGAGATGGTCTCCATGAGTTTACCGAGTATGTGGAGGCGGCCCTGCTTGGCCTGCTCCAGAGCCTGTGAAAGCACTTCGTAGGGAAGGCCGTCGACCTTAATATCCATCTGTGTGGCGGTGATACCGTCCTTTGTACCTGTCACCTTGAAGTCCATATCTCCCAGGTGGTCTTCGTCGCCTAAGATGTCGCTCAACACGGCGAACTTTTTAGAGCCGCCTTCTGTGATAAGACCCATGGCGATACCCGATACGGGCTTCTTGATCTTCACGCCGGCATCCATCAGGGCGAGAGTACCCGCACACACAGTAGCCATTGATGAAGAGCCGTTTGATTCGAGGATGTCCGACACCACGCGCACGGCGTAGGGGTTTTCCTCGCCCACGGGCACCATCGGCTTCAGAGCCCTGAAGGCGAGGTTGCCGTGGCCTACTTCCCTGCGCGAGAGGCCGCGTGAGGCCTTGGCGTCGCCGGTAGAGAACGGGGGGAAGTTATAGTGGAGCACGAACTGCTCGGTACCCTGTACGAGCACCTGGTCGATCTGCTTTTCGTCGAGCTTCGTACCGAGGGTAACGGTAGTGAGCGACTGTGTTTCACCGCGTGTGAAGATCGCCGAGCCGTGGGCGCCGGGGAGATAGTCTATCTCGCTCCATATGGGCCTGATCTGGTCGGTCTTGCGGCCGTCGAGGCGGATACCTTCGTCGAGGATCATATTCCTCATGGCCTTCTTCAATACGTCGTCGTGGAAATATCTCTTGATGAGGGGGAGCTTTTCAGAGAGCTGTTCTTCGGGGAACGAAGCGATGTATTCGGCTTCGATCTGGTCGAATTTGTCGCTCCTCTCGTGCTTAGCGCTCATGCTGCGGGCCACGTCGTAAACCTTCTGGTAGGTCTTCTCGATGATATCCTTGCGAAGCTCGTCGTCGTTATTTTCGTGGCAGTAAGTCCTCTTCACGTCCTTGCCAAGCTCCTTCGAAAGCTCCATCTGGGCCTTGCAGTGCTTCTTTATCTCTTCGTGGGCAAACTTGATTGCTTCGAGCATGTCGGCTTCCGAAACTTCCTTCATTTCGCCTTCCACCATCAGGATGTTATCGTAGGTAGCGGCCACCATGATATCGATATCGGCCTGGGCCATCTGCGAGAAGGTGGGGTTGATCACGAACTCTCCGTCGATACGGCCTACGCGGACTTCCGAGATAGGACCGCCGAAGGGTATGTCGCTCACAGCCAAGGCTGCCGAGGCGGCCAGGCCGGCGAGGGCGTCGGGCTGAGTGTCCTTATCTGCTGAGATCAGCATAACGTTTACGAACACTTCCGCGTGATAATCTGCGGGGAACAAGGGGCGCAGCGCCCTGTCGATAAGGCGTGCAACGAGTATCTCGGCATCGCCGGGGCGCGCTTCGCGCTTGAGGAACCCACCGGGGTACCTGCCCAAAGCGGCATACTTTTCCTTGTAATCCACCGACAGCGGCATGAAGTCGCAATCGGCCTTGGCGTCCTTGGCGGCAACTACTGTGGCCAGGAGCATTGTGTTACCCTGCTTAACTACGACCGAACCGTCGGCCTGCTTGGCTAATTTCCCTGTTTCGATGATTATCTCGCGACCATCGCTCAGAGATATCACCTTCTGTGTGGCATTGTACATAATTTTTCGTCTATTGTGATTTTTTCTTTCGTGTCTCTCTGTTTTAACACATCCCTTTAAAAGTAAATAAAGGCAATTTTTGAACAAATTGCCTTTACCCTGCTTTTTAAGCTTATGCTATTTCCTCAGGTCAAGTGCCTTGAGCACAGCCCTGTAGCGTTCGATGTCAGTCTTCTTAAGATATTCGAGCAACTGACGGCGCTTACCTACCAGGCGCAGAAGTGAGCGCTGTGTGCCGTAGTCGTGCTTGTTTTTCTTGAGGTGTTCTGTGAGGTGACTGATACGGTATGAGAACAGCGCGATCTGGCTCTCAGACGAGCCTGTATCGGTGTTGGACTTTCCGTAAGTCTTAAAAAGCTCCTGCTTTTTTTCAGCATTTAAATAAGCCATTTTTCTTCAAATTAATTGATTAATACTTTCACGGTGGATCTTTACGGTGCCACCAAAGCGAGTGCAAATGTATATCTTTTTCATTAACAATACAAACATGAGCGATTTATTTTACGCCTCCGGGGGATTTATCGCGTGGATTTCATATATTTGCGAAGGTTAACAAGGCATTATCTGAGAGTGAGAGCAGTCATTCAGCGTGTGGCCGAAGCCACGGTTAAGGTCGAGGGCGAAGTGGCGGGAGCTATCGGTGTGGGATTGATGGTGTTGCTTGGCGTGGAGCGCGGCGACACCGGGGAAGACCTCGAATGGCTCTGCGGCAAGATATCGCGCATGCGCATCTTCGACGACAACGAGGGAGTGATGAACCGCGACCTGCTGGAAACAGATGGAGAGATGCTGGTTATCAGCCAGTTCACCCTCCATGCTTCGACAAAGAAGGGCAACCGTCCCTCCTACATCCGGGCGGCGGGAGGCCCCGAGGCCGAGCCTATGTACCTCAAGTTTATCGCCCGCATGGAGGAGATATTGGGTAAGAAAGTGGCTCGCGGCGTATTCGGAGCCAACATGCAGGTATCACTCGTCAACGACGGACCGGTAACGATAGTAATAGATTCGAAAAATAAGGAGTAGGGGGAAGGTAATGGCATCGCGATACGCGATGCTCATCTCCACGGCTCGGCCTCCGGCCGACCCCCGCAGCCGCGGAGATGATCGGTTTTCAAAGATTCGGCGACTTTATCGCCGTCAGCCCGTAGCCATCCAGGGCGGAGGGCTGAAGTATGGCTTGCATTATCGCAACTAAATAAGTATGGAGCGAATACTCTCTCCGTGTGTCGGCAGACACCTCCGCTGGCTATGGACTGCGAAAAAAACGACTAATAAATAAAGTAATATGACCATCCGCGAATTACAGGAACTGCTCGACGCCTGGACCACCAAGCAGGGCATCCGCAACACAGAGCTCACCAACATGGCTATCCTCACCGAGAAGATGGGCGAACTGGCCCGCGCCATAGCCATGCGCCACGGCGAGCATCCCGACGCCGCAGGCCGCTCCACGCTCACCCGCGAGCTGGGCGAGGTGCTGTGGAATGTGGCCGCCATCGCCAACCAGGCGGGCGTCGACCTCACCGTGGCCGTCACTGACAGCCTCGAAGCGCAGAATAAAAAGAAATAACGACCTGTGGATTATCTACATTCTTAATAGGCTCCCACTCTACGAGCAAGGTCTACATTTATATTTATACTCTGCATCATGTCCATCTCTGAAGACATTGATTGCGCCGCAAATCATCCCCAAAGCATCCGTCAAACCGCTCAAATCTAATATATAAATGGGACTATTAGACCTATTTAAGCGTAAGGACAAATCAGAAGCCGCAACTCAGGACTCGGTGGCTAAAACTGATTTTAAAATTCAACTGGACGAAGTTGAGAAAGAAGTGTATGCGAAATTGGAGCACCTTGGTTTCAAGAAAAACGGAAAAACTTTTAACCGAAGACTTGAAGACGGAATAATTCAAGTAATTAATTTTCAGAGTGGACAATATCCGATTGGAGGTAATTATGTTGCCACGGGGCTACGGGAAAACTTATATGGAAAGTTTGTTGTGAATCTCGGAGTTTGTATTGAAAGTCTTTATAATCTTCAATCACCCACAGAGAACAAAAAATATTATAACGAATCTGAGTGCCAGATCAGAGAAAGGCTCGGAATATTGCTAACCGGACAAGACTATTGGTGGACAATTACTGACGATAATAAGAAAATCACAGAAGAAGTTATTTGGGGACTCGAAACAAAAGGACTTGAATGGTTTTCAGGAGTCGATACAAAGGATAAAATAATTAATAACAATGGTCATTTGCCTTATAAATCTTCACCAAGAGCTAAATTAGACATTGCATTAATTGTGTGGCTTGACGACAAGGACAAAGGTTCAGAATTATTCAAAGAATATTATTACGGTATTGACCCGTCCATGTCTTCACACAAAGATTACGTTCGAGATTTAGCGCAACAGCTAAAAATCGAACTGTGACAAAAAAAGCCCTACAGTCAACGCTTCTAAACGGGCTTAAATAGACAATATTACTTTATCCCGAACCTATAATTGGCCGAAATCAACCCCGATCTCCGTCCACCCAGGAAGTTGACCTCGGTACGGAACTGCCACCTGCGATCCAGCTGGAACTGGGCGCCCAGGATCATGCACCAGTTATGCTTGGGCTGCTTGCTCAGGGAGTAGTTGATCACGTCGCCCTTGTTCTTATCCACGAAATTATCCACCACACGGTCGGTCAGCGCCTGCATGGCGGGAGTCATGGCCTGGTACCAGGGGGTATTCTCATAGTTCTCACCCATATCGGGCGCGATGTCCGACAGGTTTACCGAACCTACCGTTGTACTGTTCAGGAAAGAGCGCCCCGTACCCATCCATACCGCCAGATTACGTTCGGCTTTTTTCATACGGAAAATATAACCGGTACGCAGGGAGATATTGGCGGCCGAGTTGGTATTCTTCATCTGGTCGAAGTGCGTCCACACCTTATTGAAGTCGAAGGAGAAGAAGAACGACCTTATCCCGCCGGTGAGCATAGCCCCCACCCCGTAGACGTAGCCGTTGAATTTCGCGGTGGTACTGATATCCACCGGTTGCTGCATTATAGAATTGATATTGACCTCCGTTTTCACCCATGCCTTACCGAAAATGCCGTAAACGTCGAGGAAAGGCAGTACCCAAAGGTCGGCCCTGACGTTAAGGTTGGACACCGACGCCCGCACCTCGCCGAATCCTACGACGTCGTCGAGCGAAATTGTAGGGATCACCTCACCGCCGTTCGCATCCACGATACCCACACTAAGGTCGGAGATGGTCACCTCCTGGCTACCCTGGAAGGCATTGACCATAACGCCTATGGGGTAAGGCAACAGGAATCCTTTCCTCGCGAGTTTTTTACCAAACAATGGGAATATGTAGGGATATTCCGCTTTTTTGACGCTGTCGAGCACTTTACCTTGATCGACCTTATCGGTCACCTTGACGCCCGTATCCACCTGTGCAGGGCACAGTATAGGAGCCAGGAACATGACTGTCAGAAGTAGGGGTACAACACAATAATTTCTCACACGCAGATCTTTTTCTCACCGGAATATAATATGATCTATCCCCCTACTTAACTTTAATATATAAAACTGCTCCCTCCGATAAACTCTCTCAGGATGGATGTAGGGGGTATTTCTGCGGGGTCGGTTATGGGGGTGAAGTTCTCGAGGAACTTCAGGAGCCTGTACGCCTCGCCGTATTCCGGTACGTTATCGGGCACCTCATGCAAAAGCGGTTCCACAAAATTCCTAAGTATGGCTATTTCGTAAAATAGTGACGAATTAAACATTACGTCGGCCTGCTCCTGGAACGGAAATATGTGTTTATCCTCGCCGCGGCGCACACTGCCCCATCGCCTCAGGGTATCCGTGGCGCTGCTTCCGCGCATGGCGTAGTCGCGCACCATACGGCGGATGAGGCGGTTGTCGGTGGTCGGTATACGCGTGAGGTCGTCCATGGATATGGAGGTGAAGGCCGAGATGTATATCCTGAATTTGGCGTTGTCGTCGATCTCGGAGGTCAGCGCGGGATTCAACCCATGTATCCCCTCGATAACGAGTATCGAGCGGTCGCAGAGCTTCAGCGGCCGGTCGGTGTACTGCCTCTTGCCGGTTATGAAGTCATATCTCGGCACATCTACCGCTTCGCCGTCGAGCAGGGCCTTGAGGTCGCGGTTGAAGGTGGGCAGGTCGAGAGCCTCGAGAGCCTCATAGTCGTAGTCGCCGTTCTCCCCGCGCGGGGTCTGCTCGCGCTCCACGAAGTAGTCGTCGAGAGATATCATCACAGGGCTCAGGCCTAATATCCTCAACTGTATGCCGAGCCTCTTGGCGCACGTGGTCTTGCCGCTTGACGAAGGGCCGGAGATAAGCGCTATCCTCGCCCCGCGCGAGCGGTTGGCATCGTAGATCATGTCGGCTATGCTGGCGAACTTCTTTTCGTGGAACGCCTCGGCGATCTTGATAAGTTCGCTGCTCTTTTTGTCGAGTATCATGGCGTTGAGCGAGCCTATGTTACCCACCTCCAGAATGTTGACCCATTCCTTGTATTCGGTGAACACGTCGAACATCTTCTCCTGCAGGATCATAGGCTCCAGCTCCCCGGGCGCGGTACGCTTGGGCACAGCCAGGTGGAAGCCCTTATAATATGGTTGTATATCGAACAGGTGAATATAGGCCGTCGACGGGGCGAGCGCGCCGTAGAAGTAGCCTGCAATATCGGCCAGGCCATAGACCGTAACGTAAAGGTGGGGCCGGGTCTTGATAAGGGATATCTTGTCCTTCGCCCCCTGCTTGGCGTATATAGCCTCGGCCTCCTCGGTGAGCAACTTTTGGCGCACTATAGGAATATCCTGTGCCACCAGCGAGGTCATCCTCGCGCGTATCTTATCCAGCACGTCGTTGCCTATTGAGTCGAAACCCTCTATCTCGCAGTAGAAACCCTTCGACACGGAGTGCTTTATATAGAGCTTTTTATCGGGGAAGACGTCGCGCACGGCCTTGTTGAGCGTGAAGAACAGCGTCCTCTGGTACACGCGCATCCCCTCGAAGTGGGTGATGTCGATAAAGCGCAGCGACACGGGCGAATATATATTGTAATCCAGCTCTTTGAGCTTATTATTGACGTAACAAGCCAGAAAGGGATAGTCGTTGGGCAGGGCCAGCATCTCGGCCACGTCCATCAGCGAAGCACCCTTATTGACGTAGAGCTGGGAATTATTGTTTTCGCAAACTATTTTTACGGTTTCAGACATAATATATTGGCATTATTTAAGGGGTAACTGTACTCATAATTTAAAGGCTCACTCGCATCAAATTCCTCGCCACTTTCGGCAGCGCCTTACATTCTCTTCCCATGGCCATTAAGAATAACAAAAAGACCGCCGCATCTGGCTTCTGCCGGAAACAGGTCTCGTGAGGGAGATCACCCTCAGTTATCGTGTAACGAGGGAAGCTCCCGGAAGAGACCCCGGCAGAAGACGCGGCTAGACCTTTTGCCTACTTTTGCGGCAATGACAACATTTCGAGCAGTGAGGGCAGAGGCCGCTTGCGGACTATGCCGAGTCGC
>JAVBKU010000024.1:0-73678 GCA_031553875.1 Rikenellaceae bacterium | reverse complement strand
AAAGTGCCGCCTGCGGATATTCACTGACAGGGGTCTTCGTACATCCTAAAACGTCGAACTCCTCCTTTTTAGCGGGACCTTCGTCCCCGCTAACAGTCGTTAGACACAGCGTCGTTTTTTAACGGATTCCCTCGACCCCTGCCCGGGCGTGAATATCCCCAATTGGCGGAAGACAGGTGCCCGCCGGGCACCTTAATGATATCGGCAGACCACGATACATGTCCAGCAAGAACTTCTCGAACGCATAAAATAGGAATCGGGGCCATATGGCCCCGATTCCTATTATTATATATGCGGATAAAAGCCCGCACATGGTGCATATTACATTCCTATGATCTTACCTAGTTCGTCCACGGTCTTCTTTATCACCTTGTCGCTGAGGTCGTAGTTGGTAAGGTTACCGGCGAAGTACTGCTCGTAGGCGTACAGGTCGATCATACCGTGACCCGAGAGGTTGAAGAGGATGGTCTTCTTCTTGCCCTCTTCCTTGGCCTTCTGCACCTCCCTGATAGTGGCGGCGATGGCATGGGTCGACTCGGGCGCGGGAATTATACCCTCGGTGTTGGCGAAGATGATACCCGCGGCGAAAGTTTCGAGCTGGGGTATCGCCATAGCCTCGATAAGGTCATCCTTGAGCAACTGGCTCACGATGGTACCCGCTCCGTGATAGCGAAGGCCCCCCGCATGTATATCGGCCGGCTGGAAGTTATGGCCCAGGGTGTACATCGGCAACAGGGGCGTAAACCCGGCTGTATCTCCGAAGTCGTAATGGAATACACCTCGTGTGAGCTTGGGACAAGAGGCGGGCTCTACGGCCACGATCCTCATCTTGGCTCCCTCGGTGAGATTCTTCCTAAGGAACGGTAGTCCGATACCGGCGAAGTTGGATCCGCCGCCGAAGCAACCGATCACCACGTCGGGCATATCGCCCGCCATCTCCATCTGGAGCATAGCCTCCTCGCCGATGATGCTCTGGTGTATCAGCACGTGGTTGAGTACGCTGCCGAGGGTGTACTTAGTAGCTCCCTCGGGATCCTTCACCGCTAATTCCACGGCTTCCGAGATAGCCAGCCCGAGGCTGCCTGAGCAATCCGGGTCCTTGAGCAGGGCATCGCGGCCCGCCTGTGTGATCTGGCTGGGTGAGGGGATCACGTCCGCGCCCCATGTGTTCATCATCAGTTTGCGGTAGGGTTTCTGGTTGTAGCTCACTTTCACCATGAATACCTTCAAGTCGATATCGAAATACTGGCAGGCGAAGGCCATCGCAGTACCCCACTGTCCGCCGCCCGTCTCGGTGGTGATGTGCTTCACACCCTGCTTGGCGTTGTAATAGGCCTGGGGGATGGCTGTGTTGGGCTTGTGCGACCCGGCCGGGCTGGTACTTTCGTTCTTGAAATAGATCTTACAGTCGGTATCCAGCGCCTTTTCGAGCTGGTAGGCCCTGACCAGAGGCGTCGACCTCCAGATGCGGTAAACATCCTGCACCTCCTCAGGAATCTCGATAAACCTTTCTGTTGTCAGCTCCTGTTTCGCCAGTTCTTCGGCGAAGATCACAGACAGCTCCTCCACGGTGACCGGCTTCTTGGTGCCGGGATTGAGCGCAGGCAGAGGCTTGTTTTTCATGTCGGCCTGCACGTTATACCATTTGGTAGGCAGTTGTTTGTCTGTGAGAATGAATTTCTTGGTCTTGTTCATAACGCTTAATGTATAATTGGGATTTAAATTGATTGGACAAATTCTAAAAGGCACAAAAAAAGAGGGCTTGTTGAAGTAAACAACAAGCCCCCCTATATAGATACAGCTATGCTCAATGTTTACTTAGAGTAATCATTGTGCGCCACCAACCCTTGTTCATGTTCTTCACGCTGTTCATAGTCTCTTTGTTATGGGCGACCATTTCAGGCCACCTTCATGGTGCAAATGTATAGAAAATTTTTAACAAACAAATTTTTCGGGAATATTTTTTTGTGGTGGCGGCCGAAATAAGTTAACCATCCCTCTAAATCCATTATTTATTCCTTCTGCGCGGAATCCCAATCTTTACTGCGTCTGCCCCATCATCATCTTACGCTCCATCAGTCGTTTCTGCCGCTGCGCCTCGCGCTCGGCCTTCTGCTGCGGCGTATAGTCGGGGATTTTGGCTACTATTGCGGGAGAGAAAGCCTGCACAGCCGCATTTACCCTGTTGGCCAACGCCCCCAGAACCCTACCCCTGGACTTCTGCGCCCTCACAGTACCGGAAATCACCAGCACGGCATCGGTCATCGGGCGGGCCCACTTCTGGCACTCCACATACACGGTGGCTTCGGTAGCCCCGGCGGGAACCGCAACGGGTGTCATCCTTATCCCCTGCGGCGGAATGGAGAGCATGAGCTGTATTGGCTGGTCATAACCCGGCTCGCGCTCGATCCTCACACGCAGGGCCACGGTCGTATCGCGCTCCAATTGCAACGGTTTGCCGTTATCTGTGTAGGCCGTAATGGAGAACGGCTGTGCGGGCGACACGTTGACGTTGAAGCTTTGGGTGGGGATGAGGTGCGGTATGTAAAACGCCTGGGTCATCTCCTCTGCGGGCAGGGCCGTACGCTTTACCGTGGCCCCGTTATCGCTGGTAGCCGTGCCTATGACCTTGAGGTCTAACGGCTTCTCCTCAGCCTTTTTGGGGGCGGTCACGGTCATCCTCAGGCGGGTATCGCCCTTCTGCAACACGTTGTGGCTCACCTTGAACCCTTCGGGCAGGCCTTCGATCGACACGGTCACGTCGTCCTTGAAGCCGTACTTGCGGATGGCGAAGACGGTGAACGCCGTCGTACCCCCGCTGGGAATGGATATGCTCGACGGCTCGATACGAAGTTCGTAGTCGGGGGTGGCCCGCTGCACGTATAGGCGATAGTCATAACCCTCCGTCGCGCCCTTACCCTGCACGTCGGTGACTTTCATATACATTCTTCCCTTATTGAACTGGAACTTTTTCACAAATCCCGCATCGGCATGGTGTATCATGAGTCCTTCCGACTGGTCGGGCATATCGTCGTTCTCGACCGCTATCTTATCGTTCGACATGTAGACCTGTATCCTCGAGTCGAGCAGCGCACCGAGCTTGCGGGCCGATATCCCTATCTGCCACTCCTCGCCGCGCTCCTGTATGTCGAAATAGTACCAGTCGGACTTTCCCGGGAAGCTTATCGCCCCGTTGACCACCATACCGGGCTTCACCTCCATGGCTGTTTCCCGGGTGTCGGACTTTTTGGTGTAATGCGACGTCTCGATTATCCCTTTGCTCACCTCGAACGGCAGGGGGTTGGACATGTAGCCGCCGACGCCCTTGACGCTCACCTGCATCCTGCCGCCAGCATCGTTTTTCTGGGGTTTGAGGATTAGCTGGTCGGAAGCGAGGTTGACCCCGTAGACTTTCACCTTGGTCTTCACTCCCACCGGGCCGCCGAGGGGCGATATGGAGGTCAGAAACGGTATCTCGCCCACATTTATACGGTATACGAAGTCCTCCCTGCCGCGATATATGGCGTCCTTGATCTCGAGGGTGTATTCGCCGTCATGCGGAATGCGGCACATTATCACCGGGTCGGGCAACAGGTGGTAGTCGTCGTTGTAGGCCACCTCTTTCCCCTGGCTGTCGTACATCGTGAGCACCGCCTGGAACCATCCCGGCACGGCGTCGGCCAGGTAGGGCACCATCTCGCGGGCCTTCACGGCGCACACTATCATCTGGTCCTTCTTGGCCGTGAAACGGAAGTAATCCCTCTTGCCGGGCAACACCTGGCCATTGAATGTCACAGGAATTTTATCATAGGTCGTGGGCCGGAATATGATGTTATTACCCGCCGACTCTAACACCTCGTGATACTGCCCCACCTCGAAAAACAGGCGGTTGGAATAACCGCTGGGAGTCGAGAGGCGGAAATCCCTGATGCCTATCTCTGCCTTGGGAGATATGGTAAGCCGTACCACCACCCTGTCGGCTATCTGCAGGTTGTCCTGCTCCCTGATATTTTTACGCTGGGGTTTCTTCGCCTTCCCGCTCGCATCGCGTGCGCTGTTGCTCACTATCTCGCCCGTAACGCCCGCACCGCTCACCACTACACCCGTTACCTGCGCAAGATTCTGCCCGCCCACTGTAACTTCGAGCGTCGTCCCCTTCTGCCCTCCGGCCGGGTAGACGAAGCCCACGTTGAGCTTCTGCCCCATAGCCACCACGGGCAACAGGGCCAGGGCCAATATCTGTAAACTCCTGATTATCCTCATGGCTCGCGATTATTTAACTTTCATTATCTCGGTGAGCATTCCTCCGCTCTTCTTACCGTCGACAAGCGAGGGGAGCTTGGGTATCGCTCCCAGGCGGGGATGTGGCAACGTGCCGTAGGGATCTATACCCATAAGTGTATAGACCGAACCTATCAGGTCGCACGGGTATACGGGCCTCGACACCACCTTTTCGCCACGGAAATCAGTTTCTCCGATCACCTTGCCGCCCTTGAATCCGCCACCGGCCACAAGGTAGCTGAAAGCATCGCCCCAGTGGCCGCGACCCCCATTCCAGGGCGGCTCCCACATCACGCGGGGGGTACGCCCGAATTCGCCGCCGCAGAGTATGACGGTCTCATCCAGCAGTCCCAGTCGTTCGAGATCGGATATAAGCGACGACACGCCCTTATCAAGCTCGTCGAGCCTCTCGTCCATACGGGCAAAATGTTCCTTATGGGTATCCCAGCCCGTAAACCTCACTGTTATCACAGGCACACCGTACTCGGCAAGCCTCCGGGCCGCCAGACACGACTGCCCGAAGCGGGTACGGCCGTAGCGGTCACGCACCTCGTCGGGTTCCTTGCTCAGGTCGAATACCTCTCGCGAGGGGCCCAGCACCAGGTTGTAGGTCTTATCGCGGAACTGATCTATCTCGTTTATATCTTTGGTTTCGGGCATGGCCTTTCCCTGCGCTTCGAGCGAATAGAGCAGGCTCCTACGGGCCTTTAGCTCGTCGTCGGACACTCCCCTGCTCACTACGCCCTCTACGCTGAAGAAAGCGCTCTCGGGCGCGCCGCCCGTGTCGAGCGACTTATACTGCGCCCCCAGGAATCCCGCCTCTGAGAAACGGGTCGAAGCCTGCGTGAGGGTGATAAACGCGGGAATATCGCCCTTATACTTGTCGCGGTACTCATAGGCTATCACCGAGCCGAAAGTGGGATACACCACCTCGCCCTTGGTCATATCGCCCGTGATCATCATGTAATGTGCCGTCTCATGGGCACCACTGCCGTGGGTCATGCTCCTGATTATGGAGTACTTGTCGGCCATAGCGGCCAAACGCGGCAGTTTCTCCCCTATCTGTATGCCCTCGACGTTGGTTTGGGCGGGGGTACGGTACGGCCCGGTAACGTCCCTGCCGGCTTTGGGCTTGGGGTCGAACATATCGGTATGCGACGGCCCCCCGTCGAGATATATGAGTATCACCGTGCGGGCCGGAGCCGCGAGGCCCGTCTTCGACGCGCTCTCGGCGGCCTTAGCTATAGCTTCGAGCACAGACGACGAAAAGGTGAGCCCCAGAGCGCCCAATCCCGCCATTTTAAGAAATTCACGCCTATCCATGGTCTATCTGTTTTCTAATGGTTGAAAAGGAACTCCTTGCTGTTGAACAATGCCCACACGAGGTTGTTAGCCGTCTTACGGTCATCCCCCGTCGAAGCGCGGTACTCCCTGGCCACTTTCAACTCTCCGGCAGAGGGATAACGGCTGAGCATAGAGAGGTATATCTGCGTGGCGTAGCTGTCGAGAGATGGGTGTTTTTTGAGCATTTCCGCTATACTTGGGCTCTCGGCGATCTTGGAATAGAGTTGCGAGGAATTGACCAGATAAAGTATCTGTCTGGAACTCACATCGTTATTCCTGTCATTCTCATAAGACACGTCCCTCGACGGGCGGCCGAAGAGCTCCAGCTGTGAGAGCGTGACCGTACCGTCGCCGATGCGTATGGCGGTCATGTCGTCGGGGAAATAGGAATACGGCTCAGGCACACGGCTCATATAGTAGTCATACACGCCCGTGATCTCGCAGAACGCGTCGATAAGGCTCTCGGCATTAAGGCGCACGGGGATAAAATGGGAGAAGAGTGTCACGTCGCTCGCATTTGAGGCGTTGGGCAGCGATGAGCGTTGATAGGTGTCGGAGTTGAGTATCAGGCGGTAGAGGCCCTTGATACTGTACCCGCCCTTGAGGAATTCCGTCTCGAGATACTTGAGCAGTTCGGGGTTGGTCGGCGGATTCTCGTCGGGGGTGGTCAGGCAGATATTGTCCGGCTCATGGATTATGCCTCTGCCCATCACCCACGACCACAGCCTGTTGGCCATGCATCGCGCGAAATAGGGGTTCTCGGCGGAGGTCAGCCACTTGGCAAACACGGCCCGCAGGTCATACCCGCCGTCGTCCTTGGTGCGTGGCAGCCTCACCGACTTGCCATCGGGAAAATAGGCCAGACCGATTATCTCGTCGGGAATGGCGAGGGGGTCGATATAGACTATCTCGTCCTTCCACTCGCTGGTATTCTTATACTTTATCTGCGAAAAGAAGTGTTCGCCGCCCTCGGGAGCATTACGCGTACCCATGAACAGCAGCGCCACGTTATCGTATACGGACTTGGGCGAACGATTCTGGAAACCACGGTAGAAGTTGACCTGCGGGTCGCGCGAATTACTGCCGCTGCACACCAGGAGGTCTGTCACAAACCTGTCGTAAGGGGTGTCGGCCCTCAACTGCTCACGCAACCAGCGGTTATATGCGTTGGCGGGGTTGGGCCAGAGGTTACTGGGGAATTCGCTCTTGATACGCAGCAGGTCGCCCCACTTCATCACCTGATAGTCGACGTACTCCTCGCTGTCTAACAGGCGGTCGATGAGTTTGGCCCTCTTGTCGGCGCTCTTGTCGGCAAGGAAGGTGGCCGCATCGGAGGCCTTGGGCAGTCGGCCCGTGAGAGTGATATGCACGCGCCTCACGAATACCTCGTCGCCGCACACCTCAGAGGGCGTGGCGGGAGCGAGCTTGCGGGCTACTATATTGTCTATTTCGGAAGAGCGCACGGATAAAACCGCGCACAACAGAACCGCGAGCAACAGGAACTTCCTCATAAGTAAAGATTGTTTAACGGTTGTAAAACGAGTTATCATTACACGATATTACCTCGAAACGGAAATAACTGCGGGCCCCGCCGCCTGCACAACCTACCCTCACTTGCGGCCTCCCGCCACGGTCGGCCTGTATATATTTAAGCTCCTGTTATTTATTGTCGGTCCGGACTACTTCAACAGCCCCTTGACGAGCGCCGTGCGCAACTGGGCCGGTGTTACGTCCTGCCTTATGTGGCCCTTCATCGCTATGGATATCATCCCCCTCTCCTCGGATACCACCACGGCTATGGCATCCGATATCTCGGTGATGCCCAGGGCCGCCATATGGCGCGTACCGAAGTCGAACGTGCGGACCTTCTCGGTCGGCGGCAATATACACTTCGCAGCCTTGATCCTGTCGTCGGAAATGACTACTGCGCCGTCGTGCAGAGGCGCATTACGGAAGAATATATTCCTCAACAGCGCCTCGGATATCCTCGCATCTATAACCACGCCCGACTCTATGACCGGTATAAGCTGCACGTTGCGCGTGATGACCACCAACGCGCCCGTATTCTCCGCCGCCATGGCCTCGCACGCCGCAACGAGCGATTCGATCCACCCCAGACGCCTGTTCTTGTACTTCTTGGAGTTGAACATCTTCGACATCACGTTGCCGCGCCTCGAATAACGCGAACCCAATAATATAAGGAACCTGCGGATCTCCTGCTGGAAGACCACTATCAGCGCGATGACCCCGACACCTATGATCTGCCCTAAAATGGTGGACAACAACTCCATATTCAGGGCCTGCACCACCACCCACAATATATACAGCAACACGATGCTGAATACGATATTCATGGCGTTGGTGCCCCTTGTGAGGCGGTACAGCTGGTACATTATCACCGCCACCACGAATATGTCGATGACGTCTATTATACCGATGTCTATGAAGTCCATCATATGCTCTCGCGCTTTTGTTTGGAATCGCCGTAGGAGAAAAAGTTAAATGGGAAAGAAAACATTTTTCGCCGGGCTATACAAATATAGATATATTTGGATAATTATAGTAAACAAAATGCACTAACTATTCTTAGTCAGCTCCTTTAGATACTTTCAATAACGAGCCATGCCGCGGGACGTTCCGCGGCATGGCCTCTTTTTCTATATGGTCCGGGGAGCTGATCTCCTCCGGCGGGTCTACTTCAATACTACTTGGCTTCGGCAGCCTGGCCCTTCTTACCCTTACGTACTATAAGGTCATAGGCCACGGGGGTAGCTAAGAAGATAGAAGAAAGCGTACCCATCACGATACCGAAGAGCATCGCGAACACGAACCCGCGGATCACCTCGCCACCGAAGAGGAATATCGCCAGCAGGGTCACGAACGTGGTACCAGAGGTATTGATCGTACGTGCCAGAGTGCTGTTGATGGCGTTGTTGATGTTGTCGCGCACCGAACGCTTGGGATAAAGCGTAGTGTACTCGCGGATACGGTCGAAGATCACCACCTTGTCATTGATCGAGAAGCCGATGATGGTCAATATTGCCGCGATGAACGACTGGTTAACCTCGAGGTTGAACGGCAGTAAGCCGTAGCACAACGAGAAGAGACCGATGGTCAGGAAGGAGTCGTGAGCGAGGGCTACAACGCTACCCGCACCCCACTGCCACCTCTTGAATCGGATGATGATATATATACCGATGGCTATAAGGCTGAATATAACCGCGATGAACGAGTTGACAGTGATATCGTGCGCCACGCTCGGACCCACCTTGTCGGAAGATATGATACCGAAGGGGTTGGTCGCGGTAGTCGAGAATTCCTCAAGGGTCAGCGGCTTCTGGAACAGCGAATGAAGCGAAGTGTAAAGCAGGCCTTCGACTTCGGCTGTGGCGTCGTTGCCCTGATCGTCGTACTTGTACTGGGTCACGATACGCATCTGGTTGTCGTCACCGTACTGTTTCACTTCGATACTCTTAGATGCCGCGTCGTCACCCACCTTGCTGAAGCCTTCTTCGAGGGCTTCACGCACTTCGTTAGCGGTCACGCTACGGTCGAAGCGTACCACGAAGGTACGGCCGCCGGAGAAGTCTACGCCATAGTTGAGACCCCTCGTGCTGAGTGATATCACAGAGGCGAGTATCAGGATAATGGAAATAGCATAGCTGTACATACGCTTGCCGATAAAGTCGAACTTGGTATTCTGCATGAAGTTCTCGGTTATCTTGGTGGCGAAGCGGAAATTTTTACCCTTGCCCAGCATCCACACGAACACCAGCCTTGTGATAAATATGGAGGTGAAGAGCGATGTAAGGATACCTATGATCAATGTTGTGGCGAAACCCTGTACGGGACCTGTTCCGAAGAAGAACAGCACCACCCCTGTGATAAGCGATGTTACGTTACTGTCGATAATGGCCGAGTAGGCATTTTTGAAACCGTCGGCGATCGAGAGGCTCAATCCCTTGCCTGCCCTCAACTCTTCTTTCACGCGCTCGTAGATAAGCACGTTGGCATCCACAGCCATACCCATCGTGAGCACGATACCGGCGATACCCGGGAGGGTCAGCACCGCACCGAACGACACGAGCACACCCAGCAGGAAGAACAGGTTGGTGAGAAGCGCGAAGTTGGCCACCATACCGGCAGTGCTGTAGAAGAATATCATATACAGCAGAACCAGCACGAACGCCAGGGCGAACGACATGAAACCGGCGTCGATAGACTCCTGCCCCAGTGACGGACCCACTACAGTGTCCTGTATGATACGCGCGGGAGCGGGCAGTTTACCCGACTTGAGCACGTTGGCGAGGTCCCTCGCTTCATTTATAGTGAAATTACCGGATATGGACGAACGTCCGCCGGTGATCTCCTGGTTTACATTGGGAGCCGAGTACACATAACCGTCGAGTACGATAGCGATGCTCTTACCCACGTTGTCGGCTGTGAGGCGGGCCCACACGCGGGCGCCGGTGCCGTTCATCACCATCGATACCTCAGCGGCACCGCCCCTCTGCGAGTACTCCTCGCGGGCTTCCACCACCACGCCGCCGTCGAGCGGAGCCTTGCCGTCGCGGGTATTGGCCTTGATGGCGTAGAGTTCGAATATGGTTTCACCGGGATCTACGGCCTTAACGCCCCACATGAGCCTGATATCGCGGGGGAGCAGGGCCTTCACCTGCGGTATCTTCATGTATGAATTCACAGCGGCTGTGTCGTAAGCCATGGCGCGACCGATCACCGGTCCGCGGCCCACAAGCTCCTTCTCAGGATCGGCTACGGGGCTCAGCTTGGCGAACAGCGGGAACTGCGCCTCGATCTCAGCCTTGTTAGCGGCATCAGTGGGGGTGGCAATCGCCGTTGAATCCAACTGTGAGAGCAGGGCCACGCTTTCCGAAGCGGCGGGGGCGGCTGTGGCTGTCGCGGTAGTATCTACAGGGGCTACACCCAACTCCTTGATAACGGCGTTGGCCTTGATGAGGATGGGATATATCTCCTGGTTGTCGTATGTGGGCCAGAATTCGAGGCTGGCGGTACCTTGGAGCAGCTTACGCACACGTTCAGGCTCCTTCACACCCGGGAGCTCTACGAGTATGCGGCCCGAGTTTTCGAGGCGCTGGATGTTGGGCTGTGTAACGCCGAAACGGTCGATACGGTTACGCAACACGTTGAACGAGTTGGCGATGGCGCTCTCGGCCTGCTGGCGGAGCACCTTCTCCACTTCGGCGTTGGAGCTGTTGGGCGTGATCACCTCCCTGAGTTCGGGAGTGTTGAACACGTAGCTCAGGCGGCCGCCGTCGGAGAGTTTTTCATAGGCCTTGACAAACAGCGAGATGTAATCTTCCTTGCTCTTCTTGCTGTCGGCGTTGGCCTGCGCGAGAGCCTGATTGAACATGGGGTCCTTGCTGTCGTTAGACAGGGCGCGAACGACGTCCTCGACCGAGATCTCGAGCATCACGTTCATACCGCCGCGAAGGTCGAGACCCAGGTTGATCTCCTTTTCCTTACACTCCTTGTATGTGAACTTGATGAAACCAAGGTTGTACACCGGCTTCGACTTGATCGAATCGAGGTATGCCTGTTCCTTGGCGGGATCGCCCGCAGCATACTTCTCGGCCTTACTCTGCACGACCTGCGTTACGACTGTAAACGACAACTGGTACGCGCAAGCGACAGCCAGCACTATTGCCAAAAATCTTATTGCACCTTTGCTCTGCATTTTGTTAAAGTTTTTTTATATTTTTGTTACGTTGAATTCGCGCTACATAAAGGCCCGCAAGCCATTCCGTGATGCCACCCGTCCGAGGGGCGTACCCTCAAAATCGGCATTCGGATTGCAAACCTACATATTTTTTTGCGAAATACAATATAATAAAGGGCAAGAAACAGTTTAAAATTCATTCATCGACACTCTTATGGCCTTTCCGCTCGCTTTTTCGCCTCTGCGGACGGGTGCCGACAACAACTCTGTAAATATGAACGAAACACTCCCTGCAGCCAAATTCTGGCTCGTACAACGGCTCGATAATATTCTCATCTCCAACGGCATGACCCAGAGCCTTGCCGACCTTATAACTTTCACCTGCGCCGTGGCGGCTATAGTCCTGCTGGTGTGGCTCATCAACTTTCTGGGAGGCCGCCTGATAGCCAACGTCATAAGCGTCATCGCCAGAAAGAGTGCCACCAAGTGGGACGACTTCATGGTCAAACGCCGTCTGTTCAACAAGCTCGTCGGCCTATTCTCTGCGATGGTGGTAATGGCCAGCATAACCACCCTGTTCCAGGGCTACTCTCACACCCTTATCAAGGCCAATGAGATAATCGTACAGGTGATAATCGTGTGGTACGTGGTGGCTATCATCAACACCATGATGGACGTCATTAACGACGTCTACGAGAGTAATCCCGCGGGGCGCAGCAAGTCGATCAAGGGCTATGTGCAAACAGCCAAGATATTCGTTGTTGTTATAGGTATAATCCTCTCTGTATCCGTCCTTTTCGATAAGAGTCCAGCCAACATTCTGCTCGGCCTCGGCGCCTCGGCGGCCGTGGGTACGCTCATATTCAAGGATACGATCCTCGGTTTCATCGCCTCCATACAGATCTCCGCACAGGACATGATACGCCTGGGCGACTGGATCGAAGTGCCCGCCAGGGCCGCCAACGGCGTTGTGATAGAGATCAATGTCAATAACGTGAAGGTGCGCAACTGGGACAACACCATATCCCTAATACCCATCTACTCACTCGTATCCGCCCCCTTTGTCAACTGGCGCGGCATGGAGGAGAGCTCCGGCAGGCGTTTCACGCGCCCCATACTCATAGACGTGGAAAGCGTGAGGGTCATCAGCAAGGAAGAGATGGAGACTATAGCCGAAAATAAATATGTAAAGCCTTTCGCCGACAATATGATGAGGATATTCTCCTCCTACAATGGCAGCGGCATCGCCACCAACCTCGGGCTTTACCGCGCCTACCTCGAGGCTAGTCTGAAGCAAAATCCGCTGATACTCGAGGGGGCTATGGTTAATCACCTCCCCTTGGGAGAGAACGGTCCCTCGCTGCAGCTATACGCCTTCACGAAGGAAAAGTCGTGGAATCCCCACGAAAAGATAGTGTCTGAGATCACCGAGCACGCTGTGGCCATGGCTCCCGTATTCGGCCTGCACCTCTACCAGCGTCCGCAGTCGAAGGCTATCGAACCTATGGAAACCGCAGCCAGAAGCGCCTGGGCACCAGGAGCGAACTTTGCAGCTGGTATGGCCGGCGGAGCGGGAGTAGCCGGGATCACAATGGCCGCCACCAAAGAGGTATCGTCAGATAAGGACAAAGCTGCTGCTGTCGATCTCGACGACGTAGACGCTTCGGGTCTGGAAATGGGTTAGAAGATTATAACCTCATAGATAAAACTAAAGCGGCCGGTGCGATTGCACCAGCCGCTATGTTTTAAGGCGCCCAACGGGTGCCTGTTCTCCGCCAATTGCGCGATATTCACGCCCGGACAGGGGCCGAGGGAATCCGTTAAAAAACGACGCCGTGTTTAACGACTGTTAGACAGGCCATAGGCCTGTCTAAAAAGGAGGAGTTCGACGTTTTAGGATGTACGAAGATTCCTGTCAGTGAATATCCGCAGGCGGCACTTTTTGGGTACCTTTTGTGTGCACAAAAGGTACAGAGAAAAATCTCTTTGAAATCGCCAAACTATTTTCCCTTCCCCGGCACCACCATCCCGCTCACTATCACCACGTCAGCGCCCATGGGGGTGTTATTCCATATCTTTATGGCGCGGTAGAACGAGCCCTCGCGGCCCTTGGGGTCGAACGTCACGGTTATCTCGCCCTCCTCGCCGGGCATCACGGGCTTGGGCGAAAACGCCACGCTCGTACATACGCACGACACCTCGGCATTGCTTACTACCAGCGGGGCATCGCCACCGTTGACAAAGCGGAAAGTATGTCTCACCGAGCCGCCCTTGGCGGGGATCTCACCGAATTTATGGCTCTTTTCGGTAAACTTCATCGAAGGCTGAGCCATGGCGGCGCTCGCCGCGAACAAACACGCGGCAGACAAAACCACAAGGCGCAACGGCCTCAATATGTTCACTAATTTAACCATCACAAAAACTACAAGTCCGCGGCACGGGCCACGGGCGGCACGCTGATATCGGCGAATTCGCCCCTCTGGTACTTGAAATAACCGGTTATGGCGATCATCGCGGCGTTGTCGGTGGTGAACTTGAATTCGGGCAGGAACACGTTCCACCCCCTCTTTTCGCCCTCGGCTTTCACGGCGTTGCGCAGGCCCGAATTGGCCGATACTCCGCCTGCAATGGCGATATCGTTAATGTCGTACCGCTTGGCCGCCTTTATCAGCTTCGCCAGTAATATATCAATTATCGTACCCTGCAACGAGGCGCAGAGGTCGGCGAGGTTCTCCTCTATAAACTTATCGTTTTCAGCCATCTCGTCGCGCAGGAAATAGAGAAACGAGGTCTTCAATCCGCTGAAACTGTAATCCAAGTCAGCCACTGAAGGCTTTGCGAAGCGGAAGCGCGTGGCGTCGCCCTGCGCGGCCAGCTTGTCGATCACCGGCCCACCGGGATACGGCAACCCCATCACCTTGGCGCACTTGTCGAAGGCTTCGCCCGCGGCGTCGTCGATGGTAGTCCCCACGATCTCCATGTCGAGATAATCCTTCACCAGCACTATCTGCGAATGACCGCCGGATACCAGAAGCGTCAGGAATGGAAACGAGGGATGAGGCAATTCTCTGTCGGGCAGGTCGATAAAGTTAGAAAGAATATGGCCCTGGAGATGATTCACCTCCATCATCGGTATGTCATGGGCGAGCGACAACCCCTTGGCGAACGACACACCCACCAACAGCGACCCCAGCAGTCCCGGTCCGCGCGTGAAGGCGATACCGTCGATATCCTCTATACCCACGCCCGCATCCTTGAGGGCGGCGTCGACCACGGGGATTATGTTCTGCTGGTGGGCCCGCGAGGCCAGTTCGGGGATCACGCCCCCGTACTTCTGGTGCACGGCCTGCGTGGCTATTACATTCGATAGCAACACCCTGTCGCGAATTACCGCCGCCGAGGTGTCGTCGCACGAAGATTCTATTCCGAGTATGGTAATATTCATAAATTTGGGGCCGTGAGGGCCGGATAATCGACTCTTTTATCGAGTATTCACGCGGGTCGTGGGATTTGGTATTGTTTTTTTCCATAACTTTGCGGCCAAAGCCGCAAAAACGAAAAACCACCACCGCGTGAGATACCTGGGCAAAGTTATAAAAATAATGCTATCGTCGATATCGTTCCTGATATTGGCCGCATTTATTTTGCCCCTTGCCCTGTCGCTGTTATTGAGTATCCCCGGCGTACAGAAATTCGCCGTCGACAAGACCACCGGATTCCTCAGCGACAAGCTCGAAACGACCGTATCGGTGCGCGACGTGCGCATACGCCTTTTCAGCCGCGTGGCCCTCGGTGGCGTATATCTACAGGACCTGAAGGGTGATACCCTCTTCGCCGCTGAAGGCGTGGCCGCATCGCTCTCCAACATAAATTTCATCAACGGCAAGATATCGCTGGGCGAAGTGTCCCTCGAATCGCCCCGCTTCTACCTCACCCACGACAGCACCGGCCGCTCCAATCTCACGCAACTGTTCTCCAAACTGAAAAAGAAGGAGAAGAAACCCGCCAAGCGCCCCTTTATGCTCTCGGCCAGAAGCGTAACCGTGAGCGACATGAACTTCCGCGCCCGCAAATACGAACCCAGGGAACGTGAATACGGAGTCAACTTCGATGACGTGGACGTGAATGGATTTAACCTCCGCGCCCACGACATAGCCATAAAAGGCGACAGCGTGACCCTCTCCATCGACGAGATATCGCTCAGGGAAAAGAGCGGCTTCGACGTGAGGGCGCTCTCATCCGGCACGTTCGCCATATCGGGCAAGGGTATGTACTTCAATAATCTGAAGATCGCCACTCCCGACTCGGAGATGGACATGCCATACCTCTACTTCCGTTACGACAGTTGGAAAGACTATAAATACTTCATCGACAAGGTAGTACTGCAGGCCGAGGCCACGAATTCCACCGTAAGCTACGCCACTATCGCCATGTTCGCTCCCACTCTGCGCGACTGGAAAATGGTCTACCGCAACGCGTCGCTCACCGTCGACGGACCAGTCAGCGCCCTCACGGGTACCGTGCGCCATCTGGAGTGCGGCAAGGCTGTAATTTCAGGCGCCAGGTTCTCCATAAACGGCATTCCCGACATACCCAACACCACATTCCACTTCGACGTTTCGCGCCTCGCCTCCCCCGGCGGCGATATCGCTTACATACTTAACGACATCACTCGCAAGCAAAATCCCAAGGCCAGCGAAATGCTCCGCCACATCGACAGGATGACCTTCTCCGGCCGGTTCGACGGGCTGTTCAGCGACTTCAAGGCAAACGGCAGACTGACCAGCAACGTGGGCGACGCCGATCTGAACGTCAACTTCAAGCCGCTGAATGACAACAAGGCGGGCTTCGACGGCAGGGTGAACGTGCGCGGGCTCGATCTCGGCAAGCTGTTAGACGCGGAAAAACTCGGAAAACTTACCGCCGAGGCCGATGTCAAGGGATCCATGGGCGGCGGCAATGTTAACTTCTCGACCGAAGCGGAGGTCAGGCAACTGCAGTTCAACGGTTACGACTATGGCGGCATAACCATCCGGGGCGACTTCCGTGACAAGCTCTTTAACGGCTATATAGGCTCCGCCGACTCCAACATACATTTCGATTTCGACGGCCTGCTGGATTTCAACGACTCCATCCCCAAGTACAACTTCGACCTGCATCTGGCCCAGGCCGACCTGAAAAAACTCAACTTCAATCGCCGCGACTCCATCTCGACGCTCTCGTGTAATATTGTAGCCAACGGCTCGGGCGTGGACATAGACAGGCTCAACGGCAAGGTGGAAATAGACAGCCTCGTGTACGTCAACCATCTTGACTCCGTACGTACGGGAGCGATAGTACTCACCGCCAAGAACGACGAGCGCCTCAAGCAGCTTTCCATGCGCTCGTCATTCGCCGACGTGGATTTCCGCGGGCGGCAGTCGTACGACAAGATGATAGCCTACTTCAACAACACCCTATTGGGGTACCTGCCCTCTATTTATGCTAATTCCAAGGGGGTCGCCGAACAGCACCCGCACAATGGGCGTAAGGGCGCAGCGGATATGGATGACTACTACATCATCAACCTCAACGTTAAGGAGGCCAACAGGGTGGCGGGTATCTTCCTGCCGGGGCTGGAGCTGGCGCAGGGGACCAACCTGGCTTTTATGTTCAACCCCGAAAGCGATCTTTTCTCGCTGTCGCTTAGGGCCGACTATATCGAGCGGGGCGGATTCTTCGTCACCAATCTCAACGTGCTGGGACGCAACCAGTCCGACTCCATATCGCTGTTCGTGGGCGCCGAGGACCTCTTCGTGAAAGGCTTCTATCTGCCCGATTTCTCGATAATCGGGGGCGCGAAGGACAACCGTCTGAGGCTCTCCACCAGCTACAACAACCACGCCGACAGCACCGGTGCCCTGCTGAATACCCTGTCCGAATTCGGCCACGACCCCGTGAGCGGTATCCCGCAGGTCAAGATCAACATCAACTCGTCGGCCATCAGGACCGGCAAACAGGTATGGCGCATCATGGCGCGCGACATAGTGTACGACTCCACCAAGGTCTCCGTACGCCGTTTCCGCATAGCCAACGAGGAACAGGCGCTGGAGATCGACGGCGTGGCCTCGTCAAAGCGCGAGGATACGCTCCATGTGCGGCTGCGCAACTTCGACCTCACCCCCCTGTCGCAGATCACCGACCGCCAGGGCTACTCCATAAGCGGCCTCACCAACGGCTATGCCAATCTCTCGGCGGCTTTCGGCGAAAGCATGCTGGTGTCGGAGATAACCGTCGACAGCCTCAAGGTGAACGACATAAAGGTGCCCTCCACCGTCTTCGATAGCCGCTGGGACTACCTCTCCAAGCACGCCCGCTTCACCATACTCAACAAGGAGAGCCGCGACACGGTGTTAAGGGGAATGTATCGCCCATCAGACAAGCGTTACAGGGCCGACGTGGAACTCAAGAACGTGCAGTTGTCGCTGCTCGATCCGCTCCTGGGAAGCGTGATGCGCGAAACAGAGGGCCATGCCGACGCCAAGATAAGGATCGTGGGACAGCAGGGCGCGCCCAAGCTCAGCGGCAAGATCGAAATCCCGGCGTTCGCCTCGACGGTCGACTACACCAACGTGCGCTACACGATGAGCGGCGGGGTGATAAACGTGGAGAATAACGTGCTTTCGATGAAGAACACCCCCCTGCGCGATCCCGCCAAGGGCAGGGCTCGCCTCGACATGTCTGTCGACCTAAACCACCTCTCCAACATAGTTTACGACATCCGTATAGCTCCCGAAAACTGTATGGTGCTCAACACCACGCTCAAGGATAACAACCAATTCTACGGCACCATTTACGCCAGCGGCTCGGCTACCATAAAGGGCGACAAAAGCGGCGTGAAGATGAATATAGTTGCTTCGACCGACGACAATTCGGCCTTCTTCATGCCCCTGAACACCAATAAGAGCGTAGCCTCGACCGACTTCATACAGTTCTACTCGGCCAAGGAAGAGGCCAAGGTGGCCGAGGACGAGGTGGCCGCTCGCAAGGAAGCCTTCGTGAGCAAGCGCGCCCGCCGCAAGAAGGCCGAGGGCGGGGGACTCGACATGGATATGACCGTGAACGTGAGGCCCAACGCCGAAATGCAGCTTGTGATCGACCCCACGGTGGGCGATATCATCAAGGGCTCGGGCAACGGCACCATCAACATGAGGGTCAACCCGCGCAACAACGACTTCACCATCTACGGCGACTATGAGATCACCGAGGGAAGCTACCTGTTCACGCTCAGGAATATCATCAACAAGCGCTTTATCATAAACCCCGGCGGCACGATAAAGTGGACCGGCGACCCGGTGAACGCCATCCTCGACATCACGGCCGTGTACAAGCTCCGCGCTTCGCTGGCCCCGCTTCTGGGCAGCGGCGACGAGAACTTCAACCGCCGCGTGCCGGTGGATTGCGAGATACACTTGGGCGACCGCCTGCTGCAGCCCACTATCACGTTCAACGTGGTGGTGCCGGGCGTCGACCCCGAAACCCAGAGCCTGGTGAACAACGCCATGAACACGCAGGAGATGATGGCCACGCAGTTCATCTGGCTGCTCGCCATCAACAGCTTCTACTCCGAAAGCCCCGGCACCAGCCAGAATATGAACATCGGCGCCACGGGCGGGGCGGTGACGGGCATCGAGTTCCTCACCAACCAGCTCAGCAACTGGCTCTCGACCGACAAGTTCAGCCTCGTGCCGCGCTACAGGCCCAAGAGCGACACCTCCTCCGACGAATTCGGCTTTGAATTCTCGGCCGAGCTTATAAAGAACAAGCTGGTGCTCGAGGGCGAGGGCAGCTACGATTCGGGGAACAACCTCAACGCCGTCAACCAAAGGGCCAACAACCTCACGGGCGACTTCTACCTCACATGGATGCTCGACCAGGAGGGGCACTTCAAAGCCAAGGCCTTCACCCGTACCGTCGACCGTTTCGATGAGAACCAGGGTTTGCAGGAGAGCGGCATAGGTATATACTACCACGAGGATTTCAATACCGTGAAAGACATAGTGCGCAAGTTCAAGGAACGCGCGGCCAAACTGAAGCGCAGCCCGGAAAAGAAGGCCGCAAGGGAAGAGGCCAAGAAGGCGAAAGAGGCAGAAAAAGAGAAGAAAAAAGCTGAAAGGGAGGAAGAGAAAAATTAGACGGCTCCTAAGAAACCGTTTAAACTTATTCTCCCTGATTGTATGTTTTGAATTTAAAATCTAATTTTGACCGCTGTTACGACGGCACATTCGAATATAAATAACAACTAAAACAACATAACGACTATGAGCATTGTATTACAGGCTGCCGAAGTTGCGGCCGCGACCACCGAAAAAGTGACTACTATGGGACTCGGCGAGCTGTTCCTCTCCGGCGGATGGCTGATGTGGCCGCTGCTGGCCCTCGGAGGCGTGGGCGTATTCATCTTCTTCGAACGCTGGTGGGCCATCCGCCAGGCGTCGAAAGTCGACGTCAACTTCATCAACCGCATCCGTGACTACATCTTCGAAGGCAAAATAAATTCGGCCGTTAAGCTCTGCAAGGCCACCGAAAACCCCATCGCCCGCATGATCGAAAAGGGCATCGAGCGTATCGGACGCCCCTTGAGTGACATCAACTCGTCGATAGAGAACGTGGCCAACCTCGAAGTGTCGAAGCTCGAGAGAGGGCTCCCCTTTCTCGCCACCATCGCGGGCGGCGCGCCGATGCTTGGGTTCCTGGGTACGGTGATCGGCCTCGTGCAGGCATTTATGGATATGAATGCCGCGGGCAGCACCGTGGACATGAGTATCCTCGCGGGCGGTATGTACGTGGCGATGATCACCACCGTGGGCGGTCTGGTGGTGGGTATTCCCGCCTACTTCGGCTACAACTACCTGGTGACGCGCATCGAGAAGCTTGTATTCCAGATGGAGGCCAACTCCATAGCCTTCATGGACATCCTCAACCAGCCCGTGGAATAAGGCGGGCCGTGTATCGCGCCGCCATCCGTATGGAAAATAAAAAACATCGGTATTAACATACAAAATTACAGTGGTTCAAGGTGAATGCGAGTCTGTTAAAGTAACAGTCAGAACAGTAAAATAATCCGCCGCTTCAGGCTTCTGGCGGAAACAGGTCTCGTGAGGGAGATCACCTGAGCTACCGTGTAGCGAGGGAAGCCTCCCGGAAGAGACCCCAACAGAAGACGCGGCTAGACCTTTTGCCTACTTTTGCGGCAATGGCAAAAGTAGGTCGCCGGAGGCGAAAACCACTGTGAATCGTATATTAGTCCCCAACCATTAAAACCCGAAACCATGGCTATCAAAAGAGGCTCAAAGGTAGATAAATCGTTCAGCGCGGCGTCCATGACCGACCTCATGTTCCTGCTCTTGTTCTTCATGCTTATCTCCACCACGCTTATAAATCCCAACGCCCTGAGGCTGACGCTTCCCCGCAGTTCTAACCAGATCACGGAGAAGCCCTACACCACCGTGTCGATAACCAGCGACCTGCGCTATTATGTGGAGACTTCTCCCGTGGAGTTCAGCTCCCTCGAGTCGATACTCAAGAGCAAGCTCTCCGGCACGGAGGATCCCACCGTATCGCTACACTGCGACAAGAGCGTACCCGTGGAAGAGGTGGTCAAGGTGATGAATATCGCCAAGGACAACCGCTTCAAGCTCATACTGGCTACAAATCCATTACAATAACCCCCGACGATGTACGGCGACACACCGAGAAATAACGGGAAGATCGTAGGCTCCATAGCCACGGCCCTCTACTTTTTAGGGCTCGTGGCCCTTATGCTGTTATTGAAGTTCTCGATCAGCGCCGCCCCCACCGTCGACCAGGGTATCATGATCAACTTCGGCGACGCGGAGGCCGCAGCCCCCGGCGGCGACACCGAGTTCAACGATGTCGTCTCACCCCGCGAGAGCGCCCCGAGCCAACCTCTGGACAATAGTAACGACGAGATACTCACCCAGGACCACGAGGACGCTCCCGCCATCAAGCCCAAGACACAGGCCAAACCTAAACCCAAGCCCGTAAAGACTCCCCCGAAGCCTGCCGACAAGCCCAAGCCCACAGAAACCAAACCTGCGGAGCAACCCCGCCAGGCCGACCGCAGGGCGCTGTTCCCCGGCAGGACCGTGGGCAGCACGTCTACCAGCGACGGCAATGTAGCCGGAGCTGCGGCGGGTAACCAGGGCGATCTCGGGGGCCGCGTCGACGGTAGTCATGACGGCACCGGTATAGGCAACAGCGGTACGGCAGTGGTCAAAGGGCGCTACATCGTAGGCTCGCTGCCCAAGCCCGAGTATTCGGCCAAGGACGAGGGTAATGTGGTGATAGATATCGTGGTGGACCAGCAGGGACAGGTGACACGAGCCTCGTTCAGGGGCGACAAGTCGACCACCAACAACCCCACCCTCGTGGACGCCGCCATCCGTGCCGCGCGTAAGGCCCGGTTCAATGTCGACGAAAGCGACGACCTCGCCAAGTCGGGCAGTATCACCTATAAGTTCAGGGTGAAATAATTCGCCCTCACAGCATCAGAACCCCTAATTTCCAGTACGTTTATAATTTCACGCCGTTTATTACGTTAGTATCTCAAAACCAGCGCATGTCTAAAACGGGAATACCAACCACAGATAGTATGAACTCCGTACGTGAGAACGTAGCGACTGCCTCCGGAGGGTCGTGGCGTCTTCGCGGCGTATGGCTGTGGGCGGCGGTTGTGACAGTGTTATTCGCCGCGGGATTCACTTCCTGCGGAGAAAAAGTGAAGACGCCATCCGGCAGGCAGCAGACCATGCTTATATATATGGTGGCCCAGAATGACATGGATCGGTGGGGGGTGGTCGACGATAACATCGACAACCTGCTTCGCGGCCTGCCGTCCAATATGGGTAACAATCAGATACTCATATATATCGACCGCAATGCAAAGCCCCCGTTCCTTTTAAAGATAGACAACAGCAAGAGGGACACCGTGAGAATCAAGACGTACTCCGAGGCCAACTCCGCCACCAAGGCCCGCTTCTCGGAAGTACTCTCTGACGTAAAAAGATTGTTCTCTGCCAGAAAATACTCGCTCGACATGTGGTCGCACGGCTCGGGCTGGATACCCGCAGACAAAACCTCCTATTACGGGTCGCCTGCCGCCGGTCTGCTCAAAGCCGCTCCGGCCTCGGGTGCGGCCGCATCCTCCGGGTCGCCGAGGGAACTTATGTTCCAGACTTCTCGCTGGTTCGGCACCGAGAGTGGCCTGCATATGGACATCACCGACATCTCAGACGCCATACGCGAGAACGATATGCACTTCCATTTCATACTGTTCGACGCCTGCCTTATGGGGGGCATCGAGGTGGCCTACGAGCTTCGCGACTGCGCCGATTACCTAATACTCTCCCCGGCTGAGGTGCTTATGGCCGGCTTCCCCTACCATAAGATTACAGCGCCCATATTCCAAAGTACGCCTAACCTTGCGAAGGTGTGCCGCGAATATTACGACTACTACATCAATGTCGGCTTCCCTTACGCCACCGTATCCCTGATAAAGTGCTCGGAACTCGACGCCCTTGCCACCAAGACGGCAGAGATACTCTCTTCGCCCGCCGCTCTTATGAGCGATATAAATTCCGCCGCGATGCAGACTTTCGACATGAAGTTCTCCGGCCACATATTCTACGACCTGAAGCAGATAGTCAACGAGGTGGCCTCGCCGAGCGATACCATGGAATTCCGCCAGATTCTCGACCGTGTGGTGATAAGGAAGTATACCACCCCGTCGTTCGAGACCAATGAGGGCCGCTTCCTTATAAATTCCGCAAATTACAGCGGTCTCACGGTCTACCTGCCCTCGTCCACCGTGCATACCGATCTCAACACACCCCACCGCAACACTTCATGGGGCATAGATACCGGCTGGGGCGCCGTATATTAGGCGCAAGCGGCTCGTTTTAACGGCTCCGTATACCCGGTTACTCCCATTTTAACATATATACGTGTTACGTTTTCGGCAAAAAACAGTATCTTTGTCGGAAGTGGCGATATGCCTACGAGGCATTTCCCACCTCCATCCCGTGGCGGCGTGACCAAAGACGCCCCTATTAGACACGGCGTAATTATGATGTCGAGAGCCAGGCGTAATTATATTTTCTACGCGGTCATGCTCCTCGTTTTCGGGGGATTGACCTGGTGGATAATATATATGGGCCGCGGACTCAACGATGCCACAGCCAACAACCACTCCTGCGCGCTCGAGGGTTCATCGCCCTGGGAAATATTCCACACAGGTATCTTTAACAACATTTCCCACCCGCTGTCGATGCTCCTGCTGCAGATCATCGCCATTTTGATCTGCGTAAGGATCTTCTCGTTCATATTCAAGTACCTGCGCCAACCGGGAGTCATCGGCGAGATAGTGGCGGGTATAGTCCTGGGACCGTCGCTGCTGGGGCATTTCTTTCCCGAGACTTTCGGATTCCTTTTCGCGGGGCCGTCGCTCATACCCCTGAACGTCATCAGCCAGATAGGCCTCATACTCTTTATGTTCGTCATAGGCATGGAGCTCGACGTGAGGATCATCAAGAAAAAAGCCAGCGAGACGCTCGTTATAAGCCACGCCAGCATCATCCTCCCCTTCTTCATGGGCGTGGGCCTCGCCTACATAGTCTATCCCGAATTTCACACGCCCGGCACCCCGTTCCTATCCTTCGCCCTTTTTATCGGTATTGCGGTGAGTATCACGGCCTTTCCCGTACTCGCTCGTATCATACAGGAACGTAATCTGGGCCGCAGCCAGATGGGCATGCTCTCCATAGCCTCGGCGGCCAACAACGACATTACAGCCTGGTGTATGCTGGCCATGATAATAGCCATAATCAACGCCGGCAGCCCCACGAGCGCGCTTTTCACCATACTGATCTCCACCCTCTACATCGTGTTCATGTTCGCGGTGGTGCGCCCCTTCATGAAGAAGGTGGGCGAACGGTACAACAGCCCCGAGGTGATGAACAAGACCATCGTCGCCTTCATGCTGTTGATACTCACCGCCTCGGCATACATATCCGAAATACTTGGAATACACGCCCTGTTCGGGGCGTTCCTTGCCGGGGTCATCATGCCTACGAACGTCAGCTTCCGACGGGTGCTGACCGACAAGGTAGAAGATGTGGCGCTGGTGTTGTTCCTGCCTCTGTTCTTTGTGTTCACCGGGCTCAGGACCGAAATCGGCTCGCTCAACACGCCCCACCTGTGGTGGATCTGCGGGCTGTTCATCCTCGTGTCGATAATGGGCAAGATGCTCGGAGCCACCCTATCAGCCCGTTTCGTGGGCGAGAATTGGAAGAGCAGTCTGTCGATCGGAGTGCTGATGAACACCAGGGGACTGATGGAGCTTATCGTGCTGAACATCGGTTACGAGATGGGGGTGATACCTTCGGAACTGTTCACCATATTCGTGATCATGGCCCTGTTCACCACATTCATGGCCACTCCCAGCCTTATCTTCATTGAGAAACTGTTCCGCTACAGGAAGAAAGCCTCACGTATCAAGCGCCTTAAGAACCCGCGCATACTGTTATCCTTCGGCAAGCCTTCCACGGGGGCTGCGCTGGTGAAACTCACCCACTCGCTTTTCGGCAACCACCTCGTGCCGCCGCTGGTTACGGCCGTGCACTACACCATAGGCACTGACACCAGCCCCATGAACTTCACCAACTATTCTTCAGAGAGTTTCGGACTTCTGCACGAAGAGGCCAAGGTGTTGGGTATGGAGGTGCACACACGCTACCAGGTGACCGACCACTACGCCAAATCTATCTCCGAACTCACGCGCGAGGAGTATTTCGACCTCGTACTGACAGGCGCTGGCCCTACATTCGTGGAGGACTATGTTTCGCCCCGCGGCAATATATTCTCAAGCTCGGAAATAGGGCGCATACACACCCTCCTGCTCGACCAGAGGTTCTATTTCCCAGGGGCGCTGGCCCATGACAAGAGCCGCGGCCTGTTCGCCTCGATAGAGAGCACACTGGGGGTGCTGGTCAATCGCAATACCCTTTCAAAGATATCGAGGGTGGGGATAATCCTTTCGGATATTGGCGATAAGCGCCTGCTACGCATGGTCGACACGACGCCCACGACGATAACTTTCGATGTGATGGTGCCCTTTACCGCCATCCCCTCCGACCTGGGCCGCCTGCTCCACGACATACGCGAAGCCGAGGACGAGAGGTTCAGTTTCACCTACGCGGAAGAAGCCTCCGTGGAGGAATTCATCGTAGGCAAGCATCTGCTGATCATAAGCTACGACTGCTGGGTGAAACTCGCCGAAGGCAACGGCGCCCTCATCTCCCGCATGCCGTCGTTCATCGTGGTGAAGCCCGCGAAAAGGCGCAGGTAGGTCATCTTGCTCTTCCTTATTGTACCGGTAATATTTCACCCCCCGACATGCTGCTGTACATAGTGTGCGGCGGAGTTTGCTTATCATGTGAATTTCAAACCGGAGCGTACATACGTACGTGAGGAGTTGAAGTGAATAGTATAAGTGAAATATGACGTGTACTATGCGCAGCCATCCCGGGATTGAAACGGATACAAAAAAGTTGGGCGGACTGTTAAAGTCCGCCCAACTTGGCTCTCATGATAAACTGAGATAAGTGTATCTAATACAACTATCCTATTACCGTAACGTTGATAGCCTGTTCGCCCTTCTTGCCCTGATCGACATCGAATTCGACGTTCTGGCCCTCTTCCAAACCGCGGAAGCCTTCTTTGTTAATACCTGTGTAGTGAACAAAGATGTCACCGCCTGCTTCGGTTGTGATAAAGCCGTAACCTTTGGCTGAATCGAACCATTTTACTGTACCTTTCATAGAAATTAATGTAATGAGTTAAAAATATCCATTAGCAAAGGAAACAAAAAAGATCGTTATTCCAACACAAAAACCGATTTATTTCACTATTTTGGCAATTATTTTCGTTTAAAACGCCTCTACAGCTCCCGATGAGCCCTAAATTACAGATAGACATCGAGTTTTGTCAGTGCAATCACCACGGAGAATCACTCTGCGGCGACAGCATCGTGTGCCATGAGGTGGAGCAGGGCGAAAGGTCGGTGGTGGTGCTTTCCGACGGGCTGGGTCACGGCGAAAGGGCCAACATACTCTCGTCGCTGGCCGCCGAGATGATGACCGAGGTCATAGTGCTCGGGGGTGACATCCGCTCCGGCAGCGAGCGCATACTCTCGCAGTTACCCGACGACAAGGCCCACAGTATCGTCTACGCCACATTTTCTTCGGTCGACATAAACCTGTCCGACGGTGTGGTATGTATCGCCGAGCACGGCAACCCACAGGCTATAATAATAAGGGACAGGCGGGAATTCCAGCCCATCTGGTGCAACGAGACCATACTCCTGCGGGGCGCGCCGCCGCAGTCGATCCGGGCCACGCAATTCCGCGCAGAGCCGGGCGATCTGGTGGTCGTGGTGAGCGACGGGGTGACCCAGAGCGGCATCGGCAGCAAGGCCTACCCTTTCGGCTGGGGGCGCGAGAATGTGGTGATGGAGTTAGTAGGAGCTTACGGGCAGCCGTTGCGTGACACGGTCGACGGGATAGTTCGCAGGGCTGTACGCAACGACAACGATATGGCCACCGACGATATTTCGTGCGTGGGAATAAGGTTTAAATAATATAAAGCCTATATAATGAACAGACGTGAAATGCTCAAGGGAATGCTCGGGATGGCGGCGATGGTGCCGCTCGCGGGCCTGATGTTCAACCCCGAAGAGGCTCTGGCCGCGGCTAAAGCCGGAGGTCTGAAGTACAACAAAGGCGGCGATTTTATCGAGCCGCAGAGGGAGATAAAAATAGCCCATGAGGCCGATGTGATAGTGTGCGGCGGCGGGCCGGCTGGTTTCGCGGCAGCGGTCGCCGCGGGCAGGGCCGGGGCCAGGACCATACTCATCGAGTCCGAAGGCTTCCTCGGAGGCACATGGACCGCGGGCCTGATGACCAACCTCATAGACTACGGCAAACAGCCCGGCATAATGAAAGAACTTGTCGGCGAGCTCAGAAAATCAGGCGCGCAGTACACTCCCAAGTGTTTCGATGCCGAGGACATGAAGCTGATCCTCGACGATATGTGCGCCAAGGCAGGCGTAGAGGTACGCCTGCATACCCGCGTATGCGCCGCCTACCGCGACAGCGACCGTAATCTGGGTCTTATCATTACCGAAAGTATCTCGGGCCGCGAGGCGTGGAAAGCCAAGATATTCGTCGACGCCACAGGTAACGGCGACATGGCCGCGCAGGCTGGTTGCTCGTTCGAGATGGGGCACCCAGAGAGCGGCAAACTCCAGCCAGCTTCGATGCTGGCCGTGGTGGCCGGGTACAACGAGGCCGAACTCGTGGCCGCAGGCTTTATGGAGCCGGGCGGACGCACCTCGGAACAGACCAAGAAAAACCTCCGCAAGGAGTTTGAACGCGTCGGCAAGGGAGACATAAGCTACCGCATGCCCACGATGTTCGCCATACGCCCGGGGCTGATGATGCTTATGGCCAACCACCAATACGGAGTCAGCATCACCGACGCCGACAACATGAGCCGCAACACCATCGAGGCGCGCAAGGAGGTCAACAGCCTTGTCGCCGCGCTTAGAAAGAGCGGCGGCATCTGGAAAGACTTCCGCATCGTGGCCACCTCGGGGCAGATAGGTATCCGCGAGGGGCGCCGCATCAAGGGTGTATATACGTTAAGGAGCGAGGACCTGGCCTCGGGTGCACGCTTCCCCGACGCCGTGTGCCGCTGTTCGTTCTGCGTCGACGTGCACACCTTAGACAAGAGCAAACTTGGGGAGGGCAACGGCGGTTACGCCGCCCACGGCATCAAGGCCAAGCCCTACGACATACCCCTGCGCTCGCTCATCTCTGCCGACGTGGATAACATACTTATGGCCGGAAGGTGTATCAGCGGCGACTTCTTCGCCCACGCCAGCTACCGTGTGACCGGTGCAGCCGTGCCCATCGGCGAGGCGGCGGGCAAACTCGCGGCGGCAGCGGCAAAAAAGGGTATAGCGCCTAAAAATGTGGACTATAAAGAGGTCGTACCTCCTCCCGCACCCGAGCCTGTAAAGAAATAACTAAAATACAAAAACCTGTCATGAAAAAACTTTTCACCATTTTCACCCTGCTGCTCTGCCTCAATATGGCGGCTATGGCAGCGAAGAACTCTTCAGCCGATAGCGATAAAGCCCTGTTCCAGGACGGAGACCGCGTGGCCTTCGTCGGCAACAGCATCACCCACGGGGGATTCTTCTGGCCCTTCGTGATGACCTATTACGCCACGCGTTTCCCCGAGCGTAACATCACGTTCTTCAATATAGGCATCTCGGGCGATAACGCCGGAGGCCTCGTACGCCGCATGAACAGCGATATCCTACCCCACAACCCGACGGTATCGGTACTGATGATCGGCATGAATGACGTAAGTCGTGGCATGTACCTTCCAGGAGCGGACACGGTAGGCCGCGGCGCTAAGGCTGCCAAGGTACTTGAGACCTACAAGGCGGCTTACAAGACGGTCGTAGACTCACTCAAGGCCCACTCGCGCGAGCTGATCCTGCTCACCCCCTCGATATACGACCAGGAATCGCAGGTAGAGACTCCCAACAACAAGGGCGTGAACGACGTGCTCTACACCTTCGGCGAGTATATCAAGAGTATCGCTCCCTCTTACAATGCGACGCTGGTGGATATGTGGGCTGAGACCAATAAGATCAACCGCGCCATCATAGCGAACGACCCCACCAAATCAGTATTGCGCAAGGACCGTGTGCATCCCGACGAGCCGGGCAGCCTCGTGATGGCCTACGAATTTCTCAAGGACACAAAAGCACCGAAATACGTATCGTTGGTGGAGATTAACGCCAAGAGCGGCAAGGTGACCGAGACCGAGAATTGCAAGGTAAGCAACGTCAAGGTGTCCAAGAACGGTAACCTGTCGTTCGAAATGCTTGAAGGCTCCCTACCCTACCCCGTGAATGCCAAGGCTATGAGTATACTCGAATACATCCCCTTCGTCGACGACTTCAACAACGAAATAGTACGCGTGCAGGGCCTCAAGAAAGGCACTTACGCCCTCTCAATTGGCGACGCGGAGGTAGGAGAATACTCTTCTTCGGAACTTGCCGACGGTATCAACCTCGCCATGAACGATAAGACCCCGCAGTACCAGCAGGCGCAGAAGGTATGGTCGGCCGTGGGCAACTACCGCAATATGTTCAACCGCTACCGTATGGTAGTGGCTATCGACCACTTTCGCATGAAGGATTTCGCTGGTAAGGACGATCCCGCGGCATGCGTAGCCGAGGCCAAGAAACAATACGACGCCCTGCCCGAAAACCAGAAAAAGATGTGGGCCGGAAATGCCCTCCAAGTCTATATCAAAGAAAAGGGACGCCAGAAAGAATACTTCGAAGAAGTTATGGCCGCGGGCAAAGCCGTCTACAAGATCAACAAGCCCGTATCATACACCTATAAGTTGACAGCTAAATAATTTAAGGACTGCCGCATCTAACGACAGACCGTTAAAACATCACTATACCCCTCTATGAAAAAACTATTATTGATACTCCTGGCCCTGGCGTGCTTAGCCTCACCCAGCCTCCAGGCCGCGAAAAAAGAGAAAAAGAGCAAGGCCAAAACCTCGCAGCAGCAGGGCCAGCAGTTCCTGTTCCAGTCGGGCGACAGGGTATGCTTCATCGGCAACAGCATCACCCACGCCGGCTACTGGAGCCCCATTATGCTTTACTATGTAACGCGTTTCCCCGACGCGGAGATGTCTTTCTTCAATCTGGGTCTGGGCGGCGACCGTGTAGACGGGCTACTGAGACGCCTGCAGACCGACCTGCTGTCGCACAAACCGACCGTATCGGTGGTGATGATCGGCATGAACGACATGCGGCCCAACATATTCAACATGAAGGATGGCGAAGCCAAGACCAACGATATGAACAAAATGATCCAAAGCTATGAGAATAACGCCGTTATCCTCTATGATTCGCTCAAGGCCCATTCTCGCCAGTTGATCCTGCTCACTCCTTCGATCTTCGACCAGACGCAGGTGAACGACAAGGCCCCCAACGCCGTGGGTAAGAACGACGCACTCCGCGACCTGGGCGAATTCATGAAGAAGACCGCGCCCAAGTATGATGGTATCGTGGTGGACGCATGGAAAGCCACGCAGGACGTAACCCTCGCCATGCAGGCCGCCGACCCCACAGTCTCTGTCCTTAACGGCGACAGGGTGCACCCCGGCCCCATGGGCTGCCAGGTGATGAGCTACCAGTTCCTCAAGGACACCAAGGCCCCTGCCTACGTATCGAGCGTGGACATCAACGCCAAGAAGCAGAAAATAGAAGACCTTATCAACTGCGAGGTCAAAGACCTGAAGGCCGACGTGCAGGGCGTGAGTTTCTCGATGAAGGCAGCGTCGCTCCCGGTGGCGGTGATCGGCAAGTATGCCGATGCGCTCAAATATGTACCCTTTACCGATGATTTCAACAAGGAGATAGTGCGCGTACGCGGCCTCGAAGAGGGCAACTACAAGCTCTCCATCGGCGGCACTGAGGTAGGCACTTACTCGGCTAAAGAGCTCGAAGAGGGCGTAAACCTCTCCACCAACGACAAGACCCCGCAGTACAGACAGGCAGTGACAATAGCCAACCTCGTGGAAAAATACCGCAAGAACTACCAGGATTTCCGCCAGATAGTTCATGGCGAATTTTTCCGCTTCGATCCCAAGTTCACCCAGTTCGACAATCTCGAAGCATGCCTCGCCGAAGCCAACCGTGTTCTGGCCATGAGGTCCGATAAGAATGACCGCATATCACTGGCCATCAAGCGCTACATCAGCTACAAGCCCAACGAGGCAAAGATGCGCGACGCGGTGTTTAATACGGCTAAGGAGATATATACCAAGAACAAACCCGCCGAGTATGTCTATACTCTGGTGAAGCAGTAATAGATCGTTGTTTAACGGCAACTACATAAAACGGATCGCGGGGCTCGAAAGCCCCGCGATCTGTTTTAACCCGCCTCCACGGGCGGAATACACGAAACCGGAAATGTCCTATTCGAAACTTCTGAGCTTGGCGATCTCGGCGGCCCAGTTGCTTTCGTCGGGGGTTTCGAGCACGAGGGGTATGCCGTCGAACCTCTTGTCGTGGGCGATATAGCGGAACACGTCCATGCCCAGCGCGCCCTGACCCAACTCCTGGTGGCGGTCTACGCGGCTTCCGAGGCCCTTCATGCTGTCGTTAAGGTGCATCCCACGGAGGTATTTCATCCCCACCACCTTATCCAGCTCGGCAAATACCTTATCGCACCCCGAGGCGGTGCTCAGGTCATAACCGGCAGCGAAGGCGTGGCAGGTGTCGATGCAGATACCCACCCGGCTTTTGTCCTCCACCTTAGAGATTATATGTGCGAGGTGCTCGAAGCGGAAACCGACGTTCGACCCCTGGCTGGCGGTATTCTCGATCACGGCCGTCACGCCCTTGCTCCTGTCGAGGGCCATATTGACCGACTCGGCCACCCTGTCCAGGCACTCTTCCACGGATATTTCACCCAGATGACTCCCGGGGTGGAAATTCAGGCGGTCGAGGCCCAGCTGCTCGCACCTGTGCATTTCGTCGTAGAAAGCCGCGCGCGATTTGTCGATAGCCTCGCGCGTAGGGTTACCCAGATTGATAAGATAACTGTCGTGAGGCAGTATCTGCGAGGGGGTGAACCCATTAGCGGCACAATTCTCTTTGAATTTTCTTATGGATTCTTCGCTGAGGGGAGCCGCCTCCCACTGCCGCTGGTTCTTGGTAAACATGGCGAAAGCGTTGGCACCTATGGCTTTGGCGTTGAGCGGGGCGTTCTCCACACCGCCCGAGATGCTCACGTGAGCTCCGAAGTATTTCATAACACGTATCTTTGATTTATAATTTTCAGGTCGCCGATATATTCTCCCTGTACATATCCAATATCGGGCCACTTATGCAAAGATATTATTTTTTGAATGAGGGCCCTCACGTTTTCACCCCCGAACCGACATTAAAAAGGGGTGTATAGCACAGATTTATTTTTACGGAAATATTATCTTTGTGGGTTGATACCTATTATCCGGCCCCAAATAGTAGTATGAAAAGCCTTGCCGCACTCCTTACAGCGATACTCCTGCTGGCGCTGTCCTCACAGAGGGCGGACGCCCAGTTCTCTGTGAAGAGGTCGGTTACGACAAATACGCTCGAAACCCGCACCAGGCCCGACTCCATAGTGGTGGCCGACGACATCACCAACAAATATTTCAGCAAGGCCAAATATCTCGCCGAGAAACGCCGCATACGCAACGAGCGCAACACCATAGAGTTCAACGCGGGCATGTTCATCTCGCAGACCGCCTTTGAGAACTGGGCCAGCGGGGGTGACAACACCTTCTCGGGCCGCTCGACGATCTTCTTCCACCACCTCTACAAAAAGGAGATACTCACCATCGACTACCGTATCGAGGCGAAGTACGGAATGAACATAATCCAGAACACCTACTTCAAAAATGAGGACGAATTCAAGTTCAATTTCCTGATGACGTGGAAGATGCATAAGTTCTGGTCCTACGCCGCCACCACCTCGTTCCGCAGCCAGTTCGCCCCGGGGTACAAGTCGCGCACCGACGAGACCCTAATATCCGACTTCATGGCCCCCGCCACGTGGGACATATCGGTCGGTTTCAACTACAAGAAAGAGGGATCGCCGTTCAGCATCACCCTCTCTCCCGTCGGCGGTAACGTGCTGTTCGTGCTCAACGACGAGCTCTCGGCCAGGGGTATCAACGGCATCACCCCCGGCGACAGGGTCAAAGGTAAGGTAGGTCCCTCGGTGAAGATCGACTTCGACAAGACCTTCGGCAAGAACGATCTTTTCCGCTACCGGTCGCAATTCTACACCTTCACCAACTTCAAGACCGCCCCGCTGGCCAGATGGGAGAATACGTTCGACATACGGGCCACAAAGTTGCTCACCACTTCGCTCTACTGGCTGGGCATATACGACGTGGATGCCACCACACCCTACAAATCCGACTTCCAGTTGCAGTACTCCATAAGCGTCGGTCTCAGCTACTGGTTCAAGAATAAAAAATAACCGCTTCGCGCGGGACGGGGCCTTCGCGGCATCCATTTTGCCCGGTTCCATACTCCGGCCACACGCAAAAGACCCCGAAAACAAAAAACGACAACGCCATGTATAAGAACTCCAAAGTCAATATTATAACACCCCTGCTCATAGCCGCGGCCCTGGTCATAGGCTCGGGGATGAGCCGTCTGATGAACAGGGCGGAGAAATCCACGGGAACTACGAGCATAAAACTCCAGGCGGGAGATAATGCGGCGCGCAGCGGTGACAAGATCAGTACGCTGATGTCGCTTATAAGCAGATATTATGTCGATTCGGTATCGCTCGACACCATCGCCGAGCACGTGATCCCCAAGATAGTGGAAGAGCTCGACCCCCACTCGGTATATATCCCGCTCAAGGAATTCGACGATGCCAACGAGATGCTCAACGGCGAGTTCGAGGGTATAGGCGTTGTGTTCAACATGGCTACCGACACTGTGATAGTGTTGACGGTCATCAGCGGCGGCCCGAGCTTCGAAGCCGGCGTGCAGAACGGCGACCGCATAATCACCATCAACGACTCGATAGTGGCCGGGCGCAAGATCAACCAGAACAATATTGTCAAGCAACTGCGCGGCAAGAAGGGTACTATGGTGCGCCTGGGCATAGAACGCTACGGCATGGATAAGCTTATTCCCATCACCGTCAAGCGCGGCACCATACCCATCAAGAGCCTCGACGCCGCCTTTATGATCGATTCACAGAGGGCCTACGTGAAGCTCTCACGCTTTTCGCGCACTTCGCATAAGGAGCTGTCGGCCGCACTCGGCAAGCTCAAAAACCAGGGCATGAATTCGCTGATATTCGACCTGCGGGGCAATAGCGGCGGCTTCCTCGACCAGGCCATAAACATCGCCAACGAGTTCCTACCCGCCAATAAACTGATAGTATACACCCTTGACCGCTATAAGAACAAGACCGAGCAACACAGCGACGGTCGCGGCACATTTACGGACCATGAACTTACGATCCTCATCGACGAGGGCAGCGCATCGAGCAGCGAGATACTCGCCGGGGCTATACAGGATAACGATCGTGGTGTGCTCATCGGCCGACGCTCGTTCGGCAAGGGGCTGGTGCAGGAGCAGATGCAGTTCAAGGACGGATCGGCCGTGAGGCTCACCGTGGCCCGCTACTACACTCCCACCGGGCGTTCGATACAAAAGCCCTACGACAAGGGGGTCAAGGCTTACAACCACGAGCTTAATACTCGCTTCCTGCACGACGAATTATTCAACGCTGACAGCATCAAGTTTGTAGATTCGCTCAAGTACACCACCCCCATGGGACGCACGGTGTACGGCGGCGGCGGTATCATGCCCGATATCTTCATCCCGCTCGACACCACCGAGACTTCCCCCTTCATCAAGAGGCTCTATACCGAAAATCTGGTATACCGCTACACGATAGTCTACTCCGACCGCCACCGCAGCGAGCTCAATAAGATCGGCTCCATGGAGGATCTCAACCGTTTCTTCGCCTCCGACAAGCGTTTCTACGACGACTTCGTGGCCTACGCCTCATCGAAGGGGATAAACACGGGAGACGCCTACGCGGGTAAGTCTAAGGAGATCATCTCAGCACAGCTCAAGGCCATCATAGGGCGCAATTCGCCCATGGAAGACAACGCCTTCTACTACTACATGAACAGCATAGATTCTGTGGTAAAGGCAGCCATGAAGGACAACCGGGCCATTATCTCCGGCAAAGCTCCCGGAAGTCGCAGTAAGAGCAAGTCTTAACGTCCGCGCAACGCCTGAAGGGGGTCGACGCATCGAAGAGCGTCGACAACGCGCCGGATAGCGCGCCCGTAAGCCGCTCCTTGTAGGGCAGTATCGAGACTATCGGCTCATTGCCTTCGACAAGCAGCGGCGAATAACCCGGAGCGTTCATCTGCCTTATATAATATAGGGATGGCTGCACGTCGATGCCCTCGGCAAGGTTGAGCACCAGCGAATATATCAGCGTCTGCAGCACGGCGGAGTTGTGTTCAGCCTGTTTTTCGCCGAAAAGCTCTTCGATCCCGGCGAACTGCAATTTACTAACCCCGGTTTTATAGTCCACCACTCTCAGGTGGTCGCCCGCGCGGTCAATCCTGTCGGCGATACCGCCCAGGAGAATTTCATGCGTGGCAGGGCCGAGGGCGGCGGGTGTAGCGGAGTTAGAGGTGGCCGGATTGGCCTCTGCTCCCACCCTGAACTTTATAGGCGCGGCTATCCTGTGCTCCAGTTTCTCTATCCTCACCCCCTCCCTCGCGGCGTCGAAAGGCAGGATGCAGCGGTTGATATACCTTATCACTATGTCGCGTATCATCAGCAGGTTGCCACCGTACTCGTCGACGTCGGCTCCCTCCTTGCGCAGAAATTCGGTGTTTATAGCTCCGGTGACAGCTTCGGCGACCTTATCCGACCCCACAAGGGCGGTGATGGCCGTGCGTTGGTCGGGCAGGTCGAGCAGGGGCGCGTAGAGCGTCTCCATCGCCTTGTGGAGGATGGTCCCGAACATGGGAATGTCAACCTCTTCCAAGACCTCATCGGAGGGCTTGAGCGAGGCCACGTAGCGGAAATAATACTTCATCGGGCACTCCACATAACTGTACAACGCCGTGGGCGACAGCATTTTACCGCCAGAAAGGTATTCCTCTAATTTCTCCTTCACCACACCCGATTTCACCACTTCCAGCACATTGTCCTGCGGCGAGTAGACCCCGAGGGAGAGGTTACGCAATGATATATTCTTACCCGACTCGTAGCGCAACTGGTATAGGTAGCGGCTCTGTTCGCCGCTGCGCCGCTCGTCGTTGCGCGAACAGTAGGCCAGGTGCACGCACCCCGCTCTCTGGAGCAGGCGGTAGAAATAGTATCCGTACACGCCCTCGTGATGCAGCGGCGTAGGCAGACCGTAGGCCGTGCGCAGGTTGTAAGGAATGAACGACGATCCCACGGAGCGGTTACCGGGAAAGGTATCATCGTTAAGCGAAAGCACGAGCAGGTTCTCGAAGTCGAGGTTCCTGGTTTCGAGGATACCCATGATCTGCAGGCCCGCCAGCGGCTCGCCCTCGTAGGGTATGCGCACGTCCTGGAGCGTACGCCTCAGAAGCGATACATACACCTGTGGCGAAAGTTCAAGTCCGCACATCCTGAGCGAGTTGCCTAACTTTATCAGGTGTTCTATGATGGTAGAGAAATATTCCCTGCGGCGGGCGGTATCTTCCCTCTCCGAGGGCATCGCGCCGATACCCGAAAGTATGTCGATGATGTATTCCGTCACGCCCCCTTGGTCGGCGGCATCGGAGAAAATGCGCTCCAACAGGGGGATGCCGCCGGCGGCCCGCTCTCTGTCGACGAACACCATGCTCCGGCGGCGCACCTCGGCAGAGGCGGCCGTGGCATGCCCGCTCCAATATTCGAGAATATAGGGATGATCCAGTATACCCGTGGCGTCGCTATGGTAGAATTGCAGGCGACCTCCGCGCAGGCGCTTACGGTTCTGGAGCTCTATTAGTCTCTCGACGAACGAGTAGGCCGTGGTCTGGCGCAGGGGGTAACCCATGGTCACGTTCACCTGCCCAACGCTCTCGGGAATGGAGTGCAATACAGGCAACAGCAGCGACTCGTCGGTTAACACTATTGCCGTCCTTTTATCTATGGTCACGCCCTTGTCGGTAAGCCCTTTAAGGAAGTCGTAGACATATTTACACTGCAGGCTGTCCGAGGCGCACGACACGATCTTGATCTCCTTCTCCCCCTCGAAACTGCTGTGGAAATCGTTGCCGTGAAGAGCCGGGAACGAACGGATATTTTCCCGCAGGAACATCCCCGCCTCATGCCATTCGTTGCCCACATAATAGTTGTCGTAATCCCAATAGAACTCAGCCGAACCGCTGTTTTGCAGATGTTTGAGCAGCTTTTTTTCGCATTCAGACAGGGCGTTAAATCCGGCGAAGACGTACTTGCCACCTTCCGCATCGAGACCTTCCCTCTCTCCCGTCGCCAGTCGTTCGGCTGCCGCGCGGTACATCATACCGGTGTAGGCTATGCCCTCCTCCTCGAGAGAGAGCCTGAAATCAGCGTAGATATCACCCAGGCTACGCCATATATTTATGAAGTGTTCCTTCTCGCCCGAGAATTTACCGTCGAGGCCGAAGTTGCGCCAGAAGCGGCGTATGGTCTCCACCTGCTCGGGGGTGAGGAAAGAGTAGTCGTCCTCAATGGCGCGCAGGTCGTCGATATTGGCGAACAGCATCCGCGCATCGACCATATATTTGTCGATGGAATCGAAGTCGCTCAGGAGCATATCGCCCCAGAAGTAGAAGCTGTCGAAATTTTCCTCGTGATAGCGCGAGTAGACCCTGTAGAGCTCGGTGATAAGGCGCAGGTGGTCGCAGGTATCGAGGCCCGACACGTCGCGCATGATGGCATCCATCTCCACGAAGCGCGGCTGCCACAGCGGCCTGTTAGCCACACCCGACAGGGCGTCGACAAAGAACAGGCGGGCCCTGCGCGAAGGCAGGACTATATTAAGGTCCGAGATACCCTCGCCGTAGCGACCGTAGAGGTCGGCGACAACCTCGGCGATAAATGTCCTCATAGCTGCGGATTAACGTCGGTTACCGGCCCTCTTCGTCCGGCCAGGCCCGGGCTTACTTGCCTATGCTGTTGACCGTGCCCATCGTGTTGGTAGAGAAGCGCACGATCATGGGCTCGCCCTTATAGTATATGGCCCCGCCGGTAGCTGCGTTCATATTTATCCTCTCGGAAGAGTAGACGTACACCTCAGCGCTGGAAGAAGCCGAAACCTCGGCGTTCATAACGTTCAGCTCCTTGGTATCGACCTTGGCGCTCGACGAAGCCTTGATATCTATATATTTATCCGTCCCCGCAAGCTTCACTGCCGAGCGGCCCGAAGCCTTGAGTGCCAGGTCGGTAACATCCAGCTCGCACACCACGCTGGCATTAGAGCTGGCCGAGATGTCGAGCATCGAGGCCTTCAGCGCCCCCTGCGTCGCCACGGTGGCCTCGCTGACGTTGATTGCGTTTATATCCTTGTAATAGAGGGTCACCTCGGCCGAGCTTACCGCGCTGGGCGTGGGCTTGAGTTTGATGGAGAGCACCCCGTTATTGACGCCCCATTTGAGTTTATCTATGGTGCTGTTATTGATCTTTATCTCTATACTGGTCGCATCGCCCTTGATGAGCGTCACCTTGAGCTGGCCCGCAAAATCGAGCTTCTTGAATTCGCTGATCTGCTCACTTTTTATCACTTCCTGTGCTGTAACGGCGAACATTGCGCAAGCCGCCAGGGCTGTTAAAAATAGCTTTTTCATATAGTGTCTTTTTATGGTTTAACCCGTTTTATACAAAGACAGTGAAAGCCGAGGGCGGAGCCGGATTTATTCGGTTTATCCCGAGGCGTATCCTGTCTTATGCAAAGATAAGAAAACCCGTAAGAAATTGTGTCCCGAACGGTAATTTTATTACATTTGTCTAATAAATAGGACTTTAATGAAAACAACACCGTTTACCTCGTATCACATAGCCGCAGGAGCCCGTATGGCCGAATTCGCCGGTTATAATATGCCCATAGAATTTTCCGGAATCAACAACGAACATGCCGCCGTGCGTACCAATGTAGGCGTATTCGACGTGAGCCACATGGGCGAGATATGGGTCAAAGGCCCCAAGGCCCTGCAATTCCTCCAGGATACCACCTCCAACGACGTCTCTACCCTCTACGACGGTAAGATACAATACGCCTACCTGCCCAACGGTCGCGGTGGTATCGTCGACGACATTCTCGTCTACCGTATCGACGCCGAGACTTTCCTGCTGGTGGTCAACGCTTCCAACACACAGAAGGACTGGGAATTCCTCTGTGAGGCGGGCAAAAAATACGGCATGGCTCCGGGCAAGGAGCTATACAATGCCTCAGACGAGATAGCACAGCTTGCCATTCAGGGTCCCAACGCCATGAAGCTGGTGCAGAAATTCACCGCCACGCCCGACATCGAAAAACTCCCCTACTACACCTTCGTCAAGGCAGAGGTAGCCGGCATAAAAGACGCCATCCTATCCATCACCGGCTATACCGGCGCGGGCGGATGCGAGATATACGTGGCCAAGGAAGATGCCGCCAAACTCTGGGACGCACTCTGGAAGGCGGGTAAGGAGATGGGACTCCAGAACATAGGCCTCGGCGCACGCGACACCCTGCGCCTGGAGATGGGATTCTCCCTCTACGGCAACGACATCGACGACACCACCTCTCCCATCGAGGCAGGATTGGGTTGGGTGACCAAATTCACCGACGGCAAGAATTTCCCAGACAAGGAACTGTTCGCCAGCCAGAAGGCCGAGGGAGTGAAGCGTTCGCTCGTGGGATTCGAAATGATAGACCGCGGTATCGCCCGCCACGGCTACGATATAGCCGACGTTTCGGGTAAGGTCATCGGCCACGTCACCTCGGGCACCATGTCGCCCACGCTCAAAAAGGCCATCGGCATGGGATACGTCGACAAGGCCTATGCCGCCATCGGTAGCGAAATATTCGTCATAATTCGTGACAAACTTATCAAGGCGCAGGTGGTAAAGAAGCCGTTTGTGTAGGCCTGGTTAAACCTGTCGAAATAAAAATATCAAATTATGGCATTGACTAATGAAGAAAAACGGGGCATAGCTATCTTAATAATTGTGATCGTTGTTTTACTTTTCCTTGCCAATATAAGCAATTGTTCGGGCGGAGGAAACAATGACGAACCAGTAAAAAACAGTGCCTACGATGCGTCTGTTACACAAGTAAATAAATATCTGAAATCCAATCTGAAAGACCCTAAGAGCTATGAATCTATTGAATGGTCGGCAGTAAATAAAGATGATAAAGGCTATTGGGTACGACATAAATATCGAGCAAAGAATAGTTTTGGTGGCTATGTAATCAGTAATCAGATATTTATTATGGACAAAAATGGCAATGTAATTGATGTATTAAACTTGGAATAATATCCAACACATAATACCTGTAAACAACAGAGCCGCCCCGTTTTCGGGGCGGCTCTGCTTACATATATATCAATTATTACTCCTGCTTGAGGGCTGCGTGGGCAGCGGCAAGGCGCGCGATGGGCACGCGGAACGGAGAGCATGACACGTAGTTGAGACCTGCGTAGTGGCAGAATTCCACTGAACTGGGTTCGCCACCGTGTTCGCCGCAGATACCGCACTTGAGGCCTTCTTTCACGTTACGTCCCTTGAAGATGGCTTCGCGGATCAGCTGGCCTACGCCCTTCACGTCGAGGATCTGGAAGGGGTCATTGCGCAGGATACCCTTTTCGAGGTATACGGGCAGGAACTTGGCCACGTCGTCACGAGAGAACCCGAGGGTCATCTGCGTAAGGTCGTTGGTACCGAACGAGAAGAACTCAGCCACTTCGGCTATCTCGTTGGCGGTAACGGCCGCGCGGGGAACTTCGATCATAGTACCTATCATGTATTCTATGCTGTTGTTCTTTTCAGCGAATACCTTCTGGGCTACGGTGTCGATAATGTTCTTCTGGTACTTGAGCTCCTTGTGGTTACCAACCAGGGGCACCATGATCTCAACGTGTACGGGAATACCCTTCTTCTTGATATTGAGGGCAGCCTCGAGGATAGCCCTGGCCTGCATCTCTGTGATCTCGGGGTATGTGTTACCCAGACGGCAACCGCGGTGACCGAGCATGGGGTTACTTTCGGCCAGAGCCTCAACCTTATGCTTGATGATATCGAGCGATACCTTCATCTCGGCAGCCATTTCCTTCATTTCCTTTTCGAAATGGGGAACGAACTCGTGGAGAGGGGGGTCGAGCAGGCGGACAGTCACGGGGAATCCGTTCATGCACTCGAATAGGCCTTCGAAGTCGCTCCTCTGGATGGGGAGCAGCTTGTCGAGGGCCTTGCGGCGGCCCGCTTCGTCGTCGGCGAGGATCATTTCCCTTACGGCCTTGATCCTGTCGCCTTCGAAGAACATGTGCTCGGTACGGCAGAGGCCGATACCCTGGGCGCCGAAAGCGAACGCTACCTTGGCGTCGCGGGGGCTGTCGGCGTTGGCGCGAACCTTCAGGTGGGCGAACTCGTCGGTGAGGTTCATCAGTTTGGCGAAGTCGCCGCTGAGCTCAGCGTCCTGAGTGGCTACCTGGCCTTCGTAAACCACGCCGGTAGAACCGTTGAGAGAGATCCAATCGCCCTCCTTGTATACTTTGTTACCCACAGTTATTGTGCGGGCCTTGTAGTCGATAACCAGGTCGCCTGCGCCTGATACGCAGCACTTACCCATACCGCGGGCCACAACAGCGGCGTGCGATGTCATACCGCCGCGGGCTGTGAGGATACCGTTGGCAACGGTCATACCCTTGAGGTCCTCGGGAGAGGTCTCGATACGCACGAGGATGGTCTTCAGACCCTTATTGCCCCACGCTTCGGCGTCGTCGGCGAAGAACACGATCTGGCCTGAAGCCGCACCCGGAGAGGCGGGCAGACCCTTGGAAATTATGGTAGCCTTCTTCATGGCGTTCTGGTCGAACACGGGGTGGAGAAGTTCGTCGAGCTTGGCGGGTTCGCAACGCAGTACGGCTGTACGTTCGTCGATCATGCCCTCAGAGAGCATGTCCATTGCGATCTTCACCATCGCCGCGCCGGTACGCTTACCGTTACGGGTCTGGAGCATCCACAGCTTACCGCTCTGGATGGTAAACTCTATATCCTGCATATCCTTGAAGTAGGTCTCAAGGTTGTGCTGTATCTGGTTGAGCTCGGCGTAGGCTGCGGGCATCACCTCCTCGAGCGAAGGGTACTTCAGGGCGCGTTCTTTCTCGCTGACACCCTGCAGCTCGGCCCAACGGCGCGAACCTTCGATGGTGATCTCCTGCGGAGTACGGATACCGGCAACCACGTCTTCGCCCTGGGCGTTAACGAGGTATTCGCCGTTGAAAGCGTTGTTGCCGTTACCGGCGTCGCGGGTAAAGGCCACACCTGTGGCGGATGTTTCGCCCATGTTACCGAACACCATGGCCTGCACGTTCACGGCAGTACCCCATTCGGCGGGTATATTGTTGAGCTTGCGGTAAAGTATGGCACGGTCGTTCATCCAGCTGCTGAATACAGCGCAGATAGAGCCCCAAAGCTGTTCCCAGGGATCAGAGGGGAAGTCGGCGCCGGTCTGTTCCTTCACGGCTTTCTTGAAACGCTTAACGAGTTCCTTGAGGTCGTCGGTGGTAAGATCGGTATCCTGCTTTACTTTCTTCTCTTCCTTGAGGTGGTCGATGATCTCCTCGAAGGGATCGGCATCCTCCTTACTTTCGGGCTTCATGCCCATAACTACGTCGCCGTACATCTGTACGAAGCGGCGGTAAGAGTCCCATGCGAAACGGGCGTTGCCTGTCTTCTTGGCGAGGCCTTCTACGGCTTCTTCGTTAAGACCCAGGTTGAGGATGGTATCCATCATACCGGGCATAGAAGCGCGCGCGCCGGAACGAACCGACATCAGAAGGGGGTTGGTGCTGCTGCCGAACTCCATGCCCATGATCTTCTCCACGCCCTTCATAGCGTTTTCGACTTCGGCCTTGATAAGGCGGATCACTTCGTTCTGTCCGTGGACGTAGTATTCCGAGCACACGTCGGTAGTGATGGTGAATCCCGGAGGTACGGGTATACCGATAAGGTTCATCTCCGCGAGGTTGGCACCCTTGCCGCCCAGCAGTTCTTTCATGGTCCCGTTACCTTCGGCCTGTTTGTTACCAAAGGTGTAGACTCTCTTTACGTTAGCCATTGTTTGTTATTATTTAGTGGTTTCAAATTGATTTCTCAAACGGACCACAAAAATAACTATAATTTTATATCTGACAAACAATTACGGGCTATCTGGGCTTATTTTCGAGATAAATGTACACGGGCAGGTGGTCGCTGAAGCCTCCTTTGTAGGCCCGTCCGGAGAATGTGCGCAGGGGATAACCCCTCTGCGGACCGTGGCGCTCGACCATGTAATCGCGCACGAAGATAGAGCAAACACCGCTGTAGGCCAATGCCTCGCCGCCCGATAGAGCGCCGCTGAAAAGGATATTATCGTACATCAGGCGGCGGTCGCGGTAGACGTAGGAGCCGTACCCTGCCCTGCTCATCTCTGTGAACGGGTTAAGGAGCATGGGCCTGCCGCCGAACTCTTTCACGGCCCCTCCGGTGAGGCTCTGAATAAGCGCGCCGGAGGGTATATCGTTGAAGTCGCCCAGGACAAGTATCTTAGCCGCCGGGTCGCGCGCGAGGATACTCGCGACATGGTCACGCAAGGCGGTGAAGGCTTTCTTCCTCGTCTCGGGAGAATTGATCTGGGAGGGCATATGGCACACTATCACGCACATCCTTTCCCCTGCGAGCTCGCCCCACACCACAAGAAACTCGCGCGACACTCCCACCCCGCCCCACTGGTAATGCTTCGTGGGGAAGAACTTGTCGCCCCGGTACAACAGCGCCACATCCATCCCGCGGCGGTCGGAAGTATTTATATGAATGTAGTTGTAATCGCTGCGGGAGGCAAGGAGCAGGTCGCGCACCACGGCCTCGTTCTCCACCTCGGCGATACCCAGAATATCGGCTCTCATATCGTCGATCACCCGGACGAGGTTTTCTATCTTCGTGCGGTAGCGGGCGGTGTTCCACCCGCGCATACCCTTCGGCGTGAACTCCCCGTCGTCGATAAGGGGATTGCGCACGGTATCGAACAGGGTTTCGACGTTATAGAACGCCACCTTATACCGTTCCGCCTTCGGGCCGTAGCCGGACGTGCGGCCTTGGGCCGTCGCATCGGCGTAGGTAAGGAACGGGAACAGCAAAATTATCGGCCACAAGGTGGGCCGGGGAGAGGATATTCGCACGGGGGATGACATTTAGGGGTAAATGCTCTGGTACAATTATACGAATTTCGCGGCAAGAGCGCAACATCCGGGGTAAAAAATAGTTACCTTTGCACCCATGAACACAAGTGACGGCATACGTGGTAAGAAAGTGGTGATCGGTCTCTCCGGAGGGGTCGATTCGAGCGTCGCGGCCTACCTGCTCAAGGAGGCCGGCTGCGAGGTCATCGGCCTGTTTATGATAAACTGGCACGATACCACAGGCACGCTTGAGGGCGATTGCCCCTGGTACGACGACCGTATGTTCGCCGAGTTGGTGGCCAAGCGGCTCGATATCCCGTTCAACGTTGTCGATCTGAGCGACGAGTATCGCCGCAGGGTGGTCGACTACATGTTCGGCGAGTACGAAAAGGGCCGCACACCCAATCCCGACGTGCTGTGCAACCGCGAAATAAAATTCGACGCCTTTCTCAAGGAGGCGCTGAAACTTGGTGCGGATTACGTAGCCACAGGCCACTACTGCCGCAAGGAAACGATCACCGTAGACGGCAAGGAACACCACCGCCTGCTCGCCGGGAAAGACCCTAATAAGGACCAGAGCTATTTCCTCTGCCAGCTCTCGCAGGAGCAACTTTCGCGGGCGCTATTCCCCATAGGCCACCTGCTCAAGCCCGAAGTGCGCGAGATAGCCGCCCGCGAGGGCATGGCCACTGCCCAGCGCAAGGATTCGCAGGGTATATGCTTCGTGGGCAAGGTCGACCTGCCGGTATTCCTGCAGCAGAAACTGGCGAAGAAACAAGGAGATATAATCGAGATAGAGAGAGAGTGGAAAGGTTACGGCGAGGAGGCCGGGATAGCCGCAGCGGAGGGCGAGATTCCCGACCCCGCAGGCCTGCGCATGATGGCGACCCCATACCTCTACTCCCCTGCCGACGGCAAAAAGGTGGGCGAGCATAACGGGGCGCACTTTTTCACCATCGGCCAGCGCAAGGGCTTGTTGGTGGGAGGTAAGGCCGAGCCGCTGTTCGTCATCTCCACCGATACCGCCTCGAATACCATATACGTGGGCATGGGCGAACGCCATCCCGGACTATATCGGAAGGCCCTGTGCATCACCTCCGCCGAGACCCATTGGGTAAGGCCCGACCTGGCTCTGTGCGAGGGCGAGAGCAGGCGCTTCCTGTTCCGCATACGCTACCGCCAGCCTCTCCAGGGAGGCACGCTGATAAACGCCGGTGATGCCACATACGTTCTCTTCGACAAACCTCAAAGGAGCGTCACCGCAGGGCAGTTCGCCGCATGGTACGACGGCGAGGAGCTTGTGGGCTCGGGGGTGATAAGCGAGTAAAGATAAGCTACTGGGATTTGGAGCATTAACGCTTTTTTTCTTACCCTGTACCTTTTGTGCACACAAAAGGTACCCAAAAAGTGCCGCCTGCGGCGCTTTAATAAGTATTTTCTTACCCACCCCCTTTATTTTTTCTCTAACGAGGCATAGGCCTCGTGCGAATGCCGCTTTGGGCTTCTGCCGGAAATAGGTCTCGTGAGGGAGATCACCCTCAGTTATCGTGTAACGAGGGAAGCTCCCGGAAGAGACCCCGGCAGAAGACGCGGCTAGACCTTTTGCCTACTTTTGGGGCAATGCCAAAAGTAGGGAGACAGCAATCTTGTGTTAATAATATTTTTCTCTTGTACCTTTTGTGCACACAAAAGGTACCCAAAAAGTGCCGCCTGCGGATATTCACTGACAGAGGTCTTCGTCCATCCTAAAACGTCGAACTCCTCCTTTTTAGCCAGAGCCTCACGATCTGTCTAACAGTCGTTAGACACAGCGTCGTTTTTTAACGGATTCCCTCGACCCCTGTCCGGGCGTGAATATCGCGCAATTGGCGGAGGGCAGGCGCCCGATGGGCGCCTCATAATTCTAATGTTTACATAAACACCGACTCTACCATCGCTGAGGTGAGCTTCTCGAGCTCGTGGTCGAGGATTATATACGGGGGCATTATATATATGTATCTGCCGAACGGCCTTATCCATACGCCGCGTTCCACATAGAAGGCCTGCAGGGCGGCCATATCCACCTCCTGCTTCATCTCTATAACACCGATAGCTCCAAGCACCCTTACATCACGTACTTTATCGGATGTTCGGGCGGGCTCGAGCTGTTCGCGCAGTAGTCTCTCTATTTCGGCGATACGCCCCAGTGGCGAATCCTTTATGAGTATATCGAGCGAGGCGTTGGCGGCGGCGCAGGCAAGCGGGTTACCCATAAACGTTGGGCCGTGCATGAAGCTTCCGGGCGAAGAGGAGGAGATGCCGCTAGCTACCTTCTCAGAAGCCATCACGGCGGCGAAGCTCATATATCCGCCCGTGAGCGCCTTGCCGAGGCACATTATATCAGGAGTAACATACGTGTATTCCGTGGCGAACATCTTTCCCGTGCGCCCGAATCCCGTGGCTATCTCGTCGAAAATAAGCAGTATGTCGTAGCGGTCGCACCATTCACGGAGCAGGTCGAGATAACGGGGATGGTAGAAACGCATGCTTCCCGCGCCCTGTACCACCGGCTCGAGGATCACTGCGGCTATCCCTGCGTGGTTCTCCTCTATGAGGCGGGCCATGGGAGCGAAGTCGCTGTCGTCCCACTCCCCGTCGAAAGGTGTTTGAGGCTCGGGGGCGAAGAATTGCAGGGGCAGGCGTCCAGAGAATATGGAGTGCATGCCGGTCACGGGGTCGCACACCGACATGGCGTTCCATGTGTCGCCGTGGTAGCCACGCCGTATGGTGGCCAGACGGTTCTTTTCCGGGCTGCCTGTGGCGTACATATATTGTAAGGCCATCTTGCATGCCACCTCCACGGCCACGGAACCGGAATCACAGAAAAATACCTTGTCGAGCCCCTCCGGGGTCATATCGCAGAGCTTGCGGGCCAGTTCCACGGCGGGGGCGTGGGTCAGTCCGCCGAACATCACGTGGGCCATGGAGTGCAGCTGGCGTTCTATGGCGTCGTTGATGATGGGATTATTGTATCCGTGGATAACGGCCCACCACGACGACATACCGTCGATAAGTTCCCTTCCATCGCCTAATTCGACCCTCACGCCATGCGCTTTTTCGGCAACGAAAACAGGTAAAGGGTCCTTTATCGAGGTGTACGGATGCCATATATGCTCCCTGTCGAACTCGACCAATTGTCGTAAAATGGCACTTTTCATATCTTAAAAAAATTTATTTAGACCTCCATTAGTGATTTTTAGCAACCTATTATATGATTTGGCGGGCTTTTTGTGGTATATACCGAATGTAAGTGTAATAGTTACAATGGTTTCTACATACACGCTCCTTGACTTGCAATAAAAAATTATAAAAAGTGGCAATAATGCGCCTATTTAGCATATTGCAGTTACAATATTTTATTGTATGTTTGTAATGGGTAAAAGGAGATAAAGTCTGGAAAGTAGCTCTTTGTGCTCGGTTTGATGTTGTGTTCACACCCCGCATTGTTTGTTTGAAAGATTAAAAATTGAAGTTATGGTTACTAATTATGTCGCATCGGTCCAACAACCTATGATCGTGAAGTACGTACAGCCTTCGCGAAGTGGGATCCTGCCGTATAATATAGCCCGATATGCGGTGTTGTATGTCATGAGGGGCAAAAAATATATCTACAACGGCGATGTCCGACTGGAAGTGGGCGCGGGAGATATGTTATATCTCGGCTCCGGCAACCACTATATGGAAAATATTCCCGACAGCGGCAAACCCTACGAGGAGATGGTGTTCTACTACACCCCCGACGAGCTCTCAAATATACTAAATAATCTCAGCATGATCTACAGGCTCAACATAACCAACGATCACAGCTGCCCGAATTGTTACAACAAGAGCTACGTCGTATACCCCGCTTGGAGTACCCTGCGCAACTTTGTAACCACGGTCAACCAGTATATCAAGGACGATCTGTTCGCCAATGATAAGGCTGCAGAGAACATAAAAATGACCGAACTGATATACCTTATATTCTCGCAGGCCGACTGTTGCCTCAAGGGTAAGATGCTCGGGAATATCGACCTGGTGAAGGAGGGTTTCGAGCAGATCATCACCCGCAATATATTCAACGATATATCTATCGAGAACTTAGCCCGCCAGACCAATCGCAGTCTCACGGCCTTCAAAAAGGAGTTCCGCAAGCATTTCTACGAACCGCCCCACAAGTGGTTCATCAAACAGAGGCTGATGCATTCGCGCCTGTTGCTTATCTCGACCAACAAGTCGGTTTCGGAGATAGGCGTGGAGTGTAACTTCCCCAACACATCGCACTTTATAAAACTGTTCAAGAAAGAGTATGGCATGACCCCGGCCGCGTACAGGCAACGTCACCAGCAACCGGAAAGCGCCTATTCCGATATGATCCCCGCCAAAGCGTAGGGAGCGTGTCAGAAGACTTATAAAATATTATCCGACCATCTATATTTCTATTATTCAATATCTTATTTAAAATTATTATCTAATATTCAGCGTGTTTTTATTTTAGGCGTTTAGAAAAGGGAGGGTAAGGCGCGGCTTACGCGCTTTACCCTTATTTTTCATTTCGGCAAAATTTTCGGCCCTGTGCCCACCCCTATGGCGCTACGCGCTATGGGCACAAGGGCCGAGTCGTATCAGCGACCCAGGACAGGGATATGGAGGTATAAATTCAGCCTTTCTCATAGCTTTTCAGAAAATAATATTAATTTTGTATAGATATAGTGCGGCCCCTGTGCCGCGCGAGGCATGTCGCTACGCTTATTTTTCCGAAAATCCGGTGTGTAAGCGTATGTAGTGTCTGTTTTGGCTAAATGTCACTTTAGGTAAAAGAACGATTTAAACGAGAACGATTTATGAAAAAGGTGTTATTGCCTGTATTGCTTTCAATCGCGTCGGTGGCCGTGTTGTGCGCCGCGCCTAAGGCCCCGGTGAAATCAGCGCCCAAGGCGCAACCCGCCGCGGAGGCTAAACCTGTAGCCAAAGAGCCGGTGGGCAGTGACGCCCCCGTACGTTATACGGGTATCCTGACCGCCGACTGGAAGGTCATATCCGAAGCGCAGACAGGTATCGAGACCCTCAATTTCGAGGCTGTACGCGCGGCATTCGATGATTTCAGTAAGATGCCCGGCTACGACGTGGCCAAGTATTCCCAGATAATGTCGGAATTGGAGAGCCGCCGTATCGACAGCTTCAACGGCCTCGCCGCGGGCGATCCCGGGGCGCTGAAAGGAGTACAGGCGGTGTTGGCCCTCAAACGCGAGATACTGCTGTCCAACCCCCTGCTGGATATCGACAAGATACTCGCGGTGCGCTATAAGATAGGCGCGCAGGCTTCCTATGCCCTGGCTCCCGTGATGGGTACCCAGCCCAGCAACTGGTCGAACCAGATGTCCGGCGACCGCAGCGGCTTCGATGCAGAGATCGTGGAACTCTCGGGCCTGCGCGGCGATAAAGTTAAATCGAGAACGATATATAAGCCCACCAACGGCGCGGCCGTGGCCGACCTCCTGCTCAACTGGGACGCGGAGAGGATGATGTTCACCTCTATAGACGAAGCCGGTAAGTGGGGCGTGTTCGAGATAAAGCGCGATGGTACGGGGCTGCGTAAGGTGATCGAGACCACCGAGCCCGACCTCGAGTTCTGCGACGGCGCCTATATGCCCGACGGACGTATCATCGCCGTGAGTAATATCGGTTACCAGGGCGTACCGTGCGTCGACGGTTCCGACCCCGTGGGCAATATGATATCATACGATCCCAAAACCAAACAGATCCGCCGCCTCACGTTCGACCAGGACGCCAACTGGCATCCCAGGGTGATGAACAACGGCCGCCTGATGTACGTGCGCTGGGAGTATACCGACCTCACGCACTACTACTCGCGTTTTGTGATGCATGCCAACCCCGACGGCACCGAGGCCAAGGCCCTGTACGGCAGCGGCGGATGGTTCCCCAACAGCGTTTTCGATATACAACCCCTGCCGGGCGGGTCTAACTCGTTCGTGGGTGTGATCACGGGCCACCACGGTACTGTACGTTCGGGCCGGCTTATAGTGTTCGACCCCTCTAAGGGACGTAAGGAAGTGGCCGGCATGGTGCAGGAGATACCTTTCAGCAAGAGGCCCATCGTGCCCCTGATAAAGGACCAGCTTGTGGACGGTGTGTGGCCGCAGTTCTTAAAACCCTATCCGCTCAATGACAAATATTTCCTCGTAACGGCCAAGCTCGACAGGGTGACTCCGTGGGGTATCTACCTTGTGGACGTGTTTGATAACGTGCAGCTTATAGCCTCGTTCGAGGGCGAGGGCGTTATCAATCCCATCCCCGTTAAACCGAGGCCCGTACCTCCCGTGATCCCCGACAGGATCAACCTCAAGGATAAGGAAGCCACCGTGTTTATCCAGGATATATACGAGGGCGAGGGCCTGCCCGGAGTGCCGAGGGGTACTGTGAAACAGCTGCGCGTGTTCGCCTATGAGTACGCCTATCTCAAAAGCCCGTCGGACCATACCGCGCAGGGTATACAGAGCGGTTGGGATATAAAGCGCCTGCTGGGTACCGTGAACGTGGAAGAGGACGGCTCGGCTATATTCAAGATACCCGCCAACACTCCGGTGTCGCTCCAGCCTCTCGACTCCGAAGGCAGGGCCATACAATGGATGAGAAGCTGGCTCACGGGTATGCCCGGTGAGGTGGTGTCGTGCGTGGGTTGTCATGAGGACCAGAACACCCTGCCATTGCCCAAGAGGGTGATGGCGTCGGTGAAGTCGCCCTCACGCCTGACGCCCCCCGAAGGCGGCGTGCGCCCGTTCAAATATGAATTCGAGGTACAGCCCATACTCGACCGCGCCTGCGTGGCGTGCCATACCGAGGGTAAGAAACTCGACCTGCGCGGCGACCGTCCCGAGGACAACAGCTTCCGCAGGATCACCATGAAATCCAACAGGGGGCAAGTGATCATCCTGTCGAAGAGCTACCTGGCCCTGCATCCATTCGTGAGCCGCCAGGGGCCCGAAGCCGACATATACGTTATGAAGCCCTACGAGTACCACGCCTCGACCAGCGAACTGGTGAAGATACTCAAGAGGGGACATTACGGTGTGGCGCTCACTGACTCTGAGTGGAGGTCGCTCTACGCCTGGATCGACCTTAACGCACCTTATCACAGCGAGTTTGTCGATAATCTCATTCCCTCCTGCCCGACTTCCCAGTATGACCGCCGCATAGAGCTGGCCAACAAGTACGGTAACGGCGCCGGCGTGGACTGGCGCAAGGAGATAGCCGACTATGCCGCTGTATTGGCAAAGAAGGGCAAACCCGTGGCCGAGATGCCCAAGGCCCAGCCCGCCCCGGTGTATGCGGAGGTGAGCAGCAAGTCTTTCCCCTTCTCTGCCGAACAGGCCAAGGAGATGGTAGCCAAATTCAAGGAGAGCCGCAAGAGCGTGGAGATAGCTCCGGGAGTCGCCATTAATTTCGTGCGCATACCCAAGGGTGAATTCGTGATGGGCAGCAACAATGTTCTGAATGCCGCCCCGGCTTCGGTCGTGAAGATAGACAAACCGTTCTGGATGGCCGAAACCGAACTTACCAACGCCCAGTACAACGTGATATTCCCTAAGCATGACAGTCGCTACATAGCACAGTTCTGGAAAGACCATGTGGGTCCCGGCTACGAAGCCAACAGGCCTTCGCAGCCCGTGATAAGGGTGAGCTGGAACGAAGCTATGGATTATTGCAAGCAGTTGAGCGCCAAGACGGGCCTCAAGATCACCCTCCCCACCGAAGCGCAGTGGGAGTGGGCCTGCCGCGCGGGATCGTCCGGCGCGATGTGGTACGGGGGTATCGACGCGGATTTCTCCGCCGTAGAGAACCTTGCCGACGTGCAGCTGACCAAGATGGCCGTTACGGGAGTGAATCCCCAGCCGATGAAGCACACCGACGCGATGTATAAGTACTACAACTATATCCCCAAGAACGAAAAGGTGGACGACGGCAATATGGTCGTGGCCGACGTTGCGAAGTACAAGCCCAATCCGTGGGGCCTGTACGATATGCACGGCAACGTGGCCGAGTTCACACGTTCGGATTATGTGTCGTACCCTTATAACGCCAAGGTACAGCCCACCGACCGCAAGGTGATCCGCGGCGGCTCGTGGACAAGCCGCACCAAGAACGCCGCCTCGTATTCGAGGGACGACGCCTACGCCTGGCAGGCCCTTATCGGTGTGGGTTTCAGGCCGATAATAGAGGATTAAGTGCAGGTGTCCGGGGTAGGGCCGGAGAAATAATAGAAGTTCAAGCAGTGGCGCTCATAGGGGGCGCCACTGCTTGTTGTACATGAACCGTATAAATGTTCTAAAAAGTCATGCTGCCGCCTATGAGTTATCGGGAAAAAGTTATACCTTTGGTTTGCGGGAAATAGGTTACAAAATAACTCCGTTCGGGATAATATATGGCGTTCATAAAACGTGAAGATCTGTACTTCGGGAGGCAGGGAGTGGTGGCTCGTGCGCAAGCAGGGCTGATAATGGGCTTGTTGGGTATCAATAAATTAAACAGGCTTCACGACGACGTGACGGAGGATGGCTCTATCGGCAATGTCGCGGAGAACGCCCTCAGACGCCTCGGCGTGACCGTCTCCTCCAGCGAGTGGGATATGTCAAATATTCCTGCGGAGGGAGGGTGTATAGTAGTAGCCAATCATCCCACAGGAGCTCTCGACGGCATCTTGCTTATAAGCGAGCTGTCGAAAGTGAGGAAGGAATTCCGTGTGATGAGTAATTTCCTGCTCAGCCGCATCCCCGAATTAAAGCATTATTTCATAGATGTAGATCCCTTCGACGATAACGGCGGACGCAACGTGAGCGGCATGAAGCGCGCATTGGAGTACGTCGCTTCGGGCGGCATGCTCGTGATGTTTCCTGCGGGCGAGGTATCGACGTGGCGCAAGGGCTTCCGTAATGTGGCCGACAAACCGTGGTCGGCGTCCATAGTGAGGTTCATGCGTAAGGCCGGCGCGCCAATAGTGCCGGTGTATATAGGGGCATCCAACAGCCTCCTGTTCCACCTGGCGGGCAAGGTGCATCCCCTGTTGCGTACGGCGATGCTGCCCCGCGAACTTCTCAATAAACGGGGTAAAAATGTGTCGCTGCGCATAGCTACCCCTGTGGATGTGAAGCGGTTCGATGAGAACGAAGAACCTAAGCTGCTGGGTAATTTCCTGCGCGCCAATATATATTACATGGCCCCCGAGCGTGTTAAAAAACGCGTATTGAGGCGATCACGCAAGTGTGCGGTGCCCGAAGCGGATGACGTCATAGGGGCAGTGGGTGGCGAGGTGCTGGGCGCTGAAATAGACAGTATACGTGCCGAGCACAGGATATTCGAATACGGCGATTTCGAGGTGTTCTTCTCGCATCCCTCGCATATTCCCCATATGATGACCGAGATCGGCCGCCAGAGGGAAATCACCTTCCGCGAGGTGGGAGAGGGGACCAACAAACACATAGACACCGACAGCTTCGACGAGTATTACTACCAGTTATTTGTATGGGATAAGGTTCAGAGCCGTCTTGTAGGCGCCTACCGTATGGGTATGGGTGGGGAGATAATGAAACGTTTCGGGCTGGAGGGGTTCTATTCCAACACCCTGTTCCGTATGGCGGAGCCCATGGGTGAGATCATGTCCAAGACCATAGAGATGGGGCGCTCGTTCATCGTGAGCGACTACCAGCGCAAGCCGGCCTCGCTGCTGTTGCTTTGGAAGGGGATACTCTACGTGTTGCTTAAGCATGAGGATTACAGGTATCTGCTCGGCCCCGTAAGCGTGTCGGGAGAGATGAAAGAGAATTCGAAACTAGTCATCGTAGCTTACCTCAAAGGAGAGCACGCCGACAAGAAGGAGATGTCTTATATAAAACCTGTCACCGGATTCGACACCAGGGCTAAGATCGACGAATCGTTGATAAAGGGCATAAAGAGTATAGACCTGATAAATAAACTGGTGGTGGATATCGAGCGCGGTGAGTTTGCCGTGCCGGTACTGGTCAAGAAATACCTCCAACTCAACAGCCGTGTACTCGGATTCAATACCGACCACGATTTCTGCGACAGCCTCGACACTATGATATTGCTGGACCTGAAGAAGGTGCCTGAGAATATCATACTCATGGTATCGAAGGAGCTCAAGGGTACGGATATCGACGTGATGGCCCGGTTCAGGCATATAGAGTAGAGGGGATTCCTTGCCGACCGAACCATTATCGGCCGAAGGCCGGCAGTCCGCCGCCGCCCCCATGCGGCGGGCCGCGACATCACTTCGCTTGTCTTGCCCTCCGCCGGCGGCAGACTGGTCTACCAAGAATAACAGGTGTAAACTTATATATAGTAACACAAACAATCAAACCATGGGACTGACCGCGGATACCGGTAGCAGGGGCGAGGAGGTCGCGGGGATATTCCTTGCGGGCGAGGGGTTCGACATACTCCACCGTAACTGGCGCTCGGGCCACTGGGAGATAGATATTGTAGCGCGCAAGGGCGATATGCTGCATATCGTCGAGGTGAAGACACGCAGGGCCAGGGCGCTCACCTCGCCCGAGGAGGCTATGACCGCACGTAAGTTCGATCTGTTGTGCAAGGCGGCGAATGCCTATATAAATATCCACGGGCTCGACCTCGAGGTGCAATTCGACCTGGTGGCCGTGGAGTTAGATGGAGAAAACGAAGTGGTGAGGTATATCCCCAACGTGATGACTCCCAGGTGGTAACGATACGTGGCTCCAGAAATAAGGTTGTGCGCGACGTTTCGATTCTTAAAGAGAGGGAGTTGTAGTAATCACTCTCAAAATATAGGAAGAAAAGTAAAAAAGAGTAAATTTGTGGTACGGGGCGCGGTGAAAGGTATCTTTTTTGCGGCGCTGACGGAAAAATATTTGAGCCATGTACGAGATATTGACCCAGTGCCCCCTGTTCCGGGGCCTAACAGCTAAACAGATAGAGGAGATAATCGGCAAGCGCGGCGACTTTACCGTGTCCGACTTCAAGGACGGCGAGTACATCGCCCGGTGCGATACGGCCTATTCCGGCCTTATGATAATTATCAAGGGCAAGGCCAAGGGGGTGATGACCTACTCCTCGGGTAAGACCATCAACGTCGACACCATCGAGGCGCCCCAATTGATAGCCCCGGCGTTCCTTTTCGGGGGTTACAACAAGCTTCCCATCGACGTCATAGCACAGGGCGACGTAAGTATCCTCACCCTGCACAGGGGCTACATATTTGAGCTGATGCAGGAGAACACGCTGATACTTTCCAACTTTATAGACATCATCTCCAACCGGGCCGACGTGTGGTCGAAGAGGATATATTTCCTGTCGTTCCGATCCCTCAAGGAGAAGGTGGTGTCATACCTGCTCCACAACACTTCGGAGGAGAGCCCGTCGCTTCCTATGCCCGACATACAGCAGATATCGGAGTATTTCGACGCTACGCGCAGCGCGGTCATAACGGTGTTGGACGATCTCAAGAAGCACAAGATGATCAGCTCGGAGGACGGCACTATCACCGTTCTGAAGCGTAAGGCGCTGGAAGACAGCGTGAAATAGTATAGCTATTACATAATAATTTTACAGCAGGCGTCGCGATGGCCGGAGAGAGGAGTTTTTCATTAGGTATTGTAAGGCAGTTTTATTCTCTCGGTATCCGTATCCTGGGCGGAGCGATCGCCCTGGCGGCGCTGTGGGACCCCAAGGCCCGCGAGTGGAGAAGGGGGCGCAAGGGTATTCTCACCCGCATGGCGGAGAGAATTAATCCGCAGGACTATAATATCTGGCTCCATTCCGCCTCGCTCGGCGAGTTCGAGCAGGGCAGGCCCATCATCGAGGAGCTCAAGAATAAGTATCCGGGGGCTAAGATACTGGTGACGTTCTTTTCGCCCTCGGGCTACGAGATACGCAAGGATTACAAGGGGGCCGACTACGTGTTCTACCTCCCCGCCGATACGCCGCGAAATGTGAGGCGATTTATCAAGATAGTCAACCCCCGCATAGCGATATTCGTCAAGTACGAGTTCTGGGTCAACTACCTGCTCGCGCTCAAGAAACACGGCACCCGCACTTTTATAATCTCGGCCATATTCCGCCCAGGGCAACGTTTTTTCAAGCCGTGGGGCGGTCTGTTCAGGGCCGCGTTGAGGAGCTTCGAGCATATATTCGTGCAGAACACCGAATCGAAAGAGCTGCTCCACACAATCGGCATCGACAACGTGACCATCGCGGGCGACACGCGCTTCGACCGTGTGTGGGACATAGCCGCGCAGGGCCGCTGCATAGAGGCCGTGGAGCGGTTTACAGGAGGCGAGAGGGCATTTATCGCCGGCAGTACATGGCCGCCCGATGAGGAATTGCTGTTGAGGCTGCTGAATGAGAATAAGGGGATGAAATTCATTATCGCCCCCCATGAGATCGACCGCGCGAGGATAGAACGCTTCGTGGCCGGGTGCGAACACGGGGCGGTGTGCTATACCGAGGTGACGGAGCAGACCGACCTTGCCACGCCGCAGGTGATGATAATTGACACCATCGGGATACTCTCGGCCGTATACCGCTACGGCAAGCTGGCCTATATCGGCGGCGGCTTCGGGGTGGGGATACACAACACGCTGGAGGCCACGACCTTCGGCTTGCCGATAGCTTTCGGCCCGAATTACCGTAAGTTTGCCGAGGCGAGGGCCCTGGTGGAGAGGGGAGGTGCGGTGAGTATCGACAGCTACGAGTCGTTGAAAGAGTGGTTCGGCAGGATGACCTCCGACCCCGCGGCCCTGGAGCGCAGTTCGCAGGCTTGCAAGACCTACACCGAGGAGAACAGGGGCGCGACCGGACGCATACTCGATATTATCGTGGCGAATCAGGGGGATTAGGGTAGGCGGTACTTGCAACATTAAGAACAGCAAAATAATTCGCTGCTTCGGGCTTCTGGCGGGACTAGGTCTCGTGAGGGAGATCACCCTCAGTTATCGTGTAACGAGGGAAGCTCCCGTAAGAGACCCCGGTAGAAGACGCGGCTAAACCTTTTGCTTACTTTGGGGGAAATGACAACTTTTCGAGCAGCGAGGGCTGTGGCCGATTGCGTCATCTGCCGAGTCGCGAGAAATGAAAGCGAAGCTAAAAGTAGGTTTGCCAAAGGCAAATAAATCGTATATTAGTCTAAAATATATGGTAGCTATATATAATTTCCTGGAAAGGCTGTTGCTTTCGACGCTTACGCTGTTGAAGGTGGCCGTCATGTCGCGCAGGGCGACTTTCCAGCGCCTCATCTCGCGCGGGGGCGACAGCTGCGTGATACTCGCCAACGGTCCCTCGCTGAACGAATCGGTGGGTGCGCACGGCGATTTCCTGCGGGGGAAAGACCTGCTGGCCGTGAACCTCTTCGCCAACACCTCTTTTTACACCGAGATCAAGCCTTCGATATATGTCATAAACGCTCCCGAGCTGTGGGGCAGGGACGTGATGCAGTCGTGCAAGGACACGGCCCACGAGGTGTTCACCAATATCGTAGAGAAGACCTCATGGCCCATGACCCTATGTGTGCCCTCGTTCGTGAAGATAAATAAGCAGTGGCGCAGATGGATGGAGTCGACCGGCCATATAAAGGTGGGTTTCTACAATACCACTCCGGTGGAGGGCTTCGGGTGGCTCAACAGGTTGTTGTACAGGTGGAATTGCGGTATGCCGCGCCCGCACAATGTGCTGGTGCCGTCGCTGATGGTGACCATCGCCGCCGGATACAAGGAGATATTCCTTATGGGCGTCGACCACAGCTGGCTCAAGGACCTGTGGGTGACCGAGAACAACGAAGTGCTCCTGACCCAGAAGCATTTCTACGACGAAAAGACGGCACAGCCCCTGCCGATGAATAAAAAGGGCGTGGGACAGAGGCGCCTCGACGAGATACTGCATAAATTCATGCTCTCGTTCAGGGCCTATTTCGATATAGACGAATATGCGGTGCGGTGTGGTGCGAGGATCGTGAACCTCACTCCGGGGTCGTATATCGACGCCTTCGAACGGCGTAAGTTATAGATAAAATATGGGCGGAACAGGAATAATAATACAGGCAAGGACAGGATCGTCGAGGCTTCCGGGCAAGATGCTGGCCCCGTTTTTTAAGGGCAAGCCGCTGTTGGAGGTGTTACTGGAGAGGATCGTGAGGAGTGTCGCCCCCGAGGTGAAGGTGGTGGTAGCTACGACCGTGGCGCCCTCCGACGACGCTATTGTGAATCTCGCGCAGGGCCTCGGGCTCGACACGTTCCGCGGTAGCGAAGAGGATGTGCTGGGGCGCTTCATATCCGCCGGGAGGATATGGAAATTGGACAAGATAGTGAGGGTGTGCGCCGATAATCCGTTCCTGGACATGGCCTCGCTCGACCATCTTGTAAAGAGGTTGGGGGAGAGCGACGCCGATTACGTGGCCTTCTTCACGGCCGACGGCCTGCCCACGATCAAAACCCACTACGGTTTCTGGGCCGAGGGGGTGAAGTTGTCAGCGCTCGAGAAGGTGGCGTCGATGACCTCCGAGAAGCTTTACCACGAACACGTGACAAACTACATATACGCCCACCCGGAGAGTTTCATCATAGAACGCATTCCGATCCCCGCCTCGATAGAAAACAACAGGCGCATCAGGATGACCATCGACACACAGGCCGATCTTGACAATCTCTCGGCCATATACGCCGCCCTCGCCACCTCGGGCGGCGGGATGGATATATCCCAGGTGGTGGCCTATCTCGATGCCCATCCATCGTTATACGGGCCTATGGAGCGGGAAATAGAGCGTAACGGAAAGTAAAATAAACCGGCTGCAATGCATGCCCGGCCCCAAAATATATGATTATGAAAGAAAATAAGTTACCCAAACTTGTGCTTACCGACATCGACGGCGTGTGGACCGACGGCGGCATGTACTACGACCAGAGCGGCAACGAGTGGAAGAAATTCTCCACCTCCGACGGCGTAGGCGTTTACCTCTGCCGCCAGTTAGGCATACCGGTAGGGATAATTACCGGCGAGAATACGCAGATAGTGGCCCGCAGGGCCGCCAAGCTCAACATAGAGATAGTGGAGCAGGGAGCAAAGGACAAACTCTCCGTGGCCCGCAAGCTGTGCAAGAGGATGGGCATATCGCTCTCTGAAGTGGCTTACATCGGCGACGACATCAACGACCTCAAGCTGCTGCGTGAGGTAGGGATATCGGGCGCGCCGCTCACGGCGAGGGATTACATACTCTCAGAGGTCGACTACGTTACCACCCTCCCTGGAGGGGCGGGCGCGTTCCGCGACTTCGTGGAGTACGTCATAGGTAAGGAACGCGCCGTAGAGTTGGCAAACAAATACTAATCCGCACGTTCTTCCGCCTTTTGTGGCCGTATCAAGCCGCTGCGCAAGGCGGGAGGGGATTCTTTTAGCCTATGGGTCAGGTCAGATATAACAGCGTGATCATTACCATACTCTCGTATGTGGGGGTGGCTATCGGCTACCTCAATAAGATCGTGCTGTTCCCCAACTTTCTCTCCGAGGAGCAGGTGGGGTTGACCAGTATACTGCTGTCGCTGTCGGTGATGTATGCCCAGTTTTCGGCTCTGGGCGTGCCTACGGCGGTGATGAGGTTTTTCCCGTTCTTCCGTACTGCCGACAAACGGCACAACGGTTTCTTTTTCTGGACCGCGCTGGTTACCATGACCGGTTTCCTCGTAGTAACGTTACTGTTTCTGCTGTTTCGGGGCGAAGTGGTGGATTATTTCAGCCGTAAGGCGCCTCTGCTGGCCGAGAATTATATGCTCTTGATCCCTATGGGGTTGGCGCTGGTCATTTACAACTACTATAATAACTGGCTCCAGGCGCTGTATAAGACGGTGCTGTCGTCGTTCGTATACGAGGTGGTGCTGCGTCTGGCCACCACGCTCATAATCTCGGCCGTGGCCTTCCGCCTGATAGATTTCGCGCAATTCCTGGGCCTCTATGTGCTGATACAGTTTCTGCCGCCGGTCGTGCTTATGATCTATACGGCGGTGATAGGCGAATCGAAGGTGGCCTCGATCGACGGTGTCGCCGTGCGCCGCAGACTCTATAAGATAGCCGCCAACTATGCTGGGTGGGCATTCCTGGGCGGGGCTTCGTTCTATATCATACCGGTCATCGACCAGACGATGCTCTCGGGTATGAGCGGGCTGGCCGACAACGGGATATTCTCCATCATGGTCTATATGGTGAGCGTGATGTTCATCCCCTACCGTTCGATAACCAAGGTGGCCACCCCGTGGGTCACGCGGTTTTGGAAGCAGAAGGACATGAAGGGTATGGCAGGGATCTACCGCGACGTGTCGCAGGTGAGCCTGGTGGTGGGGGTGTTCTTCTTCATTATGATATGGATCAACCTCGACAACATATTCTACATGATGCCCGAGAGTTATTCCAGCGGCAGGTATGTGTTTATGATACTGGGACTTGCGAGGATATACGATATGTACACCGGGCTCAACTCGATAATACTCTCTTCGTCGAAACGTTACAGGACGGACCTGTTGCTGTCATTCCTTTTGATTGCCCTCACCATCGGGATGAATATCCTGCTTATACCCAAGTGGGGCATGAACGGCGCGGCTGCCGCCACGATGATAACACTCGTGATATTCAATTCCATGAGGCTTTGGATAGTGTACCGCTTCTTCGGCATACACCCCTTCGGGCGCGGTGATATATGGGTGTTGTTGCTGGGCGGGGTGTTGGTGCTGCTTTCGGGGGCGATACCCCAGATGGGATACTTTATCGTCGACGCCCTTGTGCGTAGCCTGATTATCGGCGGGCTGTTCGTAGCTACGGCCTATGCGTTGAAACTCTCGGCGCATGTCAACGCCATGATCGATGATGTGTTGAAGGTGATCAGGAGGTATATCCGATAGGAGGGATAAAGAGATAAAGACTTTCGTACCTTTTGCTTGTCCAAAAGGTACCCAAAAGACACCCCGCCGATGAAGATTTCCTGAATATACGCTTGTACATCCTAAATCCCAGAACTCCTCCTTTTATTCTCCGCCCTGCGGGCTTCGCCTAACGTCGTCATACATGCTGGGAGTTTTTAACGGATTTACTGCACTGCTATTCCGGGCGTAAATCTTCAGATGCGGGGAGGGAAGTCGCCCATAGGGCGATTTGAAATTATACGAGAATATTTTCTATTCTGTCGGGATGCCTTTATCTTTCCCGTGATCCCCATGCCTGCGGCGCCTGCGTCTGTGGAATGGTTTCTTCTTTTCTTTGGGAGCTGGGTTGTCCATCACTTCCTTCTTTGATTCGCCTTCGGGTTTCTCCTTCGGAGCGGGTTTGGGAAGAGGGTTTTTCGGGCTGTCCATAAGTATTTTGTACACCTCGAGACATACCCATGCATCGGTGGCGGCGTAGCTCTGCTGGGCGGGAGTGAGGGTCTTGGCCTCCCAGTTGCTCAGGCGCTGGGCCTTGGAGATACGTATACCAAGCACGATGCCCCCGAATTTGCGGACGCTCAGCTCTGCGATACCGTACTCATTAACTATATGTTGCAGGTCGATAAATCCACCAGAGGTAAACTTCCTACTGTGCTGGAGTGTGCGGATGTCGTCGCGTATGGCGGCCCCGATCTTGAGCACCGAGGTGTCCTCGAATAGCTCGGCCACGCACTGCGGCAGGGGCATATCGCATATCCTGAACAGGAAGGCCCGGGTGGAGGTGGAGAGCTGCAGCAGGGCCACGGTATTGGTCACTCCCTTGCGGAACGAGGGTCTCGTCTCGGTATCGAAACCGATGGCTCCGGCGGCTCGGAGCACTTCGCACGCCTTAAGAGCCGAATCCTCGTTATCGATCACCTCGATCTCTCCCTCGAAGGCGCCCGAGGGCAACTCCTGCAACTCTTCGTTGGATATATGTTCGGGAAAGCGTGGATTCATGGAGGCAAAGTTACCCTTTTATGTGTAAAATGCCCTCGCTGTCCTCGAAAATTTCACCCCCGGACATCATCTCGCCTATAGCCGCCTTGACCATCGCGGCGTCGTGCTTCATCTCGCGCCTCAGGGCGCGGACGTCGCGCCCGCCGGAGGACACAAGTTCGCGTATCTCCTTACGTATAGCTTCCTCGGCCGCGGGGGAAGAGTTGCGGGCGCGGCATATGTCGCATTTGCCGCAGGGCGTGGCGTCGTTCTCGCCGAAATAGCGCTGTATGACCACGCTGCGGCAGGTGTCGGTATTGTTAATGTACTCTATTACGGAGTCGATGCGCCCCTGCGCCACCTTTTTACGAATGTTGTAGCTCTCGGGCGAGATGAACACGTCCGCCCCGGGCAGGCGCTCCGAGGAGAGTATCAGCATGCGGCAATATTGCCCGGGCACGTATTTTATCACCCGCAGTTGCCATAGGCGTTTGAACAGGTCGTGGATGTGTTCGCGGGTATAACCCGAGAGGAAAGCCAGTTCCTTCTCGTCGATAGCGGTGAGGTGGGTGAACAGGCCGCTGTACTGGCGCAGAAGGATGCGGATTATGTGGTCGAGGTCCTGGCGGTCGATACGGATCTTGTAGAGGTCGTCGCGGCCCGTGATGAACATTATGCGGGTGGGGTTGTCGAGCTCGTCGGTGAGCTGCATGTAGCCGTTGGCCTGGAGGATGCGTATGGCCGAGAGAGCGGTAAGCGGGAATATATGGTGGCGCGCGCAGAACTCGCCCATGCTGAACGGTACGGAGGCGAACTTGCCGTCGCCGATGCCGATCTGGAGGTAATTGAATATGGCCTCGTAGATCTCCTTGATCTTGTCGATGGGAGGGAACTCCTGAGCCATCCTGCGCTGGGCCTTGGCGCGTCCGTCGGGCGACACGAGGGTCACGGCGTAGGCGGGATAGCCGTCGCGTCCCGCGCGTCCGGCCTCCTGGTAGTAGGCCTCTAGCGAGTCGCAGATGTCGTAGTGTACCACAAAGCGCACGTCGGCCTTGTCGATACCCATCCCGAAGGCATTGGTGGCGACCATCACCCTTGCCTCGCCCTTGCGCCAGGCGTCCTGCTTAGAGGAGCGCTCCGTGTAGTTCATACCCCCGTTATAGGCCTCGGCAGATATGCCGTTCTTGGACAGGAATGCGGCCAGCGTCGTGGTCATCTCCCGCGAGCGCACGTAGACGATGCCCGAGCCCTCGACGTTGCCTACGATGCGCAGGAGTTGCTCGTTCTTGTCCTCGGTGCCTCGTACTACGTAAGAGAGATTTGGCCGCGCGAAGCTCATACGCAGCACCTTCTCGCGCTCGAAGCGCAGGTGGCGCATTATGTCTTTGGTCACCTCCTCAGTGGCCGAGGCGGTGAGGGCCAGCACCGTGGCGTCGGGGTGTATGTCCCTCATACGGGCGATGCCGAGGTAGGAGGGGCGGAAATCGTAGCCCCACTGCGAGATACAGTGCGCCTCGTCGACGGCTATAAGCGACACGTCCATCTTGGCAAGGCGCGTGCGGAACAGGTCGCTGTCGATGCGTTCGGGGGCTATGTAGAGGAAGCGTACGCCGCCGTAGATGCAGTTGTCGAGGATGAGGTCGGTCTCTTTGGACGAAATTCCCGAGTGGATGGCCCGGGCGAGGATACCCTTGCGGCGCAGTGTGTCGACCTGGTCTTTCATAAGGGAGATAAGGGGCGTAACGACGATACACAGCCCGCCGCCCGCTAGCGTGGGTACCTGGTATATGAGCGACTTGCCGCCACCCGTGGGCATAAGCACGAGCGTGTCCTCGCCGCGGCTGATGCTTTCGATGGCCTCTAACTGCAGCGGGCGGAAGGTGTCGTAACCCCAGTATTTTTTGAGTATCCCGTAGAAATCCTTTTCAGGCATCCATTTATGATGTTATTGCTGAGGCTTGCGGCGCTCCCGCGGTCTTAGTGGAGCGTTAATAAGCAACCTCCTGGAACAGGTAAGAGTGTACGCGTCCCTCGGTGTCGGCTATCTCCAGTTCGCCCTCGGGTCGCACGCCGCGGATAATTCCGGTGTAGCGCCTACCCCCCGCTTCCGTAAAGATATGTTCTTTGCCGAGCAAATACAAGTTGCCGAGGTAATCGGAGTCGATAGAGTCCGCGTCGCCGTGGGCCAGCATGTCGTAATAGCGGATCAGGTGTTTGTAAAACAGGGCCAGCAGCTCCACGCGGTCGTAGCGTTCGATGCCCGCGGCGATAACTACAGAAGTGGGGTTGGGCAGCGACTGATCGAACGCCTTCTGGTTGACGTTTATACCCACGCCTACGATACAGCGGGAGATGGAATCGCCCGTGATATCGTTCTCTATGAGTATGCCCGCTATCTTTTTGTCCCCGACGTAGATGTCGTTGGGCCACTTTACCGATGCCTTTACGCCTACCTCTTCCAATGCGTGTACGACCGACAATGAAATGACCTTCGATATGTAGAATTGTTCTCCCGCGGGCAGGAACGACGGGGTGAGCATCAGGGAGAACATCAGGTTCTCACCCGAGGGGCTAGTCCAACGGTTGCCCCTTTGTCCGCGCCCCGCGCTTTGGCACTCGGCGACAACCACGTCGCCCTCCCTCGAGCACATCTCGCGGGCCATGTCGTTGGTCGAGGTGGTGGCTTCGAGGAAAGTGGCTTCCACACCCCAAGAGCGGGAAAATTCTGCGAGTTTGTCTCTCATTGTCTGCTTATGAGGGTTGAAAGATACGGCGATAATTGCTTAAACGTCAACCAGCACCCTGTTTATGGGGTGCTGGTCGGGAATATTCAGTATGTCGTCGGGCTCTGCGAAGCGTAATGGCTACACCGCGGCCTCTACGGGTCTTATTTCTTGAATATCTGGTAACTCAACACGAACGAACCCCTTATATTGAGCATGTCGTAGTCGAGGTAGTGGTGATCGGGCTGGAATATATCCTTGAAACCCATCATCAGGCGGCCGCTCAGCGTGAGGCGCTTGAGTATGCGGCGTTCGTAACCGAGGATCACACCGGCATCCCAGTTGTCGAGATACTGGCTGAAGTTCTGGGTGTATTTGGTCTCGGGTGTGATCTCGTCGCCTTTGGTTTCATCGCGGTGGCCAGTTCCATCATCAGGATAGAGCATACCCTTTTGAGGAGTGGTCACGAACTTACCGTCGAGAACGAATGAGTAGTAGCCACCGAACAGTATCCTGTTGTTACCGCTCTTAAAGGTATAACGCAGGAATACAGGTACTTCTACCATAGTGAACGACATCGAAGCGTTGGCCGTACCTTCGAAATATTTGATCACATCCTGTTCGGGTGCGGGTTTAACCTCGGTGATCTTCTGGTTGTCGGTACGCATCGTGGCGTCGAGCGACACGGTCTTATAAGTACCTTCCGCAGTTATCGACCAGTGTTTGTTGAAACCAACAGTCGTAGAGAGACCGAGGGCCAGGTTGAGCTTGGGCGTGGCCGACATCTTGTTCTCTCCGCCGAGGGTCTTTCCTGGAGGCCAGGGAATGGCGGCGCCGATGTCCACACCGGTGTGTATGCCGATGTTAAATTTGGTAGGATCGCCTATATCGGGATTCTTTCCGGATTTAGCCAAGGCACCGGTAGTAACGGCCAGCGCGAGGACGACCGTAAGTATGGCTTTGTAATTCATGGATTTCCTCATTATATCGTTTATTCTTCGTATATGAGTTTTAAATTATCGACCTTGAGCGTAGCTCCTTCAACACCCTTGAAGTCGCTACCCAGGTAACTGGGGGCGGCTACAAAATACATGTAGTTGTACACTATAGGATAAGTGACATTGGAGTAATCAAGGTATACGGTCTGGTTTGTCCACACTCCGTCGGGTACCTGTACCACACCGGCTATCGACGTCGTTGTATAACGTGTCTGTCCGCGTACTACCATTGTGGCGTTATTGGTACTGTGTGAAGTCCCGTTGGAATAGTCGCCATGGTATTGATATGTACCCACACCGTTCCAGTATACCAGTTCCATTGTCATGGAAGCCCTGTCCTGCCCGGCTTTACCCGAAGGCAGCGAGTAGTTCATATCGAAGTTTATACCCAGAATCTTGGATGTAGACGAGAAGGGTACACCGAACCATGTCAGCTTAATGGGGTCATTAAGGCCATCAGACATATTGTACTTGAACGTACCCACGAATATAGACCCGGAGGCTATCTTGCCCAGTACGGATGAGGTCTTCAACTGTATGGCATAGTCGCCCGCGAGGCCTGAAGAGCCGGTAGTACGGGTGGCGCCGGTTACCTGGTCATTATTGGCTGTTGCGAAGAACACGGGTGTGGTACCGTTGGTCCAGTTGTTGAGGTCCCAGTTAGTGAGCTGCGGCTTGTAGACGATGTTCATAGACCAATTCTTGACCGTTCCGTCCTGTGCGGTCACGGTGAAGGTCTTCACATCTTCGATCGAAGAGAACGAGAACGCTCCCCTGAGCGCAACCGAGGCGGTTGCCTTCAATGATACAGCCATGGTGTAGTTTACGACCATAGGATATGTGCCGAGCGCGCCCACATGGAGCGTTATCTTACCATTCTCGTCATCTTTGTTGAAGTCGAACACGTTGAATCCGCTGGGAGTGACGCTCCTTATAGCGAACGAGGTGATCTCGGCGAACGCTCCCTGGGGAGGAGTGTTGAGCGATATGGTGTATGTTTGTGTAGCGCTGTTTTCGGCTGTGATGGTGAAACTCTGCGTGTCGGTAGCGCTGTTGAATGTAAACGGCGCCGGACGCGATGTCACCGAAGAGTAGGGCGAAGACTGTATGGCAGCCTCGAAGGTGAAGGGATAGCAATCCGTGTCGTCGAGGATATTGATCTTTATGGTCTTCGCGCTCTTGTCGATAGTGAACATTTCCGCGTCGTTGAACAGCATGTAGTTGGGCTTGTAGCTGGTGAAGCCGAAGTCCAACAGGTCGCAGGCAGCCGACTTGGTAGCTCCCGAAGTAGCATCCTTGATCTTGAGGGTCCAGGGATACACTGTGCCGTCGGGGGCAGTTACCGTGAATGTAAACACGTCGGTAGCCGCGTTAAATTGTATCTGGCCTATGGTAGATACGGTAGAACCGGAAGATGCAGTGATCGAAGGAGTGAGTTTTATGTACCATGAGCCGCCGATGCTAAGGCTCCTGTTGGTGGTCATTTTGATATATACTTCCCTGTTCTCATTGTATATTTCGGTACCTTCGACCTTGGCGCAGTCGCTGCCGAAAACAATAGCCGTCTTACCGTAAGACACTCCTGAGAATGAGGCGGCGGTAACTGTTGCGGTGTTCGGCTTCCACTGTTCGGTGGTTACGGTCCATTTGCGGGCCACGGCCGGCTCGGCCTCGGTATCGACGAAATAGAAAGTGTGTACGGCGCTCGCCGATGCGAAAGTCAGCGTCGTATCGGTCTGCATGTCGATAACCTTCACACCCTCCTGAAGCTCGGGCATGGTTATCCTCACGCTGATAGGATATTGGACAGTCCCGTTATCCGCGCGTACGATGGAGATCATGACGTTCTCGTCCTTGTTGGACACCAGCTGGTCCTTGATAGAATAGCCGTCGGGGGCACCTACAAGGGATGTGGTGATAAGGCGGGGGTTGAGGTTGGTCGATTCGAGCAGGGTTTGGTCATCCTCGGTAGCGCCGTAGAGGAACGGGGCGTTGATAAGCCTCAGGTTCCACACCTTGGTCATACCGGTGGCCGACTTAACTTTCAGCTTCTGGAACGAGGTGGAGTTATTGAACCTCAGCGAAGTGGTCCCGTTGTTGAAGTTCTCAAAAGCTGACGTTTCCGCAAGTGTGAACAGCGGTTTTACCGTTGCGGGATAGGAGCCGCCAAGCATATAGAGGTTTATGGTGTCGCTGTTTGGGCGCTGCACGTTCTCCCCGAGCATGATCATGCCAGCGGGAAGGCCATTGAAGGTCATCTTAGTGCGGATACCCACGTCCTCCACCGATTCGTCGGTTAGGGCGCGTATATAATATGTCTGCGTGAGACCGCTCTCGGCCATCACACGGAAGCGAATGGCGTCGGTGGTGTCGTTGAGCTGGAGCATCTCATCGAAGTTGATGCCGATGACCCTGTCCGCATTGCTGGGGATCCTGATCTTGGCCTTGAATCTCAAGGGGAAGTCGTGTTTCCCGTATTGCACGGGGATATAAATGTTCTCTCCAACGATAACTGCGCTGTTGGAGATAACGATCTGCTCGGGAGAGTGCTCAAGCACAGTGAATTCCAGGAGCTGATTGTGGTCGCTCAGGGCGTCGATGTCGGTACATGACGTAATCGCCAGGGAAAAAGACAATACTGCGACCAGAGTAGAGAATAATCGTTTCATTTCTTTACATCATTTTGGTTAAGTGCCCTCGCAAGGTTTCCGGCCATGACAAGGGAAAAAATGAAGAACGTGAATTAAGCGATATAGCCGGCCTTTATACACATATTAAACGCAAATAGTCCTATATATGTATGTAGCCGTCGCCGCAAATATACGAAACTCATTTCGTTTTAAGTCATTTTTTACCTTTTTTATTATCTATTTGCGCACACAGTTATGAACAAAATGGCTTCCTGCAGCGATAGGGGGCACATCCGGCGGTAAATAATTTTTGCTGTCCCCGGGCGCTGCTATTTTTAGTCCCGATGCGTTAAAAACAAAGCGGGCGGGCCATTAATGGCCCGCCCGCCCAGGCGCTACATCACCCTGATGGAGAGCTTATGGGAAATGCTGTCCGAGGAGTTGCCGATGCTGATTATATATTCGCCCGGCTCCACCTTCCATCCGCCGGAGGCTTCGTCGTAGTAGGCGATGTTCTTTATGGGTATGTTTATCTGGCCGTCGACCTTCTCGCCCGCCTCGAGCCTCTTTTTGTCGAAGCCCTTCAGCTCCTTGGCTGCGCGGGCCACTTTGGAGTCGGGCTTGCTCACATAGGCCTGTACCACCTCGGCCCCGGCCACGCGGCCCGTGTTGGTGAGGGTGTACTGTATCTTTATCACGTCGCCGGGAACGTAGGTGTTGCGACCGTTTATCGAAACAGATGTTATGGAAAATTTGGTGTACGACAGCCCGAAGCCGAAACGGTAGAGGGGCTCGATGCCCTTCGTGTCGTACCAGCGGTAGCCCACGAGGATATCTTCGGTGTAGGGTACGTCGATATACCTGCGGCCCAGTTTGCGGCCGTAGATGGGGTAGTTGTAGAGTTTGGCCGTGTCGGGCAGGTATGATGCGCCCGGCGAGTCGGAGAAATTACGCTCGAGGGTGATGGGCAGTTTGCCGGAGGGGTTGGTGACGCCCGCTATGATCTCGGCCACGGCGGTGAAACCGTTCTGGCCCGGATACCATGAATAGAGTATGGCTCCGGCCTGCTGGTTCCAGTCGGTCATGCGGATACCCGAGCCGGAGTTGACTACCACCACGGTGTTCTTATTGAGGTGAGTTATGTGCTTTACGAGGGCTTCCTTCTCGGCGGGTAGGGAGTAACTGCGGTCGCGGCCCTCCTCGTCGAAGGTGCCGATGGAGAGCACCACCACGTCGGCCTTGCGTATCTCCTCATCCGTGGGCGCGGCCGAGTAGTTGAAATTTTTACCGAACTGAACCTTGAGGGCCTGGTCGAGGTAGACATGGCCGAAACCGTCCACGGCCGCCGCGCCGCCCCCGTTGGGTATGGTGTCGATGGCGTTGTCGCCGGTGAGCAGTATTTTACGCCCCTTCTTCACGGGCAGGACGCCGTTGTTGTGCAGCAGGACTATGCCCTCGCGGGCAGTCTCCAGCGCCACCTGGGCATGCTGGTCGAACTTGGCCAGCTGGGGCTCGTACTGGCCCTTGCGGTCGTAGATACCGGCAGCGATGCAGGCCGAGATTATGTGTTTCACCTTGGCGTCGAGCTGCGCCGTGGTCATCTCGCCGGAGGAGATCATGTTCTTCAGCCCCCTCTTGTAGAGCCTGTCGCCCGGCATGTCGAGGTCGAGGCCCGAGTAGGAGAACTTATAAGTGTCCACTATCGACCCCCAGTCGCTCATTACGAGCCACTTGAAGCCGAGTTCTCCCCGCAGCAGGTCGGTGATGATCTTGGCGTCGTCGGTCGTCCACTCGCCGTTGACCAGGTTGTAGGAGGTCATCACCGCCAGGGCCCCGGCGTCGATGCCGGCCTTGAAGGCGGGGGTGTATATCTCCATCAGCGCGCGCTTGCTCACGATGGAGTTGCTGTTGCAGCGGTAGTATTCTGTGTTGTTGGCTACGAAGTGCTTGAGGCAGGCCATCACGCCCGTCCCCTGGAGCCCCTTCACATACTCGGCCACTATACGCCCGGCGAGGAAGGGGTCTTCGCCCATATATTCGAAGTTACGCCCGCACTGGCTGATGCGGTATATGTTCATACCGGGGCCTAAAAGCACGCCCACGCCTCCTGCGCGGCACTCCTCGCCAAGGGCCTCGGCGTATTTATACGACATCTCCGGGTTCCATGTGGCGGAGAGGAGTATGGGGGCGGGGAAGGCGGTCGACTTCTCCAGCATCTTTATATTCTTGCCGTTGAGGTGGGGGCGCAGGTGCAGGCCCTGCGTGGCGTCGGACATATATACGAAAGGGATGCCTTTCTCGGGGTAGCCTTGCAGGAAAAAATCCTCGAAACCTCGCACCATGTCCAGTTTTTCGTCGAGAGAGAGAGAGGAGAGTATCTTCTCCGCCCGCTGGACGGATTTATTGTAAAGGGCCGTCTGGGCCGAAACGATTGTCGTACAGAGGAGTAACAGGATGGTGGCGTTGAATCTTTTCATGGGAATTTTCAATCGGATTAAATTATATATACCGCGGCCCGTTGCGCAGCGGGTAAAAATTATTGTAACAAAGTTACGAAATTATTTCATTTGTCTCCATACTTTAGTACATTTGCGTGTGCCGTGCGCCCTCATGCGAGGGAGCGCGTGCAAGAGAATAAATGTGGAACTTAAACCATTATAATACAGATGAGAAAACTGATCTTATTCGGGTTTCTGGCAGCTACGCCGGCCCTGCTCACAAATTGCGGTGACATGAAGATAAAGATGAAACCTTATCCCCAGGCCGAGAAGCAGGCTGTGGTCGATGATTATCACGGCACCATAGTGGCCGACCCGTACAGGTGGCTGGAGGACGATAACTCCGAAGCTACCGCCGCATGGGTGAAGGCAGAGAACGAAGTAACGTTCGACTACCTGGGACAGATCCCCTATCGCGATAAGGTCAAAAAGCGCCTGACCCAGCTTTGGGACTACGCCAAATATTCTGTGCCCCGCGAGGTGGGCGGTTACCTGTTCTTCACAGAGAACCCCGGTCTCAACGACCAGGGCATACTCTACCGCCAGAGCCTCAAGGACGGCTCGAAGGTCGAATTCGTCAATCCCAACACTATGGCTGACGACGGCACCGCCGCCATTATCGACATCGTCTTCTCTAAGGATGAAAAGTATATGGCCTATGTCGTAGCCAAGTCCGGATCGGACTGGGCCGAGATACGCGTGATGGAAGTTGAAGCCATGAATCCCCTCGAAGACGTGGTGAAGTGGGTTAAGTTCTCCGGCGTGTCATGGTGTAAGGAAGGTTTCTACTACAGCGGCTACGAGCAGCCCGCCGAGGGTACCGAGCTTTCAGCCCAGAACCACGGACAGAAGGTCTACTTCCACAAGCTGGGTACCGCCCAGAGCGAGGACCAGGTAATATACCAGGATAAGGCCGACCAGCAGAAATATTTCACAGCCAAGGTGAGCAAGGACTTCAAGTTCCTGTTTGTGACTGTTAAAAAGGGTACCAGCGGCACGGAGCTGCTCTATAAGAGCCTGACCGACCCCAAGGCATCGTTCAAGGCGCTCATGCCCGGCTTCGCCAACGACCACTCCGTGGTATGGAGCAAGGGCGACCGTGTGATCGTGCATACCAACCTCGACGCACCCAATGGCCGTCTCGTGGATTTCGACCTGTCGAAGGCCAAGCCCGAGATGAGGGAACTGGTAGCCGAGCATAAGTCGAGGATCATGGAGGATGCCACGGTGGCTGGCGGCGACGCCCTCTTCATCTCCTATATACAGAACTCTATGAGTCGCGTGTTCCACTACGATCTCCAGGGCGGCAAGGTGGGCGAAGTGCGCCTGCCCGAAGTGGGTACGAGCATGGGCTTCTGCGGCGGCGAACGCAGCAGGGGCGTTTACTACTCGTTCACCAGCTTCGTATATCCCTCTACCATATTCCGCTACGACATAGGTGCCAAGAAGTCGGAGGTGGCCATGCAGCCCAAGGTGAAGTACGATCCCCGCGATTTCACCACCGAGCAGATATTCTTCCGCAGCGCCGACAGCACAGCTGTGTCGATGTTCCTCGTACACAAGAAAGATGTGAAGCTGGACGGCAAGAATCCCCTCTTCCTCTACGGTTACGGCGGCTTCAACATAAGCCTTACCCCCATGTTCTCGCCCTCGACCATAGCCTTGCTCGAACAGGGCGGCATATACGCACAGGTTAATCTGCGCGGCGGCGGCGAATATGGTGAGAAGTGGCACAAGGCCGGTATGCTTGAGAATAAACAGAAAGTGTTCGACGACTTTATCTCCGCCGCCGAGTACCTTGTAAATAAGGGCTACACCTCGCCTGCGAAGCTTGCCATCGCCGGTGCCTCCAACGGAGGCCTGCTGGTGGGAGCCTGCATGACACAGCGCCCCGATCTGTTCGCCGTGGCCCTGCCGGCCGTGGGCGTGATGGATATGCTGCGCTATGACAAGTTCACCGTGGGTTGGGGTTGGAAGGTGGAATACGGCTCGAGCGACAACGCCGAGCAATTCGAATACCTCTACAAGTACTCGCCCCTGCACAATATCCGCCCGGGCGTATGCTATCCCGCTACGCTTATTACCACAGCCGATCATGACGACCGCGTGGTGCCCGCGCACTCGTTCAAATTCGCGGCCCAGTTGCAGGATTGCCAGGCGTGTGACAAGCCGGTGCTTATCCGCGTGGACACCAACGCCGGACACGGCATGGGCAAGCCCGTCTATAAGAAGATCGAGGAGCAGGCCGACGTGATGTCGTTCATGTTCTGGAATACTGGATCTAAGTACCGCAAGAAATAATTCAGGCGTCCCCTGACAGGGCGCGGGGGCCCCCACACATTGGGGGGCCCGCCGGAGGGTGGGGGCCCCCGGGGGGGGGGGGCCCCCGAAAAAACGGAAACACAGCCGGG
>JAVBKU010000004.1:0-431138 GCA_031553875.1 Rikenellaceae bacterium | reverse complement strand
TAATTTCGGATATACTCGAAATGAAAAAGCTTATACCCCCAAAAACCGCTCCTTCCACCTGACCTCCACAAGAGTGTTTGCCACACCCAGCTCGCTGGAGTAGTTGAGCTGATTGCTGCCGACATGCAGGCTGAAAAACTCCGAGTCCGGATCGATGTACGCGAAGGCGTTCTTTGTCTCTCCGGTCTCGTTGTTTACGAGCAGCACTTGTTTGTTCCCAAACTCCGTATTGATCACCAGCGATTCGTTGGGCAGAATCTCCCGGCGCACTTCCACATAAGCGCCGGTATCCACCAGAATCACGCGGGGATTGATCGCGCCGCCGCGAAAGGTGATCAGCACCGGCGTTTCCACATCGCCGCCATTCTGCACAACGGAATTCGTGCGCGTGCTGCGGCCGGAGAACATGGTTGGCAGCGTCAGTGGAAATTGCAGGCCGCCGACCCAATCGGCCATGTCCTGGCGCTTGGTAGTGGGATCGATCCAGAAGGGGTTTGGCGCGATCAGGGAGATAAGGAACTTCGGGTAGGGTGTTGTCCGAGTGTCCGGGAAGCTCGGTGCTTTTTCCAGCACGACGCTAATCTCTCTCACGACATTTCCCCGGGCAATGCGCAACTTTCCCGGCCCGGCCTTTTCTATATACAAGGGATTGGATCAGTGGAACAACAGGGGGGCAAGTGCAGGCTAATTCTTATCCCACAACAACTTCGTACCGAAGCCGAGGCGATTGTCGGTGTATTTCATCATAGAGGGCTCGAATATCCAGAGGTCGAGGTCCATAAATATAGCATAGGGAAATTTCTTGAGGTAAGCTATTTTTACACCCTCCATTTCATCCTCCGCGGGTCGCCTCACCGTGCCGCAGAGCTGTAGCCCGCGAATTTTGCCCACCACCGCTGTTTCCAGCACAATGGAAGCGGCCACGGCGTTGTTTGCCTTGAACATAGAGGCGTGCAGGGTCTTGGGCGATGAGGTGAATATAAAATAGTTACCCTTGCGCGAATAGGTATAGAACAGATTGCAACAATATGGCGCCCCGGTGGATGCGTCGCTGCACGCGAGGGTCATCACATGGTGCTTAACGATGAAGTCGGTTATACGCCGATCGGGTATGGCGGTTATATTCTCGGAGGGGGATTCGCTACTCATTTAGCAGGGGCTTATATATAATAGGTGTAAACGGCTTCGTCGCGGCCGTGGTTATTTCGGAGGAATGTCCGACCTAAAAAGGGAAGTGTTATTGTGACTGTAATTCTGCTACCGACGTGATTTTGACACTGTCGGGAGCCTCAGCTCCGCCCTTGAGTTCCGCCAGCACACGGTCGCGCACCGTACTGAAAGCCTCTTTGTTGGCCGCCTTTATAGGCTCTGCAGGAGTGGTGGGTATGGAAAGCGGGTTTATAGGCTTGCCACCACGGTATACGCGGTAGTCGAGGTGCGGGCCGGTGGATAGGCCTGTCGAGCCCACATAGCCGATAACATCGCCCTGCCTTACGCGCCTGCCCGAAGCAATGTTCTTGGCGTAACCCTTAAGGTGCATATAAGATGACACGAGCCCCTGGGCGTGCTGTATCTTTATCGTGTTGCCGCCGCCGCGCGTGTATCCCTTGAATGTTACCGTACCATCGCCCACGGCTATAATGGGCGTTCCCGACGGAGCAGCGTAGTCCACGCCGTGATGGGGACGCCATATCCTCAATACCGGATGGAAACGGGCGTTGGAAAAGCGGGAGCTTATGCGCGAATATTTGAGAGGGGCCTTGAGCATGTTCTTGCGCAGACTGTTCCCGTTCTCGTCCCAGTAGGAGAGCTTGCCGTCCTGCATAAAGGGGATGGCGTAGTGTGTCTTGCCACCGTGCTCGAACCATGCGCCCCATATTATACCGATGCCAACGTTGGTGGTGTCGACGTATTTTTGATCGTAGATAACAGAGAATTTATCGCCCTTTTGAAGTCCGAAAAAGTCGATGCTCCAGGCGTATATATCCGACATGTCCATTGCCAGGACGGGGTTTATGCCATTATCTACCATGCAATTCCATAGCGAGCCGTCAATGGTGGCCGTGGTGGTGTGGCGCTTGGAGCTTACCTCCTTTTGCCTGCGTAACACTTGCGCTGTGTCGCCCCGCAGATCGAAAACTATATAATCGACCATATTCTCCTCGTATACGAAGTAGTCGAGCCTCGCCGTGGAATCTTTACACATGAATGCAGTGCAGGGATGCCCCGCGCGAATGTTTCTGAGGGGGAATATCGGCTTTGCCACCGTCTCTATATGGTCTATCATTGCGGCGGAGATGCCGAAGGGAGACAGTATCTGCGACATCGTGAGGCCCGCTTCAATACGGAAACGGTTTATGTCGTAGGGATCGGACTCTATACCGTACAGCAGGTTTATTTTTTTGTTGGGATTCCCGTCCGAAGAGGCGTCGCCCGCCCTGCGGCATGAGACTACCGCCACCGTGGCCGCTACGGCAACGGCGCACAGGCAGGAGAGTATGATTATATTTTTTTTAGAGAAAGTCATGGCCAGACGTTAAAAAAATCATCAGTGTAAAGATACCTTAAATAACCAGTAAAATAGGGTTTAAAGCCTATTTTTTATCAAAACATTATCAACAAAGCATTCTTTTCTGAAGCCAAAGTTCGCTGTTTTACTGCTTTAATGGCTTTAAGTTTGCAAAAAATTTCTACCTTTGGCGGAGTTTCTCAAAACTATTACGTCTGATATGAAGAAGTATATTTTTGTGGTTTTGGCCGTGTTCGCTCTTTCGGCTTCTGTTAAGGCGCAGGGAGTGTCCCTGCGAATGAATGCTCTGGGATGGGCGATGGTGATACCCAATGCGGGTGTCGAAGTGGCCCTGCACGAGCGTTGGAGCGTGTTGGCTGAAGTTTATTATTCACCGCTGTGGGATACGCAGGGTTTCAGGTTCAAGGGATTCATGGCCACTCCCGAGGTGCGTTATTATCTGGGCGAGGTGTTCCAGTGGCACTATTTCGGCATACATGGCAACTACGCCTACGCCGACAGGTTCCAGGTGGGCAGCATGAACGTGCGCGAGGGTAACTATTATGGCGCCGGCGTGACCTACGGTTACACATGGCGTATAGGTAAAAAGTGGATGTACGATATGTTCATCGGTCTTGGCTGGTGGCAGTTCAAGGGTGATATATACCATCAGGACTATCCCGATGTCAAGATATCCGACAATGTCACAGAGAACAAGTTCGGCCTGAGCCGTATAGGCGCCACATTCGCTTACAAATTCTAACACCGGACAGCATGAAAAAAGATATAACTGCCGTAGTAAGGAAATTTGGCCTGCTGTTGCTGGCTTTGCCCCTCGTGTTGAGCTCGTGCTACAAGGACGATCCCAATCCTTCGCTCACCGCCGATATCACGTTTAAATTCACCATCACCCGCGTAGGGTATGACGGAATAGATATCCAAAATCCCGTAAAGACGATACAGCTTTTCCTCAAGGACGAACAAAACAGGATAGTCTACGGCCCCATTAACGTCACAAAGTCGGAGGCTACCACCTCCGAGAGTGCGATAATGTCTTTCACCGGCACGGCGAGCGTTCCCTTTGGAAGGTACACTACATGGTTGTGGTGTAACGTGTCGTCGCCCGAGCTTTATTCGCTGGATAAGTTCACGGTTAACATTAAGGACAATATCCTCAACTCCGACCTTTTCGCCGGACAGGCCAGAGAGGTGTACTTTGACCAGGAGAATATGACCATTAACTGGACTCTCACAAGGTTGACAGGCAGGATCAACGTGACGAACTCCCTTCCTGGCGATATCACGCCGCAGACGCTGTTCATCTCGAATGTGGCCAAGAGCGTGGATGCCAATCTCGATTATTTCGGACAGACCGACATGGAGAATAACAACGCTACAATCACCACCATACCTTCGGTGCTGTATATGTTCCCGTCGAAGACTAATGCTGGTTCGGAATTTCACCTCACATATATGTCTCCCGGCCCCGTACAGGAGGTAAGTATAACTACGGCTACCATAGTGGCCGCAGAGGAGATAGACATAACTTTCGAGCCTGAACCGATAGAATAAAGGCTGTACCTATACAAAGGATACGCGGCGAAAAAGAGCGTGCTTTAAGCGGCGGATCTTTTTCGCCGCGTTTTTTGGACGCGTCGCCCATTTTCAGGATCATGAATAAGAGTACCAAAATAGCCGTTACGGGTGCGTCGGGATTTCTCGGCGGGCATCTGGTGTCTGCGTTGGTGTCGGACGGTTATGCCGATATCACCCTTCTTTTGCGCGATGCCAGCCGCCTTGACAGAGTGGAGGCTATAGTGCGCAGGGAGACGGGAGCGGCGCTTCCTGCTTCGGTACGGGCTGTGGAGGTCAATTTCAATAATCCCGGGATATTGGAGGAGGCGCTACATGGCGTGGAAGTGGTATTCAACTGCGCGGCCACGGTGTCAATGGGCGGGATACCGCCCGAGGAGCTGATAGCCGGTAATGTGGAGATAGCCGCCCACATGGTGGATGCCTGCCTGCGCGCGGAGGTGGGGCTGTTGGTGCACGTGAGTTCCATCGCCGCGCTCGGAGAGGCGAGGGAGGGAACGGAGCTGATCGACGAAACGTGCGATATACAACGCCTTAACAAGAGCTCGGCCTACTCGGTGAGCAAATTTTTCTCGGAGAACGAGGTGCGCAGGGGTATGGCAAAGGGCCTTAAAGCCGTGATCGTCAATCCTGCTATAATATTGGGCGAGGGTGATGCCTCGGCGTTGGGTAGTGCATGTATCATACCGGTAGCCGCCAAGGGTCTGCCGTTCTATACCGAAGGAGTTATGGGATACGTCGACGTGCGTGATGTGGCGCGGGCGATGATATTGCTGGCCTCGGAGCCGAAGGCGGTGGGAGAGAGGTTTATCCTCTCGGCCGAGAATCTCTCGTACAGGGACATTATTTCGATGTCGGCCACGGAGGCGGGACGGAAGCCGCCGGTGATAAAGGCCGGTCAGGGTCTGTTGGGTCTGGCGTCCGTTCTCGAGCGTCCTTACGCGCTTGTCAGGAGATGTCAGAGGGCGATGACGCGCGACGTGATAAACAACCTTACAGACAAATGTTATTACGACGGAGGTAAGGTCACGCGCTACGTCGATTTCAGCTACACCCCGATAAAAGAAACCGTACGGCGCGTGGTTGCCGGATTAAAATAACCGATATGAGCAAAATAGCGGTGATAGTGGTTGCCGGAGGCAGCGGCAGCAGGATGGGCGGCGATACGCCCAAGCAGTTCCTTCCCTTAGGAGGAAATACGGTGCTTATGCAGAGTATTTCGCGCCTTAGCGCTATACTTCCCGGAGCGGAATTCGTTGTAGTACTGTCGCAGGGCGAGATGGCCCGCTGGGAGGAGTTGAAAAAGGAATATTCTTTTGCCGTGCCTCATAAGGTATGCGCCGGAGGTGCCGCCCGCTACGATTCGGTGCAGAACGGTATAAAGAGCGTCTCAGACGAGGCCGAATATATAATGGTACACGACGGTGTGAGGCCGGTCATCTCGGAGAAGATGGTGCGGGGCGTTGTGGCCGCGGCGGTGGAACACGGAGCGGCGATACCTGTGGTTAAGGTTGCCGACTCCCTGCGCTGTGTGTCGGGAGGTATGAGCGAAGTGGTCGACAGGGAGATGTTCCGCGCCGTGCAGACCCCGCAGGTTTTCCGCGCCGACATTCTGAGAGAGGCTTATAGGGAGCCATACAGCGATCTTTTTACCGACGACGCTACAGTGGTAGAGGCCTTGGGGCATGAGGTAGCGCTCACCGAGGGCGATCCCGCCAATATAAAAATAACCACCCCCGCCGACCTCGTTATGGCCGAGGAGCTTCTCAAGGGATTGAAGTAGGGGTGTTTATAAAACGAGTATGGGCTGTCCATTGGACAGCCCATACTCGTTTTTGGTCTTACGTTCAAGCCTCCGGTTAAAACTCCGAAGTAAAATGAAATTTTATATCGGGAAATTTCTCGATCGCCAGCGACAGTGCGTAGCTCGTGTCGGCCATGAAAACCTCGCGTCCGTGCTTGTCGATGGCCATATTGGCGTGCTTGCGTTTACGGAAATCAAGTAGCTGTTCCTGGTTGTCCGACTCTATCCAGCATGCTTTGTACATCTGTATCGGCTCGTAGCGGCACTTGGCGCTGTATTCGTGCTCTAAGCGGTACTGGATCACCTCGAACTGAAGCGCCCCCACCGTACCGATTATCTTGCGGCCATTCATCTTGCTGGTAAAAAGCTGGGCCACACCTTCGTCCATAAGCTGGTCGATGCCCTTGGCCAACTGCTTGGATTTTAGAGGGTCGGCGTTTTCTATATACCTGAAAAGCTCGGGGGCGAAGCTGGGAATGCCGGTGAAGCGTAGTTTCTCTCCCTCGGAGAACGAGTCGCCTATCTTGAAGTTGCCCGTGTCGTGCAGGCCGATGATGTCGCCGGGGTAGGCGAAATCGACTATCGACTTTTTCTCGGCCATAAAGGCGTTGGGCGAGGAAAATTTCATATTCTTGCCCGAACGCACATGCAGGTAGGGTTTGTTGCGCTCGAACGTCCCGGAACATATCTTGAGGAAGGCGATACGGTCGCGGTGGTTGGGGTCCATGTTGGCGTGTATCTTGAAGATAAAGCCGCTCAGCTTTTCTTCGTACGGCGATATTGTGCGCTGTTCGGTGGCCGACTCGCGGGGCGAGGGGGCTATCTCGATAAAGCAATCCAGAAGTTCCTGTACGCCGAAATTGTTGAGCGCACTACCGAAGAACACAGGCGCGAGTTCCCCGTCAAGGTAAGGTTTGGTGTCGAAGTCGTGGTACACGCCGTTCACCAGTTCCAGGTCGTCGCGCAGGCGCTCGGTAAAAGGCGATATGTATTGATCGATGGCGGGATCGTCGAGTGAAATATTGATGACATTCTCGTCGAGCCTCTGCTTGTCGGAGGATAGGAACAGCGAAAGATTGTTCTTGTACAGGTTGTAAACACCCTTGAACGTGTTGCCCGTACTGATGGGCCACGCCAGCGGGCGTACGCGTATCTTTAGCTCCTTTTCTATTTCGTCGAGCAGGTCGAACGGGTCCCTGCACGGACGGTCGAGTTTATTGATAAAGACCATTACAGGAGTCTTGCGCATGCGACACACCTCCACAAGCTTGCGGGTCTGCGATTCGATACCCTTGGCCCCGTCGATCACCACGATAACGCTGTCTACGGCTGTGAGCGTACGGTAGGTGTCCTCAGCGAAATCTTCGTGGCCCGGGGTGTCGAGGATGTTGATCTTAAGGCCTTTGTACTCGAATCCCATTACCGATGTCGCCACGGAGATACCCCTCTGGCGTTCGATTTCCATGAAGTCGGAAGTGGCCCCTTTCTTTATCTTGTTGGATTTCACTGCTCCGGCCACGTGTATTGCGCCACCGAACAGGAGGAGCTTCTCGGTGAGCGTGGTTTTACCCGCGTCTGGGTGGCTGATGATGGCGAACGTGCGGCGGCGCTTGATCTCTTCGGTTAAACTCATTTAAGATATAATGATACGATATTAATATTCTGTTATTTGCGGCTTCCAGTTGTCGGGGTAGTCGAGCGAGTAGTGGAGGCCGACGCTCTGGTGGAGTTGCTGCGCCTGCTTGATTATAAGGTAGCCCACGGCGATCATGTTGCGCAGTTCGCAGAGGTTCTGGCTGAGGGTCGATTTGAGGTAAAGTTCCTCGGTTTCTTTGAATATTATCTCCAGGCGGCGCAGGGCTCTTTCGAGGCGCAGGTTGGAGCGGACGATGCCCACGTAGTTACTCATTATCTGCTGCATCTCCTTGTAGTTCTGGGTGATAAGAACCATCTCTTCGGGCAGGGAGGTGCCTTCGTAGTCCCAGTCGGGAATGTCATTTTGGATTGTGTACTTGCCCGCCATTGATATGCTGTGACTTGCTGCGCGTTCGGCGTATACCACCGCTTCGATGAGCGAGTTGGAGGCCATACGGTTGGCGCCGTGGAGGCCTGTGGAGGAGGCTTCGCCGAGGGCGTAGAGCCTGTGTATCGACGATTCGCCGTTAAGGTCGACCTTGATACCCCCGCAACAGTAGTGCGCGGCGGGGACCACAGGGATCATGTCCTTGGTTATGTCTATGCCCACCGAGAGGCACTTCTGGTAGATGTTGGGGAAGTGCTTTATCACCTCCTTAGGGTTGCAGTGCGTGGCGTCGAGGTAGACGAAGTCTTCGCCTCGCACCTTCATTTCGTGGTCGATACCACGGGCCACCACGTCGCGCGGGGCGAGCGAACCCATGGGGTGATACTTGTCCATGAACTCCTTGCCGTCCTGCAGGCGCAGTATCGCCCCGAAACCGCGCATGGCCTCGGTGATAAGGAACGACGGCCTCTCGCCGGGGTTGAACAGCGAGGTGGGGTGGAACTGGATGAACTCCATATTCTCGACCACGCCCTTGGCCCTGTGTACCATGGCTATGCCGTCGCCGGTAGCCACGAGGGGGTTGGTGGTGGTATGGTAGATGTTGCCCACTCCGCCGGTGGCTATCACTGTGACCTTGGAAAGCACCGTGATTATGCTGTTCTTTTTAAGGTCTAGTACATAAGCCCCGAAGCAGGTGATATCGGGCGTGTTCTTGCGTACGAGCTTGCCGAGGTGGTGCTGTGTGAGTATGTCGACGGCGAAATGGTGTTCGAGAACCTCGATATTGCGGTGGCGCTTGACCTTGTGCATCAGAGCGCGCTGTATCTCGAAACCGGTGATATCCTTGTGGTGGAGTATGCGGTGCTGCGTGTGACCGCCCTCGCGGGCCAGGTCGTAGCGGCCACTGGTGTCTTTATCGAACTTTACGCCCCAGCCGAGAAGTTCCCTGATCTGGTCTGGCGCCCCTTTAACCACGGCCTCCACGGCCTCCACGTTACACTGTCCCACGCCGCAGGTGAGCGTATCGGCGATATGCTGCTCGAACGTGTCGGGCTCGTAGGTCACACTTGCGATACCGCCCTGGGCATAGCTGGTGTTGGTCTCGCCCAGATCGCTCTTGGTGACCACCACGACCTTACCGTGCTCGGCCACCTTGAGCGCGTAGCTCAATCCCGCCGCGCCGCTACCTATGACTAAAAAATCCGTACTTATATTCATCTTACAAGACAAGTTTTCTCAGTTCGTTCACATCGCCAGCGAAGACGTTCCTGTCCACGCATCCCCTTATCCCATGTATCTTGTGCGACTCGGTATGCTGCCAGAATTTCCACCTCAGATTGGGTCTGCCGCGATAGTCGGCGATCCACAGGGTATATTCCGACGAACAGAAATCTCTACTCAGGTAGTCGTTGTAGAAGTGTGTAGAACAGTATATTATAGGGTTGGCTCCGTAGTATTTCTTTATCTCGCGGCAGAAGTTCTTGGCCTCTCGGACCGACTTGGCGGGGTCGGTCATAAACCGGTGTTTCTCGATATCGAGTACGGGGATTAGGTTGCCTTTCTTGAGCTTGGCGGTACGGATAAAATTACGCGCCTGTTCGTTACCGGGGGTGCGGTGGCCGAAAAAATGGTAGGCACCCCAGAGTACACCCGATTTATCGAGCTCGCGGGCGTGAGTATCGTATGTGGGGTCGGATATGAGCGTCCCCTCGGTAGCCTTGATGAAGACGAAGTGGGGACATTCGTGCTCCACGATCTTCTCCCAATTCACCTCCCTCTGATGCTTCGAGATGTCGAGCCCCCACACCTCGTAGCTGCGAGGCGAGTTTTTCCCCGCACAGGAAGCGAGGAGCAGGGAGATAATTATAAGGGGTAGAGTCTGAAGACGCATTGTCGGCCGGCTAATATGCGTGCAAATATAGTAATTATATAGCAGGATTAGGCGTTGGAACGGCCATAAAAAGAGGTAAGCGCACACGGCTTACGGTTATTTGCGTTTTGCCGGGGCCTTTTTGTCTTTGAGCCAGCCGTCTATACCCGCGCCGAAAAGCGAGAAATCATACCTTACCGGGTCATTGGGATCGAACTCCCGCAGAGAGGCGGTGATCTCCTCCACGGCCTTCCAGTCGTTCTGTTTGCGAGTGAGCAGGCCAAGTTCCCGCCCCATAGAGGCGGTGTGTACGTCGAGCGGCAGATAGAGGGCGGAGGAAGGGATGCCGGGCCATAAACCCAGGTCCACCCCGCGGTCGTCCTTACGCACCATCCATTTTATATACATATTGAGCCTCTTACAGGCTGCGCCCTTATCGATGGAGGAGAGGTGTTTTTCGGCACGAGATTGGTGGCCGCACTGCCAGAAATAATTGCGGAATTCCGACAACACCTGCCTCATATCGCCGCTTTCGGCGTAGCTGCCCTCGAAGAAATCCTTCATCGAGCCGTACTCGGAGTAGAGACGGCGCAGGGCAACGATAAAATCCATGCAGTCGCCGCCGTTGAAGGTGCGATGCACGAAGTTGTTCAGGGTCGCCATTTCGCTTTCCGAGGCGTTCATCGTGAAGTCGTACGGAGCGCCATCGAGCATGGTCATAAGCCGCCGGGCATTGCCTACTATTGCTTTACGGTTGCCCCAAGCGATGGTGGCGGCAAGGAATCCTCCGATCTCCTGGTCGCGCAGGTCGGTAAAGCTGTGGGGTATGGATATGGGGTCGTTCTCGATGAACGAGGGGACGTTGTACTTGTCGTGCAACCTTTCGAGCATCTCTTTCAGCCCGTCGCGGTCTATACGGTCCATGCTTATGGGATTATAAGCCCGTCGCTCATCACTATTTTACGGTCGGACATGCCGGCGAGTTCCTGGTCGTGGGTCACGATGACGGTCGTCTGCCCGAACTTGTCGCGCAGGGTGAAGAAGAGTTTATGGATCTCCTCGCGGTTCTGTGTATCAAGGTTGCCGGAGGGCTCGTCGGCCAGAAGTACTGATGGATTATTGATGAGCGCGCGGGCTATGGCCACTCTCTGCTGTTCGCCGCCCGAGAGCTCGGCGGGCTTGTGGGTGAGGCGGTGTTCGAGGCCCAACATCTCGAGCAATTCTTTGGCTTTGGCGTCGGCCTTGCGTCGGTCGGCCCGTGCTATGTATGCGGGAATGGCTACGTTCTCCACCGCCGAGAATTCGGGTAAAAGGTGGTGGAACTGGAATACGAACCCTATGCGCGTATTACGGAACTGCGACAGCGCACGATCATTCATGCTCTGAAGTTCCACGCCTCCGATGGATATGCGGCCCGAGGTGGGACGGCTGAGCGTACCCATGATCTGGAGCAGGGTGGTCTTTCCTGCGCCGCTGGGGCCTACTATCGACACCACTTCGCCCTTAGCTATGTCGAGGTCGATGCCGCGCAGCACTTCGAGCTCGCCGTAGAATTTATGTATGCCTTCCGCTTTTATCATAACGATGTGTTGTGTTTCGAGGGATAAAGGTATGTTTTTTTTCGCAGAAAATATACGTCTGTGCGCGGCGCCGCAACAGTATGTGTAAATTAATTACTACTTTACAATGATTTATTCGCCTTCGGCGGGACTTACTTTTGCCATTGCCGCAAAAGTAGGCAAAAAGTCTAGCCGCGTCTTCTGCCGGGGTCTCTTCCGGGAGCTTCCCTCGTTACACGATAACAGAGGGTGATCTCCCTCACGAGACCTGTTTCCGGCAGAAGCCCGAAGCGGCGGATTATTTTGTTATCGCCAATGTGGTATATTTGCATGAAGTAAGGATTCAGATCATGGCCCGGGATTTTAGGTTTAAGCAGTTTAATATAGCGCAGTCGCGTGCGGCCATGAAGGTAGGCACTGACGGGGTGTTGCTCGGGGCATGGTGCGGGTTGCACGGCGACGAGGCGGATATTCTCGATGTGGGGTGCGGCACGGGACTTATATCGCTTATGGCCGCTCAACGTGCACCCAAGGCGAATGTATCCGGGATCGATACCGATTCAAGTGCCTGCTTAGATGCTATGGATAACGCGGCCTGCTCGCCGTGGAGCGATAGGGTGGAGGTGCGAGAAACATCGCTGCAGGGTTACGCTGCCTCCACGTCCCGCCGCTTCGATCACATAATATCCAATCCACCCTTCTTCCTTTCGTCGCTTACAGCCCCCGATCCGTCGCGCCGCGAGGCCCGCCACGCCATCACGCTACCTTACGCTGACCTGGCCGCCTGCTCGGCCCGGTTGTTGAAGCCTGATGGAAAATTGAGTGTGATATTACCTTATAAAGAGTCTGTGCTTTTTATCTCCGTAGCGGCGAAACATGGGCTTAATGTATTCCGGCGCACAGATGTAGCACCACTGCCTGATATGCGCTTCAAACGAGTGCTGTTGGAATTTCGCTTCGGGGTGGGAGAGGCCTCGTGGGACACGTTGGTGATAGAGAACGGGGCGGTTGGGTATTCGGACCATTACAAGTCGCTCACCCGCGATTTTTATCTCGATTTTTAGAGGATTTCTTAGCGGTAGGTCCGAAAAATAGATTAACTTTGTTTAGTAGAGGGTGTGTGTGCGTTGTTTTGAGAGATCGACCGCCCTGGCTCCTGTGTTTTGCCTGAGTGGGCAAAGCGCGGCACCCCAAATGAAAATGAAATTATAAACCGTTTGTTATATGAGAGTTATTCCCGTTTTGTCATTCGCTTTCCTGTTGTTTTGTGTAGGTGCCGTTGCCCAGCCCAAGGGTGCTTCGGTGCAGGGGCCGTTGTCGTACAGTCAGCCCCGTACTGTGCTGAAAGTGGAGGTCGTGGTCGAGAAGGAGAGTATCCGCAAGGGTCCCTATGCCCGTTATGCGCAAAAATATCTAGGTGTGGTCGCGCCGCTGACCGATAAAGATTCGTATCGGATAGCAGGTGCGGATATATCTTATTTTGAGGAGGCCGATCCCGTGGCAGTGAGCACGCTGGCCGATGCAGGGAATATTCCCGTTATGATGTGCCGTACCCCACAGGGTTTTGTTGCTTCTGGAGCTGATGGGAGACCGCTTAAAACCGATATCGCTATGCCCGAGGGCGAGATGATGTTCCGCGAAAGGGGGCTTCATCCCGTGGCTAACGAACGTATAACGGTGTCATACGTGAGCCGCGATTCGTCGTATGTCAAAGTGCCTGTCGATAAGCGCGATATGATACAGAAAAGCGCCGAAGAAACAGCCATGGAGGCCGCAAATACCATATTCACCATCCGCAAGCGCCGTTTCGACCTCGTGAGCGGTGAGGCGGGCGAGAATGTGTTCGGTGCGGGCCTCGCAGTGGCTCTGCGCGAATTGGACAGGATGGAGCAGGAGTACCTTGCCCTCTTCTACGGTAAGAGATATGTGGAGCGCGTGGTGCGCAGTTATGATGTGGTGCCCGAAGCAGGTAAGAACGTGGCTATGGTGTGCCGCTTCTCCGATATAGCGGGCCTTCTGCCCCTTAGCGATCTGTCGGGTACGCCTGTAATGATTGAATTCACCCCGGAGAAGGTAAATAAACCCGCGGGAGCCCTGCCCAAAGCCACCAAAGGTACGAAGGTGACATTACGCAATGCAGCCATGACGGAGTGCCGCATTGCCGACGGAAATAAAGAGCTTGTCAACGTCCGGGTGCCGGTATATCAGTTCGGCGAGGAGGTTACGGTGTACGTTCCATAAACCCAAAAATCATTGGCTATGACTGACATTAAAGTGAAAGCCGATCGTCTTTTGCGCCGTCTCAAGGTCGAGATGAACGGCGCCGTGTCGGGTGCTATGAAAGAACGCGGCATGGTCTATAAGTTGAATTACGGGGTGTCGATACCAACGCTCAAGGCTATTACGGCAGAGTATGGGCCCGACCACACCCTCGCAATGGAGTTGTTCGGCAGCGATATCCGGGAGTTGAAACTGGCTGCCATATACGTGGCTGATCCCAAAGCTGTAAAGCTCGAACAGCTGGAAGAGTGGGGCGATAATCTCGTCACAACAGAGGTGGCCGAACATTTGGCGATACAGTTGCTGGGCCGTTCGCCCCTGGCTGTGGAGGTAGCCCGCAGGTGGCTCCCTTCGGGTGACAAGCTCAAGGTTTATGCCGCCTCGATGGGGTTGGCGTCTGCCCTGAAACGTGGAGCGGCAAGGGCTTGCGACAAGGATCTCGGCAGTATGTTCGAGGCCTGCGCTTCGATAGCCGAGAGCAACGACAAGACCCTCGCCTCCGGCGTCATCAACCTCCTGCGGGCAATTGCGCTTACGGGAGAGAAGTGGATGGCAAAGGTGGTGAAATTCGTGGAAGAGGCGGCGGGGGCCGGCTCGCCCGCTAAAAAGTACGTGGCTGAGGAACTCTCATGGAGGCTGTATAACTGATATACGGCGTCCGCATCCGCCACATTGCAAGGCCTGCCGCCACCTGCGAAGGTGGCGGCCTCATGAATGGAAAATTTATATTAACCGGATAAACAACGAATTAATGAAAAAAGCTATTGTTAAAGGATCGGCCGTAGTTCTGGCGCTTGCCATTGCGGGAATGCTGGGCGGATGTTCTCAGAAATGGAAAGAAACAAGCCAGGGTACGCTGCGCATTATCACCCAGAAGGGAGGCCCCACGCTCGGTTATTCTTCGGAGTCGGGCGTGCAGATCATTACCGATGGGGGCTACGCCTTCAAGGACCTCAACCGCAACGGCATCCTCGATAAATATGAAGATTGGCGTCTACCGGTAGATGAACGTGCGGCCGACCTGGCCGCCCATCTCTCCGTGGAAGAGATCGCCGGCCTTATGCTTTACAGCATACACCAGGCGATCATTCCCAATAATTCGCAGACCTACGGTGGTAAGCTGATGGAGGATGCCGGCGCCAAACCGTCGGATATTACCGACTTCCAGCGCAAGTTCCTCCTTGAGGACAACCTGCGCCATGTGCTGGTGACCAAGGTGGAAAGTCCCAAGGTGGCCGCCGAATGGAACAATAACGTCCAGGCGCTCGTAGAAGCTTACGGTCATGGTATTCCGGCTAACAACAGCTCCGATCCGCGTCATGGGATTAAGGCCGACGCTGAGTATAACTTCGGTAACGGCGGTCGTATATCGCTGTGGCCCAGTACGCTGGGTATGGCCTCTACTTTCGACCCCGCATTGGTGAAACGTTTCGGCCAGATAGCCTCCGAGGAGTACCGTGCGCTGGGTATCGCTACGGCCCTCTCGCCGCAGATCGACCTCTTCACCGATCCCCGCTGGATCCGTGGCGTGGGTACGTTCGGCGAGGATCCCATACTCGACGCCGATCTGACAAGGGCCTATATCGACGGCTTCCAGACCTCGACAGGCAAGGAGGAGATAGAGAACTTCTGGGGTTGGAAGAGCGTTAACTGCATGGTCAAGCACTGGCCCGGCGGCGGTTCGGGTGAAGCGGGCCGCGACGCCCATTTCGGCTACGGCAAGTACGCCGTATTCCCCGGCAATGCCTTCGACCAGCACGTATATCCCTTCGTGGAGGGTGCGTTCAAGCTCGACGACGGTACAGGTATGGCCTCGGCCGTGATGCCTTATTATACTGTGTCATACAACCAGGACCCCTCGGGAGAAAATGTGGGTAATGGATTCAGCAAGTATATGATAACCACCCTTCTGCGCGATAAATACAAGTACGACGGCGTGGTATGTACAGACTGGCTTATCACATCCGACCAACCCGGCGTCGGCAAGCATCACGGCAAGCCCTGGGGTGTGGACGATCTGACCGAAGCCGAGCGCCACTACAGGGTCATCATGGCCGGAGTTGACCAGTTCGGCGGTAACAACGACAAGGGACCGGTTATCGAAGCCTACAATATAGGCGTGAAGGAACTGGGCGAGCCCGCTATCAGGGCCCGCTTCGAACAGTCGGCCGTGAGGTTGCTGCGTAACATATTCCGTACAGGCCTGTTCGAGAATCCCTATCTCGACCCCGACCATTCGCAGAAGCTTGTCGGCAATCCGGATTACGTTAAGGAAGGCTATGATGCGCAGATCAAATCTATCGTGATGCTCAAGAACCACAACAAAGTCCTGCCCCTGAAGAAGGAGACCAAGATTTACATGCCCAAGCGTTACTTCCCCGCGCTGAAGAACATCTACGACGACGTGTATATCAACGAGCCGAGCGAGGCTTACCCCATCGCCCTGGAGATACTGGAACAGTATTTCACATTCGTGGAGGACCCCAAGGACGCCGATGCGGCCTTTGTATACGTCATGAGCCCCAACAGCGGCACGGGTTACGACTATGCCGACGTGAGGAAGGGAGGTAACGGTTATGTGCCCATCAGTCTGCAGTATCGCGAATACACGGCCAAGTATGCAAGGCCTGTGAGTATCGCCGGCGGCGACAAGTTCGAGAAATTCACCAACCGTACCTATAATGGTAAGAGCGTGAAGGTGGTCAACGAGAAGGACCTCGACGCCATACTCGATACCAGGGCCAAGATGGGCGATAAGCCCGTGGTGGTGATGATCGGTATGAGCAAGCCTATGGTGATGTCGGAATTCGAAGGCAAGGTGGACGCTATCCTCGTAGGTTTCGACGTGCTGACCAGGGCGTTCCTCGACATCATAAGCGGAGCTCACGAGCCGTCGGGACTTCTGCCTCTGCAGATGCCCGCCGATATGAAGACCGTGGAACAACAGAACGAGGACGTGCCGTTCGATATGGTGTGCTATAAGGACGCCGACGGCAACACCTACGACTACACCTACGGTATGAACTGGAGCGGGAAGATCAACGATGCCCGTGTAGCCAAGTATAGCAGGAGTAAATAGTGTCCTGCGTACGGTGGGTTTGCTGCCGTCACGTAAAAAAGGTTCCGGCGCGACAATCGCGCCGGAACCTTTTCAGTTTTAAAGGAGAGTACGTATGTCGAAGTATCTGTAGTTTTTGTGTAATTATATTCGGACTTGCGTGCAAGTCCGTCAGCCCGTAGCCACCCCCGGCGAAGGGCTGCAACGCCTGGCGGCTTATTTCGCCCTTTCGCTGGCTCCGGACTGTTTATCTAATACATGTACTGAAAAAACTTATCCGGGGGGCGATGCGGCTACTCCTCCGCCATCTTCACCACGCCCTTGCTCTTGCGGCCGTCGATGTAGATGTAGAAAGGCTTGGGCATACGTACCTGGCGGATAAATTCGGTCTCGTATACGGCATCCATCTTATCGAGCGCGGCTATATCGAAAATCCCCCTGCCCATAAAGGGGCTGATGGTCATATATCCCACGCCGAAAGAGGTGAGGTTTTGGAAAAAGTGCGTGCCTTGGCTGGGCTCGACGTGCAATTCTTCTATGCCGCACTCCACGATCACCTTGGCTTCGCTGATATTGGCCCACTTGACGGGTATGCCGAGCCATGGGTCGCTCGAGCCCCAACGCCCCGGGCCCACGAGGATATATTCGCGACATTCTTCGTGCATTCTGCTATTCAGGGCGGCGATCTCTTCGGATATCTTGAGGGTGTTGGCGGCGTTGAAGTCGTCCTGCTTAACATATACGATATCGCACACGCCTTCCGTCTCTCCTGTGCCCAGGGCCGAGTCAGAATAGATCAGGGCGTCGGACAGGTCCATATTATCCCAGTCGAGGGTACTCTTGTCGGAGTAGTCGATGATCGGCCTGATTTGCAGGAAGTTGAAAATAGAATCTGATTCGGGAGGCACGTCCATATTCACGGCGAATTCTATCTCCACGTTGCACTTCATCTCCTCCTTGCATATGTCCAGAAGTTCGGATATTATCTCCGCGAGGGGAATGCTGTCGTATTTAAGTATACGTGAGAAGGTTATGATCTTGCGTCCTTCGTCGAAGGTGCTGTCGGAGATGGTCTGGTTCTGGGCGTCCCACGTCGAGGAGACGTGCTTCATGTTGCGGAAGTGGGTGGCCTTGTTGATCTCGAATTTGCGCAGGTTGACCGCGTCGTCGATCGAGGTCTTAAACTCCTCGGGCTTGAGGTCGAGCACATACATCTCCCGCTGAGTGTCGCGCAAGGCCAGCATCGGGTCGGAGAGTTGCAATACGTTCTTGGGATACTTGGGCGAAAAACGCAGGCATTGCCCGCCGTCGACCACGAGCTTGCCGAGGCCCGCGGCTATGTTGGCTACTCCGTCCTCGGGTTTCTCCTCGCCGATAGGGTAGCAGTTCATCGAACGTGCCACGCCGGATATAGTGGGGAAGAAGTATCCATGATCTTCCGTGCCGCATATTTCCTGTATGATCACGCCCATCTTCTCCTCGCTCAGCAGGTTGGCCGAGGCGAGGATATAGGCCCTGCTCGACGCGAAATATACTGAGGCGTAGACGCTCTTTATGGCCTTGCCGACAAGACGCAGGGTCTGGTCGGGGTTGTCGGTCATGGGGATCATATATGTGGAATATATGCCTGCAAACGGTTGGTAATGCGAGTCTTCCAGCTTCGATGACGAGCGTATGGCCAGCGGCCCGCGAGCGTATTTTATATAGGCTCGCAGTTTGTCCACGAGCCTCTCGGGCAGGCGCGAGCTGACGAATTCCGAGAGTATCTCCTCGTCGGAAATATCGGAGTTTATAACGTACTGGAGGCCGTTCTCGCGGATGAATTCGTCGAAGTAGTCGGTGGCCACCACTATGGTGCGGGGCAGGAGTATCTTCACGTCCTCGTACTTGTCGTAGAGCTTATACTTCTGCAGCATGCTGTTCATAAAGGCCAGGCCGCGGGCTTTGCCTCCGAGCGAACCTTCGCCCAGGCGCGCGAACCATATATATTGGTTGTAGGTGTCGGGGTCGAACCTTGCGACCACCCCCTGACCGATAATGATGCGGTATTCTTTTATAGCGCCTATGATAAACGAGCGCAGCTCTTCCGTGGAGGCGAAATCCTCCTTGTCGCCCGCCTTAATGATACGCGCCAGTTTGAACAGCCCGCGCGAGAACATCCATTTCGAGAGCCTGTTGCGCGAGGTGTTGTACAGCAATACTTCCTCGGGTATCTCGGCCACGCATTTCTGCATATCCTTGAGATTGCTGGCACGCGCTATTATTTCGCCCGTTTGCAGGTCCTTGAATACGAAATCGCCGAAGGCGAACTCCTCGCTTATATAGTCGCTCAGTTGCAGCAGCAGGGTCTTGGAATATTTGGCTATAAAGCCTACGCCCAGCTCTTTAGCCACTTCGCGGATGCTCTCCTGCGACGACTGGAGCAGGAACGGCATATGTGGTGCGTCGGCCTTGATAAGGCGGCAGAGGTCGATACCTGCGTCGAGCTTTTCGTCCTCACTGCGGTCCTCCTTGTTTATCACGAAACCCACGTCGGAGATCACCCCGAGCATATTGTGCTTATATTTTTGGTATAGCTCTATAGCCTCGGTGTAGTTGGTGGCGAAGAGTATCTTGGGGCGGGCGCGCTTGCTGAGCATTTGCTGCTGCTCGTTTAGCGCCTCGCGCAGGAATTCGCTGCTCTGCTGGAGTACGAGTTTGTAGATCGCAGGCAGGTATGTGGAGTAGTAGCGTATCGAGTCTTCGACCAACAGGATCGACTGCACGCCCACGCCAAGTATGTCGTTGTCGGCGTTCATGCGGTCCTCTATGGTCTTGATTATGGCGATGATAAGGTCGGTATTGCCGCTCCAGCAGAAGGTGTAGTCGATGGCCGAGCGGTCCTCGAGTTCGATGCGGCGGAATATGTCTTTGGAAAAGCTGGTGAGCAGGACGAATGGGATGTCATATTTCTCCCTCACGAGCTTCGAGAAGCTGAACACGTCCATCTCGCCCACGTTGTAGAGGCTTATTATAAGGTCTATATCCTGGTCGGCTTCGAGGGCCTTGAGCGCTTCCGACGCCGAACTTGCCTTGACGAACGAGGGGGGATTGCTGAGGTTAAGGTCGGTGTACTCCTTGTTTATCTGCACCTCGATACGGCCGTCCTCCTCGAGCGTATACGCGTCGTAACTGCTCGAAATAAGCAGTATCTTGCGTATGCGCAAGGTCATTAGGTTTTCGTAGGCCGTGGGGGTGAGATTTGCGAGTGATTCGGCGGCTATGGTTGTCATTGCTAATCAGGGTGATGGTGCCGAACATGTGTCAGCACAAGATTCATTCCACAAATTTAAAATAATTTTGGTAGCTTTGCTTCATAAAATTTGAATTTATGGAGCGTTATACCATAGAAGAGGTCGCGTCGAAACGACAGAAAAAGGAGTTCCTCGACCTTCCCAAAAGGCTTTACAAAAATGAGAAATACTGGGTCTGCCCGTTGGACAACGATATAGAGGCCCGCTTCGATCCCTCCCGCAATGAGCTTTTCAACGGGGGAGAAGCCGCGAGGTGGCTCGTGCGCGACTCCACAGGGCAGGTCGTGGGCCGTATAGCCGCCTTCTATAATTCCGAGCAGGCCAGCGTCGAGGCGCAGCCCACCGGCGGGTGTGGATTTTTTGAGTCGGTAGATTCGCAGGATGTGGCAAATCTGTTATTCGATACTGCCCGCGATTGGCTTAAGGTCAGGGGGATGGAGGCTATGGACGGGCCGATAAATTTCGGCGATCGCGACCAGTGGTGGGGCCTTCTGGTGCAGGGCTTCGACTGCACGCCCCTCTATACCAACCCGTACAATTTTCCCTATTATCAGCAGTTGTTCGAAAACTACGGTTTTGGCAACTACTTCAACCAGCACACCTACCTACGGCCGCTGGAGGGGGGATTATTCGGCGAGTCGGTATACCAGAGGGTACAGCGTCTTATGGAGATACCGGAATACAGGTTCGAGAGTATACGCAAGAAGGATATAAAACGTCATGCCGAGGAGTTTCGCACCGTGTATAACAAGGCGTGGGCCGGATTCTCGGGTGTGAAACCCATGGATGAGGAGCACGCCCTCAAGCTGATGAACACGCTCAAGCCCATTATCGACGAGGATATAATGTTTTTTGCCTACTACAACGACGATCCCATTGGGTTCTTTATTATGGTGCCCGACCTCAACGGCGTTATCGGGGATTTTAACGGCAAGTTCGGCCTTATAAATAAATTAAGAATGCTGTGGCGGGTGCGCCGTCATAAGGCCAAACGTATCTTCGCCATCATCTTCGGTGTGGTGCCCGAATTCCACGGCAAGGGGATAGAATCAGGGATGATATACACCTTTGAGCAGTATATTATGAGCCGGGATATAGGCTACGAGTCGCTGGAATTGGCCTGGATCGGCGATTTCAACCCCGTGATGATGCGCATGGTGGAGAACTACGTGTGTGCCCACAGGCATAAGATGCACACCACTTACCGATACTTGTTCGACCGCGACAAGGAGTTCCAGCGTTGCCCCAGGGTGGGCCGCCCGGCCGCTCCCAAGCCCTCGGAGGGAGAGGCTTCGTAGAGGGATTCTCTAAGTAGTTCTCGGCTAAAATAATGTGGCGCGCAAGTTCAGAACTTGCGCGCCACATTCGGTTTCACCTCTTGGCAAGGTCTATATTTCCTTGATATAACCCGAGTACATTGTAGATGTGTCGTACTGGTCGGTTATGTAAAGCGTGGCCTGTCCCGACACTGAATATATAGTGAGTTTGAACTCTTTTGCATTGTCTACGTAGCGGCTGGCGTCGAATGTTATCTCCCATCCGTCGCTGGTCTGTACGGCCATATACCCCGGCCTTTCGCGGGTGGAGAAATTCATAACTCCCATCCCGTACGGCGGGGTTATGCCTACAAATATGGGCAGAACCACGTTGATGTATGTGGGATAGAAGTCAACCCCGAATGAGGGATTATGCAGAGTGTGGGTCATGCCTGCAGGCTGGAGCTGAAAATTCTCCGGAGTGAAGTTGAACTTACCCAGCATCACAAGCGAGTCGATATACTTGATATACTTTGCGTGACGTTCTTCACGTTTTTCATCACGTTCGGCTTTCTTTTCCGCTTTTTCTTTCTCTTTTGACGACTGCGCCGGGGCGCTGGAAGAGGTCTGGGCATAGGCGCCGAGGGTCATGGCCAGCGCGATAAGGATAAATAACTGTTTCATATTGGTTTTAGTGTTGGTTTGTTGTACTTTGGAAAAGCATATATACAAATTCCTTGCCTGAAATAAGGTGGGTACAACTCTTTGTTTTTTAGGGGTAAAAAGTTACCTTTGCAGGGTATAAAAATTTTCAGATGAACAACGCGCCGATAGGGGTCTTCGATTCGGGTATGGGCGGCCTTACAGTGTGGAGGGAGTTGCGCAGGAGCCTGCCCCATGAGAGCCTTGTCTACTTTGGCGACGGACTTAACTGTCCTTATGGTTCCAAGTCTAAGGAGGAGCTTATTGGGCATGTCGATCACGGCGTGAGCCTGCTGTTGGAAAAGGGTGTTAAGATGGTCGTAGTGGCCTGTAATGCGGCGACTTCGACGGCCATAACGTTCCTTAGGGAAAAATACGATATACCGTTCGTGGGCCTCGAGCCCGCAGTTAAGCCTGCTGCTATGTCGTCGCGCAGCGGTGTGATAGGCATCCTCGCTACGGCGGCTACTCTGGCCGGTCCGCAGTTCGGGGCGAGCATGCAGAAATATGGCAACGTTGTGAAGATAATCCCCGCCGTGGGCGAAGGATTTGTCGAGCTTGTCGAAAATAATAAGCAAAATTCGCCCGAGGCCGTATCTACGGTGCGTAAGGTTATCGAGCCGATGATCTCGCAGGGGACCGATTATCTGGTGTTAGGGTGTACGCATTACCCGTTCCTGTCAGGAGCGATGAAGGAGGTGATAGGAGAGCGCGACGTGCAGTTGCTCGATCCCTCGCCCGCAATAGTACGCAGGGTGACTGCCATACTGGAAGAGCACGACATGGCCGCCTCGTCAGACCATAACCCCGAATACGAGTTCCTATCGGCCTGGGATGAGGCCTATGTAAAACGCCTGAAAGCCAGAAGCCTCAAGGCTATAGCGGAGGATTTTTAGGACTGTTTTACGCGCGTATTCCGCGTTGACGTAACGCCGCTACAAGAGATTTAAAGAGAAAAAAGCATATATGGCTGCAAAGAAAAAAATAAGCGAAGCCACCGGAAACCAGAAGGCCCAGGGCCTGAGCGACACGCAGAGATGGGCCTACGGCCTGTTGTTGCTGGCTTTCGCACTGTTCCTGCTTGCTTCGGTCGTTTCCTATTTCATATATTGGCGTGCCGACCAGAGTGCCGCGGAGTGGGGGCCGACGTTTTCGGCCGAAGGGACCAAGGTATTCAACTGGGGCGGTAAGACGGGGGCTAAGATCGCTCGCCTGATCGCCGGAGAGGGATTAGGCGTGTTCAGCGTATGTATCCCCATAGTGCTGATAATTCTGGCATTGAGAATAATGCGCTTTCGTCCGTTGGTACTCAATAAATCGGTGAGACTCACACTGATCCTTATGATCATAGGGTCGGTGACTATGGGTTATATCTTCGGTAATAGTTGGGCGTTGTTCGATACGGGTCTCGGCGGCAGGCAGGGGATAGAGGTGGCTCTGTGGCTCAAATCGGTACTGGGTATGGTGGGCTCGGGACTATTGCTCCTGGCCGCCATTATAATCTATGCCGTGTACGTCAACCGCAACACTATCTTCGTCGTTAACCGCTTCGGCAAAGGGTTGGTCGACGGTAGCAAGATTGTAGGCGGAGCCGTAGTAGACGGAGGCAAAAAAGTAGGGGGCGCCGTAGTCGATAAGGCTACGGGGATGCTCTCCGGCAAAGATACGGAGCAGGACGATGAGGACGAAAGCCGCGGTGTCAAGTTCCCCGAAAAGGTGGAATGGAACGACAAATCACAGTCTACGGCCTCAGGCAGGGACGAAGATATGGTACTCCACGGCGACGACCAGGACACTGGCACCGCTCCGGAAGATAACGGAATCTTTATAGATGAGGATGGCTTTATCGTTGTCGACAAATCCGTTCATGATGCAGCGGGTTATCCGGCCGATGCGATACGTCCGTCGATAAATGACATGTACGCGTCGCACAAAAAAGGCGAGGCGGATGACGACGACGATATGGTCTTAGGTGGCGAGGGCGATGCCGATTTCGGCGACGATCTCGATATAGAGATTGCTGTGGCTATGGGCGACGACGACGAGATGCTGTCTGACGATATGATCGACAACACCCTCTACGACCCGATGCTCGACCTCTCGTCGTACAAGATCCCTTCTGTGGACCTTATGGAGGACCATAGCGTCGAGGTGACCGTGACCGATGAGGAGATACGTGAAAATAAGAACCGTATCGAGCAGACACTCATAAATTTCGGCATCAAGATAGATAAGATCAAGGCCACTATAGGTCCGACCGTCACCCTCTACGAGATAGTGCCCGCCCCGGGCGTAAGGATTTCCAAGATCAAGAACTTGGAGGATGATATCGCGCTGAGCCTTTCGGCCTTGGGTATACGTATTATAGCCCCCATTCCGGGCAAGGGTACCATAGGTATCGAGGTGCCGAACAAGGACAAGAAGGTAGTGTCGATGTATTCGATGGTCAAGTCGCCCAAGTTCCAGGATTCGACTTTCGATATTCCCGTGGTACTGGGTAAGACCATACAGAACGAAACTTTCGTCATCGACCTCGCCAAGATGCCCCACCTGTTGGTAGCTGGAGCTACGGGGCAGGGTAAGTCGGTGGGGCTCAACGCTATTATCACGTCGATACTCTACCGCAAGCATCCCTCGGAACTCAAATTCGTGCTTGTCGACCCCAAGAAGGTGGAGCTCACCCTCTACGCCAAGCTCGAGAAGCACTTCCTTGCCAAGCTTCCAGGCGAGGACGAGGCCATTATTACCGATACCCACAAGGTTATCTACACCCTCAACTCGCTATGTATCGAGATGGATTCGCGCTACGACCTTCTGCGCAAGGCCGAGGTGCGCCACATCAGGGAGTATAACGACAAGTTCACACACCGCAAGCTCAATCCCGAGAAGGGACACCGCCACCTGCCTTATATCGTGGTGGTTATAGACGAGTTCGCCGACCTTATCATGACCGCGGGCCGCGAGATAGAAACCCCCATAGCGCGCCTTGCGCAGTTGGCCCGCGCCGTGGGTATCCACCTCGTGATAGCCACACAGAGGCCTACGACCAATATTATCACAGGCGTTATCAAAGCCAACTTCCCTGCCCGCATTGCCTTCAGAGTGACCAGTATGATCGACTCGCGCACTATCATCGACCAGCCGGGAGCCAACCAGCTTATAGGCCGCGGGGACATGCTCGTGTCCACGGGCAATGAACTTACGCGCGTGCAGTGCGCCTTTATCGACACGCCCGAGATAGAGCGGATCACCGGATTTATCGGCGACCAGAGAGGTTATGTTTCAGCCTATGAACTACCGGAATATGTTCCTGAGGGCGATGCCAACGGAGTGTCCAAGGGCGGCGACCTGTCGCAACTCGACTCGATGTTCGAGGAGGTAGCCCGATTCGTGGTGCAGAACCAGCAGGGCTCGACCTCTTCCATACAGCGTCGTTTCTCGATAGGTTACAACCGTGCCGGCCGCCTTATGGACCAGCTCGAAATGGCCGGTATCGTGGGCCGCAGCGAGGGCAGCAAGCCACGCGAGGTGCTTATAAGCGATACCGCCTCGCTCGAAATGATGCTCGACAATCTTTTGTAATCCACTTAAATCACATTCAAGATGAAGATACGTGCCATATTAACCCTGCTGGCCCTCGTGGTGACGCTGGGAGCGCATGCCGACGAGAATTCCAAGATCGTGCTCGACAAGATAAAGCAGAAGATAAGTTCCTATAAATCCTACCAGGGTACTTTTTCCGTGTCGGTGGAGCAGCAGATGAATAATACTCAGGGCGAGTTCCTGGTCAACGGGCAGCGCTATTACGTTGACGTGTACGACTATTCCCGGATAATGTGCGACGGGAAGACCAAATACACCTACAGCAAGCAGAATAACGAGGTCACCATCGAGAACGTCAACCCTAACGACAGAAATATAATCGCCAATCCCACGCTGGCATTTTCAATCTACGACAGTGATTTCACTCATCGTAGTCTCGAGAACCGGAAGTTCAACGGCCGCACGGTGTCCGTCGTGGAGCTAAAGCCCAAGGCTTCGTCCGGAATGGGTGCGGGGGTGACCATATTAATGTATGTCGACCAGGCCACTAACCTGCCCGTTTATTTCAAATGCACCATGCCGGGCATGACGGCCAATATGGTTATAAGCTCGTTCGAGCACGACGTGGTATTCAATGACGCCATGTTCTCTTTCGACAAGGTGAAATACAAGGGCGTGGAGGTGATAGATTTCAGGTAGGGACTAATTTTCGCCTTCGGCGACCTACTTTTACCATTGCCGCAAAAGTAGGCAAAAGGTCTAGCCGCGTCTTCTGCCGGGGTCTCTTACGGGAGCTTCCCTCGTTACACGATAACTGAGGGTGATCTCCCTCACGAGACCTATTTCCGCCAGAAGCCAGATGCGGCGGATTATTTTACTACTGCGAGTATTATTTTCAACCACTTTAATTTTGTTTGTTTTTCCTTTCTTGTAAATGTGGAGAGTGAGCTCTTTATAGTACTCGTGCGGATAAGCCGTCTGTAGATAAAGCGGGCCGGGACATTATTGTCCCGGCCCGCTTCTTTTACCTCCCATGAGCCGTACAGCGGCAATATCCATTTCGCCGTCCCGCGTGTTACTTAGCCATTTTCTTGAACACCAGGGCAGCGCGGTTGATGTTGTATATCTTCATGTAGTGGCGCGTAACCCCGTCGGTACCCTTCACCGGATAGCTGAAATAGTACTGCGATTCGTCGATCCTGTCGAGCCCGCCGAATTTCACGTCGTCGGTCGAGAGTATCACCTTATACTTCCCCGGCGCTGGTACGGGGATCACATAGTCGGGAATACTCGCCGAGATGTGCCAGTTGAATACGAATATAATATCGCCGTGGTTGAACACCATAGTGTTGTTGGTGTTGTCCATCAACAGATTGTAGGCATATCCGCAGCCCAGCAGGTTATATTTCTTTACCAACGCCAGCATCGCCTTGTCGAACTCTTCGAGGAAAGCGTAACGCAGGAAGCCGTTGGAGGCCAGCGACCACTGCCTGCGGGCATGGGCGTAGCTCCACCCGTTGCCCTCGCGCGGGAAGTCGATCCACTCCGGGTGGCCGAACTCGTTGCCCATGAAATTGAGGTAACCGTTGCCACCTATGGCTATGGTCAGTAGGCGAATCATTTTGTGCAGGGCTATGCCGCGATCGACGATTACGTTCGGGGTCTGGCGGTCCATGTCGGTGTACATGTACCTGTCCATCAGCCGGAAGGCTATTGTTTTATCGCCCACCAGTGCCTGGTCGTGCGACTCGGCATAGGCGATGGTCTTCACGTCCGGCAGGCGGTTGCACAGAAGCTCCCACATCTCCCATATATCCCACTTTTCGTCGGGTATATCCTTGAGCAGTTTGATCCAGAAATCGGGTATGGCCATGCCTAGGCGATAGTCGAATCCCACGCCGCCGTCGCTTATGGAGTAACACATTCCCGGCATTCCGCTCACGTCCTCGGCTATGGTGACAGCCGTGGGGTGTAGGTCATGGATGAGTTTGTTGGCGAGAGTGAGATATGTGAGGGCGTTTACGTTGATCGTGCTATCGAAATATTTTTCCCTTGAATCGAACTCGGTATAGCCGTGGTGGGTGTATATCATGGATGTGACCCCGTCGAAGCGGAAGCCGTCGAAGTGGAACTCCTCCATCCAGTATTTGACGTTGGAGAGCAGGAAGTGAACCACCTCGTCCTTGCTGTAATCGAAATTCTTGGAATCCCAATAGGGCTGGTCGCCCGCCGCTCCTGCGGGGGAGTAGAGGTGGTCAGTGCCGTCCAATTCGTTCAGCCCTTCGAAGAGGTTCTTCACGAAGTGGGAGTGCACTATATCCATTATCACCGCAATGCCCATGGAGTGGGCGGTGTGGATGAGTAGTTTTAGCTCTTCGGGCGTGCCGAAACGCGACGACGGGGCGAAGAAGTTGGATACGTGGTAGCCGAAACTGCCGTAGTAGGGATGCTCCGCCACAGCCATAAGCTGTATGGCGTTGTAGCCGAGTTTTCGTACGCGGGGCAATACTTTGGCCGCAAATTCGGTGTATGTGCCGATGCCCTCTTTTTCCTGTGCCATTCCCACATGGCTCTCGTATATGAGTAGTGGACCTATGCTGCTTATATCGAAGTTGTCGCCCCGCCAGTCGAAAGGTTTCGCGGGCGCCCATATCTGCCCGGTAAAATTCTTGGTCTGTTCGTCCTGCACCACGCGGCGTATGTAGGAGGGGATACGTTCGAGCCACCCGTTGTCTCCATGGACGAGCATCTTCACCAACGAGCCGTGCGTGAGCCTGTCGCCGTAGCGGTCGTCGGGCAGGAATACTTCCCATACGCCGCCTTGAACTCTTTTGAGGGGGGTATCGGTGCGGTTCCAGTCGTTGAAGTCGCCGAAAATATAGACGTCCTTCGCTCCCGGAAGCCACTCCCTGAACCACCATCCACCGCGCATGGCGTCGTGGTTGAAGCCGAAGTACATATACCCGTTGGCGAAATCAGACAACGACCCTCCGCCGGAAGTCAGCTCCGACAGCTTATGCAGGTAGGCATCGTGCCTCGCCTCAAGCTCGCGCTCGTTGGGCTTCAGCCAGGGATCTTTGTCTACTATTTTCAGTTTATGCTCTGACATAACGACACATTCTCCCATAAATTTAGTAATAAATTACGTGCCGTCAAAACTATTGCCGTAATTGTCTATAAAAAGGACTTATTTCGGGGAAACTGTGATATTTCCACCTTATTTTCTACCTTTGAACTCAATTATGAGCAACGCAGGGATGACAAAACTTACATTTTTAGGCTCGGGGACCTCGCAGGGCATTCCGGTGATATCGTGCGGCTGCTGGGTGTGTAGCTCCGACGACAGTAAGGATAAACGCCTGAGAGCCTCGGTACTTATAGAGCATCAGGGTTATACTGTACTGATCGACGCCGGCCCCGACTTTCGCCAGCAAATGCTGGCACACGGAGTCAAGCGCCTCGACGCTATCCTGCTTACCCATGCACATAAGGATCATATTGCCGGTCTCGACGATGTGAGGGCCTTCAACTACACTACCGGCATGCCCGTGCATATTTACGCAGAGGAGAGGGTGCAGGAGGTGGTGCGCAAGGATTACGACTACGCTTTCGGCGACAATAAATACCCCGGTGCTCCGGATATAGATCTGCATACGATAGACGATAAACCGTTCAAGATAGGAACGTTGGATGTGATGCCCATACGCGGCTACCATGCCAAACTGCCCGTCTTGGGCTTTATGATAGGGGGCGTGGCTTACATCACCGATATGAACCGCATAGAGCAGGGCGAGATAGACAAGATGCACGGCGTAGATACGCTGGTTATCAACGCTCTGCGTAGGGAGAGCCATATGTCGCATTTCACCCTCGGCGAGGCGCTGCATATCAGCTACTTAGTGTCGCCGCGACAGACCTTCCTCACCCATATATCCCACCAGATGGGGCGCCACGCGCAGATAAAGGAAGAACTGCCTCCCAATACGTTTTTCGCTTACGACAGCCTCGTCGTGGAAACTATGAAATAGACCTCACGTGGAAAGAATACTCCTGATCACCCCGCCGTTCGTACAGCCCAACTGCCCCTATCCGGCCACGGCGTACCTCAAATCGTACCTCTGCTCGAAAGGGTATGACGCGCGGCACGCCGACCTGTCGGCGATGTTGTTGGGCGAGGTGTTCTCTCCGGAATTTCTGACGGAGATATTCGCCGAGTATAATGGCGGTGGGGTTGAAAATATAGAACGTATCCATGCCTTGCGCGAAAGTTATATTTCGACTGTGGGTAGTGTGATGACGTTCCTGCGCGGAGAGGACCAGAGCCTCGCGCAGCTTATATGTACGGCGGACTTCCTGCCGCAGGCCTCGCGATTCGATGTTGCACAGGAATTGGATTATTACTTCGGCTTGCTGGGTGTGGTCGACTGCGCCAAGTTCCTCTGTACGCTTTATCTGCAGGACCTTAGCGATTTTATCCGTGCTGTTGTCAGTCCACATTTTGAGATAGTGCGCTACGGCGAGAGTATAGCCATGGCCGTAGAGTCATTTTCCCAGATAGAAAACGAGCTGTCAGCCCCACCCAACATCATAGAACGCAGGATGAACGGCCTTATAGATGAATTGATGGCCGAATATAAGCCGGAGATCGTGGGATTCAGCATCCCGTTTCCGGGTAATTTTCTTTCGACCATGCGTGCTGCGACACATATCAAGGCCGGTTATCCGGGTGTTAAGTTGGTTGTCGGCGGCGGTTACCCGAGTACCGAACTACGCCAGATGAGCGACAAGGGGATATTCAAGTATGTCGATTACGTGATACTCGACGACGGTGAACTGCCCCTCGAACGAATACTCTCCGGCGGCCCACTCGTACGGACCTATACAGCCGACGGTTATCAGGATGTGGGCGGGCAGGTGTCGCACCTTGAGCGCGGTTGTCCCGATTTCAGCGGGCTCGACCACTCGCTATATTTTTCCCTCACGGAGGTCACCAACCCTATGCACAGGCTTTGGAGCGACGGCAGGTGGAATAAGATAATGTTAGAGCACGGCTGTTACTGGGCCAAATGCGCCTTCTGCGACACTTCGCTCGACTATATATGCCGTTACGATGGTGTAACCGCCGCTACTATGGTAGACTGGATGGAACGCGTCATAGCCCAGACCGGAAGCCGCGGATTCCATTTCGTCGACGAGGCGGCCAGCCCTCGGGCTTTACGCGAACTGTCGCTGGAGATACTGCGCAGAGGTTTGAAAGTGTCATGGTGGACAAATATCCGTTTTGAGAGTAATTTCACTGGCGATCTCGCGGCATTGATGTCAGCTGCCGGATGTATTGCAGTATCGGGCGGGCTGGAGGTGGCTTCGGACAGACTTTTGGCATTGATGAACAAGGGAGTGACCGTGGAAAGCGCTACCATTGCCATGCGTAACTTCTTCCAGGCGGGTATTATGGTGCATACCTATCTGATGTACGGATTCCCCACGCAGACCTTGCAGGAGAGCGTCGACTCGCTCGAAGTGGTACGCCAGCTGTTCCGGGCGAGCCTTATCGACTCCGCTTTCTGGCATCGCTATGCTATGACCGTGCACAGCCCCAGCGGTACTGATCCGTCGGAATACGGCGCGAGGCGTAAGGACATGGCCCCGAATCCTTTTGCCAATAATGAGGTGCCTTATGCCGAACAGCGGCAGTACAATATAAATATGGTGGGCGAGGCCCTGCGTTCGTCGCTCGCGGCGTACATGTTAGGGTCGGGTCTTGACAAGCAGGCTCACTCGTGGTTCGCCGCCAAGGCGCCGCGTACCACCGTCGAGCCGTCGTTAGTCTCCGATTGTTTCCTCAAGCCCGACGCCGCACGCATATATAATGAATCGGCCCGCCTGGTGTGGGTTGGGGGAGCGGTGAAGCGGAGCGAGGAGGGGTTGAAAATTTATGGCATGTCAAAAAACAAAAGCCTTAAATTCGCCGCGCCCGAAGCCGATTTTCTTGTGGAGGTAATAGGATTATGCTCCGACCTTTCGCGCAAGATAACGTTCTCGGAGGCCAGAGAAATATACGCCCGCTATTCGCAGGAGCCGTTCGTGGTGTTCTATCACTCCAAGAAGTGGGACCTGTTGCGTGGATTGGGTTTGTTGCAACTATAAATATTAGGATATATGGATTTCAAAGGTAAGGTAGTGGCTATCACGGGAGCCTCGTCGGGTATCGGTAAGGCGTTGGCCTATGAGTTTGCCTCACGAGGGGCTAAGGTGGCCCTATGCGCACGTAATGAAGAAGCTCTCCAGGGGATAGTCGACGATTTGCGCGGTAAGGGTTATGAGGCGATGAGCAGTGTTGCCGACGTGGCTAAAGAGGCGGATTGTGAGGTGTTTATAGATAATACGGTGGCCGTGTTCGGCGGCATAGATGTGTTGATATGTAATGCCGGACTGTCTATGCGCGCGCTGTTCGACGATGCCGACCTGAGTGTACTTCACAAGCTGATGGATGTTAATTTTTGGGGTACGGCCAACTGTGTCAAGTATGCCCTGCCGTATATACAGAAGTCGCGCGGATCTATCGTGGGCATTTCGTCGGTTGCGGGGCTGCATGGTTTGCCGGGACGGACAGGTTACTCAGCCTCCAAGTATGCCATGCACGGATTCCTCGAGACCATCCGTATCGAAAATTTGCGTAAGGGTGTGCATGTGATGATCGCCGCTCCAGGTTTTACGGCCTCCAACGTGCGCTTGTCGGCACTTACCGCCGACGGTTCGTCGCAGGGAGAGTCGCCGCGCGACGAAGGCAAGATGATGACCGCCGAAGAGGTGGCCTCGCGTATCGCTAAGGGCATAAGCCGTCGCAAGAGGTTGTTGCTTATGGAGTTCAACGGCCGTGCCACGGCGTTTATCAAGAAACTATGCCCGTCGTTTCTCGACAAGATGTTCTATAACCATATGGCCAAGGAGCCGGATTCGCCGTTTAAATAGGGATGGTATAATATATGAATGTGGGCCGGAGAAAATACTCTGGCCCATTTTAATTGTTATAGCTGGCTACATCCTCGTACCAACAGGCACTGCCGCCGCCCAGATGCTATGCGCCTCGCCCGGCGGTCGGCGACAAATAAAGGCGGCCTGCGTATTTACGCAGGCCGCCCCTTATTCATGCCACAGTGTTCTACCTCCTCTGTTTCAATCCATTATACATCATATCATAAGTAGGAGTGTCGACGCCCAGCTTGTCGCCGAGCCTTACGGGTACTCCGGTGAGAGATTCCACCTCGGTATTCTTGCCAGCCATATAATCACTGTGCATAGATGTGGTCGTGTCGTAGGGGAGTACGACCATGCTCTTGCGTGTGGTTTCGAGGATATTCTCGGGTAGTCTGACCTTCTTGGCCTTGGCCAGCGCCATGATCTCGGAAAGCAGGTTTTCGAGAGCCTGTTTTTCTTCCGGGTTTTCAAGGATGCGGCCCAGCGAATGATCGAAATATGACGTGGCGGTGGCCGCCGCCGATATCCAGACAAATTTTTCCCATAGCACCGACTCTATATCGTCCGACATTTCGGAATCTATACCCGCACCGCGAAAAATATCGTTGAACTTCCTCTGCTCATCGGTGATGCCGCGGGGAGTGCCGAACTTCAGGCGCGCCACATTCCCAGTTTCGCGTATTAAGCCCGGCTCCGCAAGGCGCGTTACGATAAATACCACGCCGCCCCACACTTCATTTTCGGGGTATATGGCCTTGATCCTTTCGAGGTTGTCAACGCCGTTGAGCAGCGACATTATTATCGTCGATGGCCCTATACATGGGCGTAATTGGCGCATATTTTCTTCGAGGTCGTAGCTCTTGGTGGCCACTATAAGCAGGTCGGCCATGCCTACATTGGAGGGATCGTCGGAAATTTTAGCCGGACGGGCTATGAGATCGCCCTTGGTTGTTTCCAGCCTGAGGCCCGATTCTACTATTTTCCTGAGGTTCTCGCCGCGCGAGATAAAACACACCTCCACATTGGGCGAGTTGTGGTACTTTGCCGCCAGCATACCGCCGTAGTAACCTCCTACGCCGCCTATGCCGGATATTACTATCCTTGTCATATCGTATAAGAATAATTCAGAACGGGCGACTTTGGTCGCCTCGGCCCGTTTGCGCTGAAGTACGAAAATACCCATAAACGTCTGCGTTTAAGAGCGATCCCGACGATGCGCGAAATTCACTCTATTTTATAATGTCGAAACGGGTGTAGGGGACAAGCGCCTCGGGAATACGTATGCCTTCCGGAGTCTGGTTGTTCTCGAGCAGGGCTGCAAGTATGCGTGGCAGGGCCAGCGAACTGCCGTTGAGCGTGTGAGCCAGCTGTGTCTTCTTGTTCTCGTCGCGGAAACGCAGTTTGAGCCTGTTGGCCTGGAACGATTCGAAGTTAGACACGCTTGACACCTCCAACCAGCGGCCCTGGGCAGCCGAATAGACCTCGAAGTCGTAGGTCAGCGCCGAGGTGAAGCTCATATCGCCGCCGCAGAGGCGGAGTATGCGGTAGGGCAGCCCCAGCTTCTTAACGATACCTTCCACATGGGCCACCATGCCGTCCAACGCCTCGTAAGAGTTGTCGGGGTGCTGTATCTGCACGATCTCCACCTTGTCGAACTGATGGAGGCGGTTGAGCCCCCTCACGTCCTTGCCGTAGGATCCGGCCTCGCGGCGGAAACATGGCGTATAGGCGGTCATCTTGATCGGGAAATCCGACGCATTGACGATAGTATCGCGGAAAATATTTGTCACGGGCACTTCTGCCGTCGGTATCAGGTAGAAGTTGTCGAGTGTGGCGTGGTACATCTGGCCCTCCTTGTCAGGGAGCTGGCCTGTGCCGAAGCCCGAAGCCTCGTTGACCATCAGCGGAGGCATACATTCGGTGTATCCCGCTTCTATATTGCAGTCGAGGAAGAACGTTATCAGCGCACGCTGAAGGGCCGCACCCTTGCCTTTGTATACCGGGAATCCCGCTCCGGTGAGCTTGGTGCCCAGTTCGAAGTCGATGATATCGTATTTCGAGGCCAACTCCCAGTGAGGTTGTGAACCTTCGGAGAGCTTGGGCGTTTCGCCACCACTGCGCACCACGACGTTGTCCTCTGCCGTGTGGCCTTTGGGAACGAGGGGTGAGGGCAGGTTGGGCAACAGTACCACCAGTTCGTTCAATCCTGCTTCGGCTTCGCGGAGCGAGTCTTCGAGCTTTTTGGACGTCTCCTTGAGGGCGGCTGTGCGCGACTTGGCCTGCTCGGCCTCGTCCTTCTTGCCCTGCTTGAAGAGCATGCCTATTTCTTTGGCTATGTTGTTCTGTTCGGCCAAGTTAGCGTCGAGATCGCCCTGGAGGGCGCGGCGACGATCGTCGATAGCTTCAATCTTTTCAATGACGGGGGCGGCGTCGAATCCCTTGACGTTTAGGCGTTCAATAGTCTGCTGTTTGTCGTCGCGGATCTGTTTTAGTGTAAGCATATATGTTTGAAATTCAGAATTTACGTGCTTGTAGCGGCTTAAAACTGTGTTCCGCTGTTGCGCAAAGATACTAATTTTTCCTACCTTTGTGACATTATGGCTAATTTTAATAGGGTGTTAAACCTAAGGATCACCGTGATATTGGCGCTGGCGTCGGCATTGGCCTCGTGCGGCGGCGGACCCGGCAGTAGAAGTACCACCTACACCCCTCCGCAGGAAGAGGTGCAGATAAGGTTTCTGGAGCTCGAAACGCCGGGTGCGGCTACGCCTGTAGTTCCTACGGGTATCACCCCCTTGCATTATACTTATAAGATCGTCGGGACATATCCGCACGACCGCAAGTCGTACACCCAGGGTTTGTTTTGGCATGACGGCTATCTATATGAAAGTACAGGTCTTTACGGCAAATCATCTCTGCTAAAAGTCGATGTGAGTACCGGTAATGCTGTTAATTCCATAAAGTTAGATGACGGATATTTTGCCGAAGGCATAGCCCTCTACGACGGCAAAATATACCAGATCACATGGCAGGAAGGCCGCGGGTTTATATATGACGCCGTGAGTTTCAATCTGTTGGAGGAGTTCACATATAACGGCGAGGGCTGGGGGCTTACCGAGCACGATGGAGAACTGTATATGAGCGACGGGTCGAACCGAATACATGTGATAGACCCTGTGGCATTGAAGAAGAAACGTACCATAAACGTCGTTATTGGCGATTTGCCGGTGGAGTATCTCAATGAGCTCGAATGGGTTAACGGCGAGATATGGGCCAATGTTTATACCACCGACAGGGTAGTGAGGATCGATCCCGGAAGTGGGGTGGTGACGGGGGTTATAGACCTTTCAGGCCTGTTGACCCTCGACGATAAACTGCCAGATACCGACGTGCTTAACGGAATCGCATACGATCCGGCCACGGGGCGCATATTCGTTACGGGTAAAAATTGGAATAAACTGTTTGAAATAGAGCTTGTTAAGAAGCCGTAGCGGATGCTTAAATTTTCGATATATAAGGAGCTTGGGGATAGGGTATTGGTGCTCGATGGGGGCCTCGGTACCATGGTGCAGGGGTATGGGCTTACCGAGGAGGATTTCAGGGGTGAGCGGTTTACAGGGTGGAGCGTTCTGCTCAAGGGGTGCAACGACCTGCTGGTGTTGACCCGCCCCGATATTATCCGTCGCATACACGAGGCCTACCTATTGGCCGGAGCCGACATAATTTCCACTGATACCTTCAACTCCACCGCCATTTCTCTGGCCGATTACGCCCTCGAAGATCATGTTTACGAGATCAACCGCGAGGGGGCTGACCTGGCCCGTGCCGTAGCCGATGAGTTCACCCTTAAAAACCCTTCTAAGCCGCGCTTTGTGGCGGGATCGATAGGCCCTACCAATCGTACTGCCTCCATATCGCCGGATGTGAACAACCCCGGTTTTAGAGCTGTATCTTTTGATGAATTGAAGGATGCTTACTATGTACAGGCCAAAGGATTGGCCGACGGCGGAGTAGATGTATTCCTTGTGGAAACAGTGTTCGATACCTTGAATGCCAAGGCCGCCCTGTGCGCCATTGACGAACTGTGCGAGGAGCGTGGAGTAAAGATCCCTGTGATAGTGTCGGGGACGCTGACCGATGCCAGCGGCCGTACCCTCTCAGGCCAGACCGTGGAAGCGTTCTATACATCTGTAAAACGTGATTTCGTGATCGCCGTAGGCCTTAATTGCGGCTTCGGGGCCGAGCAGATGGGGCCGTATATAAAGCGCCTGGCCGATGTCGCCGAGTGCGCCGTGTCGGCCCATCCCAACGCGGGCCTTCCCAATGCTTTCGGCGGGTATGACGAGACGCCGCAGATGATGGCCGAGGTGCTCGAAGCCTACCTGCAAGAGGGTTTGCTGAATATCGTGGGCGGCTGTTGCGGTACCACGCCCGTACATATAGGGGCCATTTCGAGAGTGGCGGCCAAGTATAAACCGCGCCCCGTTCCTGTGCCGTCGCACGTTACTTCGCTATCCGGCTTGGAGCAGATGAGGATAACCCCCACGCTCAACTTCGTCAATATCGGCGAACGCACCAATGTGGCCGGTAGCGCCAAATTCGCCAAGATGATACGCGAGGAGCGTTACGAAGACGCCCTTGCCGTGGCCAGAGAGCAGGTGGAGGGCGGCGCGCAGATCGTCGACGTGTGTATGGACGACGGGCTTATCGACGGCGAAAAGGCGATGAGGGAGTTCCTGAATCTCGCCATGAGCGAGCCGGATATAGCCCGTGTGCCGTTTATGATAGACTCCTCGAAGTGGGACGTGCTCGAGGAGGGGCTGAAATGCGTGCAGGGTAAGTGCGTGGTCAACTCCATCTCTCTCAAGGAGGGTGAGGAGGCGTTCCTGCGCAAGGCGTCGTTGTTGCGCCGTTATGGCGCCGCTGCGGTGGTGATGCTGTTCGACGAAAAGGGGCAGGCCGATACTTTCGAGCGCAAGGCGGAAGTCGCCGGACGGGCGTATAAATTGCTTACGGACAACGGATTCGCCCCCGAGGATATAATCTTTGATCCCAACGTGCTGGCCGTGGGCACGGGTATCGAAGAACACGACAACTACGGCATCGATTTTATCCGCGCCTGCAGTTGGATAAAGGAAAATTGCCCTCACGCCAAGGTGAGCGGCGGGGTGAGCAACCTGTCGTTCTCATTCAGGGGTAACAACCCCGTGAGGGAGGCGATGCATACGGTGTTCCTCTACCATGCCGTTAAGGCCGGAATGGATATGGGTATTGTAAATCCGTCTATGTTACGTGTTTACAGCGACCTGCCTGAAGAGTTGGTGGAGCTTGCCGAGGACCTTGTTCTCAATCGCCGCCGCGACGCCACGGAGCGTCTGTCCGCCTACGCGGGCGGCGCGGGGCAGGAGTCCGCATCTCCGCAGGGCACTGCCGCGCCGCAGTGGCGCGAAGCCGATGTGGCCGAACGCCTGGCCCATTCGGTGGTAAAGGGCATCACGGAATTTATCGAGGAGGACACGCTCGCCGCATTTAAGGAGTATGGTTCCCCGCTCAAGGTCATAGAGTTGCCGCTGATGGAGGGTATGGGCCGCGTGGGCGAGTTGTTCGGTAGCGGTAAGATGTTCCTGCCGCAGGTGGTCAAGAGTGCGAGGGTGATGAAAAAGGCCGTCTCCGTGCTGACTCCATATATTGAACAGGAGAGGCTCGAGGGGGCTGCTTCGTCGGCGGGAAAGGTGTTGATAGCCACGGTCAAAGGCGACGTACACGATATAGGTAAGAATATTGTTTCGGTGGTGCTGGCTTGTAACGGCTACCGGATCGAAGATATGGGCGTGATGGTCGAGGACTCGGCCATCGTGGCCAAAGCGACGGAATGGGGCGCGGAGGTCGTGGGCCTGAGCGGACTGATCACCCCTTCGCTCGACGAGATGGCTAAGGTGATACGTGGCCTCGAAGTCAAAGGCCTGACGACCCCTGTGCTTATCGGCGGGGCGACCACGTCGGATATGCATACGGCTGTGAAGTTAGCGCCGCTGTATTCGGGCCCTGTGATACATGTGAAGGACGCCTCGGATAATGTGCGCGTGCTTGCCCGCCTGTTCTCCCCCGAGCGCGAGGCATTTATAAAAGAATTGAAAGACGGACAGGAGGCTCTAAGAAAGGAATTCGCCCGCAGGGAGGAGCAGAAGCAATATCTCTCCCTCGCCGCGGCCCGCGCACAGCGTTTCAAGGTCCGCCCTGAGGATATAGTCGTGCCGCACAGGATAGGGCGGATAGTGTTCAGGGATTATTCACTGCGCGAAATATCTCACCTCATAAACTGGAGCTACTTTTTCAGTGCATGGGGTCTCAAGGGGCGTTATCCCGACATATTCGGCGATCCGGAGAAGGGCGAGGAAGCGCGCAAGCTGTTCGCCGACGCGCAGGAGATGCTCTCGCAGATAATCGACGGTAAACTCTTGCACGCCAATGGCATGGCGGGTATCTTCCCCGCCCGCAGCGAGGGTGACGATATAGTTATCACCGTTTACGACCCGGAATTCAACACCCCCAGCGAAGTGCGCCTGCCGATGCTGCGTAACCAGCAGGCTTCCGATGGACTCAACCTCTGTCTGAGCGATTTCATAGCACAAGGGGAGAATGGGGTCACGGATTATGTAGGCGTGCTGGTATGTAATATAGGTATGGGCCTCAATACGATGGTAGCGGGTTTCCGTGCTGCCAAGGACGATTATAAAGCCATAATGGCCAAACTATTGGCAGACAGGCTCGCGGAAGCCTTCGCCGAGGAGTTGCACCGTTTCGTGCGCACCACCCTTTGGGGCTACGAGCGCCACGACCAGTTGTCTGTGGATGAGTTGATGCGCGGTGAGTACCAGGGTATAAGGCCAGCCGTGGGTTATCCCTCCGTGCCCGACCATTCGCTCAAGAAAGACCTTTTCGACTTGCTGGGAGTGGGTGAGGAGCTGGGGATGGGCCTCACGGAATCATATATGATAACCCCGCCCGAGTCGATCTGCTCGCTGATGTTCGCATCGAAGGAGGCCCGTAATTTCGCCGTGGGCATGATAGACGAGGAACAATTCGGGGACTACGCCGCCCGCCGCGAGGAGCAGGTGGACGAAGAGACGCTCCGCAAACTGCTCTCCGCCAACATAAGATAGGCGGTAATAACTAAAGCAAACACACACAGCTATGCATGTAATAGATATTTTGCGCGACACAAAAGCGGCGGGAAAGACACGATTCGCCTTCGAACTCCTGCCCCCGCTCAAGGGCGATGGCACGAAGCCTACGTTCGACGCCATCGATCCCCTGATGGAGTTCTCGCCCGCGTACATCAACCTCACCTACCACCGCGAGGACGTTAAATATGTCGACCGTGCCGACGGTCTGCTGGAGCGCAGGGTGGTGCGCCGCCGTCCGGGAACGGTGGGTATCTCGGTGGCCATCATGAATCGGTATGGCGTGGAGGTGGTGCCGCACCTGATATGCGGCGGGCAGTCGCGCTACGACATAGAGGACGCGCTTATCGACCTCGATTTTCTTGGCATACGCAACGTGTTGGCGCTTAGGGGAGATAATATGAAGGGCGAGCACTCGTTCCAGCCTCATCCCCAGGGCCATGCGCACGCGTGTGATCTGGTGGAGCAGATAATGGATATGAACAGGGGGCGCTTTATCGACGGGGAGGTCGAGCCGGGCCACCATTCCCACTTCTGCGTGGGTGTGGCGGGGTATCCCGAGAAGCATGCCGAGTCGCCCAACAGGGCCACGGATATGAAATACCTCAAGGCCAAGGTCGACGCCGGGGCGAGCTATATCGTCACCCAGATGAGCTTCGACAACCGCAAGATACTCGCATTCGTGGATGAGTGCAAGGCGGCGGGGATCGACGTTCCGGTGGTGGTGGGTATCAAGCCTTTCTCTACCAAGGCGCAACTCACGCTCCTACCGCAGATATTTCATGTCGACTTGCCAGAAGATCTTGTGTCAGCCGTCGCTGCTTGCAAGGACAACGCTGCCGTGAGGGAAGTGGGCGTGGAGTGGGCCATAGAGCAGGGCCGGGAGCTTAAAGCCGCCGGCGTGCCTATGCTCCATTTCTACACCATGGGTAAGACCGATAACATGGTGAAGATAGCCCGGGCGTTGTTTTAGAGTGTGATTATCTGCCGCCCGCAGATTTTGCGCTATTCGCGGGATTAAAAAAGTGTAAAAAAAGAATTATCACTTTGGTAATAATGATATAAATTATACTTTTGTGGTAATTAACACCAGTTCATAACATTTAAACAAAACAACAATGGCTTACAAGATTAAAGAAGATACCTGCACCGCTTGCGGTACTTGTATCGATGAGTGTCCCGTAGAGGCTATCTCAGCGGGCGATGTTTATGTTATCGATCCTTCTACATGTACAGACTGCGGCTCATGCGCCGACGTTTGTCCTGTAGAGGCTATCATTCCCAACTAATCAGGGGATAACGACATCTTACTCTTAAGATATCTTGGGCTGCCCTGTTGTCAGGGCAGCCTTTCTTATAATTGTTGGAGAGGGTGAGAGTTTCAGGAATTACATGCCAGTCTGTCGGGCCTTGAGTAGCAAGGCCATCAGCCCGCAGCCACCCCCGGCAGAGGGCTGAAATTTACCGTCTGGCGACTTATTTCATCCCATCCGCTGGCTGCGGTATAGGGTGTTGATAATAAAACCGATAACGATATGATCGCTGTTGATAGGGAAAAGCTATATGACCGCGCTCTGCGGTCGGAGCCGCTCATGGCGGATGAGGTCCTGTGGCTGTATGAGAATGCGCCGCTCGGCGAGCTGACCTATGTGGCAGATGCCATCCGGCGGCGCCTGCATCCGGGCGACGTGGTCACCTGGCAGATCGACCGCAACGTGAATATCACCAACGTCTGCGTGTCGGGGTGTAAGTTCTGCAACTTCCACTGCAAGCCGGGGCAGAAGGAACGGGCCTTTATCACGACCATAGAGGATTATGACCGCAAGATAGCCGAGACTATAGCTCTCGGCGGCGACCAACTGCTGTTACAGGGAGGCCTGCATCCGAAGCTTGGTATAACATTCTACGAGGAACTTTTCAGCGAACTCAAACGGCGTTACCCACAGGTGCGCCTGCATGCCCTCGGAGCGCCCGAGGTATGGCATATCGCCCGTATCAGCGGCCTCGATATAGAGACCACCCTACGCCGCCTGCTCGACGCGGGCCTCGACTCCCTGCCCGGAGCTGGTGCGGAGATACTCGACAATGATGTCAGACGTATTATATCCCCGGGCAAGTGTTCCGCCGACCAGTGGTTGGAAGTGATGCGCACGGCACACAGGATGAATATAGCCACTTCGGCTACCATGATGTACGGTCACGTAGAAACGCCGCGCCAGAGAATAGGGCACCTCTTAAAACTACGCGACCTACAGGCAGAATGCCCGGAGGGGAATTACGGTTTCATAGCTTTTATCCCCTGGATATTCAGGGGCGAGGGGACGGAGCTCGAGAGGCAGGGCGTGGAGGAACGGTTCTCTTCGGCCGAATACCTGCGCCTTATCGCCATCTCTCGCATAGTGCTCAACAATATCCCCAATATACAGGCCTCGTGGCTTACCGTAGGTAAGGAGACGGCGCAGATGGCGCTACATTCGGGCGCTAACGATATGGGATCGATAATGATCGAGGAAAATGTGGTGTCGTCGGCAGGCGCCGATAACAGTTTCGACGCCAACGGGATACAGCGGGCCATCATGGAAGCGGGGTTTGAGCCGAGGCTCCGCGACCAGAAATACCGCCAACGCGATTATCCGCCCCAGGTCAAGCGGTTGATGTAGGGGAGTATTTTCTTAACCGTAAAATTGAAAAGCCTCGACGAATCTACTCCGAGTATATCTATAAGCCCTTGCACGTCGGCGCTGAAAGCCTCGTCGCACGAGCGCACCATCTCTTCCGTTACAGGAACTTCCCTTACTTCGATACCCGCGCTGGTCAACGCTTTGATAATGAGGCCCCGCATCACCATACCCGGAGAACCATAGGGCGGGGGCGATACGTACACTATCCCGTTTTTTACGATGAACAGAGGTTGATCGCCCGTTAATGGACCGGCTTCGGACGATATTATCACGGCCTTGTCCATACCCGTTTCTTTAGCCGCCGAGTCGGCGAGCGTGGATGTGTGCAGTGAAACGGAACTTTGGTATCCGGGGAACGCTACCGGCAGTCGCATAGCGGTGGTTTCGAGGCGTTTATGCCAGATAACGAATTTCGGGTAGAACAACGGACCGACCACTTCCGTAAGTAGTGTCGCCTCTTTTCGGAGTGCCTTGTCCCCGGGGTATAGATATAGCCTTACGTGGTTGCTCTGCCGCGGATACCTGCCGCGTTGTAGCATTTCTCCGATAGTGTCCTCTATCCGGCTCTCGTCCGGAATCCATTCGCATCCCAATACCGCGCTGGCCGAACGCCTCATGATATAGAGGTGCTCGCTCAGATGTACCGCCTTATGGTCGAAGGTGTGGATATCCTGATAGACAAACGGGCCGTGGATGGCCGCCCCTATGGCGGCTATGGCCTGCTCCATGGGCTCTATGCGCCCGTTTATGGCGGCAAAATCGTTTGCCATTGCCTTATAGGGTTAGTATTCTTAGCAACAGTTCCTTGAGCAACTCGCCGTCGTCGGCCGAGCCGCCGTTTATCCCCTTGCTTTTCATGTCATACTCCCTCAACAGGCCGATAATGGCGAACACCTTGTTGTTGGGGTAGAGCGCGGCTGCCCCCTGGTATTCCTTGAGAAAATAAGGGGATGGGAGCTTCAGTTCGCGGGCGAGGGTCATATCGTCGGGCATTGGTACGCGCTTTGTCGCCCGCGTGGAGAGCCAACGGTGGTAGTTTACGAGGAATATCCGCTGGAAGTGGGTGAACATCGAACTTATGGTCAGCAGTAAGGGATTGTCCTTGGGGTTGCGGGCGAAATGGTCTGCGATAAGCATGGCCTTGTGGAGGTTGCGCTCCGACAGGGCCTTAGTCAACTCGAAGGTGTTGAACTCCTTGCTGATGCCGATATTTTGCTCGATTATGTCGGCGGTTACGTTCTTCGTCCCTTCGGGCAGGGCGGTTATCAGTTTCTCGAGTTCGCCGGAAATTTTGCAGATGTCCGCACCCACATGGTCGGTCAACATGGCTATGGCCTTGGTGTCCATGTTGCAGCCCTTGCTGCGGACGAAATCCGAGAGCCAGCCCCCGAATTCATAGTCGCGCGGGCGCACCGACTCCAACACTTGCCCCTTCTCGGCGCAGTGCTTGTAGAACTGCAGGCGTTTGTCGACGTTCTTTTCCTTATGGCATACCACGAGTATGGTCGAAGCAAGGGGCGAGGAGGTGTAGAGCGAAAGTTGGTCGATATTACGCATCTGTTGCGCCTCACGCAGGATAACCACCTGAAAAGAACCCATCATGGGCATCTGCCTACATAGGTTTATTACGCTACCCACGTCGCTATCCTTGCCGTAGAGGACTATCTGGCCGAAAGCCTTCTCCTCCTCGGACAGAATATTCTGGGCGAGTTTGCCCGATATCTGGTCGATGAAATACGGCTCGTCACCCATAAGCAGGTAGACGGGTGCGAAACGCCTGCTGTCTATGGATTTAGACAACGCGTTGTAGCTATCGACACTCTCCCGGAATGAGACCTTACTGCTCTTGGCCATATTTCACAAATGTAGTATAAAAAATACTTTTATGCCATAATATTTTCCCTGCCCTACGCCCACCTCCTGTGGTACTTTGTGCCATGGGCGTAAGGGCCGCGGGTCGTATGACGACCCGGAGTACATAAAATACGGGAAGGAGAACATACCGTCCGCCTTCCCGCATTATACTCACCCCGCGATTAAATCGACTGGCTGATAAGGAACACTGCGGCCACGCCCAGGATGGCGTAAAGCTCGGCGTAAGCAGCGAGAATCAGAGTGTTACCGAATACGTCGTGGCCGTTGCTTATGGCTGTCACGCCGCTGGCGCACACTTCGCCCTGGCGGATACTGCTGAAAAAGCCCACTATGGCCATAATGATCCCGCCTGCGAAGATTGCCGCCCCCTGCAACATCGTGATCTCGGGAACGAGGAATCCCTTTACGATAAAGAAGCAGACGAAACCGTAGAGGCCCTGCGTACCGGGTAGGGCGGAGAGGATCATGTAGTTACCGAACGCACTGCTGTTCTTTTTCATAGCTCCAATGGCGGCATTGCCGGGAATGGTCGTGCCGTAGCAACTGCCGAGCCCGCACACTCCGACCATCAGGGCCACCCCGATATAGGCTAACATGATAGGTGTCATAAATTCAGATATTTTAAGTTAAACAATTATTTTATTTCCTCAGAGGGTCGAATTTGCGTTGTGCCGCCTCGAATCCCGCATTCTTGTAAAATTCCACGAATGTCAAACGCATCGGATGCACGAACGATCCGAGCGCCGACATGAACAGGTTGATACTGTGCCCCACGACAATAATTATAAGCATCACGATCTGCCTCACGCCCGGAATGTCGGGACTCATGCCCACGGCCAGATCGTTGAACACGAGGGCTAGTATACCACCCGAGAGCCCTATGGCGAACAGACGGATATACGACAGGATATCGCCCAGCAAACCGGAAAGATAATTATATGTCTCCCACAACCCGGGACCGATATTCTTCAGAGGGTTTTTAGCGGGGTTATTCAGCAGCAACATCATGCCCAGGCCTATACCGATTAGAACGTAATAGGCGGTAGAGTGTACCGTGAACGCCTCGACTTCTACGGTCGGTAACAGTACGGCCGCCAGGGATGAAACGATAACGATCATCCATCCTATGGTCGACAGCGCATACTTTAAACCGAACTGCGATGAAAGTGTTATCGCCTTGAGTATCAGTCCGAACAACACCTGCACAAAGCCCACGGCTATGGATAGGGTGAACAGCTGATTGGGGTTTAAGAAGTAATCCTTGAATCCGCTGAAAGCCTTCAATCCTCCCAGTGATATCCCGAAAAATCCGCCTGTCAGCAGACCGAAGAGTATAGTGGCCGAGCCGCACCAGATGGTAAGCATCCCGGCGTCTTTCAGCATTCCCTTTCCTTTGATTTTTAGTACTATACCTGCTATTAACAGGAGTAGTCCGTAGCCCGCATCGCAGAGACAAAAGCCGAAGAACAGCATATAGAACGGCGCGAAATAGGGCGTCAGGTCCATACTGCCGTACTTGGGCAGGGCGTAGAACCTCCCGATTATCTCGAACGGCCTGGCGAACCAGTTATTACGGAGCAATACGGGGACATCATCCTCAGGCGTGGGCTTTTCTTTTATTACGAACGCGTCGGCGGAATCGAGGAATTTGTCCACATCCTCCGAGCTCTCCCTGGTGGCGTAACCTTCGAGCAGGTAGAGTGTGTCTTCGGCCTCCTGCGAGTGGCTGTTGTACGCCATGTCGAGGCGCACCCTTGCCCGCGATTCCCTTTCGAGGCGCTCTATTTCGTCTACATCTGCCGCGGCCCTCGCGATGGCCTTGTTCAAAGTTCTTATTTCCGCTTCCATGGCTTCGGCCTCTATCTCCCTCACTTTGGCGGGGATGGAGGGTGCCTTGATCGACTGGGCGTTGATAGTCACCGGTTGTGGTGAGTCGGCTATCACCACAAAATAAGTGGCGCTTGCGGTACGACGGACTATCTCGATAGCGTATTCCTCGCGCCAGTCCTCGATATAATCATCAAATTCGTTGTTGAAGGCCATGAAGTATTGGATGAACACGCTGCGGGTTTCGAGCTCCCCGATGCGCTCGGGCGAGAAGTCGCCCCATACCCTCGCTTCTTCCACCTCCTTGTGTGCCCGGGCAAGTTCCGCCGATATGGTATCTATTTTGGCCTTGGCTTCGGAATACTGCGCAAAAGCCTCCTCGCCGCTGCCATAACCCCCTCCGGACTTGAATCCCTTGGCGGAGGCGAGCTTGCGCAGGTTAGTGACGGCATCGCGCAGGCTCTCGGTTTCGAGCATCATACGCCGCTGGTCGTCGCTCATCTCTACGTCCCTGATGGTAACGTCGACCAGGCCCAGCTCTTGCAGTTGTTGCAGGAATTGGTGGTAATCGCGGTGGTATATCACCAGCGAGTATTTGGTCATCGGTACAATCATGCGCGCAATTCTTCTTCGTTCTGCCTTTCGTGGCGGGTCTTTACTATCTTTTGCGACGATTTGGAGAGATTCTCCTCATCCTCCAGGAAGCGTTTTATTTTGAGTATGGCCCCCTCGTAGCCGGGGATCTGCACCTTTTCGTAGAGATTTACTTTCTGGGTCGTCTTCTTGCGGGCGTGGTCGAGGAGTTCGGTCCTGCGTGAGTACACCTCGCGTTCGAGGCCCACGGAAGCCAGCTCCTTGAGCAAGGCCACGCCGTCGGCTGTCCAGAGCGGGGCGCTGAACAGGTTGTATTTTTTCTCCTCGAATATTACTTCTTTCAATACGGGTATCCTGACCCCGGCGATCTTCATCTCTCCAAGTTCCACATCTTTCACGCTCAGCAGATCGCTCTCGAACTCGCCCCACAGCGCGACCATATAGTCGTGCCGCATGATAAGCTCGTCCATGATCGTATTGTATTCCACCACGCTGTCCTTGGCCTTCTTCACCTCAAGGCGCAGGGCTGACTCCTTGCTCTTGATGGTGGGCAGGGCCTTCGAACGTATCTTGAGCTGCTTGTCGAGCTCCGCAAGCGAGGTCTTATTATATTGGAACTTTATTGCCATGACTTGGTTCTGTGTCGGAGGTAGCTTGGGTGTTTATTCTTTCCAGTATTTGTCTGTCAGTTCGGCTTTTATGGCGACTTCAGCCTTTGTGAAATATTTTGCGAAGAGCTTCCATGCCGTATCGAGCATAGAGGTGATGTCGATATTCACGTCGATGGCCAGCAGTTCAACCGAATAATCATACGCGAAAGAGAGCGCACGTTCGTCGTAGTCGGATAGGTCGAAACCGTTCTCCAGTTTGGTCTTGGCGTTGGCCGCGTCGGCGTAGAGGCGTACGGCGGCGTTCATCACTTGGGGGTGGTCCTCTCGGGTCTTCTTGCCGATGACCAACTGTTTGAGGCGCGACAGGCTGCGGAAGGGGTCGACGATGACCTTGCCGGTATCGCTGTCGTTACGCAGGAAGAGCTGCCCCTCGGTGATATACCCGGTATTGTCGGGAATGGCGTGGGTGATATCTCCGCCCGAAAGGGTAGTGACGGCGATGATAGTTATGGAGCCTCCGTTAGGTAGCTGTACGGCTTTCTCGTATATCTTGGCAAGGTCGGAATAGAGCGATCCGGGCATGCTGTCCTTCGAGGGGATCTGATCCATACGGTTGGACACAATGGCCAGCGCATCGGCGTAGAGGCTCATATCGGTCAGCAGTACCAACACTTTCTCGCCCTTATCCACAGCGAAATATTCCGCCGCCGTGAGGGCCATGTCGGGCACCAACAGACGCTCCACAGGAGGATTTTCAGTTGTGTTAACGAAGCTGACTATGCGGTCGAGCACCCCGGCATTCTCGAACACGTTCTTGAAAAACAGGAAGTCGTCGTTTGTCAGGCCCATGCCGCCCAGGATGATCTTATCGGCCTTGGCCCTCAGGGCCACCATCGCCATCACTTGATTATACGGCTGGTCGGGGTCGGCGAAAAAAGGTATCTTCTGGCCCGTGACTATGGTATTGTTAAGGTCGATGCCCGCTATGCCGGTGGCGATAAGTTCCGAGGGTTGCAGGCGCCTGAAAGGGTTGACCGTGGGGCCGCCTATCTCTCTCTTTTCGCCCTCAAGGGCAGGTCCTCCGCCCATAGGCTCGCCGTAGGCGTTGAAGAAACGCCCCGCAAGCTGGTCGCTCACACGCAGGGTGGGGGGTTCGCCGTGGAATACCACCTCCGAATCGGTGGAGATGCCGTCAGTGCCGGAGAATACCTGCATGGTGATGGTCTGCCCGCTGAGTTTCACAACCTGCGCCAGTTTGCCGCCCACGGTGGCCAATTCGTCATTGCCCACGCCCGAGGCACGGAGGGTCACCGTTGCCTTGGTGATGTTGTCTATTTTCGTATATATTTTCTGAAAAGCCTTTGTATTCATTGTCTTACCGTTTTTTGCGTCCTACCTCACACTCTTTGTTTCCACCTCTTCGCGAATCTCCTGTTCGTATCCGCGGTAGGCGTCGCTCCGGAATTCGGAATAGTTCATCTGCCTGAAGGTGTTTATCAACCCCTTGTAGAAGCGGGAACACTCCTCGAAATCATTGAACGAGAATTTCAGATCACATATACCCATCACCATCTTGAACATCTCCTTCTGGCGTTCCATGGGGCAGTTGGCGTCGATCTTGTCGAAGGCGTCCTGCTGCAGGATGACGAAGTCGATAAGTTCCGATTTCCAGAAGCGGTCGTGGTACTCCATAGGCACGCCGTCGTCGCCCAGGATATTGATCTGTTCGGCTGCTTCCTTACCCCTCTGTACGAGGGTCTTGCCTTTACTTACGAGTTCCGTCCATTGAGGCTCCACCTGCTTGTCGAGATAATCTATGATCTCGGGATATTCGATATATTTTGAGTAGCTGTCGAGTGGGTCGATGGCGGGATAGCGCTTGCTGTCGGCCCTCTGCTGCGACAGGGCGTAGAAACAGCGCGCCGCCTTCTTTGTCGATTCGGTCACCGGTTCCTTGAGATTACCGCCCGCGGGCGACACCGTGCCGATGAACGTCACCGACCCTGTCTCCCCATTATTCAGGTTGACCAACCCCGCGCGGGCGTAGAAGTTGGATATGATAGCAGGCAGGTCCATCGGGAAGGCGTCCTGCCCTGGCAATTCCTCCAGTCGATTGGACATTTCCCTCAGCGCCTGTGCCCAACGCGATGTGGAGTCGGCCAGAATCAGCACCTTTAGCCCCATGGCCCTGTAATATTCGCCTATGGCCATACCCGTGTACACCGACGCCTCGCGTGCCGCCACGGGCATATTGGAGGTATTGCAGATTATCGTGGTACGCTCCATCAGGGAATGACCTGTGCGCGGGTCGATAAGGTGAGGGAACTCCTTGAATATCTCTACCACCTCGTTGGCCCTCTCGCCGCATGCCACAAATATTATAACGTCGGAGGCGGCCTGCTTGCTTATGGCGTGTTGCAGGACGGTCTTCCCCGCGCCGAACGGCCCAGGGATAAAGCCTGTACCGCCCTCAGCAATGGGATTGAATGTGTCGATGGCGCGCACGCCTGTCTCCATCACTTTGTAGGGACGAGGTTTGTTTTTGTAGGCTGTGACGCTGCGCCTCACGGGCCACTTTTGTATCATGCTGACGTCGTGGTCGCGGCCGTCGGCATCGGTCAGTACGGCGATGGTGTCGGATGTCTTATACTCTCCGTTGGCGGCGATACTTTTGACCTTGTATTTTTCCGTCATGGTGAAGGGCACCATGATCTTGTGCTTTATCCACTGCTCGGTCACTTCGCCCAGCCAGTCGGCCGCGGCAACAGTGTCGCCCGCCTTGGCTATGGCCGTGAAATCCCACTTGGCGTCGTAATCGAGGGGCAGCGTATGCGAGCCGCGCTCGATGAACAGACCCTCCATCTGCGCCAGGTCGTTCTGCAGGCCGTCGTAATTGCGCGACAGCAGGCCTGGCCCGAGCGTCACCTCGAGCATATGGCCTTCGAATTCCACCTTATCGCCTATCTTCAGCCCCCGGGTAGAGTCGTACACCTGTATATATGCCTGGTCGCCGATGACTTTTATCACCTCGGCCATCATCCTCGTCTCACCCAGGAGCACGTAGCATATCTCGTTCTGGCTGACAGGGCCGTCGGCCTCCACGATAACAATATTGGAGATAATCCCCGCTACAATCCCTTTAGTCTTCATCTCTCTATTCATTCTTTTCTTCTTTCGCTTTGCCTCCGTCGAGGAGCTCGCTGCGGGTCAATTTAGACAGCAGTTGCCCGAACACCTCGCGGCCACGTTCGCCGCCGAGCGAGGCCCAGCGGTGCAGTATATTTATCTTCGTAAGGTACGACAGCACCTCGTTCACCGAGAAATAGTCGTGTCCCAGGAGTTCCTCCGAAAAATCCCATCGCAGGACGTCCATCCGCCGTTCCTTTTCGACCACATCCTTCGTGTCGAGAATCGACAGCAGCGTGTCTATGAATCCGACGTCGCCCTTGAGCCCGAAGTCGGCGGCCGAATTACGCGACAGGGCGTCGACAGTGTCGCCTTCGCCGATAAGTTCACTGGCCACGGGCCGTCCCTGGCTTCTTGCGGCGTAGGCTGTGCATACGTTGCGCAAGGCGTTGTCGAACGTGTACCACTCGCGTATAAATCTGTTACCCGAAGCCGCGCACTCGCTGTAATAAGCTCCCCACAGAGAGTTTTCGAAGGGGAGCGAGGTGTCTATATCTTCACCGCCCTCGGCGTCCTCGTCATAAGCCGCGAGGACATTGAGGATAAAAGAGGGGAGAAGCTCCCTGTGTTTAAGATCGCCCTCTATCTCTTCGCGCGAGAAATTGCCCAGAACATCGAAACTGTCGCGTCCCCCGAGGATATTTATTATGTTCTTTACGTCGTAAAAAGTATACAACAGTTCGAAGAGTTTCTTATCGCCTGCGGAGAGCATCCCTTCGATCTCATCGCGCAGGGCCACCGCATCGAAACCCTTGTGTACGCCGTCGATGGCGTACTCCCTCAGCCCTCCTATCAGATAGTGATACCTGGGCATGGCTATCCCTCCCTGAATAACAGGTTGTAGATCAGGGGGCTGATATATTCGCCCAATAACGCTTTGAAGTCGTCGTCGCTGAAGCTTATGTAATAGCTGCCGTCCCTGGGGCCGACGCGGAATCCCGACTTCACGCTTTCGCTGAAGCCGATCTCTATGCCTGCCTGGAGTATGCCGGTAGCGGATTTTTCGATCTCCTTGCCAAGTTTCGCCTCTTTGTCTTTGGGTAGCAGGGCCCGGAGTTCCACCTTGCCTGACTTGGCTCCCTCCCAGTTGGCGGCGAGGGTCAGGAGTATCTCCCTGATAAACACGGGGTCGGCGTTGGCTTCTTTTATGGGGGCGTCGAGGGCTTTGGCCACGATGGCCTTCTCGATATTCTGTTTTATAACGTCCAGGCTCTGGCGTCCGGCCAGAGAGAGCTCGGTCTCGCCGTTCTTGCGAAGTTCGTTAGCCTTGGTTTCGGCTGCCTTTATTATAGATTCGGCCTTGGCTTGGGCCGAGGCTATTATCTCTGTGGCTTTCCTGTCGGCCTCCTCCACGAGCCTCTGGGCCTCCTCCTTACCCTTTGAAAGACCCTCATCGTAGAGTTTGCGGGTCAATACATCGAGTTTATTCTCCATAGTCAACAGTTTTTATCGTGTATCTGATTTTTTTACTGGTGTTGCGGTCGTAACAGGTCGTTCACCACCTTCACGGGACTGAACGTAGTTATAGGCACCTCGGCGAAAATGGTGTTCCACATCGACATCGAGCCGTTCCACAGTCCGGGAAGCTCCTGCGCCTTGAGCGGTTTGCCGTCTTTCGACTTCTCGGAGATAAGCCCCGCATTGTGGTTGACAAAACGTTTAAGATCGAACTTGTTACCCCTGTAATCCCTCACGCCGCACACGAGGTCTACGGGGTTGAAGTGTGTAGCTTCGCTCATAAGACTACTGCGCCCGGGTGCTATCTCGGCCGACTCGGCGATCTGCAACGATTGCGATCCGTCGTCGCCGTTTACCCAGAACGGCCCGCCGCCCGGTTCACCCTCGTTGCGCACTACGCCGCACACCCTGATGGGGCGGTTGAGTACTTCGCGCAGGAGGTCGGCCTTTGTTTCCTCCACCATATCGTTGAAATCGCGGGGTAGACGGTAGCACAACTCATTCTCCACAAAGGAGGCTATCTTTTTGAGGTCGGCCCCCTCGGCATCACACTTGTCGAGTTGACTCATATACGCAAATATCTTGCCTTGAAGCTCTAACAATAAGCCGCACAATGCTTTTTTATATTTTACCGTGTCGTCCTTAAGGTGGTCGGGCGCTACGTTGTCGATATTTTTCACGAAGATTACGTCGGCGTCGATATTATCGAGGTTATATATCAGGGCTCCGTGGCCCGCCGGACGGAACAAGATACTGCCATCGGCATTACGGAACGGCTCGTTGCCGGGGGTTACGGCGATGGTGTCGGTCGAGGGGCTCTGCTGGGAGTAGCTGATGCTGTATTTCACGCCGAAAACCTTCTCGTAACGCTCCAACACTCCTGAAATAATACGCTCGAATCCGCTCCTGTGTTCGGGCGATACGGTGAAGTGTATCTTTACTTCACCTCCGGCACCCACGGCATACATGGCTCCCTCGGCCAGGTGTTCCTCCATGGCTGTGCGGTTGCTGTCCTTATATTTGTGGAAAAGGATCATGGCCTTGGGCAATTTGCCGTAGTTCAACCCGTCCTCCACGAGTGCCGAAATCAGTTCCTTGGCAGAAGCGTCCTTGCCCGCGGCGGAACGCAGAGCCTGCCCAAAGGCGAACTTGTCGACATTGGCTATGACCTCTTCCGAGTATTTGTTGGGCTCATTGGTATTGAGGAATTCGTACATGTCCTTGAACATACGCGTGGCCGCTCCCGACGCGGGAACGAATTTCACGATGCTCAATGCCTCCCTCTTCGAATCGTACGCTTCGACCAGAGATGCGGTCCTGTGCTTGTCGAGCGACACTATCCCGTCGCCGGTAGTGGCGGGGCGGTCGATATCCAGGAATGGGAATCCCGATGAAAAATAGCGCATTTGCTCTTCGACTGTGGACATGCTCAAGCCGTGCTCCTCTATTGCGGTCTGATCTTTTTTACTGAACATATACGGAGGGATTTTAAAGAGTGAAAATTTTCCCTAAAGTTACAGAATTAATTTTTTAGATAAAAGTTAAATAATTATCAAAAGGTCGAAAATTTTTATCAAACTATCCTGTAAAACAAAGAGGCCTCCCGGTAAGGGAAGCCTCTTCGACTTTGAGAATATGATTATTACCTATTCCATTCGAGTATCTTCATGAAATCATACTCCTCGGGGTTAGACACATAGGCCTTGGCGGCTTCATAGTCGGCGGGAGTGATGTAATTCAGGATGTAATCCACCACGAAATTGAATTTGTCGGAGGTAATGTCCACGAGCCTCGGGGCGATCTTGCCTGTCACGGGATCCTGCAGGTCCTTCAGGTAGAGCGGCGATACGTTGCCCGCCTGGTCGGCGTAGACCATACATCCGGTCTTGCCTTCGCTGAAGAGCTTGTAAACGCCCATACCCAGCATAGAGCAGTACACGAGGTCGAAGGCCACGGGAGTCTGGCAACGTACTTCGTAGCCTATCTCCACGGGGCGCGACTTAACCTTGAGCTTTATTTCAGCCACCTTCTTCTCGAGCATTTCGTTGAAGATATGGGCCTTTGATACCTTGCCCAGTTCGGGGTGTCCGTGGTCGTCGTACGAGAAGTGTACGCCCGACTTCTTGATCTCCTCGTCGCTGAGTTCGTGGAACACGCCTTCGGAGATCACGGCGGCACCGTAGTTCATCCCCATGATCTTACGCTTGATGATGGCCGAAACCACGAGCTTCACGATCTTATCCACGGTGATGGTCGTCTTGTTGAACATCTCGGGGATAACGATCATGGGGTAGTGGCAGGCGGTACCGATACCGAAGGCCAGGTGGCCGGCCGAACGGCCCATGGCCGCCAGCAGGAACCAGTTTTCGCTGGTGCGCGCGTCGACATACACAGTGCGGGCTATCACAGCTCCCTTGTCCTTAGCCGACTGGTAGCCGAATGTGGGCGAACCTGCGGGCAGGGGAAGATCGTTGTCGATAGTCTTGGGGACGTGTATGTTGGCCACGGGGTACTTCTTGGCTTCCAGGAACTTTGCGATGCGGTTGGCGGTAGAGGCGGTATCGTCGCCACCCACTGTAACCAGCAACTTGATGTTATTCTTGGTGAAGAGGTCGAGATTGAAATTTTCTTCGAAGTTTTTGTCAGTGGGCTTGAAACGGCTCATCTTGAGGTAAGAGCCGCCGCGGTTGAAGATATCGTCGGCCAGTTCGAAGTCGATATCGACCATGCGGGGAGTCTGTGAGAAAAGGCCTGAGTAACCTTCGTGAAGGCCTATGACCCTGTAACCCTTGAGGAGAAATGTCTTGGCAACGCTGCCTACGACGGCGTTCATGCCGGGAGCGGGACCGCCGCCTGTGAGAATTGCAATAGCTTCCATTTGTGTTGATCAGAATTTGGTTTTAATATGGGTTGTTTGTTGAGTGTTGCGTTAGGGTTCCACCTCAGGGCTTAACTTTTAAAAGCTGTCCGGATTCAGAATAATGAATCCGGACAGCTTTTACTGAGCCTGTCGGATTACGCCGACGGAGACTTTTATTTCTTATCGAGCAGAGCCTTGTACCTCATCAGGGCCTCTACATAATAGTAGTCGGCGTAGGTGAGGGGTACATCTATTTCAGAACCGTGGGGGATAGAGCCCACGCTGTGGCGCAGGATGAAATTACCGTTGGTGCCGATCTTGGCTGTGTACTCGTCAGAGGCGAGAGTACGGAGCTGCTTTTCAGCCACCTTCAGATATTCCTTACTGTTAGCCTTGTCATACTGACTGAGCTCGATTAGCGCAGAAGCCATGATAGTTGCGGCAGAAACGTCGCGGTAGCTATAAGGCTGGTTGGGCGCGTTGAAATCCCAGTAGGGGATATAGTCGGCCGGCATATTGGCGTGGTTGATCATATAGTCGGCAACCTTCTTAGCCTGTTCCAGATACCTTTCGAGGCCTGTTTCGCGGTACATCATAGTGTAACCGTAAAGACCCCAGGCCTGTCCGCGAGCCCATGCAGAGTCGTCGCTGTAACCCTGAGCCGTGTTCTTGGCGTGGGGCTGACCTGTGATGGTGTCGTACGATACCACGTGCCATGTGCTGTAGTCATCGCGGTAGTGGTTCTTCATGGTCACGTCGGCGTGAGAGATGGCTATATTGTAGAATGTGCTGTCGCCGGTCTCCTTGAATGCCCACATAAGCATTTCGAGGTTCATCATGTTGTCGATGATAACGGCGAACTGCCAGTTTTTGGCGCCACCGGTGCCGTCCCATGAACGAGTACAGCCGATAGTGGGGTTAAAGCGTGTGCAGAGCGACTTGGAGCCTGTAGTCAGTACTTCCTTGTAGCTTTCCGTGCCCTTCAGGCGAAGGCCGTTACCGAAGCTGCAGTAGAGCATAAAGCCTACGTCGTGGTTGTCGGTAGTATATTTTTCTCTCTCTACGCGGGCAGTGAACTTTTCGGCGTATTTCAACACTTCGGGATTGTCCTTGTACTCTTCTAAGTACCACAAAGTACCGGGGAAGAAACCGCTGCACCACCAACGTGAGTCGGAGGTAACGAGGTTACCGAACCTGTCGAGGGTCCTGGGAAGTTTACCTTCCATAGTGTCGAGTTCGTGGGCCATCAGAAGGGCCTGCTGTGTGGCATTGTCGAGGGCCTGGTCGATAAGCTTGGACATGGGCATCTCTTTCTTGCCGCAACAACATGCTGCCAGGGCGATAGCCATAGCTGCGATAAATAATTTTTTCATCTTGAAGTTTTTTAGGTTAGGTATAATAGGTATTTTAAATAAGAGGGGCCGGCCTTGAGTCCTTAGGGCTTGTCGGCCGGCCTCTCTATGGTCGATCGCTTCTTAGAGCACGTTCTGGCCGTTCAGGTCATCATAGGCCACCTTGAGGCGGGCGATGATAGACTCTTCGCCCTTGCGCAGCCATGTGCGGGGGTCGTAGAACTTCTTATTGGGCTTGTCTTCGCCTTCGGGGTTGCCGAGCTGGCCCTGGAGGTAGGCTTCCTTAGACTTGTAGAAGTCGAGGATACCCTTCCAGAATGCCCACTGTGTATCTGTGTCGAGGTTCATCTTCACGACGCCATAGGTGATGGCTTCCTGTATTTTTTCGGGTTCAGAGCCTGAGCCGCCGTGGAATACGAAGTTCACGGGGTTCTTGCCTGTGTTGTACTTCTTCTGGATATACTCCTGCGAGTCGCGGAGGATGCCGGGGCTGAGTACAACGTTGCCGGGCTTGTACACGCCGTGTACGTTACCGAACGAAGCGGCGATGGTGAAGTTGGGGCTGATCTTGATCAGCTCCTCGTAAGCGTAGCATACGTCCTCGGGCTGGGTGTAGAGCTTTGAAGAGTCTACGTGAGAGTTGTCCACTCCGTCTTCTTCGCCGCCTGTGATGCCGAGCTCTATTTCGAGGGTCATGCCTATCTTGCTCATGCGGGTGAGGTACTTCTTGCAGATGTCGATGTTTTCTTTCAGAGATTCTTCAGAAAGGTCGAGCATGTGCGAGCTGTAGAGGGGCTTGCCTGTTTCCTTGAAGTGCTTTTCGCCGGCGTCGAGCAGGCCGTCGATCCAGGGGAGGAGCTTCTTGGCCGCGTGGTCGGTGTGCAGGATCACGGGGATGCCGTAGCTTTCGGCAACTGTGTGCACGTGCTTGGCTGCAGAGATACCGCCGAGGATGGCCGACATCTGGCCGTCGTTGGAGAGACCCTTGCCTGCGTAGAAGCTGGCGCCGCCGTTAGAGAGCTGTATGATGACCGGAGAGTTCACTTCGCGCGCGCATTCCATAACGGCGTTGACGGTGTCGGTACCTGTTACGTTAACTGCGGGGATCGCGAATCCTTTTTCCTTGGCATAGGCGAAGATTTCGCTTACCTGGCTGCCCGAGATTACTCCGGCGGGAAATTTCTTGCTCATAGTAAATTTATATTTAAATGTTAAACTTGTTGTCGGTATGTCTTTGGGTGGGCTTGGCTTGATGTTGCGGTCACTTTTTGTCCCTTAAAAACGGGCAAAAATGCTAATGAGCCCCAAATTTACAATTATTTTTTCAATTTTTCGAGGAAGCGGCTGTTTTCTATTACAAAACGGGTGTGTTCGCCTACTCCTATATCCCCGTAAGGGTCTGATGCCGTGAGGATAAAAGTGATCTCGCGGCCGTTTATTTTCGTCACTTCGGCCGTGGCTTCGATCGTGTTGCCTATTGACGTAGCGCGTGTGTGGTTGATGTTTATATGAGTCCCCACGCTGCCGTAACCTTCGGGCAGGGCGGCCTGTATGGCGTTCATGGCTGCATTCTCCATCAGGGCTACCATCGCGGGGGTGGCGAGCACTTCGAGGGCGCCGGAGCCCATGCTCTTCGCGCTCAGCGCAGGCGTGGCCTCCGCGCGGGAGGTGTATTTCATGCTAACCTCTATCTTCGATGTCATGGTCGTTATTTTTTGAGGATTTTTTCGGCCATACTGCGGGCTATAAGAGCGCAGGCTTCGAGCTTCTCTTCAATGGGGTCGCCTTTGACGTCAGCTACGGGAGCTACCAGTTCCCAGCAGGATGCTTCGGCGAATGCCGACAGGTTCTTCGCCCCGCCGCCGTTCCAGCTGTATCCGCCGAAGATGCCGAGGTAGCGTTCCTTGACGCCCATATGCAGTAGCTCGGTAGTAAGGTTTTCCATAAGTGGGAACATCTGCCCGTTGTAGGCGCAGCTGCCCAGTATCACGCCCTTATACTTCCAGATGTCGTTTATGAGGTACGATACGTGGGTCTTCGATACGTCGTGTACGCGGATATTCTTTACCCCGGCCTTTGACAGTTCACGGGCTATGAAGTTGGCCGTGGCGGCCGTGTTGTCGTACATCGAGGCATATATCACCACCACACCCTCCTCTGCCTCATAGCGGCTCCACTTGTCATAAAGGGAGATAACCTTGCCCGGATCGGTCCTCCACACGAAGCCGTGCAAGGGACAGATGCACTTGACCCCCGTATCGCCCAGCTTGGCGAACGCCTTCTGCACCATATTGCTGTACTTACCCACGATGTTGGAGTAGTAGCGCCTCATCTCCGATTCATAATATTCGTCGAAGCACACCTCATCGTCGAATACGCCACCATCCACGCCGCCGAACATCCCGAAGGCGTCGCCGGAGAAGAGGGTAGAGGTGGTGGTTTCGTAGGTCATCATGGTCTCGGGCCAGTGTACCCAGGGGGTGAAGATGAATTTAAGGGTGTGCTTACCCAATGAGAGAGTGTCGCCGTCCTGCACCTCCATAAGATTGTCCCTGCCGCCGAAGTAGGCTTCGAGTACACCGAAAGTCTTCTTGTTGCCGATGATCTTTACATCGGGGTAGCGGCATATTATGGATTCCAGGGCGCCCGAGTGGTCGAGCTCCATATGGTTTATCACCAGATAGTCGAGCGGCGCCCCTTCGAGTGTGGCGTCGATCCATTTCATGAAGCCATGCTCATTGCCTCTTTCCACGGTGTCCATAAGTACGCTCTTCTGGTCCTTTATCAGGTAAGAGTTGTACGATACGCCGCAGGGGAGCGGCCACATGTTTTCGAAGAGGTGCTTGCGGCGGTCGACCGCCCTCGTTAAAAATATTCCTTCCGATACTTTATCGCTGTTTATCATCACATTATATATTTTTATTTCACTAATTCATTTACCTGCCTTGTGGCCACCTTGGTGTTGGCTATCACGTTGCATCCCCCCACGCATCCGCCCTCGCAGGCCATCACTTCGACCATATTTCCCGGGCAGCTCTTGGCGAACGAGCGCATCTCGCGTATGCTCTCCTTGTTGATGCCGTTGACCACCACGGGGGTTATATCGGCCTTGTCGCCCAGCTTGTGCTGTATGGCCCTCATAACTCCCTGGCTTACGGCATAACCCCGGCTTGTGGAATCTATATTGTCGTCGAGGGTCACTTGCGAGCTGTCGTCCACGTCGATGCCCTTGGCCACGAACATGGAGCCTATCTCCTCGAACGAGAGCATCAGGTCGGTATTCTCGTCGGTGTAGGCTTCCTGCCTTTTGGCCAGGCACGGGCCGATGAACACCAGCACGCCGTCGGGATACTTAGCCCGCGCTATCGCCGCCGTATAATGGAGAGGAGAGCGCGTGTCGGACATATAGTCCTGTATTTCGGGGATATGCTTGCGTACCACGGCCTTGTATGACGGACAGCACGAGGTGGTCATGAAAGGCTGGCCCTCGCTCATCTTGTGCAGGAACTCCTTGGCCTCCTTGTCGGTGGTGACGTCGGCGCCCTTGGCCACCTCTATCACGTCGTGGAACCCTAATTGCTTTATCGCGCCGAGTATCTGAGCCAATGGGGCGCGGAACTGTCCCGCGATGGCCGGAGCCACCATGGCGATTATCTTCCTGCCTTCGTTCTGCGCCTTGAACACGCCCATAAGGTGCGACTTCTCCATAATGGCGCCAAAGGGGCACGAGGCCACGCAACGCCCGCAGTAGATACACTTGTCGTAGTCGATCTTCTCGATGCCGTTCTCGCCCTTGCTGATGGCGTTCACCGGGCACGACTCCTCGCACGGCACGGGGATGTAGATGATGGCGTGGTAGGGGCAATTCTTCTGGCAGAGGCTGCAGTTCACGCATTTGTCCTGGTGGATATGGGCCTGCCCGTCGTGGAAGTCGATGGCGTCCTTGGGGCAGTTCATCATGCAGGGGCGGGCCATACAGCCGCGGCACATGTTGGTCACCACGTAGTTGACCTTCACGCACGCGCTGCACACATCGTCGACCACCGTAAGCGGCTCGGCCGAGATACTGTCGCGTTTGAAGGCCCTCTGCACATATTCGCGCAGGCTCACCGTTTCGTCGGTCTCGTCCTGTATGTTGAACCCGAGCAAGGCCATGATCTTATACTTGAGCATGGCCCTGTCCTTGTACACGCAGCAGCGCGAGGGCTGTTCGTAGCCGCGTGGGCGAAGCTCGATGGGGATGTGGTCGATCTTGGGCTCGAGCTCTCCCTCGGCGTATAATTTTGTGATGCGGGTAAGGAGTTCGCGGCGCATCAGTACCGCGTTGTTTATGATTGCCATAGCTTGTCTATTCTATGCCGAATGAATTATAAGCCTAAATGTTTCTTTATCGCGTCGGTCACGCTCTGTATCGAGGCGCTCGAGATTATCTCTTCGCCCACCATAACGAACGGGGCTTTGCGGTCGTCCTTGTTGCAGCAGGCGAGGCAGGGGCTGCCTTTGATGTCGATCTGATCGAGTATGCCGGCGCTCAGGTGTTCATCGAGCAGCTGCAGGTCGGCCCCGCCCATCACGTAGCACATCGTGCCGGTACATATTTTCACTTCGAGTTTCTTGTCCATAGCAAACGTGGTTACAGATAAGTTTATATGTATTGTATTCTTACTTCCTTCATGAATTTTTCTTCGAGCACCTGGGCGAGATTCTTTATGAGGTTACGCCTCAGTTCCAGCTCCACGGGCAGGCTCGGGTCCTGGTGTATGGGGTTGATACAGGTGCCCACGGCGAACTCGATGATGTCGTGGTTGAGCAACAGCGAGGCCAGGGCCCCGTCGGTGCCTTTCGACGTTACCGTCGTACCTTGCAATCCCTCTAACAGGCTCTTGACCTTGCTCAGGGTCAACACCCCCTCGGTCACCATATCCATACCCTCCATTTTATATGTGGGCGGTAGTCCGGATGGGTCGCGTTTTAATATGGCGACCAGTTCGCGCCCCAGTTCCCGGGCGATTATCTTGGCCGTGGTGCCGCCGCAGATCACTCTCGTGCCGTCGTAGGTGGCCACCATATCGGCGAGGATCTTGTCCTTGTTGCTGTTGAACGGCGGCCCGGTGCTGATAAGTATCTTCCTCGGCTGGCGGAAATACACCGACACACAGCTCATATCCGCGCGCGGCGACATGAAATCGTTCATCTGGGCCGTGGACAACATCCGCTGCGCCAGGCCTCTGGCGGAGATAGTGGGTTCGTCCTTCACGCTGCGCAGGCACAGTTCGGCGACTCCCTCCGCACCCCATCCCTCGGGCATGCGCCTTGTCCCGCTGCCGGAGGTCGCGACCCCCTCGGTGAAAAATACCATCCTGTCCTCCGGCAGAGCCTTAAACCTGCTCCTACGTACGGCATATTTAATCCCGCGGGACAGGATGTTCATCACCTTTGACTCCACCTCGGCACGCTCTCCGCCCCTTATGAGCATAAAACGGGGATTGCCGCACTCCATCACGTAGACCTCACCCCGGGGGCTGATGCTCACGATGGTGAATGTGGGTTGTTTCTCCTCCTCATTGCCGCTCCCGAAAAAGGTGTCTATTATCACCCTTGCCGTGTGCTCGGGCTTCTCGGCATTGACCGAATAGCTCAGGGCCATCGACGCCACCACGTTGGCTGTGACGTTGGCCCTTATGCCGCTGCCTCCGCCGCCCGACAGCACCAGGGTGGTGAGCCCCATGCGGCGGCGCTGCATATACACCTCGCCACCGGCCGCGCGGCCCTTCTCCGTGCACTGTTCGTAGTCGATCTCTACGAAGAATTTCTCCTTGCGGCTATTCACTTTCCCCGACCTCCTTCTGCGATTTGAGTATGGAGTTGAGTATGGCTTCCGTGCGCGAGGCGTTGTCGCCCAAGAGGCACGCTATCTTCTGTACCGTTTCGAGGTTTTCCTTGATAACCTGCTGTGTGCGGGCCGCGATCTCCTCGCCGCGCACCTGCAGGAAGAGCATGTCGCGCAGGATCACCATCACCGCCTGGCGGTTGCGTATACTGAACAGCGACACGTTGATTATCCTGCCTTTGAACTCGATGTCGCGGGTAAACTGCTCGCCACCGCTGGCGATAAACTCCTTGAGCATCTTGTGGAAGGGGAATATCCCCGCGGCGTCCATACCCCGCATACGGTTCTCGTTGTAGAGTATCTCCTTTTCCTGCCCCAGCATAGAGGCCAGCATACGGTTGGTGTCGATTATCTTCATGTCGTGCGACACCACTGCCACTCCCGATGTGAGCTGGTCGAGCAGGGTGTGGAATTTGCTTTCGAGCTCCTCGCGTACGTAGTATACGCACATGTTTTTGTCTGCCGCGCCCTTGCTCAACGCCTTTGCGAAGCGGCGGCAGGTGACGTAGCCGCAGCCGTTGCAGTTGATCTGGAGCTTATCGCTCACGATGCCCAGCTCCTCGAGGGCTGCGCTTGTGGCGCTTTCGGGCACGAAATTGTCTATCGGTTCGGCTTCCAGGCCGTTATATGTGACGTCGACAAAGGGTACGGTATAGGGCTCGTCTATAAAATGGCGGCGTTCGAGCTCGGTACGGATCATCAGGCCCTTTTCGATCATGCTGCGGCGTCCCTCGCTCGTGCATTTCGAGCCTATGCAACCTCCGGCGCAGGCCATAAGGTCCATGTAAAGCGTGCCTTCTATTTCGGGAGGCGTGTCGGGTAGCATCTCCCTCACGTCCGGCATCGACGAAGAGGATATGTAGTGTACGTTCTTGTCGCCGATGGCCGCTACTGTTTCCTCGCTCACCGTGCCGCCCATAACAGGGTAGAGCAGGCCGCCCTTGGCTGTGACGGGCGCGAAGTTGTAGGTGTCGTGGCCGGTGATCATCTCGAACTTTATTCCTTCGTTGCCCATCCACTGCTTGAGTTCGCGATAGGAGAGGGCGAGATGAATAAGCTCTGGGTGGCGGGTGGCCTCGGCCTTGGCGGCTCCGCAGGCGGAGAAGTGTACCACCATGGCGTCGTGGCCCCACCAGCTCTTTATCATCTTGGCATGGGCCACCATGGGGGTGTCGACTGGCAACAGCATTTCCGCCCACTTGGGACGGTATTTGCGTATGTAGTCGGCCACGGCGGGACAACGCGATGATATATTGATGCCTTTGCGCTCTTTGAGGAGCCTCAGTTCCTCCTCGGCGGTACGTTCCGCGCCCAGCGCGCTCTCGGAGATATGGGTGAAGCCGAGTAGTTTCAGGGCCTCGATCAGGCGGGTCGAGTCTATGCCGTCGAACTCCACTCTCCAATCCGGGGAGAGCGACGCCACCTTGATCGAATATTTTTTTATGAATTTATTTGCCAACCAGGTGTCGTCGCGAAGCGCTATATCGCCTGTAGGACAGACCCCCGCACAATGCCCACAACCGATGCACATAGTGCTGTCTATCACTGTTTTTTGGTCGCGGACATGGACGGCTTTGACGACGCATTCCCTCACGCATCTATAACAATCGCCGCAATTATTTCGTTTTACAACGAGGCCGCCGAGCTCATCCATATGGTTAAAATTTATACCTTTGCAAAGGTATGAATATTTTGTGTAATAAAACTCATTAAATCTACCTGTAAAGCCGATTGAAAGCATTATTGTTCATACTCTTGTTCGTTCTTTCTGGTTTTGCCATGGCTGCCTACGGGCAGAGGCAGAATCCGTACGAACAGATCGTGCGCGTAGGTTACGAGCGCAACGGCAGGGACTCCATGCTTGTCATAGAGTTGAAGCCAGTGGTCAAGTTCGCCCGCACTAAGGATATGCGGCGCTACGACCGCCTGGCGCGCGACGTCAAGAAGGTATATCCCGTTGCCCGCGAAGCCAACTCGATACTCAAAAAGATGGAGGGCAACCTCCAGAACATGGACAAGCGCCAGCAGCGCGTCTACCTTGCCGCCATGGAAAAGGCTATCAAGGAAAAATACACGCCCGTGCTGAGGCATATGACTTTCAGCCAGGGTAAGATACTAGTGAAACTCATCGACCGCGAGACCTCGCGCACCTCATACCAACTGCTTAAGGAGTTCCGCGGATCGTTCAGTGCATTCCTGTGGCAGGGTGTGGCCCGCCTGTTTGGCGCCAACCTCAAGGACGAGTACGACGCGGAGGGAGATGACAAGATGATAGAGGATCTGATCCGCCTATATGATGCGGGGTTGCTGTGATCAAAATTGACTTTCAATAAAACGAAGCGGCCGGCGTATTCACGCCGGCCGCTAATATTTTAAGGCTATAACACCGCCCCTCACAACGCCTATTGCTTTATCGTATGCCCCAGGCTTTGAATGAATTCCAAAGCTTCGACGCTCAATTTATCGTCGCGGTCGCGCCACGTCTTACTTATCAATAGATATTGCTTGTAGGAGTTGATGTTACCCGTAATGACGAACTCCGGCTGCTTCAGGGCGTAGTGTTCATTGCGCTCCGACGGCCTTATGACGCGGTCGAATACATCTTCCAGAGACGGCCTCAGATGCCCCTCCCACACGAATCCTTTCAGATACAGCGATTGCGTTTCGGGGATCATGCTCATTGGGTATATGGTGTACACGGGTTGCCCGCGGTAGATTATCCTCTTGATCTTCCGCCCCTCTATGTCGAACGTGATATCGGCACATTCGGCCACCAGGAACCCTTGTAAGAACACCGTATCCGGGTTATCCTCCTCGAGATAGTAGTAGGTTTGGGCGTTGCCGACCACATCGGTCCGGTATATCTCCTTATCGCGGAAGAATGCCTCCATGGTCTTCCCTTTGACCTGGTTATAGTGTATGGTATCGATCTGCGAACTCATTATCGGCTCTCCAGAGAACAGGGCCCTGTCAATCTGGCCGTTCTTCATGAACATATCCACCACCTCGGACTTTATCTGGTTCTCTAAGTTCCACACCACCGGGTTGATATACATATGCATGGTGGAGTCGAACGAGTGGGATACCAGAGAGTCGCACACAGCCCTCATGTCGCCCTTGTACATCTTCACGTTGCGGTAACTCTGCGTGATCCTGTTTATGGAGTCGCGGGGAGCCTTGAGCCTTTCGAGCGAGTCGAGCCTCGCTTGTTCCAAAAGTGCCACACGTTGCAGGGAGTCGGCGATCCTCTTTTTTATGGCGGCGCTGTCGACTGCCGGACCCTCGCCGTACTTGGCTTGCAGGCGGGCACGGCGTTCCAGGTATTTTTGCGTACGTAACTTGGCTTTCTCGGCCTTTTCTTTCTCCTTTTCGGCTTTTTCTTTGGCTTTCTCCGCTTTTTTGGCCTCCTGCTCCATCTTGCGTAGCTCCTTGGGCGAGAGGTCTGCCTTTAAGAGGGAGTCGGCTTGTATTTTCGGCTGTACCGCTGTCGAGTCAACAGGGGCGACCGCGACACTGTCGGCAGGCGGCGCGGGGAGATCGAACGATTCTATGGTCGGAGCCTCCGTGGGAATGGTGTCACCCGGGAGCGTCTTGTCCGTGTACATGTACATGGTGTCGGCTTTCATGTAGAGAGTGTCGGGGTCGCTCTTGTCGAAATTAAGGATAGACGGTCTTTTTGTCAACAGCGTGCGCTCCTTGCGTTCCCCGCCCCAGTAATGTCCGAAGTCACCGAAGGCCGTGGCCTGCTGCAGGTCGTCGATCATCTGTATGTCGCGGTGGAGTATGGCTTCCTCCTTGAATTTGAAATATTTTATAGAGTCGGCCCATAGTTCCTTGTCCTTGGTGAGGATATAGGAGTCTTTGGTAAAGTCGTATATATCGTTCTTGCTGTCGTACTCGCCATGTAGGGCTGAGAGGATATCGCCCTGCTTGTTCCAGATATAAGTCTTGACGAAGAAACGAGCCACCTCGGTATTAAGGTCGTAGGATACGGAGTCGGATTTGAGCTTGTAGTCGGGATTGGTGATCTCCACCTCTTCGACGGCCACCAACTTGCGGGTGTCGGAATAATAATAACCCTTCTTTGACTCCATCTTGCTCTCTTTCTGGGTCATTGTACCGCCCCCTGTGTAGAACCCGATGTTGTCTAAAGTATTGAAGGTGAAGTTGTAGGTGTAGAGCGTTGCATCTTCGTCTATGGTCTTGACGAGCTGGGAATAGACCTTTGCCAAGTTCTCATAGCCGTTGTAGTCGGCCTTCTCTCCGTATATATAGGTTTTGTCCTTGTTGATTATGACGTTGCGGTAGCAGTCCATTAGGCGGTCGTTGTAGCGGATGGCGCTGTCGCAGGTGATCACCGCCCCGTTGTGGAAGAACACCACGTTACCCACCAGGCTCAGGGCCGAAGAGTCGCCCATCTTCACAGGACGCATCACGTCGGCCTGAAAGTCGACGTATTTCTTCTGTGTGCCTTGTTTCTGCTGGGCCATTACCGCCGTACAGAACAACGCAACTGCGACCGCTAATCCTACAATTCTTCCAGACACTTCGATAAGCCGAATAAACAGTTTAACTTGTAATGTACAGACTCTTTTACTTTACCCACATCTTGTTCTCGAAGTTGCTGCCGCGAAACTCCTCGTCGATACGCACGTACATGCCGGCTATCTTCTTATTGAGCCACTTCTCGAACTCCCTCTCGGTTTTCTCCTCCAGGGTCATCTCCTCCATGCGCAGGTAGTCGTTGGCCAGGTTGGCGGGGTGGGAGGGTATGATCTCCTTGAGCATTATTATCTTGCTCATCACGTTGCTCCTCATATCCTGCGACTGGAACGGGGCGGAAATATCGCCCACCTTCATGTTGCGTATCCTCTGGTAGTCGTCTTTCGGGAGCTCTTCCTTGAGGAATTTGGTCGAGGTGAGCTTGGCATCGAAGGCATTGTAGAGCTCGAGCATCTCGTGGTTGGTCACTATGCCGCCGTTGAGCTTGGAGTAGGAATCCTGCGAGAATTTGCCCGCCGCTTCGGCGAACGTAATGCTGCCCTCTTTTATCTTGGTAGCGATGCTGTCGAGCGTCCTGCCCGGCACGGCCAGTTCCTCCGAGGTGAACACGGGGCGCAGCAGTATATGGCGGCAGGTGTAGAGGCTGCCCTTCTTCTCGATAAGTTCTATAAGGTGGAAGCCGAATTCGGTCTCCACGACTTCGGATATCTGCCCCGGCTTGAGCTTGACCAGCGCGTCAGCGAACGGCTTTACGAAGCCATCCTTGGGAGTGGGATCCATCTCCCCGCCGCGTACGGCCGATCCGTCGACCGAATACATGCGGGCCAGTACCGACAGCTTAGTGCCGCCGATTATACGCTCCCTCATATCCAGCAATCGCTCCTTCACACGCTGCTTGGCCGCAGCCGTGGAGGGAGGGAATATCACTATGTGGGCGTATATGTACTGTTCGGGGATTATGGGAAGGCTGTCCTTGCCGATTGATTTGTAGTAGCGCTCCACTTCGCCGGGAGTGACCTTAACCTTGCCCTCTACCTCCTGCTTCATGCGCTGGGCGTAGCGGCTCTCCTCGATATACTTGTGCATATCCTCCTTGACGTTGAATATGGGCTTGTGGTAGAATGCTTCCAGGGCGGCAATCGAACCGCGCTCTGCCACCTCCTGGGAAATATTGTTCTCCACGATCATGTTGATGTCGTCGGTGGATATCTCCAAGGAGTCGATCTTAGCCTGGTTGAACAGCAATTTCTGTAGCATCAGTGCTTCGAGGGCCTCGGTGCGTGGGTCCTTGTCGGAGGTGTAGCCCTGTTCGCGGCGCTGCTCCTCCATACGAAAACTCATGGCCACCACGTCGGAGTAGAGTATGGCTGAATTGCCGACCACGGCTATTATCTTGTCAGCCACAACCTGCTGGCTCTGCGCCTTCACCCCTGCGGGGCCGGCCAGGAGAACTAATGACAGTATGGGAATCAGTATCCTTGACATCTTTATCTTTTATGTACGTTGATTACAATTGACTTTTCGAGTTTCGCCTTGGTGAAGAGACTGTCCTCGAGGTTGCGTATTATATTCTCCTTGCGTTTGTTGATAAGCACTCGGCGGATCACGTCGCTCACCCTCTCTTCGGGAGTGTGGTCGCCTACACGGAGTAGAGAGGGAAAATACACATAATATATATCGTCCCTATCTTCTATTTTCAATAGTTTGCCGGAAGTGAACTCCGGAGTCGCCTTCTTTGGCAACAGGGCCACAAGTTCGCTCAACTCCGTCCACGAGGCGAATTCGCGCAGGGGGAAGTTGTTTTTCATGCAGATATCCACAAAGTCCTGGCGTTCGTCGCCGTCGGATGCCGTGATGAGCTCCGAGAGCTTCTTTTGCTGTCGAAATGACGCCGGCACCACCACCATACGCCCTTTGAACAGGGGCCTATCGAGTACGAAATCGTTTATGTTGTCCTTGTAAAATGCGGTTATTTCTTCGGCCGTGCAGAGAGTATCGAGTGTCTTGTCGATCTGGGCCTGGTCGACCTTGTAGGTGAGCAGCGAGTTGCGGTAGTCCTCCACCATCTGCTCTATGTCGTCCTGGCTCTTGGCGAACATCTCCTCCGCGGCTTCCACCTTGAGCTGCTTTTTCACCCACTGGTCGGCGAAAGACTCCAGGAGCCTTACGCTGTCTTCGGCAGTGATACCTTCAGGGAATATGCCCTTGACGTCCTCGATATAGAGGGTTTTGCCGCCCGCCCTGGCGATTATGTCGTCGCCGAACAGTGGCTTGGTGAAATCGCGGCACGATACCAGCGCCGTAAGCGCCAGCAGTATCACCGATATTTTCCGCAGATTCACCATAATATCACGCAAAGATATATTTTTATTAGAATCTCTCTAATATTCCTTGCAAACAACGTATCAATTACTTGTATTATTGCCGCTTTCGTCGACTTTATCCGCGGGAAGGTCCTTTCTACGTTTCCTGCTCAGGCGCATGGTTATCGTAAATGCGGCTATTAGGCAGATTACGACAGATACATAATATACGGTTTCGTAGATGGCGGGGTTGTCGATCATCTCCCGGAGAGACATGGTCTCCCCGCCGGTTACGACATATTGGAAGTAGGCCACGCCGTTGTTAAGCGCGTGTACCAGCATCACCGGAAGTATGGAGCGGGTGAGCAGGTATACGTAACCGAGTATGATGCTTATGAAGAAGGCGTTGATCGCCTGGGGAGGGTTGACGTGTATCAGACCGAAAATGACGGAGGTGACCAGGATGGCGGCGGCGGGGCCGTATTTGGTGGTCAGCGATTCCTGGATTATGCCCCTGAACAATATTTCCTCCATAATAGGGGCGAGGATTATCGATGTGCCCATCATCCACACGCCCGCGCCCATCAGCCTTTCGAGCATATCGAAATACCTGTCGGGGAAGGCCTCCAGCAGTGGCTCTATGACTACCCCCAGGGCCATTATCATCACGAATCCCCACAGCGACACCAGCGGGCCGGCAGCGTTGAAGCTCATCCTCAGTAGAGGCCCTTTGCGGCCCGTCCTCCTGTGCTTCTGGGCCAGAGCGAAGATTATCGTGATAAGGAACGAGGAGGCGTAGGAGATGAATATGGACAGGCCCAGGGCGTCCGGGTCCGTGCCCAGGGTCAGCCCCATGACGGCTCCTGCGAAAGCCTGCGAGAGGAGAAAAATACCCATCACCAGACACAGGTCGGCAACGTTGGGGTAGGCGCCTCTATATAGATTTTTCAGATGGTTCATTCGATTGTTTAGGTTAGTTGCCTATGGTCGCTACCATTACGGCTTTTATCGTGTGCATACGGTTCTCCGCCTGGTCGAACACTATCGAGGCGGCGGATTCGAACACCTCGTCGGTCACCTCCATTTCGGTTATGCCGAAACGGACGTGTATCTCGCGTGCCGTCACTGTGTCGAGGTTGTGGAAAGCGGGCAGGCAGTGCATGAATTTAGTATCCTTTTTGCCTGTTGAGGCCATCAGGCGACCGTCGACGCGGTAGGGGGTGAGCAGGCGGATCCGCTCCTCCCATATTTTGCTGTTCTCGCCCATCGACACCCATACGTCGGTGTAGATGAAGTCGCAGCCTTTCACGCCCTCCGCAGGGTCGGTACATATGGAGATCGAGCCTCCGGTCTCCCTGGCTATATCCCTGCATATGGCCACCAATTCCTCGTCGGGAGTACATGACTCCGGGCATACGGCCCTGAAATCCATGCCCATCTTAGCGGCTCCTGTCATCAGTGAATTGCCCATGTTATTGCGGGCGTCGCCTATGAAACAAAAGCTTACCTCTGACAGTGGCTTCGATGAATGTTCGCGCATGGTGAGCAGGTCGCAAAGTACCTGCGTGGGGTGGAATTCGTCGGTCAGCCCGTTCCATACCGGCACGCCGGCGTATCGGGCCAACTCTTCCACTATCTCCTGCCCGTAGCCGCGGTATTCTATACCGTCGTAGATACGTCCCAGCACCCTCGCCGTGTCGCGAGTGGACTCCTTGCGGCCTATCTGTGAGCCGTTGGGGCCGAGGTAGGTCACGTTGGCTCCCTGGTCGAAAGCCGCCACTTCGAACGAGCAGCGCGTGCGGGTGGAATCCTTCTCAAAAATAAGGGCTATGTTCTTACCTGCGAGGCGCGGCCTTTCCGTGCCGCTACGCTTCTCCTCCTTGAGTGAAGAGGCGAGACGCAACAGGTGGTCGATCTCCTCGGGGGAGAAGTCGAGCAGGGTCAGCAGGCTTCTGTTTTTCAGGTTGATCTCCCTCATTGTCTTTCGCAGGGCGGATTTTATAGAATTAGATGACACAAAGGTACTAAATTCTGTCGCCAAAATTAGCCGTCAGTTCAAAAATGTCAATTATTTTGCGTAACATTGCAGGGTGTTTTTGCCCCCTGGCGGGTTTCCCTGCTCCGGAAGCCGTGAAGCGGCGTGTACGGAAGCGGAAAACAGCGGGCGAGGCCCTCGTAAACTTGACAAATTACATTATTTCAGAACAAACGTATGGGTAAAGTTATCGCCATAGCCAACCAGAAGGGTGGAGTGGGTAAGACGACCACGGCTATCAATCTGGCCGCAAGCCTGGCCGTGCTGGGTAAGAAAACACTCTTAGTCGACGCCGATCCGCAGGCCAACGCCACCTCCGGACTGGGCTTGGACATTGCCGGACGCAGTATCTACGAGTGTATGGTGGGCGATGCCGACATAAGGGATATTCTTATAAGGGATACGCAGGTCAAGAACCTTAGCGTAGTGCCTTCGAATATCAACCTCGTGGGTGCCGATGCCGAGCTTCCTTCGATGGAAGAGGGGCACCTTCGCCTCAAAAAGGCTATAGAGTCCATACGCGACGACTATAAGTTTATAATCATAGACTGTTCGCCCTCGCTGGGCCTTACCACCATCAACGCCCTCGTGGCGGCCGATTCTGTGTTGATTCCCGTGCAGTGCGAGTATTTCGCCCTCGAGGGGTTGGGCAAGCTGCTCAACACCATCAAGATGACCAAGGCGAAGATGAACCCCGCGCTCGACATCGAGGGCTTCCTGCTCACCATGTACGCCCGCACGAGGCTGGCCAACCAGGTGGTGTCGGAGGTCAGGAACCATTTCGGCCACCTCACGTTCGATACCATCATCCAGCGCAACGTGCGCCTGAGCGAGGCTCCCAGCTACGGCAAGCCTGCTATACTGTTCGACGCCATGTCGGCGGGGAGTATCAGTTACCTCAACTTTGCCAAGGAAGTTATCCGTAAGAATAAATAGTGGACGCGTGGATGCCGTGAGCGGCGCCCACGCTAAATTCATATATCAATTGAGATATGAACAACAAGAACAAAGGATTGGGGCGCGGCCTTAGCGCCATATTCGAAATAGAAAGCATCACTTCGCCCTCTTCTGCCGATAGCAGGGATTCGCTGGTGGGAGAGGTGGAGATAGCCCTCATATCGCCCAATCCCAGGCAGCCGCGTACCGATTTCGACGAGGATGCCCTCGACGAGCTGACCGAGTCGATCAAGGTGCTGGGCGTGATACAGCCCATAACCCTGCGTAAGGAAACAGCCGGACGTTACATAATAATCAGCGGCGAACGCCGTTTCAGAGCGTCGCAGATGGCGGGACTCACTTCGATCCCCGCTTATGTGCGCGAGGAGATCGACGATACGACCCTGCTCGAGATGGCCATCGTGGAGAATATCCAGAGGCAGGACCTCAATGCCATGGAAGTGGCCCTGAGTCTCCAGAGGCTTGTGGATGAGTGCTCGCTCACACAGGATTCGCTGGCCGAAAGGGTGGGCAAGAAGCGCTCGACGGTAGCCAATTACCTGCGCCTACTCAAGCTCCCCGTTGAGGTGCAGCTCGCTCTGCGCGAAGGTCTGATATCCATGGGCCATGCCCGCGCCATAATATCCGTGGAATCGAAAGAGGACCAGATACGCATTCTGCGCAAGACGCTCAAAAAGTCGCTCTCGGTAAGGCAGGTGGAAGATCTGGTAAAGAAGCTCGGCGAGAAGAAGACATCCGTGTTGGATGAGGCCGATGAAGAGTTTCCTGAGGCATACACACGTCTTGTGGAGCGCCTGGAAGGTTTCTTTACGCAGGACATATCCATCAAGAAATCGTCTAACGGCGGCGGCAAGATAGTTATCGGTTTCCGCTCCGACGACGATATAGAACAGATACTCCAAAGGATATCCTCGGTGTCGAGATAACGTGAGATTCACGTCGAACTAAATAAAGGAAACGGACAAGAGATGCGCCTAAGCCCTGTATTATTAACCTCCGCCCTGTGTACGATGTTTTTCATCTGCCAGGGCGTGTTGGCTTTCGGGCAAACCCCTTCAGGTGACGGAACAGATACTACAAAGTCTACTCCTGTGCAGGCTACGGCCACCTCGACGGATGCTGCCAAGGCCGTAACTCCCGTCCAAACTCCGGTAACGGCTGAACCTGCTGCCGTCAAGACGCCTGACGGCGCGACGGACAAGAAATCCAGGAAAGACAAGAAAAATCAGCCCGCGGGCCGTATTCCCGAGGCTCCGTCTGCCGACAAGAGCTACCGCGTAGACGGGGGGCGTATGATGGCGGTCAAGATAGATACCACGGCGCTCGCAAAATTGAGGGATTCCCTGGCGTTGAAAGGCGAAAAATCCCTGGCCGATTCCGTGGCTAAGCTCGACACGGTGATAATGAAAAGGGATTCCCTAGCCGCCAAGATCGCCGCCGACACGGCAGGAATGAGTAAGCGCGAACTCCGCCACTGGCGTGCTAAATACGATTCCACTTACTATCGCCAGAGTCCCATATTTCGCGACAGCATGTCGATATCAAAGATGAGCTGGATATCGGTGGTCGTTCCCGGCTTCTCACAGCTCTACAACGAGCAGTATTGGAAGATACCCATACTCTACGGCAGCGTGGGTATGGCCCTCTATTTCGGTATCAAGGAGAACGACAAATACCAGGTCTACAAGAAGCAGTACGACAACATGAAGTATAATAATGCCACGCAGGATGAGAAAACCCCTGTGGAGGAGAAGATGATAAGGCACAATACCAACCGGCAACTGCTATTTGCCGCCGCCGCCGCATCTTATATATATTTCATAGGTGACGGGGTGATGAACTATCCCAACTACGCCACCCCTGTGAAAAAGGCCACCACGCTCTCGACCATATGTCCCGGTGCGGGCCAGCTTTACAATAAGAGTTACTGGAAGGTGCCGATAGTTATCGGCGGGTTCGTTACGTTCGGTTACCTGATCGACTTCAACTCCAGGAACTACAAACGCTTCCAGCTGGCTTACAACCAAAATACCGATGGAGACCCGGATACAGTCGATGAATTCGGAGGAAGATATTCGCCCGAGTTCCTGCGTAATTCGCGCAACAAATACCGCAGAGACAGGGACTTGTGTATAATAATGACTGGGGTATGGTACCTGCTCAATATCGTCGACGCTCATGTCGACGCCCATTTCAGGAACTACGATATCAGCGACGACCTATCGATGAACCTCCAGCCGACCATGATAAACATGACCACGATGCGTAAAAGCAATATCAACGGTTTCGGCCTGGCGTTCACTATGAACTTTTAGAGTAACCGGAGGAGGGTATTTTAGAGATTTAAATTTACCGCGCGGCGGGCGCAACAACACATTTTCGCTATGTTGAGGATAAGAATAATATTAACAATGTTGCTGGCTCTGCCCGCCACGAGCCTTATGGCAGTGGGCGAGGGCGATAGCCGGGCCTTCCAGTCGGGCGAGAGTTTCACGCTTAAATATCAGCCCGAGGTGTACGATTCTCTGGTGTGCATATGGAAGCAGGACTGCGCCGTTAGCTCTACTGAGCAGTTTTTCAGGAGCTACGTCGATCTGCCCGATTCCATGCCTGGGGGTAATGGGGTATCGTTGCCCGACTCGGTGTATATCAGGCGCCTGGCGGCTATTATGTCGCCGATACAGTTGCCATATAACGATGTGATAAAGAGGTATATAATGGCCTACACTTCGGGTAAGGGCGTGTTGCTGGGAAGGGTGCTCGGCCTGTCACAACACTATTTCCCTATGTTTGAAGAGGAGCTGGCCCGCAATAATATGCCGCTGGAACTCAAGATGTTACCCGTGATAGAGTCGGCCCTCAATCCGATGGCCACGTCATATGTCGGAGCAGCGGGTCTCTGGCAGTTCATGTTGCAGACTGGGCGCCATTACGGGCTCGAGGTGACGTCGTTCGTCGACCAGCGCCGCGACCCGATAGCCTCCACCGCCGCCGCCTGCAAGTATCTCAAGGAGCTATACCGCATATATGGCGACTGGACGCTCGTGATAGCGTCTTATAATTGCGGCCCGGGCAACGTCAACAAGGCCCTGAAAAGGGCGGGCGACGATGCCAAGACCTATTGGGATATATATCCCTACCTACCTAAGGAGACGAGGGGATATGTGCCGTCGTTCGTGGCGGCCATGTATGCCTATAAGTATCACAGGGAGCATCAGATCGACCCTATCGTGACGGCATTTCCCCTGTCGGTGGATACGCTCCACGTGTCGAGGGTCATACACCTCGAACAAATATCTTCTACGCTCGACACTCCCGTGGAAATGCTGCGCATACTCAATCCGCAGTATAAAATGGATATCATACCCGCGACCGACAAGCGTTATCCGCTCGTGTTGCCGCAGAGGGAGATCACACGCTTTATCGAGATGAGCGACCAGATATACGCCAAAGATTCTATCTACCTCAAGCAGTACAGGAGCTCTTCTGTCAACTCCCAGGCCAAGATATCCCTCCCGGCCAATGCTCCGGCGATAGTGTATAAGGTGAAGTCGGGCGATACATTGGGTGCGATAGCCCGTAAGTACAGGGTGTCGGTGGCCCAACTCCAGAAATGGAATAACCTGCGCAGCGCCAACTCTCTGCGCGTGGGACAACGACTTTCAATCTATAAATAACGAACCATGCAACGCAGGGACGACACCATCGCGGCTGTTGCCACCGGTAGCGGCGGCGCTATCTCGGTTATCCGGGTCAGCGGCGCTGAGGCCGTGGCCATTGTCGAGGCCATCTTTCGCCCGGCGGCTAATGGTGCATCTCTTGCCGAGAGTGCAGGATTTACACTGCACTACGGGGAGATTATCTCCGGCGGAAGGGTAGTGGACGACGTGCTGGTGTCGGTATTCAAGGCCCCAAAATCTTATACAGGCGAGGAGATGGCCGAGATATCGTGCCACGACTCGGAATACGTCAAGGGCGAAATAATGCGCCTGTTGGTGGCGGGCGGTTGTCGCATAGCCGATCCTGGCGAGTTCACCATGCGCGCCTTTATGAACGGCAAGATGGACCTTGCCCAGGCCGAAGCCGTGGCCGCCGTGATAGCCTCGGAGAACGAGGCCGCTAACCTGTTGGCCCGCAATCAGATGCGCGGTGGATATTCCGGTGCCTTCGTTGCGTTGAGGGAGCAGCTGCTCGAGCTTGCCTCGCTGCTCGAACTGGAACTCGACTTCGGCGAAGAAGACGTCGAATTCGCCGACAGGAGCAGGCTTAATGAGATCATAGAAGGCATCGACGGTAAGATAGGTTCGTTGTTATCCTCTTTCGCTTTAGGTAACGTAGTCAAAAACGGTGTGCCTGTGGTGATTGCGGGTGCGCCAAATGTCGGTAAATCGACCCTGCTCAATACTCTTTTGAATGAAGACCGGGCGATGGTGTCCGACATAGCCGGCACCACGCGCGACGTGATCGAGGACAGCCTCAATATCGACGGCGTGGAGTTCAGGTTCATAGATACTGCCGGTATCCGCGACACCGACGACGTACTCGAAAATATGGGCATAGAACGCAGCAGAGAAAGTATTTCCCGCGCTTCGGTGGTGTTGCTTGTGGTCGACGCGGGTGACAGCCTCGAGTCGATAGTGGAGTCGGTAAGCCTTATAAATGAAACCGACCGCAAGAAAATAATCATACTCCTTAATAAGAGCGACCGTAACGATCAGGAGCAGACCAATGCCAAAGTCTCAGCCATCAGGCAGATGATCAGCGATATAGGTGTGCTGCCTATATCAGCCAAGCACGGCTATAACATTGATAGCCTCAAGGATACGCTGGCCTCATTCGTCGACAGCGGCCGCATACGCCGCGGCGAAACGATAGTGTCCGACAGCCGCCACTACGAGTCGCTGCTTCAGGCAGGGGAAGCGGTCGGGAGAGTGCGCCAGGGCATGGCCACCGGCCTCTCGTCCGACCTCCTCACGCAGGACATCCGCGACGTCCTCTTCCATATCGGCGCCATCACCGGCGAAATAACCACCGACGAAATCTTAGGCTCTATCTTCTCAAAGTTCTGCATCGGAAAGTAAACGGCACAAAACAATCGGATAGCGAACATATATTAATTATGGTAAAGCACTCAAATTGAGTGCTTTTATTTTACTGTGACATTGTTGATAGTTTTGCAATGATAGTTGTTTGTTTTGAATTATTTCGTACCTTTATTGTACCTGATAGGTTGGTGTAACTATATTTGCCTTTTTATTACTTCACAAATTTCTCACTTTGATACACTTTTCACCACTTTAACACACTTTTAGGGGTAAATGACTTCTTATATCAAGGTACAGCGGATATGTAAATTGTGTGGTGCTGAATTCACGGCTCAGACAACAGCGACGCAATATTGTAGTCCTGTGTGTTCTAAGCGTGCATATAAGGCCCGGAAGCGAGAGGAGAGGGTGGAGGCTTGCAATGAGGACACAAGAAAGGCCAAGCCACGAAACAATGTTGAGGTCGATGTAGAGAATAGAGAGTTCTTAACCGTCACACAGGCGGCTAAGCTAATAGGATGCTCCCGGCGCAATATCTATTATTTAATCGATGCCGGACAGTTGAAAGCCACGAACATTATGAAGAAGAAAACCATAATAAACCGTGCCGACATCGATCAGTTATTAAATGTTACAGAGCCAGAGAAGCCTAAAGAATATGCCACAAGCGAATGTTATACCATAGGCGAGACTCAACAGAAGTATAGTATATCCGGCAAGGCGTTATATGATATAATAAAACGTAGCAATGTCCCCAAGTTTCAAAAGGGGAAATACGTCTATGTTCCGAAAGAGTTGATAGACAAGATATTTAGCTAACTTTAGACTATGGCAACGGCGGCGATTGGTTTTGTTCCTGTTATGGCGATAATTCTTGTGATTATAGCCTATCTCGTATTTCGACAGATACGGGATGCGAAGCTATTAAAAACAGTTACACAACCCGATAGAGGAACTAGAGCCGAAAGAAAACTTGTATTAAAACTCCTTAAGAACGGGATACACCCTAAAGCGATATTTCATGATCTATACATACATAACGGTTATGGGAAATTCTCTCAGATCGATTTAGTGCTGGCTACACCTTTCGGAATTCTGGTTTTTGAGGTGAAAGATTACAGCGGTTGGATTTTTGGAAACGGGAAACAGAGACAATGGACACAGGTATTGGCCTATGGCAAGGAGAAGCATAGCTTTTATAATCCCATAACACAAAATAGAACACACATCGATAATTTGCGAAAACAACTCAAGCAGTTTCAGAATATCCCGTTCTACTCAATTATAGTTTTTTATGGGAATAGTGTTTTTAGAGATGTCAGCAGTATTCCCGACGGCACATTTTTAATAAAACATTACCATGTTATTGAGGCAATTAATTTCATTGTTAGTAACAATCAACGCGCTAAATATTCTAACAAACAAGAAGTTAGTAATATATTACAACAAGCGGTATCGAACGGAGCTAATAAAGGAATACAGTATCAACATATCGAGAACATAAGAGATATGTTATGGGAGCGATAATAACTTGACACTATGGCAATTAAAGTTAAATTGTTGCAAAAATCCATATCCAAAGGGAGAAAGAGTCTGTATCTCGACTTTTGGCCAGCTATCCCTAATCCGGCAACTGGCGAGATGACGCGTCGGGAGTTTCTAAAGATGTATATATACGAGAGGCCTCGCACAGCCATCGATAAGCAACACAACGTGGAACAATTGAAGCTGGCTGAGGCTATACGTCAGAAACGCGAGAACAAACTCAATAAGCCGGAGATATATAACGAGTATGAGAAAGAGCAGTTACGAAAGAAAGAACTCGGAGAGAGGGATTTCATAGCCTATTTCCGTAAGGTTGCCGGAAAACGTAAAGGGTCTAATCGGATTAATTGGATGTCAGCGTTGGCCTATCTAGAGAATTTCACAGGTAGTAAGGTCAAGTTTGCAGATGTCGATGTGAAGTTTCTGGAAAATTTCAAGGATTATATACTAACGACCCAGAGCATTAAGAGTACAAGGAAAAAAGAGCCTTTATCTCAAAACTCCGCTGTGTCCTACTTTAACAAGGTTAAGGCGACGCTAAAACAGGCTTTCAAAGAGGGCGTTATACAGACCGATCTCGGTGGACGGGTTGAGTCTATCAAGGTTGAGGAAACGCGGAGGGAATATCTGACGTTGGAGGAACTCAACAAGATGGCTCAGGCCGAATGTGTCGATGATACGCTGAAACGTGCCGCATTATTCTCTGCTCTGACTGGCCTGAGGTTCTCAGATGTTGAAAAATTGACATGGGGAGAGATAGAACACGTTGAGGGGCAGGGATATTTCATTAAGTTCCAACAACAGAAAACCAAAGGCATAGAAACGCTCCCCATATCCGACCAAGCCTATGAATTACTCGGCGAGCCGCAAAAACATACCGATAAGGTATTGGACGGGCTGAAATCTGCGTCTTATCATAAAAAGGCTCTAAAGGAGTGGCTCGATGCCGCCGGTATAACCAAGCATATCACGTTCCATTGCTTCCGGCATACATATGCGACCCTACAGTTATTGAGCGGTACAGATATATTTACTGTATCTAAGATGCTAGGACATCGCGAACTTAAAACGACACAGGTATATACTCATATCGTAGACGAAGCGAAACGTAAAGCGACGGATAAAATTAAACTCGACTTGTAGTTATGGCTATTAAAGAGAAGAAAGATTACTTGATAGGAATGTTCCGTGGTCTTTTAGAAGCGGGTATAGATTTTAATATACTTGAAGAACTACACGACTCTGATATGCGGTTTGAATATGCCGGATATTCGGCAGATGAGGCAAAACAGGAAACGTTAAATAAATATAGGAGGATTTTACTGCGAGATAATAATATTGTCGATACCATTGTGCGGTTTGATGACGTTTATGGCATTTTAATTCTTGATGCTGATGGTAATACTCCACCGACAAACGATGAGGAACAACGGTATTTCAGTGAATTTGTAAATTGGCTTACGAGCCAGTTTTGTGATTACAATTTTACTGTTGTTGATGGTGAGTTGTACAACGATCCGGACGGTTTTGTAAAGGAAATGAGAGAAGTGTTTATCGCACATAAAATCGTTCAACATCTTATTAGGGAACGAGAATATAGGGAGTCTCAGTTACGGCGATACGATAATTTGACCGATAAATCCAAAACAAAAGCAGACAGATTAGGAGGGGCTATCGTTCGATACGGATTTTTAGACTTGCCTGATGTTGTAAGACTCTCGGATAAAGGCCAACTAAGACTGATTGAATTAATCGCCAATAACAGTGTACCCTACGCAATCGCAATGTTTGAACTCGTTAATTTTATTAATCACCTACAAAGACATCACTTCACTACAAAAATCAATCTATATAAAACGATTGCAAATTGGTTTGGCGTGAATGAACGAGAAATTAAAGGTAATATTTTGGTGTTAAATGAAAAATCGAAAGAAGATCTAACTAGATATGTATCATGCGATGAGCGAGATAAGGTCAAAAAAGATTTTAAGGAGTTAAAATAGGGGCAGATGCCCCCAAATGCCCCATGTACCCTTGCTGAACATTCATTTAAAATTGTTCAGTAATGGAAAAAAATGTTATTTCTTTTGACGACCTGCCGATGGCGGTATGTCATCTCAGCGAAGAGATTCGCGAAATCAAATCAATGCTGGCTCAACGTATCGAGCCACAATCAGTACCAACACAAGATCAAATTCTGACAGCAGAGGAAGCCGCCGCTTTCCTCCGGCTCTCTGTGCCTACTGTGTACAGTAAGGTCTCCAGAGGCGAGCTAACCGTGATGAAACAAGGCAATCGGCTCTATTTCTCGATAGCCGACCTTATGAAGTACCTTAAATCCGGCAAAAGAAAATCCAATGCGGAAGTCCAAGCCGAAGCTGGCGAGTACATCTCCAAGTGCAAGAAAGGAGGTCGCCATGAATAACAACACATCCAAGCCTATGGGTGTCGATTTTTCTAAATTCGACCAAGTGGGCATTTCTCAAATTCTAAATACTAACAATAACGACTATCGTATAGACCTCTCTATATTTTATGATGATGTGGAGTGTCTACTTAACGTGAATGGAGTAGGCGTATTTGCTAAGGGAGATATACAAGCTATAAAAGGTAAAGCGAAACAAGGCAAGTCGTTTTTCATCGTGTCAGTTGTGACTGCATTATTACGCGGTAGTTTCGGCGCGATTAAAGCGAGTAGGAACAATTGCAAGGTGCTACTCATTGATACGGAACAAAATCGAGCCAACGTTGCACGTAATGCGCGTAAAATACATAAACTGTGTGGATGGTCTGAGTGTGAAAATAACCCTCGCTTGAGTGTTCTAACTCTACGTAAAGAAGATATAGATTCTCGTAAAAATATTATTGAGAAAGAAATTGCCTCTTTCCTCCCCGACCTTGTGATGCTCGATGGCGTGAAAGACATTTGTAATGATTTTCTCGACAACACGGAAAGCGGTAATATAGTAAGCGCATTGATGCGACTATCTGAAGAATATAAGACGGCTATCTGTTGCGTACAACATGAGAACAAAAAAGACACTAATGGACGCGGACATTTAGGGGCGGAACTTGTAAATAAATGTTCGGAAGAATATCAGATAACCAAAGAATTCGATACGATTAATGTAGAACAGACGGAATGTCGTAACGCGCCACTTAAGGAGAAACTCAGTTTCACTATAGATGAGAACGGTCTGCCAACGGAAATGATCAGCCAAGAATTTGTTGCGCCAAAAGAAAAAGTTAAATTTTCTATATGGCCGAGCCTATTCGCAGATAAACAATCATATACACTTAAAGAACTGCGTGTTAAAGTGGTTGAAGTATGTAGGGTGCAGGATAGTAGTGCTTATGGCAAAATCCGAAAAGCAATAAAAGACGGAGACCTACTAAAAGATGAAAAAGATAATGTCACTCTCAGAACTTAAATTATCTAACTGCGGCATTGTGTTGTGTGTGCGCTTCTATATATAGGCGCTCACACATCACAGTATATTATGCGAGGAAATCACCGATTGTTTTAACTGTTCACTAATAACACAAATTATGAAAAATAACGTTCTCGACGTAACTGTAAGCCTTTTTGCAAGCGTTCAGACTAATACACCCATATCCGAAATATCTCTATATGAGTTTCTGCGTGATGAACAATACAAGCAGAAATATCTGCCCCTTGTGCAAGAATATAGGACTACGGGTAAGGATGAACTCAAAAAACAGTTACCCGCCGTAACCGTTAGCGGCACTTTCGATAAACGGAACACAGACGGACTAAAAGAACATAGCGGGTTGATATGTATAGATGTTGATGCAAAAGATAATACGCATTTACAGGACTTTAATGAACTCCACCAAACGATTGTCGATTTACCATATGTCGCCTATTGTGGTCGTTCGGTAAGCGGGAAAGGCTATTTTGTTATCATACCCATATCCGACCCTCAACGGCACAAAGAGCATTTCGAGGCTCTAAAAAAGGCTTTTTACAATAGTGGTGTCGTGATAGACGGTAACTGTGGGGATATAACCAGACTTCGGATATATTCATATGATCCTAATGCCTACATAAAACTTGATGCACAAGTTTATGACAAAAAAGCCGATGCATTTCAGATGCCGACCAAACCAACAGTAAAAAACAAGAATATGACCCCCTTAACAGTTGGCAAAATGGCAAGGGTTATCTGTGAAATAGTGGAAGTGCAAATAGATATTACCGACGAATACAAGCGTTGGGTCGAGATCGCATCGGTGTTTTATAATGAATTCGGTGAAGCGGGGCGGGTGCTATTCCATATCGTAAGTCGCATTAATGCCAAGTATAACGAAGTCAATGCCAATAAACAATTTGATAACGTAATAGGAAAGCCGTATCCTTATAGTATCGGGACATTTTTTAAGTATGCCGAAGATGCAGGTATAAATATCAAGTAGTGTGTTATCAACAAAATGCGTTTAAGCGATATTTGTAGGTCTATAACACTATAATGTACTTGCTGTTAGGTGGTTGTGTATAATCGCTTGATAATTAGATTATTACGACTAAGTATTTAGTCTTGCTATGCGTTTTTTACCTAATAACGGTTATACGTTGAACGTCGAGCCGCCGAAACGCTGTCGTACAAACACGTTTCGGCGGCTTGTTGTCAATATTGAAATCCAAACAGGCGGTAGGGGTATATACTCTGACCGGACTCCGCGCCACAGTAACATCGTAAAAAATTTTCAAAACATTCTTGGGGGTGTATGGATATATTACTCTATAAGGTCAGCATCTCTTCCTTCGAATACCGTCCAATACGTATACTCACTTCCGTCATAATATTTATATCGAGCTTGACGAAAACGGAGGTTATTTAATGTTCTATATATAGTTGAATGCGCCTCCTGTTTCTGTTTATTTAACACAAGTTCGGGCGAAACAACGGTAATGTAAATGTTACCTCCTCCGCTAACATAAGCTTTACCATCTACTATCCATAACTCCTTATTAAGGCCTACTGCATAGTTTCTTCGCATCATAGGGAATGCCTTTATCTGGTAGGCTACGGCTTTTATTTTTAATTTATTCGCAAGATCCTTTACTTCATTAATATCAGAGCTTTCCCCTTCTCGTATCATTTTAGCTCGCGTTCGCATATCCGAAACCAAGGAGTTCATCTCTCCGACGGAATGCCCCGATATGTTAAATGACCTATCAAGTAATTTTATTTCGGCACCCAAACGCTTTTTTTGCTCTTCTATAGCTTGTTTCTCTAGTAGTTCTTGTTCTTGTCTTTGTTGCTCTTGGTACGCTAACAACTCTCGCTCTCGTTTCTCTTGCTCCGCGCGTAATTCTTCAACTGTTTTTACTTGTTCAATGTTTCGTGATTTGTCATCTGTATGGTTATTGCTACATGCAGTTACAAATACGATAAAAGTGATTATTAGACCGCTAAGAATTGATTTCCCCATGATTTTAGAGTATTAGTGAAATTATTAAACACAAAAAAGTATAGTTGTTCCCATTATCGCTTAGTATTAGGAGTGTCATCTTTTTTGAGAGATGCTACAACGATGCTCATGACTATACCGAAAGCGAGTGGAAGAAATGAAGTTGCCGATAGCCTACCGTATCCATTTCGGCAACTACCATTATAACTGTGATAATTCCTGATGTAATCAGGATCAACGGAACTGCGCTTGATATTTTCATATTTTAATGCGTTTTTATTATTAGGGTTGTTAAAACGTAAAAAGGCGAGCTGTTTACAGAATCGCCATCCATCAGGTAAGTCCATAAAAAACGTGGACTAAACCGCTATTCGCTCCCGAGGTCTTCGACAACCCTTGCAGACAAATAACGAGTAAAGCCCACGCATCGCGAGGCAATGGCTCACTCTTGTCTGCATCAGAAAGTGTCGAAGTTTCGGGATGCAAGAAGAAAGCTAATGCTTATCTGAAAATTTCAGTAGTATATGGTGTCTGTTCTGTCTAGAATTGATTTTAGTTATATCGCGAAATTACAAATATTTTGGTGAAAGGCAATATCGATTCTATTATTGGGTAGTTTTCCCAATAATATTTACCCAATAAACTACCCAAATCAAAAATATGCCTATCTTTGTTCTATGTCGTACACTCCTCCGTATAAGATAACATCAAAGATTATCGACCTCGTTTCCAAGATAAGCGAGGCTGTGGGTGGTTTTAATGCACAAGAGGAGTTACGCCTACATAGGATCAACAGGATAAAGACCATACAAGGCTCTTTAGCCATCGAGGGTAATACATTGACCACAGATCAGATTACGGCCATTCTCGATGGTAAGCCTGTTGTTGCACCTATTAACGAGGTGCAGGAGATACGCAATGCTATAAAGGCTTATGAGCTACTAGACAAGCTAAATCCTAATAGTATAGACGACCTGTTAAAAGCACATCTTGCCATGGAGGCAGGGTTGATTGACGATGCTGGGCGTTTTCGTCGAGGGGGAGTTGGAGTTGCTTCGGGCGAAGAGATTGTACATTATGCTCCGCCATCCGAACGTGTTCCGCTGTTAATGGGGGAGTTGTTCGATTGGTTGAACGAAACGGAAGAACATCCGCTGATCAAGAGTTGTGTGTTTCACTACGAGTTCGAGTTTATACATCCGTTCTCGGATGGTAATGGTCGTACAGGCAGGCTATGGCAAACGTTAATTCTAGCTAACTGGAGACCCGTTTTCAAAAACCTGCCAATAGAAAACATTGTTTACAAATACCGCAAGGAATACTATAATGCTATTACCGTTAGCGGTGGGGTAGATGGTTGTACTCCGTTTATAGAATTTATTCTTGGCGTTATAGACGAAACGCTGGCAATGGAGAATAGCGTACCTCGTACAACACGCGATAAGATAATAGAGCAAATGCGAGCCAATCCTAAAATAACACGTAATGAGTTGGCCGCGATATTAGGTCTAACACCAGATGGAGTTAAATACCATTTGCAAAAGATGACATTGGATGATATTATTTCCCGACATGGCTCTACTCGCAACGGTTATTGGGTAATCGAGACTACCTAAGTTTAGAAACGCCATAATATGTTATAGATGAGGTAAGAAAGTTGTCTTGTGAGAGCTATGCGACCACTCTACTCATTTTACGATAGAAATATTGTCTATAGTTGTTTTGTTTGTGATCTCATTTTTTACTCTACTGATAATCAGATCCTCAAAACCTTCATTGAATTCAAAGCCGATACATCTACGACCTATATTCTCTGATGCGATCAAGGTTGTTCCGCTCCCAAGAAATGGGTCTAAGACCAATTGATTCTCACAAGTTGTAACAGCAACTATTCTACTTACTAATTCATTGGGATATATTGCTGGATGAATATATTTTTTACCTACGCTACCTGCTTTACGGTTGATATTCCATAGGCTACCTCCGTTTATTAAGTCGTTTTTATAGTCTGCATAAGATTCCAGTATGCTGTTATTTATCGTGAGTTCTTTAGACTTAGAGAAAACCAGTACATATTCATGTCTATCGACTAAGTTTTTATCATGGGTAGGTATTCCGGAGGATTTGTGCCAAATAAATACCCCCTTGTAGTGTAATCCTAGATTCTTGCATTGCTCCACAAAATCTTGAGGAATAAGTATTGTTTTATTATTACTTACCCTAATGTTAATATTGATCCACAATGATCCATTTTGGGTCAATTTCTTATAACATTCCCGCCACACTTTACCCATTCTGAGTAGATATTCAGAATAAGGCTCTTGTCCAATTTGCCCTTTCTTGTAATAATCTTTAAGATTCCAATACGGAGGCGAAGTTATAATTACATTGATACTATTATCATCTATCTCGGACATTGATTCCGATGACGAAAACAGTATTTTGCTTTTAAAGCCGTTATTACTATTGCATTGAGGCTTGTGGGGTTTAATATCAGATCTAGTTGAGATGTAGTCAGAGGCTACAATTTCAACATCGAATCTAGTATCATGAAATTCACTAGCAACATCATTTGAGGTTGATAGCAATAAACCTTTATCCGACTGTTTTAACGTTGAATCTGCTATACGATGAAAAATTTCACCTATGCTCATTAATGTATGATGAGTAATATGTCCCTTACCATCGTCTATTGTAGGTATCCACACATTACCCGGATCTTTGCCTTTGGGATTGTAGTTTTTCTCCCTCTTACCCCACTCGACATTTTGCCATATATGCGACTCTCTTATTGCATCTTTGTTGAAAAATTGCTTCTTTTTATCAATAACAAACCATATTATATAGCCTGCATTATCTGTAAAACTAGTTTTTTGATTTTCTTTTTTAGGGAAAATAATTGTATTAACGTACTGATATCCTATACTACATCCATACTGAATGACATTTAGAAAGTCGTTCGCAATATCCCCATTTTGATCATATTCGCTAGAAATAATCACGAATATGTTTCCGCTTTCGGAGATCTTATCTTTAATCTTTAGAAGATACTTGCATGAAATGGTTATCGAGCTCTGTAAGATTACGGTATTGTAACGTATCATTTATTATTATCCTTTTGTAATCCTAATCGTTGTCTTGCAATTTTGCAATACTCTGCTGATATTTCTATATACACCCAATTTCGATTGAGTTCTATAGCTTTTTTTGCGACAGTCCCACTTCCCCCAAATGGGTCTAGTACAATATCGCCGGGATTTGACCATGCTAGAATATGATCTTCAGCTAATTTTTCAGGGAAAATAGCCGGATGTTGATGAGCGATATCATCTTTGGAGGAAAAGCCTTTCCCGTTACTATATTTCCATATATTAGTCCGAACGCCAAACTTATTTACCACTTTCCTCCCTTTTGACGTTAGAGTGCCATCTTTTTCTCGTCTGGTAACATCGGAATACGTTGATGCACCGGCCCATTTATTCTCTTTGTCATTAAGTATATTGATTGTTTTGGGCAATCCTTTTGATAAAACTATCATATACTCGAAGGTATTGAAATACCTTTTGCTATGTGGAGGACCAGAGCCGGTTTTTTCGTAGATAATAACATCATACACGTTAAAACCAATACTTTGAAAATATATTGCCTGCTTAAAACTTGTTAGAGATTTATTCCCATTTTCAACCTTGTCTCCAACGACCCAAACTACAACACCGCCATCCTTTATTACCCGAAACAAACCTTCTGCTACCTTCTTGAATAGATCAAAGCTCCAAACGGATTCATTATTATAGTCTCTCAAGTCATCATATGGAGGACTGGTTATTACTAAATCAATACTATTTTTATCTAGTTTGAAAAGTGCTTTTACGCAGTCTTCGTTTATAATCTTGTTAAGGTATTTTTTTAGTGCCATTTTACGCTGCTAATATATTTTGATACTGTTCTTCTGTTATAGCTTTGTCTGCCAAAAGAAATTCTAACTGATAAGAGCGTAATAATTTACTTCTAAATAGACTTTTCAACCGATCCTCTATAGAAAGTTGCCTATAACTATTCTGTGACAAATTCTGATATACTATAGGTTTGTCATTAACGCGAATGAAGTGAATTTTTCTATGACACATAGGGCAAATAGCATATATATTCAAATAATGGTCTGGACCATCATGTGTGCTAAATGGGATTAAATGATGATACTCCAGATAAGAGTCATTATTTGTGGTTATAAACGTCTGTTCGCCACAACATTCACAAATAAGCTTTCCGTCTACTGCATACAGCTTATTATTGTATGCCTTTATTAATTGAATAAGAGCCGTATTTCGGTAGCGTTCTCCAGCTGTGTTTTTAGTTTTAATATTCGACTGTTCTTCAATTTTGGCTTCTAAGTCCTGAGCATTATCTCTCGTATAGGTAGAGGCTAATAATTCATAATGATCTACATCATTAATTAAGTAAGAATTGTAATCAGAGTTCTCAAACGAATAGAGCAATTTTTTAAGTTCTGATTTTAATTCGGATTTATTAATGCCTTGATATTTCAAGGCATTGCCGAAATTTCCATGTATACAATTTGCAAATTCAGCAATATTCTTAGTAGTAAAAGATTTATCTAGTATATTCTTACTTATTGCGACTAAAACCCCTAAGAATATAACCCTATCAATGTGAATATTATATATATCCCAATCAATTTTAATCCTTGAGTCTATATTGTAAGCATGATTTTCTATTCCCTCACGATACTGCCGTCTAAGCTCAACCTCACAGCGCTCAAATAACGTGTTGTATTTTTGTTCTTTATAATAAACGAGATTCTTATATATACCAATGATATTATTCAGTATCTCTACGTTTCGTACTTCATAGTCTCGTCGTCCTTTATTACATAAACCGATAGGATTAGTTCCATTATCAACACTAAAATCACTACGGATACCGAGTAAATATTTTTTTAACTCTTTTTGAAAATCTTCATCAGCTAAATCTCCCCGCCGTCCGAATCTTCGAATTTGTTCCTCTATAAAGCCAATATTGTCGACTATAGGATTTATTGATTGTTGTTTAATGGGGTGATTAAGTCTAGATACAATAAATTTATATTCATTATCCGAAAGACTATTTCTTGACTTGAGCCATGACAATATTGTCAAATAAGGGTTATGGTTAATATGAAAATTTGAGCTATCAACAGAAAGTGTTGATATATTTTGTATATCAACGGTCACCGGCTGTGAAATCATTTTAATCTTCTGATGTTCCCATAATGCGATGAATTCAAAGTAATTACATCTTAGTGCTAACTCGCCAACTGGTGTTAGACTACTGAATTCCTTATCATTACTTCCTGATGATTTTGAATGTACAAAACCGTAATAATAAAGAATTTGACGCTCATTTCTCAAAAATGCCATATAATCATTTTTAGTTTGAGAAAGGTTGAATTGGCGTCCATCAAAGAAACTTTGTATTATTTCGTCTATCTGAGAAAAACAAAAATTGGCTGTATATAGTTTATCCTTGATATGCTTTTTTACACCAGATTGACCACCAGATTCCATTAAGAATGCAAAGTAATATTTCTTCGCCATTTCATAGTAGTCTAATCTGTCAGAAGCATTGTCAAACTGGATCGTTCCTGAAAATGCACCAAAAAACTTAAATGACTCACTTCTAATATCCGCAAAAGGCGATGATGAATAAAAAAATGCTTTGGCAGATTCTTGAACTCTCTCTGGCATTGAACTAATATATGTGTCGAATATGCGGCATATTTCCCTTGTATCGTTGATGGTAGTAATATTATCCGAGAGAAAAATGTAGTAATAGTACACCAAAAATTTCTTAGTATACCATAATGTACCTGAGGTTTCAATCTTTGATATTTCCATAGATTTTGTCAGGAAGTAGTTCCCCGGCAAAATATTTTCATAAAACTGCTCGTACGTAATTTCATTTTCCATATATACACAAATATCCCAATTGTCTCCAAAGATATGTTTTTTTTTGAGGAGCTCAAAAAATCACATTTACCTACGAACAAAATATTATATTTGTATATAAATTGATAATACATAATAATGACACATAAACAATTCAATGACAAGGCTCTAAAACTATTTACAGAGGAAATAACAGATTTAGTATTTCTTTACATACAGAACAACAAGGATCTGATGAATGACTATTTAGACTTAATTTCAGAGTACGATAGGCATAGTGTGAACGCTCAGTTAGGTTTAGATGTTAAGGAGTGGTTTGGGTTGGATAACATTGCTCAGGATGGCATCCCTAAATCAGTGCTAATAAAAACCTTATATACAAGGCATAAAAAAAGATAAATTCGCCTATAATGTATCTTATTTGTACCTTGTCATGGTAATATAGTTGACTATCAGCAGTTATTACTTTCTGCATCGGAAAGTAGCCAATGCAAGTAGGATCCCTATATTCACTTGACATTTTGTAGAGGGAGTATGAGCCAGTGTCGATTTGCCGATAAGGATAGGTAGAATATCTTAACACATGATTGGCGAAATGCGTGTGTTCTGGCTGAAAAATATTATATTTGCGTATACGGCTAAACTCTGCCGGGAGCCGCTCTAAATCGCCATTTATGAATATACTCAGGAAAATACAGCGTTCGTTCGCGGCGAAGCTTAGCTTTTATGTGCTGCTGTTCACGATACTGATTTTCCTGGTGTCGTTTTTCTTTTTCTACTTCTTCGCCAGCCGCACCATACGCGATGCCGCTTCCGATAAGGCGACCGGCTTGCTCGACAATACGAAGTGGCAGATAGAGAATGTTTTCACTGCTGTGAAAACAGCTCCTGCCAACATCCTTTGGGCTGTTATAGAAAAGGGCGTGGAGCCCGACTCGCTTTATTCGCTCACGCGTGAGATCATCGAACACAACGACTATGTTTTCGGTACGGCAGTCGCCTTCGAGCCTCATTATTTCAAGGAGAAGGGTTACTATTTCTCTCCCTATTCGTTCCGCGACGGCGACAAGATAGGCACCATTCAGCTCGGTACGGACGATTACGATTACTTCTCGATGGATTGGTACGACACCCCCAAAAAGCTGGGCCGGCCGTACTGGAGTGAACCGTACTATGACGAAGGCGGCGGCCAGATGTTGATGGTGACCTATTCGACCCCCATCCGCGACAAGGCGGGTGAATTCATAGGCATACTTACGGTGGACGTCTCGCTGGGGTGGCTTACCGATCTGGTCAACTCTCTACATCCGTATCCCTCGGCCTATACGGTGCTATTGGCGCGCGACGGTACATACATAGTGCATCCCAAGAAGGAGTTTATACTTAAAGAGAGCATTTTCTCTATAGGCAAGAAATTGGATATTCCCGTTTTAGACCAGGTGGGGCGGAGGATGATCGCGGGCGAATCGTCGATGATGGAGATAAACAACACCTATCGCCACGATAATATAAAATCCTATATCTTTTATGCGCCTCTCGAGTCGGTCGACTGGTCGCTGGGGATGGTGATCAGCAAAAGTGATATTTTTTCGCAGCTGGTCGCTACAAACCGTACGGTCGTCGCTATTTTCATACTGGGACTGCTGCTGCTCTTCGTTTTTTGTATGGCGATAGTCAGGCGTCTGACACGCCCGTTGAGCCTTTTCTCGCGCTCGGCGCGCGAGATAGCTCAAGGTAACTTCAAGGCTCCGTTGCCCGAGATATCTTCCGAGGACGAGATGGGTGAGCTGCACTCCTCGTTCCGTTTCATGCAGGAGCAACTGACCGATTACATCGAGCAACTCAAGGATACCACCGCATCAAAGGAGCGTATCGAGAGCGAACTTCGCATCGCGCGCGACATACAGATGGGTATGGTCCCCAAGATATTTCCCCCGTTCCCCGACCGCGACGACGTGGATCTCTACGCTACGCTTACCCCGGCCAAAGAGGTGGGAGGCGACCTCTACGACTTCTTTATCGACTCCGGAAGACTCTACTTCGCAATAGGCGACGTCTCCGGCAAGGGAGTGCCGGCATCGTTGTTCATGGCCGTCACGCGCAGTATTTTCCGTTCGATTGCCGCTTTCTACGACGATCCGGCGCAGATACTTTCGTCGATGAACGATTCGATAGCCGAGACCAACGAATCCAATATGTTCGTGACGCTGTTTATCGGTATTCTCGATCTGGCTACGGGTGAATTGCGCTACTGCAACGCCGGACATAATCCCCCGGTGATTATAACTCCCTCTGGAGAGGTGGCGTTCATGCATGTGAAGCCCAATATCGCGGCGGGATTGTTTACCGGTTTCAAATTCGAATCGGAACGTACGCAGGTCGCCCTGGGTACGACGATATTCCTTTATACCGACGGGCTTACCGAGGCCGAGAATGCCGCCAAGGAACTCTTCGGGGACGGCCGTCTGCTTGATGCCCTTGCGGGTACGGCGGGGAAAGAACCGTATGAAGTGACGGAGAAAATATCCAAGGTTGTTGCAGCGCATGTCGCGGGCGCCGAACAGAGCGACGATCTCACCATACTGACGATAAAATATTGATGCGTTATGATGAAACATCTGGTAATACAGAATGAAATATCTGAGATAGGGCGTCTGGTCGGGTTTGTCGAGGAGGTGGGTGAGGCGCTGTCGCTTCCCCCGGTCACGGTGATGAATCTCAACCTGGTACTCGAGGAGGCGGTCTCTAACATCATCCTTTACGCTTTCCCGAAAAAAATGGGGCAGGAGATAACCATCGAAGCACAGAAGTCAGACGACATGCTGGTCTTCACTATCACCGACCAGGGCGTGGAGTTCGACCCCACGAAGGCTCCCGAGGCCGACGTCACACTTTCAGCCGAAGAGCGTCCCGTGGGCGGTCTGGGGATATTCCTTATCAAGAAAATAATGAACGAGGTGGAATACCAGCGCGTCGACGGGACCAACGTCTTTACCCTAAAAAAGAAAATATAACGAATAATAAAACCCAAAGAAATGAATATTACGATCAGTGAAGATAACGGCAGGACATTGGTATTCCTCGCAGGAAGGCTCGATACGACCAATTACCTCGATTTCGAAACACAGATGACCCCGCTTGCCGCAAAACCTCGGGCCGACATCGTGCTCGACTGCGAAGCGTTCGATTATATCAGTTCTTCGGGCCTGCGTATATTCCTGACCCTGCATAAGCAGGTTACCTCAGGCGGCGGCTCTCTCGAGATCAGGGGGATGAAGCCCGAGATCAAGGACGTATTCGATATGACCGGTTTCTCTGCGATATTCAAGATCGTATAATGAGAAGGCCCGTTTATCTGAAACTTCTACTACTGGCGGTTGCTGTGCTGGTTATGGCCGGTTGCGGAGGTCGCGACCGTGGCCGTAAATACCACGACCAGTCGGACCTCGCTAACGCACGGATAGGCGTATTGATGGGAAGTACCCATGACACCTACATTACCAATAATTTCCCTAACTCCGACATCGTACGAATAGATACCGAGCCCGATTTGTTCGTGGCGCTCGATGCGGGTAAGGCGGATGCTATGGTTATTGACCTGGGTGTCTATAAGATAAACCATGAGAAGGGAGGAAGATATGTTATAATCGACACGGTCTTCTCGGAAGATTTCGGTGTGGGCTTCAATCTGAATAATACAGAATTACGCGACCGTTTCAACCTTTTTCTCAGCCAGATACGCAGTGACGGGACCTACAAGGAAATAGAGGATAGATGGTTCGGCCACGATCACAAGAACGCGCGGATGCCGGCATGGGACGATGCCCCCAGCGGTGTTCCCATACGTGTCGGCATGACGGGCACTACCGCAGGTTTCGCCTTTGTGCATGAGGGGCGTGCGGCCGGGTTAGAAGCCGAGATACTGTCTCGTTTCGCCCGCTGGGAAGGCCGCCCCATTGAATTCGCCTATATAAACTTCGGGGGGCTGATCGCGACGCTTTCATCGAATAAGGTCGATATCATAGTCTCAGGGATGACCATCACCCCCGAACGTTCGAAGCAGGTGGCCTTCTCCGATTCGCATTACCGTAGCCATTCTATATTGATAGTTCTTGCCGATAATTACTCGCCTGTGCCGGTGGAAGGCGATAAGGCGGGAGGTAAAAAGAAACTTACAGGACTTGAGGATATAAAGACCCATACGGTGGGAGTGATCCTGGGCAATCTCCACGACGTGTGGATGAACCAGAACTATCCTGACGCCAGCATTCTGCGATTCGACAACTATCCCGATGTTATGATGTCGCTCGACGCGGGCAACACCGACATCGGGATGATCGACGGGGTGGTATACAGCACCGCACTCAAAAAGACCGGTAAATACGAGACGCTCGCCGTACTTTTCGACGACCCCTACGGCGTGGGATTCAGGCTCGATAACACAGCCCTGCGCGACCAGTTCAATGTATTCCTGAATAAGATACACGACAACGGCGTCTACGATGAGATGGTAGTCCGCTGGATCGACAACTACGACACGGCGAAGATGCCCGAGTGGCCCGACAAGCTTTCCGGTAAACCCCTCAGGCTGGGCTGTACAGGAGCCTCGGATGCTTTCGACATAATACAGAATGGCCGCAACGCGGGATTTGACATAGAGCTGATCGAGCGCTTCGGACGCGAGATAGGGCGTCCTGTAGAGTTCTACACCTTCAAATTCGGTAGCCTGATAGCTGCGCTTTCCTCCGGCAAGGTCGATATGATAGCTTCCGCCATGAGTATCTCTCCCGAGAGGGCGAAGCAGGTGGCTTTCTCCGACCCATATTTCATCAGCCAGTCGCTGGCGGTGGTGCTCAAAGAGCGTTATGGAGGTGCGTCAGCTACTCCTGCAGAGAAGAAATCGAAAAGCGGCTGGGCTTCGATGGACGACGTCAAAGACAAACGTTTCGGCGTGTTGATGTCGTCGACACAGGACGAATACGTTACCAAAATTTATCCTGAGGCCGATATACTGCGCATAGATATGAGCCCCGACCTCGTGCTGGCGCTCAAAACAGGACAGTGCGACGTGATAGTACTAATGTCGCCCGAGGTGAAGGAGATATTGAAAAAGAACGACGATATAGCCGTTCTTGACCCCGACATCTTCCCGGTGGAGTTCGGCATAGGATTCCGCGATGGCGCGCTTCGCGACCGTTTCAATATCTTCCTATCCGAAACGCGCAAGAGCGGCTTGTATGACGAAGTTGTCTCGCGCTGGATGGATAGCGTGCAGACCGCCTCCATGCCGCGGTTGCAGGTGCCCGATGGCGCGAAACCGCTCGTGATAGGGACTACGGCCCAGAGTATGCCATTCACCTTTTTTAAGGACGGAGCGCCTGCCGGCCTCGACATAGAGCTTGTGGCGCGCTTTGCGGCATTGGAAGGCCGCGCGGTCAAGTTCGAAGTGATGAGTTTCGGCGGTCTGATCCCGGCGTTGATCTCCGGTAAGATCGACATCATGGCGGCGGCGGCAATGATGACGGCCGAGCGGCGACGTCAGGTGAAGTTCTCCGATGCTTATTACAAAGCGGGATCGACGGTGCTGGCATTGAAGAAAAATCTTGCTACTGAAAAATTATCGACTCCGGCTCCCTTACATGACGGCAGTGACCTGGCAAGCTCCTCTGTGGGCGCTATGACAGGCACGACAGGCGAGATGTATATAGGCCATAATTATCCGAAAGCACGACTTTCGCTTTTCGATGATATCACCGATGCTATAGCGGCTATGCGTGCGGGCAAGACAGATTACGTGATAACAGCCTATACGACCGCTACGCTGGCTGCTCGCCATAACAAAGACCTATTTGTATTACCGCGTGAATATATTAGCGACCCTGCTGCGATAGCCATACGCAAGGATAATACGGAGCTACTCGACCGAATAAACGGTGTGTTGGGCGGATTCAGGCGCGAGGGAGTGCTGGAGGATATCGCCAAGCGATGGCTCAATGAGGATGGCGGCGGATACAAAGGCGTAGAAGCGCCTGCCGGTGCGCCGGTATTGAAGGTCGCCGTGGCGGCCAACCGCGAACCTATGTGCTTTGTGCGCGACGGCCGTATCGTCGGCCTCGACTGCGAACTAATAGAGCGTATCGCCGCCAAGCTGGGTATGAGGGTCGAGTACCAGGACATGAAGTTCTCCGCACTTATAACCGCCCTCGAATCGGGCAGGGCCGATGTGGTGATCTCCAATTACACCCGCACCGAAGAGCGTGCAAAACGGATAAACTTCACAGCGGATTATTTTGTTAATCCACAGGTGCTGCTTACGATGGTACAGCAGGAGGAGACCCCTGCTATTGCCGGGACCAGCTGGTTCTCGCGCGTTAAAGAGAGTTTCTACAATAATCTCGTTCTCGAGAAACGATGGAGGATGATCGTCGAGGGCCTCAAGGCTACGCTGGTGATCACCTTCTTTGCTGTGATACTGGGTACGATACTGGGCGGGGTGGTATGCGCGTTGCGCATGAGCCGCCGCAAAACCCTGAACGGATTCGCACGACTCTATATCACGGTTATGCGAGGCACACCAATATTGGTGATGCTCATGATATTCTTCTACGTAATATTCGCCTCGTCGGGCATGAACGCCACGGTGGTAGCGATAATCACCTTCGCGCTCAACATGGCGGCCTATTCGAGCGAGATGTTCCGCACCTCGATCGAGGGGGTGGACCACGGCCAGAAGGAGGCGGGTATCGCCATGGGATTCACCAAGTTACAGACGTTCATCTATATCATAATGCCACAGGCGGTGAAGAAGGTGGTCCCGGTCTACAAGGGCGAGGTTATCTCGTTGCTCAAGATGACATCTATCGTGGGTTATATAGCCGTGGTCGACCTGACCAAAGCGTCGGATATCATTCGCTCGCGTACTTTCGATGCGTTCTTCCCGCTGATAGTGGTGGCGATAATCTATTTCTTGCTGGCGTGGTTGTTAGGCCTCGCGCTCGATTACATCAACCGTAAAATAACTCAAGCGTCATGATAAGGGTAGAGCACCTCAAGAAAAGTTACGGGGAACTGGAGGTACTCCGCGACGTGAACGTCGAGATAAAGAAAGGTGAGATCATCTCGATAATAGGGCCGTCAGGAACGGGTAAGAGTACGTTACTGCGCTGCCTGAACCTGTTGGACAGACCTACCGGCGGCGAAATATATATCGACGAACAGAATATTCTATCGAAAAAGGCCGACGTGCCCATGTTACGCCGTAAGATGGGGATGGTGTTCCAGCATTTCTACCTCTTCGATCACCTGACTATAATGGGTAATGTGGCCATCGGGCCTATGAAACTGCTTGGACGTACGCGCCAGCAGGCCGAGGAGAGGGGTATGGAACTACTCAAAATGGTGGGTCTGGCCGAGAAGGCTAACGCTTATCCCCGCCAGCTCTCGGGCGGACAGAAACAGCGTGTCGCCATCGCGCGATGCCTTTCGATGGAGCCCGAGATAATTCTCTTCGACGAGCCCACCTCGGCGCTCGACCCGACGATGGTGAGCGAGGTGCTGGGAGTGATCCGTTCGCTGGCCAAGCAGGGGATGACGATGGCCATAGTAACCCACGAGATGAGCTTCGCGCGCGACGTGAGCTCACGCATATTCTACATGGACGAAGGGATTATCTATGAAGAGGGTACGCCGGAGCAATTGTTCGACAACCCGCAGAGGGAGAAGACCCGTATTTTCATCAACCGTATCCGCAACCTGCACTACCGTATCAACTCGCCGCATTACGACCTGTACGCCCTGAATGCCGAGATCGAGGCGTTCTGTCAGAAGCATTTCTTTGAAGCTAAGAGGAGGCACAACATACTGCTGCTCACCGAAGAGGCGCTGCAGGTGGTGCCGCTTGACGGGGGGCTCGACTACACGCTCAACTTTTCAGAGAAGACAGGCGAGGTATCGATCGAGCTTGAACTTCCGGGATCGGCAGGAGCGGTGTTCGGAGCCGAACCGGGCCCCGATATGATAAGTCTCGCTATCATAAACGGTCTTACGAAATCCCTCGAAGAGACTATCGTCGATGGAAAGGTAAGGATCGTGATGGCTCTTAAATAGCAGGATAGGCGTGATGGCATTACTTTATATTCAGACTGAAACATGGAATTTATAACTAAACAGGCCGGCAGGTTGTCATTTTCGACCAGGCTGCGAAAATACCTGGATGCCAGGACAAATTACCCTGAGTCTCCGAGGAAGAGCCCTTGGCGCTTTATAAAAGACCAGATATGGGCTTTGTTCTGCAGCGACGGGATACATATGAGTAGATATTTCATGTATGGCCTTGATCGCAAGGAGATTACGACGGCAGAAATGGCAGGGTATGCCTTGTCGGGCCAGAAATATTCCGATAAGAGGGTTGCGCTGAACAGGCTCTGGTCGGGCAATCCTAATTGTGATTATATCATTATGTTCCGCGATAAGCTGTGTTTCGGCGCCTATTTGCGGCAATTCGGTTTCCCCACGCCGGTCAACGACTATATGGTGCGCGACGGCAAGATCACCGATCTAAAGACTATGCAGGAAATTCCGATGGAAAGGGTGCGGGATATCGACTTCGACCACTTCGTAAAATCCGCGACCGGGGGGAGCGGCAGAGGTATATTTTCACTGCGTTCGATGGAGGCAGGCTTATCGCTCGACGGCAAACCAATCGAGGTAGCTGAACTCGTGGCCATGATCGCCAAAGGTTTCTACATAATACAACGCCGTGTAGAGCAACATCCCGATATTGCGAAGATCAACCCGACCAGCATCAACTCTCTTAGGATACTGACCATACAAACCGAAAACGGAGTGAAGCCTATGGCCGCGAGTATGCGTTTTGGCGGGGGAAAGAGTGTCGTAGATAATATCTCCGTGGGAGGTATGTGCGTGGGGGTCGATATGCAAAGCGGACGCCTCAAAGGGCCGGGATGTTACAAAGCGGCTAAAGCCACACCCACACACCCTTACTCCGGCGTTAAATTCGACGGCGTAGACATCCCTTATTACGCGGAGGCGTTAGATATGGTGACCAGGTTGCATACCCAGGTATTTTACGGCATGCATTCTGTGGGATGGGACATCGCGCTGACTCCCGAAGGACCGGTAGTTGTCGAGGGTAATGATAACTGGAATCCCGACGTATTGCAGATGCCTAATGGCGGTGTAAAATACCTATTCGACGAATATTTCGATCCGATACTGAAGAAGAATCGTAAACGAATCAGGTAGTATTCAGAAGTGAAACGCGGCATGAATTAGATTACCTAATTAGGTAATAATATATTATAAACTGTATAACCCCCTAAGCTATGAGTTTTACAGATAAGCTGAGCGACGCTATGTCGTTTCTGTCCAGACCTAAAGAGTATCTCGACTCCAGAACGCATTACCCCGACTCCCCGAGAAAGAGCCCGTGGCGATTTATTAAAGACCAGATATGGTATATATTCCATCGCGACGGAATCCATATGAGTCGGTATTTCAGGTATGGTCTTGATCGCCAGGAGATCACAACGGCAAAGCTGGCTGAGTATGCGTTCGAGTGCCAGAAATGTGCCGACAAAAAAATTGCATCGAACAAGCTCTCGTCTGTCGATCCGAGTTGTGATTATATCGTCCTGTTACGCGATAAATTGTGCTTCGGCACATGGCTGAAACAGTTCGGCTTCCCTACGCCGGTCAACGACTACATGGTGCGAGGCGGGAAGATCACCGATATGTCAACGATGAGAGAAATCTCCATCGGGGAGATGCCGAATCTCAAATTCGACCATTTCTTTAAGCCTGCCACGGGAGGGCGCGGTATTGGAATATTCCACCTGCGTTCGACGAAAACAGGGTTGACGCTCAACGGTAAGCCTGTGGGGGTGGATGAGTTGGCGGCAATACTCGCCGAGGGTTTCTTCGTGGGACAGCGCCGCGTCGAACAACATCTGGACCTCACAAAGATCAACCCTGGCAGTATCAACACTCTGCGGCTACTAACCATACAAACGGAGGACGGTGTGAAGCCGATGCTCGCGGCTATGCGTTTCGGCACGGACGGTAGCGTAGTGGACAACGCCTCCTCCGGAGGGCTGTGTGTGGGAGTAGATATGCAAACCGGGCGTATTAAAGGGCCGGGGAATTTCAAAAAGCAAAATCTTCTGCCGTACATCCATCCACCGGAGTGAAGTTCGACGGCACGGCCATACCTCATTACTGGCAGGCGGTCGACATGGCGATCGACCTTCATTCCAAGGCATTTTACGGTCTGTACTCTATCGGATGGGACATTGCGTTCTCCCCCGAGGGACCGGTGATTATCGAAGGTAATGAAAACTGGGGGGTCGATGTACTGCAGCTTACCAATGGCGGAGTTAAATATCTGTTCGATGATTATATCGACCCTGTATTGAAGAAACACGGTAAACGGGCTAAGAAAATATAGACCAGTCTTCAGAATATTAAATTTCCCTAAAAATCTGTGAGTTATAGGGTGTTTTGTATTTTAAAAGATATACATTTGCGGAAGTATACTCTGAATCTGGTATTTTATGTCGTGTAAGAATAGCAGCCTGGATAGCGCATCGTCTCTGGAGACATTGCAGAGAGCGGCCAGAATAGGGTTGTGGCGGGCTTATATCGATGACAAGGTCTTTGTCGTTTCATCATTCGTGATGGAACTGCTCGGCGTGGAGTCGGAAAGGATATCCTTCACCGATTTTGCGCATAAGTTGCAGGAGAATTTCAGAAATGAATTCCTGGACAATATTTCCAATGTCGACACTGACCACATCCTCCACAGCGATTTACTTTTGATACAAACCCCCAAGGGCAGCGAACAGGTGATCCTGAAGGCCAGCGGTAAGGGTTTCGACGAGAACGGCCGCCCTTTCAAGGAGGGCTATATACAGTGTGTCGATAACGGTAAGGCACTGGTGGAGAACCGCGTGCAGTGCGGCGACAAAGGGGAGAATTGCCCCTATGGCCTCAGCGTTAAGGAGAAGAACGAAACCATGGGTTACGTGAGGCGTCTCCTGAACTGGCAAAAATATATAACGGAAGCTCTCTACGGCCTGCTCGACGGGTCGGAGGAAAAGAGGGAAAGTGTGGCCGGCAGCATGCTCGACATGATCAGGACCCACTTCAAAAGCGAGAGGGCCTCGATATTCGCCTTCGGCCCCAGAAAACGGAGGATCACCTGCGTCTACGAATCGGTTACCGGGTGGAATACACCCCGCAAGAACGAACTTTACCGCGTACTTATAGATCCCCACGACGAGATGGTGGCGGCAATGCTCGCCAAGGTGCCGGTATTCACCAACGACATGGAACAATTGCCCGAACTGGTCGTGAATACCGACGGCCGGCCGGCTTCCACTCCCTATATGGCCACTCCCATATACTCGCGTGAAGGGGTCTGGGGTTTCGTTATCGTGGAAGCGCCCAGGGGTAAGTCCGGGTGGAGCGATTCGGATAAGGAAAACTTTGCCGCGGTGACCAACGTGGTGGGGGTGAGCCTCGCGCTGAAAAATTCGGAAGACGCTGCCATCAAGCATAAAGAATTCGTAAACCTGCTGTTGCAGAATATGCCTATGGGCTATTTCTGGTTGCGGATAATCACCGACCAGCACGGGAACGTTACCGATTACATCTATAGCGACGTCAATACCAAGTTCCTCGAGATGGTAGGCCGCCGGCGCGATGAGATCGTTGGGAGAAGTCTTTCCGAGGTGGGTCCGATATTCGTGGACAAGCTCGATATACAGGTGCTTTACGGCGTGGCCTTCGAGGGAAAGGTGTATGAGACCACAGGGCAATTCCGCAGTAACGGCAGATATTGCAATACGCTGATATATTCGCCCGTGAGGGGCGACGTGGTGGCGTTGTTCTCCGACACGACCGATGCTGTCATAGCCTCGCAGGTGCTCGCAGAGAGTGAGCGCAGCCTCAAACGTATATACGACAACCTGCCGGTGGGTATAGAGGTATATGATAAGGATGGTTTCATGATCGAGGTCAACGATCGCGAACTCGCTATACAGGGCGTAACCGACAGGAATGTACTTCTCGGACTCAACCTCTTTGAACATCCGTCGTTGCCCAAGTTTGCGCACGACCTTCTGAAGGAGGGCAAGGACGTTACCTTCGACGTCGATGTCGATTATATGAAGGTCAACCGCCAGTATTACGGTCTGGGCGAATCCGAACAGATCAAGTACCTGACCATAAACAGTACCGTGATATACAACACGGCTGGCGAGCTCGATGGTTACCTCCTTATAATCGTCGATAATACGGAGATATATAAGACCACTTCACAACTGAAAGAGTTCGAGAGTGCGTTCAGTTCCACCGCCGAGATCGCCGAGGTAGGTTTGTTCAGATGGGATTTGCTCAGGGGCGCCAGCTTCAGTACTCTTCAGTGGTACAAGAACATGGGTATAGATCCGGAAAAACAGCGCGACCGTAGCCTTAGTTTCGATGACTACAAGAATATAATCCATCCTGACGACAGGGGTAAACTTGAACGGTTCTTAAAGAACGCCGTCAAGGGTAAGGCTAAGTCGATCAAACATGAATTCAGGGTTCGCGACGGCAGGAAATGGAAGTGGTTGCGCACGGCGGCCCGCGTTACGGAGTATGACCCCTCGAGGGATGTAGTGCAAGTAGTGGGAGTCAACTACAATATCAACGAGCTTAAAAATACCGAACAGAGGCTTCTCGAGGCCAAGTTCAAAGCCGAGGCCTCGGACAAGCTCAAATCGGCGTTCCTGGCCAATATGAGCCACGAAATACGTACTCCGCTCAATGCCATCGTGGGTTTCTCGCACATACTTATCGAGTCTACGGACGACGATGACCGACAGGAGTATATCTCCATCATACAACAAAACAGCGACCAGTTGCTGAAACTGATCTCCGATATACTCGACCTCTCGAAAATAGAGTCGGGAGTTATAGACGTATTCATGGAGGAGGTGAATGTCGACAGTCTTTGCAATCAGATCGTCACCTCGGTGAGCCCCAAGGCGGAGAATGGAGTGGAAGTGAAGTTCCTCCATAGCAGCGGTACTCACGATACAGTGATACGCTCCGACAGTAAGCTTCTTAACCAGGTACTTTCCAATTTTCTCACCAATGCCCTCAAATTTACTACCCAGGGCCATGTGTGGACCGACTACAAGATCGAGGGAGATGAGATAACCATGTGGGTGGAAGATACCGGTTCCGGTATAGCCAAAAAACAGTTGAGTACCGTATTCACACGCTTCGTCAAGCTGAACGAGTTCGTGCCGGGTACGGGCCTTGGTCTGCCTATATGTAAGAGTATTATAGAGAAGCTGGGCGGAACTATCGGCGTGGAGTCGGAGTTGGGAGTAGGTTCGAAGTTCTGGTTTAAAATCCCGCTATAATGACCTTTGCCTGACGGGGTACAAGGAGCGTATGTATGATATAAAAATATAGCTGGCGCGGTATATTACCGCGCCAGCATTTTTTGCAGCAATATATTATTATATTATCTTTGTTTGGCTTTGCGGCAGTGTGCCGTGGGTTTTTCTTACGCAACCTAATAATTATTTTAAGATATGAAGAAAGTATTACTTGCCGTCCTGGTTATGTGCTGGGGTGGTTTATCCGCACAGAACGGACTGAAACTGAGGGCTGACAACATCGACGAAGTCATGAAAAATATGACCCTCGACGAGAAAGTATGGATACTCCTTGGCGGCGGCGATGCCGATATTTGGAGTTACTATAACAAGCAAGGTGAAATATTGCTCAGCGGACAGGGAGCTATCACTACGGCCATCCCCCGGCTTGGTATAATGAGTACTGTATTCGCCGACGGTCCCGCCGGGCTCCGTATCGACAGCGTGCAGAAGGCGTTCAGCAATCCTGCCTATTGCACGGCATTCCCCTCAGCTACAGCCCTGGCGTCGTCATGGAACAGGGATATAGTTACGAAAGTGGGCCAATCCATAGGCAAGGAATCGCTCGAATATGGTGCCGACGTGTTGTTAGGCCCGGGTATGAACATACAGCGCAATCCGCTCACAGGCCGTAACTTTGAGTATTACTCCGAAGATCCCGTGGTTACCGGCGAGATGGCCGCGGCTATGGTTAACGGTATACAGAGCAACGGCGTGGGTGCATGTCTTAAACACTTTGCAGCCAATAATATCGAGTCTAACCGCCGTACTATCAATGCCGAAATAAGCCAGAGGGCTCTGCGTGAGATATACCTGCGCGGCTTCCAGATCGCTGTGCGCAAGTCGCAGCCGTGGATGATAATGAGTTCCTACAACAAACTCAACGGTTACTATACCGCTGAGAGCAAGGAACTGTTGACCGACGTCCTGAGAGGCGAGTGGGGATATAAGGGCGCTGTGATGACCGACTGGGTGTCAGGAATGGACTACATAGCCCAGGTGCGCTCGGGTAACGACATGTTCATGCCCGGATACTACCAGCATAAGACCATCGTCGATGCGGTGAATCGCGGCGAATTGGACCAATCCACTCTCGACCGTAACGTGCGCCGCGTGCTGGAATACATCGTCAAAACACCGACCTTTAAGGGATATAAGAAAAGTTACGCCCCCGATATAGAGAAACATTCCGCTGTGTCGCGCGAAGCGGCCTCCGAGAGTATGGTATTGTTGAAAAACGATAAGAATACCCTGCCGCTTAAGAAGGTACGCAACGTAGCTCTGTTCGGTAAGACATCGTACCACTTCATTGCAGGCGGAACAGGTAGCGGACGCGTGAATAACAAGTATACTGTGTCGCTATTGCAGGGGCTTGCCAACTCAAAGATCGGTCTGTCTGCCCCCGTACGCGATTTCTACCAGAATTATAATGACTCGATCGTGAAGTTCGTGAAGCCCACCAAGCGAATCAAGGCAAAGAACGTCATAGACTTCGCTCCCGAGGCCTCGGCTCCGCGAAGCCTTATTTCGCAGTCGCTCAAGGGGGCGGATATGGCTATAATAACCATAGGCCGCAACGCCGGTGAACATTGGGACAGGAGCGCGGATAGATATTTCAACCTCTCCGACAACGAACTGGCCATGATAAAGAACGTGTGCGAGGTGTACCACGCGGCTGGAAAGAAGGTGGTCGTGGTGCTCAACATAGGCGGACCGATAGAGATAGCAAGCTGGAAGGATCTGCCCGATGCCATCCTGCTTTCATGGCAGACAGGCCAGGAGGGAGGCAATGCTCTTGCCGACATACTCTGCGGCAGGATCAATCCTTCAGGCAAGTTGGCCGTGACCTTCCCTGCGAAGTATGCTGACGTGCCCTCCGCGGGTTCCTTCCCCGGCGTGCCTGCCGACAATCCCGAAAATGCTTACTACGAAGAGGGTATATATGTGGGTTACCGCTACTATCAGGCCTTTGAAGTGATCCCGGCCTACGAATTCGGCTATGGGCTCTCATACACTACATTTGAATATTCCGCTCCCAAACTCAGCTCGACCACTCTTACAAATAAGATCGAAGTATCTGTAACCGTGAAGAATACAGGTAAGGTCGCAGGTAAGGAGGTCGTGCAGCTTTACGTTATCGCTCCCAAGACCATACTCGAAAAGCCCGAGCAGGAACTGCGCGGCTTCGCCAAGACCGGCCTGCTCAAACCCGGCGAGAGCGAGACCCTGCGTTTTGAGCTCGAGGCCTTCGATCTCGCCTCGTTCTACCCCGGTAAGAGCGCTTGGATAGCCGACAAGGGTGAGTACAAGGTGTTGGCTGGTGCTTCGTCTCACGACATACGCACTTCGGCTACGTTCACCATTAACGAGGATGTTGTGACCGAAAAGGTCGGCGACGTGCTTTATCCCAATATCCGTTTTAAGGAGTTGTCGATATATGGCGCGCATGAACTGTTCGAGTTCCCTGTTCTGCTCAAGAATAATCCGGCTTACGAGAAGACGACTCCTGAAACAAAATAATTCATAAGGGATCGGGTGCCGGCGTAAGACGGCACCCGATTTGTTTATAGCCACACCAGCCGACCTAAGACGTCAGGTAAATATCACATAAAACAAACATCACGATGGAAAAGAGTTATAAGTTTTGCCAGAGCTGCGGGATGCCCATGAAGAAGGACCCTCAGGGCGGAGGCACCAACGCCGACGGATCGAAGTCGGGCAAGTATTGCAGTTATTGCTATGTGGGTGGAGGTTTTACCGCCGACTGTACCGCGGAAGAGATGCAGCAGTTTTGTTGCGATCATATGGTGAAGAACATGAATATGCCGAAGTTCCTCGCCAAACTGTTCACAAGGGGTATCCCGAAGCTCGAACGCTGGGCCGGGAATTAAATAGTGTACCGGCCTTTTGTCTGCCTTCGACGCAGCATAATGGCCCGATTAATGTTTCAGGAGATATAAACTAAAACAGTAAGTTATGGATTGCAATGTAAAACATTCGACCGAAGGGTGCCGCTTCACTACCGAAATCGACGGACACACCGCCTACGTCACCTACGACCGCGATAAGGATTGCCTCGATCTCACGCATACCATAGTGCCAAGGCCCATAGAGGGCAGGGGAGTGGCAGCGTCGCTGGTGAAGGAGGCTTTGAAATATGCGAGGGAGAACGGGCTCAAGATCAGGCCCATATGTTCGTATACGGTGGCTTATTTCAACCGCCATCCCGACGAAAAGGACCTCCTGCACGACGACTACGAGTATATGAAGTAGCCCCCGCCGAGGGTGCACCGAGGAGGACACCTGCATCGCGGTGTATCGGCGAAAATAACGCCGCAAAAAAAGGAAGCGCCGGGGAATTTTCCCCAGCGCTTCTGCGTTACATTTCCCGTTCAGTCGGTCTCCGCTACTTTATGGCGATATCTTTTTTATTCGCCGCGGGTGTAACCTCCTTCTTCGGGATGGTAATGGTAAGCACACCGTCGATCTGTTCGGCTTCGATGGCATCCTTGTTTGAGTTTTCGGGAATGCTCACCGACTGCTCGAACTGCGAGAACGAGAACTCATGGCGCAGATACTTGGTTTTAGCATCTTTCTGAGTGGATTCTTTTTTCTTGGTAACATTCACCACCAGCATGTCGTTGTCGTCGATCTGTACCTTTACCTCTTCTTTTGTCACTCCGGGCAGGGCTACTTCAACCTTGTAATCCTTGTCGGATTCGATGATATTCATCGCGGGAGCGCCTGTTAGTTTAGCCAGCCATTCGTTGTTTCCAATGAAGTCGTTCACTACGCCCGGTAGCCAATTCTGAACTTTCTTTGAGGGTAACATAGCTATATGATTTAAGTTAAACAATAGTTTCTACACCCTTAAAAAGGCAAAATACGTGCCAAATGGATTAGTGCGGCAGTGGATATATGTAACGAAAAAATTATACCTTTGTATTCATCAAGAGGTAAAACAGAAGCGGATGAAGCCTACATACATAATAGGGGAGATAGGCCAGAACCATAACGGATCGGTCGACATAGCCAAGCTCATCATCGACCTTGTCTCCAAGCCTGTGGTCGAGGAGTTATTCGATATCTCCCTGAGGCCCATGGACGCAATAAAGATGACCAAGCGCGATCTCTCGGCCGAACTTTCCGCCACACAGATGGGCCAACTCTACGACTCGCCCCACTCCTTCGGGCGTACCTACGGCGAGCACAGGGCCTTCCTGGAGATGAACGATGAGCAGCACTACGAAATATATCGCTACGCCAAGGATAAAGGGCTCGACTTTATAGAAACACTTTGCGCTGTAGGGTGCCTGTCACTGCTGAAACTATTCACTCCCGACCGTCTCAAGGTGGCCAGCCGCGACCTTACCAACCTGCCTCTTGTGGAGGCCCTGGCAGAAACCAAGATTCCTATTATACTTTCGACCGGTATGGCGGGCGCTAAGGAGTTGGATGAGGCGCTGGAGGTGATAAACAGATATCACTCGGATATTTCGATCCTGCATTGCGTGTCGCAGTATCCCACGCATCCCGATAACCTGAATCTCAACTCGATACTGTACCTCAAGGAACACTATCCGCAGTACAAGATCGGTTTCTCCGACCACACCATCGGTATCTCGGCTCCCGTGGCCGCCGTTGCCATGGGCGCGGAGATAGTGGAGAAGCACGTAACCATCGACCGCCGCATGAAGGGCACCGACCAGGCCGGATCGCTGGGTCCCGACGGGGTAGGGCGTATGATACGCGACATTCGTATCCTGGAACGCTCTATGGGGCGCAAGGAGCTTTTTATCGACGATAACGTCCGCAGCGCCAAGGTAAAGCTTGAGCGCTCGGTAGCCACTGTGAGGCCCATTGTCAAGGGCGGTGTGATCCTCGAATCAGACCTGCGCATGCTCAGCCCGGGCGACGGTTACAAGTGGAGCGAGAGGGGAGAGGTCGTAGGCCGCACGGCCGCGGTGGATATACCTGCCAATGAGGTGATATACCCGCATATGATTGAAAAATAGTATTGTAGCTATATAATGGTTTGGGGCCGATGCAATCGCATCGGCCCCAAACATTTTTACAAAGTGCAGTTTTATTTACGATAATAGCGTATTCCGGCGGCGGTGATCAATACTGCCACTACGGTTAACGTTCCCGCCACAATACCAACGGGTATGCCGTCGCTATTGCCATAGGAGTGGAGCCCCGAGAGCAGGTAGTTGACCCCGAAATAGGTCATCAACACCGACAATAGTCCCACAACCGACATAGCGCTGAAAACCCATGTGTTGTTCAGCTTCGGGATAAAGCGTGAGTGGATCGTGAGGGCGTAGAAGAGCATCGTGATAAGTGCCCACGTTTCCTTGGGGTCCCAGCCCCAGTAACGCCCCCATGACTCGTTGGCCCAGATCGCCCCGAAAAAGATACCGGCCGTAAGCAGCGCCAATCCCACGTTTATCGACAGCTCGTTCACGGCCTGCAGTTGTGGTGTTTCGCGCTTTCCGCCCACCATCGCCGACAGGGATATAAGTCCGCACACGGCGGAAATTCCGAAGAGTCCGTAGCTCGCCGTGATCACCGATACGTGTATCATAAGCCAGTATGATTTCAGTACGGGAACAAGAGGCGTTATCTGCGGATCGAGCCAGCTGAGGTTGGATACGAAGAGTATAACCCCTCCGAGCAGTGCCGCCAGTGCCGTAACCAATGGCGATCGTCTTGCGAAGCACAATCCGCACAACACCGTCACCCAGCCCACATATACCATCGACTCGTATGTATTTGTCCAGGGTGCGCGTCCCGATATATACCACCTCAGGCCCAACCCGAAGGTGTGCCAGAGGAATGTAGCCGCGATGATCGTTATTGAGCATATCACTGACGTTCGCAACAGCTTACCCCTGCGCGCCACCACCGACACGGCCATAAGCAGCGCGAATCCGAACAGAAGATACGACCTGAACGCCCAACGGAATATGCCGGCTTTATTGTAGAATACCTCGGCATCGACGTTGGCACTCGCCATCGTGGCTGCCGGAGTTCTCACTGCCTGGTATTTGGCTATTATCCCCACCACCTTATCGGCTTCAGCCATATCTCCTGAATTCACCGCATCCCCATACCATACAAGTACCTTTGACACGAGCAGGGAGTCCCCGCCCGAGAGTTCCGACAGGTCGTCGCCCGAGGAAAGCCACTCTCCGCCGTGGGGATTAGGGAATAGGGGCAGCATCTCACCCTCGAACAGCGAATAAAGTATATTTACCTTTTCATCCAGTTTCAGTATCTCCTTGTCGGCCTTGTTGCGCTCCTGCGGCGGGGTGGAGTAGATTCTCTCCACGTCTCGGCCTAGGATATACTTGCCCTGAGCATTGAAAAAACGGCCGTAAGAGGCGTACTTATTCCCGGAGGCGTATAGCTTCCTCAAAGCCTTGTCAGGCAGGTAGATAAGCTGTTCGTTAAACCACTCCCCGGGCGAGGCTATGATGGATATAAGCACCTGGTCGGAATTCATACCCTTGTAACTGTCGTGGTGGTGTATCTTGCGCAAGAGCTCAGAAGAGTAAGTATTTACGGGCTTGATCCTGCCGTCGGGAGTATTGACCACCAGATGGCCGAATTTGTCGGCATGCTCGCGGCTTACCTTGGGCAGGGCATCAGCTCCGAGGGGCAGAAACAACAACAGTAAAAGTACAGCACCCCCGCGTGATATGGTCTCGGCGAGCCTGCGCGTACGCGATCCGCGGGCCGTTAGAGCGAAAAACAGGCCCGCCATAAGCATAAAGTAACCTGCATAGGTGATGAAGGTGCCGGCGCCGTCGCTGTTGACAGTCAGCACTGTACCGCGCTCATCCCTGTCGAACGAGGTCTGGTATATCCTGAACCCGTCGACGCGAGCTATATTGTTCATGTATATCTCGAAATCCTGCTGTTTACGGCCTGAGTCGGAAGTGATAGTCACCTCGCTACGGTATTCCGAGGGGGTATCGGAGCCGTGGTAGCGTTCGAGTTTGAAGTCGTTGAGATGAACGGATATCGGGAGTTCCCGTACGGTATTTCCGCCCATCACTATGGTGTTGCTACTCTCGCCCTCGCGTATATGCATCAGCCCCTCGTACCCAAAAATATGGGTTACAAACGCCCCGGCTATTATCACCACAAATCCCCAGTGCAGTAACAGCACTCCCCACTTATCGCGCCGATACAGTTTTAATTTCAGTGTAAGACACACGAAATTGATCACAAGCAACAGGTGCAGCAGCATAAACCACGGGGCGTGGTACACTATCTCCCTGGCCGCCTCCGTACCGCTGGCCGACTCTATAACAGTCGCCGTTGCCGCCGCCACTATATATATCGCAAGCAGGACAAGGGTAGTTATCCACGACGAGGCCAGTGATTTTATCTTTCCTTTCATATTATATTCAAGATTCCACTTCCAAATATAGGCGTTTTTAAACGAAATTCCCGCGCCGGACAGCCGTACGCGGGAAATTCACTATTAATGAGGATGTCGACAGAAGACCTGACCATTATTTCTTTTCGGTGAACTCGAAGGCGGCGGATATCTTCATGTGCGGATCGGACTTGTCGCTGTATGTCCACACGACCTTGTTGTTGGCGTCTAACTCGATAAGGTGGGGCTGCGATGCATCCGCACCGTGGCCCAGCCAGTTACATATCATCAGGTTGCCGTTGTCGAGGATACTCAGGAGAGCTACGTAGCCGAGATTTACCCCCTCGATGTCGTTCTGCGACACTCTGTTTATCACCTCGCCGTCCATGGTAGCCATGCTGAACGAGTGATTGTCGCCCTCTGAAATAAGCAGTTTACCGCAGGGAGTTATGCGTACGGCGAAAGCCCCGCCTTCGGTTTTTACGGTCTTAATGATCTCGCCATCGGAGTTGATAGTGGCGATCTCGCCTTTGGCCATCAGGGGGACGAGGTATGTACCGTCGCCATTGTTCCATATACGGCGAAACTGGGCGTGGGGATTCTCGATACCTGTCTCGAATTTGATCACGGAAGCCACCTCGCCGTCATTGCCGATATTTACGATCCTCGCAGGATGGCCACAAATGGCGAGCGTATAACCATCAGGGGTAGCCGACACATGTTGTACTTCGCTTTTAGAGTCGGTCTTGAAGCTCCACACCGTACTGCCGTCGCGGTTAATAAGGTTCGCGCCGTTCTTGTAGGAGTAGAGTATCTTGCCGTCGTCGGTCACCCACACGGCGTTGCACTCTTCGTTCTCCTCTAAGGGGTGGGTCCATTCGATCTCTCCCGAGGCCTTGTCGATGATGGCGATCTTGTCCCAGCCCGAGCCGCCCACAAGTATCTTGGTCTTGTTCTGTGTGCACGCTCCGAGGCCCAGGCACAGCAGGGCGGCGGCGAATATCATTGATGCTCTTTTCATAGCGGGATTATTTAAGAAGGGCCCGGTGTTGTGTACCCGGGCCCTTGCGATTTAAGACTATTTCTTAAGGTCCTTATACATCTCGAAGCCCTGCTTGGGGGTGAGGTTGTCGTGAACGACCGCCCTCACGGCCTGTATCATGGCTACGGGATTCTCGGCCTGGAACACGTTACGTCCCATATCGACACCGGTCGCGCCGTCGTTTATCGCGTTGTAGCACAGTTCGAGGGCTTCCAGTTCGGGAAGCTTCTTGCCACCGGCGATCACGATAGGCACGGGGCAGGAGTTGACCACCTTGGCGAAATCTTCGCAGTAGTAGGTCTTCACGAATGTGGCTCCGTTCTCTGCGCAGATACGCGCGGCGGTACCCAGATAGCGAGCGTCCCTCACGAGTTCCTTACCTACGGCGGTCACACCCATTGTGGGGATGCCGTACTTGTAGCCGTAGTCGGCGGTCTTCACGAGGTTTTCAACTGTCAGAGCCTCGAATTTGGGATCGCCTATGGCCACCATCACGGCCATAGCCGAAGCGTTGATGCGGATAGCGTCTTCGGGACTGATGGTACACTCGTTATTGAGGTCAGTCAGCACGCTGCTGCCGGCGGAGAAGCGCAGGCAGACGGGCTTGCTCGAAGTGGGGGGGACCACCGAACGAAGCGCGCCCCTGGTACACATCAGTGAGTCGGCGTACTCGATCAGGGGAACGATGTTAAGGTCGAGACGCTCCAGGCCCGAGGTGGGACCCATGATATAACCGTGGTCGAAAGCGAGCATCACAGTGCGTCCGCTCTTGGGGTTGTAGATACGCGACAGGCGGTTCTTGATACCCCAGTCGTAGTTGTCGCAACCCTTGAGGAAGAATGTTTGGTTGGCCACGGGAACACCTATCCCGTAGTCTTTGTCCTTATTTGCTAAGATACCTTCGTTATCAGCCATTTTGTGTTTTTTGTTAATTGTTAATGTAGGGCTGCAGAGAGCCCGGTTAATTCTTTGTCAGGTTTACAGTGCTGCGGCGAAAGCGCCGAATATCTCCGCCCATGACGAAGCTCCGGCGTCGGCAGAGCCTATAGAGCGTTCGCCGTAGTTGCGGGCGCGGCCGAAGTTGGCCTTCATCTGCACAGTGGCTTCCGCTCCCGCCTTGGCGGCCTTGGCGCCCTCGGTCATGATGACCTTGATATCGTCCGACGTGCTGGCGGCGATAGCCTCTACGGCGGGGATCAGGGCGTCCATCATGGTTTTGTCGCCCACCTTGGCCTGAGTGTTCTTGGCTACGCCTTCGAGGCCCGAGCGGAACATGGCCTTGACCTGCGCGGCATCGAGTTCGGTGCCGTCCACGGCGTCGCTCATACCCAGCAGGAAGCCGCCCATTAGGGTGCTTGTCGATCCGCTGGTGGAGAGCATCACGCCGAAGCCCATATCCGAGAGCATCGACTTGAAGTTGTCGCCCTTGGCGGCGTCTTTCACTGCCGACAGCGCGGCAACGATGGCCGTGCCGTGGTCGCCGTCGCCGGTGATGGCGTCGAGTTGAGAGAAGTAATCGGCTTTAGCCTTGACAGCCTCGTATGCCGAGGCTATCATATGGGCAAAGTCTGTTGTTGTCAGCTTATTCATTTGATAATTACTGCTTTAAATGATTACTTACCTATCACACACCAGTAGGGGGCGTCGGAAGTATACTTGGTAAGATATTCCACGTGATCCTTATCGAGCTTGGCGAGGATCATCTGGAATCCGGCCTGCTCCTGCACGGTGAGGATCTCGGTCATCTTGCCGTCGGCGAGTTCGATGCCGGCCTCCTTGAGGATAGTGGCGGCCTTGCGGAATACGATGCTCATCTCCATATGGGTAGTAGCGCCCACGCCGTTGATGTAGAGCAATGCCTTGTCGCCCTTCTTCGCAGAGAGCTTGCGCATAAGGAGTTCCACCATCTGCTTGGCCACGTCGTCGGCCGAAGTGAGTTTCTGGCGTCCGCCGCCGCCTTCGCCGTGCTGTCCCATGCCTATCTCTATGATGCCTTCGGGAAGTTCGGCTATGGTAGCGCCGTTCTGGGGGTGGGTACATGCCTTCATGGCTACGGCCAGCGTGGCTATCTGCTTATTGAAGCGTTCGCCGATCTCGTACACCTCCTCGAGGCTCATACCCTTATCTGCTGCTGCGCCCACTATCTTGTAGAGGGGCACGCAGCCGGCCAGACCGCGACGGTCCTTATCTTCGGCGTCGAGTCCGGCGCTGATGTCGTCATGCGTCATCAACTGCTTCACCTTGATGCCTGCGCGTTCGGCCAACTGGCAAGCCATGTTGGCGCTCATCACGTCGCCCGAGTGGTTGAGTACCACCAGCAGGATACCTGCATCGCGCTTGAACATCTGCAGCGCCTGGAACAGGCGCTGCGCACCGGGAGCGGCGAAAACGTCGCCCACAACGGAACAGTCGAGCATGCCTTCGCCCACGAAGCCGCTCAGGGCGGGCTCGTGGCCCGAACCGCCGAGGGTTATCACGGCGACCTTGTCTTCACTCTTGGCATTCGCCCTGACCACGATATTTTCAGCGGCCAGTTTCACCTTGCCCGGATAGCACATCACGTATCCTTCGAGTACCTCCTTAGTGATATTCTCGGGGCTATTTATGAATTTCTGGATCATAATCACTTGATTTTAGATTGTATGTAATTACTTCTTATTGAAGCACATCAATTCTATGCCGATGCCTTCTTCGACGATAAAAGCGCAGGTAAGGTCATCGCCGATGGGGAACGGCTCGATCAGTACCTCTTTGCCCTCCATGGCGCTCTTCAGGTCGGGCACCTCATAGGCTATGTGGCCATGCGTCTTGAGCAATTCGGGCATCTCGGAGTCGTCCTCGAAGCGCAGGAACTCTATCCTGTTGGGGCTCACGTTGAAATCCGTGAGGAAGAGCTTCATGTCGGGCGAATATGTTTCGTTGGGCTGTACCACATTGGTAGGAATGCCCACGTGATTGAATTTTCTCATGGTGTCGATTGTTTTCAGGTTAGTATCGCGGCGCTCTTACAGCTTGGCGTTAGGATTCGTGAAACGAAGACCTGCGCCGTCATGATACGAAGCGTACTCGGCAACTATGGCTCCGTTATCGCCGGCCAATATGAAGTGGAAGCTCTCGGGAGCGGCGAGATGTACCACCTGGTCAATATCCTGGCGCACGAAGTTAAGAGCTGTGATATTACCCTTCTGGCTTTCGGGAAGGGCGGGGCAGTTGGGTGAGGGTTCTCCGACGGCATTGAAGTTGTAGCACCATCCCTTAACGACCCTCCATGACTCGAACTTAGCGGGGAACTTAGTCGATACGTGAGCGTGTTCCACGATCATCTGGTTGGGCAGGAGGTATATCTCGTGACCGAAATAGCCGTGTTCTGCGTCATTGACCCAGAAGATACCGCCCATACCCACGTTCTCGAAATCGCCCAGACCGAAGTCTGTGACCCACATATCCTTCTCGAGCGCTTCGGTGAAGGGCACATCGTAGAATTCGAACATTTCCTTATAAGCCTTGAAGGCTACATCCTGCTGGAACACGCCGTCCTTATAGAAATCGGCGTTGGTGTACTTTTTAGTAAACTCTTTCATCTCAGTTTTTTTACATTCTTTATTGCAGCACGCTGTCATAACGCCTAAAGCGGCCACGGTTAAAACCAGTTTTGACCAAATTGAAGTTTTCATAATCGTTTGTTTTTGATTGGTTTATAGTGAATTTACATATTCCACGAGTTCGTCTATTTCTTTGTCTGTGATCTTGCCGGTGATACCGTGCTTGTGTTTGGAGAACACCTCGTGCATCGTCGCCGCACGCCCGTCGAAGAGGTAGGGGGCCGTGCGCCACACTTCGATCAGGGTGGGGGTATCCCAGCCTTTCTCGAATTCGATATCGTCGCCTATGCGGTGCATCTGGCAGTCGGTGTAATATGGGCCGTTGTGACAATTACCACACCCGAATCTGTCGAATACTTCCTTGCCCCGCTTAGCCTTTTCAGACAGTTCGCCGTTTACGAGGTAGGGACTCGGCTGGGGACGTAACGCGCGCAGATACTCGTCGACGCACTTGGCGAGGTCTTCAGATATAGCCGAAAATTGTATCAGTTCGAATCCTTTCCTTACGGCCATTTCCGCCGTGGCGCGTATGCCGGATATCATGCTCGGGTTGGTCACATGGGAATAGAGCATGCTTTTGCAGTTCTTCGGATTGCCGATGCCGTCGTTCATAAGGTCCCAGTTCATGCCGTCGGTGCGGGCCTCGCCAGGGTGGCACCCGTTGCACGACTGCCAGTTCTGGTAGCAGTGCGTGGCGTCGTTGAAGGCCTTCTCACCTATATCCTCGCGGCTCTCGACCATACCGGGATTATAGGTTACGGCCTCTATTGCGCCGCTGTTTATGTCATAGATATTGAGTGTGTCGGAGAAATAAGTGGGGATGTATAACTTATTGCCGTCCAGACGTATATCTCTCGGCCCGTTACCCTTAACAGGCACCCTCTTGCGTATACCGTACATAAAATGCAGATCATAGGAGAGGTTATCGCGGTTCTCGTATTTCTCTAATCGGGCGCGCATTGCCGCATGATCGATGACGCTGAAATCGTGCGTACCGGAGTGCGATACGAACAGTTTCGATTCATTACAGGCCAACCCCCATGTCCCTGCCGCTCCGCGGTCGGGTTCATCGACGAGTAACGCCCCCATGAACTGCATCTTCTTGAGGTCGATAACGCTTATGGCGCTGGTATTCATCCAGCCCTGCTGGAGTTGTGACGTGGGTACCTGAAACCGGCCCAGATTGTGCGATACGTAGGCGTATTTGCCGTCGGGGGTGATAGTGATGCCGCGCAGGGCATTGCTGCCGTTGGCCAGGCGTATGTCGGCAACCTTGTTAAAACCCTTGAGCTCTATCACCGACACCTGCGAGGCCACATAATCCACATCGGCCCTTTGTTGGGGCAGGGCATTGATCACGAGCAGGTATTTACCGTCGATCGTAATGACGCTGCCGGCGGGCTCGCGCAGTACGTCCGCCTCTGCGAGTATGGTTCCGTCCGACGTGCGCACCTTGGATACGGTGGTCTTATACCTATTACATATATATGCGGTCGCTCCGTTCTTGGATATGGTGATCCCGCATGCCCCCATTCCGGCGGGGACTTTATACAGTTCTTTGCCGCTGCCCAGGTCAATGCACGATAATTGTCCGAAAGCCCAGGAACAGGTGACGTACATGCGGTCGCCATAGACGCGCAGGCTCGTTACCGGCTGCGGGAATTTCCACTCTTTTAATATCTTGCCCTGCTTGTCATATTTCCCAACGCTGTTAGTCCGCTCGCTGCCCATATATATATAGCCCTGCGCGTCGACGTCAATCGAACTTACACGCAACGGGGTAGAGGCGCTCGCTCCGGAAAGCGTCGCCAATGCAACAAGCGCTATGAATATAAGTTTCTTCATACTTACATTACATCTCCGTAGCCCATGCGGCCCGATATCTCCTCAGCACATGCTACCACATCGCGGCTGTATTCTTCGAGGGAATCGTTGGTGATCCTCTCCGCAGGGCCCGTTATCCACACCGATGCCGTGATCTGTCCCGACTGGTTGAATATTGGAGCTCCGATACACCTCACCCCGGCAAGCTCCTCGCCCATATCGAGGGCATAGCCGCTCCTGTGTACCTTGTCGAGCTCTTCACGCAGTGCCGAGGCGTTGGTGATAGTATTGTCGTTGAACTTTATGAAGTTGATATTACGTATCATATTGTCGGCGTCGTCGCTCTCGGAAAAGGCCAGGAACACCTTGCCGGGGGCAGAAGAGTGGAGGCAGATATCCATCCCCGACTTTAATATAAACGAAAAATGGCGCGACCCGAGTATCTGTTCGAGGATCACGATCTTGTCGTCCATAATAGTGCCCAGCACCACGGTTTCCTTGAGTTTATCCCTAAGGCGACGCATGGGGTCGTATGAGTGTTCGATTATCGAGGCGCTACCTAACGATGCCAGGCCCATGCCAAAGAGCTTGCGGGTGAGGAAGAAGCTGCCCGTGATCTCGTCCTTGCGCAGGTATCCCATCTTGTCGAGCGAACACACTATACGGTAGACCGAGGTCTTGGAGTGCTTGAGGTCGTTGACCATTTCCTGCAGGGTCATGCCCTGCGGATTGCGCGATAGCAGCTCCAGAAGCTCCATGCCTTTGGTTAGAATGGGTATATTATATTTTTCCTGTGTCGCCGAGGCCATGTGTTTTGATTGTTCCTGATTTGAAACTTCGTTCCTCATTTAAACATTCAATGCGAAATTAATAAAAGCAACCGACAAAAACAACACATCGGCATCAAAAAAATAGCCGGCGCCACAATTAAGTGACGCCGGCCTATTTTAAGACATTATCTGTGTATTTAAATCGCAAACACGATTTTCAGGGTTATGATCCTATGCACATATATTTGAAGCCCTCTTTTTCAACCTCTTTACGATCGTATATGTTACGCCCGTCGATGATGAGCGGTGACTTCATCAATTTTTTCATTTCATTCCACTTGGGAAGCCTGAACTCTTTCCACTCGGTAACGATCATAAGGGCATCGGCTCCCGGGAGCGCCGCATACATGTCCTTGGCATATCCGATCTTGTCGCCGATTTTGCGTTTGGATTCGTCCATGGCGATGGGGTCGTAGGCAACTACTTCGGCGCCTGCTTCGAGCAGCATATTTATGAGTGTCAGCGAAGTGGCATCACGCATATCGTCGGTCTCGGGTTTGAATGCGAGGCCCCATATTGCGATCTTGAGTCCTTTGATCTTATCGCCGTAGACACTTTTTAGTTTGTTGAACAACACCTTCTTCTGATCCTTGTTGACGTCGCTCACGGCCTTGAGCACCCTCATATCATATCCTTGTTGCTTGGCGCTGTGGATCATAGCTTCCACATCCTTGGGAAAGCACGAACCGCCGTATCCGCAACCGGGGTAGAGGAACTTGTTCCCGATCCTGGTATCAGTGCCTATTGCCTTGCGCACCATATTGACATCGGCGCCAACCAGTTCGCACACGTTGGCTATATCGTTCATGAAGCTAATACGAGTAGCCAGCATGGAGTTGGCGGCGTACTTACTCATCTCAGCGGAGGGTATATCCATATAGATAACCCTGAAATTATTCAGGAGGAAGGGGCGGTAGAGCTTTGTCATGAGCTCTTCGGCGCGTTTGCTCTCCACGCCGATGACCACGCGGTCGGGCGACATAAAGTCCTCGATGGCGTTGCCTTCTTTAAGGAATTCGGGATTCGATGCTACGTCGAAAGGTATGTTGACACCCCTCTTGGCCAGTTCGCCGGCTATGACCTGCTTTACTTTGGCCGCAGTACCCACGGGAACGGTACTCTTGGTAACCAGTAACTTATAGTTGTTCATATTGGCGCCCACGGTACGGGCCACCTCCAGAACATAACGCAGGTCGGCGCTGCCGTCTTCGTCGGGCGGGGTGCCCACGGCGCTGAATACGATCTCCACATCGTCGAGCACTGTGAGAATGTCGTCGGTGAATTCGAGCCTTCCGGCCTTCACGTTCTTGGCGATCAATTCATCGAGTCCCGGCTCGTAGATGGGGGAGATACCGTTCTTGAGTTGCTCGATTTTTTTCTTGTCGACGTCTACACAAACTACGTTGACGCCCATCTCCGCTATACATGTGCCTGTAACCAATCCGACGTATCCGGTTCCGACGATAGCTATCTTCATAAGAAATGATTATGATTTATGAGCGCAAAATTATACATAAAACATTGATAATGCAAGATAAAAAGAGGGACGCACCAGAAATCTGGCGCGCCCCGGCATCATTCTCCTTACGTTTCCCCTAAACTTTTGAACAGAATGATGAAAGTTTTATTGCTAAAACCACCGACTTAAAAACGCATCCGTGGTCATCATTATTGTATGGTTTCGCATTTTTTTTCGCATCTCACGGCCCTGACTGTCTTTTGTGCGCCGTCCCGCTTTTGTAGTTAGGGATAATTTGCGGATATTTGCAAGACGATAACGGGGCTTTCCCCGGTTTAGTATTAGATATTTCAATAATTTTCCATAAAAAATCATGCGAGTAATCCTTTCAGCCGCCATATCTCTCGACGGATGCCTCGACGACCTGTCGTCCGAACGCCTCGTCCTTTCCAATGACCAGGACTGGGCTGAGGTCAGGGCCCTGCGCGCCGAATGCGATGCTATATTAATAGGCGCGGAGACACTGCGCCGCGACAATCCCGCCCTTGTGACCAGGGATCCGGCTCTCGCCCTGCGCCGCAGGGAACGGGGCCTCGACGACGACCTTGTAAAGGTAGTGGTCAGCACCAAGGGGGAACTCGATCCTTCTGCGAGATTTTTCACCGAAGGGGTGGGAAAGAAGATCGTGTTGTTGCCCGCCTCTTCGCCATCGAACCTAAGTAATATTTTGGGTGGAGTGGCACATATAATAAAGTCGGAGCAGAAAACCCTCACCGCTTCGGAGATAGTGAGAATGCTTGAGGGCCAGGGAATATCCTCGATAATTGTGGAAGGCGGCGGCCGGGTGTTGGACGCATTTCTTTCGGAGGGAATGTTCGATGAATTTAGATTGGCCGTGGCTCCGTTTTTTGTGGGCGACTGCTCCGCTCCGCGCATCGGAGCTGCGGAGAGTTATATCAACGGTAAAGATAACCGTCTCAAATTATTGACATCCAGAAGGGTAGGGGATATGTCCGTGATGTATTACTCCAAAGAAGACATTACTTCGACCGATATCAGCTTCATTCGTAAGACCATAGAACTTGCCGGCCTGTGCCCTCGCTCGGACAAAGCCTATTCAGTTGGTGCTGTGATCGTGACCCCCACTGGCGAACATTTCACCGGATACAGTCGTGAGACCTCGCCACACAACCACGCCGAGGAGGAGGCAATCATAAAGGCCGAGGCGGCAGGCGCGAATCTTATCGGAGCCACCATGTATAGCTCGATGGAGCCTTGCTCGGTGCGCAGTTCCAAGCCCAAATCATGTTCCGGGCTTATAATAGACAAGGGTTTCGCGCGAGTAGTGTTTGCAGCCAAAGAGCCTGACCATTTCGTAACCTGCGAGGGGTGCGCCACGATGGCCCGGGCAGGTATACGTGTCGACCAGGCGATCAAATTGGCCTCGGGGGCATTGAAAGTGAATAAGCATATTATTGGCAGTAAATAACTTACACCCGGATAAATTAGTTATAATAATACAGGCCCGTCCACTAAGGACGGGCCTGCATTATTTCCCTCCGGCCATATTAAACGAAAACGGCCGTCTATAGGCAATCTTATTTATCGACCGGCGTGCGCCATATTTTGAGGTCGTCCCAGTAGACAGAAACGGAGTAGCTGTTATCCTTCATGAAGTTGGCGATCTTGGCCGAGGTGTAGAGCTTCATCGGACTGAAATAGGGTACCACACCCGACGGATTGGGATTGCCAGTTCCGTAGGTGTCGCCCGTGATGTCGAACAGCACGATCTTCTCGCCGCCGTCGGGGGTTACGGTCATGCAGAAACGGCCTGTTTCCGCGTTACCCTTCTTTAGATAGTACTCCAGGGTCATCCACTTGCCAAACGGGACTTTGAATTTCGTGCCCACCTCTACCCATTTGTTGGTGAAATCCCCGGTGGCTATCCTGTGGGGCTGGGGAGGATCGAACGGTACGTAATTCTGCGCTTTTGCCTGGAAATAGAGGTCATTATTGGCGCCCTCTTCCTTGACTATGTCCACAGAGATGCGGAAGGTATACCCACGGTCGGTGCGGGGCGGGTTATTCCACCACTCGGCGATGGTAAACCAATGTATCTTTTCGGGCATAAAACGCAGGGCGCTCATCTCCTCATCCAGAAGCATCCTCACGGAATGATATAACTCCTCGCTGGTCTTGTCGGTGATGACGTCGGCCTGTACCCTCGCCTTATAGGCCACTCCGTCCTTTGCCTTGGCGTTGATATGCGGCTCGTATATATTGAATGCCAATACATTATTCTTTGGATTCTCAGGATCGGGGACTATGCTGACGTATCGCTGAGTGCTGTCGCCTTTGTCGAGGTTGAAAGAGAATTTCTGGATGGGGCCCGAACTCTTACTTATAGTGCTCCAGTCGTTATTGTCGGGCAAGGAATGGTCGATGCCGGTCATATAGAGCCTTGTGCTGTCGGGGCCTTTCACCACCTTGCAATCCTTCTCGAATCCGGACTGGAAGAACAGTTCCATGTTTTTTGTGCTGAACGGTTCCTTGCCCATAAGCGAAGACGCGGTAGCTAACGACATTATGGCCGCGATAGTAAAAAATCTTTTCATACGGTAAATAGGCTTATTGGATTTAGGTTATTATTAATTTACTCGGTCGCTTTTTTCTCTCCCCAGATCTTGAGGTCATCCCAGTAGACGGACATAAACTTTTTATACCTGCGCAGGTGATTTACAGTTTTTGTGTCGGTATAAAGCTTTATGGGGTGCCATGTGCGGAAGCCTTTAGGCTCGGGATTACCCTCTCCGTGGGTATCGCCGTGTATGTCGAACAGTACGACTTCCTCTCCTCCGTCGGGCTTATAGGTCATATAAAAGCGTCCACCAAAGGGGCCGCCCTCCTTGATATAGTATTCTAAGGTGAACCACTTGCCGAAGGGAACCTCGATATCCGTGTTCATCTCCTCCCATTTTCGGATGAAATTAACGCGTTGGTTGGCCGCAAGGGCGGAATATTCCAAATTCTCACTGTCCACGTGGAAATATAGCTCTCCCTGCCCATCAGACGGTTTACCTATCCCGAAGCTGATCCTGAAAGGATATTCCGTGTCATTCCAGCCTATATTATTCCACCACTCCATAAGCGTGAGCCAGGAGAATACCCCACTGAAATTCTTTAGCTCGGCCATATTGGGGTGCAGATAGACCCTCACCGACTGATGCAGCTCGTGAAGGTCAGTACTCACTACAGTAGTCTGTATGCGAGATTTGTTCTTCACTCCGCGATCGGGGCCGACGTTGGGTTCGTAGATACGGAATTCCATCACCTTGTTGGCCGGATTGGTAGGGTCGGGGACTATGCGGGCATAGCGCATCGTTGTGTCGCCGCCTTCGTATTGTATGTCTATTCTCTTTATGCGAGTTCCATCCTTGAACGACCAATCGTTGGGAGAGGGCATAGAGTAGTCGATACCCGATATTTTTTCATCGCCCTTAAAGCGCACATTAACGCGTACGCTGTCCTCGAACCCAGAGTTGAGCAACAGTTCCATATTCTGGTCGAACTTCTCCACAGGAACCACCTCCTTAGGTGCCGGTTTCTTCTTCGGAGCGCCCACAGCCACGGTTGTCGCAGTAAGCAGGAGCAATAACGTATATATCGCTTTTTTCATAATCAATCAGTTGATTTACACTTGACCAATATGGCGAACGGAGTCACTTTACCATACAAATGTATAAAACTTCGCCCGTATAAAAAACAGTGAGCCCGGCCTAAAAGCCGGGCTCACCATCATGCGAGGTTATTTTTTCGCTTCCTCTCCTTTTGTCTTCCAAACCTTGAAGTCATCCCAGTATACCTGTAGCGACTTGCCGTTATTGGTCATATAGTTGGTGATGTTCTTAGATGTATAGAGCTTCATAGGGGCGAAGCTCATGAATCCGGGAGGCTCGGGGTTACCGTGGCCGTAAGTTTCGCCCGTGACGTCGAATATCACCTGCCTCTTACCGCCGTCGGGGGTTATGGCCATGAAGAAGCGCCCGGTCTTCTCGTCGCCCTCCTTGATATAATATTCTACGGTCATCCATTTGCCGTAGGGTATTTCGAACTCGGTGTTAACAACGCTCCAGCGGTCAAAGAAGCGAGCTCCGGTACGCGACTGGCCCTTTTCTCCGGCAGGGGCGTAGTCGATGTTCTGTGAATCGACCTTGAGAAAGACGCCGGGCTTATTGGCCTCGGGCTTGAATATCCTGAGCGACGTGCGCGAGATATACGATTTATCCTTTCCGGGAGAGTTGTTCCACCACTCGAAAAGAATAAGGTGGCCGAACTTCTCCGGCATGCTCTTTAGGAATTCCATGTCGGGATGGAGGTAAAGCCTTACCGACTGGCAGATGTCGGGCATCTCACCTTTAGGCGAAACTATGCCGGCCTGTATCCTCGATTTGTATTTGTCTTTACCTACGTTGGGACGTATGGATTTAAATGTAAGTACTTTATTTTTAGGGTTGACGGGGTCGGGGACTATGGCCGAGAATCGCTCCGAGGGGTCGCCGCCCTCATAGGCGATATAGAATTTCGTTATCACCGGATATTCACCCTTGTTGAGTTTTGTCCAGTCGTTGGGCCCTTTCACCGACTTGTCGGCTCCGGTGAGGTAGTCGTTTCCTTCGGGGTTGGAGCTGCACACCACGCTGTCTTCGAATCCCGAATTGAACAGAAGTATGCGGTCCTTCATCGGCGGCATGCCGTCGGCCTTTTTCTTGCCTCCCGCTATAGCTACCGAGGCGGCCAGGGCTAAAGCAACACAGGTAAATATTGTTTTTTTCATTTTATAAATAGTTTTAGGTTTTTGGTAGTCGTGTATAAGTTGTTAGTGTACTATGGTAGACATCAACTGACGTTTGCCACTCCACAATGAGAAGTCATCCCAGTATACTTCGAAATTCTTGCCATTATCCCTCATGAATTCCACCAGGCCTTTCTCCATATAAAATTTCATGGGTTGGTACGAATTGAGACCATCACGGATAGGATTTTCCACGCCACACGTCGCTCCTATGACATTGAATAATAATACTTTGTCGCCTCCGTCGGGCTGTATTGTCATACAGAAACGCCCTGTATTTGCGTCGCCTTCTTTGTAATAGGTTTCGATGGTCATCCATTTACCGTAGGGGACCTCGAAATTTTTCGCACGTTGCTCCCAGCGAGTATGGAACGTAGCTTCATCGTTTACGTACACGATATCTTCCGAGTCCAACAGAAAGTACAGTTTGCTCGGTATAGAGGCCGACTGTTTCTCCAACCTCAGAGATATACGCGATACGTAGGGTCGGTTGGTCGAAGCGCTTTCATTCCACCACTCCATAAAAAGCAAGAATGTAAGCGTTTTGGGATATCTCTCTATGTACTGCAAATCAGGATGAAGATACATCCTTGTAATCTGCGAAAATTCGTACAGATTGGCGCCCGAGAGGTTGGCCTGTATACGGGCTTTGTATACAGTGCCGTCTGGGCGGCGTACGTTAGGCTCTATCATTTTGAACATCAACACCTTGTTCTTGGGGTTGGTGGGATCGGGCACAATACGGGCCTTACGTTCCGTGGAGTCGCCGCTCTCATAACCTATGTAGAATTTTCCCAAATTGACGGGGTAGTCGGGTTTCTTATACGAGCCGGCTGTGAGCATGTCGAAACTGTTGAGTTCACGCAAAGTTTTATCAACTCCCGAGATGTAATCATTGCCAGATAAGTTCTTTGTGATAATGACATTATCTTCGAAACGGGTTTGGAATAACAATACAGCGTCCCCGTTGGGATCCACCCTGTTAGGGTCGACATTAGGTTCGGCGCTACATCCGTAAATAAATAACGCAGCGAACAGGAATAAAATAGATGTCCAGTTTCTCATAACCAAAATTCAACTTAATCGTTTAGCGTACTATGGTAGACATCAACTGGCGCTTACCTCCCCATAGTGAGAAGTCATCCCAGTAAATTTCGAAATTTTTGCCGGCTTCCCTCATAAAGTCAACCACTCCTACCTCCATATAGAATTTCATGGGGTTGAAGAAGTTAAGACCGTCACGAACAGGATTTTCCACGCCGCATGTAGCTCCAATAACATTGAATAGTACAACTTTATTACCGCCGTCGGGCTGTATAGTCATACAGAAGCGGCCTGTGTCGGCGTCACCCTCCTTGTAATATGTTTCAATTGTCATCCACTTGCCGTAGGGTATTTCGAAGTTCCCTGCACGTTCTTCCCATCGTGTATGGAATGTAGCATCATGGTCTACGTATACTATATCCTGGGAGTCGACGAAGAAATGTAGCTTCTGGGGTACGGTAGTCTCTGATTTCTCCATCCTGAGTGAAATACGCGACACGTAGGGTCTGTCGGTGGCGGGGGCTTCGTTCCACCACTCCATAAGAAGCAGGAATGAAAGTTTTTTGGGATAATATTCCAGGTGTTTCATATCTGGATGAAGGTACAGTCTGATGACCTGCGAGAACTCGTATAAATTACCACCTGTGAGATTGGCCTGTGTGCGAGCTTTGTATGGGGTGGGGTCGCCGTCCCTACGCACGTTGGGATGTATCATCTTGAACATCAACACCCTGTTCTTGGGATTGGTGGGATCGGCCACTATACGTGCTTTGCGTTCGGTAGAATCGCCACCCTCGTACTGAATGGTGAATCTTCCCAAATTGACGGGGTAATCGGGTTTCTTATACGAGCCAGCCGTGAGCATGTCGAAACTGTTGAGCTCACGCAGGGAGTTATCGACGCCGGTTATGTTGTCGTTACCTGAGAAATTTTTGGTAGTTTCCACATTGTTTTCGAACCTTGTTTGGAACAACAATACGGCATCGCCATTAGGATCGACTCGATTAGGGTCCACATTGGGTTCGGCGCTACATCCTGCCAGAAGGGCGGTAGCGAATAGAACAAACGTTAAGGCTAAATTTTTCATACGTTCAAGTTATGATAGGGTTTAGTTAGTTGTTAGTCTGTATCCTATATTGCATTTTATGTTAAAACGGGAGCCTCGTCGTTAAAATTGTCTTTCACATCTGTGCCCCGTGGCCTGAAATTTATTTAGTCCATATCTTAAGGTCGTCCCACAGCACTTCGAATGTCTTGCCTCCGTCTTTCATATGGGTGACATATATCGGGCCTGAGTAGAATTTCAGCGGGCTGAAATAATATACGCCCGGCTCTGTTTTATTAGCGCCCTTAGTGCGTCCTTGGATGTCAAATACGGTCTGCTTCTCCTCGCCGTCGAACTGTATCGTCAAGGTGAATTGACCTGTGGAGGCGTCTCCCTCCTTGAAGTGAGTCTCCATGGTAAACCACTTGCCGTACTGTATGGGGATACTTGTATTGCGGTCGCTCCACACGTTTTCGAAATGGCTTGCGGCTCCGGGCGCAGGGCGGGTCACGTCCTGCCCATGGATATCGAAGTAGAGGTTTTCTCCGACTCCCGCAGCCTTGGCCAGATTGAGCGAGAGACGATACACCGTGCCGTTCTCCCACGCTTCGGCAGTGGTGGAGTCGTTCCACCATTCGAGTAGTGTCAGCCAGTCATACGCCCGCGCTAATTGCTTCAAGTATGCCATGTCGGGGTGGAAATATACCCTGACTGACTGGTAGAAATCAGTGAGATTAGTACCTCCCGCATCTAACTGTACCCTTGATTTTTCTTTACCGGGAGCTATGTCTATTATACGAAAAACCATCACCTTATTGGGCCTTGCGATCTGGGTGGGGTCGGGGATTATCTTGGCGTAACTGTACAGAGAATCCTCTCCTTCGCGGATCATGGGGCCTATATTCCTGACAAATGAAGGTATGTCGTTTCTGGTGATGGTCCCCCATTTGTTGGGAGCTGAAACGGAAAGGTCCGTGCCGGTTACACGCATTTTTTGCTCGCCCACGACGGCAGGAACAACCTCAGTTCCAGCCTCAAATCCGGAGTTGAACAGCATGATTATGCTCTCCCCGGGCTCGGTACCGCCATCACCCGGATTATCGCCGGGGTCGCCGCCGCCGGGTTCTTCAGTCCCTGTACCGGAGCCCGGGTCCGTGTTACCGGGATCGACGGCAGGATCAGAGCTGCAGCCCCATGCCAGGGCCACTGCTATAATAACCATCAAAAACCTCCGGGCTACCATTTTTACAAGCTATTTCTTAGCAGGTTTATTCACCATTATCTTGAAGTCGTCCCAATATATCTGGGCCGCACCGCCGTTTTCCCTCATATAATCAATAAGCGCGCCGGAAGTATACATCTTCATGGGGCTTATGGATACGAGTCCGGTGGGGGCGGGGTTACCCAGACCGTAAGTGTCGCCTACGATGTCAAACAGCACGGTTTTCTTGCTGCCGTCGGGTGTAACGGTGATATATACACGGCCTGTATTCTCGTCGCCTTTCTTGAAGTAGCACTCTAAAGTCATCCACTTGCCGATGGGAATATCGAACTCTTTGTCTTTCTGCCTCCATCTATCTGTGAACTTGCCGCTCACGCCCTTCGCTTTGGTTACCTCTATGGGATGGTAAACAAAATTCTGGGCGCCTATGCCGAACCTCAGAGGTTTATTCTCTCCCTCTTCCTTTATAACATTGATAGTTATGCGGAAGATATACTCATTACCACGTCCCGGAGGGTTATTCCACCATTCCGATACGGTGAACCAACCGATATATTTGGGGTATTTGGTCAATAACTCCATGTCGGGATGGAGGTACATCCTCACCGAATGGTAGAGCTCGCTGGCTTCGCCCGTGGCCCCGATGCTGGCCTGTATCCTGGCCTTGGGATGACCCACGCCGCGAGTGTAATTTACGGCTACGTTGGGTTTGTAGAGCCAGAATTTAAGCACTTTGTTGTTTGGATTCACAGGGTCGGGGACAATGCGGGCATAACGCATTGTAGTATCGCCGCCCTCGTATTGTATGTCCAGATATTTGAACATATTGCCTTTCCTGAACGTGCTGTCCCAGTTGTTGTTGCTCTTGAACGAATGGTCCTCACCGGTAATTTTATCCGCCCCTTTAGCGGGCGTTTTAATGCTCGTCCCCTCCTCGAAACCTGAGTTGAACACGGTTACGAGATTCTTCTTGTTAAACGGCTCTTTGGCTATAGCCGTGCTTGCTGCCATAGAGGCCAAGAGGATGACACAGGCTGCGGTGTATACGTGTTTCATGGCTGAAGTTTAATTTAATAATTATTGCTCCTTTTGATCCACACCCCAAATTTTGAGGTCGTCCCAGTAGATTACGAATTTCTTGTTTTTATCCTTCATGTGCAGGGTACGCTGCTTGCTTGTGTACATTTTCAAGGGGCTGAAGTAACGAACGCCCGGCGTAGTCTTACCCATGCTCTTCGTGCGGTTGTGAATGTCGAATACCATCACCTTAGGCTCACCGTCGTACTGTATGGTCATGCAGAAGCGGCCTGTATTCTCGTCGCCGTCCTTATAGTATGTTTCCATTGTGAACCACTTGCCGAACTTCACGGGCAGGTCGGTGCGGCGTTCTTCCCAAAGGGTGGGGAACTTGCTCGGCGACTCGGGGGTTTCGCGGTACACGTCCTGGCCATGTATATCGAAATATAGGTCTTCACCAACGCCCTGAGCCTTGGCAAGGTTTACCGATATACGCCATACGCTCCTGCTAAGCCAAAGGTTACCCTTCTCAGGAGGATCGTTCCACCATTCGAGCAGGGTCAACCACGCATCGCCTTTTTCTATATCCTTAAGCGCGGCCATATCAGGGTGAAGATATACCCTCACAGACTGGTAGAATTCGCTGAGGTTGACACCTCCCGCGTCCAACTGTACCCTCGATTTACCTTTACCCTGGGCGATGTCGTAGATCCAGAACTCCATCACCTTATTAGGCTTATTATTCTGGGTGGGGTCGTCGATTATACTGGCTCTGCTGCACAGGGTGTCATAACCCTCTGTGAGCGTATTCCCTATGGTCCTGACATAGCCGCCCTGCCTTACAGGCTGCATGCCCCATTTGTTGGGTGCGGGGACGGAGTTGTCGGTTCCTACGGTTATAAGTCTCTGCGAGCCGGGCTTATCGGGGACCACCCTTGAGTCCAGTTCGAATCCGGAGTTGAACAGCAACACTCTTTCTCCTGTGACGGGAAGTTGTACTTCCGGAGCGGGCGCGGCGGCCTTTTGTTTCTTCTTAGCCATTACATCAACACCTACGGCGCATATCACTGCTATCGCCAAGGCTGGAATTATCAATTTTTTCATGGGCTTATTCAGGTATATTAGGTTTTAGGATTATTTGCTTGTCCACACTTTCAGGTCGTCCCAGTAGATTTTGATCTCCTTGCCTTCGCCCATCATGAAGTTGACCAAGCGGTCGGAGGTGTACATCTTCATCGGGTGCCACATCTTGATACCCGAGGGATTGGGATTGCCGATGCCGTGGGTGTCGCCCTTGATGTCGTACAGCACCTCTGTCTTACCGCCCTCGGGAGTGAACGTCATATAGAAGCGACCAGAGTCCTTGTCGCCGTCCTTGATATAGTATTCGATGGTGAACCACTTGCCGAAGGGCACTTTGATATCGGTATTGTCCCCATCCCAGCACTTGATGAACTTGCCGTTGACCTTGGTCGACTCGGGCAGGTATTCATAGTTAGAGGCGCGCAGGTGGAAGTATATATCGCTATCCTCCACGCTCTTCTTACACAGTCCGAATGACATGCGGAAAGGGTAGGGTGTATTGCTCCATGCCCTGTTGTTCCACCATTCCATAAGTGTGAACCATGTGAAAGCCTCCGGCATCCGTCTGATCACCTCCAGGTCGGGGTGCAGGTATATCCTCACCGACTGATAAAGCTCTTTCAGCCCCTCTTGTGCGGCCTCTTTCTGCCCGTAATAGAAGTTGCCCTGTATTCTCGCTTTGGGCTTGAAGAGCCTCTTATCGGCGTTGGGGGTTACGTTGGGCTGGCCGAGCCAGAAGTATAGCACCTTGTTGCCGGGCTTGGTGGGGTCGTCGATAATGCGTGCGTAGCGCTGGGTGGTGTCGCCGCCCTCGTACTGTATGTAGAAGTTGCATAAGTATGGCGAATAGTCGAGTGCCGTCCAGTCGTTGGGCTCTCCCACAGAGAGGTCTTTGCCATATATGTCGTCGTCCGATGAGCCTGGTTTTAAAGGCACGACCACCGATCCGCTTTCGAAACCGGAGTTGAAAAGAAGCTTGCGGTCCTTCTCCGGCGCGGGCTTCTGCCCCACGGCCTGCGACACGCACAAGGCTGATACTAAAACAAAAGAGAGTATACGCATGGACTTTTTCATATATTATCGCCTCTGTGGGGGCTACTATTAACGAGGCAATATACGCAAAAATCCGGAAAAGCACAATGCCTTCCCGGATTTTAACTACGTGACCAGAATACACTATTCCATCACAGGCACCCTGTCTTTGTATATGCTGAGATCGTCCCAATAAATTTCCAACGGTTGCGACGGGATCTGAGATTTCATCCAGATCATTAGGTCGTCACTGGTGTAGAGCTTCATGGGGTTCCACATGGTGAGGCCGTCGGAGGCGGGGTCGTGGGTGTTATGGGTGGCCATCGTACGGCTGAATATTATCTGGCGCTGTTCGCCCTCGGGGGTGACCGCCATAAAGAAATACCCGGGAGGTTTCTGACCTACGGCTTCCGTATTACCGTCCTGGTAATAATACTCTATGGTCATCCATTTACCGTAGGGTATTATGAAGTTGTAGTTCTGTTCTCCATAAATCTGGGTGAAATGTCCCGTTTCGAACGAGTAATCCTCAGAATTAAGTGAGAAATGGAGGCCTGGCTGCGTTCCCGCATCCTTCTTCATGCCGATGCTCAGGCGGAAGGGGTAGGGTGCAGCGCTCCATGAGTTGTTGTTCCAGAATTCGGCTATTGTGAGCCACGTGATGGCTAGGGGGTATCTGTTGAGCGTGGCCATGCCTTCGGGCAGGTACATTCTCACTCTTTGGTACATCTTCATCAGACCCGGTTTCGATCCGTTATTACTACCGTATATATTAGCCTGTATGCGGGTTTTGGAGAAATCAAGGGCGTTGGGGTCGGTTACCCAAAAATGCAGCACCTTGTTACCAGGATTTACCGGGTCGGCGACTATCCTCGCTTTACGTATGGTCGGAGTGCCTCCCTCGTATTGAATGTAAAAGGCCCCAAGATAAGGGCTCCTTTGGTCGCCCATGGTGAATATCGACCAGTCGTTGGGAGCCGATACCGAACGGTCGATCCCTGAAATGTAGTCGTTGCCCGAGGGGTTGGCTGTAATAACCACATCGTTCTCAAAGCCCGAATTGAACAGCAGTTCGCCGAGCTGTCCGCCATTTCCGGATGTTTCGGGATCGGCGCTGCAGGCACAGAGTAGAACGGAGGCGATAACCGGTATAACGTAGTTTTTCATCATGGCAGAGATCGGTATGCTATCAATTTATTTACGAATGTAATAAAAATAACGAATATAACCCCTTCCGACTATATGGTAAATATCAAAGGCCCCGCCGGTATGCAGCGGGGCCTTTGGCTGAGTATTTAAACGGTAAGCAGAACTTACTTGTTCATCGTGATCAACAGTTCCTCGTTCGAACGGGTGTTCTCCAAGTGCTTTTTCATCTCCTCCATCGCCTCCACGCTGTTCATGTCGGCGAAGTGGCGGCGCAGTATCCATATCTTCTGGAGCACTTCCTTGCTTAGGAGCAAGTCCTCGCGGCGTGTACCCGAAGCGATGATATCCACGGCGGGGTAGACCCTCTTGTTGGCGAGCTTGCGGTCGAGCTGGAGCTCCATGTTACCCGTACCCTTGAACTCCTCGAATATCACTTCGTCCATCTTCGATCCGGTGTCTATAAGGGCCGTGGCGAGAATGGTGAGCGAACCGCGCTCCTCTGTGTTACGCGCGGCGCCAAAGAAGCGCTTGGGTTTGTGCAAGGCGTTGGCGTCGACACCGCCTGAGAGTACCTTGCCCGAAGCGGGCTGTACGGTGTTGTAGGCGCGTGCGAGGCGTGTTATGGAGTCGAGAAGTATCACCACGTCGTGACCGCATTCGACCATTCTTTTAGCCTTTTCGAGTACCATTTCGGCCACTTTCACGTGGCGCGAAGCCTGTTCGTCGAAGGTCGAAGCGATCACCTCGGCCTTCACGTTGCGGGCCATTTCGGTCACCTCCTCGGGACGCTCGTCGATAAGAAGCACGATAAGATATACTTCGGGGTGGTTGTCGGCTATTGAATTGGCGATGGACTGCAGGAGCATGGTCTTACCCGTCTTGGGCTGGGCCACGATCAGCCCCCTCTGCCCTTTACCTATGGGCGAAAAGAGGTCTACTATCCTCGACGAGAGATTGTTGTTAACTCCGCCCGTTAGATTGAACTTCTCTGAAGGGAACAGGGGGGTCATATACTCGAACTGCATGCGGTCCCTCACATCCTTGGGTTCGAGGCCGTTGATCTTGTTGACCTTTACCAGCGGGAAGTATTTTTCACCCTCCTTTGGCGGGCGGATATTGCCCAGCACCGTGTCGCCCGCCTTGAGCCCGAAGCTCTTGATCTGCGACTGTGATACGTAAATATCGTCGGGAGAGTTAAGGTAGTTATAGTCGGCCGAGCGCAGGAAGCCGTAGCCGTCGGGCATTATTTCCAGTACGCCCAGACCCTCGATCTCGCCTAAAAATTCATCCTTAGGCTCTCGGGGCTTGTTGTTCTTATTGTTCCCCGCAGGCTCCTTGTGAGCTTCTTCCTGGGGCTTGGGAACGACATCTTCAGCGGCCGTGGCGGGGGCATCCTGTGTCGGTATAAAGTTCATCGCCTGCTGTTCAGCCGTTTCAGATTCTCCCTGGAAGAAAAGATTAGGCTCTTCGGCCACCTCTTGCACGGGAGTGTCATCGAAAATATCTTCCGAGACGATAGCCTTCGCATACGGGTCCACATGTTGTTCCTGCCTGCGAGGTTCCTGACGGCGTTCGGGGCTGGCGATCCGCGTCCTGTCGGACATCTTTTCCGGTTTAGCCGAAGGCTTGTTCTCGGGCGCATTGCCCACGGCTTCGGGTTTGGCCGTAAATAAGGGTGCCGGTTTTTCGGCCTTTATTCTGGGGACGTCGGGATCGGGCTGGTAGGCGCTGCCACTGCGGTCGTTACCGCCTATGCGGATGAATCCGAGTTTGGGCCTGCGTCCGCGTTTTTTGTGTTCGGTGGCCGCCTGGTTATCAGTGTCTGCTGCTTCGGGTGTGGATTCCACAGGGGGCTGACTTTGGGCGATCGACGCTATGGCATCGATCAATTCCTGCTTTTTCAAGGGAGCCTTTATGCCGAGCGCGCGACCTATTTCACGCAGTTCGACGAGACTTTTCCCAGAAAGCTCTTTAGGGTCTTGCATATAAGGATTGTTAGGTTTACACCTGGAGAGATATAGCCATTGGGCTATCTTCTACGAGATACGAATATGTGAAAGATTGGATTACGCCGGCTCTTGAAAGCCTGCGAGGGGAGGGTTGTTACACTGCAAATGTAATGATTTATTCCGGAATCGCAATTTTCGGATAAAAAATATCGGAGATATAATTCTTATAGTATAATCCCTGGCCGGGGCACGACTATATCTATTTACTCAATAATGCCAGCGCCCTCTCCATATCTTCGGGAGTGTCGATGGCTACGCTCTCGCTGGTGGTCACGGCCACCTTTATTTTGTAACCGTTCTCTATCCAGCGCAATTGTTCGAGCGACTCGCACTGTTCGAGAATACCCGCAGGCAAGGATGTAATCTCGCGTAGAACGCTACTGCGGTAGGCGTAAAGGCCGATATGTTTATAGAATGTGTGCGATCCCTGCCACTCCTTTTCATCCTTGCCTCTCATATATGGGATGACACTGCGGCTGAAATAGAGTGCACAGCCCTCCACCGACAGGACCACTTTGGGTGAGTTGGGGTTTAATATATCCTCGTCCGGGCCGAATTCCTTTACCAGAGTGGCTATGTCGGTCGATGAATCGGCGAAGCATTCCACGATACTGTTTAGCTGTTCGTGCGACACGAAAGGCTCGTCGCCCTGGATGTTGACCACTACGTCGAATCGCTCGCCAGTTTCCGCTTCGACTTTCTCCAGCGCCTCTCGGCAACGGTCCGTACCGCTGCGGTGCTCGGTGGAGGTCATCGCCACCTTGCCCCCGAAGCCTTTCACTGCTTCCTCGATACGGGTGTCGTCGGTAGCCACGTAGACCAACGGATACACCTCCGAGGCCCGCTCATAGACGTGCTGTATCATGCTCTTGCCTCCGATGTCGGCGAGAGGCTTGCCGGGGAAGCGGGTCGAAGCGTAGCGGGCGGGTATGAGGCCTAATATTTTCATGTCAAGATTCTAAATACCGCGTAAATATACAAAAGTGTTTTATAATTTTGTACGGCCATGGCAAGAGATTTCCGATTAGACATATTCACGCGTCTGGGCGGCGCGATACGGGAGAGGATAGGTTCGTCCCCGCTGGATGCGGTGATGGCCGAAGCCTGCGCCGAGAATCCATGGTTTACCCCGAGGGATATAACCCTTGCCCTGCGAGGCGTAGCAGACGACATGCTACGCCCGGAGGTGATGGAACGTTGGCTGTCTGCATATGCCAGGCCCTCCGGCCAGCCGAAGAGGGTGGGCGTGATAATGGCCGGGAATATACCCCTTGTAGGTTTCTTCGACCTTATGTGCGTCGTTCTTTGCGGTCATGAATGTCTTGTAAAGCAGTCGTCGAAGGACAGGGTGATGATGGATTATATCATTGACTTGTTGCGTACGGTGGCCCCCGATGTTAAAATATCTCCTTTGGGCGATATACGTCCAGACGCTATTATCGCTACCGGAGGGCGTAGCGCCAACCTGTTTTTTAAGGCCGAATACGGAGATATCTCCTCGCTGCTGCGTTCGTCGCGCACGAGTGTGGCGATATTGGACGACGCCATGACTGCCGGTGATTTCGAGGGCCTGTCAGACGACATTTTCACTTATAACTCTATGGGCTGCCGCAACGTCACACACCTGCTATTGCCCGAAGGCGCGGATATTCAGGCTATTGCCTCAAGGCTCGCGTCGCCGCACGATATAAATCCCAAATTCCGCAATGCCTACCGCTACCTCAAAGCCGGGCGCGTGGCAGGGGGCGAACAGTTTGCCGACGGTGGATTTTTCATTATGCGTCAATCCTCTGAGTCGGATGCTGGGATGGGGGAGTTGACCTATTCTTTTTATGCCTCCAAAGCACAGGCCGAAGAGTGGCTCTCGTCCCGTGAGGAGGCGATTCAATGTGCTGTGGGGCGTAATGTGTCATTTCCCCGCACCGTGGTTTTCGGCCAGGCGCAACACCCCGCGCCGTGGGATTATCCAGATGGGGCCGACGTTATAAAATTCTTGTTATCTCTGTAAAACGCTAAAATACAATGGCAAAGATCATCACACTGAATATGTTGAGCGACGAGAGCGACTCGTTTATCCGCACCTACGAGATAGAAGCCTCGTCTACCTTGTTCGACCTCCACGACCTTATAAGCGGCGACCTCGGGCTCGAGCCCGATATGATGCCCTCGTTCTTCGCTTCCGACGGGGAGTGGGGCAGGCTCGTGGAGTATACGCTTATGGATATGGGCGGCGGTACGGTGTCGATGAGCGAAATGGGACTGGAGGCTGTGGCCGGGGAGCCGCACGACCGCCTTATATATATGTTCGACCTGATCGAGGATCGCAGTACATATCTCGAGTCGAGCGGGGAGAGCGAAGCCGCGCAGGGTGTGGAATATCCCCGTGTGGCCCGTAGGGTGGGCGCCATAGCGGGCCTTATGGCAGGCGGCGACGAGGGAGGCTCAATATTCGACGATGCCATGGATGGTTTCAATGACTTCGATGGTGACGACAATTACGACGATGATATATAACCGACGGAAAAACCTTATCGTAGTCCTCGGTGCTACGGCCACAGGCAAGACAGATGTCAGCGTAGCCCTTGCCCGCCGCCTGGGCACGGAGATAGTGTCGTGTGATTCGCGCCAGATGTACCGCGAACTGCCGATAGGGACAGCTATGCCTTCGCCCGAGCAACTCGCGCAGGTCAAACATCATTTCATTGCCTCGCGCAGTATCGTCGAGCCTTATACGAGTGGCCTCTACGAACAGGATGCTCTGGTTCTGTTAGCAGAACTGTTCGTAAAATACGATAATGTGGTGATGGTCGGCGGTTCGGGCCTATATATCAATGCTGTATGCGACGGTTTCGATGAAATTCCTCCCACGGATCCCACCCTGCGCGAGTCGCTGACCTCCCGCCTGCGTAATGAGGGGTTGGACTGCTTGCTCGAAGAGTTGCGGCGGCTCGACCCGAAGTATTACGAAAAGGTCGACAGGAATAATCCCCACAGGGTTATGCGGGCGCTGGAGGTGTGTATCACTACCGGACACCCGTACTCGTCGATACGCTCGGGCGCGAAGGTGCGCAGGCCCTTCAATATCATAAAGGTTGGGGTGGCCATGCCCCGTACGTTGCTTTACGATCGCATCAACCGCAGGGTCGATATCATGGTTGAACAAGGACTCGAGCAAGAGGCCCGTAATGTGTATTCTTTCAGGAATATGAATGCGCTTCAAACAGTGGGATACAGCGAGATGTTCGACTTCTTCGACGGTAAAATTTCGCGTGAAGAAGCGATAGAACTTATCAAGCGCAACAGCCGCCGCTACGCCAAGAGGCAGGACACATGGTTTGCCCGCGACAGTTCGATAATGTGGTTCGACTCGTCGGAAGAGGGCGTTGCGGACACCGTGTTCGATTACGTCGCGGGGGCCTTGTAGTCGCAAAGCATTTTCAGTCGTCCCGCTATGCTATTTTCGCACAGCTGTTGCCAGAGAAACAATTATGGACTATATTTGCACTGGCTTGTAAGCCTGGCGCGCGTTAAGCGTGCCTACATGCAGGCTCGGATGGTGGAATAGGTAGACACGCAGGACTTAAAATCCTGTGGGCAGTGATGTCCGTACGGGTTCGATTCCCGTTCCGAGTACGAATAATGCCTGATAATCGACAGAATATCAGGCATTATTCGTTTGTTAAGGTATGCTAAAAGTGTACTTATCGTCATATTTAACCCGGTAAATTCATCTACATTTCTTGCCTCCATACCAAGATAAAAACGACGCAAAATTGCCCTGAATTTATAGTCAGAAATCTTTCCTGGGGGAAAACACTTATTGCTCACTCCCGATTCGGCTAATTGATACGCCCTATTTGCGATAGACCGTGCGCTCAAAAACAAAGTTGACCACCAGGCTCACACCCCATTTGGCCGCATTGTCCGGCCGCACGGGATAGTAAAGGCCGTCGAGTTCGAGGCTTACAGGCAGTTTTTTATTTATGAGGAACAGTTGTGTGACTCCGAAGCGTAGGGGTACCAAATTATGACCGCTGACCCAGTCGAGAACAGTCTCGCTTTCGAGATCGAAACCGAAACCGTTTTTAAACGTGTAGTTGATCCACGGGTCCAGATACAGATAGCTTACCCTCTGCGGCCCCGGTCCGGCATAACTCCATACCTGGTTGGTCAGAAAGCCCAAGCCCCAACCGCCCATTGTTTTATAGATCAGGGCCGAAGGCCCGACAGTCCACTTACCGGCGCCAAGGGCTTTCGGGATGGCCGTGGGCAGGTCTAAGGCAATTCCTCCCGCCAACACTAACCCGTGGATCTTTTTCTGCGGAGCCAACATTATCTGGAGGCTTATGTCGCCTAATCCTGACGGTCCCGGTCCCTGCATCCCGTTGTATTGGTCGGCGTAGACCAATATAACCGCACGGGTTATTAACTTCATTTTATCGCCTATAAGGAAAGGTACCACCGGCTCCAGTCTAAGGTTATAACGGAACTGATTATCCACGTCGCCCCATTCGAAATTGTTGTGGATCGGCAACATGTAGTGCGTTGAAACAGGATTCTTTATCTCCTGGGCCAACGCACCGAGGCAGAGGGTGTCGAGGGGGGGAGTCCGAGCTTGTGAGGTCGCTGCGGGCGGGCGCTCCTCCGGTCTCGACTGCGCAGTAACGCACTCCGCCGCAAGCAGCAAAAGTACAGCAAACGACAAACTTATTTTTATACCGCCATCCATTTTGAACCTGCCCTTTAAAGCGTGAAAACTATAATTACTATGCGATCTAGGGCATAATTCGCGCCAAATTGCAAGGCCTACTCTGGCACACAACTTCGATCCGCCAAAGAGTAAAAAAGAGAAAGCTATCAATCAAATGATTATCAACCGACTTTCTCGTAATACCTTCGGAAAAATTTGTTTTCTCTTTGCTCTGCGCCCACCTTTCACTATATTCGCTTACAGTACCGTAATAAATTGATCATTATGCGACACGTTTATATGCTGATTATTGTGCTTATGCTGGCCGGAGGGTCGGTTGCACAAGAAAAACACACCTACACTCCCGTTCAGGTAGAGGCCCTGTACCGTTGGTCTAAGAAGGGTTGGACCGTTAGAGATACGCGGTTGGTGGCCAATATGCACGGATTTAAGCCTGTAGAAGAATTCGTTTTTACCAAATATGGAAGCGATCCCGCGGTACGTTATAAGGCGAAAGGTTATTTCTATGTTAAAAAAATAGACGACCGCTGGTGGATGATAGACCCCGAAGGCTACAGACACCTGAATATAGGGGCTGTATACATCGGCACTGGCAGGGGCGAGACCAACAGGGCCGCGTTCGCAGATAAATTCGGAACACTGGACGTGTGGATCGAAGAGACGGCGCAACTGTTGTTCGCCAACGGTTACTCGGGGGGCGGCGCATGGTCGAACGACGCGGTCATTGAAAAATACAATGAAAAATCCCCCCGGCCTCTTACGCGCACACCGATACTCAAACTGATGTTGGGATACGCCAGGCAAAAAACAGGGATTACCGGCGCTTCTACTAAAACGTTATACCCCAACAGGTGTATTTTCGTTTTCGATCCCGAGTTCGAGGCGTATTGTTATGATAAGGCAAAGGCTTTGTCAGGGTGGAAGAACGATCCAAGCATAGTGGGTTATTTCTCGGATAACGAACTGCCCCTGGGGCTTCATTGCCTGGAAGGATATCTGGACATGGAGAATGCCGCCGATCCCGGGCGTAAGGCCGCCGAGGCGTGGATGGCCCGTAAGAAAATAACCAGGGCGCAGATCACGGATCCTATTCGCGAAGAGTTTGCCGGCGTGGTCATAGACCGCTATTACTCGATCGTGGCCGGGGCGATACGAAAATATGACCCTAACCATATGTTTCTGGGAAGCCGCCTTTGCAGTAAGCACAAATTCATGAAACCCGTTATCGAAGCCGCCGGCAGGTATCTCGACGTGGTATCCATAAATTATTATGACGGAGATTGGGCGCCCAAAGAGAACGCCATGCGAGAATGGGGCGAATGGGCGAAAAAACCGTTTATTATTAGCGAATTTTGCGCGAGGGGCCTCGACTCTGGGCTGGGCAACAGCAGCAATACCAGTCTACTGGTACATACTCAGCGCGACAGGGGGTATTTCTATCAGAATTTCACCCTCGCATTAATCGAATCGGGAAATTGTGTAGGCTGGCACTGGTACCGTTATCTGGACAACGATCCTACCTCTAAGGGCACAGATCCCTCGAATGTCGATGGGAACTGCGGGATCGTGAACAATTCATACGAGCCATATACGGATATGCTAGGCCTGATGCGCGAGTTGAATATGAATGTCTACCGTATCGCCGATTACTTTGATAAACAACCCTCGCTCAAGTAATACCTGAGCGGGGTATTTGTGGCTATTTCCGGATTAAGTATTTGATAAACAGATATCCGCCGAATACCTGTAATAACATTCCGGGGATAGCTATGCGGAAGTCCTGGGCAGCCACATTAAAACTGCCCGTCCAGATCCATTCGCCCAATGTGCCCACAAGCTGATAGGCGAGAACCACTCCCAATAAGATAGGGATAGACACCCTTTTGAAATGGTTTGCGGCACGTCCTGCAAATCCGGCCAGCAATACCGACTTGAACACGATAACAGGCAATACAGCCAATGGAGGCATGCCGAACAAGGCCGAATTGACGAGAGGGGAGAATACAGCCGTCAGCAATCCCGCTTTCCATCCATATTTATATGCCGCGATGAGCGTGAAAAAGTAGATGGGAAGGAATATCGATCCTCCATTGGGTATCAGGTGGCAGAGTTGGGGCAAAAGGATATTGCCTGCAATAAAGGCCGCCGCTACAATATAGGTCTTTGCCTCATTGTAGTTCAACGAATAAAGTTTCAATGCACTTGCTTCCATATCATTCCGGTTTTAATCTATAGATTCAAATAAACCTGCCATAACCGAGGCCGTGGCATTTCCCATTATTAAACAGACGGCTTCATCCCGTCGATGAATTTTTCTATAAGGGGCAGAATATCTTCGGCTGTCTTTTCTTCATAGCAAATCTTCTCCATCGGACACCAGCCGGATTTATCCCTGTTCTGGATAAACGGCACCGTACTTCCAAAGTCAGTTTCAATACCAGCTTCACGTAATAGTGTCAAAGCGCTAAGACTTATCACATCTGCATAAACACGTTTTACTCCACCCTTGACGAGGATTGCCGCGGCCCCTTTACCTATGACCTTGTCCGCAACGGCGGCTCCATTAAGGAAAGACGGCTCGTCCTTGAGTAAAGAGTACAAATCGGCAACCCCTCTCCGGGTGAAAGTACGGGTCGTCCCATTGCGGATTACACAAGAATAATTCCCTTGATGTAATATCTGTATCAGTTCTTCCATTTTAAGCTAAAATTCAAGCTTCTGCTTCAATTGTTCCGCGTACATATCGACGCGCTGCATCTCTTTGGGGATGTTGATCTTTTGCGGGCATCGCGGTCTGCATATTTTGCAGTCTATGCAGTGATTGGCCTGGCGAAGTTTCGGCACGCTGCGGTCGTAGCCGACTAAAAATGCGCGGCGGGCTTTCTTGTAATTTTCATCATTGGAGCTTTCCAGCTTTTTTCCCGCGCTGACAATGCGGTTGTAATGCCCGAAAACAGCAGGTATGTTGAGCCCGTAGGGGCAAGGCATACAATACTGGCACTCGGTACATTGCACATAATCGTTATTGACCAGGATCCCTGTTACCTCTTCCAATGCCGCATATTCCTGCTCGTTGACAGGCTCGAGCGGAGAGTAACTGCGGATATTTTCCTGCAGGTGTTCCATATACACCATCCCGCTCAATACTGTCAACACGCTTTCGGGGGTTCCCGCGTAGCGGAATGCCCATGATGCGGCGCTCTCTTCCGGGAGAATCTCTTTCATTATCTTCAACGCCTGCGACGGCACCCGGGCAAGCCGGCCACCCAACAGCGGCTCCATCACTACGGCCGGCACGTTATGTTTCTCCAATTCGCCCAACAGGTATTCGGCATTGGTATTCCGTCCCGTGGCGTGCTGCCAATCGACGTAGTTTAACTGTATCTGAACAAAATCCCACTGAATGTCTTCCCGCGCCAACAAATAGTCAAACACTTCGACATCGCCGTGGTACGACCAGCCCAGGTTGCGGATACGCCCTGCCTGCCGTTCTTTGAGCAGGTAGTCGAGTAAGCCGTTGTCGAGAAAACGCGCATGCAACTCTTCCATGCCGCCCATTCCCACGCCGTGGAGCAGGTAATAGTCTATGTAATCTACCTGCAGGTCGCGCATGGATTTATGGTACATATCTATGCCATCTCGCAATGTCCTTGCAGCGCCAGCCCTGTGATTAGAGGCTTTTGTAGCTATGAAGAACTTATCGCGAGGATGTCGCTTTAGAGCAATACCAGTGGCTGTTTCCGACCATCCGCGTACATACACAGGAGCGGTGTCGAAATAATTGACCCCGTGGGCTATGGCATAATCGACCAATTCGTTCACGGTATTCTGGTCTACTTCCTCTTCTCCCTTATCATTGGTACGCAGGGGCCAGCGCATACAACCGTAACCCAGGAGCGATACTTTATCTCCGGTATGCGGATTTGTGCGGTAAGTCATTTTATCTGTGGGCACCGCGCCTAACTTACCTCCCTCGGCAGAAACGCTGTTGGTAGGTTTGCAGCCGTACAAGGCAGCGGCCCCGGCAGCGCCAACCGCACCCGTTATTTTCAGGAAATCGCGGCGGCTTACTCCCTTTTTATTATTTTCTCCCATAATTTAACTCCTTTCTAAACCATGTGGTGCCGTACATTTCCCTCCACATAAATAGCGCTGAACGGACGTGCCGGACAAAGATTCTCACAGGCGCCGCAACCGATGCACAATTCCTTGTCGACAACGGGTATCTTCAATGAGTCGCTGTTGCCGGGATCACGGCTAACCAGTGTAATAGCCCCCGTAGGGCAATGACGTTCACAGAGGCTGCATTGCACGTCATCTCTGTTGACCACACAATTATCCTTTATCCAAACGGCAGACCCGATCGAAATAGCTGATTTGTCGGCGACGGAGATGGCTTTGATAGCGTCTGTCGGGCAAACATGCGAACATTCGACGCATTCGGGACGGCAATAGCCTCGCTCGTACGACATTTCCGGTTGCATCAGAGTCGATATTTTACTTGAGGGGAGCAGAATATTATTGGGGCAAGCCGAAATACAGAGTTGGCAGGCGGTGCAATGTTGTTTCATATGGGCTATTCCTAATGCACCTGGCGGTACGATCGGCGTTTTCCTGTCCGGTATCTTTCTGTCTTCGATCACAGCCAATCCGCCGTCCACATATAACTGCTGCGCTTTTGCGGCACGGACGACCACCATCATGCCCACCAGAGAGAGCATACTGCGGCGGGAAAGGCCTTTTGCGCTATTTCCTGCACTTGAAGCGCTGTCTTTGGCCTCGGGGTGGGGCGTTTTATTCTTTACCATCGTTTTTAAAGGGGCGTATTCCATCGCTCCGAATTTACATTTTTCGATGCAGTTGAAGCAGGTTACGCAACGGCTGTGGTCGATAGTCGTAGTTTTTACGTCTACACAAGAGGCCTTGCAGGCTCGTTCACAGGCGTTACACTTCGTACATTTTTCTTCATTGAAAGTTACTCTGAACAGGGAGAATCTCGACAAAACTCCAAGAAATGTACCCGCCGGACAAATAGTATTGCAGTAAGTGCGCCCGTTGCGCCATGCGAGCACGCCTACTACAAGAAGCGTAATAACGGCGATCCCGAACGTGATCCAGCTTTTAATCCAGACCTCGGTAGAGTAGAAGGCATAACTGTCCACTCTTTCTGAAACAACCGCCAACAGATTATTCCCAAGGCGATAAACAGGTGCAAAGAAACCGGAGGCTATACGCCCGTATGCGGCATAAGGGTCGAGTACCGAAGCTATTACACCTACGCCCGCCACCAAGGCGACAAGGAACACCGCCAACATTCCGTATCGCAGCCATGAAATAGCGGGCGAGTAACGGAAGCGATTCTTTTTTCCTTTCCTTTTTCCCGATAAATTGGAAACCCCGTCCTGTAAAACACCCAACGGACAGATCACCGAGCAATATATTCGCCCGAAAATAAGCGTGAGCAATATAAGCCCTATTACAATCCCGGCATTTACGGCCAATATCGCAGGAATGAGCTGCAATTTTGCCACCCACCCGAACCACAGGTGTATCGTCCCCGTAAAGTCGAGGAACAGCAGGGTCAGCAGCAAAAAGAAAATAACGGCAAATGATATTCTTAACTTTCGAAGCATGTCTTTTTTCTTTGAAATTAAGCTCGCGTTTTTACCAATAAAACAAAAATAGCGAATATCCGGCCACCTTGACACTTTTAAAAAAAAAATATTACTCCTACCTTTGATTTAGTAATGCAGAGAGAAAATGCATAAACGGTAAAGCCTTGAATATAAATCTGATATAGGCACAATAAATCTTCACGTTAGTTATGAAAATCCTTGGCGTAGTAGTTCTTTATCACCCCGACAGTTCAGTCTGGGCCAATATCGACGGGTTTATCGAACAGATAGATATGTTGATGGCGTGGGATAACACGCCCGAGGAAACCAGACACCCTCTCGGTTATAAGAATACCGATAAGATAATATTTCGCGGCGAGGGAAAGAATATGGGCATCGGCTACGCATTGAACAGAGCGGCCGAATACGCCCTTGAGAACGACTACACCCACCTGCTCACCCTCGACCAGGACAGCAGTTTCGATAAGGATACTTTCGCCAGTTATCTCGATGCCGTCAAAAAACACGGCGGGCAGGAGGCTATATTCTCGACCAATTACTTCCTCGTATCTTCTCAAAAACCACAATATCCGGTTACGGACACGGTCGACGAGGTCAATTCATGCATGACTTCCGGCACTATTTATCCTGTGTCGCTATTCCGCAAGCTGGGATTGTTCCGTGAGGATCTTTTTGTGTGGGGCGTCGATTGCGAATACTCTTGGAGAGTGCAGCGGGCGGGGATTCCCACCCTGTGTTTCAAGAATATATTGTTGACGCACAGCCTGGGGTATCAACAAAAGCGGCGTAAACTGCTGGGGCGAGCAGTATTCCCCAATGAATACGGCCCGGCACGCTCATACTACAACGTGCGTAACGGTATCATCCTGCATCGTGAATATCCCCGGAATATAAGCCTCCGGGCACATCTGAAGTACCATTTATACAAACGCATAGTCTTTATCCTGCTGTACGAACGCCAAAAAACGGCAAAGCTGAAAGCCCTGTACCTTGGATGGCGGCATGGAAATAAAGGCGTAACGGGGCAGTGTAAGAAGGATTTATTATGTGAGACTATAGATCTGAATCGTCGTTATGTTTTTTTATTTTGTATTTATTTGAAGGAAAAATTTCTTTATTATGGTCCAGATCAATTGTTTTAACGCGCTTACCTCTAATATTTCTAGTACTTAAGGTAACGAATATGGGGTCCGGCTTTAAACTATCTAAAAATGAGCCAGGAATATCTAAAAATGGATTTATGTCTAACTCTTTAGTTACATTCTTTAATTCTTGAATAGCTCTATTTACCGATTGAGATTCAGACTTATCCCTAAGTCTCCTCACAGTATCCTCTAATTTTCCTATTTTGCCATTTAAATCGGATATTTTTTGGGTGTATTCATTTTGGGTATCTCTTAAGTGTTCAGATAAACGTAATACAAAAGCCCCCATCTCATCAGCACTCCCTACCAATCGGTTAAAAATCATTAAATATTGTTTTAACAAGGGGTTCTCAAGGTCATACGGATACCGTACACTGTGATCTATTTCGCTCCATGCTTCCTCAAAAATAGTTCTAACTTGTATTTCAACATAGTAAGTTCTTTTTCCCGGCTTTGTTTTTACAATATAGTGTATCGACCTATAACCATACTTGTGTATCTCTGGACTACAACCATGAATTGAAAATTCTTTTACTAAATCGTCATGGTCGCCTTTACGATAATAGGCTTTAGGCGGACAATCATCTTTTAGGTCCCATGTTTTCAAAATATCATTGTGAATATTGATCCATTCGGATTTATACAAATGCAATATTCTTACCCCCATTAAATCCCCAATTTCATCACAATAATTTTCGATCGTTATCTCGGGGCTCCCGATATTTTGAATTGCCTTGCGTATGAGTTTTTCTATAAGATGTTCCGAATTTTTTATTCTATATCTGACTGAATGAACAGATGATATTTTAGATGCTGCCTGAAATACAGGTAAAACAGTATTTTCTAATTCAGACCGTCGTTTTATAAAATCGTCATGTATGAGAATTAATTCCTCCCATTTAAGTCCAGTTTTACTGAAATCACTTTCGCTAATATTGTATTTTTGAAAAAACGCGTTTCTATTATTTCTAAAATTGTCCATGAATCTATTTTTAGATGAATAAATATCTCCTATTTTTTAAAATTCTTTCCCATCCTCCTGTGGCTCGCCGGGCAGGCTGTCCTTGAAGTAGACGGAGGCGTGTGTGCCATCGCAGAATGGTTTATTGGATGAGTTGCCGCATCGGCAGAGGGCTACGCGGTTACGGATTTCATAGGTATAACCGTCCGAGCGTACCACGGGTATCCCGCCGCGTACCCACAGGCCCGAGCTGCAATGCCTTTGCGGGTCTTCCAGCAGGCCAAGCGACGGTTCGTATTCCGGCTCGTTGGGCTCGCCCGACGCATTATCCCATGTCGACAGGCGGCCGCCGGGGCAGTGGTTGGCCTCGTACGTGGCGGCTTCAGCGGCTCGCTCCGAAGGCTCCTCGGCCAGATTCCACACACGGCCCTTGGCGTCGCAGAAACGCGCGAAGACGCAATACCTGTCATTATCCGACAGGGCCACATGCGGTCCGCGGTACACGTCGGCGCCGTCCAGCAGGTCTTCTTCGGGAGAGGTGAGTTCGCCGTACCATTCGGCATGTTCGTGCGCCCCGTCGCAATAAGGCTTGGACTTGGAATGGCCGCAACGGCACAGTGCCGTGGGTTCGGCCGAGGTGCTGTAACTCTTGCCCTCCTTGAAGTACCATATATGTCCTTCGCGGTTGGGAAGCATGAAATACTGCTTCAGGGGAGGGCGGCCGAATACCAGGTAAGGGCCCTGGTCTACTATTTCGATACGGAAATTTTCGGGAGCCCGGCGGCAACCCTGCTGCACTTTGATCTCTTTCATGGGGATATGGTTGATGGTAACTCGCTAGTTACTATCAAATAACATTCCATAAAGGCCACGTGGGCAGGATTTATTTTGCAGGCGTTAAGCTTCTTCCGTGCGTGCGGCGGACGGTATATCGTCATCTGTCCCGAAATTACGCCTCAGTTCGTTCCTCAAGAACAGGCCCGCTACAATGGCCGACACGAGGTCGGACACGGCTATAGAAGCCCACACTCCGTCGAGACCCCAAAGGCGGGGCAGAATGTACAACATGGGTATTAAGAACAATACCTGTCGCGTGAGGCTGATAAATATAGCCTTGCTGGCTTTACTCGTTGCCTGGAAGAACGACGACGATATCATCGGCAGGCTTATCACCGGAAGCATCAGGGAAGCTATGGTGAGCCCCCTGCTTGTCAGGGCGAGTAGTTCCTCATCGTTGGTGAATGCGCTCGCAAGGGTGTGGGGGAATAGTTCGCACATGAGGAATCCGAAGATCATGATCACGGCGCCAGCCTTGATGGTGAGCATCAGGGCCTTACGAACTCTTTGCCTGTTTCCCGCTCCGAGATTGTAACCAACGACGGGTTGCATGCCCTGGCACAGTCCCAACACGCACATAACCATGAACATACCATAGCTATTGATGATGCCGAAAGCCCCGATAGCCAGGTCTCCACCGTTATCTACGAGTATATTGTTCAGTATGATATTCACCCCCGAGCCTACAACGTGTAGCAGGAACGGGGCCATACCTATCGACACGATATTGATGATGATACTCTTTTTGAGCCTCATCGCAGGCCATGTGAAGTGTATCAGGTGTTTGCCGTTGCAGAAATGCCCTATGGCGAAGGCGGCGCTCACGGCCATGGATATGACGGTAGCTATGGCCGCGCCCCGTATCCCCATACCTAAAACAAAGATAAAGAAGGGGGCGAGTATTATATTGAGCACCACGCCGATAAGAAGGGTGAACATTGCCTTTTTCGGGTGGCCCGAAGCCCTCATCATATTGCTGAAACTGTAACACAGGTTGATCAGCACGCTGAACGGAATGATTATCTCAAGGTATTCTCTGGCGTAGGGTATGGTCTGCGGACTTCCGCCGAACAGGGCGAGGATCTCGTCGAGATAGATCATACTTCCCGTCACGAGCAGTAATGATAGTACACAGGTAAGTACCAGGGCGTTACCCAGAATATTCCGAGCCCATTTGGCGTCGCCGATCCCCAATACTATCGACATCCTGGCGGCCGAACCCACACCCACGAGCGTACCTATGGCCGTCACTCCGGTCATCAAAGGAAGTGTAAGCGCAAGGCCCGAAATGGCCATAGCGCCCACGCCCTGACCGATGAATATACGGTCGATGATATTATATGCAGAGGTCACCAGCATGCCGACGATAGCGGGGATAGAGTAGGCGAGTAGCAGTTTGCCGATCTTCTCCCGCCCCAGTTTGTCTGCTGATGAGTGGATGTTCGTTTCTTCCATGTTTAATTTAATAAGGGGCGCGATGGCCCCTTTATTAGTTGCAGTGCTATGTGGCTGACCCTTAATGTATATAAGGGCAATACCTAAAGTGTCGATGCATGATTACATACAATAACGACTATAAATTTTCAAGCAGAATAATTATTCCCACTCGATAGTTGCGGGCGGCTTTGAGCTGATGTCGTACACCACACGGTTTATACCCCTGACCTTGTTGATGATGTCGTTGGACATCTTGGCCAGGAACTCGTAGGGGAGGTGCACCCAGTCGGCGGTCATGCCGTCGGTGGATGTTACAGCCCTGAGAGCCACGCAATTCTCATATGTACGCTCGTCGCCCATCACGCCCACCGACTGTACCGGCAGGAGCATCACGCCCGCCTGCCATACCTTGTCGTAAAGTCCGTATTCGCGCAGACCGTCGATGAATACCTTGTCGGCATCCTGCAGGATACGCACCTTTTCGGCTGTAACCTCACCCAGAATACGAATACCGAGGCCGGGGCCGGGGAAGGGGTGGCGTCCGAGGATTATTTCCGGCATATTCAATTGGCGGCCGACCCTGCGCACCTCGTCCTTGAACAGGAGGCGGAGGGGTTCCACTATCTTGAGGTTCATTTTCTCGGGGAGGCCGCCCACGTTGTGGTGCGACTTGATGGTGGCCGAGGGGCCGTTAACCGAGATAGATTCTATAACGTCGGGGTATATCGTACCCTGCGCGAGCCACTTCACGTCCTTGAGCTTCATCGCTTCGGCGTCGAACACCTCGATAAAGTCGCGGCCGATCACCTTGCGCTTGGCCTCGGGCTCGGTTATGCCCTTGAGGTCGCCCAGGAATTTGTCAGCGGCATTCACGCCGATAACGTTCAGCCCCATAGATTTATACGATTCCAATACACTCGAAAATTCATTCTTGCGCAGCAGGCCGTGGTCGACGAATATACATATCAGGTTGCTGCCGATGGCCTGATGGAGCAGTTCTGCCGCTACCGAGGAGTCGACGCCACCCGAAAGACCGAGCACCACCTTATCGTTGCCGAGCTGCTCGCGCAGTTCCTTGATCGTGGTTTCGATAAACGAGGCGGGAGTCCAACCCTGCGAGCATCCGCAGACGCCCGACACGAAGTTGTCCAGCAGCTGCTTGCCTTCGGTGGAGTGGTACACCTCGGGGTGGAACTGTATACCCCAAGTCTGCTCGCCGCTCACGTGGTAGGCGGCTACAGGCACGTCGGGCGTGCTGGCTATGATCTTATAATCGCCGGGAATCTTCACGATGGTATCGCCGTGCGACATCCACACTTGCGTTGTGGGAGTCATGCCCTTGAACAGGGGATCGCCGGGTTCGGTCACCGACAACATGGCCCTGCCGTATTCCCTTGAACCGGAGGGTTTTACCTCGCCACCGAAGTGGTGCGACATATACTGCGCGCCGTAGCACACACCCAGAAGCGGCAGGCGGCCCTTGATGCCCGACAGGTCGATCACAGGGGCTTGCTTGTCGCCCACGGAGAAGGGGCTTCCCGAGAGGATCACGCCCTTGATGGAGGCGTCGATAGAGGGGAGGTGGTTGAACGGATGTATCTCGCAATAGACGTTTAGCTCGCGCACCCTGCGGGCGATAAGCTGTGTGTACTGCGAGCCGAAATCGATAATTAGGATTTTCTCTTGCATATGGTTGGGTTTTCTTTGGATGTCTATGACCTTACCTGTGCTCCTGCCTGTTTCTCGAACTGGGCGACGAGGTTGCTCATCACCTTTTCGATCGCGGCATCGGTGAGCGTCGCCGTGGTATCTTCGAGGATAAAGCTGAGTGCATATGATTTCTTGCCGCTCTCCAGCTTATCGCCCTGGTACACGTCGAACAGCGACACGCTCTTGAGCAGCTTGCGTTCGGCGCCGAGGGCTATCTTGCGCAGTTGCGAGAACGATACGCTCTCATCTACCAGCAGGGCCAAGTCGCGTTTCACTTCGGGGTATTTAGAGAGCTCGCTTGCGGTTATCTTGTGCTTTTTGAGGCTGCGAAGCAATATGTCGAAGTTCATTTCGAGGAAATACACATCATTCTTTATATCGAAGGCGTTCTTAAGTTTGCCCGATATTACGCCCATCTCCATGAACTTCTTATCGCCGAGGCGCAATTCCACCGCTTCGCTGTATAGGTCGCTGTCGCATGTCTCCATGCGCAGGTTGTACACGTCCATGCCGAAACGCTTCAATACCTTTTCCACCATGCCTTTCAGCACGAAGAAATTAGTGCGCTGGCCCTTGATATTCCATGTGGCCTGCGTATCGTTACCGGTCACGGCCATTGCCAGGCGCGCCTCTTCGCGGTAAGGGGCGAGGGAGTTTTCCGCCGACACCTTCTCTGCGTCGTAATAGTAGCAATTGCCGAATTCGTATAGCTTGAGGTCGGCGTTGCGGCGGTTGGCGTTGAGCTGAACGGCCTCCAGCATGTTGAATACAAGGCTCTGGCGCATCACGTTAAGGTCCTGGCTCAGAGGGTTGAGTATCTTCACGCAGTTCTCTGCGGGGTATGCTTTCATACCATTATAGTAACTCCACTTGGTCAGTGAGTTGCTCATTATCTCGTGGTAACCGTTCGAAGTAAGCATATCGGAAAGGGCATTCACCACCTTGTCCCTGTCGGGGAAGGGGGCGTATGATAGCGTGGAGTTGACGTGTACGGGTATCTCTACGTTGTTATAGCCATAGATACGCAGTACCTCTTCAACCACGTCGGCCTCCCTCGTTACGTCGACCCTGTACCTGGGTACGGCAACATTGAGCATGTCGCCGTTCTCATGTTCGATCTTTATATCAAGGGCGGTGATTATACTGCGTATGGTCTCGTTGTCTATATGTTTGCCTATCATACGGCGTACATTATCCATCGACACCTCGAAGCGGAATGGTTCGGGCATCACGGGGCAGATATCCACCACGGGGCCGACTATCTCGCCTCCGGCAAGCTCCTTTATAAGCTGAGCCGCGCGTTTCATGGCGTATATGGTGATCTCGGGGTCGGCGCCGCGCTCGTAGCGGAACGAAGCGTCGGTGTTCAGTCCGTGGCGCTTGGCGCTCTTGCGGATGCTAACGGGGTTAAAGTAGGCGCTTTCGAGGAATATGCTTGTGGTCGATTCGCTCACTCCGGAGTCGATACCGCCGAACACACCCGCAAGGCACAAGGGCTTCACCGCGTCGCAGATCATGAGATCTTCGTCGCTCAGGGTGCGTTCCACGCCGTCGAGGGTCACGAATTTCTCCTTGGCCGCAGCTCTGCGGACCGCCACCTTGCCGCCCTCGATCTTGCCGGCATCGAAAGCATGCAGCGGCTGACCTATCTCGTGAAGTACGAAGTTGGTGATATCGACGATATTGTTGTGCGGGTTCATCCCAATGGCACGGAGCTTGGCCTGGAGCCATTCGGGCGATGGTGCTACCTTCACGCCGCGTATGGTCACGCCGCTGTATCGGGGAGCGCCGTCGTGGTCTTTGACCTCCACCTTAACAGGATCGCCATTATTAGCTACGAAACTATCCACCGAGGGTCTGCTCAGTTCACAGGGCTGACCCTGCGATTTGAGGAATGCGGCCAGATCGCGCGCCACGCCGTAATGCGATGCGGCGTCCACGCGGTTGGGCGTGAGGCCTATTTCGAGGATGTAATCGTCCTCGATATTGTAATATTTGCTTGCGGGAGTGCCCGGGGCGATGCCGTCGGGAAGCACGATTATACCTTCGTGCGAGGTGCCGAGGCCTATCTCGTCTTCGGCGCATATCATGCCGAGCGATTCCACGCCGCGGATCTTACTGCGCTTGATCTTGAAGGGCTCGTCCGATCCGGTGGGGTAGAGTGTGGCGCCTACCTTGGCTACGACCACGGTCTGCCCGGCGGCCACATTGGGCGCCCCGCATACTATTTGCAGGGGCTCGGCCTCGCCCGCGTCTACGGTGGTCAGGCTCAGCTTATCGGCGTCGGGATGTTTCTCACAAGTCAGCACACGGCCTATGACCACATTTTCCAACCCTCCGCGTATGCTCTCCACGCGGGAGAGTGACTCGACCTCCAAACCTATGTCGGTCAGCGCGCGGGACGTTTCCTCACTGTTCAGGCCGCACTTTATGTAGTCGTTCAGCCACTTCAACGAAATCTTCATAACAATCGCACTTTGAATATTTTGCATTACTCCGTAGCGGTGCCATCTGAGGATGGTTTTCCCCGCGCGGTATAAACTTGCGAAAGTTACAAAAAAAATGCGGAAAAACCGGAGCGACAGCAAGTAAAAGAAATCAACAATATATTGTAAATCCTTTGCTGCGACAAAACCAGGAGAGGGCAGGCCGATAGGCAAAAGAAATGCCGCCCGGTGAGGGGCAGCATTCCATTTTTCAAAGACAAATTCTTAGAGCCTGTCGCTGTACTCAGAGCGGGCTATGTCGCGCAGATTGTAGTTCGACGCCATGGCCGAGCCGTAGGCTCCCGCGCTACGCAGGGCGATAATATCGCCACGGCGGCTTTCGGGCAGTACAGCGGCCTTGTCAAACGTGTCTGACGACTCGCACACAGGCCCCACGACCATGTATTCCTTCTTCTGGGGCGAAGTCGAAGTGAGGTTTTCTATCACATGCTTAGCCTGGTAGAGCGCAGGGCGGATAAGGTCGGTCATACCGGCATCTATTATCAGTACGTTCTTTCCTCCTGCGGTCTGCTTGTTATACAATACCCTCGAGATCAATGATCCGCACTGGCCCACGATAGAGCGGCCGAGCTCGAAATGCACGCTCACGCCCTCGGGTACATTGAGGTTAGCATGAACTATATCGAACAGGCGCGCGAAATCGGGCATGGGCTCGCCGTCGGGATTGTCATAGTCGATACCCAGGCCGCCGCCGAGGTTGATATGGTCGAGCTTTACACCCCTGTCCCTGAACCACTCCTGTATAGTGTTGACCCTGTTGCAGAGGTACTCGTACACCTTCATTTCGCGTATCTGGGAGCCTATATGGAAGTGCAGGCCGACTATCTCCACGTTCTTCAGAGAGTCGAGCTGGGTTATCACCTCGTCGACCTCGGTATAGGATATGCCGAACTTGTTGTCGGCCTTGCCTGTGGAAATATACTTGTGGGTCATCGGATCGACGTCCGGATTGATCCTCAGGGCGATACGCGCCTTGCGGCCCATATTGCCGGCTATCTCATTGATGACCTGCAGTTCGTGGCTCGATTCTACGTTGAAGCAGAATATATCATGCTCGAGGCTGTACGTGATCTCCCAATCGCTCTTGCCCACGCCTGCGAATACCACGCCCGAAGCAGGAAAACCCATCTCCACGGCCGCTCTCACTTCGCCGCCGCTCACGCAATCCACTCCGAATCCCATCGCCTTCACCTCTTCGAGGATGCGGGTGTCGAAATTGGCCTTCATGGCATAATGCACGATATAGCCGTAGCGCCCGGCTGATGCCTTTACCGTTTCGAGCGTACGGCGCAGCAGCGCCATATCGTAATAATAGAACGGGGTGCGCAGTGACTGGAATCGGGTTATGGTTTCTCTTGTAAACATGGCAATTAAGGTTTAGTCCCTGTGGTCGAACAAGTGGTCGTTCAAGCTCTGGAGGGTTTGTTTCTTGATCTCGGTATCTATGAGCAGGGCCATACTGTTGTGGCTCGCTCCGTACGATATCATCTTGAGAGGAATGTCCTTGAGGCTGTCCATGATCCTGGCGGCGAGGCCCGATTGTTGGCGGCCCATGCAACCTACCACGCAGATGATACTGTTATTTTTCTCTATCTCGATAGTTCCCAGCGACTTGAGCTCGCTTTCTATTTCGTCCAGGTGACATATATTGTCGATTGTGAGCGATACGGCCACTTCCGAGGTGGTGATCATGTCGATAGGGGTCTTGTAACGCTCGAATATCTCGAATACCTTCCTTAGAAACCCGTATGCCATAAGCATTCGCGTAGAGTGGATACGGATAACGGTGATGCCGTCCTTGGCCGCCACCGCGTGGAAATCCATATTGTCGTCCTTCTCGTCGGATATGCGTGTGCCGGGAGCGGCGGGGTCCATCGTGTTCTTTAGCAGCACGGGGATATGGAGGTCCTTGCAGGGCTGTATCGTCGCGGGGTGGAGTATCTTAGCCCCGAAATAGGCCAGCTCGGCGGCTTCGTCGAAGCTCATCTGGCGAATGGGGAAGGTGCGCTCCACTATACGCGGGTCGTTGTTGTGCATGCCGTCGATATCGGTCCATATCTGTACCTCACCGGCGCCTATGGCAGCCCCTATAAGCGCTGCGCTGTAGTCGCTGCCTCCGCGGCCCAGGTTGTCGATCTCACCGCGGTAGTTCGTGCAGATAAATCCCTGCGTGATATAGAACGTGTCGCCGTCGGCGGCCACCTCTTTGAGCTTACTCTTGAGCAGGGCGGTATCCACCTTGCCCTCCTTGTCGGTGACCATAAAATCGGGTGCACCCAACAGTCTGACCTTCTTGCCTGTAGAGGCGAGATAACGGCTGAATATGAACGAAGTGAGCAGCTCTCCCTGCGCGAGAATAAGGCGCTCGGATGAGTACTCCCTGAACGTGCGACTTTCGCTGGTTATCAGGGCCATAGTGTCGGCGATACGGCTCTTGAGCTCCTTGCTGTCGCCGGGAGAGAAGAGGCCGTCTACGCAACCGTTATATTTCTCAGTAAGCATCGCGATAACTTCCGCTATCTCAGCCATCTTGCCTTCAGAGGCGAGCGACGAAATCTTCACCAGGGCGTCGGTGGTACCCGACATGGCTGAAAGTACCGTTACACGTGCGTTTTCGTTGGTCACTACCGAGGCTACCTTCTTCATGTTTTCGGGCTTGCCTACCGATGTACCCCCGAATTTTAAAACTTTGATCATAAAAAATCTGTCTATTCCCAGTGTGCTTCCTCCACATATTCCGGGAGTTACATTCACCTTTATTTAGTTAAATTGTAAACGTCTGTACATTAAAAATCGACAAAATGGCGACTCTGGGCACAAATGTATGCAATGCGTTTGTTTTTATGTAAAAATTTGAGTTTTTTTGCAAATAAGTTACGAAATATACATTTTTATACACAACAAATACTGGCGGGGCAATGTTCAATACCTGTAACTCCATTAAACGTTAGATTATGCTTACCATCCCTAATGCCGTAGAAGAGGTTATCAAAAAGAAACCTTTTCTTGAAGGCGCCCTGGTTGAAGGTCTTATCAACCTATCCTCGCTGGCCCGCCAACTTAAGCCGGAGATAGAGAAAAAAGTAGGCCGTACGGTCAACGACAGTGCGGTGATCATGGCCCTGAACCGCCTTGTGCCGCGTCTGGAGCTGATGTCGGCAATGAAATTCAAGAAGGTGGTGGAGAACATAGGCGATATCATCGTCCGCTCCAACCTCGCCGACTACGCCTTTGTCAACTCGCCCACGCTCTACGAGAAGCAGGCCGTGTTGCTCGACAGGGTACGTAATATGAAGGACGTGTTCTGCACATTTTCGCAGGGTATCTATGAAACCACGCTGGTAGTAAGCAGTTCGATAGTGAATCTGGTCGACGAGATTTTTGCAGCGGAAAACAATATTGCCAAGACGCTCAACCTGTCGTCCATAACAGTTAAGCTCCCCACGGAAAACACCATCTGTCCGGGGGTCTACTATCATATATTCAAGGAGTTGGCCTGGGATAACATTAATATTGCCGAGGTCATCAGCACGACCAACGAGTTCACCGTGGTAATCAGCGACGAGGATATCCACCGCGCGTTCACCATACTTATGGAGGTTAAGCGGCAGGCGAGTAGTTAGTATATATCAACAACATAATTATAAATAATGAATGGACAGAATTTATCTGTCCATTCATTATTTATACCAGATAATCCTATTTCTCAATCTCCCTGTCAATTGTACAGATCCCCGCATCTGAACGTTTTGAGCAGCGAGGGCAGAGGCCGCTTGCGGAGTATGCCGAGTCGCGATAAACGACTGATGAAATCGAACATTTACGCCCGGAATAGAAGTGCAGTAAATCCGTTAAAAACTCCCAGCATGTCTGACGACGTTAGGCGAACGCCCACAGGGCGGAGACTAAAAGGAGGAGTTCTGGGATTTAGGATTTACAAGCGTATATTCAGGAAATCTTCATCGGCGGGGCGCATTTTGGTCAGCACCTTTTGTGCGTTCAAAAGGTGCGAAAGACACCTACCTGCTCAGTATAGCATTTATCTCGAACAGCTCTTTATCGCTGAACGAAGTGTTGTTGAGCGCGGCTATATTATCGCCGAGCTGTACTTCGGAACTCACGCCCACAAGCACAGACGTCACCCTGTCGTCGTATAATTGCCAGGCTACAGCCATCTGCGCCAACGATTGCCCCCTGCGCAAGGCGATCTCATTGAGCATCCTTACTTTAAGTGTATTCTTCTGTATAAACTCTACAGATAGGGTAGAACCCCTGCGCGAAGCCCTCGACTCATCGGGAATACCATGCAGGTACTTGTCGCTCAACAGCCCCTGCGCCAGCGGCGAGAACGCCACGCATCCCGTGCCGCGCTGCCTGTGGAAAGGAAAAAGCGAGTCCCCGATTTCGCGCACCAGCATAGAATATTTTATCTGGTGTGCTAAGCACGGCGTTCCTAAGCGCTCGAGTATTTTTACAGCCTCTACGAACTGTTCGGCGGGATAGTTGGAGAGCGCGGCGTAGAGAGCCCTTCCGCTGCGAACTATATAATCGAGCGCTCCCATGGTCTCTTCCAGCGGCGTCTCGGGGTCGTAACGGTGCGAGTAGAATATATCCACGTAGTCGAGCCCCATGCGTTTCAGACTCTGGTCGCAACTGGCCACTAAGTATTTCCGCGATCCCCAATCGCCGTAAGGCCCGTCCCACATGGTGTAGCCCGCCTTGGTCGATATTATCAGCTCGTCGCGGAAAGGCTTGAGGTCGTGGGCGAAATATTTGCCGAAGTTAATCTCCGCCTGTCCGGGAGGCGGACCGTAGTTGTTGGCGAGGTCGATATAGGTGATCCCGTTGTCGAAAGCGGTGCGGAGTATGCGCCTGCCTTTCTCAAAATCACCGCTGCTGCCGAAATTCTGCCACATGCCCAGTGCTATGGCGGGCAGTTTCAGTCCACGGTCGCCGCATCGGCGGTATGACATATCGGCGTAGCGCCTCGGTGAAGGTTCGTATCCCATAAGTATTATGATTTCAGTTAATAGGGTATCGTATCGCAATAATTGGGCCGTCCCGTATTATTCTGATAAATAGGGGCGACCCGTGTGGATCGCCCCTATTTAATCGTCCGGAGTAAACCTACCGTTATTGCACTATGGTAGCGGGAGCGGGCGGGTTGCTCGATTCCATTCCCTGTTCGTGTATACGGTCGATGCCTACAACGATATATCTGCTCATGCCCCTCCAGGGAAGAGTACCGTTATACTCCTTGTAGCGGAGGTCGAGGCTGCGGCCGCTGTTGGCTTCGAGTACCTTGGCCACTTCGGGATCCGTTACCGAGAATTCAAATTCGTTGGACTGTATGCCGCCGGTATCCGAACGGTAGCCCACCTGTATCATACGGCCCTCGTAAGTCTTGAATATCACGCCCTTCTTAACCACGAAGTTGAGCTGGCCCGACTTCACGCCCTCGCCGAATACGAAGTAGAAGCGGAAATACACAAATATGGCGAACGCGATCAGGATCAGCGCCACGGTCCAATACATAACCTTGCGGCCGAATTTGGCTATTTTGTTGAATCTTTCCATAAAATATTATGATTTAGGATATTTCTGTTGTTTCGCTATACTCTGCAAATATAGATATTCCCGCTGAAAATCAAACATGAACAGAATATTTCCCGCCTGTTTTTACCTATCCCGGTGTCCGGCAACCGTACTGAAAAAGGTGGGCTTTCACGCCTAATCCATCTTGAGCACCGCGAGGAACGCCGCCTGCGGCACCTCCACGTTACCCACCTGGCGCATACGTTTCTTACCCTTTTTCTGTTTCTCGAGCAGTTTGCGCTTGCGACTGATGTCGCCGCCGTAACACTTGGCCGTTACGTCCTTACGCACGGCCTTTATGGTCTCACGGGCTATGATCTTGGCTCCGATAGCCGCCTGTATGGCGATATCGAACTGTTGCCTCGGGATGAGTTCCTTGAGCTTCTCGCACATCTTGCGCCCGAAAGAGTAGGCATGGGCGTCGTATATGAGCGAAGAGAGGGCGTCGACCGGCTCTGAGTTGAGCAGGATATCAAGCTTGGCAAGCTTACTCTGCTTGTAATCGGTCATATGGTAGTCGAACGAGGCGTAGCCCCTCGAAATACTCTTGAGCTTGTCGTAAAAGTCGAACACGATCTCCGCGAGCGGCATATCGAAGTTGACCTCCACACGGTCCTGCGTGATGAACACCTGGTTTTTGAGCACGCCGCGCTTGTCGATGCACAGTTTCATGATGTTGCCGAGGTATTCGGTCTTGGTGATCACCTGCGCGAGGATATAAGGCTCCTCGATATAGTCTACCATCGACGGGTCGGGCAGGCCCGAAGGGTTATGCACGTCGAACGTTTCGCCCTTGGTGGTGTGTACCTTATAAGACACGTTGGGCACGGTGGTTATCACATCCATGTCGAACTCCCTGTACAGGCGCTCCTGTATGATTTCCATGTGCAGGAGCCCCAGGAAACCGCATCTGAAGCCGAAGCCCAGGGCCAGCGACGATTCGGGCTCGTAGGTGAGCGACGCGTCGTTGAGCTGGAGTTTTTCGAGCGACGAACGCAGATCCTCGTAGTCGTCCGACTCCACCGGGTAGATACCCGCGAAGACCATGGGCTTCACGTCCTCGAATCCGGCTATAGCCTCGCTGCACGGCCTGTCGACATGGGTGATGGTATCGCCGACCTTCACGTCGACCGAGCTTTTTATGCCCGATATTATATAACCTACGTCGCCGGCTTTCAGTTCGTCGCGCGGACTCATTTTGAGTTTTAGTACACCTATCTCATCTGCGTCGTATTCGCTACCGGCGTTGAAGAACTTCACCTTGTCGCCCTTGCGTATGGTGCCGTTCATTATGCGGAAGTAGGCAATGATACCGCGGAAAGAGTTGAATACCGAGTCGAATATCAGGGCCTGCAGGGGGGCGTCCTCATCGCCCTTGGGGGCGGGTATGCGGTCGATTATGGCGTCGAGTATCTCGGGCACACCCGCGCCGGTCTTGCCAGATGCGGCGAGGATCTCTTCACGCTTACAACCGAGCAGATCGACGATCTGGTCCTTGACCTCCTCGATCATCGCCGCGTCCATGTCTATCTTGTTGAGTACGGGAATTATTTCGAGATCGTGCCCCAGAGCGAGATAGAGGTTGGATATGGTCTGTGCCTGTATGCCCTGCGTGGCGTCGACGATAAGCAGTGCGCCCTCACATGAGGCTATGGCGCGCGAAACTTCGTATGAGAAGTCAACGTGGCCCGGGGTATCGATCAGGTTGAGCACGTATTTGCCGTCGGGGCGTTCGTACTCCATCTGTATGGCGTGGCTCTTTATGGTGATGCCCTTCTCGCGTTCGAGGTCCATGCTGTCGAGCACCTGTGCCTGTAACTCCCTGGAAGAGAGCGTATGCGTGGTCTCGAGCAGGCGGTCGGCGAGGGTGCTTTTACCGTGGTCGATATGGGCTATAATACAAAAGTTGCGGATATTCTTCATCGTTGCGTCTTGAGATTCGCGCAAAGTTAATTAATTTTGGCGATTCGGGAACCTGCAGGAATCAATAAAATAACTTATATAATGAGCCGAGTTTCAAATTACGCGTCGCTGGTGCGCCTCAGCCATACGGTCTTCGCGATGCCTTTCGCCATAATCTGCTACGTGTACGCCATGCATTCCACAGGCACGCCGTTCGAGTGGATGTTGCTGTTAAAGATAGTGTTGGCCATGGTATTCGCGCGCAATACTGCCATGGGTTTCAACCGTTATGCCGACCGCTTTATCGACGCGCGCAACCTCCGCACACAGAGCAGGGAGATACCCTCGGGGGTTATTTCGCCGCGTAGCGCACTTATTTTCGTGATAATAAATGCCGCCCTGTTCATCCTCGTGGCAGGGTGGATCAACCGCCTGGCGCTGGCTCTTTCGCCTCTGGCCCTTTTCATAATCGTGAGTTACAGTTTCACCAAACGCTTCACCTCGTGGTGCCACGTGATCCTCGGCATAGCCCTTGGCATAGCGCCCATTGGGGCGTATATAGCTGTGACGGGCGCGATAGCGCTCTATCCCATGCTTATGGCCGTGATGGTCATTACCTGGGTGGCGGGATTCGATATAATATACTCGTTGCAGGACGCCGATTTCGACCGCGAGAACGGCCTCCATTCCGTCCCTGCGAGGTGGGGCGTAATAGGATCGCTGTGGATCAGTGCATTACTTCATGTCGTGAGTGCCTATGTGGTCTTCGCCCTGGGGGTACTTTATAACGGTGGGATGCTCTACTGGGTCGGTGCGGCAGTGTTTGTGGGTCTGCTTGTGTTCCAGCATCTGTTGGTCACTCCGAGCAAGCTATCCAATATAGGCGTGGCTTTCGGCACGCTCAATGGCATAGCGAGTATTGTCTACGCCCTGTTCGTGATAGCCGATATGGTGGGGGCGTGGTAAGACAGGCCGGGAAAATACCGTGACCTCACGCGAAAATCATAGTTTTTCTTGGTGGTTTATTTATAAAATCATACTTTTGAACTCTCTGCGGAAATAGCTCAGTCGGTAGAGCATCAGCTTCCCAAGCTGAGGGTCGCGAGTTCGAATCTCGTTTTCCGCTCCAAGGCGCAAGGGTGGCCCCAAGGGCTGCCCTTGCACCTTGAATACGGCAACGGAATGAGAACGTAGTTCGGACCGACGCCAAGCCGAGGGTAATCGAGTCTTCTCGAATTACCGAGGCGCGAAGGAGGAAGACGAGCGAAGCGAAGTCAATCTCGTTTTCCGCTCCAAGAGCCTCTGATATTTGGGGGCTTTTTTGATGCACGTTCTGTTTTTAGTTACTCCCTCCGCTATTCCCGCGCCAGTCCTGCAGACTGCGTGCGGGCTACGGTCGGTGAGCTCGAAATGGCCTTAAGGCCATTTCTCGGTTCGGACCGATGCCAAGCCGAGGGTAATCGAGTCTGCTCGAATTACCGAGGCGCGAAGGAGTAAGACGAGCGAAGCGAAGTCAATCTCGTTTTCCGCTCAACATTTATGCTGCAAGGGAAATGTCGGGAATGACTAACCGGGTGTATTACCCAAACCGGTCGCCTGGCATTTTCTGTTTTTAGTTCAATTGCGTATGGAAACTCTTATGAGTTTGGGGTATTTCGGGTTGTTCGTCGGGGCGTTCCTTGCCGCGACGGTTATCCCGTTCAGTTCCGACGTGATGCTGGTGGGCATACTTGCCGCCGGGGCCAACGCCTATATAGCCGTGGCCGTGGCTACTGTGGGTAACTGGCTGGGGGGCCTGACGTCCTACTGGCTGGGCTGGCTGGGGAAATGGGAGTGGATCGAGAAGTATATGCGTGTAAAACCCGAAACCCTCGAAAAGCAAAAACACAACGTCGAACGCTACGGGAGTCTGTTGGCTCTGTGTACCTGGATGCCTTTTATCGGTGATGTGATGGCTATCGCGCTGGGGTTTTATCGCGTAGATTTCAAACGCTCGGCGATATTTATGTTGATAGGCAAGGGCGTGCGATTTGTAGTATGGGCGCTGTTATTCTACGGATATAAAAAAATTAGTTAGGCCATATCACCTTAACCCATAAACAAGAGTTCCGGCACGATACCCCGCGCCGGAACTCCTGTTTTATAGACTATGCAATATTATTTTTTCGTCTTACCCGGCTTGGCGATAGATTCGCGCATCGAGGTGTCGGCCTGGATATTCTGGAGCTTGTAGTAGTCCATGATCCCGAGGTTGCCGGTGCGGAACGCTTCGGCGATGGCGAGGGGGATTTCGGCTTCGGCGAGTATCACCTTGGCGCGGGCTTCCTGCGCTGCGGCCACCATCTCCTGTTCACGTGCCACAGCCATGGCGCGTTTCTCTTCGGCCCTGGCCTGTGCGATGTTCTTGTCGGCGTTGGCCTGGTCGAGCTGGAGCACGGCACCGATATTCTTACCCACGTCTATGTCGGCGATGTCGATCGAGAGTATTTCGAAGGCGGTACCTGCGTCGAGGCCCTTTTCGAGCACTACGCGTGATATAAAATCGGGATTCTCGAGCACATCCTTATGTGAGGCTGACGAACCTATCGACGATACGATACCTTCGCCCACGCGAGCCAGCACGGTATCCTCTCCCGCACCGCCCACAAGCTGGCGTATGTTGGCCCTCACGGTCACCCTCGCCAGAGCTATCAGCTGTATGCCGTCCTTGGCCACGGCCGACACCGGGGGAGTGTTGATCACCTTGGGCGTTACTGACATATGCACAGCCTCGGCCACATTTCGTCCTGCGAGGTCGATAGCGGCGGCCATCTGGAAATCGAGTTCGATATTGGCCTTCTGCGCCGAAATAAGAGCCGTTACCACATTGGGTACATTACCTCCGGCAAGATAGTGCACTTCTAGGTCGTTGGAAGATATTTGAAGTCCTGCTTTGGTACCAGAGATAAGGTTATTGACCACCACCGAGGGCGGCACCTTACGGAAGCGCATCAGTATCATCTGCAGTAGGCTGACCCTTACTCCCGACACCACGGCACTGAACCACAGGCCCACGGGCACGAAGTAAGACAATATCCAAAAAGCCAGTAGCGAGACTATTATCAGCGCTACGATTATTCCACCGGTCATAAATATCTGTTTTTAAAGGGTTAGACGGTCTGTTATTATAGTTTCTTCACGATGACGCTCGTGTTGTCATAGCCTATGACCTCCACACGGCTCTTAGCGTCGATATAGCTGTCGAGCGATTTGGCTTCGATGGTCTTGTCGCCGATAGTTACCTTGCCCATGGGAGCGAGGCGGGTGAGGGCGTAACCCTCGTCGCCTATTTTTATTCCGAATTGCTGGGGTTTTGAGGTGGACGTGCCTTCCATCGCACCTTCGAGGGTCAGTTTGCTCCATGTGCCCGAGCGCAGCGAGAGTATCACGGCCACGGTAGCCAGCCCGATGATGCCCATGAGGCACAGTACGCCCGCCAGTGGGCCGAACCACGTGTACGACAATACTACCGCCGCCACAAAAGCTATAATAGCTCCCACACCTGCCACGGTGATTCCCGGCAGCAAGAGCAGTTCGGCAACCAGAAGGGCCACTCCCACAATAACCAAAGCGATAATTATCCACATAGCAAACATCATATCTTAATTCTCCGCAATATAATGAATTATATAGAAATAACCTCCTGTCGCCGCGGCCGAAATTTCGTTTTAACGAAACATTTTTACGGCTCGAGGCGCACTATCTTGGTCGAATAGCCGTCTCCTGCGGCCGCTACCGCATCCACGAGCTTTTGGGCCTGGGCGCGGGAGTCGAAGTTACCCACGACAAATGTAAACCCACCCTCGGACGAGGCCACTCTGCCAACCTCGAGACTGCCGCCGCCGATAGAGGTTATGGCCGCGCGTATATCCTGCGAGAGAGTTTCGTCAGCGCCCGATATCTCGACCCTGTAAATGCCCTCTTCTGCCTGTGCAGAGTTACCCCCGGAAGCGCCGTCGGCTACAGTTTCAAACGCCCCGTCATGCCACACCACAAGCTTGGGACGCAGGAATCCTGCCTTTGCCAGCAGGGCCCGGCCCATCTCGGCCTCCTCACGCGTAGGATAAGCCCCGGCATAGTATTGCCACTTGCCGTCGACCTTAGCCCATGAAAGGGGAGAGACGCGGCGAAATATCGAGGGATCCTGCGCTCTGCTGAACGTGCCCACCAATACTTTGTATACAGTCCCCACGCTGTAAACCTTATTCTCGGGAATCGGTTTCCCCGCCCCATACGCGTGGACTTTGTTTATTTTGGCGTCCTCGTAGTCGATGAATACGCGTTCTTTCAGGGTCAATTTTTCAAAGCGATAGTTCAGGGTGTCGAACGCGTCGGCCTGCCTGGTTATGGAGTCGGCGGCGAGTGGGAGCCTGAATTCTCCCGCCAGTACGAGCTCATATTCCTGTATAAACCTCTTTTCGTGATGGTATGCCAGTAATGATTGCACGAATCGTTCCGCTTCCTCCTCGGCAAGTTTATGCCTCATCTGGCCGAGCCGGGAGTCCATATCGGACAGTTTACCCGACTTGTTCATCTTGTCGAGCAGGTAGTTGTAGGAATAGAGCTTGGTGTCGAAAACAAAGCCCCACACGTTCTTGAGGGAGTCTGACAGGCGCGTGTTCTTCATTCCCTCCCCGTCGAACTTCGCTTTTATAGCCAATGCGTCGGCCTCCTTGGCCACGGTCATATATTCCGCCTCCAGTGCCTTCTGTTTTTCGAAACTGGCGGCATATGCTGCGGCGATGGATAGGGCCAGAGCTTCCTTGTTTTGCGCCAGCAGGAGATTGTCGTAGTCCTTGCCTTGTATAAGGTCTGAAATGGCGCGGGCGTAGACCAGGTTTACCGTCGAAGTATCAGCCCCGTCCCGCGCAGAGCTATCGGCTGCTTCAGCGATAGCGACCGTAGCTGGCTGTTCGCCTATGCGCATCGAGCCGAGGAGGAATTCCTGTTCTATGGCGTTGATCTTGCCTGTAAGCACACCCTTGCTCTTGCGTATTTCGTAGATCTGGGCCTCCAGTTTCATTATACGGTCGCTGTATGTGGAGCGCCCCGCGGCGTCTTCCCTGAAAAGCCGGCGGGTTTCCGATATCACCCCCTGAATAGAGTCTTCACGGATAGACAACAGCTTTTCCTCATTTATAAGCGACATGTAAGCTGCGTTGTTCTCCAGCTCCTTGACCTGCGCACGCACAAGCCCCTGAGTTAAGAAGAACAGGCTGCAAGACAATAATATAGCGGGTTTTATATAACGCATAATTTTTACCTCCACGTACTTATCATAAATATTTGCAACAGCCCGAATATCTCCAGACGGCCCAGCAACATGAGCATCGTACAGATATATTTGGCCGCTTCCGGAGCCCCGCCGAAATTTGACATGGAACTGACCGAACCGAATCCCGGGCCTACGTTACTCAAGCAGGCCACGGCGGCCGAAAATCCGGACAATAAATCCATGCCGCAGGCGGTAAGCAGGATAGATCCCATTCCGATGCTCATAAAGAATATGACACTGAAAAGGGTGGCGTAATTAATCACACTGTCTTCCTGTATTACACCATTGAGTTTGATACGTATTATGGCGTTGGGGTGCTGTTGCAGGCGTATTTTGGCGTGGAGAGCTTTGAATGAAAGCAATACTCTGTCACACTTCAATCCACCGCACGTAGACCCCGCACAACCGCACTGTATAGTACACAGGATAAGTATGACAACGGTAAGCGCGGGCCATGCATTAGTGTCGGTGGTGGCAAAACCGCTGGACGACGACACGGATATTATCTGGAACATTCCATGGCGCAAACTCGATAATAAGGTGGGGTAAACGTCTGTCATCCAAAGGCTAAGCGCTATGATGGCCCCGCCAACGAGTAATACGCTTATGTAATAAATACTTACTTCCGAACGCAATATATTATTTTTCTTGCCTGTCATAGTGGCATATATCACGCCGAAATGGAGACTGCCCGCAACCATGAATATACATATCACTATCTCTATCCAGGCGTTCCCGAGTCCTGCTATACTCGTATTATGGGTGCTGAATCCTCCGGTGGATATAACGGAGAAAGCATGGTTTACAGAGTCAAACCAGTCCATACCCGCTATTCTGAGCAGTATAGTGGCGCTTAATGTCAATCCTACATATACGGCCAGAAGTATCTGTACTATCTTTTTCGTACGGTAATGGAAATTATCTTTGGCCATGACCGACATCTCCACACTCGAGAGCCGTTGCCTGGTACGCCCCAGCGAGGGCACGATGATAAGCGCGAACATCACTACGCCCACACCTCCGAGCCAGTGGGTCGACGAACGCCAGAATAGCATGCTGTGGGGCAGAGCCTCCACGTCGTTGAGCACCGTGGCCCCGGTGGTGGTGAATCCCGACACGCTCTCGAACCACGAATTAACGAAATTGAACTCGCCGCCCCACAACAGGAACGGCAACATACCCACAAAGCAGGCCATTATCCACGATCCCACGACGATCAGGTAGCCCTCCTTGGAGCTTATCTGGTCGCCCCCCGGCACGAATATCATAGGGAATGAACCGAGCGCGAATGTCAACAGGAAACTAAGCAGCAGGGGGTAGAAGCCCGTGTCGACGCCGTTGAGCAGCGCGATCCCCGCCGAGATCAGCATAAATGCCGAATTCAGCAGCAGGATCATTCCCATATATCTGAATATGATGTGAAGACGCATTGCCCGAGGGGTTCGTTATTCGCTTTTTTTGCTCTTGTACTCCTGTATGAGCGTATCTATATTGTCTTTCAGCTCCGCCACCTCGTCGCGCCCCTCCATCTTTACATGGAACGGTATCTTGGCCGTGAGGAAATTCTTCAGGGCCGAGGAGATACGTATTACGGGGGTGATATAATACACGTCCACAAGGAAAGCGAAAGTGATGATAATGATAATGGCTATGGCCAAGGCTATGATGCTCGGCATGATGGCCCTGTAGGCGTTGCTCTCGATCTGCGCGGTCTTGGCCCCGATCACATAGTGCGAGGAGATCATGTAGTTCTTTATAGCCGTGGTGAGGTCGTAGTAGGAGGTGGCGTAGATATCCATGAACCATGATATGTTCTCCTCCCTGTTCCTGCCGTCGAGGTGGGCATCGACGATGGCATCATACTGTTCCTTGGCCGCGTACACGGCGTCGAGGCTTCGGAGATCGCTGATCGACACGGTGGCCTCCGACAGGCTCTTTAGGAAATCCTCCCGGCCCGACAGGAGCATGGAGTCGTAGCTATTATCGTTCGTCACGACTATCTGAAGGAGTGCCGTATTCTGCCTCTGCACGGCGTCGAGCATATTCTTGGCGTGTTCTATATTGCGTGCGCCAGAGGCTATGAGGCTTTGGGTGTTACGGCTCAGGCTGGTGAGCTCGAAGTAGGATATAAGGCCTGAGAAGAAGAGCAACAGCCCCAGACTGGCAAATCCTACGAATATTTTTTTCCTGATCCCTGTCATTGTGTGAGAGGATAAAGCTTTAGAGAGAACAAATATAGTAATTACACCGTTAATGTTAGGCCTTTGCGCCGCAAATTATTTCAGCGCCCCGCGCCCTGCACAGTGCCCTCCACAGTTTCAGAGTCGGCCATGGCGTCGAGCGACACAGACGCTATACGGTTTATAAGCGTCTTGTCGTACGCCGTGCGGACTTTTATATAGTTGTCGGTAAAGCCGAACATAAAGCCTCCCTTGAGCGTGCTCTCAAATAACACGCCACGCTCCGTGCCGAGATACCTGCGGCAGTATTGTTCGTGAAGTTTATCCGATAGGGCGGTAAGCCTTTTTACCCTCTCCGCCTGCACTTGCGGAGAGACCCTGCCTGGTAGTTCCGCCGCGGGAGTGCCGGGGCGCACGGAGTAGGGGAAGACGTGCAGGAATGAGGGCGCGAGCGACGAGAGGAAAGAGTATGTTTCTTCGAAGTCGGCGTCGGTCTCGCCGGGGAATCCCACGATAATATCTATGCCTATAAACACATCCGGTATCGCCTTGCGTAAAGCTTTAATTCGCGATGCGAAAGTATCAGTATTATAGCGCCTTTTCATCAGCACCAATATCCTGTCGCACCCGCTCTGGAGCGGTATATGGAAGTGAGGCTGAAACTTGCCTGAAGAGGCGCAAAAACCTATCACTTCGTCGGTGAGCAAATTAGGCTCGATGGAGGAAATACGATAACGGTCGATACCTTCGACTTCGTCCAGCGCACGCAGCAGGTCGATAAAGTTTTCGCCTGTAGTGCGCCCGAAATCACCGGTATTTATCCCTGTGATAACTACCTCCCTCTGTCCCTGGGAGGCTATCGCCTGAGCCTCTTTAACTATGTCCGCTATGGGCATGTTGCGGCTGCCGCCGCGTGCTATGGGGATAGTGCAATAGCTGCATCGGTAATCGCACCCGTCCTGCACCTTGAGGAATGCCCTGGTGCGGTCGCCGGAAGAGAACGCGGCGAAGAAGCCGGTCAATTCCTCCGCCTCGCATCCGTGTACGGCGGCACTTTCCTTGCCTGATATAGCCGCCACGTGCTCGAACACTGAACCTTTGTCGCCGTTGCCCACCACGAGGTCGACACCCTCTATCGAGGCTATTGCATCGGGGCGAAGCTGGGCGTAACACCCCGTTACAGCTATGATAGCCTCGGGGTTGTCCTTGGCCAGGCGGCGTATGATATTGCGGCATTTCTTATCGGCGGTCTCCGTCACCGAGCAGGTGTTCACGACGTATATATCGGCCTTTTCGCCCGCAGAAGCTCTCACGAAGCCTCCCTGCTCGAACTGACGGGCTATGGTGGAGGTTTCGGAGAAGTTGAGCTTGCACCCCAGGGTATGGAAACTGACTTTGCGAACGGGCGGCATATATTCGTGTAGATTTAATTAGCTGCAAAGATAGAGAATTTGCCGGTTAAAGCCCTCCGTTGTCGCTGGAATTTTGTAGTTTTGCAGGTGTTGTTCCGTATGCACCAGGCAAAGGACAGCCACCTTCGAAACTCAGTAAACGCACCATGGATTTTATCAAGGATATATTCACGTATAACTTCCTCGCAAACGCCGTGATGGCAGCCCTGTTGTCGGGCCTTGCCTGCGGATTTGTCGGCACTTATATCGTGGCCCGCAGGCTGACGTTCCTAAGCGGAGGTATCACCCATGCCTCGTTCGGGGGCATCGGGATGGCCTACTATATGGGCATGAATCCTATGCTTGGCGCACTTATCTTCGCCGTGCTGTCGGCCGTGGGCATAGAATCGATATCGGAGAAGGCCAAACTGCGCGAGGATTCGGTCATCGGCATCGTGTGGTCGCTGGGTATGGCTATCGGGATAATGTTCATATTCCTCACTCCCGGCTATTCGCCCAATCTGATGAACTTCCTGTTCGGCAACATACTGACCGTCACCCGGTTCGACGTGTGGGCCATCCTCGCGCTCGACATAGTTGTGCTTGCCGTGTGGATAGGGATGCCCCGCGCGCTGATCTACGCCGCCTTCGACAGGCAGTACGCCCGCAGCCAGAGGGTGAAGGTGGGGTGGATAAACAATATGATGTCCGTGCTGGTCGCCGTGACCATAGTGCTGATGATACGAATGGTGGGTATAGTGCTGCTTATATCCCTGCTTACCATACCGGTAGTAACGGTTAATGTAATCTCCAAATCGTTCAACAGGATAACCGTTTACGCGTCCGTAATAGTGTCGGTGGCGACACTGTCAGGTTTGTTCATAAGCTACAAGACCGGAGTGCCCTCCGGAGCCACCACAATATTTGTCCTGGCCATAGCGCTTATTGTGGTAAAAATGTTAACTTTGTTGCGCCAAAAAAGAGCTGCGAGGGCATGAAAACAGTCCATAAACTGATACTTAAAGCATATGCGGGGCCGATGGTCATGACGTTCTTTATCGTCATGTTCGTGCTCCTCATGCAGTTTATGTGGAGGTATATCGACGAGTTGGTGGGCAAGGGTCTGTCTATGGACGTCGTGCTGGAGCTCCTTATGTACGCTGCGGCGACGCTTATCCCTATGGGATTGCCCCTGGCCACGCTCCTGGCCGCTATTATGACCCTCGGGAATATGGGCGAGAACTACGAACTCCTGGCCCTGAAGTCGGCAGGTATGTCCCTGCCCAGGATCATCCAGCCGCTGACCATACTTATCGTATTTGTAGCTATAGGCAGTTTCTTCGTGGCCAACAACCTCGTGCCGTACTCATCCAAGAAGATTTACTCCATTCTCTACGATATACGACAGCAGAAACAGTCGATAGAGTTCAAGGACGGCATATTCTTCAATGGCATAGAGAACATGAGCATCCGTGTCGACAGGCAGGACCCCGAAAGCAAACTCCTCGAAGGCGTGCTTATCTACGACACCCGCAAGATCAGCGGCGACATGACCACCACCGTAGCCGACTCGGGCTATATAAGGCTCTCTGACGACAAGAAATTCCTGCTCGTCACTCTTTACAGCGGCGAAACCTATGAAGAGGCCCGCAATTACACCTGGCTCACCAACAGCACCCTGCGCCACCATATTTTCGAAGTGCAGAACGGGATCATCCCTCTGAGCGGCTTCGACATGGAGCGCTCGGATTCAGATATGTTCAACAACAGCCAGACCAAGAACGTGATGCAGTTGCAGCAGGGTATAGACTCCCTTGAGAAAGTCACCGCTTCTTTCGTTTCCAACTCCTACGACCCTCTGTTGCAGAACTATATTTTCTCCCATAACCGCACCCTGTCGCAGGATTCGATCCCTGTGGTGATGAGTGCCAATATGGCGTGCCTTAACGATTCTATAGGCAAACTCACCGTCTATGACAAGAAACGCTTGTGGTCCACGGCGCTGAATAACGCCCGCAGCTCCAAAACCTACTATTCATTCGATGAAGAGTCTTCGAAGCAAGCCCTCGAACAGCTATACAAATACAAAATAGAGTGGAACAGGAAGTTCTCGCTGCCCGTCTCCATATTTATCTTTTTCCTTATCGGCGCGCCGCTGGGGGCCATAATCCGCAGAGGGGGGCTCGGCCTGCCGATGGTTATATCCGTGGCTTTCTTCGTGATATACTATATCATAAGCATCACCGGCGAGAAGATGGCCAGGGAGGGCACATGGACGGCTTTTCAGGGAATGTGGGTGTCGTCGTTCATCCTGTTGCCTATATCGGTGTTCCTCACCTATAAGGCTACCCACGACTCCAACCTCTTCAACACGGACTGGTACTACAATAAGTTCAAAAAGGTATTGGACAAGGCAAAGGGATACATAAAAAATAAAAAATAGTACAATGAGGCGGGCTCCCGGAGCGTTAGCCTCACTGCAAAATACATTTACCGATAATGAGTGAAATAAAACTGAACAGCGTGGAGGAGGTTATCGAGGATTTCCGCCTCGGTAAGGTGGTGATCGTGGTCGATGACGAGGATAGGGAGAATGAGGGCGATTTCGTGGTGGCCGCCGAGATGATAACCCCCGAGATAGTCAATTTCATGGCCATGCACGGCCGCGGATTGATCTGCGCGCCGATACCTGAAAGTAGGTGTGCGGAATTGAACCTGCCGCTGATGGTGACCGATAATACGTCGCTCCACGAGACCCCGTTTACCGTGTCCGTCGACCTTACCGCACAGGGTTGTACCACCGGTATATCCGTGAGCGACAGGGCCAAGACCATCCGCGCCCTGGTCGACGAAAATACCAAACCCGAGGACCTGGGCCGTCCGGGGCATATCTTCCCCCTGCGCGCCAAGGAGAAGGGCGTACTGCGTCGTCCGGGACATACCGAAGCTGTTACCGACCTCGCCCGTCTTGCGGGCCTGAAGGTGGGTGGCGCTCTGGTAGAGATAATGAACGAGGACGGGACTATGGCCCGCCTGCCACAGCTCCTCGATATAGCCCGCAAGTTCGACCTCAAGATAATGTCGATAGCGGCTCTGATAAAATACCGTCTGCGCTCCGAATCTATCGTCGAGAGGGGCGATACGGTGGAAATGCCTACCGAGTGGGGCGAATTCAAACTTATACCCTTCAGGCAGAAGAGCAACGGTCTCGAACACATGGCCCTTATCAAGGGCGAGTGGAAGAAAGACGAGCCTATTCTCGTGCGTGTGCACTCTTCGTGCGCTACGGGCGACATATTCGGTTCGTGCCGTTGCGATTGCGGCGCCCAGCTTCACGAATCCATGAAGATGATCCAGAAGGAGGGCAAAGGCGTGGTGGTGTATCTGAATCAGGAGGGCAGGGGCATCGGCCTGTTCAATAAGATCCGCGCCTACAAGCTCCAGGAAGAGGGCATGGATACCGCCGAGGCCAATATCAAGCTCGGGTTCGCCGTCGACGAACGCGACTACGGCGTGGGAGCCAGCATCCTGCACGATCTTGGCGTGACCAAGATGCGCCTGCTGACCAACAATCCCCAGAAACGCGCGGGCCTCGAAGGCTACGGCCTAAGCATCACAGAGATAGTGCCCATCGTGATAAAGCCCAATAAGTTCAATGAGAAGTACCTCGAAACCAAAGAATTGGTGATGGGGCACAAGCTCGGGATGTTCAAGTATTGATCATTTGCCGGGCCGCGCGTTTCGTTTGCGGTTCGCTTATGTATAAATTACCGTTATGGAGGCCAAATCCCTTCGCATAGTGTATATGGGTACGCCCGATTTCGCCGTGGCCCCTCTGCGCAATCTCGTGGAGAAGGGCTACAATGTCGTGGCTGTGGTTACCTCCGTGGATAAGCCCGCGGGCCGGGGTCTCAGGATGCAGGAAAGCGCCGTGAAACGTTACGCCGTGGAGGTGGGACTGCCTGTGTTGCAACCGGAAAAGTTGAAGGACCCCGCGTTTGTCGAGCAATTCAAGGCCCTTAATGCCGATCTGGGTATCGTCATAGCTTTCAGGATGTTGCCCGAAGTTATTTGGGCTGCCCCAAAGCTGGGGACGTTCAACCTTCATGCCTCACTGCTACCGCAATACAGGGGCGCGGCCCCGATAAACTGGGCTATAATAAACGGCGAAAAACAGACTGGCGTAACGACCTTTATGCTCAACCATGAAATCGACAAGGGTGCTGTGCTGATGCAACAGGCGGTGGATATAACCGATACCGACGACGTGGGTACGCTCCATGACAAACTTATGGATGTGGGTACGGGCCTTGTCGAACGAAGCGTGGAGCTGGTGGCCTCGGGTAATGTGTCACCCACGGCGCAGGAGGATATGTCGGTGAACGGCGTAATTAAAGACGCCCCGAAGATATTCAAGGATACCTGCCGCGTAAACTGGGGGAACGATAGCCGCACTATTTATAATTTCGTGCGGGGCCTGTCGCCTTATCCTGCAGCGTGGAGCGAACTTGTGTGGTCGGGCGGCGGACGTGAGCCCGAGGGCGTGAAGATATACCACACTCACACCGAGCCTTTCCTTAACGAGAATCCCACCGCCGGCGAGATATATTCCGACAACAGGAGCTATATCAAAGTGGCCTGCGCCGATGGATGGATATTTATCGACCGTCTGCAGGTGGCCGGCAAACGCCAGATGGACACCGGTGAATTCCTCCGCGGATTCAAGGATATAGGCGGATATTCGTTTCGCTGACAATATTCCAAATCGCATACATAATGATCAGGAAACTACTATTTTTGATCGTTGCCGTGGCCGTTTCGCTGCCATGCAGCAGCCAGCGCAAACTGCCCGCGGGCGATATCTCCGTAATGTCGTATAACGTGCGCAACGGCAACATGGACGACGGACCCAACAGCTGGGACCTTCGCAAAAAGGCCTCGATCTCCATGATCCAGCGGTACAAACCCGATCTTTTCGGAATACAGGAGGGTCAGCCCAAGCAGGTGAGTTATTTGAAGTCCAATCTGCCGGAATATACAGAGGTCGGCGTGGGCCGTGACGACGGTAAGAACAAGGGCGAGCGCATGTCTATATTCTTCCGCGACAACCGGTTCAACCTACTGGAGAGCGGCACTTTTTGGCTCAGCGAGACGCCCGATACCGTGTCAAAAGGATGGGATTCAAATCACCACCGCACGGTTACGTGGGTTAAGTTCAGCGACAGGAAGTCTAAAAAGACCATATATTATTTCAACACCCACCTCGACCATAAAGGACTTCTGGCGCGTGAAAACGGCGTAAAGCTCCTGATAAGCAAGGTGAAAGAGATCGCGGGTGCCGACGCCATATGTTTCATAACCGGCGACTTCAACCTCAAGTCCACTAACCCGCGAATCAAGCCCATGTTCGACAATTTCCTGTCGGTGCGAAACACTGCACCCGTAACCGACAGCCAGGCAACCTTCAACGCCTGGGGTAAGCGGCCCACAGGTACAATTATTGACTATGTTTTCTACAGGAACGGCGTAATTCCCTTGGCTTACAGAACCATCACCGACGATTTCGGGGTGCCGTACATCTCCGACCACTATCCGATAATAGGGGTGTTTAAGTTCAAGAAATAATGAAATTTTGACGCCGGTTGTCAGGCACCATAACCCTCGTTATAATGGGTTAGGCCCTTGGTCGGGATTTCTGTGAACTTCAATCTCTTTTTATCGATAGTCCACGCCTTGAGTATTCTGGTATAATATTCGGGATTCTCCCCGTGGGCATCTTTTTCACCATAGTCGTAAATCGTTATGAGCAAATTGTCCATAGCCCATTTGCCATTCTCTTCTTTATATTGATTATCTATACCTCCACCTAAGTCTTTACCAGGATATTGGCGTCTAAGTTCCTTGGAATCTATAATGAAGAAATCTTTCATTATTATTACTGCATCTTTCGTATGCTGAAGAAGTACATATACAGACAAAGATGATTCCTGCCAATTTGAATACACCCAGACGCTAAAAAGGCAGCCGTCTTTTTCAAACGCTGAACATTGTGATCCCGGTCTCGATTCCGCTCCTATGACTTTGTCGATAGCCTGATGATTTACGGGCTTGTTGACATATGACTTTAAGATACGCCCATTGGCAGATTGTGCAAACGATGTACATGTCCAACATACGGCACACAAAAGCATTACAATCTTCTTCATATCGATAGTATTTAGCTATATATGAATGTACGAAATTATTCTAATATATAACATGATGTGTGCCTTTCGTTTGAGTAAATTAAAAAAGGAAGCCTCGCAGCTTCCTTTCTTAATTTATAATACGCAGCAGGATTACATCTTCCTGATAATATTCATCCCTATCTGTATCGCCTCTTTATTGGCTGGGAGCGACTTGTGCAGGCGTTCGGGCAGCGATTTTTCGAGGCCGCTGTACACGCTTTCCAGGTCAAGCGTGCCGCGCACCTTGATATAACCGCCGAGAATCATCGTGTTGAATACCCTGGGGTTGGAAATACGGGCCGCCTCAGCCGTGGCGTCGATGGCATATACGTCGATATCCGTACGCACAGGCGTGCGGATAATGCCGTTGGGATCGTATATAAGCACGCCGCCTTTTTTAACCCTCGGCTCGAACTTGTCCATACTCTGCTGATTGAGTATTATGGCCGTATCGAACTCGTGCAGGATGGGCGAACTGATGGTTGTGTCACTGATTATAACGGTCACATTGGCCGTACCTCCCCTCATCTCGGGGCCGTAGGCGGGCATCCAGCTCACCTCTTTGCCCTGCATCACGCCGGAGTAGGCGAGTATCTTACCCATAGACAGCACGCCCTGGCCGCCGAATCCTGCTATTATTATCTCTTCCTTAAACATATCTCTCTACTGTTTTACGGCTTAAATATCTTTTATGTCGCCCAGCGGATAGACGGGGAACATATTCTCCTCCATCCATGTGTTGGCGCCTGTGGGGCTCATCTTCCAGCCCGAATTACAGGTGGCCACTATCTCCACGAACGACAGGCCTTTGTTCTGCATCGAATTCTCAAACGCCTTGCGAATAGCCTTCTTGGCCCTGCGCACGTTGGCCGGAGCCTGCACGCTCTGGCGAGTGGAGTAGCACACGCCGTCGAGCCTCGCCACCATATCCGACACGGCGAACGGATAGCCGTGCAGGGCCGGGGTGCGGCCGTCGGGAGTGGTGGTGGTCTTCATGCCGAGGATGGTCGTGGGGGCCATCTGGCCGCCGGTCATCCCGTAGATGGCGTTGTTGATATAGATAATGGTGATGTTGTCGCCCCGGTTGCAGGCGTGGATGGTTTCACCTGTACCAATGGCCGCAAGGTCGCCGTCGCCCTGGTATGTAAAGACCATCTTATCGGGCTGTATCCTCTTTATGCCTGTGGCCACCGCCGCCGCGCGACCGTGGGCCGACTGCACCCAGTCGATATCTATATAGTTATACGCGAATACCGAGCATCCCACCGGCGACACGCCTATGGCCTTCTCTTCCATGCCCATCTCGTCTATCACCTCGGCCACGATCTTATGCACCGTACCGTGGCTACAGCCTGGGCAGTAGTGCAGCACGGCGTCGGTCATCAGCCTCGGCCTCGAGAAAACAAGTGTTTCGTTTGCCTGTTCCATATCTCTACTTTACCTTATCCAATAATTGAGTTTTAAGTCCTTCGTACACGTCGGAAGGGGAGTGGACGATACCGCCCATACGTCCGTAGTGCTCCACGGGTACACTGCATCCTGCCGCCAGGCGCACGTCGTAGACCATCTGTCCTGCGCTCATCTCCACAGAGAGGAATCCCTTGACTCTTTTTGACAACTCCTTTATAGGAGCTTCGGGGAAAGGGAAGAGCGTGATTGGACGCAGCAGGCCCACCTTGTAGCCATATTCGCGGGCCATTTCCACTACCTTACGCGATATGCGCGCCGAGGATCCGTAAGCCACGATCACATAGTCGGCATCGTCGCAGTCGAACATCTCGTAGCGTACCTCCTTCTCGCGTATAGTCTGATATTTGGCCTGAAGCTTCTTGTTGACCTTTTCCTGCTCTACGGGGTCGATCTCAAGCGAGGTTACGATATTACGCCCGCGCCCTTTCTTGCCGGTAACGGCCCACGAACCGTGATTCTTAATTATGTACTCATCGGTCCAACGCGGTTCCTGCGGACGAAGCACCACCTTCTCCATCATCTGGCCGATAACCCCGTCGGAAAGGATCATGACCGGATTAAGATACCTGAATGCCAATTCGAAGCCCAGAGATACGAAGTCGTGCATCTCCTGTACCGAGTTGGGAGCCAGCACTATAAGATTGAAGTCGCCGTGACCGCCGCCCTTCACCGCCTGGAAATAGTCGGCCTGCGAGGGCTGTATCGTGCCCAGGCCGGGGCCTCCGCGCGCCACGTTGAGTATCACGCAGGGCAGTTCCGCGCCGGCGATATAGCTTATCCCCTCGCTCATAAGGCTTATGCCGGGGCTCGAAGACGAGGTCATCACCCTCTTGCCGCACCCGGCCGCTCCGTAGAGCATGTTAATGGAGGCTATCTCGCTCTCGGTCTGCAGCACGACCATCCCTGTGGTCTCCCACGGACGCATCTCGGTCAGCGTTTCCAGTACCTCCGACTGGGGGGTGATAGGGTAGCCGAAATAGCCGTCGCACCCGCAGCGCACAGCCGCTTCCGCAATAACCTCGTTACCCTTCATCAATTTTATCTCTTCCATAAAAATATCTTTTCATCCATCCGCCGCACACCCATAAAGCGAGGGCAGGGCAGACACTATTCAACTTTCGATCGATACACGGTTATGCAGTTGTCGGGGCACACGATGGCGCAGTTGGCGCATCCCGTACATTCGTCGGGCCTTGCTACGCGCAAGAAGTTGTAACCCTTGGAGTTGACCTCCGGCGACAGTTCGAGAATCTTCATCGGACAGGCCACCACGCACACGCTGCAACCCTTGCAACGCTCGGTATCTATTACAAGTCTACCTCTTATCTTAGCCATAAACAGATATTGGTTTGCCCCTCAAAGTTAAAGTTTACGCAAGGGGCGTTTAAATCCTTTTTTAATACAAATACGACACCTAAACCGCCCTGTTGCCGTTATTCTTCGCGAAGTTCTGTGTGTTGTGCGGGAATACGTTTTTAATCCGGAGCGGTCGTTAGATGGCGCGGAGTTTACTTCCTACTTAGTCCAACGAGTGGATTACCAGGCCCGACCTGAGCTTAGGCTCGAACCATGTGGTCTTCGGGGGCATGATATTGCCGGTGTCGGCGATATCGATAAGCTGCTTCATCGACACGGGATAGAGGGCGAAAGCCACCTTCATTTCTCCGCTGTCGACCCTGCGCTGTAATTCGCCCAGGCCACGGATACCGCCCACGAAATCGACCCTCTTGTCGGTACGCAGGTCCTTCACGCCCAGGAGTTGATCGAGCACCAGGTTAGATAGAATGGTCACGTCGAGCACGCCTATGGGGTCGTTGTCGTCGTAAGTGCCCTTCTTGGCGGTGAGGCTGTACCACCTGCCACCCAGATACATAGAGAAGTTGTGCAGGGCGGTGGGCTTGAAAATTTCCTTGCCCATCTCCTTCACGTCGAAGTCCTTGCCGAGGGCGGCGATGAACTGCTCTTCCGAGAGGCCGTTAAGGTCTTTCATCAGGCGGTTGTAGTCGATGATCTTCAGCTGGTTATCGGGGAAGATCACCGCGAGGAAGAAGTTGTACTCCTCATTACCGGTATGGTTGGGATTGGCGGCCTTCTTCTCTGCTCCCACACGTGCGGCTGCGGCAGTACGGTGGTGTCCGTCGGCCACGTACAGGGCGGGGATAGTGGCGAATATCTCGCTGATCCTCTTTATTGTAGCCTTGTCGTCGACAGTCCAGAACTTGTGTCCGAAACCATCGGCGGCAGTAAAATCATATTCGGGCTTATTCTTTATCACCTCGGCCACGATCTTGTCGATCTCTTTGTGGGCGGGGTAGGAGAAGAACACCGGCTCGATATTGGCGTTCTGTATCCTCACGTGGATCATTCTGTCTTCCTCCTTGTCGGGGCGGGTGAGCTCGTGCTTCTTGATCTTGCCGCTCACATAGTCCTCGAAGTCGCAGGCGGCCACAAGGCCGTACTGTGTCCTGCCGTCCATGGTCTGGGCGTAGATGTAATACTTCTCTTCGCCGTCCTGCTTGAGCCAGCCTTTGCTCTTCCACTTGCCGAAGTTTTCCACGGCTTTGTCATATACCGCCTGCGAGTGTTCGTCGGCGATGGGGTCGAAGTCGATCTCGGGTTTTATAATGTGCAGCAGCGATTTCTCGGTCGCTTCGGCCTTGGCTTCAACGGAGTTGAGTACGTCGTAAGGGCGTGAGGCCACTTCTGCGGCCAGCTCGCGGGGCGGGCGTATGCCCTTGAAAGGTTTGATCTTTACCATGATAGAATATATTTTTCAGTTGTCTATTTCTTGGATTGTAAAGTTTGCAACATCTTGTGGGTCTCGATCCCTGCGAATATAACGGCGAAAAGGCCGTGGGTGTCGTCGTCAAAGAAGGGGCGGTTGAGATAGAAATCTATGTTTTCAGAAAACATCGTACCCACGCATATCTTGTGTACAGTGCCGTTGGGTTCGATCTCTTTGGTGACACCGAGCCAGCCTTTCATGGCTACCGGGTAGTACTTCTTAGCATCGAGCCAGCCGTGGGTGACGCCGCGCGCTATGGCCAGGGTGAATATGGCGGAGCCGGATACTTCCAGAGGAGAGTCCGGACGATCCAACACGTTGTGCCACAGACCACTCTTATCTTGCAGCTTCACCAAAGATTCAACATGTTTGCGGTACTGTTCCATTACGGGTTTATAGTATTTGCTCTTGGGAGAGAGCTGCAGCAGGAGGTCGGACATAGCCCACACGGCCCAACCGTTGGCCCTCGACCAGTGGGAATGGGTAATCTCCGAGCCCTTAACGCGGGCGTGGGTGTAAAGGCCCGCCGGGGCATCCCACACCTCGTCGGCAAATCCAAGCACCTGCTTGGCCGCGTCCTCCATAAGGGCATCCTTAATCGCCTTGTCGGTCACGTACATCGAAGCTTGCACGAGGAACGGAATCCCCATGAACATATCATCGACCCATGTGGTGTACTTCTTGGGCGTTATGCGAGTGTAGATACCCGAATCGGGCAGACGCACCTGACCGTGGCGGGCATATTCTATCATACGGTTTATGAAATCGACGTATTTCTGCTTCCCATCGAAATCGGCCTCCTTGCGAAGCCTGTATATAAATGGCAGGGCGGGAGCGAGCGTGAAATCAAGCAGGGGAGTGTTGAGTATGGCCACACCCGCCGAATTAAATGCGTTGAGAGTGTTTTTCTGATACTCCACGAACGGCATGCCGTCGAGGTGGAAATCGCAGAAACGGTCGGCGTATTCGTTATACTTCTTATCGCCCGACATCTCGGAAAGGTACTGCATGGCCCAGGCCACGCCTCCGTTGTGGTAATTCCATGTGTAGTTGGTGCCCCAGTCTTTCTTGTCGATAAGGTCGCCCAGTACTTCCACCTTGGGGATGGTCCAGGTTATGGGTGTATCGATGCCGGCATACATGCGACCGAAACTTATGCCGCTCTCAGGCGCGTAGGCCGCATCCATACCCTTGCGCTTACCAGAGGCGGCCTCATTGGCGAACGGGCCCACCACCAACCAGCTGCTTACAGCGGCTACGCTCTTATCTACATTCTTTACGTTTGTCAGGCCGATAGAGGGATAGATCCTATTCTTATTAGGCACGGCGCCCTTACGCGGGAGGGGCTGCATAAATACCTTCCATTCTCCGCCTGCGGTCTCAGATTTTATTAGCAGGCTGTTAGTGCCTTTCTTGAGGTTGAGAATCACTTCGTAAGGCAATTCCACGTCGCGCTCCTCTTCGGTGATGTTTATCTTGCGGTCGCCCTGCTTGTCGTACACCACGCTACCGTTGAGCCACACGCGACAACCGTCGTTGTGGTCGAGCTGCATGAGAAAGGCCGTATCCTTGGCTATATCCATATGTGTATAAGCGTAGGCCACGGCGCTGCGGCCGAGCCCGAATGAACGTCCGAAATCGACGCACTGCAGGGTCATGAACGTCCTGCGCGCGGCGGGGAGTGTCAGCTTATACTCAAAAGGGGTCTCCCTTATGAGTTTGTCACCTATGACCATGACCGTTTTCAGCGGATCGTTACCATCGATCGCGCTATTCTGTGCCACGGCGCTACACGCCACGGCCATCATTCCTGTCGACAAAAGAGTTTTCATGAACATACGCTTACTTGAATTGAAATTAGGGTGCAAAATAACACTTTTATTCCGAAAATAAAACGGGTAGAGTACCTTATCTGCCTTATACCGTCTATAAAATCAGGGCACTCTGCCAATAAGCCAGAGCGCCCTGATAGTTTTCTCGCGCTAAGCGCGGGCAGGCGTTGCTATTTGTTTACCTGGAAACGCTTGTCGCCGCTTTCGAAGAAGGCCACGATCTGGTTCGCGGCAGCAAGGCCGGCGTTGATATTGGCTTCGGCTGTCTCGGCGCCCATCTTCTTGGCTGTGGCGAATACGCGTTTGCCGAACTTCTCTTCCATCAGGCTCTGTGAGTCGGCCGCGATGTCGGTGATGTATTTCAGGTCCTGCCTTTCTTCCAGCGCCTTGATCATACCTGCTTCGTCGATAACCTCCTTGCGGGCGGTGTTGACCAAGGTAGCACCCTTGGGCATGCTTGTCAGCAGGTCGTAGTTGATCGAGTTCTTGGTCTGCGGAGTGGCGGGAATGTGGAGCGACAGATAGTCCGAGTTGGCGTAAAGGTCCTTTTCAGAGCAAGCCACCTGTACGTCGTCGCACTCGAATACCTTGGGATCGGCGAAGGGGTCGAAGGCAGTAACCTTCATGCCCATAGCCTTGCCGTAGCGGCCAACCAGGCGGCCTACGTTACCGTAGGCATGGATGCCCAGCCTCTTGCCGCTGATCTCCGTACCTGTGCCGGGGGTGAACTGGTTGCGGGCCATGAATATCATCATGCCTATGGCCAACTCGGCCACAGCGTTGGAGTTCTGGCCGGGAGTGTTCATCACCACGATACCCTTGTCGGTGCAAGAGGGGAGGTCTACGTTGTCATAACCCGCTCCGGCGCGCACAACGATCTTGAGTTTACCTGCTGCGGCCACAACCTCGGGAGTGACCTTGTCGCTGCGGATGATCAGGGCGTCGGCGTCCTTAACGGCTGCCAGAAGCTCGGCTTTGTCTGCATATTTTTCCAGCAGGGCTATTTCGTGGCCCGCTTTGGCGATTATATCCTTAATGCCGTCGACAGCTGCCTTGGCAAAAGGTTTTTCAGTTGCTACCAATACTTTCATAACCGTATGGTTTTTAGAGTTTGTCTAAAATTATTAATCTCGTTCTTTTATACTCCTTTTCGCTCCTTTTAACCGTGAAGCTCGTTAAATAGGAGCCGCTATTCGCCTCACTTCCCGATTAAAAGTCATCTAAAATAAGTTATAAAATAACTTCGGTAACAAGTTCTAGACAAACTCTTAATGTTTCGGTGAAAATTGCTTATTTCTTGTGCTTGGCTTCGAATTCCTGCATGCAGTCTACCAGAGCCTTCACGCTTTCGATGGGGAGGGCGTTGTAGGTAGACGCGCGGAAACCACCCACCAGACGGTGACCCTTGATGCCCACCATGCCGCGAGACTTGGCAAATTCGAGGAACTCGCCTTCAAGCTCTTCGTTGCCCTTGCTCATCACGAAGCAGATGTTCATCCTCGAGCGGTCGGCCTTTTCAACAGTGCCTACGAACAGGCTGTTGCGGTCGATCTCACCGTAGAGCATGTCGGCCTTTTCCTTGTTGATCTTTTCGATAGCAGGCACGCCACCTATAGACTTCAGCCACTTCAGCGTTTCCTTCACCACGAAGATGGGGAATACGGGAGGAGTGTTGAGCATTGACTTTTCCTTGATATGGTTGCGGTAGTCTACCATAGCGGGGAGCGGACGGGATACCTTGCCGAGAATATCTTCCCTTACGATCACGAACGTAACGCCTGCGGGGCCCATGTTCTTCTGGGCACCGCCGTAGATCATGGCGTACTTCGACACGTCGATCTTGCGGCTGAGGATATCGGAGCTCATGTCGGCCACCACGTTAACGGGCGAGTCGAGGTCGGTGAAATATTCAGTACCGTAGATGGTATTGTTGGTAGTGATGTGGAGGTAGTCGAGGTCCTTGGGGATGTCGAAACCTTTGGGTATGTAGGTGAAGTTTTTGTCCTCGGATGAAGCCACAACTACTGTTTCGCCGAATATTTTGGCTTCCTTGATGGCCTTCTTGGCCCATACGCCTGTGTTTACATAACCGGCCTTCTTTTCGAGGAGGTTGTAGGGGATATGAAAAAACTGGGTGCTGGCACCGCCGCCCAGGAACAGTATCTTGTAGTTTTCGGGTACGTTCAACAGCTCCCTGAACAGGGCTTCGGCCTCGTCGTTCACTGCCTCGAAATCCTTGGTACGGTGCGAAATTTCCAGAAGGGACATTCCTGATCCGTTGAAGTCGAGTACGGCTTTTGCGGCGTTTTCGATCGCCACACGCGGCAGAATAGAGGGCCCTGCGTTAAAATTGTGTTTTTTCATCGGTGTATTATTTGATTGTTAACTATTTGAAATTGTGCGTTTAGGCTGTTTTTAAAGAGCGTAATTTTACCGTTATTTATATAACGATAGATTGATTACGACCCCCAAAAGTATCAATTTTATATTGAATCATGCAATAATTCGGGCATTTTTTATTCAAGTTTTTTCAACATTTTTTCGCCGTATCTCCTTGAAAATAACATAGAGGGAACGAAAGTTCTTTCGCCTCTGTTCAAATCAATTTATTTGATGTACTTTTGTGTTGCCCAATAGCGAAATAAATCCACAGTTATGATAAAATCGATGACCGGCTACGGAAAGGCCGAAAAAGAGTCGGGACAAAAGAAGATAAGCGTCGAGATACGCTCCCTGAACAGCAAACAGCTCGACGTGTCGGTGAAGATACCCTCCGTATACCGCCAGTACGAGTACGAGATACGCAACGAGGTGGCCCGCAGGCTCCAGAGGGGCAAGATCGACGTCTTCGTGTCATATGAGTCGCAGGGCGCGACGGGGAACGTAAGTATCAACCGCGGGGCTTTCGAGGAGTACTACGCCCAACTTTCAGAGATATGTAAGGAAAACAAGATAGAATTCGGCTCCAAGACCTCCGATTCCAATATCGTACCTGCCATACTTCGCATGCCCGAGGTGGTGCAGAGCGAGGCGGCGGCGGTATCCGACGAGGAGGGGGCGGCGCTTATGTCCGCCGCCCGCGAGGCCCTTGACAATATAGACGCCTTTCGCGATCAGGAGGGTGCGATACTCATCGCCGACCTTCTGGGCCGCGTGGGGATGATCGAGGTGCTTAAAGAGGAGGTGTCGCTATTCGAGCCCAGGCGCACCGAGGCTATCAAAGCCCGCATAAAGGAGAAAGTGGATTCGTTGGGCATGCAGATCGACGCCAACCGCCTGGAACAGGAGCTTATATTCTATGTGGAGAAGCTCGACGTCACCGAGGAACAGGTGCGCCTGTCCAACCACTGTAAATATTTCAGGGAGGTGGTAAAGGAAGAGAGCGGCGCGGGGCGCAAACTCGGCTTCATTGCCCAGGAAATGGGCCGTGAGATCAACACCATGGGCTCTAAGGCCAACGACGCTGATATACAGCGTCTGGTGGTTAAGATGAAAGACGAACTCGAGAAGATAAAAGAACAGCTTCTCAACCTGCTGTAATTTTTAGTAGGCGGCTCGTCCGCCATTATCGAACGCATAAACCCTTTGCGATGGACGGCAAAGTGATAATATTCTCCGCCCCCTCGGGCTCAGGTAAGACCACTATAATAAAGCATCTGCTCGGTAAACTTAGGCGGTTGGAGTTCTCCATTTCGGCCACCAGCCGCTCTCCGCGCGCGGGCGAGGTCGACGGCAAGGATTATTACTTCATATCGCACGACGAGTTCGACCGCCTTGTAGATGAAGGGGCCTTCGTGGAATGGGAAGAGGTGTACAGCGGTACCCGTTACGGTACCTTGCGCAAAGAAATAGAGCGCATCTGGGCCAAGGGCAACACTATAGTTTTCGATATAGACGTTAAGGGCGGAATCAACCTCAAAAAGTTGTTCGGCGATAAGGCCCTCTCCTTATTTATAATGCCTCCTTCGGTGAAAGAGCTGCGCAAGAGGCTCGAAGGGCGCGGCACCGACAGTCCCGAAACCATAGACAAGCGTGTGGCAAAGGCCGTGGAGGAGATGTCGTACGCGAATAAGTTCGACAAGGTGATAATCAACGACGACCTCGCCACGGCCATATCCGAAACGGAAGCCTGCGTGGAGGCGTTTTTGAAGAATTAATCTTAGGACGATGCAAACCGTCGATACCATAACATACTTCGGCTCGTTCAATCCCATACACTCAGGGCATATCTCCATCGCGGAATATGTTATCGGGCAGGGGTTGTGCGGCGACGTTATGCTTGTGGTGTCGCCGCAAAACCCGTTCAAGGAGCAGTCTGGATTGGCCCCGTTCGAACGCAGGTTAGAAATGGCCACTATGGCGGCGGCCGTGTCGCGCTATCCCGACCAGATAAAAGTGTCGGACATAGAGGGAGGCTTACCTCTGCCTTCGAGGACGATAACCACCTTACGCAAGCTATCGTCGATGTATCCAGGCCGCAGATTCGGCTTGTTGATAGGCGAGGACAACGTGGATGGATTCGACAGGTGGTATGAATACGAGGAGATAATTAAGGAGTACACCATATATGTATACCCGCGCGAGGGATGTATCCGTAGCGACAAGCCATACACGGCCGGATTCAATTACCTATCCGGCGCTCCCCTGTGGTCGTGCAAAGCGACGGATTTCAGGGAGGGAGGCGAATGTGGCCTGCCCGAAGGAGTATACGAATATATAGTCAAGAACAAGCTCTATGGCCGAAGCGGCGACACCAACGAGCTTATAAGCGAACTTTCCCGCGCCATAGGATCCTCGCCCTCTGATCATAACTTATATATAGAGCGGGGCAAGGCCTATTACAAGGCTGGGCTCTACGGCCAGGCGATGAACGATTTTCTGAAAGTCAGGGAACTGGACAGCGATAACGGCGAGGCGGAAAGTTACATAGAGATGATAAAGGAGATATTCGAGTTCCGCAATCTCGACATGTATAACCCCTGATGCGCCGCCGCTACGATCTGACAGACAAATAAATATATACACGATGAAGAAAAATATAGCCCTGCTTGCCGGCGGCGACTCCTCCGAGAGGATAGTGTCGCTGATGAGCGCCGAACTGATCGAGGAATCGATCGATAAGAGCCGCTACAATGTCTATAAGATAGACATAGAGGGCCGCAGGTGGACTTATACAGACCCCCAGGGCCTCGAAAGCCAGCTCAACAAGAACGACTTTTCGCTCACTGTCGACGGACGTAAGATAGCGCTCGACTACGCCTTTATAATAATCCACGGCACTCCGGGCGAGGACGGCAGGTTACAGGGGTATCTCGATATGATGGGGATCCCGTACTCTTCGTGCCCATTTGTTTCATCGGTACTGACGTTCGACAAGGCCGCCTGCAAGCGTGCCGTACAGGGTTTGGGAATTAACCTAGCCCGGGAGATAATGGTCGATGGAAAGAGCGCGATAGACGCCGATAAGATTGCTGCCGAACTGGGTTTACCGTTGTTCGTGAAGCCCAATGCCAGCGGCAGCAGCTTCGGAGTTACGAAAGTCCACAAAAAGGAGGATATACCCGCCGCCGTGCGCGAAGCGCTTAAAGAGAGCCCGCAGGCGTTGATAGAGGAATTTATAGAGGGTAGGGAGATAGGCTGCGGCGTGATGGTGGCCGGCGGAAAGGATTATATATTCCCTGTAACCGAGATCATATCCGAGAATGATTTCTTCGATTTCACCGCCAAATACAAGGGGCTCTCACAGGAGATCACGCCCGCCGACATAGATGCTAAAGTATTGGCTAAGCTGAATGAATATACTCTTAAGATATACAAGCATTTAGGTTGCCGTGGAATTGTACGCATAGACTTTATCGTGAAGGGCGACAAACCCTATATGATAGAGGTTAATACTGTTCCCGGGATGAGCAAAACAAGCATCATTCCCCAGCAGGCCCAGGCCATGGGGATGAACATCAGCGACCTGATAAGCACCATAATCGAAGACTCTATTTCCCCTGCCGCGAAGTGATACAGATAGACGATAAAATAATCAGCACCGACATTCTCACGGAGCGCTTTTGTTGCGATCTGGGTCGCTGCAAGGGCATATGTTGCGTGGAGGGCAACGCCGGTGCGCCGCTCGAAGAGGAAGAGGTAGAGATACTGCGCAAGGAATACCCTGCCTATAAACGTTATATGACGGGCGAGGGCAGGGCGGTGATCGAACGCGAGGGATTCGGCGTTCTTGACGATGACGATGATCTCACGACCCCTCTTGTCAACGACGCCGAATGCGCCTATTCATTTACAGAAGACGGCGTTACCATGTGCGCCATGGAGAGGGCGTTCAAAGCGGGAGAGTGCAGTTTCATAAAGCCTATATCCTGCCACCTTTACCCCATACGGGTGGCGAAGTTCTCCAACGGCACTTTCGGCCTTAACTACCATCGCTGGAATGTGTGCACGCCTGCCGTCGACCTCGGCCGCAAGGTGGGGATGCCTGTATATAAGGCGCTTAAGGAGCCTATTACGCGCTGCTTCGGAGCCGGGTTTTTCGATGCTCTCACCGAGGCCGAAGCTATGATAGAGAGGGAGAACGCCGCCAGGTGGAAATAGATCGGCCCGGGAGACCTCCTGTGCCGCGATATTCCAAAAAGCGCGAGGGAAGTTGTGCTTTTAAGGAATAAATATTTTACTTTTGTTAACGTATCAACAAAGCCACAGTTTTATGTCTTTAAAATATGCCGGGCTCGCACTCGGATTTTTTATTCTGGTTACGAGCGCGCAGGCGCAACGCAGGTCGCAGTCGTATTATAATACGCCGCCAAAACTCGAGGACCTGCCGCAGTATCCCATCGACACGGTCGACACCAAATATCCCGACACCAAGATAATTCTTTACAGTAACAATACCTGGAAGTATTACCGCCCGTCGTTGAAGAACAGGCCCTCGCCGCTGGTGTATATGGAACATTGGGACACCACGCAAGTATTCGCCTATAAGGGCATAGAGCTTTCCGACCTGCCGCCGGTGATCGAGCTAAACCTTATAAAAAACCTCGACGAGTTCCATGTACCCATACGAGGCTCGGTATTCTCCAAGTACGGCCCCCGCGGGCGTCGCAACCACAATGGGGTGGACATACCGCTGAGGGTGGGAGAGCCTATCTACGCGGCATTCGACGGTAAGATACGCTACGCCAAGTTCAACGGCGGCGGCTTTGGTAATCTCGTGATAGTCAGGCATAAAAACGGTTTGGAGACATGGTACGCCCACCTCTCGAGGCTCAATGTGATCCCCAATGATTTCGTGAGGGCGGGGCAGGTGATAGGCTTCGGCGGCTCTACAGGCCGTAGCCGTGGGCCTCACCTACACTTCGAGATAAGGTATTGCGACCAGACGTTCGACCCCGAATTCATAATAGATTTCCCGGGCGGCAACCTACGCTATCAGACATTCGCACTTGAAAAATCATTCTTCAACATTCATTCGCGCGCTTCGGAAATACTCGAAGAGGACGACGACGACCTGCCTCCCATGCTTGCCGGCATTCCTAAGGACACCGCCGACGTGGATGTGCTGGAGGTGATACGCAAAGCGCAGAACGGTTCGTCGGGTGGAAGCAAGCCCACCTCGACTTCAAGTATCTCAAGCAGTAAAGGCGTGTATCATGTAGTGCGTCAGGGAGATATACTTGGCAAGATCGCTGCTAAATATGGCGTATCAATCGACCAAATATGTCGCCTTAACAATATCAAAAGGACGACAATACTCCAACTGGGGCGCAGGTTGAGAATAAAGTAGGGCAAAACTATTGCCGCCCGGTTATTATCGGATATTTCCACATGAAAAGAACGTTATTATCAGCCTTGTTCGTTGTGTTGACAATGGCTCTTACTGCGAAAACTATCAACATTGCCGACGCAGGGGCGAAAGCCGACGGGAAGACCGACAACACGGTTATAATTCAGAAGGCGATAGACGAATGTTCTGAGAGCGCTGGAACGGTTATGATCCCGGAGGGCAGATTCCTCACCCGTACATTATTTGTGAAGTCAAATGTGACGTTGCACCTTGAATTCGGGGCGATTCTTTTAGGCGATACTGACCTGCAGTCTTATCGTGAGGCACTTCCTAAAGCGAAAGGGCTTAAGTCGCCGGCTCTCATCTATGCCTGCGGAGCGGAAAATATATCTGTAACTGGCTTGGGAACTATTGACGGGCAAGGACAGCATAAGAATTTCCAGTTAGGAAATGATTCTGAGAGTGGCCCTGTAAGGCCCAAGATCATTTATTTTCGAGAATGCAAGAACGTCAGGGTGCAGGATGTCACACTGATGAACTCCGCATATTGGACGCAGGATTATCAGGATTGCGATGGGGTGAAAATCAGTGGGGTCAAGGTTTTTTCCCACGCGAACTACAATAATGACGGACTGGATATCGACAGTAAGAACGTAATTGTTTCAGATTGTTACATCGACTGCGACGACGACGCGCTCTGTTTTAAGAGCGACACCCGGCAGATTTGCGAAAATGTAACCGTAACAAACTGCATTTTGAGGAGTAACTGTAACGCGATAAAATTCGGCACGTCAAGCTTAAGTGGATTTAAGAATATAACGGTGACGAATTGCGTTATACAGAAAGCCTCCGAGGATCGTATCCGCAAGTGGCATAAGACCAAGCCATGGTTGGGTACTACCGACAAAACCGTTATTTCCGGGATCGCCCTGGAGTCTGTCGACGGCGGGGTCATGGAGGGGATCAATATTTCCAATATAATCATGACCGATGTCCAAACGCCGATATTCATTCGCCTTGGAGATAGAAGACGGACTGTCACCAAGAAGATAAGTGTTTTGAAGGACGTTATCATAAGCAATGTGATCGCCAGGAGCGCGAGCCTCGTGACTTGTTCGGTAACGGGTGTACCCGGAGGTGTCGTTGAAAATGTCCTTATAAGGGATGTTAAAGTCACTTCTATTGGAGGAGGCACTCAGGCTCAGGCAACTCAACAAGTGCCGGAAAATATTAAAGGCTATCCCGAGAACCGCATGTTCGGCGTAGTCTTGCCCGCATCGGGATTTTACGTTCGTCACGCCAAGAATATCAGATTCGACAATGTTGGTTTTACAACATTGAACCCCGATGCCCGTCCCGTATTTTACTTCGATGACGCGAAGAATATCGAAATTATCGATTGTAAGATGAATCAAGGGAAGCCTACAATAAAGAAAATCAACTCACAAAAAATATACGTACGCTAATTCGCGACTTTGTATTGGCTAACAAAAAGGATGCCCGCCAAAATGGCGGGCATCGCTTATTTTAAGGCGGCGCAATTGCCGCTTGGCGATACTGCTAAAGTCTCCTTGCTCCGTCGCCGATAACCACGTCGATCACCCTCGGGGTCTCACCGAAACGTGCGGCGAATTTCTCCTGCGTGCGCGCTATATAGTTGTCGAAGCCGGATTCTTTTACGAGATTGATAGTGCAGCCGCCGAAGCCGCCGCCCATCATCCTCGCGCCGAGCACAGAGCTGTCTTCGCGGGCACAGTCTACAAGGAAGTCGAGTTCGGCGCAGCTCACCTCGTATTCCTTGCTCAGACCGTCGTGCGAGCCGTACATCTTCTGTCCGAAGGTCACGAAATCACCCTTCTCGGCCGCGGCGCAGGCGTCGAACAGGCGCTGGTTTTCGTTTATCACATAACTACAACGGCGGTAGACGATCTCATCCATCTCGTTTTTGTAGGCGTTGAGCATATCCATATTGATGTCACGCAGGCTCTCAATGCTTAGAGCGTGTTTGGCCACCACGGCCACGCCTTTCTCGCACTGCTCCCTGCGCACATTGTATTCGCTGCCGGCGAGCGAGTGCTTGACCATGGAGTCGATAAGCACCACTTTGATGCCCTTATGGTCGAACGGCTCGATCTTGTATTCGAGCGAACGGCAGTCGAGCCTGATAAGCTTGCCTGCTTCGCCGAAGAGCGACGCAAACTGGTCCATGATACCACAACGCACGCCCACATAATTATGCTCGGTCATCTGGCCTATTTTGGCAAGATCGAAGCGGCTGAATCCCAGAGAAAAGGTTTCGTTAAGCCCGAAGCCTATCACGCTCTCCAATGCCGCCGAAGACGACAGACCGGCACCCAGGGGCACGTCGCCGCCGAATACGCAATCGAAGGCTTCTACCTTAGCACCGCGCTTTTCCATCTCCTTTACCACACCGTAGATATACATAGCCCACTGTTTGGCGGGTTTTTCGCCCGACATATCCACATCGAGAGCTTCGTTGTAATCGACGGAATATAGCCGACACACCTTGCCTCCGTTTGGTTTGATCGCTGCGTAAATAGCTTTGTCGATGGCGCCGGGGAGCACGAAACCGAGATTGTAGTCGGTATGTTCGCCGATAAGGTTGACCCTGCCCGGGGAGGCGTAAACGCGGGCGCCTTCGCCGAAACGTTTCTTGAATTCTTCCTGAATTTTTACTTTCATCTTGCTTGAGGGATATGTTATTTAGGTTGATTTACAGATATATATATCGGCGGGGTAGGCCACGTCGGTCAGAAACAGGCCCTGAGCCGGCGCCGATGTGCCGGCCAGCCCCCTGTCGCGATGTTCTATGACTTTGATGAAGTCATCCAGCGACAGCTTACTGCGTCCCACATCCACAAGCGTGCCTACCAAGGCCCTTACCATATTACGAAGGAATCTGTCAGCCCTCACTGTGTACACAAGCAGGTCGCCCTCGCGCACCCAACGGGAATCGGAGAGATGGCAGATATTGGTCTTGTTGTCGGAGTGGAGCTTACAGAAACTGGTGAAGTCCTCCACGTCCAACAGCATGGCGGAGGCCCTGTTCATGGCGTCGAGGTCGAGCGGGAAGGTATACTGCCACGAGTAGGCCCTGCGGAACGGGTCCTTTGTCGTGGAAACGTAATATTTATACTCCCTCGACAGGGCTCCGAAGCGGGCGTGGGCATCGTCTTTTACTTTGTCGACCCCGGTAACGGCGATGTCGTGGGGCAGTATGGCGTTGAGATGGTAGCAGAAATCCGCAGGGTCCGCTATCTCGGCCGTAGCGTCGAAATGGGCGGTGTATGCGGCGGCATGGACTCCGGTATCCGTGCGCCCTGCGCCTACCACGGGCGTTTCCACCCGCAGGATGGTCGACAGCGACGCCTCCAGGGCCGACTGCACCGAGGGCGCGTTGTCCTGCACCTGCCAGCCGTTGTAGTTGCTGCCGTCGTATTTAAGGTGGATGAAATATCTCACGTTGTCGATAGTCTTAAACAAGCGACAGAGACTTCGCCGCCCCTGCCGCTATTACAATTCATGACCTCTGGCAGTAAGCGCCGGACCACAAATTTATCTAAGAGTTTATCTGTGGGTTTTTCAAATAAAAGATGATAAGTAATTTTTTGATGATTTTTTCGCACGCCGAGGGAGGCGTGGTGGTACCCACGGCGAGTGAAAAAAGCACGAAAAAGAACTATAAAATTTCGTTTGAAAAATTCACAGACAAACTCTAAAGCAAAAGTAGTATTATTTTCTGAAAAAATAATAACTTTGTGGAGATTACGCCCACCCGGGCGCAAACAGCCATTAACTTACAGATTATCATGAAAGTAGCACTCGTCGGATACGGCAAGATGGGCAAGGAGATCGAGAAGATACTCTTAGGCCGCGGAGATACCGTGTCCCTTATTATAGACATCAACAACCAGGGCGACCTGACCCCCGAAAAACTCAGGGATGTGGACGTGGCGATAGAGTTTTCCGCGCCCGATTCGGCCTACGGCAATATTATAAAGTGTATAGAAGCGGGAGTTCCCGTCGTGTGCGGCACTACCGCCTGGCTCGATAAGTACGACAATGTGAAACGCCTCTGCGAAGAGAAGGGGGGCGCATTCTTCTACTCGTCGAATTACAGCGTGGGCATGAATATATTCTTCAAGATCAACAAGGAACTGGCCCGCCTGATGAACCGTTTCGGCGAATACGACGTTACCGTAGAGGAAACGCACCACACCCAAAAGAAAGACGCTCCCAGCGGTACGGCCATCACCATCGCCGAAGGCATCCTCGAGAACCTCGACCGTAAGACCAAGTGGGTGGGGAATACCACCACCGAACCCGACGAACTGGAGGTCGTGGCCATCAGGCGCAGTGTCGTTCCGGGCACGCATACCGTCACTTATGAAGGTGCAGAGGATTATATTACTATCACCCACAACGCCAAGAGCCGCAGGGTGTTCGCCGAAGGCGCGGTGTTCGCCGCCGCCTTTATAGTAGGCCGCAAGGGTGTGTTCTCGATGGACGACCTGCTGGCGTTCTAATAATGATTCAGGGGACGCCGGTTGATTAATAGCCGGCCCGACATAAGTAAAAGTGAGGAATGGAGCAGTTGAAAAAGATATGGAATAACAGGTGGACGCGCTTTGGCGTTGCGTCGGCGCTGTATATCCTCGTGTTCGTGGTGTGGATGCGCAGCCCCATTATGCTGGTGGGACTGTTATTCATTTACGATATTTATATCTCGAAATATTTCTACCGCTTCGTGTGGTCGAAGCACAAGGCCCGCAAGAAAGAGCGCCAGGGGTACCGCAAGACCTCGGAGTGGGTGGAGGCGATACTCTTTGCTACCGTTGTGGCGACGCTTATCCGCATATTCATCTTCGAGATGTACGTGATCCCGTCGTCGTCGATGGAAAAGAGCCTGCTCGTGGGCGACTACCTGTGCGTGAGTAAGGTGGCCTATGGGCCTAAGATGCCCAATACGCCGTTGTCGTTCCCGTTCGTTCACCATACTATGCCGTTCTCCACCACGAAAAAATCGTTCGTGGAGTGGATCAAGCGTCCTTACAAGAGGCTCGCGGGGTGGGGCGAGGTGAAACGCAATGATGTTGTGGTATTCAACTTCCCCGACGGCGATACCGTGCTGTTGTCAGCCCAACAGGCTGATTATTATGACGTGCTACGCGAATACCAGTACCGTTTCGGCGAAAAAGAGGGTAGGGAGATGCTCCTCAAGAATGACGAGATCGTCGTAAGGCCGGTCGACAAGAAGGAGAACTATATCAAACGGGCCGTAGCCATGCCCGGCGATACGATACATATCGTACACTCCGACGTATTTATCAACGGCAAACCCCAGATAGAAATTCTCGGCAAGCAGTATGTCTATTTCGTAGCGACCAGGGGCCGCATAAGCCCGGAGACATTCGACCGTATGGGTATTTCTCCCGACGATATATCATTTAATTCCTACACCAACACCTACACTCTGCCGCTTACCCGTGATAATGAAGTGAAGATAAAGTCGTACAGCAATGTTACGGAGGTGGTTAAATACGAGGCCGAGGGCTATAATTCCGCGATATTCCCCCATAGTGATAACTATCCCTGGAATGAGGATAATTTCGGGCCGCTGTGGGTCCCCAAGCGCGGAACCACTGTTTTGTTAACTAAGGATAATTTGCCGTTATACCGTCGTATTATTGAGGTTTACGAGGGTAATTCTCTGGAAGTGCGCCGCGACGGTGATATAATCATAAACGGTGAATGGACTGATTGCTATACCTTTAAGATGAACTATTACTTCATGATGGGGGATAACAGGCACAACTCGGCCGACTCGCGCTTCTGGGGCTTTGTGCCGGAGGATCACGTGGTGGGCAAGGCTTCGTTTATATGGCTGTCGCTGGATAAGGACAAGAGATTGTTCGGTAAGTGGCGTTTTAACAGGACAGGGATAATAATAAAATAGTCTCGAAAATGGAGGCTGCGGACACCTATAAAACCGTCGCCGGTAACGCCGAGGCGAAGAGTAAAGACAAAGGGAGCAAGTTCATTGCGTATTGTTATCACGTCGAGGGTGAGGAGGAGATAAAAGAACACCTTGCCTGCCTGAGAAAGGAGTATTTCGACGCTACACATCATTGTTATGCGTGGAGACTCGGCCCCAAGGGCGAAAACTTTCGCGCCAACGACGACGGCGAACCTTCGGGAACGGCCGGGCGGCCCATACTGGGGCAGATGCTTTCGGCGGAGGTAACCGACACGCTGATAGTGGTAGTGCGCTACTTCGGAGGCACCAAACTCGGAGTGCCGGGCCTGATCGCCGCATATAAAGAAGCGGCGGCAGGCGTGTTGGCAGAGGCGGAGATAGTGGAATTGACCGTCAATCGCAAGATTGGCATAAAATTCGGTTATCTGGCCATGAACGACGTGATGAGGATAGTCAAGGAGATAGAACCTGAGGTGGTGTCGCAGCGCTTTGATAATGACTGTGAAATGACCCTCTCGATAAGGGAAAGCCTCGCGGAGGTACTGCTTGGACGGCTGTCGAAAGTAGAAGGGCTGAAGATAGAAGAGTAGCAGGATATCTGTGGTGGGGAGATATAAAGAAGTGGGGGCTTTGGTAACTTCGTGAAGATTAAGTAAATTACAGCATAAAATAATCGATATAGTATGAAGAGTCTTGTGTCCATCACGGATTTCTCAAAGGAGGAGATCCTCAAGATCATGGAGCTGGCAGCCTCCTTTGAGGCCGATCCCCATCAGCAGACCCTCTCGGGCAAGGTCATAGCGTCGCTCTTCTTCGAGCCGTCGACACGTACGAGGCTGAGTTTCGAAAGCGCGATCAACTATCTCGGCGGCAGGGTAATAGGTTTTTCCGGAGTCTCAAACACAAGCGTGGCTAAGGGTGAAACACTCCACGACACCATAACCACCATTTCCAACTATTGCGATATGATAGTGATGCGCCACCACATCGAGGGCGCAGCACGTTATGCCAGCGAAATTTCGAAGGTGCCGGTGGTGAACGCAGGCGACGGGGCCAACCAACATCCCAGCCAGACCCTCTTAGACCTCTACTCCATAAAGAAGACGCAGGGCAAGCTCGACGGTATCAAGATAATGATGGTGGGCGACCTCAAATACGGCCGCACGGTGCACTCGCTCCTGCAGGCCATGTCGCACTTCAATACGCAATTCATATTCGTGGCGCCCGAGGAGCTGGCAATGCCCGACGAATATAAGCTCTATCTCAAACAAAGAGGTTTGAGCTATAAGGAAACGGCACGTATAGAGGACGACATAGATAATGTAGACATTGTGTACATGACCCGCGTACAGCGCGAACGCTTCTCCGACCCCATGGAATACGAAAGGGTGAAGAATATTTACATCCTCAAGAACAGCATGCTGGCCGACACTAAAGATAATATGCGCATACTGCATCCGCTACCGAGGGTCAACGAGATCGACAGGGACGTCGACACTAATCCCAAGGCATACTACTTCAAGCAGACCGAGAACGGTGTTTACACCCGCATGGCCATAATCAGCTACCTGCTGGGCGTCTGCTAAATACGAATAAACCCAAACCGCAAATACACGCAACCATTATGGACGCAAAGATATTGGAAGTACGCGCCATCGAGAACGGCACCGTGATCGATCATATCCCTTCGGACTGCCTGTTCAAGATCATCAGGATACTCGACCTCGACAAGGACACCCACCGCATAACCATAGGCAATAACCTCGAGAGTAAGCGACTGGGCACCAAGGCGATAATCAAGATCAACGACCGCTATTGCCAGCAGGACGAAATGAACCGCATAGCCATAGTTGCCCCCATGGCCGTGGTCAACATAATAAAGGATTTCGAGGTGGTGGAAAAACGCAGTGTGACCGTGCCTGACACGATCACCGGCTTTGTGCGTTGCGCAAACCCCAAGTGCGTGACCAATGTGGAGCCTATGAAGACTGCGTTCTCGGTGACGCACGGCGATGAAATAGTGCTCACCTGCACCTATTGCGAAAAGATAACCACCCAGGAACAGATAGTTATCACCGATAATTGTTAATATATGGGCGGTCGGCGTCGATTGTAAGGTTGTCGCGCACCTGTAAGCCTGATCCCTTTGCGGCGGCGGAAACGCGGATGTGTCCCGAGTCCGGTTCTCTCGCCGCACTAGCAAAGCCTTCGGGCATGATTTATAATATTCGGGCGATGAAATACGTTGTTCTCCCGGTGCGAATTCCGCGAAACGTTTCCGGCGTTCGCTTTTGAAACCCTCACAAAGAGGGATTTATTGTTATTTATGGCATCAACGAAAAAGACTTCCAAGATAAAACAGGTGCCGCTCCCTACGCCTGCCGCCGAGCAAGAAGACCCTCGCAAATACATACATGTCAAGGGCGCTCGCGTACACAACCTCAAGAACATAGAGGTCAAGATACCCCATAATCAGCTCGTTGTCATTACCGGGTTGTCGGGGTCGGGCAAGAGTACCCTGGCCTTCGACACCATCTTTGCCGAGGGGCAGAGGCGCTACGTGGAGAGCCTGTCGGCTTATGCACGGCAGTTTCTGGGCAAGATCAATAAGCCGGACGTCGATTTCATCACCGGTATCGCCCCGGCGATAGCCATCGAGCAGCGTGTCAACAGCCACAATCCACGTTCGACCGTAGGTACGTCCACCGAAATTTATGATTACCTAAAACTCCTGTTCGCTCGTGGAGGGCATACTTTTTCACCCGTGTCGGGCAGGGAGGTCAAGGCCCACAGCGTTACCGACGTGGTGAATTATATTGTGGGATTGGGCGAGGGTAAGAAGATACTTATAACCTATCCGCTCACGCTTACCTCCGGACAGGGCCTGATCGAAAAGTTGACCCTGCTTATGAAGGAGGGGATGCAGCGCGTGTATACGGGAGGCGAAGTCATATATATAGAGGACGCCATCCAGCGTGCGGGGGAGCTCGACCCGGCCTCGATAGAGGTAGTGGTCGACAGGCTTAAATATTCCAATGATGACGAGACGGTGAGCCGCATGGGCGACTCGGCGGCCACGGCGTTCAACTTCGGTAGCGGGATATGCCGTGTGGTGGTGCAGGACGACGGACATATCGAAGAGTTTTCATCGCGCTTCGAGCTCGACGGGATAACCTTCGAACACCCCTCCGAGCATATGTTCAGCTTCAATAACCCGCTCGGGGCGTGCCCCAAATGCGAGGGTTACGGCAAGATTGTGGGTATCGACGAAGACTTAGTGGTGCCAGACAAGAATAAAAGTATATTCGACGACGCCATAGCCTGTTGGAGAGGGGAGACAATGAAATGGTGGAAGGAACAGCTTATCGCCAGCGCGTCCAAGTTCGATTTTCCCATACACCGCCCGTTCCACCAACTCTCGGCCGAGCATAAACTGCTTCTATGGCGCGGAAATGAACATTTCCATGGTCTCGATGAATTCTTTCGCTTTCTTGAAAAAGACCGATACAAGATACAGTTCCGCGTGATGCTTTCGAGGTATACGGGCAAGACCATCTGCCCTGAATGCGGTGGCGGCAGGCTGAAAAAAGAGGCCCTGTACGTGCGTGTGGGCGGACTTACGATAGCCCAGATGGTAGCCATGCCTGCGGCTAAGCTACTCGAATTTTTCAAAGGATTGAAACTCGATACTTACGATAACTCCGTAACCGAACGTGTGCTGACGGAAATAACCTCACGCCTGGAGTATATCTGCGAGGTGGGGTTGGGTTATCTTACCCTTGACCGCCTGTCATCGACCCTGTCGGGGGGCGAAAGCCAGCGCGTCAATCTCTCTACGTCGCTGGGTAGCAGCCTTGTAGGGTCGTTATATATACTCGATGAGCCGAGTATCGGTCTCCATCCGCGCGATACGAATCTGCTTATCGGAGTGCTGAAGAAGTTGCGCGATATGGGTAACACGGTTATAGTGGTGGAACATGAGGAGGAGATGATACGCGCCGCCGATACCATTATAGACATAGGCCCGGAAGCGGGTTACAACGGGGGAGAGGTGGTATTTTCCGGCAGTGTCGACGAACTTGTCCACAGCGACGGCCTTACCGCGCGCTATCTTACGGGGCGCGAAACCATAGATGAGCCGGCCCATTACCGCACATCGAGCAGCTATATAGAAGTGAAGGGCGCGAGGGAGAACAATCTGAAAGGTATTGACGTAAAGATTCCGCTAGGAGTGATGACCTGCATCACGGGAGTCAGCGGCAGCGGCAAGAGTTCGCTCGTAAAGGGAATATTATATCCCGCCCTGCGCAGGGAACTGTACGACACCGGGAGCAAGCCGGGCAACTTCGACAGCCTCGAGGGCGACATACGCCGCATAAAGGCCATAGAGATGGTCGACCAGAACCCCATAGGTAAGTCCTCACGATCCAATCCTGTTACTTACATCAAAGCTTACGATGATATTCGTAAATTATTTGCAGATCAGCCATTTGCAAAACACAACGGAATGACGCCTTCGCACTTCTCGTTCAATATCGCGGGCGGGCGTTGCGAGGAGTGCCAGGGCGAGGGTGTGATAAAAGTAGAGATGCAGTTTATGGCTGACGTGGAGCTGGTGTGTGAAACCTGCGGCGGCAAGAGATTTAAAAATGACGTACTCGAAGTAAAATACCACGGTTATTCCATTTACGATATTCTGGAGCTCACCGTCGATGCAGCGATAGATCTGTTTTCCAAATACAAGGAGACGGCCAACAGGCGTATTGTAGACAAGCTCAGGACTTTGCAGGATGTGGGGCTTGGCTATATAAGGCTTGGGCAGTCGTCGCCCACGCTCTCGGGCGGGGAGAACCAGAGGGTGAAACTCGCTTCGTTCCTAATGAAGGACAGCAGCGAGGATCCCACTATGTTTATATTCGACGAACCCACCACGGGCCTCCACTTCCATGATATAAAAAAGTTGCTCAAGTCGCTTAACGCACTGGTAACCAAAGGCCATACCGTAGTGGTCGTGGAGCACAACATGGATGTAATAAAGAATGCCGACCATGTGATCGACCTCGGCCCGGAGGGCGGCGAGAAGGGCGGCCACCTCGTATTCGAAGGCACGCCGAAACAACTTATGGCAAGCGGGAAGGGTTACACCGGAAAATATCTATCTTTGCACTCTCGCAAGAAATAACATGGAATTCACCCAATACATACTGCCCAACGGCATCCGCTGCATCCACAAGCAGGTACGCTCCAATGTGGCTTACACGGCGATGACCATCAACGCCGGCAGCCGCGACGAACTCAAAGGGGAGTACGGCATGGCCCATATGCTTGAGCACATGCTCTTTAAGGGTACGAAAAAGCGGCAGGCATACCATATAAACTGTCGCCTGGAGAATCTAGGCGGAGAGCTTAACGCATTCACCACCAAAGAGGAAACTGTAATACACGCCACCACTTTGAAGGGTGATTTTGGTAAGGCCACGGAGCTTATAGCCGATATAGTGTTCAATTCCGTATTCCCGCAGGACGAAATAGAGAGGGAGAGGGGTGTCATCCTCGAGGAGATAAACTCTTACAAGGATTCCGTGCCCGAGATCATATTCGACGATTTCGAGGATATGCTATTCGAGGAACGCGCGTTGGGCCACAACTCGCTTGGCGATAAGAAAACCCTCAAAAAGTTCGACAAGGAGAAGATACTGACATTCAGGAACAGGTGTTACAACACTGACCAGATGGTCTTTTCGGTGATAGGCAATATCTCGCCGGATCGTTTCAGGGCTGCCTGTGATAAATATTTGAGCGACATTCCGGCATCGCCCCGCTCGTTCACAAGGGTGGAGGACAAAGAATATGAGCCGTTTAACAAGAAGGTACGAAAGCCCAATTGCCAGGCTCACTGCCTGTTGGGTAACAGGGCTTACAGCTTTAACGATCCTAAACGTACGACGCTGGCCGTGCTGACCAATATACTCGGAGGGCCGGCAAATTCGCTGCTTAATATCGCCCTGCGCGAACGTAATGGCTTGACATACAACATAGAGGCCGGTTATACGCCGTTCAGCGATACGGGCGTGGCCTCGATATATTTCGCTACCGACAAGGACAGTGTGGACAAATGCCTGGATATAATCCATAAGCAAATATCGCGTCTGGCCGACACGCCGATGTCGTCACGCGCGCTGTCGATGGCCAAAAAACAGTACCTCGGCCAGCTCTACATAGCCATGGATCATAATGAGGGTTGTATGTTCAGCGCCGCCAAGAGTTATCTTGTGTATAACAGCGTCGAGAATATGCATAAGGTACAGGAACGCATAATGTCGATAACCGCCGAAGAACTTATGGATGTGGCGGGTGAGATATATGGTAATAATACTTCGCTGCTTATATATAAATAGGTCGGAGCGACAGGAGACCTATATATTATAAGGTGTAATCCTGTTTATTCGCCCGGTAATTACCAATCATGGACGCGCTCGAACGCTACATAATCGACCACTCGACCCCGGAGGATGAACTTCTGCGAGACCTCGACCGCGAGACGCATCTGCGCGTCATACAGCCGCGGATGATATCCGGGCCTGTGCAGGGCAAGTTCCTGGAGATGCTTATGCGTATGCTGCGCCCCAAGAATGTGCTCGAGATAGGTACGTTCACCGGTTATTCGGCTATATGTATGGCTTGCGGGATGGAGGAGGGCAGTCATCTGCACACAATAGATCCGGACGATGAGCTTTTTGATATATCCAACGAGTTCTTTCGCCGTGGAGGACTTGACGGGATAATTACAGGGCATGTGGGTTCGGCACTTGATGTGGCTCCGAAGCTCGGAGTGGTATTTGACTTCGTATTTATCGACGGCGACAAGAGAGAATACCCGGATTACTACAAAATGCTGATGGATGGCGGGCTTGTGCGTAGCGGAAGTTATATTCTTGCCGATAATATACTGTGGTACGGCAAAGTGACCGAGGAGGAAACTCCACACAACGATCTGCATACACGAGGCATTAAGGAGTTCAATGATATGGTGCGTGCGGACAATAGGGTAGAATGTGTTATTTTGCCAATTCGCGATGGGCTTAATTTGGCAAGGGTCAAATAATTACGTCGGTTTATTTATATTAATAATTGAGTCTATGTATACATAGGATATTTAAAGTTGCTTATGTAGGCATGGTTCACGTTTAATCTTTGACTATCAGTAAATAACACATATTTACCCGCACTATAAATATAACAAACGAGGCCCGCTGTCTGCGGGCCTCGTTAGTTAGAATAAACCGGTAATTTATTTCAAAAAGTGACCGGGACGGCTGTTATGCCAACCCAAGCTCCTGTTTCATCTTCAATATCTTGCTGTCGAGTTGTTTTTGTACCTCGTCGAACTTATCAGCACAGCACATATCTTCGCGCACGCCGAAATAGAATTTGATCTTAGGTTCTGTCCCCGAGGGCCTTACCGATATTATAGTACCGTCGGCGGTGAGGAACTGAAGCACGTCAGATTTTTCCATAACAATAGGCGTGGTCTTGCCTGTAGTCAGGTCTTTGCTCTCCTGCGACATATAGTCGCGCACGGTGACCACGGGTGAGCCGCAGATAGATTTGGGCGGGGTAGTCCTGTAATCGGTCATCATCTGCTTGATCTCAGCCTGCCCGTCGCGGCCCTTGCGTACCACAGACACCAGCCCCTCCTTATAGAAACCGTACTGCACATATATATCCTTGAGCAGTTCGTATATGCTCATACCCTGCGTGCGGGCCCATGCAACGGCTTCGGCCACCAGAGAACACGCACTCACGGCATCCTTATCACGCACAAAGTCACCGGCCAGGTAACCGTAGCTCTCTTCACCGCCGCCTATATATTGCTCTTCACCTTCCTTCTCGCGGATCAATCCGGCTATATATTTAAATCCGGTAAGACATTCATATATATTGACATCGAACGATTTAGCTATTTCGCAAAGGAGCTCGGTGGTAACTATTGTCTTAACAACGAACTGCTTACCGTTGAGCCTGCCCAGCTCCTTCCAGCGGCGGAGCATGTAGTAAGTTAGCAGGGTGCACATCTGGTTGCCATTCAGCAATATGAACGCGCCTTTACCATCGGGCACGGCCATGCCCACGCGATCGGCGTCGGGGTCGGTAGCCAGCACGAGGTCGGCGCCAACGGATGCCGCAAGGTCGGTGGCCATCTTCATGGCCGAGGCCTCCTCCGGGTTGGGGGAGTCGACAGTGGGGAAGTTACCGTCGGTAACGCACTGCGCCTCTACGGTGATCACGTTGTTAAATCCGTAATTTTTAAGCGATTGCGGGACCAGTTTCACACCCGAGCCATGGAGCGGAGTATAGACGATCTTCATGTCGGCATTCTGCTTCACTGCCTCTGGGGAAAGAGAGAGAGATTTTACGGCCTCCAAATACACTTTATCGAACTCTTCGCCAAGGGGTGTGATGCTGCCGTCACCTCCGGAGGTCTTCACCTGGTCGATCGAAGATATCTTTTCGACCTCATCGATTATGTTCGTGTCATGGGGTGCGGTGACCTGGGCGCCGTCGGCCCAATAGGCTTTATATCCGTTGTATTCTTTGGGGTTGTGGGATGCTGTCACGACCACTCCGCTATGACACTTGAGGTTGCGTATGGCAAAGCTCAATTCGGGGGTCGGGCGAAGCGATTCGAACAGGAAAACCGCGAATCCGTTGGCCGAAAAAATCTGCGCTACGCGTTCGGCGAAAAGGCGGCTATTGTTGCGACAATCGTGCGCTACGGCGACTCTGATCTTTTGTCCTGAAAATTCCTTCAGAAGGTAGTTCGATAGGCCCTGCGTAGCCATGCCGACAGTATAAATATTCATCCTGTTGGTACCCACGCCCATAATCCCCCTTAGGCCGCCTGTGCCGAACTCGAGATCCTTGTAGAAACTCTCTGTCAGCTCCTTGGGATTATTGTCAATCAGATATTTAACCTGTTTTTTGGTATCTTCGTCGTAATGACCTGTAAGCCAAGAGGCAGCTTTCTCCTGAGCTAATTTTTCTACATCGAGAGCCATAATTAGTTGTTATTTTGTGAATGATTTTTGTATCTTTGGAATGGTATTACAAAGTAGCGACCCGGAACAAAAATGGGAATAAAAATTCTCATTTTTCGCTTTAATATCATAAGCAAAATTAACAAAAAATTTCTAAAACCTAACTCTCAACCGATTAATAAAAGCACCCTCCGTAACCCTTGTTTTTCTATATATAAAATTAGTGCAAAAACAAGGCGAAAAAGGTTTTTTTCTCGAATATTTATACACAATTTTGTATTCCCAAAACGATTGAACTGAATGACCTCCTCCAACCCGACATATAGCGATATATGGCAAAATTGCTTGTCCCAAATTCAGGAACGGACGACCCGTGAAGAATTTGCCAAGTGGTTCCAGCCGATCATACCGCTCGACTTCGACGGTACGACGCTGAAGCTCCGGGTTCCGAACGAGAGCTACGCTATTCAAATCGAGAAACACTACATCAAATTCCTCAGCCCGATCATTCGCCAGCTTTTCGGACAGCAGACCAGGCTGAAGTATTCCCTTTCATCGCAGAACGCGGAGCAAACTACGACTCCCGCCAGCGTGATCGAGGCCGACGCTACGGCTATAACCCGTTTCGTCACACAGACTGACTCGACCAAGATCAAAAACCCGTTCATCATACCGGGCATAAAGAAGGTCGTGATCGACTCACAGCTCAATCCTAATTATACGTTCGATTCGTTCGTGGAAGGGGAGTGCAATCGCCTTGCGAGGTCGGCGGGCTTGGCTGTGGCGGTGAATCCGGGTAATACACCCTTTAATCCGCTCTATATTTACGGCGATTCCGGTCTCGGAAAGACACATATCGTGCAGGCTATAGGCATGGAGGTAAAACAGCGCAGGCTCGATCTGCAGGTGCTCTACGTGTCGATGAACCGTTTTCAGGCGCAATTCCAGAATGCCGCTATAAAGGGCGAGCTGAATGACTTCATACACTTCTATCAGATGATAGACGTGCTTATTATCGACGATATACAGGAACTGTCGGGCAAAGAAAAGACCCAGAACGCGTTCTTTAACATATTCAACCACCTGCACCTTTCCAACAAGCAGCTTATAATCACCTCCGATAAGCCGCCCGTGGAGCTCCAGGACATAGAACAACGCCTTATAACGAGGTTTAAATGGGGCATGGCGACACAACTGTCGTTGCCCGACTATCAGACCAAGCTCAGGATAATAGAAAACAAGGCCGCCCGTCTGGGGGCCGACATACCTCTCGAGGTGATCGAATTCCTGGCCAACAACATTAACGCCAACGTGCGCGAGATAGAGGGTGCCCTGTCATCGCTTGTGGCCAATGCCGCTTTCCTCAAGAAGAAGATCACCATAACGCTCGCCAAGGAGATAATCAAGATGTATGTGCAGGTAACGCACAAGGAGATCACTCTCGACAAGATACAGAAGGTGGTTTGCGAGCAAATGGGCCTTGATTTCGAGAAACTCAACTCGCCCAAACGTACGCGAGAGATAGCCCAGGCCCGCCAGATCGCTATGTTCCTAAGCAAGCAGCACACCAAAGCGCCGCTGGCTGCCATCGGCGCTGCGATAGGGGGGAAGAACCATGCCACGGTACTTCACGCATGTAAAGCCATCTCCAACCTTATGGAAACCGATAAGGCATTCCGCCACCAAGTGGAGGAGATAGAGAAACTTATATTGGCTAAATAACGACTTTTCGACGTTTTTCATAATAGGCTGGGGCTGCGGGATAATTTCTGCGGCCCCTGTTCTTATTATATAGTACACTACTTTAAAGTAATGGAAAATAGGACTGATTACATATGTAAATAATGCGCTGTGACGCCTCGTAATGCAGTTTATTTACATGTGTAAATAAGTATATTGCGAGTGATTAAACCCAAAATCGATCAAATAATCTGTTGACTTATTCCGAATAAAATCATATCTTTACGGGAAATGCAGCGTACGCCATGAGTAAACTTAAGATAGGAGACAAAGCGCCTGATTTCTCGGCAAATAACCAGGATGGAGAACGTGTATCATTGGGTGATTTTAAGGGCAGGAAACTGATTCTGTATTTCTACCCCAAGGATAATACTCCTGGCTGCACGCTCGAGGCCAAAAGCCTGCGCGACGGCCGCGATGAACTCGTCCGAATGGGATTTGAAGTTGTAGGCGTGAGCCCCGATAGCGAGAAGTCGCACAAGGGTTTCAGCGAAAAGCAATGCCTTAATTTCACGCTTCTGGCCGATACTGATAAGAGTATAGCTGAGGCCTACGGAGTGTGGGGTGACAAGAAATTCATGGGCCGCGAATATAAAGGTATCATACGCACCACGTTCATCATAGACGGGAGTGGTGTGATAGAGAAGATATTTGACAAGGTTGATACCAAAAACCACTTCCAACAGATAGTAGAATCTTACAAATAGCATAACCCGAACAAAATAAACCGATAAAATAGATGGAAAAGGAAACCAAACCCCAGATCAATCCCGAAAAGCTGAAAGTTCTTAATGCCGTAATGGACAAGATAGAAAAGGACTTCGGCAAGGGATCAATAATGAAAATGAGCAGTAAGGCTGTCGAAGAAGTGGCCGTAATTCCCTCGGGCTCCATAAGTCTCGACCTAGCCCTGGGAGTGGGCGGCTATCCCAAAGGGCGCGTAATAGAGATCTACGGCCCGGAATCGTCGGGTAAGACCACTCTGGCCATACACGCCATAGCCGAGGCCCAGAAGGCCGGCGGCATCGCCGCATTCATCGACGCTGAACATGCGTTCGACAGTTTTTACGCTAAAAAGCTCGGCGTAGACGTCGACAACCTTATAATTTCACAGCCCGACAACGGCGAACAGGCCCTCGAAATAGCGGATAGCCTTATCCGTTCGAGCGCCATTGACATAATCGTCATCGACTCCGTGGCGGCCCTTACGCCCAAGGCGGAGATAGAGGGCGAAATGGGTGATAGCAAGATGGGCCTCCAGGCGCGTCTGATGTCGCAGGCCATGCGTAAGCTCACCGGCAGCATCAGCAAGACCAAGACCGTATGTATCTTCATCAACCAGCTGCGCGATAAGATCGGCGTGGTGTACGGTAACCCCGAAACCACCACCGGCGGTAACGCTCTGAAATTTTACTCCAGCGTGCGTGTCGATATCCGCAAGGCATCAAGCATCAAGGACGGCGACGAACAACTCGGCACAAGGGCTAAGGTGAAAGTCGTGAAAAACAAACTTGCGCCTCCTTTCCGCCGCGCCGAATTCGACATTATGTACGGCGAAGGCATCTCGCTCCTGGGCGAAATCATCGACCTGGGTGTGGATAATGACATTATAAAGAAGAGCGGTTCGTGGTTCTCCTATGGCGAAACAAAGATCGGGCAGGGCAGGGATGCCGTGAAGGAATTCCTCCAGAATAACAAGGAGGTAGCCGCCGAGATCGAAGCCAAGGTAAGAGCCGCATTGATGGCAAAATAACTGTAAAAACGGAGCGAGGGCGCCTTTCGAGGTATGAGTAACTACACGGCCGAAGAGGAAAAGATCATAGCGGAGAAGTTCGACAAATTAATGGCGAGCTGTAAGCCCGTGTGTAAGGACGAGGCCGAGGAGGAGATGATCCGCAAGGCCTTCTTCTTCGCCAAGGAGGCGCACAAAGGCGTTCGCAGGCGCTCCGGAGAGCCCTACATACTCCATCCAATGTCCGTGGCCCAGATCGTCGTCGACGAGATAGGCCTGGGATTCAAGTCCGTGGTGGCCTCCCTGCTGCACGATATAGTGGAGGATACCGACTATACGGTCGAGGACATAGCCAATATGTTCAATCCCAAGATCGCCACCATGGTCGATGGGTTGACCAAGATGGCCGGGGCGGTCAACGATGCCAATGCCTCGGAGCAGGCAGAGAACTTTCGTAAAGTATTACTCACGCTGTCGGATGATTTGAGGGTTATTATCATCAAGATAGCCGATCGCCTGCACAACATGCGGACGCTCGGGTCGATGCCGCCCGACAAGCAGACCAAGATCACCAGCGAGACGATCTACCTCTTTGCTCCTCTGGCCCACAGGCTCGGCCTTTATGCCATAAAGACCGAACTCGAGGACCTGAGTCTCAAGTATCGTTTCCCGGAGGAATACGAACGTATCCGCAAGAAAATAGTCGAAACCGAGGCCGACCGAAGCAAGTTTATCGAGAAATTCAATGCCCCTATAATCAAGAAATTACAGGATAATGGCTTTGACTTCGAGATATCGGGGCGTATCAAATCTGTCTATTCGATATGGTCGAAGATGCAGCGCAAGCAGATACCTTTCGAAGAGGTGTATGACCTGTTCGCTATACGCATAGTATTCAAACCGCAGCCTGACATACCTGAAAAGGCGCAATGCTGGCATATTTACTCGCTCATCACCGATATTTACAAACCTAAACCCGACAGGATCAGGGATTGGGTCAATATCCCCAAAGTCAATGGTTACGAGGCTTTGCACTCTACAGTGATGGGGCCGGACGGTATCTGGGCCGAGGTGCAGATACGTTCGCAGCGTATGGAAGATATCGCCGAAAGGGGACTTGCGGCGCATTGGAAGTACAAGCAACTGACCGTGTCGCAGGAAGAAGGGGAATTGGACAAGTGGCTCAAGCATATACGTAACGTATTGAATGGCCCCACGGAGGATGCCGTTGAGTTCTTGGATAACTTTAAGTTAAGCCTGTACACTAGTGAAATAGTGGTATTTACGCCAAAGGGAGAACCCAAGACTCTCCCGCAGGAAGCCACTGCCCTCGACTTCGCCTATGAGATACACAGCAAGATCGGCAACAGCGCGATAGGGGCCAAGATAAACCACAAAATAGAGTCGATATTCACCCCCTTGAGTAGCGGTGACCAGATAGAGATAATCACCTCCAACAACGTGAAGCCCAAGGTTGAATGGATCGAGCACGTATCGACGACCAAGGCTAAACAGGCCATAAAAACCTACCTCAAGAAAGAGCAGATCAATAACATCGAGCGTGGTATAGCCATATTTGACGAAAAGATGAAAAGCCTTGGCGTGCCGCCGAGTGCGCGCGTACTGCGTAAGGTCGTGCCGGCATATGAATCGTCGAATAAAGATGAATTTTACAGTAAACTGGGGGCGGGGATCATAAATCTCGACTCGATAGAGGGGATACTGAAGAAAAATTCATCCAATAAGATACTCAAATTCTGGTCTTTACAACTGGCGCACCCTTTCAAATTCCTATCCGGCGATGACAATAAAAAAGAACAAAAGCTAATCGTCAATGACAACGGATCAATAGGGGACGGCAGCGACGGAGTGAAATTCGAAATAGCACCGTGCTGCAATCCCATCCCGGGCGACGAAGTGGTAGGGTATAGCGATCCTAAGGACAAGAAGGTTATAGTGCACAAGAAAAGCTGCAGCGAGCTGATACGCCTTGCGTCGCAGCACGGCAACTACATATCAAGTGTCTCATGGTCAAGCTATAAAGCCATGTCTTATCTATCAAAGATGGACGTAAGGGGCATAGACAGGATAGGGATACTCATGGAGATAGTGCAGGTAATTACCGGTGAATTGAATATCAATATCAGGGAACTCACAATACAGAGCCACGACGGAATTTTCGAAGGAACTATAAGCCTATATGTGACTAATATTGACGACCTTAAAGCTATAATGGAGAAGGTGGGCAAGATCAAAGGCATGGAGAAAGTGACGCGAGTGGAGGGCAATACCGAATAATCATCCTAAAATATTGTATAATGAGTTCGTCGACCATCATAAGCATACTGATAGTTTCTGCGTATTTTGCCATAACAGCCATAACACGCAAGAAACCCACTGTGTTGCCGCGCGAAAACACCTCGCCGGATGAACATTGGCTGGAAGACGACGAAGAAATGGAAGATAGCGAATATTCGCCATACGACAGGTATGACGATACGGTCAACCTTCCCGAAATATCACTCCAGGACGCTATTAATAAGCGCACTGATATGAAAGGTCACGCCATGGCAAAAGACAATATAAACCGTAGCACAGTCGATATGTCAGCACATAGCGGCAAGCTAAGCGGGAGTAAAACAGAGGCCAGCTCGCTCGGGGCGGAGATGTCTGACATCGGAGTCTATGATAGTGTCGAAGATAGCGTTATGGATGATTTCGATGCCCGCAAAGCCATTATATATTCAGAAATAATGGCGCCTAAGTATAAATCGAGATAGGAGACCGGCAGGCAAGACACTTTGGTCATCTACATAATGTGAGACAACCGCAAGATTAATGCGACGACATTTCAAGCTCCCAACACATGTCACGCATAAATATAACAATAAACCCATATCGAAATGGCGACTGTATTTACACGAATAATCAATGGCGATATCCCATGCTATAAAATAGCTGAGGACGACAACTATTTTGCATTCCTCGATATTGCGCCCTTGGCCAAAGGACACACACTTGTAGTACCCAAGAAAGAGGTGGATTATCTGTTCGATCTTGACGACGACACGCTGGGAGGGATGATGATATTTGCGAAGAAGATTGCCGCCAGAATCAAGGAATCGACAGGTTGCAAGAGGATAGCGGTTGTCGTCCTGGGACTGGAAGTGCCCCACGCCCATATACACCTAATTCCAATGAACAGCGAGGCCGATGTGGATTTCCACAAAGACAAATTAAAGCTCATCCCGGAGGAATTCAAGAGTATAGCCGATTCTATCGCGGTATTGTAAGCTCTGGATACACACGCCTGCACCGCCTCTAGCCTCACTTCCAACCAAGTCAGGAGAGGTTATCATACTTATTTATTGATGTGCACTTCGAGTCGGTGGCCGGCTCGAAGTTTTTTATTGTGTGGATATTGATTGGGTAAAGAGGGTAGGGTGGTATTTGGTAAAATACAGGGAGCCCTCCTTGTATTTACAAATGTAAATACATTCAAGGCGATCCCCCTGTGGCTGTATCACTATGGATTTGATGCATTGCCAATGCTTCGACATGATGCCAGAGCTGGTATTATTTACAATTGTAAATAGAGTTACTTCTTCGTAAATAAGCAAGAACGAACGCAGAATAACCCCTGTTCAATAATTAAATACCTCAGTATAATTCTATTGATAATCAGTTATTTACCGCATGTTATATCTACTAAATATTAGCTGATCAAATGCCAGGTATTTAAAGCCAGCATATACACGGTTGCTTAATCATATTCTACATGATGTAGTGTTTATAAATCAGCGTGTTATGTTATTTATATATAGTTATAATTCATTTGCAGAAGATTATCGCTCTTTTGGGAGTCAATAAACCTATTTATTGAATGAATTTATATTTGTAATTCATCAGGCGGATATTTATATTTGTAAAAAATATGATATGAAAGAGCGTTTACAGGAATTCATTCGCACAGAGGGGCTCAGGCCGGCAAAGTTTGCCGAGCTCATGGATGTGGGAGCTCCTGGAGTGTCACACATATTGTCCGGGAGAAATAAACCCAATTATGATTTTATAGCTAAGATGCTATCCCGGTTTCCTGCGCTCAATCCGGATTGGCTTATTCTTGGCGAAGGGGAAATGTATCGTACTGACAATGTTGGTGTGTCAGCCTTATCTAAACCCTCTGAGAATTCGTTAAACGAACCGAATGAAGCCACAGGCACGGGCAATTTAAACCTCGGCGAGTTGTCGAAGAATGCGAATACGACCGAAAGTCAAGCCCCGCAAAGGTTTGACGCCAGTTCCGGGCAAGAAAAATTTGCAGATAAGTCCGACTCACTATTCAATCAGAAAGACGAAATCCAGACTGACCGTGCCGTTTCACCATCTGCGAAAACAATATCCCCTTCGCAGGCTATGGGGGAACCGGAAGCCAGTACGACAGTAGCGAATAAATCTTCAAACAATACCGCAACGCAACCTCAAGGGAAAAATATAGATAAGATAGTGATATTTTACTCTGACCAGACCTTCTCATATTACTCACCATCCGAGCCTTAAGTTCACAAAGGAGGTAGCTCACATAGATTTCTTAGCATAAGTATATAATAACAAAGAGAGAGACCTAAAGCCTCTCTCTTTGTTATTGTTGAAGATAATCTAACTATTTCAGTGGAGTTCTGTAGGTGAACTCATCGGTATCGGGTTTGTACTCTCCAATTGATATTATCGGAGCAAAGACATTTAGACCTGTATACGTGAAATCGATCATGTGAGTGTCATAGTCTTTTTTAAGGCTCCTGAATAACGACATTTCATTAGTATAAGTATACCCGGAAATAATAGCCTGCGTCCTCCACACAACCTGATCGACGCCTCCGGGCACCCGCCAAATAATTCTACCGTCGGGCGGCAGGGCTACGGGTTGTATAACACTTCCGTTCATTCTGTGCAGAGTAGTTTGCATTCCCGACGGGATAGCTCCACCCATAACGGGCGTGTAAAAAGATATTATATGCCAATCGCCGCTACTTACAAAAATATAATTGTCATCGAACAATTTTCCGCAGGAGCAGAAGCATAAAGCTAAAATAGTAAAGAGTGAAAGTTTTTTCATACGGATTATTTAGAGGTTGCGCGAATGTAAGGAAAAACTTCGATACGCTACCTAATGATCTGAAAAATAAGCCACGAAGGACGCCTTATTTGCCTAATGAGTTTTAACGCATAATTGGTAGTATGTTGAAAATTACATCTGTAACTTAAAATCTTAAAAATATGACTCAAAAAGATGAGTCCCCAAGGCTTTACTTGGGGACTATTTTCGTTGGCAACCCCATCGGACAAATCCATGTAAGTGTCGCCGCATCCACTCCTGGCGACGCTCTCGAACTCCTTAACCGCTTCGCTGTTGTTGCAAAATATACTGTCTTAGATACTCGTATCGACATTGGTTGTCTCATAAGCGAAGAAACTGTTTTACAAATGGAAACTAACAAATCGTAACTATGTCTAACCAAAATGTTGCTTTTTATAATCAGGTCGAAATCGATAGTCCTAATAAAAATCGCTTTGACCTCTCTCACGAAGTCAAGTTAACTACAGACTTCGGCCGTATCGTTCCCTGCCTCCTCACAGAGGTAGTCCCCGGAGATACTTTCCACCTCCGTACTGAACTCTTCGCCCGTCTCGCTCCTATGACATTTCCTGTCATGCATCGTATGTCTGCTACTATTCATTATTTCTTTATTCCTTACCGTCTCGTGTTCGACCGTTGGGAAACATTCTGGACTGGTGGCGAAAAAGGTGATGGCAAAGACGAAGATGGTATAACTGCTATTCTTCCTAACATGACAATCACTCCTGAAATCGCTGCTGCTATTACAGAGGGCTCTCTCGGTGACTATCTTGGTATTCCTCCCAATCCTGCTACTGGTATCAATATCAATATGATGCCTTTCCGTGCTTATCAGCTCATCTGCAACGAGTGGTACCGTAACCAGAATATCAAAGACCCTTACAAAATCTCCCGTAAGGGTGGCCCTGTAGACTTCGCTGAATTCTCTTCTCAACTTAATGCCCTCCGTAACAAGGACTGGGAGCGTGACCTTTTCACTTCTGCTCTTCCCTGGACTCAGCGTGGTGATGCTGTGACTATTCCTCTACTTGGCGAAGCTCCTGTATTTGGTAAATTTTCTCTCTTAAGTGCTGGTACTGGAGAAGTTTCTTACGGTCCTGCTACTATTCATATGACTGGTCCTGCTGGTGATAAAAAATGGTATCTTGCAGATGATGAGCCTGAAGACGTTATTGCCAATGCAGGTGACCCTTCTGGGCTCCGTGCTAACCTCGAAGAAGCTACTGGTGCAACCGTTAACGACTTCCGTCAGGCTATCCGCATGCAGGAACTCTTCGAACTCTACGCCCGCACTGGTGCTCGTTACTATGAGGCTATTCTCGGCGAATTCGGCGTTCGTTCTCCGGACTCTCGCGTACAGCGTCCTGAATACATCGGCGGTGGCCGTACTCCTATAGTAGTAGGAGAGGTTGTCTCTACAGCTCAGACAGAAGAGCGTCAGCTTGGTGACTTCGCCGGCCATGCTATGGTCGTAGGTGACCAAAATCAAGGTACGTACACCGCTACTGAATTCGGCTACATAATGGGCATGCTTTCGTTCGCTCCCGTTACCGGATATATGCAGGGTATAGAGCGTCATTGGTTTAAGGATGATCGCTTCGATTATCTCCATCCCAAACTCGCTCACCTCGGCGAACGCCCCGTTTACAATGCCGAGGTCTACGCTGTTGCTGGAGCTACTGACCATCTTGGCTCTTTCGGCTATCAGCCGCAATATGCTGAGTACAGGGCCGTGAACTCCCGCTGTGCTGGTAACTTCCGTTCTTCTATGCGCGATTGGCATCTGGACCGCTATTTCGATGAACAACCCACACTATCGCCCGAGTTCGTGGACTGTGACCCCGAAGAAACCTCTCGTATCTTCAATGTTACAGACCCCACCGTCCACCATCTGTGGTGTCAGCTCTACCACTCTGTGAACGTCGTTCGTCCGTTGCCGTTGTTCGGTACTCCAACCCTTTAAAAATCAATCTCATGAAAAAAAGGACTGATATGCACTATCATTGTGCTTCCGATGCGCCTAAAAGGCGCTCTTTCTCTGACTCTCGCTGTGTCCCCGGTCAGGGCTTCCGTCCCCGTGATGTTGTGCGCCGCATGATTGCGGGCGCACCTCCTCCTGTTGGTCGTAATCCTGTCTATATTGACCCCAAATTTGGGGTCGACCCTCTCGCTCGGCTCGATGTTCCTATCGAAGAAATGGCCGCTATTGCGGCCGATGCTACCGAGCGTCTCAAGTCTATGCAGGCCCAACGTAAGGCCCTGCTTGCTTCTCAAAAAACAGAAAAAACTCCTCCTGTTGAAACTCCTCCGGCAGTTTCGACTCCTACTGAGGCTGTTAAGGCTTAACTATCTAATACATAGTGTATTACTGCGTGCGCGTGCGCGTCTCGTGTATGTGCGCGGTGTAACTCTAACTATTACTATAAGTATTCGCCTTAACTACCTCATAATTATTAACTTAAAAACATTAAAAACTATGAAAACCACTTCTTGGATTCTGAAGCTTCTCATTGCTGTTGCTTCAGCTATCCTTGGCGCCTTCGGTGGCGCCGCTCTCTAACCCCTTGGGTTAAGGAGTTATTATAGCCCACCCTCTGGAGCCCTCCCACGGTGCTCAAAGAGGGTAGGGCTGTAAATAACTCCGTTATTCCCGCACTGTATATTACTTGATAATACAGTGCTAATCGGTCCCGACCGATTTCTAACTCTAAAAAAATAAAAATATGCCTTTAAGTGCTGCTGCTATCGCAGGTATCTCTGCTGCTGCTTCTACTGTCGCTTCTGCTGGTGGCTCGATGTTCACTTCTGCCGGCAATAAAAGAGCTGTCAGACAAGCTGCTATCGAAAATCGTAGGATGTATGCTCTTCAACGTGCTGACGCTGTCGCTGACCGCGATTTACAACGCCAGTGGGCATTATCTGACTGGAATACACAAAATGAGTATAACTCTCCCGAAGCTCAAATGGGCCGATATCGCGACGCTGGTCTAAACCCCAATCTTGTTTATGGTGAAGGTGTTGCGGCCTCTTCTGGTCAAGCTGATGCACTCCGTGAAACCAATACTCGTTCCTCTCAAAGTGGTAATACTCCTGCCGCTCGTTATAATATGGACTTCGGATTTCAACAATTTGCACAAAATTTGCTACTTGATGAACAACGAAATCTAATTAGGTCTCAAGCAAATAAAAACAATGCTGAAGCTGGTTTATCTGATACTTCTTCCGATCGCCTTAGGACTCTTCTTCCTTACGATGTACAAACTCGTCAGGTTGATATGGATAGGGTTAAAAAGGACATTGAGCGAATAGGTTCTGAAATTGCTCTTAATACAGCTGAACTTGGCACTAAAGCTCAATATTTAATTGAGTCGGATGCTCGTGTTCGTAAGATGTATAATGACTCCTTGCTTTCTTTCTTAAATCTTCAAAATTCTATTAACAATACTGGTATCCGTCGTGGTGAACTTTCTGCGACTAATGCTGATGTTCGTACTCGTCAGTATGACGCTGAAACTCGTCGTGCTCAGTTGGATTTTGATAAAAAACGTCAATCATTCGATGATGTTCTTAAACAACGAGGTGTTGCTGTTGATCAGACTGGTAGTCTTTGGAAAACTATTGGTACTTTCATACGTAGTGCCGGTGGTATTCTTGGTGACATTATTCCTGGCTATGATGGCAGATATGATGCTATTGAAGACTATAAGCGTCCTAAATATTAACTTAAAAACTAAAACTATGGCAAGAGGAAAATCTCGCCCCCGTGGCAAAAAAATCCACAAACTCAAGGTTACACGTGGAGGAACTAACCTGGCCGGGTAAAAAACTATCCGACTCTCTCGTAGACTATGACGGGGCTTCCTTATCGGAGCCCCGTTTAATTTCTCCCTTACCGAACGACCAAATAGACGCTACAACTTGCCTCTTTCCCTTTGCTGTTAAAGTGGATGTCTCTGCTCGTTTCCCTAAAGGTGAACGCTATGTCCCCTGTGGCCACTGTGAGGACTGTCTCCGCCGCAATCGCAATCAATGGTTCTTCCGCATTAAACAAGAGGCTAAATTGCATCTATCTAATCTATTCGTTACTCTCACTTACGATGATAAATCTCTTCTCTGGGATGGTAATGGTAATCCCATGGTAGATAAAAGCGAAATCTCCATCTTCATGCGTAAACTCCGCAAGAAAATCGCTCCTCATCGAATACGCTACTTCGGTATCTCTGAGTATGGCCCTAAAACATTCCGACCTCATTATCATATAATCCTCTTTGGTTGGCCTGTCGACCATGACGCTTACTCCGTTATACTGGATGTCTGGAACAAAGCCGAAAACATCACAATCTCACAGCTCAATGACGAACAAATTATGTACTGTTGCCGGTATCATACCGACAAAGGATTCACTCCCCGAGACTACCAGCGAACTTTTACATTTATGTCAAAACAGCCAGGTATTGGAGCTTGCTACGCAGATGACCCTGCCGTTCGGTCTTGGCATCACGCCGACCCACAGCGCGCCTTGTATGGGCCGCTCGAGGCTGGGGGCAAAACCTCGCTCGGCCGCTACCTCAGAAACCGCATCTACGGCAAAGACTTTGAATGTCCTCCGCCCAAAGAACAGGTAAAAGATTTAATGACTCGTGATGAACGTTATCATCTATATTATGCGAAAAAATCAAAAAGACGCGCTAAACTTGTTGGCAAAGTGTAATATTATTCTTATATTGCGTCAGTTCTTTGACGTATTTAAGCTTTTCCGACTTACAAAATGAAACCATTTTATGAATGACTCATAATTGGTATTATGTTAAATTAATTCAGCGCGCAGAGATTGGGAATATATAATTTGACGGAAAACCCTCCTACTTACTGGTTCTCCTTTGAATATGCTTGCTTAATAAGGAAACGGGCCAACTTTAGCTTTACATTAATTAAAAGGGTAATAAATATTCATGTTAATAAATTGTCTCAATCGAAAAACTTTCCCGCTGCAGATTCCGCAAATAATCTTTTATGCGTAACTTCGCGGTGTAAGCTTTAGTCTGGTATCGCATACAAACCACATGCGCTTGGCAATGTGCCTGTTGTAACTCATCAAGCAAGACCCACCAAGAATGATTCTAAAATCAAGAACATACATCACGATTTTATCCCTGTTATTTCTTGCCGGTTGTGGGAATCAGAGATCCACGGTCAACTCTGACACTATAACCGTGAGTATCTACCCTATCAAAGAATTGGTGGAGAATATTGCAGGTAATGATTTTAAGATCAATGTATTGGTGCCGCAATCTACCAGCCCGGAAACGTATGAGCCGTCGCACAGGCAGATGATCGAAAGCAGTGAGTCGTTCGTGTATATACACACCGGATTACTCGATTTTGAGCACAACCTCAATCTGTCTATAAAATACAACAGTCCCACCACTACCCTGCTCGGGCTCGATAGGGGGATTGACCTTATATATGGCACTCACAGCCACGAACACTCTCATAACGAAGGACATAGAGAATGTGAGCATCATGGCACCGACGGCGCCGACCCGCATATATGGCTGTCTGTGAGCACTTTGAAAGTAATGACCGGAACCATATATGAGTTTCTCCACTCGCAATTCCCTGATTCTACGCGCTATACAGACAACTACAAGGAACTGCTGTCGCGGCTTGATTCTGCAGATACGATGCTAAAGCAGATGTTCATCGACGGGAATAAGGTATTCGTTATCAACCACCCTTCCCTCACCTACCTGGCCCATGATTATGGATTGACGCAATTGTCAATGGAGGAAGATGGCAAAGAGCCATCGGTCGAGCATTACATACAGCTTATAGAGCGCAGTAAAGAGGCCGGAGTGAGGATATTGATAAACCAGAAACAGAACACTTCTTCCGTGGTGTCCAACCTGGCAAAGGAGCTCGGCGCACGCATAGAGGTATTTGATCCTTTGGCAGAGAACAACATAGATAACATACTGTATATAAGTAAAATAATATCTTCGAATGGAGTTGATCCGGTTAAATAACGTATCCGTTCATTACAGTGATATTACGGCTCTTCGGAATGTAAGCCTGTCCGTGGATTCGAGCGATTTTATCGGCGTTATCGGACCTAACGGCGGCGGAAAAACATCGTTGGTAAAAGCCATTATGGGACTTACGCCCTACCATGGCGAAATAAAATACTTTGACGGGCTCGGCTCGGAAGATGGCCGTAGCGGTCATATAGGTTATCTGCCACAGGTGTCGGATATAGACAAATCGTTTCCCATCAGCGTAAAAGAGGTCGTAATGTCGGGCCTGCAATCAAAAAAAGGCATATTCTCTCGCTACAATAAGGAAGACAAACTCAAGACCGAGGCCATACTCGGCCTGCTTGACATAAGCGGCATCGCGCGTAAACCCATAGGCGAAATATCGGGCGGACAGATGCAGCGCGCGCTTCTGGGCAGAGCCATCATATCCGAACCCAAGGTGCTGATCCTCGATGAGCCGACCAATTTCGTGGATAACAAATTTGAGAAACAACTCTACGAACTGCTCAAAGAACTCAATAAACGTATGGCCATAATAATGGTGTCGCACGACCTGGGAACTATATCAAGTTACGTACGTTCGATACTTTGTGTGAATGTGGAAGTACACCGCCATAACTCCAATATTATCACTGCCGAACAACTACATAATTACAAGTGCCCGCTGCAGGTTATCTCCCACGGCGAGGTGCCGCATATCGTGCTTGACCGGCACCGGTGATCACAAACTTCCGTCTACCGCCCACCCCTATATATAATAAGGTATGCGATGGAACAAATCGACCCTCCGGCTTTTTAATCTCGCCTAAGGTCATTATCTTTGTGTCCCAATAATAACCATACGGGCGACCCGCTCAGGGACGCTGAAATCAGAGAGCGAAACAAATGGCATTACAGTGCGGTATAGTGGGCCTTCCCAACGTGGGCAAGAGCACGCTTTTCAACTCCCTTTCCAACGCTAAGGCCCAGGCGGCCAATTTTCCCTTTTGCACCATAGAGCCCAATGTAGGTGTGATAACCGTTCCCGATGAACGGCTTATAAAGTTAGCAGGGATAGATAATCCCAAGAAAATAGTCCCTACGACCATCGAGATTGTGGATATCGCCGGCCTGGTAAAGGGCGCCTCAAAGGGCGAAGGACTGGGCAATAAATTCCTTGCAAATATCCGCGAAACAGACGCTATATTGCATGTACTCAGATGTTTCGACGACAACAATATCACCCATGTCGACGGCAGTGTCAATCCTGTGCGCGACAAGGAGATAATCGATACTGAACTTCAGTTCAAGGATCTTGAGACCATAGAATCGCGCATATCCAAAGTGCAAAAACAGGCCCAGACTGGCGGCGACAAGAACGCCAAGAGGGTTTACGACATACTCGTAAAATATAAGTCGGTGCTCGAACAGGGCAAGAACGCCCGCACCCTGGAACTCGATAAGGAAGACCGCAAGGCGGTGTACGATCTTCATCTTCTGACAGATAAGCCCGTACTTTATGTCTGTAATGTGGACGAAGCGAGCGCCGTATCGGGTAATAAATATGTGGACGCCGTGCGCGAAGCTATCAAGGGTGAGACAGCCGAAATACTCGTCATAGCCGCAGCCATCGAGGCTGACATATCCGAGCTCGAAACATTCGAAGAGCGCCAGATGTTCCTCGAAGAGATAGGACTAAAGGAGTCGGGCGTGAGCAGGCTTATCCGTTCGGCATACGCTTTGCTCAATCTTGAAACATATTTCACCACCGGCCCGCAGGAGACCCACGCGTGGACCTACGCCAAGGGCACCAAGGCACCCCAGGCCGCGGGAATTATCCATACCGATTTCGAGCGTGGGTTTATCCGCGCCGAGGTGATAAAGTATGCCGACTATGCGGCGCTCGGCTCTGAAAGCGCCTGCCGCGACGCCGGTAAAATAGCCGTCGAAGGCAAAGAATACGTGGTACAGGACGGCGACATTATGCACTTCAGATTCAACGTTTAACGATATACCACTCACACTAAAACTACAGGCTATGAACAAGTCTTTGATATGGGTCGCAGTCGCCGGCCTGAGTGTAATCATCTCTGCCGCTATCATCGGTGGCGCCTACAAGTTCAAGTACAAATCCGAGGACCAGATCAGCGTGACCGGGCTCGGCGAATTGGAGTTCACATCCGACCTGATCGTATGGCAGGGCTACTTCTCACAAGAGAGTATGGACCTGCAACACACCTATAAAATGCTCGGGAACGACCGCAGGCTCATACACGATTATCTGATCTCTAAAGGGATCCCCGAGAAGGATATGACTTTTTCCTTTGTCGTTATCAACAAAAAGGAAGATCCGATATATTCCGACGGACGCTATATCGGAAGGCGGTTTGCCGGTTATCAATTGAGCCAGAACGTAAAGATCGAATCCGCCGATATAGACAAGGTCGAAACTTTATCTAAAGAGATATCGGAGCTGATAACCAAGGGCATACAACTCGAAAGCGGCGCTCCCGAATACTATTACACCAAGCTTTCCGATCTCAAAATGGAGCTTATCTCCAAAGCAACCGAGGACGCCCGCACCAGGGCCGAGAAGGTAGCGTCACAGTCGGGAGCAAAGCTGGGCAAACTGCACAGCGCACGCATGGGTGTGATCCAGATCACCGGCATCAACTCCAACGAAGCCCTGACCGCGGGCGGAGCCTATAATACAGAGTCGAAACAGAAGAAGGCGCGTATCACCATGAAACTCGATTATCACACAAGGTGATCGCCGCGCCCTACTCTATCCCCATAAAATATACAGACGATGAACAGACGAGTGAGAGTGCGTTTCGCGCCGAGCCCTACCGGCCCCCTGCATATGGGAGGCGTCCGCACGGCCCTCTATAATTACCTTTTCGCGCGTAAGCACGGCGGCGATTTCCTGTTGCGTATCGAGGATACCGACTCGCACCGTTTTGTCCCCGGAGCCGAAGAATACATACTCGAATCGCTCAAATGGTGCGGCATTACAATAGATGAAGGCGTAGCCGAGGGAGGCCCCCATGCCCCCTATCGCCAGAGCGAGCGGAGGGAGATATACCTGCAGTATGCCATGCAGCTGATAGGATCGGGTGATGCTTACTACGCCTTCGACAGCGCCGAGGAACTCGACGCCCTGAGGGCCGAATACGAAGCCCGAGGCGAGATGTTCGCCTATAACTTCGCGGTTAGGGGTAAGCTGAAGATCTCGCTCAATATGTCAGCCGAAGAGATTAAACGCCGTATAGACCAGGGCGAAACATGGGTGATACGCTTCAAGATGCCCGAAAACGAGCTGGTCGAAATGGATGACCTGATACGCGGACGTGTGGTGGTCAACACGTCGACACTCGATGATAAAGTATTGTATAAATCGGCCGATTCGCTGCCTACATACCACCTCGCTAATATAGTCGACGACCACCTGATGGAAATATCGCATGTGATCCGCGGCGAGGAGTGGCTCCCCTCCCTCCCCCTTCACTATCTGCTTTACAGGGCTTTTGGGTGGAGCTCGACACAGCCCGAATTCGCTCATCTGCCCCTGCTTCTTAAGCCTACGGGCAAGGGTAAACTCAGCAAGCGCGACGGCGACAAGATGGGATTCCCTGTATTCCCCCTGTTGTGGAAGGGTGCCGACGGCGAAGTGTCGAGGGGTTATCGCGAGGATGGATATTTCCCCGAGGCGTTTATCAATATGCTTGCCCTGTTGGGTTGGAATCCGGGCGTAGAGCAGGAAATATTCTCGATGGAGGAGCTTATCAATCTGTTTTCGCTGGAAAAAGTCGGCAAGTCAGGCTCACGCTTCGACCCGGAGAAAGCCAAGTGGTTTAACAGCCAGTATCTGCGCATGAAGCCCGATGAAGAACTCGCAGAGCTGTATATGCCTGTACTTGAGGGTCATGGCATAAACACAGATAAGGCCGTAGTTACCCGTGTCGTGGGACTCATAAAGGAACGGGCCACATTCGTGAGCGACTTCTGGGGGCTGTCGTCATATATGTTCACCGCCCCTACTGAATACGAGGCCAAGGCCAAAGATAAGTTCTGGAAGGGAGAGAATCCCGCCCGCGTGGCCGAGCTTCGCGGAATCCTGGCAGGCGTCGCCGACTTCTCGAAAGAGAATACCGAACATGTGGTACACGAATGGATGGTGGCGAAAGAATACCCTATGGGGCAGGTTATGAACTCGTTCCGACTGGCAATCGTAGGCCAGAGCATGGGGCCTAGCATGTTCGAGATATGCGAAATAATCGGCAAAGACGAAACACTTGCGAGGCTGGATAAAGCGTTAGCTGTTCTTGGATAAAGTTAAGTATCTTGTAAATAATAAAGGCCCGCGGTAATCGCGGGCCTTTATTATTGATATGTTCTACCCCAGGGGCTTAATTGCGTGATATTGCATCCATTACCCGCAGTATAATATCGCAGGCTTCGTCTATTTCTTTGTCGGTGATCGTAAGCGGTGGGGCTATGCGCACGGCCGTATCGCAAAACAGGAACCATTCCGAAACTATCCCCTGCTCCATCCCTTCGAGCACGAAACGCTGGGCGACAGTCGCATCACCGAAATCGAGGGCCATGATAAGCCCCGCATCGCGAATCTCCTTTACCAACGGATGCGGAGACAGCAAACTCCTGAACCTGTGCGTCTTTTCATGCACTTGGTCCATAAGCCCCTCCTCGATAATATATTCGAGGGCGGCAAGGCCAGCAGCACAGCACACGGGGTGACCGCCGAATGTAGTGATATGGCCGAGCGGCGGGTTGGTCTGCAATACGCTCATAATCTTGCCGGAAGAGATAAAAGCACCCAGCGGCATACCTCCCCCGAAAGCCTTTGCCGTACAGATGACGTCAGGCGTAACGCCCACACTCTGAAAGGCATAGAGGTTACCCGTACGCCCCAGCCCAGTCTGTATCTCATCGAATATAAGCAAAGCCCCCACCTCGTCGCACCTGCGGCGAAGGGCGGAAAGGAATTCTGGAGAGACCTGTCTGATCCCGCCTTCGCCCTGCACGGGCTCGATTATCACCCCCGCCGTGCGAGTAGTGATACGGGATAATTCGTCTGTATTATTAAATTCAAGATGCTGGACATCAGGCAAAAGCGGCCGGAAGGCATTTTTGAAATCTTCCTCTCCCATCATGCTTAGCGCTCCCTGGGAACTGCCGTGATAAGCTCTGCGGAATGATATTAGTTCGGTGCGTCCGGTGTATCTTTTGGCGAGTTTAAGCGCTCCCTCGACAGCCTCGCTACCCGAATTCACAAAGTAAACCGAACGCAGACTCTCGGGCAACAACATCGCCAGGCGCTCCGCATAGCGTACCTGCGGCGACTGCACGTATTCGCCGTAGACCATCAGGTGAAGGTATTCCCTCGCCTGCGCACACACCGCCTCCACCACTTTGGGATTGCCATGGCCTACATTACTCACCGATACACCGGAAATAAGGTCTATATACCTCTTACCGTCAGGGGCGTACATATATACCCCCTCGGCCCGCTCCACCTCTATCATCATAGGCGCGGAAGAGGTTTGACCCACGTGTTCCAGAAAAAGTTTCCTTAAAAGCGGCATATATTTACCTATTGTATATCAATCGTATAGGGCATCGCAGCCTGAACGCCGTCCCTGCCGAGCACGGTCATCACATGCTGGTAATCCTCGACTATCCCCCTCAATTCGGGAGATACCGCAGCAGCCCGGGCTTCGGCCGATAACATCCTGACTATCTGCCTGAAAACGTCTTCCGGATCGGTCATGACGCTAACCCTGAAATCCTCAGCTACTCCGGCCCTGTCGGCCGCCAGCGACACAGCGTCGCTGATACCGCCGAAACCGTCGATAAGGCCCACATTACCGGCGCTGACGCCAGACCACACCCGGCCCTGTCCCACGCTGTCCACCGCACCTATGCTCATATTGCGGCCCTGGGCCACATGAGCCACAAAGGTCTTGTAAACGGCTTCCACACCATCCTGCACATATTGTTTTTCGGCGGGAGTGAACGCCCTGAAAGGAGTTGTGATATCGGCCGAGGGATTGGTCTTGGCCACATCCACAGTAATACCTAACTTATCCCTCATACCCTTTTGTAGGTTGAACATAACGCCGAAAACCCCTATCGATCCGGTTATCGTGTAAGGACTGGCAACGATAACGTCCGACGGCACAGAAATATAATATCCGCCCGAAGCGGCACAGTTACCCATCGACACTATTACCGGTTTCTCCTGCCTCAGTTGCTCCATCGCCCTCCAAATAACCTCCGAAGCCAACGCGCTTCCCCCGGGGCTATTAACCCTCAAGACCACGGCCTTGATATCGTCATCCTCTTTAGCCTTAGCAAGCTTGACCCTTAACGACTCACTGCCTACCTCGCGTTGTTCGCCGCTGCCGAGAGCTATATCCCCTTCGGCGTATATAAGGGCTATCTGATTCTTAGACACCTTTTTAGATCTATGCGACTGCGAGTATAGTATATAATCCGAAAGCGAAATAGTCTTCACGTCATCGGCGTCCTCGTCGGTAAAACTACCGAGAATTTCCATCACCTGGTCGTAGTAAACAAGCGAGTCGACCATCTTGCGCTCCACGGCGTCAGCAGCCTTGCGCACACTCAGACGCGAGGCATACGACTGCAAGGCCGCAGAGTCGATATCCTTAGACACGGCCACTTCGCCCACCATCCTGCCCCATATATCGCCTAACAGCGTAGTAAGCTGAAGGCGGCTCTCGGGGCTCATACGGTCGGAAATGAGCGGTTCGACGGCGGATTTGAACTTACCATGACGTATGATCTCGGGTTGTACGCCGAGCTTGTCGAACAGGCCCTTGAAGAACATCACGTTCGACGACAGGCCCCGCCACTCCACAAGACCCTCGGGATTGAGGTACACATAATCGGCCACGGAACAGAGATGGTATTCGCCCTGCGAATAAGTATCGGAGTAACTTATGATGAATTTACCTGACTCCTTGAATCTCACGAGCGCGTCCCTGATCTCGCCCCTTGTGGCAGCTCCCAGTGGCAGGGCTTCAGTAGTATTGAGGAATATCCCCGCTATCTTGGGATCAACGGAAGCGCGGTCGATGGCGCTGATCACGTCGAGTAGCGACATATGAAGGTTTTTCTTCTTGATCAACAGGTCTATCCCCGACACGGACACCGCAGGAGAGTCCTTGATCGGCATATCGAGGCATATTTCGAGTACTGTATTACTGTCGAGCTTGGCCGACGGCGTGCGCGACATCGCAGCCATCATGACCACCGAGAAAAACAACACGCCAAGCACGCCCACTATAACATTAGCCACAATAAAGGCGAGCAATGCCGCCCAGAAAGTCTTAAAAAATCCGCCCATAACAGGATAGGTATTAGTTGATACAAAGATAGTAAAATATTATTCTCCGGGAATAAGGCGAGTATTGGTCGTGAGGCCGACACCCACCGCGCAATAGATCATCAATAATAATCGTGCCGCGTTGGAAATAGTTTTACTTCTAAGGCTAAAGGTATTATATTTGCAGAATATAGGAGCGCCTTGGGAAGCAGTGAGTAAACTCCCGTTTCCTCTCGGCTTTCACTATATTTGCAAAATACAGCATCTGTCGTACGGCGGCGAATAAACATTTAATTATGGCAAACAGGCAGGATATAGAAAAGGTGTTGTCGGGCATCATTCATCCCGAAACCAATCAGAACATTGTGTCGGGCGGAATACTCGAATCGGTTGCAGTCGACGGGAATAAAGTATTGGTGAGCCTGCAGTTTTCCCGTGCGCGCGATCCGTTCGCTTCGTCTATAAAGAAGGCCTGCGAACAGGCTATCGCAGGGCAGTTTCCTGAACACGCGGGTAATATCACAGTGGTAATCAAAGAGAAAGCCAAAGATGCTCCTCAGGGCAAAGCTCCGCAGGCTTCGAAGAGTCTTGCAGGAGGGATTAAGCGTGTGATAGCCGTAAGCTCGGCCAAGGGCGGCGTCGGCAAGTCGACCGTGACCGCCAACCTGGCCGTGACCCTTGCCGACATGGGTTACAAGGTGGGGATACTCGACGCCGATATCTACGGCCCGTCGATGCCCATCATGTTCGGTGTGGCCGACTACAAGCCCGAAGCCAGGACGGTGGACGAGGTACAGGCAATGGTGCCGGCGGAGAGCTATGGGGTCAAGGTGATGTCGATAGGCTTCTTCCTAAGCGCCGAAGACGCCCTTATCTGGCGTGGCCCGATGGCCACAAGTGCCCTCAAACAGCTGATACACCAGACTTTATGGGGTGAGTTGGACTTTCTGCTTATAGACCTTCCTCCGGGGACTGGCGACGTGCATCTCACCCTGCTGCACGAACTCAAGATCGACGGGGCGGTGATAGTGAGTACTCCCCAGCAGATAGCTCTGGCCGACGTGGTGAGGGGTGTAAGTATGTTCCGCAACGAACAGATCAACGTGCCGATACTCGGTATGATCGAAAATATGTCATGGTTCACCCCCGCCGAACTGCCTGACAATAAGTATTATATCTTCGGCAAGGAGGGCGTAAAGAAGATAGCCGCCAAGTCGGACATCGACCTTCTCGGCGAAATCCCACTTGTGCAGAGCGTACGCGAGGGTGCCGACTATGGCCACCCCGCCGCGAGCGATCCTGCGGCCGTGGTGGGCACATTCTACCGTCAGATAGCGGAGAAGATCGTGAAAAAGTTGGAGAAATAAATCTGAAATATCTCCACGGGCATGTGAAAATATAAAGCGTGGCTCAGGAAAGAGCCACGCTTTTTTAATCTTTTTGCATCGCAAATTGCGATGCTCATCCGTGCGGCTCGGCCTTCGGCCGACCCCACCCAGCCGCCCGGATGAAAGTATTTCCAATTATATATGTATCGCCTCTCCGTAAGCCGCGGCGGCCGCCTCCATCATAGCCTCGCTCATGGTGGGGTGCGGATGTATGGCGCCTACAAGGTCGTGCGCCGTGCCGCCGAGGGCCATGACCATAAGGGGCTCGCCGATTATCTCCGTCACATTACCACCCACGAGGTGCGCACCCAGCAACTTGCCACTCTCATCGTCTATCACCAGCTTTACGAAGCCGTCGCGGTCACCCGAAGCAGTGGCCTTGCCCGATGCTGTATAGGGGAATTTGCCTATGCGCACCTTGTGGCCCGCCTCGACAGCCTCACGCTCGGTCATACCCACCGACGACACCTCGGGAGTGGTATATACGCACGAGGGTATGCGGCCGTAGTCGACCGGCGCGGGTTTCAGTCCGGCAATGGCGTCGATGCAGTGTACAGCCTCGGCAGATGCCACGTGAGCGAGGGCCGGGCCTTTGGCGATGTCGCCGATGGCGTAGACGCCCTGAACAGAGGTACGGTAATCGTCGTCGACCACCACTTTATCATGTTCGACGGCTATGCCCAACTCTTCGAGCCCGATATTTTCGATATTGGATTTCACTCCCACCGCCGAAAGTACCACTTCAGCCTCGATCACCGAAGTACCCTTAGACGATTCGACACTCACCTTACACATGCCAGACGAGGCATCCACGCCCTTGACCGTGGTAGAAGTCATAACGCTTACACGCGCCTTGCGGAACGAGCGTTCCATCTGCTTCGACACCTCCTCGTCGGCTATCGGCAGGAGATTCGGCAGGTATTCCACAATGGTCACAGCCGTACCCATACTGCTGTAAAAATCAGCGAATTCGCATCCTATCGCCCCCGAGCCCACGATCACCATACTTTTAGGCAACTGTGGTAGTGTCATAGCCTCGCGATATGATATTATTTTTTTACCGTCGATGGGCATAAAAGGCAACGACTTGGGGCGCGACCCGGTCGCGAGGATTATATGCGCGCCCTCTACCCTATCCTTAGAGCCGTCGGCGGCGGTGACTTCGACAATGCCTTGAGCAACGACACTGCCCTCGCCCTTTATCACGGTCACATTATTCTTCTTGAGGAGGAACTCTACGCCCTTATTCATACTTTCGGCTACTGAGCGGCTCCGGGCCACCATTTTTCCCATGTCGGGCGCCGGAACACAATCTACACCTATGCCATAATTGCCCGCATTGCGGATATAGGTATACACCTGCGCGCTCTTGAGCAGAGCTTTGGTGGGTATGCAACCCCAGTTCAGGCACACGCCTCCGAGCTCGGAACGTTCCACTATGGCGGCGCTCATGCCTAATTTTGAGGCTCTTATGGCGGCCACATATCCTCCGGGTCCCGACCCGATTATCACTACGTCGAATTTCATATCTATGTTATTTTTTACTGATCCTATGATAGTTATCAAAAACAGGGCCGCCCAAAGCCCTGTCCGAACAAAAATAGAAAATTTATATGTAATTTTACTGTGCCGCATATGAATATGGCAAACCATTATATATTATGAGTATAAAAGATAGATTATCACAAGTCAAGGCGTCTTTACCCGGCGACGTTACGCTCGTGGCCGTATCCAAGACCTATCCCGCCGAGACCATACAGGAAGCTTACGACGCAGGCCAGCGCGATTTCGGCGAAAGCCGCCCGCAGGAGCTCTCGGCCAAATGGCAGGCCCTGCCCAAAGATATAAAATGGCATATGATCGGCCACCTGCAGACCAATAAGGTCAAGTACATAGCCCCGTTCGTGCATATGATCCACTCGGTGGATTCAGAGCGCTTGCTGGGAGTGATCAATACCGAGGCCGTTAAGAACGGTCGTATTATAGATGTTCTTTTAGAGGCACACATCGCTCGCGAAGAGAATAAGCACGGGTGGTCGCCGGAGGAGTTGCGAAGCTTCGTTTCGGGCCTCCGTGCCGCGGCATATCCCGGAGTACGCTTTCGCGGAGTGATGGGAATAGCCTCCTTTACCGATGATAATTCCGTGATAGAGTCTGAGTTTTCGGAACTTAAAAATATATTCGACGAGTTGCGAAGGATTTTCGGCAACGATTTTGATACCCTCTCAATGGGCATGAGCGGCGACTACCCCCTCGCCATTCGCCATGGAAGCACGGCCGTAAGGGTCGGTAGTTTCATTTTCGGGGAAAGAGATTATAACAAATAAACCGTCAACTATGAAAGACCTGTCAACGAAATACCTGGGGCTCGACCTCAAAAACCCGGTAATAATCAGCAGCTCGGGCCTCACGGCTTCGGTCGAGAAGGTGTACGCGCTGGCACAGGCCGGAGCGGGAGCCGTAGTGCTCAAGTCGGTGTTCGAGGAGCAGATAGTCCACCAGACTACATTCCTCGAGGGTTACAATGCCTATCCCGAGGCAGCGGGTTACCTCGCCGCATACCTCCAGGACAATTATCTGTCTACCTACCTCGGCATGATCGAGGGCTGTAAAAAAGCGGTGGAGATCCCCGTCATTGCCAGTATCAACTGCCTGAGCGACAGCGGCAACTGGAGTGCATTCGCGGGACGTATAGAGGCGGCAGGGGCAGATGCCATAGAGCTCAACATATTCACCATGCCGACCAGCCACAAACAGAAAGGCAGTGACATAGAGGCCGCCAATATACGCATTATCGGACAGGTGGCGTCGGGAGTGAAAATCCCTGTATCGGTGAAGATATCACCCCGTTTCACCAACCCGCTTCAGATGATCGAGGGGGTTATGAGCCAGGGGGCTAAGGGAATAGTAATGTTCAACCGCTTCTACGAGCCCGATATCGATCTCGGGTCGATGTTGTTCAATGAGGGAGAGATATTCAGTTCGTCGGCCGATCTGCGCGAGAGCCTGCGCTGGGTAGCCATGGCCTCGGCGGAATTCCCGCATCTAGATATAGCCTCTTCCGGAGGCATACACACGAGCGACGATGCCGTCAAAATGCTGTTGTGCGGCGCGCGTGCAGTGGAAATATGCAGCACCGTGTACCGTAACGGCGTGTCGGTCATTCGCGATATACAGAAGGGAATCGAAGAGTGGATGGACAAGCACACGTTCGACACCGTGGGCGAATTCGTCGGCGCTATGAACTACAAACGCATATCCAATCCTGTGGCTTTCGAGAGGTCGCAGTTCATGAAATACTATTCGTCGAGGAAATAAAATAAGGAGGCGATAAAAAAGTCGCGGGCGTTACATTCAAGTAACGCCCGCGGCTTTTTTTATATTCCGGCCCATAATATCGACCGGATGTGTATGTTATTCAAACTCCATCAACACGGTGTTTTTTGCGACATTCACTCCTGTTTCCACTCCGAGGCTCTTGACAACGCCGCTTATCTCAGCACGTACCAGGTTATTCATCTTCATCGCTTTGAAGACAAGGAGGATATCTCCCTCCTTAACCTTTGCACCCGGCTTCACCTTGAACTCCACGACGCTGCCCGGCATGAAGGAAAGTACCTTCTTGGGGTCTTTAGGCTGCCACGGCTTACGGCGACGGAAAACGTCGGGTATAGTCGTGGTGAAGGTGCCGTGCATCGTCTCAATGGTTTCGTATTTCTTGTTCTTATCTTCCATCTTTCGTCAGGCTGATTGATTAAAAAGGAGGGTTGCCGTGCTTCTTGTTGGGCCTTGAAGCCGACTTGTTGGCCGACACCTTGAGGGCATGCTGGATAAACCTGCGTGTTTCGCTGGGCTCGATAACAGCGTCGATATAGCCCTTTGAAGCGGCCACATAAGGATTGGCGAACTTGTCCTTGTACTCCTGTATCTTGATCTTGCGCATTTCGGTAGGATCCTCGGCCTCCATGATCTCCTTGCGGAAGATAACGTTGGCAGCACCCTCGGGACCCATAACGGCGATCTCGGCCTGGGGCCATGCGAACACGAAGTCGGAACGCAGGTGGCGTGAACCCATAGCGATATAACCGCCACCGTAGGCCTTGCGCAGGATAAGGGTGATCTTGGGAACGGTAGATTCGCTATAAGCGTACAGAACCTTCGCGCCGTGGCGGATAACGCCTGCGTGCTCCTGGTCGACGCCCGGAAGGTAACCGGGAAGGTCTTCGAGGGTCACGATAGGAATATTGAAACAGTCGCAGAAGCGGATGAAGCGGGCTGCCTTGTCCGAAGAGTCGCAGTCGAGCACACCGGCCAGAACCAGCGGCTGGTTACATACGAAACCTACTGTTTCGCCGTCGATACGGCCGAAACCAACCACCATATTGGCGGCAAACAATTCCATAACTTCTACGAATTCGCTGTCGTCCACTATCGAGCGGATCACGTCCCTCATATCGTAGGGAACGGTGGGATCGATAGGTACGATGTCGGCGATATTGTATTTCTTGGCAGGCACTGACGGCTTAACACTCTCTGCCTTAACCTGGTTGCTGCTGGGGATCATGGAGATCAGCTTACGGATCTGCACGAAGCACTCTTCCTCGCTCTGGGCGTAGAAGTGGGCGTTACCGGTCAGCTCGCTGTGTACGCGTGCGCCGCCGAGTTCCTCCATAGATATTTCTTCACCAAGTACGGTCTTTATAACCTCAGGACCTGTGATGAACATCTTGGATATATTCTCAACCACGAACACGAAGTCGGTCAGGGCCGGAGAATAAACGGCGCCACCGGCACAGGGACCGAGAATAACCGAGATCTGGGGAATAACGCCGCTGGCCAGAGTGTTACGGAAGAATATCTCACCGTAACCTGCGAGGGCGTTCACGCCTTCCTGGATACGTGCGCCACCCGAGTCGTTGATACCGATAAGGGGAATACGCATATTGAGGGCGTAGTCCATGATCTTGGTGATCTTGCGGGCGTGCATGAAGCCGAGCGAGCCGCCGGCAACCGTAAAGTCCTGGGCGAAGATACCCACGGGCGAGCCGAGGATAGTGCCTGTACCTATGATAACGCCGTCACCCGGAAGCTCCTTGTCCATCATACCGAAGTCGCGGGCGTCGTGTTCTACGAACGAGTCGTACTCCTGGAAGGAGTCGGCGTCAAGCAGGGCGATGATACGCTCGCGCGCGGTCAGCTTACCCATGGCCTTCTGTTTCTCGATGGCCTTCATTCCGCCTCCGTGATAGATCTTTTCCCTTCTCTGTTGGAGATCGAGAATTTTCTTCTCTTCTTTTGACATAAAAAACTGATTTTTAGTGTATTGACAGTATTTTTGTTTGTTAGAAATCGCTGAATTGGCGTACAAGTTTAATCATTATTTTTCTAAAATAATATTTTTCGCTTGCTTTATAGCCTCTGTGGTCACATAATTTCCTGATACACAAATACATCCTCCGGCCAATCGAGTTCGGGCGAGCAGGCGGGGAAGATGCCGTAGAGGGCCGATCCCGAGCCCGACATCGAGGCGTAGTCGGCGCCACGGTCGTATAGCAGTTGTTTTAATTGTGCAAGTCGGGGGTGCAGGGCAAAGATGCCGTCCTCAAAGTCGTTGGTTATACGGCCCTGCCACTCTGTTACGGGTAGCTTTATCAGTTCCCGCAGCGGATGCCGGGGCTTGCGGGGCGTAATACCGGCAAAAGCTGCGGCGGTACTAACGAAAATGTCGGGCTTGAGGATCACGAGCCTGCGACCGGAAAGATCGAGGCCCACAGGCTCCATCATCTCTCCCCTGCCCGAGGCCAACACCGGCCTTCCGGCGGTGAAGAAAGGCGTATCACTGCCCAGGCGGGCGGATATATTTTCTATGGTGGGCGTATCGAGGCCCAGATCGAAAAGGTCGTTCAGGGCTTTGATGGTAAATGTGGCGTCGGCCGAGCCGCCGCCCAGGCCCGCGCCCATGGGAGTTGCTTTATGTAGGTGCATCCTCACTCCTCCGATGCCATATAGCTCCCTTATTATATTATAGGCTTTAACGCAGAGGTTGCGCCCCGGATCGCCGTCGACGACGAGACCGGAAGAGGTGAACTCTACTCCGGGCTTATCACTTTTTTGCACCTCCACCACGTCACGCAGTCCCCTCACGGGAAACATAACGGTCTCTATATCATGATATCCGTCCTTGCGGCGGGCTATAATATTGAGGCCTATATTTATCTTGCAGTTAGGGAAAACGACCATGACGGCAGCTCTGATTCAGAGCGTGAAGATACTAAATTAGTGCTTGCAATACAAGCAATTTTATTTAGGGAAAGGTGACATCCGAGTTTTAAAATTGTTTTATACCTTTGTGTCAATCATAACCGTATGGATTTCCGGACAGAAATAGAGATACCGCAGGGGGCGTTCCCGATAGACCACAAAAGCAAGGGGCTGTTGATGGGATCGTGCTTTGCCGACAGTATCGGAGCCAAGATGCTGGGGGCCGGTTTTCGTGTGACCGTCAACCCTTTCGGAGCGCTCTACAATCCGCGTTCGGTAGCCGATTCGATAGGTATACTGGCTTCAGGCAGGAAGTTCAATGATACGGACATGGTCGACGATGGAGAACTGTGGCATAGTTTCGCCTTCCACGGGTCGTTCTCCAGCCCCTCGCGCGAAGCAAGCCTGGGGAGGATAAACAAGGCCCTTACCGAAGGAGCGCGCGTTCTGGGCGAGTCTGACTACGTGATACTGACCGTGGGGACCTCGTGGATATACAAGCTCGCCTCATCAGGAGAGGTGGTTGCCAATTGCCACAAGAGACCCGCTAAGGAGTTTATCCGCAGCCGCATGAGTGTACAGGAGATCGTGGATCTGTTCACCCCCCTGCTGGAAGGCGTTCTGGCCGGGAAGCAAGTGTTGTTGACCGTTAGCCCCATACGTCACCTCAAGGACGGTTTTGTGGGTAACCAGATCAGCAAATCGACCCTCGTAGTTTCGGCACATGAACTTTCGGAGCGCTACTCCAACGTCTCATACTTCCCCTCCTACGAAATAATGATGGACGACCTGCGCGACTACCGTTTCTACGACCGCGACATGATCCATCCGTCGGCCCAGGCCGTAGATTATATATGGGAAAAGTTCTCCCATGCTTATTTTTCCGACGAAACCCTCTCTATCGCCTCCCAGGCCGAGGAAATAAACAAAGCCCTGGCGCACAGACCGTTCAACCCTAATACCCACAAGCACAAGGCTTTCGTGGAGGCTACAATGCGTAAAAAAGAGGCGTTACAGAAAGAGCACCCCTATATTTATTTCGAATGAAACTTCCCTCCCGATATATAACCTGCCCACGTTGCGGCGAACAGGTGCGCATACCCACGTTCTGGATAGTGGGCGTGGAAGGTATATTCCGTTGCGGAGGGTGTAAACTCACCCTCAAGACAGGCTACAGGATGGGGGCCGTGCTGTTCGCCCTGGCCCTCGTATTGAGCCTCGTGTGCGTGCAGTTACTCATATACATTTTCAGCTCCTACTCCCTGCCGCTGATGATACTGCTGATAATCCCGCTGTGGCTATTCTTCGGGTTTATTATGCGCCGGGCGTATATGATGGCCAAGATCAAGCGGGCGCTATTTAAACAGGTGCAAAAGTAGGTATATATACCACTGTATTTTTCATCTGAATTTATTACATTTGCGGTTTCCGGGGCACCCCGGTCACTAACCCCGTACCGAACGATGAAGAGAATCCCTGCCATATCGCTCACAGCCGCATTATTATTGTGCTCCGTGGCACTCCACGCTGCAAAACCCAAGCTCATTGTGGAGATAGTGATAAGCCAGATGCGCTACGAATACCTGAGCAAATTCCACGACAATTTCTCCGAAGACGGCTTCCGCATGCTGATGCGCGAGGGGACCTCGTTCTCTAACGCCGGTTACAATTACATGCTCACCAATACCGTGGCCGGGCTCGGCACCATATCCACCGGTAGTAATCCTTCCACCCACGGCGTGTCGTGCGAAAGCTGGATAGATATGATCACCTCGCGCCGCGTGAACCTCGTACAGGATGACAACGTCCGCGGCCTCGGGTGTGATGACGGACTGGGTCGCTACTCCCCCTCTAACCTCATCACCGGCACCCTCGGTGACGCCCTCAAGAAGAGCGATCCCCTATCGAAAGTCATCTCCATAGCCCCCTCCCCCGCCAGCGCCATAGTCTTCGGCGGACGCAGCGCCGACACCTACTGGCTCGACGCCGGGCGCGGTACATGGATATCAAGCAACTACTACTGCTCCATCCTGCCGGAGTGGATACTGAAATGGAACAAAAGTGGCTATTCTCAGTCCTTGTTACGCGAGGAGTGGACCATGAGCCGCCATGCGCTCAACTACAAGAACACCTCCTCTACCGTTCTCAAGGATAGAAGCGGGGACAGCTACTTCGCCAAATTGATAAAACCCCTCGCTGATAAATTAGAGAAGAAGAGTTTCGATTATATGCGCCTGCTCTACACTCCGGCGGGTAATTCGATGGTGTCCAGCGTGGCGCGCGAAGCCATTATATACGAAGATCTCGGCAAGGACGAACATACCGACCTGCTCACCATCTGCTACGACACGCCGCGCTACATCAGCGAATCGTTCGGACCGGAGTCTATGGAGCTCGAGGATATGTATTACCGCCTCGACAAGGAGATAGCCGACCTGGCCAACTTTATATTCTCCCAGATACCCAAGCAGGACGTGCTCATAGTGCTCACCTCCGACCACGGCTCGAGTGATTCGCAGACAGGCGAGAATAAAAGCAGGGGCAATATGGGCGGATTGTTCAGCACAGACCAGTTCGTGGTGATAACCAATAGTTTCTTGAGCGCGCAGTACGAGCCAGGCAACTGGGTGGTGGACTACAACGACCGCCAGCTCTACCTTAACCGCACGCTTATCTATAAGTACGGATTCAACCTCGAGGAGGTACAGAACAAGGTGGCCTCTTTCGCCCTGCAATTCAGGGGCGTGTCGCACGCTGTGACGGCTACAGCCCTCCAGAGCAACTACTTCGGCGGCGGCTACGGGGCTAAGATACAGAATAGCTACTACCCCAAGCGCGGCGGCGACGTGACCATAAACCTCATGCCCGGCTGGATCGAGGAGGTGGCAAACAAACGCTCGCTTTCAGGCTCGCAGTACCGTTACGACACCCACGTGCCCCTTATTTTCACGGGCTTTAACGTACCTAAAGGGCAGGTCGTGGAACGCGATGTGGATATGACGGGGCTCGCGCCCACTCTGGCCCGGATTATGCGTTCATCCTCTCCCGATGCCGCGACCGGAATCGAGATCAAGGAGGTTGTCATAGCCGAATAACCGAATCAAAAAGGCAATACAATTATATGACCATCAACGAAGTACAAGATCAAATAATCGAAGAGTTCGAGGTATTCGACGACTGGCTCGACAGGTATAATTACCTTATCGAACTGAGCCGCGAATTGTCCCCTATCGACCCAGCCCACCGCACCGACCAGTACCTTATAAAGGGGTGCCAGAGCCGTGTGTGGGTCGATGCCGAGATGAAAGACGGCAAGGTCTACTACACTGCCGACAGCGACGCCATAATAACCAAGGGCATTATAGCGTTACTTATCCGCGTGTTCAACGGCAGGACGCCGGAGGAGATCACAGGGGCCGACCTCTACTTTATAGAACGCATAGGATTGAAGGAGAACCTCACCCCCACCCGCGCCAACGGCCTGATCTCGATGATCAAGCAGATGCGCCTCTACGCGCTCGTTTTCCAAAACAAGAAACAGTAAAAACACGGCTCGAAAGCCTACACATACAATGGCCGCAACACCTCAAGAAATACTCGAGATAGAGAAGGATATCATCCATACTCTCAAAAATATATACGACCCGGAAATCCCCGTCAATATATATGACCTCGGTCTTATATACGACGTGGATGTCACCCCGGAAGGCGCCGTAACAGTGCGTATGACCCTCACCGCCCCTAACTGCCCGATGGCCGACCAACTCCTCCAGGAGGTCAACGAACAGACAGCCAAGGTCAAGGGCGTGACCGACGTTACCGTGGTACTTACCTTCGAGCCGCCCTGGGACAAGAGCATGATCTCTGAAGAGGCCCTGTTAGAGTTGGGGCTATTATAGTTTCTGTCGTAAATCCACCCACGGCTTATCCCGAGAATATGAGTATGCCCCGCTTCAAGCATTTGAAGCGGGGCTTATTTTTACAGTTACGATAAATCATACAAAAAATTTATTATCATTTATCGCTTATAACTCTGGGGCATTTGGATTTACGCCTTGAAATATTTATATTCGTTACATACGAATCCTTATACCCCTAAACGTATGACAAAAACTCTACTTCTGTCTATTGTATCATTACTGCTATGTCTGCCTATGGCTCAGGCACAGGATGATAATACTACTCACGCTACTGATACGATCCCCGCTCCCCAGGCCAACATGAGGTTGAAGGATAACCACGACCGCCATTATCAGGGAGAGGCGTCTCTGGGCTATGCTATGGCGGTCGGAGAGTTTGGCCGGGATCGTCTGAGTATAGAAACAAAGCATGGCGTGAGATGGAATCCGTATATCTATAGCGGTTTGGGCTTTGGCATACATTATTATGCTTCGGGGCCCAAATCATGGACTCTTCCTGTATTCGCCAATATCAAAGGTTACCTGCTCGATAAAGTCGTAACGCCGTACCTGTCGATGGATATGGGTTATTCGTTCGGATTCAGCGAAATGAAAGGTACTGGTGGTTTTTATATATCACCGGCCATAGGCGCCAATTTCTTCATCGACGCCTCAAGTTCGTTTATACTTGAATTAGGATACCAGAGCCAATCTTTCAAAGTGAGAAGGCACGGACGTATAAATATGGGTGCTCTATCCATAAAACTTGGTTTCACCTTCTTTTAACGCCACACTAGAGCGAGACAGGTATCAGTCAAGGGTTAAAAGTATTTTCCAGATGACAAAATCCGTACTGGGCTTTGCATAATCCGAAAATATGCGTACATTTGTCGCTCGCTTCCCAGGACGGGTTGCGGATTAAACCAACAAATACATCTAAAAATGCCTGTTAAAATCAGATTATCACGACACGGTAAGAAAGGTTACGCCTTCTATCATATCGTAGTCGCAGACAGCAGGGCGCCACGTGATGGTAAATTTATCGAGAAGATTGGGACTTATAACCCCAATACTAATCCCGCCACCATCGAGCTCTCTTTCGACAAAGCCATCGAATGGTTGGACAAGGGTGCACAGCCCACTGACACTTGCCGCAACATCCTCTCTCACAATGGAGTGATGTACAAGAAGCACCTTAACGGCGGCGTTAAGAAGGGCGCATTCACTCAGGAAGTTGCCGATAGCAAGTTCGAAAAGTGGATGGAAGAAAAAGCCGGACAGGTAAGCTCAAAGAAGCTCCAGATAAAGGAAGCCAAGAAAGCCGACAAGGCTTCACGCCTCACCGAGGAAGCCAAGGTGAAGGAAGCCAAGGCCAAGGCTATCGAAGCTAAGCGCCAGGAAGCTGTCGCCGCAGCCGAAGAAGCCGCTGCTCCCGCTGTAGAAGAAGCTCCCGTAGTGGAAGAAAGCGCCGCTCCTGTTGAAGAAGAGGTTGCAGTGGAAGCCGCTACCGAAGCTCCTGCAGAGGCCTAATCGCCATGCCACGACAGGAAAATAGCGTTGTAGGCAAGATCACCAAACTCTTCGGCACTGACGGGGAGGTACAGATAAAGCTTTACGATATATTTCCTGACGATTTCACACTAACGGAACCGTTGTTTGTCGAGATAGACAAGCTGACGGTTCCGTTTTTTTGCGACTCTTTCGAACGCCGCGGGCGCAGCAGCGCCACAGTGCGTTTCGCCGACATAGATAATGAACAACGTGCGGGAGAGCTTGTAGACAAGGATATAATGCTCCCCTTCGACAAAGAGGACGAGGCCAGCGACGAAGCCATATACTTCGAGGATATGGCCGGCTATTCGGCGACGTTAGACGATTCCTACAATGGCATTGTCGAAGAGTTCATCGACGGAGAAAACCCTTTATTGAGGCTCTCGGTCGACGGTAAAGAAGTGTTCGTGCCTGCCGTAGATGAATTTATCGAAGACATAGACCCCAAGCGCCGACGCATCACCATAAGCCTGCCTGAAGGGTTGCTGGAGTTATATTTATAGCCCTTTCAGGGTTAAAATAAGAACGATCCGTTGACAGATGTCGGCGGACCGTTCTACATTTAACGAGGGCGCAAAGCACGCTCTCTTCTACTCCGACGCCTGCTCCTCTTCCTGCCTGAAGATGCTGAAACGGGCAAGGATACGGTTCTTGCGGTCGATCATCAGTACGTCGAGCAGCAGCAGAGCCAGAGCAAGGATCACAAAATAGATATACTGCTCGTTATACTCTTCGAACACTGTAGAAGTGGTTTTGGTCTTCTCCACTTCGTTGATCTTGCTTATGATATCGCTTAGTCCGAAATTCTTGTTAGTGGCTCGTATGTAGGCACCGTCTGTAGTCATGGCGATATGTTCGAGCATCTCCTCGTTAAGTTTAGAGACCACTATATTGCCGTCCTTATCCTTTATAAGCTCGCCTCCTATCTCGATGGGCGACCCTTCGGGCGTACCGATGCCGATAGTGTATATTTCAATGCCCTTCTCCGCCGCCCTTTTGGCCGCCGACATGGCGTCGTCCTCGTGGTTCTCCCCGTCGGATATTATCACCAGCACACGGCTGCCTTCATTATTCGAAGAGAACGAGCGCGAAGCCAGGTCTATGGCTGCGCCTATTGCTGTCCCCTGTTTCGACACGGAATTTACAGATATATGGTCAAGGAAGTTGAGCGCCGTAGTGTAGTCGGAAGTGATGGGCAACTGCACATATGCCTCGCCGGCAAACACTATAAGTCCCACCCTATCCTGGTTCAGACCCTCAAGCAGGCGCGATATGGCATACTTGGTACGCTCCAATCTGTTGGGCTGAAAATCCTTGGCCAACATACTGTTACTCACGTCCATGGCGATCATCAGTTCTATGCCTTTATGCTCCACCTCCCTCATTTTCGACCCCAATTGCGGACGGGCAAGAGCCACGATCATCAGGGCCATAGCGCACAGCACTATGATAAACTTATTGCGCACTCTCTTCGGTGACGCCTCGGGCATCAGCATGCGGAGTGTGCGCATGTCGCCGAAACGGGCGAGCCTGCGCTCCCTGTTCTTCACATAGTACACATACAGGGCCGCCAATACCGGTAAGAGTATCAGCAGGTAGAAGTATGCGGGTGAAGCGAATCTGAACATATCTAGTTTTTACATTTACGGTATTACGCGCGATTTAAGGCAAATTTCGAAACCACAACAATCTCAACAGCACCTCGGCGGCCACAGCTATAAGTGCCCAGAGCAAGAACATCTGGAATAGATCGTCGAAACGGGTGGTGTGCTCCACGTCGATTTTGGTCTTCTCCAGCTTGTTTATCTCCGAATATATGGCCTTTAGGGTTTCTGTGTCGGTGGCTCTGAAGTAGCGTCCACCGGTGAGTCGTGCTATCTCGGTAAGTACTTTCTCATCGATCTCCACCTTCATGGGCACGTATGAAATGTTGCCCCACACGTCGACTGCGGGATACGGAGCCGTACCCTCGCTACCCACACCCACCGTATATACTCTTATACCGTACGAGGCGGCTATTTCGGCGGCAGTCAGGGGGGCTATCTGCCCACTGTTATTCACCCCGTCGGTGAGCAGGATCACCACCTTACTCTTAGCCTTACTCTCCTTGAGCCTGTTGATGGCGGTGGCGAGGCCGTTGCCTATGGCCGTGCCATCCTCTATCATTCCGCTCTGTACTTGCGAGAGCATAGACAGCAGCGTAGCCTTGTCGGTAGTCAGCGGGCATTGAGTGAAACTCTCCCCTGCGAATACCACCAGGGCGATCCTGTCATTGGGCCTGTCGGCGACAAATTTCGCCACCACGTCCTTGGCAGCGGTGATACGGTCCGGGTCGAAGTCGCGGGCAAGCATACTGCCCGATATGTCGAGCGCCATCACTATGTCTATTCCCTCTGTAGTGGTGACGCTATCCTGGTTGATGTGTTGGGGGCGTGCAAGGGCCACGATCATAAGGGCCACGGCTATGCACCTCAGTACGAACGGGGCGTGGCGCAGGTAGTAGCGCATGGTCTTGGGCAATCCCTTCAGGGCGCTGACCGTCGACACCTGTATGGCCGCCCGGCCCTGCATCGTGCGGTAGACGTAGTAGGCGACCATCGGCACAAGCAAAAGCAACAGCCACAGTAGGGAATGGTTTTCAAAGCGCGTCATCTCCATCTCTACCAATTCTTGTTAGATTTAGGCATGGCCTTCGCTTTAGACTCATCGACCTTCTTGCGGGTCTCGTCCTCGTTGCCCTGTATGGCCTGGAGCATCCTCTCGGCCTCCTCTTTACTCATATTACCGCTGCGGGGCTGCTGTCCCTGCTGGTTCTGCTGGTCTTGTTTATCTTGATCGCCGCCACCACCCTGGCTCTGGTTTTGATCTTTCTGGTCCTGATTCTGGTCTCCGCCGCCGCCTTGGTTTTGTTTGTCGTTCTTGTCCTGCTGATCCTGTTTGTCATTGTTCTGGTCCTTTTCGAGCAGTTTCTTTGCGTAGGCAAGATTGAACTTAGCCTCCTGGTCGGAGGGATCGAGGCGCAGGGAGTTTTTATAAGCTTCTATCGCTTCCTCCAACTTTCTCTGCTGTAGGAGAGCGTTGCCGGTGTTGTAAAAGGACTTGGCCAGGTCTTCCCTACTTGCGCCGGGCAGTTGTGCGAGCCCGCCGGAAATAGCCGTAGCCTCCTCGAAGCGGCCCTGCCTGTATAGAGCGTCACCGAGGTTAAAATGCGCAGCGAACGACGTGGAGTCCTTTCCTATGGCATTCCTGTACCTCGCTTCGGCACTCACGTAATCACCGCGGTCGTAGGTACGGTTACCTTTACGTATAAGCGAACGCTCGGGCATCTTCTGCGCCATGGCGGCAGATAAAGCGAGGCACGAGGTTATGGCCGACAACGATATGTTAAACAGGATATTACGCATTTGTCAGATCCTCCTCATTATCGCTATTTTCAAGCAGCATGACCTTAGTATCCTCCACGAAATAATAGGCATTGTTATATGCCGATTCATTATCGTCGGCATCGGGCACCAGTTTGGCAAATTTCACCAGGTCGGCCATGCGGAGCAGTTCCACGAGGCGCTCATCAGCCGAAGCGGGTATCTCCCGGCTTTCAAGGGATGAGAATATTTCCTCCGAGGTCATCTCCATCGCAGGAATATCATACCTGCGTTCTATATATTCGCGTACAACGTCGGTCAGGCTCGTATAGTATTGCTTATGGCGCCCGCTCTGCCACATTTTTTGCGCGTAGATCTTCTCGAGCTCCTGTATGGCAGCCACGTGCGGGGCTATCATCTTCTCGATCTCCTCCTTGCGTTTGGCCTCCTTCCTGCGCGTTGTAAGCCACAGCAATAGCATGGCCACAACGAATATAACGGCGCATGCGATTATAGCATAACCCCAGAATTCATCCACTTTCAGCGGCGCCTTCATGGGCGGTTTGATGTCGAATATTTTCTGCGTGAGAGTGTCTATTTCAAAGGTGCCGACGACGATATTCAGCGAATCCACGGACCATATAGTGTCGACAATATTTTTGTCGACATACAGCACAGGGAATTTACCCAGGGCGTATATTCCCTCGTCGAAGGTGGTGAGCAGGTATTCGCGTCCTATGGTCAACCGCCTACCGTCCTTTTTAAGGGTGTCGACGGGGCCCTCGGCCATGATCTCGAGCTTATCGCCCACCTTGCCGCCGCGGAATATGGGAAACTGGATGAGCTGCACCATATCCTTGTCTATCTCCACCCTCAGGCGGAACTGGTCGCCGATCATAACGCTGTCGGCGCTCAAACTGGCCCTCACGCGGGGGAAAGCGCTGCTATCGGTTTGAGCCCTGAGGCCCGCAACCGAAGCAAAGATCAATATGGCACACGCTAACGCTCTCATTATCTCATCTTAAACAATCGTATCAGGGCGCTCAGGTAGTCCTCGCCCGTCTCGATGGAAACATTGTCGACCCTCGCCTTTTTCAGCACGGCGTCGATAACCTTGTTATTCGTATCCCAATAGCGGGCATAGGCCTCGCGGACACTCTTAGCCGAAGAGTCGGCCCATACTTTAGCCCCGGTCTCGGCGTCTTTTAGCTCGATCATACCCACGTCGGGCAGTTCTGTCTCCCTCTTATCGTAAACCCTTATTCCCACGATATCGTGTTTGCCGGAGGCTATCTTCAGGGCCTCCTCGAATCGCGCCTTGCCCTCCTCTATATCCATAAAATCGGACAACAGGAACGCCGTACTACGCTTCTTAATGACATTGGTCATATATCGCAGGGCACCGGAAATATCCGTCCCCTTATCCTGCGGAGTGAACTCTATCAGTTCCCGGATGACCATCAACAGGTGCGAGCGGCCTTTCTTGGGCGGGATGAATTTCTCGACCTTGTCGCTGAAAAAAATACAGCCAACCTTGTCGTTATTCTCAATGGCCGAGAAGGCGAGCAGGGCTCCGATCTCGGTTATCATATTCTTTTTGAGCTTGCCCGAAGTGCCGAACATGCGCGATCCGCTCACGTCCACCACGAGCATCATCGTAAGCTCCCTCTCCTCTTCGTAGACCTTAATATGGGGTGCGCGGCTTCTGGCCGTGACGTTCCAGTCGATATCCCTCACGTCGTCACCGGCACGGTACTCGCGCACCTCACTGAAGGCCATACCACGCCCCTTGAAAGCCGTGTGATACTTCCCCGCGAATATCTCGTTGCTTAATCCGCGGGTCTTGATCTCCAGCTTCCGGACCTGTTTGAGTATGTCGTTGCTGTTCTCCATTATTCAGGCTGCGGAGGGAAAAGAGGGTTTAGGGTACTTCGACGTTGTTGAGTATCTCGGTTATCATCTCTTCGGTCGAGATATTCTCGGCCTCGGCTTCGTAGGTCACGCCGATACGGTGGCGCAGCACGTCGTAGGCCACGGCCCTCACGTCCTCGGGAATGACATAACCCCTTCTTTTGATAAAGGCGTAGGCTTTGGCCGCGCGGGCGAGCGAAATGCTGGCTCGGGGCGATCCGCCGTAGCTGATAAGGGGTACGAGCTTCGAGAGCTTATACTCGGCAGGCTCCCTCGTAGCGAAGATTATATCTATGATGTATTTCTCTATCTTCTCGTCCATATACACGTCGGACACCACCCCGCGGGCGCGCACTATATCTTCGGGCGACACCACCTTATTGGGCTTGGGCATTCCCTCTCCCGCCATGTTCATGCGGATTATATCGCGCTCTTCTTGCTTCTTAGGGTAAGTTATCTTGGCCTTGAGCATAAAACGGTCGACCTGCGCTTCGGGCAGAGGATAGGTGCCCTCCTGCTCGAGGGGGTTCTGCGTGGCGAGCACGAGGAAAGGCTGCGGCAGAGGGTAAGTTTCGTCGCCGATAGTCACCTGACGCTCCTGCATCGCCTCCAGCAGGGCGCTCTGCACCTTGGCCGGAGAGCGGTTGATTTCGTCGGCAAGGATAAAGTTGGCAAACACAGGGCCTTTCTTCACCATGAACTCTTCGCTCTTCTGGCTGTAGATCAGAGTACCTATAAGGTCGGCGGGGAGCAGGTCGGGAGTGAACTGTATACGGCTGAACTTGGCGTCGACGGCCTGGGCCAGCGTGGTGATGGCGAGGGTCTTGGCGAGGCCCGGCACGCCCTCCAAAAGTATGTGGCCGTTGGACAGCAGACCGATAAGCAGGGTATCCACCAGATGTTTCTGCCCCACTATCACCTTGCCCATCTCCATGGATAGCGTATCCACGAAAACGCTCTCGCGCTCTATCCTCTCGTTGAGTTCCTTAATATTAATTACTTCACCCATGATAGTATATATGATTTAAGTAGTTTTGACTCTTTCGCACGCGGCCCGCGTCCGTATTCGGACACCTAACGGCCGACCCACAAAAATATTGTAATTTTTTAGATTTTTAAACCCCTGCGGAGGAAATAACACTCGTCCGCGGGCTTTTTCACTCTCCGGGGCGGAGCGGAGTTGTTGATTTCTTGTGAATACATTAATTTCCTATTGTAGCCCCCGTATATTATCTTTGCGGTAAACAAACAGACAATAGTGGATTCTTCATACATAAAGGGCCTGAGCGAGGTGCAGCGCGAGGCGGCGATCTCCTTCGAGGGGCCGTCGCTCATTGTGGCGGGAGCGGGCTCGGGCAAAACGAGGGTACTCACCTGCCGCATAGCCTACATGATAGACAAAGGCATAGACCCCTCCTCCATCCTCGCCCTCACCTTCACCAACAAGGCGGCGGCGGAGATGAGGGAGCGCATCGGCTCGCTGGTGAGCGTCGGCGCGGCCCGCAGGCTGTGGATGGGCACGTTCCACTCGATGTTCCTGCGCATACTCCGCGCCGAGGCCGAAACGTTGGGTTACCCCTCCTCTTTCACCATCTACGACACGGCCGACTCGAGGAATGTGGTCAAGGCCATAATCAAGGAGATGAACCTCAGCGACGAAACATACAAGGTGAACAACGTTTTCTCGCGCATTTCCCTCTGTAAGAATAACCTGATACCGCCCCAGGCTTACGAGGCCAACACGTCGCTAATAGCCGAGGACAGGGAGCGCAAGCAGCCGCAGTTCGCCGAGATATACAAGCGCTACGCGGCCAAGTGCCGGGCCAACGGGGCTATGGACTTCGATGACCTGCTGCTCAACATCAACATCCTTTTCCGCGACCACCCGCAGGCGCTGGATAAATACCGTCAAAGGTTCAGGTATATACTCGTGGACGAGTACCAGGACACCAACCTGGCACAGTATGCCATAATCCGCAAACTTGGCGAGGGACATTCCAATGTGTGCGTAGTTGGTGACGACGCGCAGAGTATATACTCTTTCCGCGGGGCCAAGATCGAGAATATCCTGCGATTCCAGAACGACTTCCCGAAGGCCAAGGTGTTCAAATTGGAACAGAACTACCGCTCCACGCGCACCATTGTCGACGCGGCCAACTGCGTGATAAAGAACAACAAAAAGCAGCTCAAGAAGAACTCCTTCTCTTCGGGCGACAAGGGCGAACTTATCCGCGTACACCGCGCCTACACCGACAAGGAGGAGGCGTCGAGAATCGCGTCGGAAATATCGTCGGTAGTAAGGAACGAACGCGACACGAGCTATGGAGATGTGGCTGTACTCTACCGTACCAACGCCCAGTCGCGCGCCATAGAGGACGCCCTGAGGTTACGGAATATTCCCTACCGAATCTGGGGCGGCACGTCGTTCTACCAGCGCAAGGAGATAAAAGACCTGCTGGCATATTTCGCCCTTATACTCAACACCCGCGACGACGAAGCCTTCAAGCGTATAATCAACTACCCCGCGCGCGGGCTCGGCGACATTACCATCGGCAAGATATCCGCGCGGGCTGCCGAGAAAGGTATCAGCATGTGGGAGGCGGCCAGCTCGATGACTCCGGAGGAGCTCGACGTCAACGCCGGCACAGCGCGTAAGATAACTTCCTTTACCTCAGCCATAAGCGAATTATCCCTGATGCGACCCAATACCGAAGCCTATAAATTCGGGGTCGAGGTGGCGATGCGTTCGGGGATATTGCCCCTGTTCAAAGGGAATCCACAGCCCGAATCGGTCAGCGCTCTGGAGAATATCGAGGAATTGCTCAACTCCATCAGCGCCTTCGAGAAGGAAAAACTCGCCGACCCCGAGCATGTCGAGGGAGAGGCCGTGACCATCGACGAATGGCTCCAGAATATCATGCTCTTAACCGACATGGACAACGAGGAGGAGGGCGCGACCAACAAGGTCACTCTGATGACCGTCCACGCAGCCAAAGGACTTGAGTTCCAGCATATTTTCATTACGGGGCTCGAAGAAAACCTCTTCCCCAGTATGATGGCCATAACCTCATCCGAGGGTATAGAGGAAGAGCGCCGCCTGTTCTACGTAGCCCTTACGAGGGCCAAACGTTCGGCGACGCTCACATTCTCGCAGAGCAGGTTCAAGTGGGGCGAGATGAGCTTCTGCACTCCGAGCCGTTTCCTCAAGGAGATAGATCCGAGCCTCTTGGACGTTGCTTTCGACCTCGATGACGACACAGCATCCCCCAAGATAAGCCGCGAGACCGAAGCAATACGAGGCGCTGCCTCGAACTACAAACAGCGTACTACTTACTACCCCCCGAAAGGCGAAAAGGAGCAGGCACGCCCCTCCGTGAACGTAAAGCCCATAACCATACGCCCTTCGGCGGGGATGAAAAGCCTCGGAGTGAAGCTCAAAAAAGAGGCCGACGATGCCCCCGGCGCGATGTCAACAGGAACGCAACGAGGCACTCCCTCCGGCGGTTACAGTACGGGGATGAAAGTCTTACATGACAAGTTCGGCGACGGAGTGATAACCGCCATAGAACCATGGAACGGCGACCAGAAAATAACTGTTGACTTCGGAAGAGGATGCGAGAAGACCCTCCTTGGCAAATTCGCCAAACTGACCGTCATTGGATAAAACTTCCCAACTATGAAACGAAGCGAACTGTATGCAAAAGTGACCGAGTGGTTCCAGGCGACTATGCCAGTGGCTGAGTCGGAGCTCCATTATGACAACCCCTATCAGCTTTTGGTAGCGGTGATACTGTCCGCCCAGTGTACCGATAAGAGGGTCAATATTGTCACTCCTCCGCTGTTCGAGCGTTTCCCCACAGCCAAAAGCATGGCTGCGGCCACGCAAGAGGAGATTTACGAATATATAAAGAGCGTTTCATATCCCAATAACAAGGCCCGTAACCTGCTGGGCATGGCTCGCAAACTTGTGTCCGACTTCGGGGGTGTGGTACCATCCGATATAGCTCAATTGGAGAGTCTGCCCGGCGTGGGGCGCAAAACGGCCAACGTGGTGGGTGTGGTGATATTCAACAAGGCCGTGATGCCGGTCGACACCCATGTATTCAGGGTAGCCGCCCGCATAGGACTCACCGTGGGTGCGCGTAACCCCCTACAGGCCGAGAAACAGCTCGAAAAATACTTCGACAAATCGCTACTCCCCCTCGCCCACCACTGGCTCATTCTCCACGGCCGCTACGTATGTACCGCCCGCAAGCCCAAATGCGATGCCTGCGGACTCACGCCTTACTGTAAATATTACAAGGACCAAATAGCGAAAAATAAAGCTATATAATCCTTACAACCAAATATTTGCCGCTCCGTAAAACGACCGGACAAACCGCAAAAAACAAAGCGCACTCTTCGGAGTGCGCTTTGTTTTATAAACGAAAATGATCCTAACGTTTTTTCGGCAGGTTACTGAACGTCTGCACCAGGAGATAAATAAGTGCGATAACAGCGATGATCCACACCTCGGTGAGGAACCGCAGGAAGAAGTCCCAGAAATAGGTCCCCAGAAGGATACCTATGGACAACAGACAGAGTTTAAAAATGGCGAAATCGAAAGCCGTGAAACGATGTGCCACGTCGAGCATACGGGAAATAAAATTAGCCATAGTCGTAGGTTTTAGAGGGTTAGCGGATAGACGTTACGCTTAATCGTATCGCTCAAAAATCATGCAAAACAGGCTCCGGTATTCTATGCGACATACATCATTTCTGTGTATATAATAAAAAGGGGAGCGAAAATTCCGCCCCCCTTCTGTTGTAACGATCGCGTAGCCAGACCCTACTTTGCGTAGCTTATAGAGCGGGTCTCGCGGATCACTGTGATCTTCACCTGGCCGGGATATGTCATCTCGTCCTGGATCTTCTTGGCGATATCGTGCGAGAGCTGGTCGGCTTCGGCGTCGGTGATCTTCTCGCTGCCGACGATCACGCGCAGCTCCCTACCAGCCTGTATGGCGTAGGTCTTCATCACGCCGGGATAGGCCGCAGCCATGTCTTCCATCTCCTTGAGACGCTTGATGTATGACTCCACCACTTCCCTGCGGGCGCCGGGGCGCGCGCCTGATATGGCGTCGCATACCTGTACGATGGGGGCCAGCAGCGAGGTCATCTCTGTCTCGTCGTGGTGGGCGCCGATGGCGTTTATCACCTCGGGCTTCTCCTTGTACTTTTCGGCGAGTTTCATACCGATAATTGCGTGTGGCAATTCGGGCTCGTCGTCGGGCACCTTGCCTATATCGTGCAGAAGACCTGCACGGCGTGCGAGCTTGGGATTCAGTCCCAGCTCGGCAGCCATGATACCGCAAAGGTTGGCTGTCTCCCTCGAGTGCTGGAGAAGGTTCTGTCCGTATGACGAACGGTACTTCATCTTACCGATAAGGCGGATAAGGTCGGGATGCAGGCCGTGGATGCCCAAGTCGATGGCGGTACGCTTACCCACTTCGGCTATTTCCTCTTCGATCTGCTTCTGCACCTTGCTCACTATCTCCTCTATACGGGCGGGATGGATACGTCCGTCTGTCACCAACTGGTGAAGAGCCAGGCGGGCTATCTCCCTGCGCACGGGATCGAAACCTGAAAGTATGATGGCCTCGGGAGTATCGTCGACGATGATCTCTACGCCGGTAGCGGCTTCCAGGGCGCGGATATTACGCCCTTCGCGGCCGATGATGCGGCCCTTCACTTCGTCGCTGTCGATATTGAACACTGTCACCGAGTTCTCGATGGCGGTTTCGGTAGCGACCCTCTGTATGGTCTGCACCACGATCTTGCGAGCCTCCTTGTTGGCCGTCATCTTGGCCTCTTCGACCACTTCGTTGACATAGGTCATGGCGTCGGCCTTGGCCTCAGACTTCATGTTCTCGATCAGGATGTTCTTGGCATCCTCAGCGCTCATGCCCCCGATATGTTCGAGGCGTACGTTCTGTTCCTTGATGACCCTGTCGAGCTCTTCCTTTTTCTTTTCGAGATTGGCCTTGTAGTTCTCCACCTGTTCCTTGGAAGTATCGAGATCCCTCTGTTTCTTGGAGAGTTCCTCGAGCTGGTGGTTCATATTGGATTCCATCTGCTTGATGTGGGACTCGCTCTGGGCCATCTTCGAGTTGCGTTCGTTCACAGCCCTGTCGTGCTCCGACTTCATCTGCATGAAGCGTTCCTTCGCCTGAAGGATCTTCTCTTTCTTTATCATCTCGCCTTCAGCCTCAGCCTCCTTGAGTATCGCACGCCTGCGCACTTCCGTACTCTTGCGCGTGATAACATAGGAGATCCCAGCGGCCACAAGGGCGGCGATGATCACTATTACTGTTATCATTAGTTATTAATTAGGGTTAAACAAAAAAATTAATTTAGCCGTCGGAAATATCTCCCGGCGGTATACAAAAATGCCCGCACAAAGTTCCTCTCTCTTAGTTTGACGAATCTCCGATCCAGTCATGTATGAGGCTTCCGCCATTAATCGCAAACGTCCAATGTCATCACGCGGATGAACCCCCGGAGGGAGGTTAAGGCCTGTTTTTGAATAAGCGAGTACACCCCAATTTTTAAAGTGTTGAGTTTCGCAAAGCTTGAGAGGAACCTATGCGGGCTATATTCCTTCTCTTTGATATGTCGCGCGGCGAAATATCTACTGCGCTGCCGTGGCCTCTAAAAGCCCGGCATCGCAACGATACATCCAATCCGCAAAAGAACGTCTTATGTTACTTCTTGATACTATCGAGGTAGTCCCCCAGCCTTTCGTCAATCGCCGATAGTGTCTCCTTTTCGCTCGACACATCGCGGCTCATTTCCATTTCGACCTTCAGCACTGCCGTTTGCAGGGCTGCCATCGCCAGATAGTCATCCGGCTCGGCCCTGAAGGTGTTTCTATAGGTATCTATAAGGGTGTTGATGTCGCTTGCGGCCCTGCGATATTTCTCCTCGTCCTGGGCGATGATGCTCATTCTGAACTCCTTGCCGCCCAAGCGGATCGTTATCACTCTTTTATCAGGCATACTTCCTAAAACCCTTATTACACTACCTGTTCATTAACGCCATACACTTATCAATCTCCCGCAGTAACCTGTTGATACGCAACTGAGCTTTTTTGTTGTCGCCGCCCGAGGAGGCCAACGCCCCGCTCATCTCCATCACATCCAAACGCCTCTGGATCTCGGCCACCTTGCTTTCAGCCTCGGAGGCTTTACTCGCCAATCTGTCGCGTTCCTTCTCGAGCCTGGAAAGCTCGCTGCGAAGGCGCTGGTTGTCAGATATGACACGCTCGACCTTTTCCTTTACACCGTTGGCGGAAACCGTTTCGCTCATGTTGCTTGACGTGTATTCGTTTCTACCTCTCAAAGGTAGCTAAAGTGTCTGTATTTTCCAAAATTTCAGCGATTATTCGCCCCTCTCTTCGCCGTACAGGTCGTAATCGTCGCCGCTGGTTATCTCCACCCGTACAAAATCCCCCGGCGAGAGTTCGCGCTCGGATGTGAACAAGACTTCCTGGTCGACTTCCGGCGAGTCGTACTGCGTACGGCCTACATAATACTCTCCCTCGACACCGTCGACTATCACCTTCTGCACTGCGCCTATCCTACGGATGTTGTTCTCGCGCGAGATAGCGCTTTGCAGCTCCATGATCCGCTCCACTCTGCGTTCTTTCTCCTCCTGCGGCACGTCGTCCTTCATTTTTTCGGCGGCAAAAGTACCCTCCTCCTCGCTATAGGGGAAAACACCGAGGCGATCGAAGCGTATGTCACTTATAAAACGTAACAACTCCTCGAAATCTTGTTCGCTCTCGCCACAATATCCAGTAAGTAGCGTCGTGCGTAGGGCGATATCAGGGATAGCCTCGCGCAGGCCGGCGATAAATTCATAGGTCTGGGCCTTGTCGATCCCCCTCCTCATACCCTTTAGCTGGCTGTCGGAGATGTGCTGGAAGGGGATGTCGAGGTACTTGCATATCTTGGGTTCGTCCCTCATCACTTCTATCACATCCTGTGGGAAATGGGCCGGATAGGCGTAGTGGAGCCTTATCCACTCTATGCCCTCCACTGCACAAAGGCGGTGCAGAAGCTCGCCCAATTTACGTTCGCCGTAGAGGTCCATGCCGTAGTAGGTCGTGTCCTGCGCTATAACCATCAGCTCTTTCACTCCCTTGGCGGCCAGTTTGCGGGCCTCGGCGACAAGGTCATCCATCGGCACCGAAACATGACGGCCTCGTATTAGCGGTATGGCGCAATAGCCACAACCCCAGTTACATCCCTCCGATATTTTCAGGTAAGCATAGTGACGAGGCGTGGTGAGGAGGCGTTCACCCACCAGATCGTCACGGTAGCGGCCTCCAACTGTGCGGACTATTTCCGCAAGGTCATTGACCCCGAAAAATTCATCCACTTCGGGCAGTTCTTCCCTTAATTCATCCTTATACCGTTCACTCAGGCATCCCATCACGAACAGGTGGTCGATATCTCCCGCCTCACGTGCCGCCGCGAAGCCGAGGATGGTGTTCACCGACTCCTCCTTGGCATCGCCTATAAAACCGCAGGTGTTAACCACCACGGTACGCGCAGAGGTGTCGTTGGAGTCGAATACCACATCGAACCCTCCGTGCTTCAGCTGCCCCATAAGGTACTCGGAGTCGACCACATTCTTGGAACAGCCGAGCGTTACTACGTTTATTTTGCGTTTTTTCATACAGATTCTAAAACAACGTGGAGTTCAAAATTACGCTATTGGACTTTACAGTCCGTAGCCAGCGATGGGGCGAAATAAGCCGTAAGGCGTTGTCAGCCCTTCGCCTGGGGTGGTTACGGGCTGAGCTTGCACAGCAAGCTTGAATTAGAGTATGCCCTGGCTGGTATGAGTTCCCGAAGCTCCCGTAAGGTGAAGACGGAGCATGTTGATAGCGTTGGACACCGCGCGCTGTATATTCTGGCTGCGCAGGGCGCCGAAAACCATCTTTTTTGTAAATGTACCCTCGGGGGTATCTATTGCCATCCACACCGTGCCCACGGGTTTTTCGGGAGTGCCACCGTCGGGGCCGGCCACTCCGGTGGTGGATATTGCGTAGGTAGAGCCTGTGAGCATCCTCACTCCGCGGGCCATCTGAGAGGCCACCTCGCCGCTAACGGCTCCGTACTGTGCAAGCGTCTGCTCCGACACACCCAAGACTTTTACTTTTATGCTATTACTGTACGACACCACCCCGCCTAACAGATATTCCGATGCTCCGGGCAGCTCCGTAAAACGCGAGGCCAAAGCCCCGCCCGTACACGATTCGGCCACAGAGAGGGTCGCTCCACGCTCCTTCAGCAGGCGGGCGATCGCGGCAGCCAGGCTGTCGTCGTCAAGGCCCACGAAATAATCGGGGATTATCTTACGCAGGGCGTCGAATCGGTCGTTTATTTCAGCCAAGGCCTTGTCGTGGTCGGCAACGTCGTAAGACGACAGGCGCAGGCGCATATTATTGGGATTTGGAAGGTAGGCCAGCTTGATATACGGCGGTAGTTCCGCCTCCCAGCCCGCTATCGTACGGGCCAGCTCCGACTCCGAGAGGCCGAAAGTAGTGGCCGTACGGTGAACTATGGAACGGGGCACGAAGTAGGCCTTGAGCATGGGGATCACCGTGGCGTCGGTCATCGCCTTCATCTCGAAAGGCACGCCAGGCATCGACACCACTACTCTACCCCCACGCTCAAACCACATCCCTGGGGCCGTACCGTTGGGGTTGGGTATCGCCTTACATCCGTCGGGCAGATCGGCCTGGCCCTGGTTGAGTTCGTTGAACTCTATCCCGCGGGCGGAGAGCATCGCACCTATGGCCTTGTAACTCTCTTCGTGGCGGCGCAGGCTCATGCCGAACATTGAGGCGAGGGTCTTCTTAGTGATATCGTCGTTGGTGGGGCCTAGGCCGCCGGTTATGATCACGCACTCAGCCCTGCCGAGCGACTCGTTCACGGCCCGCTCTATCTCCTGCGCGTCGTCCGACACGGAAGTTATGCGGGCCACGTGGCCGCCGATCAGATTGAGCCTCTGGGCCAACCAGGGGGAATTGGTATCGACGATCTGCCCGATAAGTATCTCGTCGCCTATGGTTATTATATCGGTAATCATATCGTTAAAATATCAACCGCCAAATGCTAAGGCTTTGCAAATATATAAACAAAAAAGTGCCGCGAGGCACTCTTTTATAATAAACTACGCTTCGGCCTCCGGCTCACCGTCTATGCGGCATGATGGAGCCTCGAGGTTCTTTTCAGCGAGGATACGCTTGCAAATACGGCGCACGAAACTGGGACCTTGATATATGAATCCTGTGTACACCTGTACGAGCGAAGCTCCGGCTTTGAGCATATTGATGGCGTCATCCTCGGTCATGATGCCGCCCACGCCGATTATCGGGAAACATCCCTTGGTCTTCTCATGGATGTAGCGCACCACCTCGAGCGAACGTTTGGTCAGAGGAGCGCCGCTGAGGCCGCCGCTGCCTGCCGCACTCACCTCGAGCGACGATGACTTAAGCCCGTCGCGGCTGGTGGTAGTATTGGTCGCCACCACACCGTCGAGTCCGCACTCGATCATCACCTCTATGATATCGTCGATCTGTTCGTTGTCGAGGTCGGGCGAAATCTTAAGGAGTATGGGACGGTAGTGGTTCTGCCCACGGCGGAAATCCAACAGGCCCGAGAGTATATCCTTGACGCTGTCCTTATTCTGTAAAGATGTAAGGTTCTTGACGTTAGGGCAGCTTATATTAATCACGAAGTAATCTACATACTCATAAAGGCTTCTGAATGAGCGTAGATAGTCGGCTGCCGACTGTTCATTGGGGGTCATGGTATTCTTGCCCAGATTGCCGCCTACTATCGTTTTGCCCTTGTGGTGGCGCAGCTTGTGTACCGCGGCATCGATGCCATGGTTATTGAAGCCCATACGGTTGATAAGCGCGCCGTCGACGGGGAGACGGAACAGGCGCGGCTTGGGATTGCCCCCCTGCGCCTTCGGCGTAACGGTACCCACTTCCACGAATCCGAAACCGAAAGCGCCAAGCTCCTTGTACACCTCGCCGTTCTTATCGAAACCAGCCGCCATACCTACGGGCGAAGAGAACTTGAGCCCAAACACCTCGCGCTCAAGGCGTGGATTATGCACCACGAAGAACTGGCTCACCAGCCATCTTAGACCCGGGATGTAATGCATCAGGCGCATCAACACCACTATCACCCCGTGTGCCGCTTCCGGCGAAATGCGAAAGAATATGGGTCTTATTATATGCTTGTACATATCTGTGTGTTTTTATCGCTTCAGCCCTAATAATAACGGGCGTTATGGCAAAATTGGTGCAAATGTATCACTAATTTTCGGTCAAAGCAAAGAACTTCAACCGCATCGCGTGGCCGGCTTAAAAGTATTCCTCCCTGTAGTCGTAGTTATTGCGCATATCCTCAAAGCGTTGCGGCGACGACTTGAGTTCCGACGACAGGGCCGCGATATCGAATAGCTGCAAAGCTTCGGGGTAAAGTTTCTCCCATGATATCTTTTCGGGCACGGGCCTTTTAACTCCTTCGGGATACCACTCCATAAGCGGCAGGCCGAATTCCCCGGCAACAGCCCTCACCGACATGGCGCTGGCCATAGCCTTGCCTTGTACGGAATAACCGGCCACGTGCGGCGTAGAGAGCAGGGTTTCGTACAACAGATGGGGATTAATATGCGGCTCGTGTCGCCATGTATCTATCACACAGCCCCCAAGCCCGCCTCTTTGTACGACCTCTAACAGCGCGCGCTCATCCACCACTTCGCCCCTCGAAGAGTTTATTACGAACGATCCGGGGCACATAGACGACAACAGTGCGGCATCGACCATATCGAGCGTTTTATCCTCACCATCGGCTATAAGCGGCGTATGAAATGTGATTATATCGGCCCGGGAGGCCAGTTCTTCGAGGCTAACGAAATCGGCAAGCCCCTCCGCCCTCTTCCTCGGCGGATCGCAACACAACACTTTAAATCCGAAACCCGACGCGTAGTCGGCCACAAGGCTCCCCACGTTACCCACGCCCACGACACCCACCGTCTTCTCCTGCGGCGCGAAACCATAGCGGCGCGACAGCCACACCAGCACGGTCGAAATATATTGCAGCACCCCTCTCGCATTGCACCCAGCGGCAGTGGCCACGCGTATGCCCCGAGAAGCGCAGTACCCCGTGTCTATATGGTCAAATCCTATGGTGGCGGTGGCTATCATCTTAACGCGGCTCCCGCCAAGGAGGCGCTCGTTACACATGGTACGCGTACGCACTATCAGGGCATCGGCATCGCACACCCTGTCGCGGTCGATCTCCACGCCCGGCACATAATCCACCCTCGCAAAGGGCTCGAACACCCCGCGCACGAAAGGTATGGCGCTGTCTATCACTATCTTCATAATCTGTCGCCGGTAAGCGGAAATACAAAGGTAGCACACGCCGGGAAATAAAAAAATGCGCCTCACGTATCCTATATATAATACATAGTATGCCATTCTTCGGAAATCCGATCAAAAAAATTATCTTTGTAGCATTATTAAAAACAGCAGTTATGGATCTTTTCAACCCCAATAGCATCGGTATAGACAACGGTAACTATTTCGGTATGCCGTTCACCCCCGAAGAGTCGCAGCTCGTACTTATGTCGGCCTGCTGGGACGTGACCACATCCTACGGTGGAGGCGCGTCGATGGCTCCGTTGGCTATAATCGCAGCTTCATTGCAGGTAGACCTATACGACAAGCTCAACCCCGGCGGGTGGCAGAAAGGCATAGGTACGGTCGACTTCGACGAGGCCTACTCGCTCCACAACGACAAGCTGCGCGAGGATGCCAAAAAGGTGATAGCTCACCTCGCTTCGGGCGGCAAGGAGGAGGATGACTACGTACAGCGTAAGCTGCAACGCATCAACACCGCCTCCAAGGAGTTCAACGAAAAGACATACGCCACCGCCAAGGAATGGCTCGACAAGGGCAAGACCGTGGGCCTTGTGGGCGGCGACCACAGCACCCCCTACGGATTGATCCGCGCCGTGGCCGAACGCGAAAAACACATAGGCATACTCCACATCGACGCCCACGCCGACCTGCGCGAAAAGTACGAGGGCTTCGAGCACTCCCACGCCTCGATAATGTACAACTGCATGCACGACATAGAGGGTATATCCAAGCTCGTACAGGTGGGCCTGAGGGACATGTGTGACGACGAGGTGGAGCTGGCCGCATCGGACAACAGGATAGTACAGTTCGACGACTACGCCATAAACGACAGGCTTTTCAGCAGTGAAAGTTGGAACGGTGTGTGCGGGCAGATCGTGGCCAATCTTCCCGAAAAGGTATACGTAAGCTTCGATATCGACGGCCTCTCGCCTGACAATTGCCCCGGCACCGGCACTCCTGTACCCGGCGGGTTGTCTTTCAACCAGGCCGTGTACCTGCTCTCGCAGGTGGTGGCTTCTGGCCGACGCATAGTGGGTTTCGACCTCACGGAGGTGTCGCCCGGCGATGACGAGTGGGATGCCAACGTGGGCGCGCGCATGCTATACAAACTATGTAACCTGGCGCTCAAATAAAACGCGGTTAAGGGAAAGTATGCCGCCGTTTAGTCCGGACACTAACGATGTAAGGCAAAAAAATCATCACTGGGGCGAAAAATTGCGAATATTAGTTTTTGTTTCGATTAAAATGCGTATGTTTGCGAGTGCCTTGAAGAACGCGGAATTAGTCCGTGGCTTGCATGGCGGAACAGGAAAATTTGTCAAATCTTAATAAAATCTCATTCCTAATGAAAAAATGTATTATTGTACTTGGAGTACTCGCCATCGCGTTCACTTCATGTAAAGGCGGCGCTTCAGGCCTGAAGAACGAGCAGGATTCACTTGCTTACGCCGTGGGTCTCGACCTGGGTAACTACCTGAAGAACCTCGACAGCACTATCAACGTAAACGTTATCTCATCTGCCATAAAGGACGTTATCGCCGGCAAGCAGAAGATGGAACAGGAGCAGGCTTACAACTTCCTGCGCGAATATTTCATGGTGCGCAAGCCCGCTAAGGAAAAGGCCGCCGCCGATGCGTTCCTCGCAAAGGTAGAAAAGGACAACAAGAACATTCAGAAGACCGAATCAGGCCTCCTCTACGAGATCATCACTCCGGGTGACGAAAGCGCTAAGGCTTCTTCTGACGAAGATACCGTACGTGTAATGTACTCAGGCTCACTGAAGGACGGTAAGGTATTCGACTCTTCTTACGACCGTGGCGACACTGCCGAATTCGCACTCAACCGCGTTATCGCAGGCTGGAGCGAAGGTATGAAGCTCGTAGGTAAGGGTGGCAAGATCAAGCTGTGGGTTCCCTCGGAACTCGGCTACGGCCCCCAGGGTGCCGGCCAGATGATCGGCCCGAACCAGGCTCTGGTATTCGAAGTTGAAGTTGTGGACGTTATCCCCGCAGCTCCTGCCAAGAAGTAATAATTCGCGGAGGTCGCGTCTGGCATAAAAGCCTGTCGCATCGATCCGTAATCAATAACACACGCGCCCCTCGAAAGGCGCGTGTGTTTTATTTATAATTATATTATCTTTGTAACCTAACTAAAAACACATACGAAATGAAAAAGACACTTATGCTCTCCATCGTGGCCGCCGTAGTGTGCCTGATGTCTTCATGCAACTGCTGCCCCAACAGTTGTAATAAATCTGCGTGCGGCACCAAGGCTTGCGCTATCGACACCATCGTAACCATACAGACTCCTGCGTTACTATACGGCGCGGAACTTGAATGGGAAGCTCCCGCGGCGGGTGTAAAACGTCAGATAATGGGATATAACGACCATATCATGATGGTCAAGGTGGATTTTGAAGCCGGCTCTGATGGTGGCGGTGCGCACGCCCATCCCCACACGCAAAGCACAGTTGTGGTTAGCGGCGTGTTCGACGTGACCATCGACGGCGTGACCCAGACGCTCAAGGCAGGCGACGGATTCTACGTGGCGCCCAACAAGACGCATATGGCCGTGTGCAAGGAAGCCGGTATGCTCATCGACGCCTTCTCGCCCATACGCGAAACTTTTGTAAAGAAATAATTGCCCCACCCCGCTTACGGAGTGGAATAATGAATAAACCCCAAAACCACATCAACAACAAACTATGAAAGAAGCGATTATAAGCACCGAGAAGGGTGATATGAAAGTGAAGTTCTACGAAGAGGATGCTCCCGGCACGGTTGAAAATTTCTGCAAACTGGCCAAGGATGGTTTCTACGACGGCCTGACATTCCACCGCGTGATCCCCAATTTCGTGATACAGGGCGGATGCCCCAACGGTATCGGCAACGGCGGACCCGGCTACAAGATCAAGTGCGAGACCAGCGGTGGCAACCAGTACCACGACCGTGGCGTGCTCTCTATGGCCCACGCGGGCAGGGACACCGGCGGTTCGCAGTTCTTCATCTGCCACGGCAGGGAGAATACATCACACCTCGACGGCGTGCACACGTGCTTCGGCAAGGTGTACGAAGGGGAGGAAGTGATCGACCAGATACGCCAGGGCGACCTTATCCTCGGCATAGAAATAATCGAAAAATAGAGCGACGAAGAATGGAATTTGAAGGACTGGTTTTCAGGATACTGCCCGTAGTTCGCGGTACGAGCGCGAGGGGCGAATGGCAGAAACAGGAGGTGATATTTGAGTTGCCGGGCGAGTTTTCGCGCAAGGTTTGCGTGGGATTCTGGGGCGATAAGGTGGCAGATCTGGCCCGCCTGAAAGAAGGAGACAAGGTGTCGGTGAGCGCCAACGTCGAAAGCCGCGAGTACAACGGCCGTTGGTTCACAGAGGTGCGTGCATGGAAATTCTCGACCGTAGCGGCCCAGCAACCCGCGGGAGCGTCGGCTCCTGCCGGCATGCCCGAATCGGCCCCGCTGTCGAGCCTCGAGGAGTTCTCCTCCGACAGCGGCGATACGGACGATCTGCCGTTCTAATATATCATGTAGCTATAAAAGTGGCCGTCGCGATTTACGACGGCCATTTTTTTTACGATCACATGCAGGTTATACGGTAAAGGATGTCTGATAAAAACGAAGGCGCCCGCGAAAATTCGCGGGCGCCTCACTTTCAACGTCGGGGTACCGGGACTCGAACCCGGGGCCTCCAACTCCCGAAGCTGGCGCGCTACCGGACTGCGCTACACCCCGTTAAAAGTCGTGCAAATTTAAAAAAGAATTTCTTAAAAACCGCACCCGCACTCTCTTTTTATGAAAATAGCGGCGCCACGCTCCGGTCACCCGGATCGTTCCCGCCGATAATATGCGGACACAAGAGTTTAAAGGCCTATTTCTTACACGCCACGGTCTCTATCTCGACCATCGCCCCCTTGGGCAACGCACGCACGGCATAGCAAACCCTCGAAGGAGGCTCGACGGCGTAAAACTCGGCGTACACCTTATTCATTTCGTCGAAATATGCTATGTCCGACAACAGGACGGTCGATTTGACCACATCGCCGTAGTCGTATCCAGCCGCACGCAGAATGGCCCCGACGTTCTCCAGGCTGCGGCGCGTTTGCTCCGCAATGGCGGCAGGCATCGCCCCCGTGGCCGGATCGAGTGGCAACTGACCCGACACGTACAACATTCCTCCGCACTCTATCGCCTGACTGTAAGGCCCCACCGCTGCGGGCGCCTCCGGGGTCGATATTACTTTTTTCATATCAAAATATTTTCGGTTTACCTCTGAAAAGAATATCTTCGCATTGAAATAACGGCGAGTTCCCGCGAAGAACACGGAACTCACGTTAAAAATAGACAAAAAATCAACAGCATGAAACTCACAGCCCGAATTATAATCGCAACCATGGCTCTGTTCTCCGTTTCGTGCTGTCCGTGCAATAAGATATCCAGAAGTTCACACTCCCTTGCCTCCCGCACCTGGAGCCTCGTGCAATTCGCCGGGACACCCGTAAAGACAGACGGAGCCAGCTACACCATAATCTTCCACGAAGACGGCACCCTGCGCGGCAAGGGCGACTGTAACTCCCTAATGGGCAAATACTCGCTGTTCCAGAAGAGAAATGCCCTGACCGTATCGATCACTACAGCCACAAAAATGGCGTGCCGCGACCAGCAGAGGGAGAACGAATTTATCCGCGTACTCAATACCATAGACACCTACGGGATCGACAGCAAGATGCTTATGTTGATGAGCGGGGGCAACGTGGTGGCGGTATTCGAGGCTATCGGAGAGAAACAAAATCGCGGACCGAGAATAGAAAGGGATGCCGCATGCTTGCCCAAGCAGTAAAAAATCGTATATTTGAAACCTGAAATTAAACCATACAGATGAAGAAAACATTACTGACACTGTTGCTTGGTGTACTGACGCTCTCCGGAGTGTCGGCACAAAACCCGCTCTTGAAGCGTATGGCGGACAATATGAACGCCATGTCCCTCCAGGAAAAGGTCAACACCAAGGAGATGATAAAGGAATTTATCGAGATATCGGACCATGGCAGGTACAACGACGTTATGGTACTCGAGCTGTATCTCGCGGTGAATATTTCCGACAAGGACGTTGAGAAATATATGTCCTCACTTAAGGCCGACGGTTCATGGCCCGACATCAACTATAACGACAAGCAGCGCAGCCAGTGGGGCCCCTCCTACCACCCCACCCGCATACAATCGCTGGCAAAGGTATATAAGACGCCCGGCTCGACCTATTATATGTCGCCGGAACTGTCCAAGGTCATACACAAGGCTATGGATTATTGGTTCAAGGCAGGCCTCGTGTGCCCCAACTGGTGGTATAACGAGATCGGCGTGCCCCGTCTTATGGGCCCCGCGTTCATACTTATAAGGGACGAGCTTAGCTCGAGCGAGCTTGCCGACGCCATCAAAGTGATGGAAAAAGCGACTCTACGCCAGACCGGACAGAACAAGATATGGCAGGCGGGCAACGTATTTATCGGAGCCCTGCTCAAGGATGATCTGGCTCTCGCCAAGCAGGCAAGGGATTCTATCGTATCCGAAATATATATGTCTACGGCTGAAGGGCTGCAGCCAGACTACAGCTTCCACCAGCACGGCCCTCAGATGCAGTTCGGCAACTACGGCCTTGCCTATGCCGGTACTACCGTATACTGGGCCCGCATATTCAGCGGAACTCCTTGGGCTATAAGCGATTCACAACTGGGATATATGAGAGGTTACGTGCTCAACGGCCTGCAGTGGACCGTATGGAAAGGCTACATGGATCCTAACGCCTGCGCCCGCCAGTCATTCAAAAATGCCCAGCGTGGTAAGGGTAATTCACTGGCCGTTACAGCGGTAAATATGGTCAAGGTGGACAGCGAAAAGGCAAGCGACTATATTCGCTGCGTGTACCGTAACCAGCTCAACCCTTCGGCTGCCAACGACGTCAATGGCTACAGGTACTTCTGGCGCTCCGACTACGGTGTGTTCCGTACGCCGTCCTGGCTTGCTTCGGTACGTATGAACTCCGACCGCACCATAGGTTACGAGATGACCAATCACGAAAATCTCAAGGGTGTGTACAGTGCCGACGGCGTGATGAGCATCATGCTCACAGGCAAAGAATACGACAACATCGCCCCCCTGTGGGACTGGAAACGTCTGCCCGGCCTCACCGCCGTGTACGACACCATGCCTATACCCTATACCCATCCCAATAAGCCTGTGAACAAGTCGGGCTTCGTGGGTGGTGCATCTGACGGCAAGAACGGCATAGCGGCATTGGACCTCTCCTATGATTCGCTCTCGGCCCGCAAGTCATACTTCTTTATCGATGACATGGTGGTGTGCCTCGGCGCGGGTATAAAGAGCGTACAGTCCGGCAAAGGCGACCACAACCGCGTACTGACCACCGTCAACCAGGAGTGGTTCAAGGGCGGCATAACCTACGGTACAGGCGTGAGGATATACCCCACTAACCAAACACAGAAAAACATCAAATGGTTGTCGTGGGCTCATCACAACAACATAGGCTACTGCTTTATCAACCCCTCCAAGAACACGGAGATATCCATAGAAAGGCGCACCGGCAGCTGGCACGACATAGCGAGCTTCTACCCCGCCGACAAGATCGAGGAAGGTTACTTGTTCGCCCTGAGCATCGACCACGGCATCAACCCCTCTAAGGCTTCCTACGCCTACTGTGTGCTTCCCAGCCGTGACGCCGAACAGACTAAAGAGTTCGCCCTGAAACCCGGCGTAAAGGTTGAAAGCAATACGCCCCAGTGCCAGGCTGTAAGCGCGATTGACGGCAGTGTTACGAGCGCTGTGTTCTACACCCCCTCGACATTCGAGTCCAAGTCGTTCGGCGGTAAGATCAAAGCCGTGACTCCCGGGATCGTGATGCTCAAGAAGGGAGATGGCGACAGCTATACACTCACAGTGAGCGACCCGACACAGAAACTCTCTAACTTCGTCGTGATGCTCGAGGGTGATTTCGTCGGATACAATACCTCTTATGATTACAAGAAGGGCATGAGCACAATAATCGTTTCCCTGCCCGCATTCAAGGGCGAGATGGGAAGCAGCAAGACCATAGTTATCCGTAAGCTCGACCATAACGACGGCTGGAAATAACGAGCGTATGCTCCGCCATTCGTGGGCGGCAGACTGAAAATGAAACGGCGACCTTGAAAAAGGTCGCCGTTTTTTAAGGCCTTTCGCGATTGGTGTTTTACGGGAGGTTTATCTCTCCGCCCCCTATCATATTGCGGAAATAGTCGATAGTCTTGATAAGGCCCTTATCCAACTGCACCTTGGGATCGAATCCGAGTACATTGCGAGCCAGGGTGATATCCGGCTGGCGCTGTTTAGGGTCATCACTGGGCAGGGATTCGAACACGATCTTGGATTTCGAACCTGTGAGCTCTACGACCTTGTGCGCAAGGTCGGCTATTGTAAATTCGTTGGGATTACCCATATTGACGGGCCCCGTGAACTCTTCGGGCGAGGCCATCATCTTTATCATGCCGTCGACAAGGTCGTCGACGTACTGGAAGCTGCGGGTCTGCGTGCCGTCGCCGTAGATGGTTATATCCTGATTATTAAGTGCCTGCACGATAAAATTAGACACTACCCTACCGTCGTTAGGCAACATCCTCGGGCCATAAGTATTGAATATGCGCACTATCTTTATCTTCACGTCGTGCATGTGATGATAGTCCATGCATAGCGTTTCAGCGCACCTTTTCCCTTCGTCGTAGCACGAACGCAAGCCTATGGGATTGACATGACCCCAATAATCCTCCTTCTGGGGATGCACCATAGGGTCGCCGTAAACCTCGCTGGTAGATGCCTGCACTATCGTGGCTCCCACCCTCTTGGCGAGGCCGAGCATGTTCATGGTCCCCATCACAGAGGTCTTGAGCGTCTTGATGGGGTCATGCTGATAATGAATCGGCGATGCCGGGCAAGCAAGATTGTATATCTCATCTACCTCCGCCTGGTAGGGCTCTATCACGTCGTGTCTGACGATTTCGAAATTGGGTTTACCGATCAAGTGCCACACATTGGCCTTGGAACCGGTAAAATAGTTGTCGAGGCATATAACATCATTCCCTTCGGCCACCAGCCTTTCGCATAAGTGCGACCCCAGGAATCCAGCCCCTCCGGTTACCAATATTCTCTTCATCCTCTATTAATTAATTATTATATCATCCCCGGCATGTTTTGCGCAGGTAAGAAACCTGTCAAAAATATATCCGGATTTCGCGTGTTTATTACTTGGCCGGCACGGGATCCTTGAGGCCCCATACCTTCGTTATCAACTTAATGATATCGGTATTGTCTATAAATCCGCCGAAATTCTCAGCCCCTGCCCCATAGGCCATCAGAGCCACGGGAGAGGCGGTATGTCCCTTGGAGGAGAACATATAATTACGGTCGTCATTGCGGTGAGGCAGAGTTAGTCCTCCCGTTTCGTGGTCGGCCGTCACGAGTACCAGCGTACCCGGATTGCGGTCGGCATAGTCGAAAGCGCGGGCCACGGCATGGTCGAAGTCGATCACATCGTCGGCCACTCCCTTCCATTTATTAGCATGAGCCTCGAAATCTATGGTAGAACCCTCGACCATAAGGAAGAACCCCTGCGGGCAGTTGTTTTTAAGCAGACTCAGAGCCTTGCTTGTGGCGTCGGCGAGATAGTCGCCCTTACCTCTCGACATAGACAATATATCGTCCCTGGTCACAAATGTAGCAGAGGGTATGCGTTTTACGTCTGACAGGCCCTTCATTGAAAATGTGACATCGTATCTCCTTTTCTTGAGGCTGTCGATCAGGTTGAGTTTGTCGCTCCTCTTGTCGAAGAACTCTTCGCCGCAACCGATAAGCACATCTACGCCGCTGCGCATCACGTCCATAGCTATCGCCTCGTCATTCTTCCTTGAGATATTGTGAGCGAGAAATCCGGCCGGAGTGGCATGGGTCACCGACACGCTGACTACCACGCCTGTACCGTAGCCGTTTCGCATGGCTATTTCCCTGATGTTGGGAGATTTGACCTGCCCGGAGGGGTCGACGCCCACACAGCCGTTATTGGTCTTATATCCTGAGGATATGGCTGTGGCGGCGGCGGCGGAGTCGGTAGTCCTGCTGTTGGCCGAACGGGTCGACACCAGTGCCACATGGGCCGCGCGCATCATACTGAGCGTAGAGCCGCTTTCATCGATGGCCGTCTGCATATGGGAAACACCCATACCGTCGCCGATCATTAAGATTACTGTGTTGACAAGTTTCTTCTGTCTTACATCCTTGCCGAATGAAGGCCCTGCGACCATCAAGGCAACAAGCACAAGCAAAAAAGGGAAACGGTTTCTCATATCAATCATGTGTTTGGGTACACAACCAAAAGCCCTGCAAAACTAACGCTATTTTAGCTTAGTTGTTAGAATGATTAACTAATTTACTGATATTTATTTAGAAATACCGCATTTTCGGACTAAATAATCGTTACTAATTGTGATTATTTTCACTTTTAGTGTGCCTTATCGAGATTTATTTAGGTCGTTTTACATCGGAAACGCTCGAACTGACACGGTTTCTGCCAGATACCTTACCCAATTCTTTAACGTCGAACTTTATCACCGACACCAAGGTCTCACGGCGATGGACGCACTCCTTCTTGGGACAACGGGAACAATATTTTTCGTCACACGGATCGACATGTACCGAGAGCATTATATACTGCTCCACCCCATGTTTGATAGCACTCTTGAGCTTGTTCTCGGTGGCGGTCGCTTCATCTACATTATAGTACCAGGGGACGACCAACGAGCAGTCGATATATATGGAGCTGCCGTACTTTATCATTTTCAGGTCGTGTATATCCACCCAGTCGTCGCTACGATGCTTATTTACGGCTGCGGCTACCTCCTCCAGCACACCCATATCCGTTTCATCGAGCAGGTTGCCGACCGTCCTGCGGAGTATGGATATACCAGTCCAGCCTATTATCACCCCGAACAACATACCGAGTGCCACGTCCATCCACGGCAGACGCGTGAAGTAGAGCAATATGAGGCCCGCCACGAGGCCGACAGTAGAATAGGTGTCGGATTGTAGTTGTTTGCCTCCCGCGACCAGGGCCATGGAGTTGTGTTTGTTCCCTGTACGGATGCTGTACACCCCCAGCAGGTAATTGATCGCTCCGGCCAGCGCAATGATCAGGATACCCACGTCCAGCCTCGCAGGCACCGTGGGTGCTGAGATCCTCTGGAAACCCTCGTAGAAGATTATCACCGCAGCGGTCACTACCATGATACCTTCGACAGAAGCTGATATAAGCTCCGCCTTGCCGCGCCCGAACGGGTGTTGTATGTCGCGGGGTTTGGCGGCGACGTACAGTGCATAGAGGTTCACTCCTCCCGCCGCTACGCTGGCGATACTCTCCATAGCGTCGGTGAGCACGCTTATAGAGTTGGTCATCCAGAAGGCTATGAATTTACCTCCCATAAGTAACACGGCGCACAGGAGCAACCACCCCTGCACCCTTACTTTTAATTTACTTTCGCTGATAACATCCATAACGGGCTACGATTTATTAATATACATAATACACGGACAGCCGCTTTAATACGGCTGTCCATTGTGTTACATATGTACGTAGCAAATTCCGTGTCAGGATTTTATCTCCATGACTTTTTTGTCGTAAATCACCACCGAAGGCACGGCGAAGAAGGCTTTTCTGCCGCTGTAGGGAAGCGTTACCGTGGTCGGAGCGTAGACTATAATGAAGAGTTTGCCGGTACGCTTATCCCACACCACCTGCGCTTCATTATCGTTGCGCAACACTTTAATGTGGCTTATCATGTCCTTTGTAGCTTCCGAGGGAGATACGCCGGGCAGGATCGCGAACGAAAGCGAAGCGTTAGACCGCTTCTTACCCTCGTTTATCGAGAGCGCGAATACGTCCTTATTCACGGGATCTTTACTTTTAGAGTCGTATATCTCGAACCATGATCCGGTCTGCGTTCCACGGTTCAGCACCACATCGCCGCCCGAGAGGAGAAGGTAGCCTATCGAGTCGTGCCATACGCTCTTGGCGTTTTTATAATCCTTGCCCTGTTCCATCTTAGCGCCGTCGACATACACCTCGCCACGGGCCAGGCATTGGTTGATAGTTTGGTAAACATCGTGTTTTGTATCGAATTCCATCCCCGATACGAGGCCCAGCACTACGTCTCCCACGCAGAACCATCCCCTGCGGGCCTTTACGCTGTCGCAGTTATAGTCGTAGGCGAAACATCCGTCGGTGCCGTCGCTCTCGCCCCTCACGAACGAGGTGGTGCCGCGCGCTCCCTTGGTCCACTTGAATATAGGAAGCTGGCCGTGGCTCTGGGTGCAGAGTGCTCCCGGGATGCGTTCCCAATCCCATGCGGGGAATATACCCTCGTATTCGTCGCCGCGCAGGGCGATGAACTGCGTGCCTTTGCCGAGGTAGTAACCCTTCAGATTCTCACCATTACCCATCTCGCTGCTGTATATTCTGTCCGATGCGCCCTTGATGCTGAAAAAAAATCCAGGACGCAGGTGTGACATAAAGTCTATATAGGGGAACGACCTGTTACCGGAGAGGATCACCTTACGCTTACCTCCCTTGAGCTGGGTGTTAAAATCGGCGAATTCGGCGCTTCTCGCGGTATTTATCTCACCCATAAGGTCCGTAGCCGCGATGATACTGCCCGGTCCGCCGCCGGGACGGCATATCTCACGCCCCCTGGCCGTGTATTCCATCATCCTGCCTCGGGTGCACCACTGTTGTCCGTCGAGGATAAAGGCGCTGAGTATATCTATTTTTTCCTGGGGGATGGCGTAATAAGTGCCTTGCGCCGAGTAGATAATCTGGGCTGCCGTAAGGCTGAAACCCTTACCGTAACCGAATGCGTACGACTGTTCCCTGTGCTGGTGGAAACTATAGTCGGGTTGTATACCCTCGTACATCGTGATGATGATCTCGTCGGCCGAGTGCTTGTAGGCGCGGGCAAATCCGGCATAGTCGCCCTGCAGGGCCGAAGCATATATATGTATAAATGTGAGCCACAGCAGGTTCTGGCCGGTAGCCGGAGCATGGTAGTAGTATATGTCGCGCACGCCGAAGAGCATCTTCTTCATACTGCGCTTGATGAGGTCGGCGGGCAACTCCTTTTCCATGAGTATATATATCTTACCCATGTCGTAGGGCACGCCTATAAGGTTCCACCAGGCGTTCTTAGCCATATGATTGCTGGCGAGCCAGTACTCGGCGCCCTTTTGTATGCACTCTTTGATCTTGGGGTCCTTATAGAATTTAGAGCCGGAGAGCTGGTACGCGCGGGCCATTGCCACCATATGCCTCCAGTGCATCCCCGCCTGCCATATGGCGGCTGTATTCAGTTCGTAGTCGAGGTCCTTGAATACCCCTTTTCCGAAATCAAAATTCCTGAGATATTCCCCTACCTGATCGCTGCCTTCGGCCTTTTCGTGCAGGTTGATGAAGAAGAGATTCTTTTTTATCGTGGCGATATCGCTGGAATCGGGCGCCGATTTCGCGGGAGCGGCCTTAACTGCCGAGGCGAGGCACAGCAGGCATACAAGAAAGATAGTAGATAATTTTTTCATAGTATTAAAGTTTAGATATATATAATTAGAATAATGTTCACTAAACCAATCTCTCAACCCTAATCCCGCGCCATTTAACCGGCCTTAAACCCTTTCATGGCCGATATAGGCCACTTCCTCCGCCGCGCCTCTACCCGGGCAACTCTTCATCCGGAGTGAACTCCACCGCCTCGAACTTCTTTTTACCTCCGAGCCCGAAGGAGAGGTATGTTATCGGCAAGCCCTGAGCGAGGAATTTCGTTTCGTAGGTAGTCTTCACCGACAACAGTTCATCAGCATAACCTTTGCCGTATATATCTGCGCAACACTCTCTTATCTCCAGCCCATTAGCCTCAGCCGTGGCCTTGGTGTATTCATGCAGGTGGCGGCTGTCTGTCTTCAGGCGTACCACGCCGTCGGAAGCGAGGAAGCCTGCATACGCCTCGAGAAATTGGGGCGAGGTAAGCCTCTTCTTGACCCTGCTCTTGCGCAACTGCGGATCGGGGAAAGTGATCCATATCTCTGAAATCTCGCCCTCGGCAAAGAACGATCCGATAAACTCTATGCGGGTGCGGATAAATGCCACGTTACCCATCTCGTTCTCTGTGGCTGTCTTGGCTCCGCGCCATAGGCGCGCGCCCTTTATATCTATACCTATGAAATTTTTGTCCGGGAACATCTCCCCCATCGCCACCGTATACTCGCCCCTGCCGCAGCCCAGCTCCAGCACAATAGGATTGGAGTTGCCGAACATGCGTTCGCCCCAACGGCCTTTATTTTCGTGGTCCCTGTGGAATATCTCTTCGAATTCCGGCTGGACAAGACAGGAAAATGTAGCGTTCTCCTGGAAACGCTTGAATTTATTTTTACCCATTACTCTTTATAAACTTTCTCTCTTTTTGTAGAAGTATACCCCTATGGAATAGATTCCTTCTATCTCTCTTAAAGGGTTGAATTCAAATACGTAACGCCCGTCTTCCTGCAGTAATACTCCATGACGGTATAGGGTCTCCCCGTCGCGCATCACATTGGATATCTGCTGGCCTTCGCCCCTGCGTAACAAGACCGTGTCGGTCCATCGCAGGCCGGAGGGAGTTATCGCCGAAATAGCCAGAGGAATATCGCCATAGTCGTTTTCATTGACGTAGCGGAATATGATGTAGATATCGCGCAGTGACAGAGTGTCGGCATTGTCGAATTCCACCGCCTTCAGCTCTCCGACCGACCACGACACCGGGTTTGTATCCACGGTGTATATGTCTGATTGGGGAGTACACCCGGATAGCGATAACACACACACCGCGGCACACAACACGACTATGCGCCTTAGTGCCGGATACTGTGTGGTACGCCTTATAAGCATGGTTATTGAGATAGCGTGAACAAAGGAGTACTACTCGTTACCCGATGGCTTATCTCCCTGCGGCTTGTTACCGCCTCGGTTATCGCGCCCGCGGCCACGGTTACGACCTCCGCGATCTCCACCGCCGCCACGCTCACCGTTACCGCCCTGCCTGTTCTGGGAGTTGCCGTTATGCTGGCCCTGCTGGGGATTACCGCCACGATTATTGCTGCGATCGCCGCCCTGGCTCCCGCCAGATCTTTGTCCGCCGCGGTTATTCTGCTGGCCCTGTGTATTGCGGTCACCGCCTGTACGCTGTTCGCCGCTTGGGGCGTCTCCTCGGTTATCACGGTTATCTCCTCCCCTGCCGTCGCGTCCGCGGCCACGGTTGCGGCCACCCCTGCGTTTTTCATCCTTACTCCTGTCGAAACGGGTGATGCTCTCCTCGCCGATAGCGTTAACGAATGAAGGTTCGACCTCCTTCTTGTTCATTTCCTCGGTTATGAGCCTGTCGGGCTTTTTACCCGCCTGGTTCATGCGGATTATCTCCTTGACCCTGTCGATATGGAGAGGCTGCATGCCGGCCAGAGAGTGCTGGTCGGTACTGAACCACATGGTGCGGGCGAGAATATCGGTCTTGACCAGATAGTAGTCGCCATCCAACACCTGCAACGGTTGGTTGATCCTCGGGAATTCCTTGCGGGCGTCGAGGTATGTATCGAGCTCATAGACAAGGCAGCACTTGAGTTTGCCGCACTGCCCCGCCAGCTTCTGCGGGTTGAGCGATATCTCCTGATGGCGCGCGGAGTTGGTGGTTATCGAAACGAAATTCGACATCCACGAAGCGCAGCACAATTCCCTACCGCACGCACCCAGGCCACCGATACGGCCTGCTTCCTGACGTGCGCCGATCTGCTTCATCTCGATGCGGATCTTGAAGCGGTCAGCAAATATCTTGATAAGCTCGCGGAAATCGACCCTCTCGTCGGCTATGTAGTAGAATATGCCTTTGATCTTATCGCCCTGCATCTCCACGTCGCCGATCTTCATATTGAGACCTATGTCGGCGGCTATCTGGCGCGAGCGTATCATTATGCCCTGCTCCATGGCTATGGCTTCCTGCCACTTTTCGATGTCGCCCGGCTTGGCCTTGCGATAGACCTTCTTATACTCGCCGTTAAGGGGGTTGAAACCTACCCTGCGCATCTGCTTGAGCACCATGTCGCCCGTGAGCGACACGATACCGATATCATGTCCGGGAGAGGCCTCCACAGCTACAATATCGCCTATCTTGAGCTGGAGGTTATTGACATTCTTGTAGTATCCTCTGCGGGTATTTTTGAAGCGCACCTCGATAATATCCTCGGCGAACATGTCAGGCATATCCTGGAGCCAGTCGTACTCGTGGAGCTTGAAACATCCCTCACGCATCTCGGCCGTGATATCCTCGCCGGAGCCGCTGAAACAGCATCCTCGGCCTATGTCGGTGGCACAGCACTTCTTTTTATAGTCGTTGTTATCTTTTTGATCCATCTGTTGTAATATATGAAAAACGAGCGCTGGGCGCCGCCTGTGTAGGTATTCCGCACAAAGCTGCACGGAAGCCACACAAAGATACTATTTTTTGTCAAAATCCCGAAAGGTTTGTTACATGGGAAATAATTTATATCTTTGTGGGCTGTTTAACTATTTAATTTCTATCAAATGCCAAAGATGAAGACCAATTCCGGTGCGAAGAAGCGCTTCGACTTCACCGGAACAGGAAAGATCAAGAGAAAGCATGCTTTCAAAAGTCACATCCTGACAAAGAAAACCACAAAACAAAAGCGCAACCTGACCTACGCAGGTCTCGTTTCGCCGGCTGACGAAGCCAACATCAAACTGCTTCTTGTTAAGTAGTCACTGTAACACAATGTTAAATTAAGAGTGCCGTAGCCCCAAAGAGTACGGGAGAACCGTGCCGCTATCCACTCGTAAAACTTTAAATTTATGCCAAGGTCAGTAAATGCAGTAGCATCAAGAGCCAGAAGGAAAAAGGTTTTAAAGCTTGCCAAAGGTAACTTTGGTTCAAGGGGTAATGTATGGACGGTTGCCAAAAATACCGTCGAAAAGGGTCTCACCTATGCTTATAGGGACCGCAAGAACAAAAAGCGTCAGTTCCGCAGCCTGTGGATACAGCGTATCAACGCTGCCGCACGTAACAACGGTCTGACATATTCTGAATTTATGGGCAAGCTCGGCGCCAAGGGCATTTCGCTCAACCGTAAGGTGTTAGCGGATTTGGCGATGAACCATCCCAAAGCATTTGAGAAGGTAGTCAAAACAGTTAAATAAACGGAAAGCGTCCGGAGCCTGAGGTTCCGGACGCTTTTTTATCTCCTGGCCCGCGTACCCTTGTGCGCGGGCTTTTATTTATGCAGACTTCTGCGACGCTACTTGCAGTGTTCATCAGGTAACTAAAAATAGCGGTCGCGCCACGTAAATGTGGCGCGACCGCTTATTTATCCGCACTGCGCTTCGCTGTGCCTTGACTTTAAGCTATATTAGCTGTCACAAAGTCGCCGACCTGGGTGGTCGAGGCGGCCTTTGCACCCTTGGATGCGAGGTCTTCGGTAACGACACCTTCGCTGATGGCCTTGTTCACGGCGTCGCGGATCGACTTGCCTTCGGCATTCAGGCCTACGTGTTCGAGCATCATCGCGGCTGAAAGTATAGTAGCCATAGGGTTGGCTATATTCTTACCCGCAGCCTGCGGATATGAGCCATGGATCGGCTCGAACAGGGCCACCTTTGCTCCCACCGAAGCGGAAGGGAGCATCCCGAGAGAGCCGCTGATAACGCTGGCTTCGTCGGTAAGGATGTCGCCGAAGAGATTTTCGGTCACGATCACGTCGAAATACGTAGGCCTCTGTATAATCTGCATCGCCGCGTTGTCGATGAACATAAATTCCATTTCCACATCGGGATACTGGGGCGCCATCTCCTTGGCAATCTGCCTCCACAAGCGCGAGGTGGCTATCACATTAGCCTTGTCGACCACGGTAAGCTTCTTCCTACGCGTGCGAGCCAGGGCGAAAGATAAGTGGAGTATGCGTTCTACCTCTTCACGGGTGTAGACACAGGTATCGTAAGCAGTATTTCCGTCTTCGCTCCTACCCTGCGGACGACCGAAGTACATGCCGCCGGTGAGCTCCCTAACACACACGAAATCAGCACCCTTAACTATCTCCGTTTTCAGCGGCGAGCGTTCGGCCAGCGAGTCGAACACGGCCAGCGGACGAAGGTTGGCGAACAGACCCAGCGATTTCCTCATGCGCAGGAGACCCTGCTCGGGACGCACTTTGGCCGATGGGTCGTTATCGTATTTGGGGTCGCCGATGGCTCCAAAGAGCACTACGTCGCTATTCTCGCACACCTCGTGCGTAGCCTGCGGGTAAGGGTCGCCTGTGGCGTCGATGGCCACGGCGCCTACCAACGCCTTCGTGTATTCAAACTGATGGTTATACTTCGCCGCAACGGCTCCCAACACCTTCACAGCCTCTCCCACTATCTCGGGGCCGATGCCGTCGCCCGGCAAAAGGGCAATCTTTAATTTCATATTACGTGTGACTTATTATTTGGATGATTATTTACTCTCTTTGAGTATCACGGGCATATTCTCTATCTTATTGAGCATCTTGACCGTAGCCTTGATAGCCGCCTCGATCTGGTCGGCGTCGAGCCCGCGGGTCTTGAACGTCTCGCCAGCATATTCCCAAGTGATAAAGGTCTGCACGAAGGCGTCAGTACGGCCTCCGGGAGGGATCGACACGGTATAGTTGAGCAGCACGGGAAATTCACGCCCCAACTGCTTGCGGTATATATTGCGGATGCTCTTCATAAAAGCGTCGTACTGGCCGTCGCCGTTAGAGGTGGCTTCATACTCCGTACCGTTGATATTTATCTTCACCGTTGCTACGGGCTTTAAGCCATGAGCCAGCGACAGACTGTAATTCAGCACGTTGACCTTAGCATCCTGCACGTCTTGTTTAAGTACGTCGGCAATGATATATGGCAGGTCTGCTGAGGTTACAGTTTCCTTTTTGTCGCCCAGTTCGATGATTTTTTCGGTCACCTTGCGCATCGATTCGTCGTCGAGGTCGATACCGAGAGTTTCGAGATTCTTCTTGATATTGGCCTTGCCTGAGGTCTTGCCCAGGGCGTACTCCCTCACACGCCCGAAACGTTCGGGTAGGAGGTCGTTGTAGTAGAGATTGCTCTTGTTGTCGCCGTCGGCATGTATGCCCGCACATTGTGTGAAGACGTTCTCGCCTACCACCGGTTTATTTGCCGGTATGCGCACGCCGGTATATGTTTCGACCATGCGGCTCACGTGGTTGATCGTCTCCTCCACGACAGACGTTTTGGCACCCAACTGGTCTTTCAGCACGGCCACCACGCTCGACAGCGGGGCGTTGCCCGCCCTCTCGCCGAGGCCGTTTATGGTCGCATGCACTCCCTGCACCCCGGCCTTCACCGCCGCGGCGATATTGGCCACAGCAAGGTCGTAGTCGTTATGCGGGTGGAAATCGAAACGCAGACCCGGATAGCGGCCCACGATATCGGCGCAGAACATCTCGCAATCCCACGGATTGAGAATACCCAGCGTATCGGGAAGCATAAAGCGCTTCACGGGAAGGCTTTTCAGCCCGTCGAGCATAAAATAGACATACTCCGGCGAGTGGATCATACCGTTAGACCAGTCCTCGAGGTAGATATTCACATCGACCCCCGCGGACACGGCATCGCCTACCGCCACTGTGATGTCGGCGAGGTGCTGCTCTTTGGTCTTGCGGAGCTGGTACGTGCAATGCCTCTCAGATCCCTTGGTCAGCAGGTTTACGACCCTGCAACCGGCATCCTCTATCCACTTCAGCGACACTCCGCCATCGACAAATCCCAAGACCTCCACCCTGTCGATATATCCCTTGGATCTGGCCCACTCGGCAATAGCGCGCGTGGCATCCATCTCTCCGTCAGACACTCTGGCCGAGGCGATCTCGATGCGGTCGACCTTGAGTTCTTCAAGTAACAATCGCGCTATGACAAGTTTCTCACGTGCGGAAAAAGAGACACCCGAGGTCTGTTCGCCATCCCTCAGAGTTGTGTCCATTATCTCTACATATGTTCCCTTGCGTACCATTTAAAGGCTCCTTTCGTATATCGGCGGTCTCTGTAGGGGCCGCCACTCACGCCGCTGCCGGCGCATTTAGTTTTTGCGGGGATCGCCCCCTCGGAATTACTTCTTTTCGTAGTTCTCTATATCGCCCTTGATGCTCATCAGATAATCGACATCGTCGTATCCGTTGATAAGGCACTCCTTCTTATATCCGTCGATGGCAAAGCTGCTGCTTGCACCTGTCGAGCTGATAGTGAAAGTCTGGTTGGGCAGGTCCACTTCGAATTTGGCATTCGGGTCAGCCTCGATAGCGGCAAATATCTGTGCGAGAAAATCATCGTTCACACGGATGATAAGTAGGCCGTTGTTCAGCGCATTATTGCTGAATATGTCGGCGAAGAAGCTCGACACCACTGCCCTGAATCCATGGTCGAATATAGCCCAGGCGGCGTGTTCTCTCGATGACCCGCAACCGAAGTTCTTGGCGGCAACGAGTATCTCGCCTGAATATTTTTTGTCGTTCAGAGGGAAGTCTGCAATCTCCTTACCGCTCTTATCATAGCGCCAGTCCCTGAAAAGGTTGTCGCCGAAGCCCTTCCGCTCCACAGCTTTGAGGAAGCGGGCGGGGATGATCTGGTCGGTGTCGACATTCTCTATATTTAGGGGTACCGCAGTACTTACAGTTTTTGTGAATTTAGGTATGGACATGGTCTTGATTTTTAGAAACTATTTGAATTTGTCAACGAAATTATTTTATGCAGATTGTCGAGTGATTTTTAATACAAATTTTCGAGGCATATCAGGTAATATGTAGAGAAAATTTGCATGAAAAAGTGCCGACAGGATGTATGAAAAAATGAAGTTTATAAATTTAAACGGTTTCTTATAGGTTAAACACTTCGCGCGGATCGGATATCACGCCTGTTACAGCGGCAGCGGCGGCGACCAGCGGCCCTGCCAGCAATGTGCGCGCGCCTGGGCCCTGACGGCCTTCGAAGTTACGGTTAGAGGTAGACACGCTGTACTTACCCGCGGGAATCTTGTCAGCGTTCATGGCCAAACAAGCCGAACATCCCGGCTGACGCAGTTCGAAACCTGCCTCGGCGAGCACCTTATCCAACCCCTCGGCCTTGGCCTGAGCCTCCACGGCACAGGAGCCGGGGACGAGCCACGCGGTGATATTGTCAGCCTTCTTACGGCCCTTGACCATCGCGGCGAACTGTCTGAAATCCTCTATGCGGCCATTGGTACAGCTGCCGAGGAACACATAGTCGACCTTCTTGCCGAGCATCTTCTCACCCTCCTTGAAACCCATGTATTCGAGAGCCTTGTCGTACGATACCTTATCGCTGCCGCTCAAACCCTTAGACGAAGGTATTTCGCCCGTCACGGCAACGCCCATACCAGGGTTGGTACCGTAGGTGATCATAGGTTCGATGTCGGCTGCGTCGAATGTGTAAGAAACGTCGAACTTGGCGTCCGAATCAGAGTAAAGCTTCTTCCAACGTTCCACGGCCTTGTCCCATTCCGCACCCTTGGGGGCGTTTTCACGACCCTTAACGTAGTCGAATGTGGTCTGATCGGGAGCAATTATACCGCCCCTCGCTCCGCACTCTATGCTCATATTGCAGACAGTCATACGTTCCTCCATAGAGAGGGCGCGGATAGCCTCGCCCGCAAACTCGATGAAGTGGCCCGTACCGCCCGATGCGGATATTTTTGAAATTATGTAAAGCACTATATCTTTAGCCGTTACACCTTTCTTCCTTTTACCATTAACGGTGATAAGCATCGTCTTGGGCTTGGGTTGTAGGATACACTGGCTGGCAAACACCATTTCGACTTCCGAGGTACCGATGCCAAACGCCACGGCGCCGAAAGCCCCGTGGGTAGATGTATGGCTGTCGCCGCACACGATGGTCATCCCAGGCTGTGTAAATCCGAGTTCCGGCCCCACGATATGCACCACACCCTGCTTGGGATGGCCCAGGCTGAAGTGTTCTATACCGTTGGCGTCGCAGTTGGCGGCGAAGGCTTCGAGCTGCTCCCTCGACTGCTTGTCGTCGATTGGCAGGTGCTGGTTAATAGTAGGCACGTTGTGGTCGGCCGTTGCGGTGGTCTGCGCCGGGCGCGCCACCTTAAGGCCCCTGTTCTTTAGCGAAAGGAACGCCACGGGCGATGTAACCTCGTGTATATAGTGCCTGTCTATGTACAACACACTGCGCCCTCCGTCGAGCTGGCGCACGACGTGAGCATCCCAAACCTTGTCAAAAAGTGTCTTTCCCATGTTCTTATTATACTCTGTTAATTCTTGTTGTCTGTTCCCGCGGCCGTTTCCGCCGTACTGCTTACCCCCTCTTGGGCTGTAGTTTTTTGGTCACTTCCAGTTTATTGAGCCCGTCGATGAAGGCTTCGATAGCGGCCTGCACCACGTCGGTATTGGCACTAAAGCCCCTCACGTGCTGCTGCCCTCTGGAGAGCTGGATATGCACACGTCCCACGTCGTCGCTCCCCTTGTTCATCGCTTGGATAAGGAACTCGGTGATCACCAATTTTTCGTTGATCATCCCCTTGATAGCCTTAACAGCCGCGTCCACCGGACCGTTACCCGTACTTGTGCCGGTGATCTCCTCTCCGTCGATATCGAGGATCACGGTAGCCGTCGGAACGAGCGTGCCGGTAATTATCTGGAGGTATTTCAGTTTTATCCTTGCTCCCGAACGGGCCGATTTGTCGCCCACCAGGTCGAAAAGGTCTTCATCCCTCACGTCCTTCTTGGTGTCGGCCAGCTTCAGGAAGTTATCGTACACCTTATCGAGTTCGTCATGCTCCAGCTTATAGCCCAGCAGTTCGAGCCTGTGGCTGAGCGCGGCGCGGCCGCTGCGGGCGGTCAGCGCTATGACAGAGTCGTCGGCACCCACGTCCTGCGGGTTGATGATCTCGTAGTTCTCCCTGTTTTTCAGTACACCATCCTGGTGAATCCCAGAGGAGTGCGCAAAAGCGTTGCGGCCCACGATAGCCTTATTGGCCTGCACGGGCATATTCATCAGGCTCGACACCAGTCGGCTGGCGTCGGTCAAGAGGTGGCTGTTGATACGCGTATCTATATCGAGCGAGTGATGGCAACGAAGCGTCATCACAACCTCCTCAAGCGAAGTATTGCCCGCCCTTTCACCGATACCGTTGATGGTAACCTCCACCTGCCTTGCACCGTTCATAACACCGGATATGGTATTGGCCGTAGCCATGCCGAGGTCGTTATGGCAGTGGGTCGAGAGGATGGCCTTATCCATATTGGACACATTGTCCATCAGGTATTTGATCTTCTCGCCGTACTGCTGTGGCAGGCAATAGCCGGTAGTATCGGGGATATTGACCACGGTAGCTCCCGCGGCGATCACCGCTTCGACCACCCTGACAAGATATACATTGTCAGCGCGTCCGGCGTCCTCGGCGTAGAATTCCACGTCGTCGACAAATTTACGGGCATATTTCACAGCGTCCACAGCCCTTTTGATTATCTCCTCGGGGTCGGATTTCAGCTTTTCGTATATGTGGTACTCCGACACGCCGATACCGGTGTGTATCCTTTTACGCTTGGCAAGCGAAAGGGCGTCAGCGGCCACGTCGATATCTTTCTTCACGGCGCGGGTCAGGGCGCAGATAACAGGCAGGGACACCGCCTTGGATATCTCCCTCACGGAATTGAAGTCACCGGGGCTTGAGATAGGGAAACCCGCTTCGATAACGTCGACGCCCAAGGCTTCGAGCATCTTGGCGACCTCTATCTTCTCTATAGTGTTGAGCTGGCAACCGGGAACCTGTTCGCCGTCGCGCAGCGTAGTGTCGAAAACATACAACCTGTCACTCATAATACATTCCTCCTTTTAGTTTTTCATCCATCGGCGGCCGGACTTAACACCATAATTCAATGGCTCTCCCCTCACGCCGCTCATGATACAATTTATCACGAGCAAAACTAAAGTATCAATTGCTAAATAGTAATTCTGCAAAGATACAAATTACGACATCAAAATCAAAGATTTCGCCTCACAGATCATGAAAAATCGGGGCTTTACGGCATATCTTAGCCAGCCCCGATAAGATAAACGCCCGAAATGGCTATCCTATTATAAAAATAGCGGGGCGTTTGTTGATATCGGGCTTGCGGGCGCGCCACTGGCCCACTTCCCTGGTGGATATCAACTGTTCAGGCTGTAGGATATCGACCGCGATAGTGAGCTGCGTATGCGGCGAGCAGGCCGAAACGATATCCTCGAAGAGTTTTATATTGCGGTACGGAGCCTCGATAAATATCTGCGACTGCCTTTCGTGAATTGCCCGATGCTCAAAAAATTTTATGGCCTTTATTCTTTCCGGATTCTTCACCGGCAGGTAGCCGTTGAAGGCGAATGACTGTCCATTGAGACCCGAGGCCATAAGGGCGAGGATTATCGACGACGGCCCCACAAGCGGCACCACCTTAGCTCCGTAACGGTGCGCTATGGCCACCGCCGCCGCTCCGGGATCAGCCACTGCCGGCACTCCGGCCTCTGACAACACTCCCACATCCCTACCCTCCAACAAAGGGCGCATCAACGCCTCCACATCTTCAGCAAGGGTGTGTTCATTGAGTTCGGTCATGGAGAGGGAATCAATAGGCTTGCCTATCCCCGCCTTCGACAGGAACCGCCGCGCACTGCGCAGGTTCTCCACTATGAAGCAATCGAGCGAGCGTATCACTCCCTGGTTATACAACGGCATAACGTCGTACACTTCAGTGTCGCCGATGGGCGTGGGTATAAGGTAAAGGGTGCCGGGAAGTTGTGCCATCTACCTAACGTATATGCGTTTAACCCTCGTCGACACGCTGGTCATGATCTCGTAAGGTATCGTCCCTAGTCTCTCGGCCATCATCGACACATCCGCCCCCGGGCCGAAGATTATCACCTCGTCACCCTCCGACACGTCGATACCCGTGATATCTATCATACAGGTATCCATGCATATATTACCTATTATGGGTGCTTTCTCTCCTCCCACGATCATCTCCCAGCCCCCATTGCTCAGGCGGCGATTGAAGCCGTCGGCATATCCCACGGGCACGGTGGCGATCTTCACTTCGCGGTCGGTATGGCCCTTGCGGCCGTAACCTATGGTGTCATTGGCCGGAATGGTCTTTATCTGCACTATGCGGCTGCGCAGGGTGCTCACCGGCATCAATTTATCGGCATGTTCCACCCCCACGCCGTAAAGCCCTATACCCAGTCGCACCATCTCGAAATGGGCGTCGGGACGGCGCTCTATGCCCGCGCTGTTGGCTATGTGGCGCAATATTTTGTACTGCGGGAAGGCGTCGATTATCTTACCGCTCATCGAAGCGAAGGCCTCGACCTGCGAAGTTGTGAAGGCATCATGGCAGGCTTCGTCGCTGGCGGCAAGATGCGAGAACACGCTCCTCACATATACCGAATGACTGTTCCTAAGCGCCCCTATAAGCTCGTCGATCTGCGCGGCCTCGAAGCCCAGGCGGTGCATACCTGTGTCGAGCTTCACATGTATGGGGCAACGCCTCTCGCCGTGCCTCTGCACCGCTTCAACAAAGGCAGTGAATGAAGCGAAGCTGTATATTTCGGGCTCGAGATTGTACTCGACCATCATATCGAAACTGTCAGAATCGGCGTTGAGCACCACGACAGGTATCGTGATACCGTATTCGCGCAGGGCCACCCCCTCGTCGGCGAATGCCACAGCGAGGAAATCCACCCCCTGGGTCTGCAACATTTCGGCAATCTCGCCGCCACCCGTACCGTAACCGAGAGCTTTGACCATCGCCATCACCTTCACTCCCGGAGCTATCAGCGAGCGGAAGTAGGAAAGGTTGTGCGACATGGCCTCGAGATTCACTTCAAGGATGGTGGTGTGGCGCTTGCTCTCCAACTGCCGGCATATCCTCTCGAAGGCGAACCTGCGGCTCCCCTTGAGTAGCACGCAACAGCGGCTGAGTTGCGAACGGTTGAAGTCGGCGAGAAAGCTCTCCGTGGAATCGAAGAACATCTTCTCGCACGAGAACATCCCCGCGTATTCCGAAATGTCGTTCCCTATTCCTATCAATAACTCGACCCCCTTGCTGGCCACGAGCCTGCCTACCTTTGCATAGAGGGCGCCGCGGAACATACCGCTCTGATATATGTCCGACATTATCAGCACCTTGCGCCTGTTACCCGCCATACTACCAAGGTAGTCGAGGGCTATTTCGAGGGAATTGATATCGGAATTATAGCTGTCGTTGATGATCTTGCAGTCGTTGATACCGTCCTTTATTTCGAGGCGCATGGTCACAGGCTGCACACCGGCAAGGGCCTTAAGTACGGCGGCGGTATCGTAGCCTAAAACATCGTACAGGGCCACGACATAGGCTCCATCCTCCTTCGACGCCTGGTCCTTTAGGTTGTCGGGCAGAGGGTATGAAGCCTCGTCAACGCCCACAAGCATCCTGTCGGCGTAACGGGTGCGAACACGGTCGACCAGCACGCCTTCGGAGGCGTTGTATATGATTGTCCTCGAATCCTTGAACAGGTCGAGCTTTTCGTTCAGTTTTTCGTCGAGCGAGTTGAAGTTCTCCTGGTGGGCGTCGCCAATATTGGTGAATATGCCCACGTCGGGACGTATCATCTTCTGCAGGCGGGCCATCTCGCCGCGTTGCGATATCCCGGCTTCGATCACGGCGATATCCTCGTCGCCGTCTAACATCAGCAGCGACAGGGCCACCCCCAACTGTGAGTTGTAGCTGCGCGGACTGCGGCTCATCTTAACGCCCGGAGGACACACCTGGGCGATCCATTCCTTGGTCACAGTCTTGCCGTTACTGCCGGTGATGGCGACCATTATGCCTTTGAAACTGTCACGATGATGGGAGGCGAGGGCTTGCAGGGCTTGTATCGACGACTGCACCGACACTATCCCCGCTTCGGGATAACGTGCAGCGTCTACCGTAGCCTCCACCATAAAACATCTCACGCCGCGTTCGTACAGGTCGTCGAGATAGGCATGGCCGTCATGGTTCAGGCCCTTGATGGCCACGAACATAGCCCCGTCTACATCGGTCATGCTGCGGCTGTCGGTCCTGACGGCCGAAACCTTAGCGTCCACTCCCCTGAAAGCACCTCCCGTGATGCCCGCTATCTCCTTGCAACTGTACAACATACGCGCAAATATTATAATACCGCCCACGGTCTGCCACTGGCAATCCGGGGACAACATTCAATTCCTCCAAAGATACAAAGTAATTGGGGGATTTTTAGAATAGTGAGCGCAAAAAATACCCGCAGAAACGGCAAATGTGAAAATATGCTATTTACGTCTCTTTTATTAGTATATGTTTTGCGTAGCGATACATAACTCAAACCCTTCGTTATTTTAACTATTGCAAGGTATTCTTGGGGGTTCTCATTAATACAAACTCCGGATTCTCATAATCAATCGGAACATCGGGAACAAAAAACGGTATTCCCATATAGGTTGCAGCTACGCCTTTGCCTACTAATAGTATACTATCCCTTTGTAAGAGTGCAAAAGGAATTCTTTTTTTATCTCTACTGCCATAAGGTTTATAATAAAAATCGCCTATAAGAGTATCTCCTTTTACATTGCCTCGGATGTCCCCTGTTCTGTAAATATCGCAACCTTTACGCACCTCGTATTTCCCATAAAAGCGATTCTCTATTATATTTAATGTCAAATAAGCGGTATCCTGTTCATTTATTCCACGATAAAATTCAGCTTTCGGCCTATTGTGTTGACATCCAGTTATTATAACATGGATAATCGTGATAAAAAAATATAATATGTATCTACTTTTCTCCATGCGGAAATATTTAACAAAGTGATTGATTGGTCTCCTGTTAAATTTATAAATATACAAACACCCGGCTACACGTCAAGCCTCACCACGGTGATACCCGCCCCGCCCTGTTCCTCGCGTTCATCGGCAACGCTATCGACAAGCTCTACAGTGCGCAGATAACGGCGTATCTCCTCCTTGAGCGCGCCCGTACCCTTGCCGTGGAGGATACTCAACTCGCCGATGCCGAGCATAATGGCCTGGTCGACAAATTCCGTGACCTTATCTAACGCCTCGTCCACGCGCATGCCGCGCAGGTCGATCTTGTGGGAGAAGTTGAGCCGTTTCTGCATCACGTCGTAGCCCTGGGAGACGTTTATGCGGGCAGGAGCCGAGCCGCCTGCGCCCTTTTTGTACTCGGCGTTGGATATGGCCTCGAGGCGGTCCTTGGCTATAGTTGTCATTATCTGCCCGATGGCTACCATGGCCTTGCCGCCGCGTATTTCCACCACTTCGCCCACTGCGTTCTGGTCCTTGATCCTTACCCTTACGCCGGCGGCTATTTCCTTGGGCTTCGGCGTTTCGGGCGTAGGCTTACCTGCGGGAGCCGCGCCGTCTCTCTGCCTCCTGCGCTCCAGGCGGCGTTGTTCGCGCTCGCGGAGGCTCTGTATCTTGCGGTCGATGGCCTCATCGTCGTGGCTGTCGTCCTTGATCTCGCTTTTGAACGCCTCGACCTTTTTGCGGGCTATGACCGTACGTTCCTTGTCGGCCTGCGACTCCTTGATCTCACGTATGGTATTCTCGATACGGCGGTTGGCTTCGGACACTATATTCTCAGCTTCGCTCTTGGCCTCACGCAGTATCTTCTTGCGCTCGGCGCGAAGCTCGGATAGTTCGGCCTCGTACTTCTCAGCCAGCTCGTCGGTACGGCGCTCAGACACGCGGATCTTGTCGCGTTTCTCCTCCCAGTAGCGTTTGTCTCGGGCTATCTCCCTCAACTGGCGCTCGATATTGATATGGTCGCTCCCCGCCTTTTCGGCCGCCGCACGGATTATATCCTCGGGCAGACCTATGCTGCGGGCTATCTCCACGGCGAATGAGCTGCCAGGACGCCCCACCTCCAGCTTGAACAGAGGGCGGATATTCTGCACGTCGAAGGTCATAGCCCCGTTGATAATGCCCTTGGCGTTGGAGGCATAGTATTTCAGGTTGGAATAGTGCGTGGTGATCACGGCGAAACATCCCCTCTCCTCCAACCTCTGCAATATGGCCTCGGCTATGGCGCCCCCTATGACTGGCTCCGTCCCCGATCCGAATTCGTCGATAAGCACCAGCGAACGATTGTCCGCCCCGCGGACTATATGCTTCATATTCAGCAGGTGGGAGCTGTAGGTACTGAGGTCGTTATCTATGGACTGCTCATCGCCTATGTCGATAAATATATCCTTGAATATCCCCATCTCCGAATTTTCCGAAGCGGGTACAAGGAATCCCTTCTGTAGCATATACTGCAACAGGCCCACTGTCTTGAGGCACACCGACTTACCGCCTGCATTGGGACCGGAGATAACGAGTATATGGTGATTTGTGTCAAGTGCGATATCTAACGGCACTATAGGGCGGCCCTCCTTGGCAAGGGTCTGTGCAAGCAGAGGGTGGCGCGCCTGCCTCAACGACACCTGCGCCCCAGGAATCACTATCGGTTTCACACACCCGTTCTGGATGGCGTACCGCGCCTTGGCCCTTATCATATCCACCGAGGTGAGGTAATCGGCCGAGGCCTTTATATCGGGCATTTCGGGGCGGATCATATCGGTAAAGCGGGTAAGTATACGGACCACCTCGCGGCGTTGCTCGTACTCCATTTCGCGGAGTTCGTTATTAAGCTCCACCACCTCGACAGGCTCGATATATACGGTCTTTCCTGTGGCGGATTCATCATGCACGAAACCGCTTATCTTACGCTTGTTACCCACCGGCACGGGGATAACGGCCCTCCCGTCACGGAGCGATATCTGCGCGTCGGGGTCGACCAGCCCGGAGGCCTGCGCCGCTCCCAGTATCTGGTGCAGGCGCTTTGACATCAACCCTTCGTTCTCACGTATCCTGCGGCGCAGGGTGTAGAGTTCGGGCGAGGCGTTGTCACGCACCTTGCCGAATTTATCTATGATGCTGTCTATATGGTTGATTATATCCGCGAACCCTCTGGTCCCCGAAGAGAACTCGCGCAGGGCGGGATATTGCCCTTCCGTACGGGAATTGAAGAATGCGGTGAGGTCCTTGACCATCGCCAGCCCCCGGCGCAGAATGACTATCTCCTCGGTTTCGAGAAACATCCCCGATATATCCACTTTGGAAAGGAAGCCGTCCATATCGACATATCCCTCATCGGGAAAGTCGCCCTCCATCATCAGCACGGTACGCATCTCGTCGGATAGGGCCAGACGGCCCGAAACCTCAGCATAGTCCGCCGAGAAATCCTGCCCGCTCAACTTCTCCACCGCTCCACGAGTGGAACAGAGAGCGGCGACCTGCGACACGACGCGGTCGAAACCTATCTTGGCATCGAAATTTTCGGGATAGATCAAGGCTGGGAACTGTTAGATATTTAGGGAATGGCGTGATATACGCGGAAGCAAGCTCCGATATCAGCAGCGGTTTACTTGGCCTTGCTCTTGTCCTTGCCGCCGAATATAGTCACGTTGATATAACGTTTGGGATTCGCCTTCAGGTCCTCCAACAGCATAGACAGGTTACCGCTGGCAGACACCAGAGAATCGTACAGTGCCTTGTCGTTCACCAGCATACCCACACTACCCTCTCCCTTGTCGATCTTGGCGAGGATAGAGTTGAACTGCCCCATAGTCTTGTTGAGATTTTCCACGGTGGCGGGGATATTACTGTTGGCGAGCGAGTCGGTGAAGCTGGCCGTGTTCTTCATGATGTCGGCGAGGTTACCTGAGTTCTCCTTCAGCGTAGCCGACAGACTCTTGAGGTTGGCCACTATATCGCGGATGTCATCCTTCTCTTCGGTTACAATGTAATTGAGGTTACCGGATATCTCCGCGAAGTTGGTCATGGTGGTATTTATACTGCCGCTGTTCTCGGAGAGTATCTTATTGAGGTTGTCGAGGGTTGTGGTGAGCTTATCGGTCACAGTAGCTATCCTCTCCTTGAGGAAGTCGAACTCGTTGCCCGCCACTTCCATAAAGTCCTTCTCCATGAACGAATGGAGTGTGTCGCCGCTACTGAGGTACTTGGTGCTGTTACCCAGGTCGATCTCTATGGCCTTATTACCCAGAAGGCCGTCGCTGAAAATACGGGCCGTAGAGTTATCGGGAATCAGGAACTTAGATTTTATATTGAGCTGCAGCACTATCTTGTCCGAACGCCTCGGGTCATAACTCATGCTGGTAATGGTACCTATCTTGAAACCCTTGATAACCACGGGCGAGGACACCTGCACCCCGCTTACCTGTTCATAGCAGGCGTAGTAGGTATTGTTGCTGCTGAATATATCCTTACCTCTCAGGAAATTTATACCCCAGTAAAGGCACAATATCATGGCTACCCCGAAAACTCCGATCTTAAACTCCCTGCTAACCTTCAATTTCATGATTCGATCACTCTTTTTTATAATTTCCGATAAGGGCTTCCCCCCATACTTTTTACTTCCTTACACTGCTCACCGGTACTGGCTTACCGTCCTTGAATGCCACGATGAACGCCCCGTCGAAGGTACGGCGGACAGAATTCTGCAATGCCACCGCCTCGTCGTACGACGTCGTGGGACAAACATAATATTTATAACGGCCGTCTATCACCCTCTCCTCCACTTTATTGCGGTAGGCCTTGAAGGTCGGGTCGTTAAGCGGTATTTTCTTCACCGAACTGCACACCTGTATCCTGTATATCACTCCCTTGTCGGAAGCTGATACAGCGGGCTTCGGCGTTTCCTTCACAGGTTGCGTGCGTGCCGGTTCCTGCCTTACGGGTTGGGCCGGCTGCGGCTCCTTTACAACGGGAGCGGTTTCGGCAGCAGTCGCAACATCTACCGTTTCAGCCTGCACTTCCGCGGCGGGGACATTCTGGTTTACTGTCTGGCCGTCGCCTGTCTGAGCCACTATATCGCTTATGTCGAGCAACTTGTACGAGGTCTTACCCTCCGCCTTGGTCTTATAGATACTGAAAGCGTTGAACAGCGCCCTCGACAGGCGTTCCTGCCCCTTGCGCGTCACTATCTCTGCCCTGTCGGTACCGTTGGAAAGGAATCCCACCTCGGTCAGGATACTGGGCATGGCCGTACGCCACAACACCAGGAACCCGGCCTGCTTAACTCCCCTGCCCACCAATGGCGTGGTCTTCTGGTACTGCTGCTGCACGATCTGTGCCAACTGCATGCTCTGCTCCAGGTAGGAGTACTGCATAAGCGAGAATATGATGAATGACTCCGACGACCCGGGCGTGTAACCCTGGTATTTGGCCGAATAGTCCTTTTCGTAGGTTATGACGTCGTTCTCCCTCATGGCGATGTCGAGGTTACCCGCCGACTTGGTTATCCCCATTACGAAAGTCTCCGTGCCGCTGGCCGTAGGACCCTTGGAGGCGTTGACGTGTATCGACATGAAGAGGTCGGCGCCGGCCTTGTTGGCTATGTCGCCGCGCTGATCGAGGGGCACGAACACGTCGGTCTTGCGCGTGTAGACCACCTTGACCTCGGGATAGTTCTCCTCTATGAGCGCGCCGAGGCGCAGTGCTACGGCGAGAGTTATGTCTTTTTCGTGATACTGGCCGTAGACCGTTCCGGGGTCTTTTCCCCCATGACCGGCATCCAGCACGACGGTACTGATACCCACCCTCGAACTCTGCGCCAACGCGCCCTGCCCGGAACTCCACAGAAGTGAACCCAGGACAAGCGACACCAAAAGAGTTATTCGCGAAAGATTCATAGGTGTAAACGTTAGGTATCTACTTTTTTTTAATTAATTTTGTCGGCGAATTCAGGGTTATATTCCTTGCTTCGCAAGGCCCGCCGCGACACGTCTGTACAGGCACCGTCAAAGGGTTACGGCCATGCAAAGTTAAATATTTGTTGGGAATTGTTGTCACAAAAGAGAAAATATATATACATATTCCTCTTGCTTGCCCTGGCTTGGCAAGTGTCTTTCAGCGTCGAGCAGAGCGAAGGACAGCAGGCCCGGCGTAATAACCCCTCTCCCAGCACAACTACTATCTCGGCGGAAGACAGCGTAAGGATATCAAAGCAATCCAGCGCAAGGGCCGCACGTAGGGCCCGCAAAGCCGCAGCCGACAGCCTGTCCAGGCAAAAGGCCGATACTATCCCCGTCGCAGCTCCGACCGCCCCGGTGACCGTGCCCGGCGACCCCAACCAGATCAATCCCGACTCCATAGGTTTCCGCGGAACATACACTCCTCCCGAACGCACTCCGAAGCGTGAAGGCCAGCGGGTCGTGGATACCACCCAGCGCAAGGAGATGTTCGACGACATAATCTACGGTAAGAACGAGGACTCACTCATATACGACCTCGACACCAAGATGGTGTACGTATATGAAAAGGGCGACATCAAGTACCAGAACATGACCCTAAAGGCCGACTTCATGCGTATCAACATGGACACCAAGCAGATACGCGCATATGGTCGTGAGGATACGGTCAGCGGCAAGCCCACCCGCCCTGAATTCGTGGAGGGCAGCGCCACCTACACGATGGACACCATCAACTACAATCTCGACACCAAAAAGGCCAAGATCAAGGGCGTGGCCACACAGGAGGGCGAAGGATACCTCATCGGCGACAATGTCAAGAAGATGCCCGACAACACCATCTTCATCTCGCACGGTAAATATACCACGTGTAACCAGGTCGACCATCCCCACTTCTACATTGCGATGACCAAGTCGAAGACCATCCCCGGCAAGAAGGTGGTGGTGGGGCCGTCGTATTTCGTAATGGAGGACGTGCCCATATATTTCCTGGGGCTGCCGTTCGGGTTTTTCCCCATATCCAGCAGCCACCATTCGGGATTTATCCTGCCGGAATACGGAGAGGAAGTGGTGAAGGGGTTCTTTATCCGTAATGGGGGCTACTATTTCGCCTTCAACGACTATATAGATATGACCGTGCTGGGCGGCTACTACACTCTCGGCTCATGGGAGGCGTCGTTGGCCTCGCGATATGTGAAGAGGTATAAGTTCAGCGGGGCGCTGAACATCAACTACTCTAAGGACATCATGGGAGAGAAGGGCGCCGCCGACTATTACAACATGGGTAACTTCCAGATGACCTGGTCGCACCAGCAGGACCCCAAATTCCGCCCCAATTCCACCTTCTCGGCCAGCGTCAACTTCTCTACCAGTGGTTACTCGAAGTACGGGGCGCAGAACATGAACGACTACCTCAACACGCAGACCAACTCGTCCATAGCCTACTCAAAAAACTGGGCGGGTACGCCGTTCTCCCTTTCAGCCAACTTACAGCACTCGCAGAACTCGCACGATACGACCATTGCGCTCAGTATACCCAACATCGTGTTCAACATGTCGCGAATCTATCCATTCAGGCGCAAGAACGCCGTGGGTAAGCAGGCGTGGTATGAGAAGATATCGATGAGCTATACGGCCAATATGACCAACAACGTCACGGTCAAGGAGAACGAGCTGTTCACCGAGAAGATGTTCAAGGAGATGAAGAACGGTATCCAGCACAGGATACCTATCAACACCTCCATAAACCTGCTGAAGTATATCAACCTAAGCCCCAACGCCAACTACAACGAGAGGTGGTACTTCCGCAAGATAGACAAGGAGTGGGACCCCACGGTCAACCAGGTGGTCAACGCCGACACCACCTACGGCTTCTACCGCCTGTACGACTACGACTTCGCTGTATCGGCCTCAACGAAGATATACGGAACGTTCACTTTCAAGAAAGGCTCGATAATACAGGCCATACGACATGTTATGACCCCGTCGGTGGGCTTCACCTACGCGCCTGACTTCAGCTCCAGCGGATACGGATATTATAAACCCGTGCAGACCGACTCCACGGGTACCATCGGCTATTATTCGCCGTGGCAGGACGGGATATACGGTATCCCAGGCAAGGGACAAAGGGCGGCGTTGACATTCTCACTCGGTAATACGCTCGAGATGAAAGTGCGCAACCGGCAGGACTCCACGGGTACGCGTAAGATAAAAATACTGGACAACCTGAGTATAGCCTCGTCGTATAACTTCCTGGCCGACTCGCTCAACCTCGCCCCATTCGCAATCAACCTGCGAGCGCCGCTGGCCAAGAGTATAAGCCTCAACGTTTCGGCGACGTTAGACCCATACCAGATAAACGAAAACGGGCAAAAGATAAACCGGTTCATGCTCAAGGACGGCAAGATCGGGCGTATAACCAGCGCCACCACGTCGTTCGGCTATTCGTTCAATTCGAGTAACAATCCGTCGGGAGCCCGAAATGACATAAACTCCGCTCCCTTGCCGGTGACCGCCGACCAGGCCAGCTTCTTCGGCAGCGAGGCCTTCAGCCAGCTCGACGCCAACACCAGGCGGCAGATGATGACATCCCAATACTACGACTTCAACATCCCGTGGAACTTCGGGTTCAACTATAGTTTCAGCTACTCAAGGCCGGGGCATACGGCCACCATCACCCAAACCCTCGGATTCAACGGCAGTTTCAACCTCACGCCCAAATGGGGGGTGACCTTCGACGGCGGTTACGACTTCAAGGGGCGTAAAGTAACCCCGGGTACGATATCTGTTACCCGCGACCTGCACTGCTGGCAGATGAGCTTCTCGTGGGTGCCGATCGGTTTCCGCAAGAGCTGGAGTTTCTCTATCAACGTGAAGTCGGCCCTGCTCAAGGACATCAAGTACGACAAGAACAACAGCTTCTACGATAACCTTTACGGGGATTAGAAATCTATAATATTTCAAGGCGCGCAAGCGCCTGCAATCCTCGCATCTGAAGATTTCTTTTTTTACACCTTTTATCGCGTTTAAATAATTTTTTTCGCACCTTTTGAGCGCACAAAAGGTGCTGACCAAAATGCGCCCCGCCGATGAAGATTTCCTGAATATACGCTTGTAAATCCTAAATCCCAGAACTCCTCCTTTTAGTCTTGACCCTACGGCCCAAGCCTAACGTCGTCAGACATGCTGGGAGTTTTTAACGGATTTGCTGCGCTGCTATTCCGGGCGGAAATCTTCAGATGCGGGAGCTGTAAGCGTCTTTGACGCTTTATGAATCATAATACTGAACATATAAACAAAGCCCGGAGGCATGACACCTCCGGGCTTTCGATTTGTTACAACCTTACCGGCCATTACTTCTCGTCAAGCATATTCAGTGCGAAGAAGTAGGCCCCCAGCGATATGGCTTTGGGCGCGCCTATCTTCGACACGGCGATACCGATACGCTTCACGGCGTCGAACATCACGGTGCGGTCGCTGCCGTAGACCTTGATCTCGCGAAGCTCTCCCCCTGCGAATTCAGCGAACTGGGCCTCGTCGTCGAGATTATAAACCTTGAGAGGTAGACGCTGGAACACGTCGCCGTTAAGAGATCCTATGGTGCTGTTCATCTCCTTCACTATAGCCGGGATGATATATTTGGCCGCGCCAGCGAGCCCTCCGCCCACGGCGATAAGCCCGTCGATGAGCGTAGAGGCCGAAGCCATAGCCTCGCCCGCCATCTCTCCCAGTTCCTCGAAGCTGCCTATGGCCGCAGCACGGTCGCCGGGACGCGTACCTTCGGCTATCTCGAATATCTCCTTGGGTTCGAGTCCGTGGTCCTTATTGCCGGAACGTTCGCCGTACACCCTCTTGATGGCGCGTATGCTGACGCTCTCTTCGACAATGATCTCCGGATATTTCTTATTGCGCAGGCACCATGTCTCGCCAGAGCATGAGTTATCGCCCAGGTGCAGGCGCAGGTTGGCAACGATACCGCAACCGAAGCCGGTACCGAGCGTATAACCTATAAGATTCTTGTAACGTTTGGGGCTCCCCGCCTTCTCCAACTTGGCATTTACCTCCGGAAGAACGCCCGCAAGGGCCTCGCCTAGGGCATAGAGGTCGCCGTCGTTGTTTATAAACACGGGAATGCCCAATTTATCCTCCAGGAACGGTCCGAGAGCCACCCCACCCCTGAACGAGGGGAAGTTGGGCAGCTGGCCACCTATGATGCCATTGGGATAATCCGCCGGGCCGGGGAACGCAAAGCTAATCGCCGCCGCTGGCTCGGGCAAACGCTCCATCACCATGCGGAACCCCTTTTCGAGAGCGCCGAGGCAGAGATCGAGCGAGTGTGATTCCGAAGGTATTGTTATGGGGTCGATCACGAACTCGCCGCCGCGTATGGCTCCGAAAACGAAGTTGGTGCCTCCTGCGTCGAGGGTGATGACTGTCCTTTTATCTGATTCGTACATATCTATATAAGGTCTATTTAGTTTTCAGCGCGAACGAGCATGACACGAGGTAAAGCACGCACAGCGAGATCACGAGTACCGAGCCCACCTGGCTGCCGATAGTATCGGCAGCGAAACCCATAAGGGGCGGAACGAGTGCACCGCCGAACACGCCGGTGATCATCAGCCCGGAAATTTCGTTGGCCTTATCGGGATGAGCCTTCATAGCCTGAGAATAAATGATGGAGAAGATGCTCGAGCAAGTGAAGCCCATAAAGCCCACAAGAGCGAGGATCGCCACTTCACCCTGCGCGAACGCGAGGCAGGCTATACCGATGAGGGCGGCTATGATATTGAACCTGAAATATCTCACGTCGGCTACCTTAACCAACAGTATGGCTCCGAGGAAAGCGCCGGCCGTACGGCAGATAAAGTAAACGCTCGAACCGAGGCCTGCAGTTTCAACGCTCATACCCACACGCTCCATAAGAAGTTTGGGGGTAACAGTATTCATCCCCACGTCGACACCCACAACGAACACTATACCAAGGAACAGCAAGAGTATCACCTTATCCTTGAGCAGTGAGAACGTCGCGCCCACAGAGGAGGCCTTTTCGGGCTTCTCTTCCTTAATGGGAGTGAACATCAGCCACAGCGACGAGAGCACGGTGATGGCCGCAAAGATGGGGAACAGCGCCTGCCAGCTGCCGAATTGGGTCAGGGCGAAAAGAGCGATGAACGGGCCGCAGAAAGACGACACGGCCTTGATAACCTGTCCGGCGGTAAGAGAGCTTGTGAGTCTGTCACCCTTCACTACGTTGGTCAACAGTGGATTGAGCGACACCTGAAGAATGGTATTACCAATACCCAGCAGAGCGAAAGCGGTCATGCATGTCACAAGCGTATACGACACGAACGGTATCAGCATACCTATTATGGTAACCACCATACTCACCTGCACCATATTTTTGCGTCCCAGCTTGTTCATAAGTATAGCTGCGGGCACGCTCAACAACAGGAACCACAGGAACACCATAGAGGGGATAAAACCGGCTACAGTTTCACTCAAGCCGAAATCTTTCTGTACATAGCTGGTGGAGATGCCCACCACGTCGCAGAATCCCATAATGAAAAATCCGAACAGCACCGGAAGTACTGCACTCCCTGCATTTACCGTTACTTTTGAGTCTGATTTTTTAACCATAACAATTCAGGTTTTTATAGTTTTAGATTGGTTGTCTATAACGATGCGCTCCGGGCGGCACACGGCCATACCTCTAAAACACACGGATACAAAGATATTATTAAAATCGTAAGTTAATCCGCTTTGTCCGTGTTTATTTTAAATGGCATCCAAATTTATTGGGGGCGGCTGACCGTTTCCCGGTTTTTTGATTATTTTTGTAATCCGTCTTTAATTTTCAGGGCGGACGTGTATCTAAAACAAAACCGAATAAACCATAAAATGAAAAACCTACGTTCCATCCTCGTATCGCTTATGCTGGTGGGGTATGTCGCCGTGCAGGCCGCCACGCCCATAGGTGATACTCCTGTAAAGGACACATCCCATCCGCGAATCCTTTTGCGTAAGGGAGAAGAAAAGGCCCTGATGAAGAACATCGGGAAGGACTCTATGTGGACGGCTATGCACGACCAACTTATCGCCGAGTGCGACAAGATCTGCACACAGCCCGTGACCGAAATAAAGTTCGACCAGAACAACAAGACCATGCTTTCTTCGGCACGCGAAACCTTACGCAAGATATTTATCCTCAGTTACGGTTACCGCATGACCAATAACGATAACTATTTCGTTCGCGCCGAGCAGGAGATGCTCGATAAGGCGGCCCTGCCCAACTGGAACCACAAAACATTCCTCGACGCCGCCGAAATGAGCCTCGGGATGGCCATTGGTTACGACTGGCTCTACGACAAGCTCTCGCCGGACTCACGCGCCAAGATATCCTCGGCCATTATCAACTACGCCATGAAGCCGGCCGAGGCCCTCGGCAACAAGAGCTGGGTGAAGGGCGATAATAACTGGAACCAGGTGTGTCACGCCTCCATGGCCCTCTCCGGACTGGCTATAATGGAGGTAGACCCCAAACTGGGTATGGACGCCATAAACCGCGCCGACACACTGATGAAATACTCCTTGGTACATTACGCTCCCGAAGGTGTTTATCCCGAAGGCCCCGGTTACTGGTCGTACGGGACATCGTTCAATGTGATGTACCTCTCTACAGTAGAGAAATATTTCGGTGTGGAGAGCGAGCAGGTAAAGACGCCCGGATTCATGCAGAGCGCCGAGTTCACACAATACACCCTTACCCCCACATTGGGTAATTTCAGCTACTGTGACACCGGCACTAAAGGTAGTTTCAGCGGTACTGTGCTATGGTTCTACAGTAAGACGCATAATCCCGCCTTGCTGTACATGCAGAAACGTTTTGTAAAGGAACAACCCGATCAGAACTACGCATCGCAACGTCTGTTCCCCGCCGTAATGATCTGGGGGGCGGGCAACAGGATATCGCTTGCAAAGGCCGAGATGCCTACATCGCTGTTCTACTGTGCCAAGGGTGTGCCTTCTCTGGCTACCATGCGTGCCAATTGGGATAAAAGGAATGCCCTTTTCGTGGGCTTCAAGGCCGGGATGCCGGGCGTTAGCCACGGACATATGGACGTAGGTGAATTCGTAATGGAGATCGACGGCGTGAAATGGAGTACCGACCTCGGTATGGACAGTTATCATAATATCGAGACATATATCAAAGCCGCCCTGTGGAACAGGAGTCAGGACTCTCCGCGCTGGGATGTGTTCCGCTACAACAACAAGGCCCATAGCACACTGACCATCAACGGCCAGAAGCAGCTCGTCAATGCTACCGCCGAGATACAGGACCGCTCGGCCGATCCTATGTTCATGTACGCCGTCTCCGACCTCACTCCCGTATATGCCAACGATGTAGCCAAAGCCGTGCGTGGGGTGGCGATGATCGACAAGAAGTATGTCATGGTAGAGGATAAGATCACAGCCAACGACAAGCCCGCCAGCGTACGCTGGAGTATGATGACCACCACCCAGGACGCCAAGATAGACCAGAGCAGTGGCATCATCACCCTGACTAAGAACGGCAAAACACTCACCATGAAGATCGTGGCCGAAGGTGCTAAACTCGGCACATGGAGCGCCAAACCCACCGATTACGACCCCGCCAAGACCTACGAAAATCCCAATAAAGGCCATATGATCGTAGGGTTTGACGTGGAGATACCCGCCGGGGCCACACGCGATTTCAAGGTGTATCTGCTCCCGGGCAAGACTGCGAACGAATACTCGTCCAAGCTTACAGAACGTATAATAAAATAACCTAAACCAGTATACAGCCCATATCATGAAAAAATTAATTTCAATAGCAGCGGCCATTATCCTGCTCACCGGCCTCCAACTCAATGCAGCCCCGGCGGCAAAAGAAGCGAAAGGAGCAAAAAACGACAACACCCAAACGTTCGGCGATTCACGCCCCCGCCTGTTCCTGCGTGCGGGACAGGAGAAGGACCTGATGAAAAAAATCAACGGCGATCCCCTGTGGCTCAATGTACACAAGAAGACCATCGAGGAGTGCTATATTATAGACACTATGGGACTGACCGAGATAAAGTTCGACGTCAACCGCAAGACCATGCTATCCTCCGCCCGCGAGATACTGCGTAAGGTGAGCATCCTCAGCTACGGCTACCGTATGACAGGTAATAAGTCGTTCGCCACCCGCGCCGAGAAGGAGATGCTCCACGCTGCTGAACTGGAAGACTGGAACGACGCGAAGGCCTACCTCGATGCCGCCGAGTTGACCCTGGGTCTGGCCGTGGGCCTCGACTGGCTTTACGACCAGCTCTCCCCCTCTTCGCGCGAAAAGATAGCGCATGCCATTATAGACAAAGGTATCATGCCCTCGTTCAACAAGCCCACATGGTGGCTCACCTCCCACAATAACTGGAACCAGGTGTGTAACGCCGCCCTGACCGTGGGAGCCATCGCCGTCAAGGACACCGACCCCGAGCTGATGAATAAGGTCATCGCCCGCGCCGAGGAGTCCATGCCCCTGGCCATGAGCAACTACGCCCCCGACGGAGCCTATCCCGAAGGCCCCATGTACTGGGAATACGGCACACAGTTCAACGCCCTGTACCTTGATGTCTACGAAAAATATTTCGGCAAGGAGAGCGAGCTTATAAAGGTCCCCGGGTTTATGAAGACCGGGCTCTACTACTCGAGCATGGTAACCCCCACCCTGAATAGATTCAACTACTGCGATTGCTCGTCGACTAACGTAGTTCCGCTGAGTCCTGCGGTGATGTGGTTCTACAGCAAGACCAAAGACCAGGCCCTGCTTTTCTTCCAGCACAAGGCCATCACCAATCCCAAAGGCATGTTCACCAAAGACCGCATACTTATATGGTCCATTCTTTGGGGCGCAGGCTCCCAGGCTCCCATGGCCAAACCCGTGGAACCCAAGGATAAGATGTACGTGGCGCAGGGTGTGAGTGCCGTGGCGACTATGCGTTCGTCATGGACCGATCCTAACGCCCTTTTCGTGGGAGTAAAGGCAGGTTCTCCCAATACGGGTCACGGCCATATGGACGTGGGCAGCTTCATATTCGAGGCCATGCACGTACGTTGGGCCACCGACCTGGGAGGCGACAGATACCATCCGCTCGAAACACACCTCGGGGCCGGTACATGGAAGATGACGCAGGACTCGCCGCGCTGGGATATATTCCGTTACAGCGTCAGAGCGCACAATACCCTGATGATAAACGATGCCAAACAGTTGGTTACCGGCAAAACAATAATCAACGAGCATGTGAACACTCCGGAACTTATGTCCGTGGTGGTCGACCTCACCTCCATCTACTCCGACCAAGTATCCAAAGCCGTACGCGGCGTGGCGCTGGTAGAGGGCAAATATATGATGGTGGAAGACGTGATAACCACTGGCGACAAACCCGCCAAGGTACGTTGGAACCTCACTGCGAAGACCACCAACGTGCGTATAAATCAGGATAAGAGCAACATAATCCTGTTCAGCAGCAACAAGAAGCGTGTGGACATCAATATCGAAGCCGAGGGAGCGGTACTGGGCAAATGGAGCGCCCAGCCTACCGACTATGATCCCACAAAGACATATGAAATGCCCAACAACGGACATGTATTGGTGGGCTTCGACGTGGAGATTCCCGCCAACACTACGCGCAGGCTCAAGGTTTACCTTATGCCCAGCGCCGACAGCGGCAAGATATTCACCGTGGATAATCCCCTGAAGCAGATAGTTAAGTAATTTCCGCGGCCTTCTCTTTTGCGGCGCGGAACGGCTCTGCTACAGTCGTTTCGCGCCGTTCGGCTTAAAAGTTCCAAATAATTCTACCATACAAATATGAAGAGACTTCTATTTCTTACCGTCGCCGCAGTCGCCATGATAGTGGGGGCTGCCCGCGCTGAGACTGCAGAAACATCTGCCAAAGCCCCTAAGGTCGATCTCACCCATCCCCGCATAATCCTGCGCAAGGGTCAGGAAAAGTCCCTTATGAGCAAGGTCAAAAAAGACGATCTTTGGCTCAATGTACATAACAACCTGATCAAAGAGTGCGACAGGATATGCACTCTGCCGCTGGGTAACTTCCTTTTCGACGTCAACGGTAAGACCATCCTTTGGTCGGCGCGGGAGATATTTCGCCGCATCACGGTCCTGAGCTATGGCTACCGTATGACCTACGATTACCGTTACCTGCGCCGCGCCGAGGCCGAAATGCTCAACGTCGCCGCACGCGAAGACTGGAATCCCAAGACCTTTCTCGACGTATCTGAACTCACCTCGGGTATGGCTATCGGTTACGACTGGCTATACCAATGGCTCCCAATTACCTCGCGCGAGAAGATATCCAAAGCCATAATCGAAAAGGGACTGAAACCCTCGCTCGAAGAGAAATACAACCGTGGATGGATAAAATCCGTGAACAACTGGAACCAGGTATGCAACGCCGCCATGACCCTCGGAGCCATCGCCACCTATGATATAGACACCGAGCTCGCCCGTACCATTATCGACCGCGCGGAAAAAGCTCTCGTACTCCCCATGAGCAACTACGCCCCCGACGGAGCCTACCCCGAAGGCCCCGTGTACTGGGAATACGGCACCTCGTTCAACGCCCTATACCTCTCGGCCTACGAAAACTTTTTCGGCCGTGAGAGCGCGCGCATCAACGATCCGGGCTTTATGAAAACGGGCGAGTACATCGCCTTTATGACCTCGCCCACGCAGGGGTCATTCAACTACAGCGACTGTCGTTACGGTTCGGAGGTAGACCTGAGCCCTGCGGTGATGTGGTTCTACAGCAAGACCAAGAATCCCGTGCTTATCTACGACCAGAAACCTGTACTCGAAGATAAGAAGCGTAATTTCTCCAAGGACCGTCTCTCTCCGCTCTCCGTAGTCTGGGGTGCAGGTTCGGGAATGTCGGTATCCAAGGCCAAGGCTCCCGAGAAGCTTTTATATGTGGCCGGAGGTACCAACGGTGTGGCCACAATGCGTTCAGCGTGGGACAATCCCAACGCGGTATTCGTGGGACTGAAGGCTGGCTCACCGTCTAACGGCCACGGTCATATGGACGTGGGGAGCTTCGTTCTCGAGGCCGACGGCCTGCGCTGGGGCGCCGACCTGGGCGGCGAGGCCTACAACACTATAGAAACACACCTCAAAGGCGCCATGTGGCGTATGACGCAGGATTCACCCCGCTGGGATATCTTCCGTTACAGCAACTGGGCCCACAGCACCCTCACCATCGACAGCGCCAGGCAGGTGATGGCGGGACGCGTGTTCATCGACCGTTGGAGCGACGGCAACGGTGGTAAGGAGGTGATGTTCATAGAGAGCGACCTGACGCCCGTATATAAAGGACAGGTGGAAAAGGTAGTTCGCCACATCGAAATGAGGTATCTGGCCAAGGATTTTGTATACTATTCAGAGAATGACCACGACCTCTTGAACAGGCGTTATGTAATGGTTGTCGACGAGATAACCACCGGCGACAAAGCCGTGACCGTGCGTTGGAATATGACCACGCCGGCCGAAAAGGTGGTACCGGGAGAGAATGGCCTCGCCCTGTTCCAGAGAGGAAAGAGACTTGATATCCTCGTCAGTGCCAATCCCGCCGAAAGTATCGACACGGATAAACTGCTCCACACCTGGGGTCTCGACCCCGCCTATCGCGGTACGATACCTTACACGGTAAAGACCTGGAGCGCCAATCCCAAAAACTACAACCCGGCCAAATGGTATGAAAATCCCAACGACGGCTTCTCGATGGCGGGATATGAAATAAGGCTCGAGCCCAACACCAAGACTCGCCTCACCGTGCTGCTTATGCCGAGCAACGACCAGAGCGTGCGCCTGATACCGCCTAAATAAGGCCGAATATTTGTCATTCAGACCATAATGACTAACACATAATTTAAGCAAAAATCCGCCGCTTCGGACTTATGCCGGAAACAGGTCTCGTGAGGGAGATCACCTGAGCTACCGTGTAGCGAGGGAAGCCTCCCGGCAGAAGGCGCGGCTAGACCTTTTGCCTACTTTTGGGGCAATGCCAAAAGTAGGCAGAAAAGCCGAAGGCAAAGAAAATACTTCAAAACGTATTATTAACCTCTTAAAAATTAAGGCCAGCAATTATGCTGGCCTTAATTTACATACAGAAGGAATCCAATTCCTCCCCTATTACTGACTAATTCAGCGCCAGCATCTCGCGATACTTGGGCAGGGGCCAGAGTTCGTCGTCGACGATCATCTCGAGATGATCGATATGGTACCTTATCTCTGAAAGGAACGGGAGCACCACCTCCGAATAACCGATAGCGCGCTCGACGATGTCGTCGACATTGTTGTACTTCTTGCGCGCATCGATCATCTTGGTGATGTTCTTGCGGATGAACTTCACGTGCGAGGCTATCTTATTGATTACGGCAAGCTCTTCGGCAGCGAGGTCGAGGTACTTGTCGGGCATGATATCCTTGAGGCCCTGCACATTGGCGATCAATACATTCTGGTACTTTATGGCCGTGGGGAGTATATGGTTTATGGCCAAATCGCCCAGCACACGCGACTCGATCTGTATCTTCTTGATAAGTATCTCGAGGCTTATATCGTAGCGGGCCTCTATTTCCGAGCGGCTCAGCACGCTGTGACGAGCGAACATCTCGACGTTCTCCTTGCGGGTGAACACCTTGAAGGCGGCCGGCACGTTGTTGATGCTGTCGAGGCCGCGGCGGGCTGCCTCGTCGCGCCATTCCTGGCTGTAGCCGTTACCCTCGAAGCGTATCTTCTTGGAAGCGATGATGTACTTGCGGATGACCTGCAGGATAGCTTCGTCCTTCTTCACCTCCTTCTCGATAAGTTCGTCGACCTCGGCCTTAAACTTGGTGAGCTGGTCGGCCATAGCGCTGTTGATGGCGATGAGCGGCGCGGCGCAGTTGTTCGACGATCCTGTGGCGCGGAACTCGAAACGATTACCCGTGAAGGCAAACGGCGAGGTGCGGTTTCGGTCGGTATTGTCGAGCAGTATCTCTGGTATCTTGCCTATATCGAGCTTTATATCGGTCTTCTCGTCGGGCGACATCTTCTTGTCGGTGACCCTCTCCTCTAACGAGTCGAGCACGGATGAAAGCGTCGAACCTGTGAATACCGACATTATCGCGGGCGGAGCCTCGTTGGCGCCCAGACGGTGTGAGTTGGACTGCGAGGCTATCGAAGCCATGATCAGCGCGCCGTAGTCGTGGGCAGCCATGATAGCGTTGACGAAGAAGGTCAGGAACTGTGTGTTGTTCTTGGGCGTCTTGCCGGGAGCAAGCAGGTTTATACCCGTATCCGTTGCCAGCGACCAGTTACAGTGCTTGCCCGAACCGTTCACGCCCGCGAAAGGCTTTTCGTGGAACAGCACGCGAAGCTTGTGCTTCAGCGCCACGTTACGCATAAGGGTCATCAGCAGGGTGTTGTGGTCGACGGCGATATTGGCCTCCTCGAACATCGGCGCACACTCGAACTGATTGGGAGCCACCTCGTTATGGCGCGTCTTGAGCGGAATTCCGAGCCTGTAGGCGCGTTCCTCGAACTCCTTCATAAATTCTATCACACGCGCGGGTATAGCGCCGAAGTAATGATCCTCCAACTGCTGGTCCTTGGCGGCGATATGCCCCATAAGGGTACGCCCGGTCTGCATCAGGTCGGGGCGCGCCATCACGAGCGCCTCGTCGACAAGGAAATATTCCTGCTCCCAACCGAGGGTCACGTTCACTTTCTTAACATCCTTATCGAACAGCTGGCACACATCCACTGCAGCCTTGTCGAGAGCCTGGAGTGACTTCAGAAGCGGGGTCTTGAAGTCGAGCGCCTCGCCCGTATAGGCTATGAAGATACTCGGGATACAGAGCGCGTTGTCCATAATGAAAACGGGCGACGACGGATCCCACGCCGAATAACCCCTGGCCTCGAAGGTATTCCTCAGGCCGCCGTTGGGGAAGCTCGATGCGTCGGGCTCCTGCTGTATCAGGAGTTCGCCGCGGAAAGTCTCGAACGATCCCCCGCCCCACATCGGCTCGAAAAAAGAGTCGTGCTTCTCGGCAGTGGCGTCGTTAAGGGGCTGGAACCAGTGTGTGTAGTGTGTCACGCCGCGTTCCATGGCCCACGTCTTCATACCCTGGGCTATCTGGTGCGCGGTCTTGCGGTCGATATTACGCCCCTCGTCCACAGCGGCACAGAGGGCGTTGTAGGCATCCTTGGGGATGTAGTTGCGCATCTTATCGCGGTCGAACACGTCGATGCCGAAATAAGAGGAGATACGGGAATCTGTAAGTTTGGTTTCGATGATCTCCCTCTTTGAAATCTCGTCGAGGGCCTTGAAGCGTAGTGTTGCCATGCGGGTAGGTTTTAATATTCCTATGAATTTTCCTTTACTACGCCACAAAAATATGTATTTCGGAAAAAACATCAAAATAATTAGGGGTATATCTTGAAAAATCATTGAAATTTTTCAGACACCCCCTAAATTTTAGCCCGCACGGAAAATAATTGTGATTTTTTAGAGTATCGCGCGAAAATTGCACACGTTAGTCGAACGACTGCATACCCGACTGGGCGATCTTGGTGATCTTGCGGTAATCGTTAGGATTGAGCTCCATAAAGAAATAATGTATCGGATCGACCCTCATCCCCCGGAATTTCACCTCGTAGTGCAGGTGCGGCGCGAATGAAAGCCCCGTATTACCCGAGTGAGCTATGATATCCCCGCGGCGCACGGACTGCCCTTTCTTCACGTTGATCTTACTCAGGTGGCTGTACGTGGTCTCATAGTCGTCGCCGTGCTCGAGAGTAATGGTCATCCCCGAGGTGGTCCTGCGCTGTATCACATCCTTCACCCTGCCGTCGGCGGTGGCGAACACCCTCGACCCCTCGGGCAACGTATAGTCCACGCCCTGGTGCGAAGCAAGGTTCTTATAGAAGGGATGTATCCTCATACCGTAGGAGGCGGTGAGCAGAGTGAGGTTATTATTTATAACAGGCTGTATGGCAGGTATATAATTAAGATCGCGTCTCATCGAATCGACCCTCTCATCTATCTCCGACACCAGTTTAAGTTCCTGGTTCAACCCGCGGTCGAGGCGGGATATACGGTCAAAGAACTCCTTGCCCAGCTCCTTATTGGTCTTCGTAAGCAGCTTCTCATTGAACTCCCATCGGCGTTTTTCGAAGTCTTCCTCAAAATTATAAGGCTCCGACTCGAACAGGGTATGGAACACCTGCCTGTCCCTCTTTATAACGTTCAACAATACTTTCTCGAGGGTATCGTACCGCTTCTCGAGCTTTTTATATTGAATGGATAGCTTACGCGTGGAACGCTTCATCTCATACTCGTAAGGAGTGTCGAAGAATATCGAGAATGCGATATAATATATCACGGCGAGCCCTATCCACCCGAGGATATGGATCACGGCGCGCAGGAGCTTCTTCTTGAACGAAACCTTCTGCACGTTCCAATGAGGCACGTGTTCCCTGAACCTGTTATATGCGTTCTTCACCCCCATCGTTCTACAAGCCCGTTTCGTAAGTGGTCGCCGCGTCGTCGATAATGCGTGAGAATTCCTCTTCGCTCATATCGCGGCTGAAATAGTTGAGCGGATCGACGTTCCTGTTCTTGTATATGACCTCATAGTGAAGGTGGTCGCCCGTAGAGCGGCCCGTATTACCAACCTCGCCTATCTTCTCCCCCCTCTTCACCAATTGCCCGGGCACCACGAGCATCTTACTCAGGTGGGCGTAGCGGGTCTTATACCCGAACCCGTGGTTAAGCAACACCTGTTTGCCATAACCAGAGGCGCCCTCATTATCGAATGCCACGCGGCCGTTGGCCGTAGCATATACGGGCGTCCCCTGCTTGGCCCCAAGGTCCACACCCTTATGGAATATAGAGCGGCCAAGTATGGGGTGTACCCTAGTGCCGAACGCCCCGATCCTGTGCTTTAGGCTACGCTTGTCGATAGGCCAGATGGCGGGTATCGCGTCGGCCATAAGTTCTTTATTACGCGAGAGGGTCTCCAATTCGTCGAGCGAGCGGGATTCCAGATAGAGCACCCTGGCCATAGCGTCGAGAGAATGCCACGTACTAAGCATAAGCCCGGCGAAACGGTCGCCCCTGAAAGCGGCGTATTTGGCGTCGGAATAGGGAGTGTAGATACCATCTACAGAGAGGGTGTCCGCGGCGAAGAGCGAGCGGTAGACGTTATTGTCGCGCTGCTTGATCTCCATCAGACGGGAGTTTGCAGCCGCTATCTTACTGTTAAGGATGTCGTACTTTAACAGGAGCTCATTGTTGGCCCTGTTGATATTGTACATCTTGGGGGTGAGGAAGAAGTACGAGAAGAGCAGATTGACCACCGAGGCAAGGATAAACCCGATGAGCACCTTGCGTAAAACCCTATAGAACTTGAGCCTCAGAGGTATGGCTATAACCTCGTAGGTAAGTGTCTGTGGGTTGAACTTGTATTTTTTGGATGCCATCTGGTGCTTTTATCGCGGCCTTAGGAGAATCTGTATTACCCCTTTCAAGCCGTTTTGCGAATTTAACGGTTTGAAAGCAATTTTAAATATGCAGCGAGGTCAAAATTAGACTATTTTAATTAATTTTGCAACCTGATTGAGAGGCCTCTCTTGAAGGAGGCCATATAAATACACTCCCGATTATGATGAATTCCAACCAGATCAGAGAGACATTCCTCAAATTCTTTAAGGACAAGGGCCACACCATAGTACCCTCGGCGCCTATGGTCGTGAAGGACGACCCCACCCTCATGTTCACCAACGCGGGCATGAACCAGTTCAAAGACCTGTTCCTGGGCAACCTCCCCATCAAGGATAAGCGCGTGGCCGATTCGCAGAAATGCCTCCGCGTATCGGGCAAGCACAACGACCTCGAGGAAGTGGGCCACGACACCTACCACCACACGATGTTCGAGATGCTGGGCAACTGGTCGTTCGGCGACTACTTCAAGAAGGAAGCCATCGAATGGGCGTGGGAGCTGCTGGTCGACGTATACGGGCTCCCTAAGGACCGTATCTACGCCACTATCTTCGAGGGCAACCCCGAAGAAGGCATCGCCCGCGACGAGGAAGCATACGAATACTGGAAGAAATTCCTTCCCGAAGACCATATAATCCTCGGCAACAAGAAAGACAACTTCTGGGAGATGGGCGATACAGGCCCCTGCGGACCGTGCAGCGAAGTGCATTTCGACCTTCGCAGCGAAGAGGAGCGCAAGACGCTCGACGGTCGCAAGCTGGTAAACGAAGGCCACCACCTTGTTATCGAGATATGGAACCTCGTGTTCATGCAGTTCAACCGCAAGGCCAACGGCTCCCTTGAGCCACTGCCCAGCAACCACGTCGACACCGGGATGGGTTTCGAACGCCTCTGCATGGTGCTCCAGGGCAAGCAGAGCAACTACGACACCGACGTATTCCAGCCCACTATACAACTCCTGTCGCAGCTTTCAGGCAAGCGCTACGGCGCCGACCCCAAGGCCGACATCGCCATGAGGGTTATCGCCGACCACCTGCGCGCCATCGCATTCTCCATCGCCGACGGACAGCTGCCCTCGAACGTAAAGGCGGGCTACGTCATCAGGCGTATCCTGCGCCGCGCGGTACGTTACGGTTACACATACCTCGGTTTCCACGAGCCTTTCATCTGCCGTCTGGTCGACGGCCTCGCCGCACAGATGGGCGGGCAATTCCCCGAATTGAGGGCACAGAAAGAGCTTATTACCAAAGTTATAGAGGAAGAGGAAAACTCATTCCTCCACACCTTATCCACAGGTATCAACCTGCTCGACGATGTGATCGGCAAGTCGAAAACCGCCGACAAGAACAGCATCAGCGGCTCTGATGCCTTCCTGCTCTACGACACCTACGGCTTCCCCATCGACCTCACGGAGCTTATCTCCCGCGAGCAGGGTATCGGCGTCGACCTCGAAGGTTTCGAAGAGGAACTCCTCAAGCAGAAAGAGCGCTCGCGCAACGCCGCCACCGTCGATACCGACGACTGGGTGGAACTCTCGAAGATAGCTGAAACCGTTTTCACCGGCTACGACTCGCTCGAGGAAAATGTGAAGATATCGCGTTACAGGAGGGTTAGCTCCAAGGGCAAGACCTTCTACCAGCTCGTGTTCGACCGCACGCCGTTCTACGGCAACTCCGGCGGCCAGGCCGGCGACACCGGCACCATCGAAGCCGGCGGCGAGAAGATAGCCATAACCGACACTCAGAAAGAGAACAATCTCACCGTACATATAGTAGACAAGCTCCCCTCCGACCCTTCGGCCACTTTCCGCGCCGTAGTCGACAAGGAAGCCCGCACGGGCAGCGCCAACAACCATACGGCCACCCACCTGATGCACGCCGCCCTGCGCAAGGTGCTCGGCACACACGTGGAACAGAAGGGATCGCTGGTCAGCGCCGCCCACCTGCGCTTCGACTTCAGCCATTTCCAGAAGGTCGAGCTCGCACAGTTGCGCGAGGTAGAACGCCTCGTGAACGCCGCGATCAGGGCTAACACCCCCCTTGAAGAAGATCGCCACTGCGATATCGACAAGGCCAAGGATATGGGCGCCATGATGCTCTTCGGCGAGAAGTACGGCGACAAGGTGCGTGTGATAAAATACGGCGACTCCGTGGAACTCTGCGGCGGCACGCATGTTAGGGCAACGGGCGACATCGGGTTCTTCAAGATACTGTCTGAGAACGCCATTTCAGCCGGGGTACGCCGTATCGAGGCCGTGACCGGCACCCGCGCGGAGAATTTCCTCTATGGAATGGAAGACACCATGCTTGAGATACAGAAGTTCGTCAACAACCCGGCGATACTCCCCACCATACAGCGCATGTTCAACGAGAATACCGAGCTTCACCACCAGATCGAGCAGCAGCAGATGGAGAAGATGGCCGCAATGGTACAGGAATTCGAGAAAGAGTTGGGCGACAGCGATGGACTTGCCGTGGTGGCTCGCCAGATCAACCTCGCACCCGAGATCATCAAAAATCTCGCGTTCGCGCTCAAGGCCAGATTCAGCAACATTATATTAGTTGTTGGTTCGGTTGTTGTAGGGAAACCCACACTGACAGTGATGCTTGGCGACGAGGTGGTAAAGGCAGGCGTAAACGCCTCGAACATAGTACGCGAGGCTGCCAAGGAGATAAACGGCGGCGGCGGCGGACAGCCCTTCTTCGCTACAGCGGGCGGCAAGAACCCCGACGGCATCGAAAAGGCCATCCTCAAGGCGCGCGACATGGCCCTGGAAGGAGTGAAGAAATAATTTTCAGGCAAAGGCGGGCAATCTAACGCCACGAGAGCCGTTAGCCAGAGAGAAAAACAAAGGATAAGAAGAGATAAAATGATGGAAAAGAAGAAAGTACTATTGATGATCCTCGACGGATGGGGCATCGGCAAGCGTGATAAGTCGGACGTAATATACAGCGTGAAACCTGAATATATGACGGGGCTCGAAGCCCAATATCCCCACTCGCAGTTGCGCACCGACGGTGAAAATGTGGGCTTGCCTGACGGCCAGATGGGTAACTCGGAAGTGGGTCACCTCAATATCGGTGCGGGCCGCGTGGTGTACCAGGACCTTGTGAAGATCAACCTTGCCTGCCGCGACAACTCCATTTATGACAACCCCGAGATCAAAGCGGCGTTCGAGTATGCCAAGACAAACGGCAAACAGATGCACTTCATGGGTCTCGTGTCCGACGGCGGCGTACACAGCTCGATCGACCACCTCTACAAACTCTGCGAAATATCCAAGACATACGGCCTCGACAAGACCTTCGTACACTGCTTCATGGATGGCCGTGATACCGACCCCAAGAGCGGCAAGGGTTTCATCGAGGACCTCGAACGCCATATGAAGTCCACTGCAGGCAAGATCGCTTCGGTCATCGGCCGCTACTACGCTATGGACCGCGACAAACGCTGGGAACGCGTACAGGAAGCCTACGACCTGCTGGTCAAGGGCGCCGGTACTCCCACCGCGTCAGCCACCGAAGCCGTGCAGAAATCGTACGACGAAGGTGTGACCGACGAATTCATCAAGCCTATCGTATGCACCAACGAGGCTGGCAACCCGCTTTCGGTCATCGAAAAGGACGATGTGGTGATATTCTTCAACTACCGCAACGACAGGGCAAAGGAGCTTACCATCGCCCTCACGCAGGAAGACATGGAGGCTTGCGGCATGAAGACCATGCCTCTCTATTTCTGCACTATGACCCCCTACGACGCCAAGTTCAAGGGCCTGCACATCCTCTTCGACAAAGAAAACGTACATAACACCATAGGCGAATACGTATCCTCGCAGGGCCTGTCGCAGCTTCGCATAGCCGAGACCGAAAAATACGCCCACGTAACGTTCTTTATGAACGGCGGACGCGAGGAGAGGTTCGAAGGCGAAGAGCGCATTCTCATCCCCTCACCCAAGGTTGCCACCTACGACCTGCAGCCCGAGATGAGCGCATTCCTCGTAAAGGACGCGCTTGTTACTGAGCTGAACAAGAATAAGTTCGACTTCATCGCCCTTAACTTCGCCAACTGCGATATGGTGGGCCACACAGGCATATATGAGGCTGTCGTCAAGGCTATTAAGGCTGTAGACAGCTGTGTGCGCGACGTGGTGGAAACAGCCAAGGCCAACGGCTACGAGGTGGTGATCATCGCCGACCACGGCAACGCCGACCATGAGATGAACGCCGACGGATCGCCCAACACGGCCCACTCGCTCAACCCCGTACCTATAATCGTGGTGTCGGACAGGGTGAAGAGCGTACACGAAGGCGTGCTGGCCGATGTAGCCCCGACCGTACTCAAATTGATGGGCCTCGACAAGCCCGCCGAGATGACCGGAAAGGCGCTGGTGGAATTCAAATAGCTCGCGCCAAAGACCCAATAGGTCAAAACGGATATACCTTATTATATATATACGCGGACTTATTCCGTTATACAAAGGCCCTCCCTAAAGAGGGCCTTTGGTTTGGGACAAAGCGGAGTAGACAAAAGAATATAAAAATCGTTTTAGCTGGTTTAATCCAAAGTTTTTGTAACTTCACGTTCCGGAAGCGGCCGCAGTAGTACTGCAATATGCTGCCGCCGACGCCGTACAAATAAACTAAACAAGGACTAATCAACAGATTATGGGCACTTTCGCATTTATAATAGGATCTATTCTTATATTCTGCGGGATGGTACTCAAGAAATACCCCAATATAATGAAGGGGTATCGCACTCTGTCGCCTGAGAAACGCAAGGAGATAGACATCCCCCATGTGATAACATTCCTCCAGGAGTGCCTTATCGCCACGGGGCTGGCCATTATACTGTGGTACTACGTCCTGGGATATATGGGACTCCACCTGTTGGCGTCATACTATATCGTCATTCCGATGGTGATAATCCCGTTCACCATACTGAAAGTGCGCAATTACAACCATTCTCCCTACACCTGGGGCGATATTCTGACCATAGGAGCGATCACACTGCTGATGGCCATTATGACCATAGCGGCTGTGTTCTCCATGCGTTCGCCGGGGGTGACAATCGAAAATGACAAACTACTGATATCGGGCAAGTTCAGCATCTCGCGCCCGCTTTCAAGCATAGAATCGATAAGCCTTAGCGATACCATTCCCGATATAGCTTATAGCCCCAAGGGGATATCCATCGGATCGGTGCACAAGGGATGGTTCAGGAGCGAAAGCGGTATGTCGTTCCAGATGTATGTGGTGTCGGCGCGCAAGCCCTACATAGTCGTGACCGATAAATCAGGCGGACACATATATATAAATATGTCTACGCCCGAGAAGACCATGCACACGTTCAATGAGCTTATGCGTAACGGGCATTTCGTCCCACCTCCTGCTCCGGCGGAATTATCCATGGAATTAAACCCCGGGGATACGCAGGAATAAATACGGATCGACTGTGGCAGACTCCATATAGCCACCATCTAAAACAAATAAAGCCGCGCTCATTTTGAGCGCGGCTTTATCATTTATAGTCGTGAACGATTAGTCGTTCAGAGAGAACCTCTTGTAAGCAATAACGGTAGCTTCCGCGTCGGCCTTCTTGATGTAGGCTCCCACGGTCACCTTGTTGTCCTTAACAAGCGCCTGGTTGAGCAGTGTGTTGTCTGCCAGGAACTTATTGAGCTTACCATCGGCGATCTTGTCGAGCATAGCCTCGGGCTTACCTTCCAGACGGGCCTGTTCGCGGCCGATGTTGCGCTCGTGTTCGAGCACTTCGGCGGGACAGTCGTCCTTGCTGATAGACACGGGGTTCATGGCTGCGGCCTGCATGGCCACGTCCTTTGCTACGGCTTCGTCGATAACCTTGTTGAAACCTACGAGCGTACCCAGCTTCTTGTTCATGTGGATATAGGTAACGCACATGGGGGCTTCGATCTTGGCATAGAAAGCGATCTCAACCTTTTCACCTGTTTGTCCGCTTTTAGCGGTAACGGCTTCGGCAACGCTCTGAGAACCCATCTTGGCAGCCATCAGCGCATCGAGGTCGGCAGCGTCGTTAGCCACAGCCACGGCGAGGATCTCCTCGGCGCTCTTAGCGAACTCTTCGTTCTTGGCAACGAAGTCGGTTTCGCAAGCGAGGCAGAGCATATAACCCTTGGTGCCTGAGATTTTCGATACCACAACGCCTTCGCTTGCGGCACGGTCGGCGCGCTTGCTGGCGATGAGCTTGCCCTTTTCGCGGATGATGTCCTGAGCCCTTGTGAAGTCGCCATTAGCTTCCACGAGAGCGTTCTTACAGTCCATCATGCCGGCGCCAGTCATCTGGCGGAGCTTGGCAATATCTGCAACTTTGATTTCCATAAAAATATCCTTTCTTTTTTCGTTTGTAAATCAGCTTGCGCCTTATTCTGCCTTGGCAGCCTTAGCCTTGGGAGCGGCCTTCTTGGCAGCAGCGGGCTTAGCGGCTGTAGCCTTGGGAGCAGCAGCCTTCTTGGCGGGCTTTTCCTCTGCGTCGGCAGCTTTGGCTGTCTTCTTGGCAGCGGGCTTAGCGGCTGCAGCCTTGGGAGCGGCGGCCTTCTTAGCGGGCTTTTCTTCAGCCACTTCGGCGGCTACGGGCTCAGCGGCTACTTCAGCTACCGGTTCGGCAGCGACTTCGGCTTTGGGAGCAGAAACGGTTTCTACCGCTTCAGCCTTCACCTTACGTACCCTCTTAACCTCTTTTTCTTCCTTTTCAGGAGCGTCGCCTTCCTTTTCCTTTTCTAACTTGCGTTCGTTCAGGCCTTCGGCGATGGCGGCAGTAACAGTGTCGAGAATGATGCTGATAGATTTTGTGGCGTCGTCATTCGCGGGAATAACGAAGTCAATGTTTGTCGGATCACAACAAGTATCTACTATCGCAAATACCGGGATATTAAGCCTGTTGGCCTCTTTCACGGCGTTGATCTCTTTCTGTACGTCCACCACGAAGAGCGCTGCGGGAAGCCTGGTAAGGTCGGCGATAGAACCGAGGTTCTTTTCGAGCTTGGCCCTCTGGCGGCTGATCTGCAGTTTTTCTCTCTTCGAGAAATTGTCGTATGTGCCGTCGGTAGCCATCTTGTCGATAGTCACCATCTTTTTAACGGCTTTTCTTATTGTGGGGAAATTTGTAAGCATACCACCCGGCCAACGTTCCGTAACGTAAGGCATATTCACAGCCTTAACGGTTTCGGCTACAACGTCCTTAGCCTGTTTTTTGGTGGCAACAAACAGTACGCGGCGACCGCTCTTTGCGATCTGCTTGAGAGCTTCTGAAGCCTCGTCCAGTTTGATTACTGTTTTGTGCAGGTCGATGATGTGGATTCCGTTCTTCTCCATGAAGATATAGGGAGCCATCTTGGGGTTCCATTTCCTCTTAAGGTGACCGAAATGTACGCCTGCCTCTAATAATTGATTAAAATCAGTTCTTGGCATTTTGATTTGAAATCTTTAAAAATTCTGTTTTTAATTCTCTTGTCATCATCGCCGTGGTAGTGTCCTTGACAGTCCCGGCGATTTTCCGCAGAAGGGCAACCGGCCAAAGTAGCGCCATAGTGGGCGATCTTCGGGGTTTGGGAACCCGTTCTGTGCTCGTAGTAAACGTAATATTAACGCTTGCTGAACTGGAACTTCCTACGTGCTCCGGGCTGACCGGGTTTCTTACGTTCAACCTCGCGGGGGTCGCGGGTCATGAAGCCGTTCTTCTTAAGTACCGGGCGCATCTCTGCATCTATTTCGCAGAGAGCACGGGCGATACCCAGGCGAGCAGCTTCAGCCTGGCCTTTGATCCCACCGCCATCAAGAGTGATGGTGATATCGAAGTTCTCCACGTTGTCGGTCACAGACAAAGGCTGCTTAACAACGAACTGGAGGATTTCGAGGGGGAAGTAATTTTCCAAAGGCCTGTGGTTGATTGTAATGTTACCCTTGCCAGGTTTCACGTAGACGCGAGCCACAGCAGACTTTCTACGTCCTACGGTGTTTACAACTTCCATACTCATTACTTAATCTCGTTTAACTTAATTGTTTTGGGCGACTGTGCCTCGTGGGGATGTTCAGAACCGGCGTAAACCTTGAGGTTCTTGAGAACGGCCGCACCCAGGCGAGTACGCGGAAGCATACCCTTCACCGCCTTTTCGATAACAAACTCGGGCCTCTTGGCGAGGTAGTCGGCCGGCGTTGCCAACCTCTGACCTCCGGGGTAGCCCGTGTGGCGGACATAGAGCTTGTCCGTCATCTTTTTCCCTGTCAGTTTCACCTTCTCAGCATTGATAACGATCACGTTATCACCACAGTCTACATGGGGAGTGAATTCGGGTTTGTTCTTACCCCTCAGGATCTTGGCGATCTGAGATGCAAGGCGACCCAGCACGACGTCATTGGCGTCGATGAGCACCCACTCCTTTTTAACCGTTGCAGAGTTGACAGAAACTGTCTTGTAGCTTAATGACTCCACTTTCTTAGGTTTAAAAAATTAATACTTGTTTATATGATCCGTTTCCCCGTATTTACGGGCTTGCAAAGATAGGGATTATTTTTCAAACAAAAAAAGTTTCAGAGTCTTTTATGCCTCTGAAACCTCAATAAAATAACATTGGAGAGCGTTATTTCTCCCAGCAAGTAAAATTTCGGATAAGATGAGAGGTTGGATGGGTCGGTTTTACAATAAATTGAGACTTTCGTACGCAAATTCCACTTCTAGAGAATGCTGCAGTGCGTAGTGTGCATCAGATTTACCGGGGCTTTCCTCCTCCTTGCAGGGCATAATCAAACAAGTTTGATTCTACGCCTGCTTCGATCGGAGGTTTAATCATTGCCCGAATTTCAAGCCGGAGCGTACCTGTGTACGTGAGGATTTGAAAAAGGGGAATGATTAAAATATGGCGTGCGCTACGCGCAACCAGCCCGATATCGAAACCCACAAAAAAAAATTAGGGGGCCCGAAGACCCCCTACCAAAACCTAATAAAACCTTTAAAACTCCTGCCCCGGCGGCATCACGCGGGCGGAAACGGGAGGTCGGTCCGTCAATCGTTCTCTGCGATGATCCTCATCGCCGCATCGAAGATCGCCGTGTCGTCGAGGGTTACAACCCCGCCGTCCGGACCTTTCTCAATATGGATACCTACCGCGCCACCGCCTTCGGAGTAATGAGTACCGCCGAAATAATTGCGAACAATGTCAATGTCGGTGTTCAACTCCTGAGCGATGCGCTGAATACTGCCGCTGGGCAATTTGTCCTTGATGCGGCGCAATTCATTAAATGTAATAACCATATTCACACGTATTAAGTTAGTATATAGGTATTTATATGACAACCATCTCCCCTTCTCCCTGTTACGGTGGTCTCCGCCAGGGCGGAGGAGTTGGTGTTTCGTTTCGTTTTTAAAGTTATACAACTTAAACCAAATTTCAAAATAAAAAGGCATCATTTTTTCACTATTTTCACAATTCCCTGTCCGCCAGCATTACAGGAAAAATATACGTATCTGACGAAATGGCAGACGCCATGTCGCCATTTTACGACAAACAGGCCGTAGATGGCAGAAAAATCGCCTCAGCATGGCGCAAATCCATGTTGGCACAAAGATTGTCCAACTTAGAGTTGCTCTAAGATTTGTCACCAAAACTTGGATTTAAACTTAGAGAGATTTTTAACACACCAACGAAAAATCACGAAACTCTAAAATATTATTTGAATTATGGGAAAAATTATCGGAATTGACCTTGGAACGACCAACTCTTGCGTCGCAGTAATGGAGGGTAACGAACCTGTCGTCATACCCAACAGCGAAGGACACAGGACCACGCCTTCTATCGTGGCCTTTGTAGACAACAACGAGCGCAAGGTCGGCGACCCCGCCAAGCGTCAGGCTATCACAAACGCAACCCGCACCATATTCTCGATCAAGAGGTTTATGGGCGAGCCTTACGACAAGGTAACAAAGGAAATTTCGCGCGTATCGTACGAAGTGGTCAAGGGCGACAACAACACGCCCCGCGTGAAGATTGACGACCGCACCTACACCCCGCAGGAGATCTCGGCCATGATCCTTCAGAAGATGAAGAAGACCGCTGAAGACTACCTGGGCCAGGAGGTGAGCGAGGCCGTGATCACCGTGCCCGCCTACTTCTCCGACTCACAGCGCCAGGCGACTAAGGAAGCCGGCGAGATCGCGGGTCTTAACGTGCGCCGTATCATCAACGAACCCACAGCCGCGGCCCTCGCCTACGGCCTCGACAAGGCCAATAAGGATATGAAGATCGCCGTGTATGACTTAGGCGGCGGTACGTTCGATATCTCGATTCTCGAGCTGGGCGACGGCGTATTCGAAGTGAAGTCTACCAACGGTGATACACACCTCGGTGGCGACGACTTCGACCACGTTATAATCGACTGGCTGGCCGAGGAGTTCAAGAGCAAGCACAACATCGACCTGCGCAAGGACCCTATGGCCCTCCAAAGGCTCAAGGAAGCGGCCGAAAAGGCCAAGATCGAGCTTTCGAGCGCCACCTCGACCGAGATCAACCTGCCTTATATCATGCCCGTGGACGGTATTCCCCAGCACCTGGTGACCACCCTCACCCGCGCCAAGTTCGAACAGCTGGCCGACAAGCTTATCCAGGCCACCATCGAGCCGTGTAAGAAGTCGCTGAGCGATGCCGGTTTCTCCACGTCGCAGATCGACGAGGTGATCCTCGTGGGCGGTTCCACACGTATCCCCGCCATACAGAAGGTGGTTAAGGATTTCTTCGGCAAGGAACCCTCGAAGGGTGTGAACCCCGACGAAGTGGTAGCAGTGGGCGCGGCCATACAGGGCGGTGTGTTGACCGGCGAAGTGAAGGACGTGCTCCTGCTCGACGTGACTCCCCTGTCGCTGGGTATCGAAACCCTCGGTGGCGTGTTCACCAAACTGATCGAATCCAACACGACCATACCTACACGCAAGAGCGAAGTGTTCTCCACGGCGGCCGACAGCCAGCCTTCGGTTGAGATCCACATCCTACAGGGCGAACGCCAGATGGCCCGCGACAACAAGACCATCGGACGCTTCCACCTCGACGGTATACCTTCGGCCCCCAGGGGCGTACCCCAGATCGAAGTGACCTTCGACATCGACGCCAACGGTATACTCAACGTGTCGGCCAAGGACAAGGGCACAGGCAAGGAGCAGAAGGTGCGTATCGAAGCATCGTCAGGCCTGAGCGAAGAGGAGATCAACCGCATGCGCGAAGAGGCCAAGGTCAACGAGGCCAAAGACAAGGAAGAGCGTGAGCGCGTGGACAAGATCAACGCCGCCGACAGCCTGATATTCCAGAGCGAAAAGCAGCTCAAGGAGTACGGCGACAAGATACCCGCCGATAAGAAGGCTGCTATCGAATCGGCCCTCGAGAAGGTGAAGGAAGCCCACAAGGCGCAGAACCTCGCCGACATCGAATCAGCGTCCAGTGAGCTCGACGCCGCATGGCAGGCCGCTTCGCAGGACATGTACGCCTCACAGCAGCAGTCCCAGGGCGCTCCCTCTGAAGGAGCTCAGGGCGGCGGACAGGCAGAGTCCAACGGCTCGAACGGCGACGGCGTGACCGACGTTGAATTCGAGGAGGTGAAATAATTACAGGAAACTACCCCGCCACTTGCGGCGGAAAGCTACAATAGGTGAATCGCGCCGCCCGGCAATCGGGCGGCGCGATTTATTTTTTCTATTGATGTTTCTATATTCTGGACTATAGAATTTAGCGTAATTATTTGTACCCTATCTGTAGTTAGTAATATTTCAGATGCGCGTAAGCGCATGCGATCCCCGCATCTGAAGATTTACGCCCGGAGGAGTGACGAGGAAGTCCGTAAAAAAACGACGCAGTGTCTAACGACCGTTAGGCGAAGCTCGTAGAGCGGAGAATAAAAGGGAGGAGTTCGACGTTTTAGGACGTACGAAGTCGCTCATCAGTAAATCTTCATCGGCGGGGCGCATTTTGGTCAGCACCTTTTGTGCGTTCAAAAGGTGCGAATCTTCTTAATACAGAAACCTACTGGTTATACTACGACCTCTTATGCGTTATCTGCATGGCCTTACCTTCCCTGACTACCGACGCCACTCCGTCGACGAAGTCCGACACCTCGTCATAGATCAGCGGGAACACCATCGCCCCGTGATAGTCTACGAATCCGCTGTACTTGCCGTCGCTCACGGCTATAAGACCTTCCGAAGGCTCGCCCATACGAGTGTAGGTAGGCGGTATTATCTGTTCGCCGTTGCGGTCGTACAAGCCCCACAATCCGTCGTACATGGCCTTCACCACGCCGGCGTAGGCATACCACGACATATCCTCGAAGCACAGCGGCATCACGTAATTGCCTTCGGCATCGATAAGCGTATATATATCATCTGTCAGCACCACCGACCTGCCGCCCGAGAAGTCGTCGGCCCAGTCGAAGCGTAACGGGATGAGTTCGGCTCCGGTAGCGTCGACGAAGCCCCATTTCACACCCAGGTTGACCGCCACGGCGCCGTCGCTCAGCGCACCCACCCAATCGTATCTCGACGTATCGAAATTCACGCTCTTCCTGTCGCCCGGATAATCATACCCCCTCAATCCCTCCATCACCACTTCGTGTTCGCCGGTACAGGGCCCCCTTTGGGTTAGCGTGTGAAGCAACTCGACGACATCCTGCACATCGGCAAACCGGCCATAGGTATCGGTAAGTATGGCCATAAGGGCGCTCATGGGTTCATTGCCGCTGGCCTTGACTGCATTCGTAATGGCGTCCATGACCCTGGTCCTCAGTATGGCAAGGTTGAATATGGCCTTACGGTCGAAAAGGCGATACAGCGAAGGGTCACACGCCAATACGAAGAACACCACGGCCATACCCACGACCGACATGTAAGGTTTCTCTACCCTGCCAGATATCTTGTGGCTGGTATCGCCCGAGAGTAGCTCGTAGTTGACCAGTTTCGGGTTGTTATTGTCGTCGACATAGATATTTCGCTGTAAAAGGTCACCATAGGGAAGGTCGCCCGAAAGCAGCCACAGCGACATATAACAGAAGTTGCGGGCTAAGGCCCCCAGCGCATCCCTGTCGCGGGCGTCGCACACACGCAGCAGATATTTCCCCAGCGATTCTCCCTGCGGCGTCTCGACCAATATCACATCGGCGTACATGTACTGCCCCAGCTCATTGAACAACAAAAGTTCATTGCGGAATTCCCTATAGCGGGCCACATACATCCCCTGCGGGTCGGCCGCGCGCCAACGTTCAATAGATGAATATATTTTCTCTGAAAAGTGCGCCCTGCGCAGAGGACATTTAAGGATATAGGCGCGCCCGCCGACAGTGACCCTGAAATTGACGACGTCGTAACCCACACTGAACTGCGGATTATCATGCTTGTCCAGAAGTACGACCACATCCTTGAGCGTACTGAAACGTTCAAAGGAATTGGTCAACGACTCTATATATTGGGATACCGTGGCCATCATAGGCGCAAGTATAAATCGTATCTGTTAACCGTGGCGGCCGTGGCCGTACGACGGTCTAAAGGGTGAACAGGTTGCTGACAGTACCTATATTAAGGACACTTACCAGGTTGGCCAGCGAAGCGTTGTAACTCATAGCCCTGTGGCCGGAGCAGCCATCTGCTCCGCATCCTCCCACGGAATGTATGGCGTCGTGGTATATATCGGGCAACTCGCTCGATATACGGTAGAGGAGGTTGGCGTATTTCTTGTCGGGCAGATCACTCTCCCGGGAGGGGAACAACACGGGAGCGGTATCCTTGTCTGTGGTAATGTGCGTATTAAAAAACAGCACGTTACCGTCGCCGGAGGATATAGCACGGATCTTATCCGCCATTTTTTCTATTGTACTGTCGTCGGCGTCAGAGCTCTCCCCGTCGGTGATGTTTATCACTATGGGAGGGAAACAGTTCAGTCCGCGATGACGTTCGCACCATTCCGAAGCCAGCCCTGCCGCCTTATCCATCGCCTCCGCCATCGGCGTGGGACCACAGGCGTAGGGTTCGACCCATACTTTCAGCCGGGAGACGGAGGTCACTATTTTACCGTCGGGAAGTATACGATCCTTGTAAACGACCTTCTCCCTGCGTACCTTTCCCGCAAGCTCACCCAGCGACATAAAAGCGTTTCCCGCATCGGGCAGTAGCGACTTAACACCGTCGCCCGAGTAGCCCAGCGCCGCAACGTCGAAATAATCGCGGTAACCCGTTTCCCTGCGGCAACGGTTGATGAGCTCACATATTATCATATTGACCGACCCGGCGACAACCTGCGCCTTGGTGTAACTCCTGCCGAGGTATTCCGTCATCTCCTCCATCGACCCCGATTGATCGACGAGGAATATGAAAGCCGACGGCGTACTGGTGGTGATCTGCGATGAGTACATGGCTAGAATATGTTTGTCATTTTTAGTGCCAAACCCGGGCACCGCGTCCGTTATTATTATCTGCTCTGCGTAACTATTTATGCAGCTCTGCCCAGAGCATATCTTTAAGTGTATCAATGTTAATACCCGATACCGACGATATGAATACGTGCGGTATTCCCGCGGGAAGTTCCTTGCTCATGGCCTCTTTAAGCTCATTGTCGAGCATATCGCTCTTGGTGATAGCCAATAGGCGGCCCTTATCGAGAAGTTCGGGATTGTATAATTTCAGCTCGTTGAGCAACACCCCGTACTCGGTGGCTATATCTTTCGAGTCGGCGGGGATCATGAACAACAGCACCGAGTTGCGCTCTATATGGCGCAGGAACCGCGTTCCCAGCCCCCTGCCCTCGTGTGCGCCCTCGATTATACCGGGGATATCGGCCATCACAAAAGACTTATGGTCCCTCCATTCGACGATGCCGAGGTTGGGTTCCAGGGTCGTGAAGGCGTAGTTGGCTATCTTGGGCTTGGCCGCCGACACCACCGACAACAGGGTAGATTTGCCCGCGTTGGGGAATCCCACGAGGCCCACGTCGGCAAGCAGTTTCAGTTCGAGGATAAACGTCCCCTCCTGCATATCCTCGCCCGGCTGCGCATAGCGCGGAGCCTGGTTGGTGGAGGTCTTGAAATGCCAGTTACCCAACCCGCCGCGGCCTCCGGGGAGTAATATTACCTCCTGCCCGTCGGTGGTCACTTCACACGCCACCTCTCCCGTTTCGGCGTCGCGCGCCACGGTACCGAGCGGCACGTTGATTATGATGTCGGCCCCGTCCTTGCCGGTGGAGCGGGCGCCATGGCCGGCATCGCCGTTCTCTGCGAATATATGGCGCTGGTATTTAAGGTGGATAAGCGTCCAGTACTGGCTGTTACCCCTGAGAACTATGTTACCCCCCCTGCCGCCGTCGCCGCCGTCGGGACCGCCGAACTCCACGAACTTCTCCCTGCGGAAGTGGGCCGAGCCCGCCCCGCCCTTACCGGAGCGGCAAAATATTTTGACATAATCCACGAAGTTCGATGAAGCCATAACGACAGAAAAATATAAATAGGCGCGGCAACGGTAATCTCCGGCCTGTGCCCTGTATTTTGTAGTTGTAATCTGTTCCCAAAGGTAATATTTTTTTTACCTTTGTCAACATTGCAGAGGCTACATTAGGCCAATAAAACACTATCTTATGCACAAATCGGGTTTCGTAAATATAATAGGTAATCCCAACGTCGGTAAATCGACCCTGATGAACGCCCTTGTGGGTGAGCGCCTTTCGATCATCACCTCCAAGGCGCAGACCACGCGCCACAGGATCATGGGCATAGTCAACGGCGACGACTTCCAGATCGTATATTCCGACACTCCGGGGATACTCAAGCCCAACTACAAGCTGCAGGAGTCGATGATGAAGTTCGTGCAGGGCGCGTTCAAGGACGCCGACGTGTTGCTCTACGTCACCGACACCGTGGAATCGCCCGAGAAGAACAAGGAATATATCGAGCGCATAGCCCTGAGCGGCATCCCCACGATAGTGGTCATCAACAAGATAGACCTCACCACCCCCGAGAAACTCGAAACCCTGTGCGAATACTGGCGCGGCATGTTGCCCGAGGCCAAGATAGCCCCCGTGTCGGCCATCACGCAGTTCAACATAGGCGGCCTGTTCGACCTTATCAAGGAGATGCTGCCCGAGGGTGTGGAGTACTATCCCAAGGACACTCTCACCGACAAGACCATGCGCTTTTTCGCCTCGGAGATAATCCGCGAAAAGATACTGCTCAACTACGACAAAGAAATACCCTACTCGGTGGAGATAACCATCGACGAGTACAAGGAGGAACCCACCATCGACCGCATAATGGCCACCATCCACGTGGCCCGCGAGAGCCAGAAGGGCATCATCATCGGCCACAAGGGGGCGATGCTCAAGAAGGTAGGCACCCAGGCGAGGATAGAGCTGGAAAAATTCCTTGAAAAGAAAGTGTTCCTGCAAATGTTCGTGAAGGTCAACTCCGACTGGCGCGACAGTGACCGCCAGCTGCGCCGCTTCGGGTATATGGAGTAATCTCCGTAATTATACCGCCCGCATCGTGGCTCCGCGATGCTCACTCGGACGGCTCGACCTTTGGTCGACCTATGCAGCAGCCCGAATGAATATGTTTTAATAATCCACACTGGAGAATCATAAACCGTTTAGACTAAAAACTAATAACCTTTATATACAATGAAACAGCTTAATCGTAAAGAGTTCAAGAACACCCTCTACCCCACCCGCGTGATACAGTTCGGCGAAGGAAACTTCCTGCGCGCTTTTGTCGACTGGATCATCTTTGAGATGAATAACAAGCTCGACTTCAACGCCGGCGTGACTGTAGTGCAGCCCATCGAACAGGGCATGGCGCCCATGCTGCGCGAGCAGGATTGCCTCTACACCCTCATAACCAAGGGGCTGGAGCAGGGCAAGGCGAAGCGCGAAGTGCAACTTATCGATACGATTTCCGACGCTATAAATCCCTATGCCGAGTATAACAAATACGCCGCCCTGGCCGCGAATCCCGAAGTTAGATTCGTCATATCCAACACCACCGAAGCGGGTATCGCGTTCGACCCCTCGGATAAGTTCGAGGCCCAGCCCCCGAAGAGTTTCCCCGGCAAGCTGACCAAGCTGATGCACGACAGATTCTCTTGTTTCGGCGGCGACTCTTCCAAGGGTCTTATCATCATACCCTGCGAGCTTATCGACCGCAACGGCGACAATCTCAAAAAGGCCGTGGGCCAGTATATCGACCTCTGGAACCTGGGCGAAGATTTCCGCAAGTGGGCCATGGAGAGCAACATATTCTGCAACACGCTTGTAGACCGCATCGTCCCGGGCTTCCCACGCGAAACCATCGGCGAGATAACCGAAGAACTCGGCTACAAAGACAACCTCGTGGTCGAGGGCGAAATATTCCACCTCTGGGTGATCGAAGCCCCCAAGGAGGTGCAGAAGGAGTTCCCCGCCGACAAGGCCGGGCTCAACGTGCTGTTCGTTTCCGACATGAAGCCCTACCGCGACCGTAAGGTGACACTTCTCAACGGCCCACACACCGTGCTTTCGCCCGTGGGCTACCTGAGCGGGGTCGACACCGTGAGGGAGTGCGTCGAAGACGAAGTAATAGGACGCTACGTTCGTAAGGTGATGTTCGACGAGCTTCTGGCTTCGCTCGACCTGCCTGAAGCCGAGCTGGAGGCTTTCGGGGAGGACGTGATCGACCGCTTCCGCAACCCCTACGTGAAGCACATGGTAACGAGCATCATGCTCAACTCATTTCCCAAATACAAGACCCGCGACCTGCCAGCACTCAAAATATTCCTCCAGAGGAAAGGCACCCTGCCGCAGGGCCTCGTGTTCGGCCTCGCCGCTATAACAACATATTACAAGGGCGGCAAGCGCGGTAACGACACTATCACTCCGCAGGACGACAAGCACATAACCGACCTCCTGCAAAAGCTCTGGGCCACGGGCGACACGGCCCAGGTGGCCAAGGGAGTGCTTGGAGCTACCGAGATCTGGGGCGAAGACCTCAATGCCCTGCCGGGCCTCACCTCTCTCCTCAAGGCCGACCTCGATGCTATCCAGGCCAAGGGCATGAAAAATGCTGTAAAGGATATTTTGTAACATATATTAATATGTCCGTAAAATTCATCAAGATAAACGAGGCCGACAATGTGGCCGTCGCCATCTCCGATCTCAGGGCCGGGGAGTCAGTGCGTGTAGACGATATGGATATCATCCTCTACTCGGATATTCCCGCCGGGCACAAGTTCGCGCTTAAAGGTATCGCCGAGGGTGAGAACGTGGTAAAATACGGCTACCCCATAGGCCACGCCACTTCGCCTATCGAGGCCGGCAGCCTGGTGAATGAGAAAAATATCCGCACCAATCTGGAGGGAGTGCTCGACTATACCTACACTCCCGCCATCGAGCCCCTCGATGCGCCGGGCACGCCCCGCACCTTCATGGGTTATAAGAGGAGTAACGGCGAAGTCGGCGTCCGCAACGAGATATGGGTGATCCCCACAGTGGGTTGCGTTAATGGCACCGTGAACCGCCTGGCAGAACTGCTCAGGGCGGAGATCGCGGCCGACGGCAACGTGGACGCAGTGGTAGCCTGGCCTCATAACTACGGCTGTTCGCAGCTTGGCGGCGACCATGAAAACACCCGCAAGGTGTTGCGCGATATGGTACAGCACCCCAATGCGGGAGGCGTACTGGTGGTAGGCCTCGGCTGCGAGAATAATCAACTTTCCGCATTCCGCGAGATGCTGGGCGACTACGACCCCCGCAGGGTCAAGTTCATCGAAACCCAGAAGGCGGGCGACGAGATAGAGGAAGGCATGGCCCTGCTGCGCGAGATATACGCCGTGGCCAAGGAAGACCGCAGGGAGGAAACGCCCCTGAGCTACTTACGCGTGGGACTCAAGTGCGGAGGATCGGACGGCTTCTCTGGAATCACCGCCAATCCCCTGCTGGGGCTGTTCTCCGATTTCCTCATAGCCTCGGGAGGCACGTCGGTGCTTACCGAAGTGCCGGAAATGTTCGGCGCAGAGACCATCCTGATGAACCGTTGCCGTGACAAGGCCACATTCGAAAAGACCGTGCGCCTTATCAACGACTTCAAAGAATATTTCATGCGCAACGAGCAACCCGTGTACGAAAACCCCTCGCCCGGCAACAAGGCGGGTGGCATTTCGACGCTCGAGGAGAAATCGCTCGGCTGTACTCAGAAGTGCGGCAAGGCTGAGGTGCGCGACGTGTTGATGTACGGCGACAGGATCACATCCTCGGGTCTTAACCTGCTATCCGCCCCCGGCAACGACCTCGTAGCCGCCACCGCGCTGGGAGCAGCCGGGTGCCAGATAGTGCTTTTCACCACGGGCCGCGGCACTCCGTTCGGCAGTTTCGTCCCCACTATGAAGATATCCACCAACACCCGTCTGGCCGAAGCCAAGCCCAAATGGATAGACTTCAACGCCGGGGAGATAGTCGAAGGTCGGCCGGCCACGGAAGTACTCGAAGAGTTCATAGATTACATCATAAAAGTCGCCAGCGGAGAGAAAGTCAACAACGAAAAAAGTGGATTCCGCGAGATCGCCATATTCAAAACAGGCGTAACTCTATGATCTGCGCGGGCTGTACGGTGGAAATGTAGTTCCAAAATGACTATCTGAAATTGAGTCTGTGGCCCGATTTTTGGCTATGATTTCAAAATGAAGTATCTTTAGCCATCTACCCGGAGGCTACTTTTGATGTCAAACCCCAAAAAGGCACCATTATGACTCTCAGATCGTTATTCACAGCAAAGCGTATTCCTTCCCTGCCTTTTGAGACCGATGGTTTTTTGACCGCTGACGGTACAAAACTCGAGATCGGGTTCATCAGGCACTCTTCTCTCATCATGTTGTTCGACGGGCGTACCATATATATCGACCCCCTGACCGAGCATACCAACTTCAACCTCCTGCCCAAAGCCGATGCGATAATTGTCACCCACGAACACTACGACCACTTCGACCCTGAGGCTATAGTGGCCGTACTGAAAGAAGGCACGGTAGTGATCACCAACCACCCTACGGCGGAACTCTTGGTTAAGCACCACAAGATATCTGAGGCTACCAGGGGCGATAATCCCGCTCCGGAGATACGGCCCCTGCACAACGGGGAAAGAGCCATCGTCGACAGTTATATGGAGATAGAGGCCGTGCCCGCCTACAACACGTCGTCGGGCAGGAACAAGTACCACCCCAAGGGGAGGGACAACGGTTACATAATGCGTCTGGGCGGCTCTGTGATATATGTCGCCGGCGATACGGAACACATTCCCGAGATGAAATCTTTCGGAGATATCGACATAGCTTTCCTGCCGGTGAACCAGCCCTACACGATGACTATCGAACAGGCGGCCGAGGCGGCCAAGGTGCTCAGACCGGTGATGCTCTACCCCTATCACTTCGGCGAAAGCGACGTGCGCAAACTGTTTATGATGCTCAACGGTAAGTGCAATACCGAGGTCCGCATAAGGCATATGCCATAGTTAAGGGCATTATAATATAACTGATCTTGTTCCGGCCCCGTGTCCTGTATGTACGCGGGGCCGGAAAAGTTTATAAACGGAATTTTTCTATATTTGTAGAATATAGGATGCGCCTCGGCCATTCAAGCAAGCTTGATGGCGCGCGGCTTTCACTATATTTGTAAAATATAAATACTAAGCCAAAATATACATGAAGAAACTATTCGCAATACTTATGATGGCCTTTATCGTGGCCTCCTGCGGTGCGCCTGCCCCGGCTGAACTCATCGACGATAGCAACCCGCCTATCCCCCGCTACAACAACGTAACCCTTGAAGTCTCGCTCAAGCCGTTCAAGAAGAACGACAAGGAATATATCAAGGCCGTGTGCCGCAAGATGTTCTCGCAGTGGGAAACTCTGCTCTCCCATGCCGATACGGTATCGGTGCTGATGTGGACCTCCGACGGCTCGGAAATACTCGAGTACACGGGCGACCTCGACCAGAAGCTTGAATGGTGCAAGTTCATAGGCAATCCCAACACTCCCGCCGAGATCAACTCCGGCCCGAGGGAGATAAACCTCCACGAAAGGGCCTATACATATATGCCCCCTGAGTCGCTGCCGGAATTCACCTACCGTGACCTGCGTTTTATAATCAAGACCATCAAGGAAGAGGGCTCACGCATAACCAGCAAGGTTATCCGCGTGGGCGAGACCTTCGACCCTGGTCCCGAGTTCGCCAAGTCGGACTTCAAGTACACCCGCCACCCCGAAATATGCATGGCCAACACTATGGGCACCAAGTCGTTCGTGTGCTGCTATGCCACGTTAGATGAGGACTCAAAGGCCTATGCCGCTTACCCTGCCGGCATACCTCAGGGCACACCGCTGGGCGAATTCCTGGGCCGTCAGTCCAACGAACTGCTCAGGGATATGGGCTACGACTATATCTGGCTGTCCAATGGTTTCGGCTTCGGCATGGAGACATGGAACACCGTGGGCGCCATATACGACGGCGAAACGTTCAACGCCTCCAAGATGAGGGATATACAAGCCAAGATCCTCAATTTCTGGACTGAATTCCGCAAGGGATGCCCTGACTTCCGTATCGAAACCCGCGGCACCAACCTGTCGGCAGGCATCGACCTTGCGCGTGACGGGGTAGATATCCGAAGTATATACAATGGCGGCTTCAACCTACTGCCTCCGCCCAACTCGCCGTGGGCCGCACTCAATGGCGACTTCGGCCTCGAACTCACGGGCTATATGTCGCGCATCGCGGAGCTGCCCGACGATCGTTACCTGTATCGATTCTACACCCACGACCCGTGGTGGGCCAATAGTCCCTGGCTCGATCGCTACGGACGCGAGGCTCAGGACATATACCTCGCCATGGCCGTGTCGCGAGTAAATGAGTACGGGAAGATAGTTCTACCCTCTAATATCAATATCCTCACCGTCGACGATTCCTACGGCAATATGCCCGACCAGGTGCCGTCGGAAGTTATTCCTCACCTGCTCCAGGCACGCCGTATAGCTCCGGACAAGGCGGGGCCCGTGGTATGGGTTTACCCCTTCGATGAGTATCATGATTACGCCTTCAACCATCCCGAGAGATTGGAAGAGGTGTTCTTCGGCGACTGGTTTATCCGCCAGGCGCTCAACGAGGGTCTGCCGATGAATACGGTTGTGTCGACAGGTAACTTCGCCAAACTTATCGGCTCCGGCTCTGATGTGTTCAATACTTCGATAGTTGTCACCACCGTACCCGACGCGGGTAGCGATATGGAGCGCAGGCTGATGGAATTTGTCTCCGGCGGCGGCCAGGCTATTATCTACGGCCCTGCCGGTAACGGCAGTAAAGCGATGCGCGACTTTATAGGTATCGTCCTCGCTTCTCCGCTGGAAGGTGAATTCGCCATGACCATCTCGGGCCGCTTCGACAAGTCCGGCTCGCCCATGAAACTACGCCACACGGCATCGCTATCGGGCAGTGGCATCGAGACCGTGGCCTCGGACAGCCGTGCTATCGCCAGCGTAAGCCTCAAAGGACAGAGGCGCGATATAGTCACAGAAAAAGCTCGCCCCGATTGGAGAGGTGGTAAGATATGCTACGTTCGCGGTACAAATTCAGCGTCGTATACGGGCGGCATGCTGCTATCCAACGACGATGCATCAAAGTGGTTCAGAGGCGGTTCGCTGATGCGCTACGCACTTGGGACAGAGGGCTACTCAATTATCTACAATAAACTCGCTCCCTCATCGGCTTCGCCCGTAAACTGCATATTGCGCCATAACAACGGGCTTTACTTCGCGGGCTACACTCCCGACCAGACCGTGGAACAGATGTTCCGCCTGCCACAGGGTGCGCCGGTATTCGTGGGCAGCGAGACCGAACTTCGCGGCGGCTACTCCACTTACCGTATGCCCAAGTCATGGAGTAAGGAGTGCCGCGTATTCGTGGTGCAGGAAAGTGGTATCGTAAGCTGCCGCGAGATGGCTCCCGTGGAATACCGGGTTAAGCGTAAGATCGGCGTCGACGGCCTACATGGGGCCACCGTGCGCATTTATCCGGACAGCGACCTTACCAACTTCAAGGTGATGCCCCACAATAACCACCACCCCGAAGCTGAGGAACTGCTCTACACCACCCGTGGCACGGAATTCGACGGCGTCTACTTCGAACTTAAAAACTACACGGGGCAACTGGTTGTAACATGGTAATAGTAGTCCGCAGAGTAAACCACAATTAAAACTCGATAATGATGAATAAGAAATCGTTATTATTAACAGTCCTATCCCTGCTGTTTCTCGTAAATGCCAATGCCTTCAAGGTGTACATATTCGCCGATATGGAGGGATGTAGCATGCTCGTAAATAGAGATCAACTGCTGAGCAAAGAGGGACCGCAGCGAATGACCGAGGACATAAACGCCTGTATAGACGGATGTTTCGCTGCCGGAGCCACGGAGGTGATAGTAAGGGACGGACACAGCAACGGCATAAATGTCGATCCTAAAGCTATAGACCCCAGGGCACAGCTCGTACAGGGAGCCACACCGGGCATTAGGTTCGAAGGAATTGAGGGTAGCAAGGCTGTCATCCTGCTCGGATACCATGCCATGGCACAGACCAAGAACGCCATAATGGCCCACTCGTACGACTCCAAGAATATACAGATGATGTATCTTAACGGCATGCCCATCGGGGAGATCGGCGTCGATGCAATTATAGCTGGAGAGCACGGCGTACCTGTGGTTTTGGTGACAGGAGACGATAAAACGATGAAGGAAGCTAAGAAATGGATCCCTGGAGTGGTGACTTGCGAGGTCAAAAAAGGGACTTCACACCTGACCGGTAAATGCATGCCCGCGGACGAGGCCCACGCACTGATAAAAAAGAAGACGATAGAGGCACTGGGTAAAAAAGACTCGATAAAACCTGTCAAAACCTCCTACCCCGCCACTATGAAATGGGATTACATTCCCGAAGGCTCCCCGAGGGTATATATGCCCGGTTTCGTTCCCACGCCTGATCCCAAAACAAAGGTAGCTATCTCGAACGATAGCGTGGAGGGGCTGTTACTTAAGCAGTAGGAGCTTACGACAATTATCTCCGCTCTGTTTTAAAAGTGTATAAAACCTACAAAATAAATTTATGGATTTCGTTATAGGCTTCTCTGTCATGCTATTATCTATAGGGGCATTACTGGGGCTCTTTTATGGCGCAGAGGCTGTCATTACCCGAACTGTAAATAAATTGAAGCCTGTTACCGCAAAGGACACTATTGCATTCCTTCGAAAGAAGGGCTATGAGGTGGGTGTATTAAATAAAGCGTATGATGATGAGGGGAAAGTAAAATGTGATGATAAAGGTAGAGTAAAAGAGGAGTGGTTTGAAATCGGCCGTGATAGATATAGATACTATTTTCATATCTGCCGCCAATCTAATCTAACTTATTGTTACTTATATGCACGCATGATATTCGAAGACCCTGACGGATATGGGAGGATTGCCGACAAAATAATGTCGCGCAGATTCGTGCGATTTCAAACGACAGAGGTAGAAGGTAAGCCTGTCTTATTGTTATCGGTAGAGTTCTATTCCGATTCTATGGGATATTTATCTCGACATCTACCAGTATTCATTGACTCCATTAATGCTACTATACATGAAATATCTGACTTATATAAAGAGGTGAACGAAATAGAGAAGACTGTAGAAAATACAGCGCCAAAGAATAGTAGCGACAAGAGTACACTGGTAAACTAGAAAAAGGCCTGACAATCAAATTGTCAGGCCTTTTTAGTGGTCCCTCTGGGGCTCGAACCCAGGACCCCAACATTAAGAGTGTCGTGCTCTACCAGCTGAGCTAAAGAACCGTCTGTTTTAAAGACAGCACAAAAGTAGTCGCTTTTTTGTAAAAAGCAAAACAAAACCGCCATTTTTACGTGGCGGTTTGTCTTTTTTCCTGGTGGCTACCGGGCCGCAGCCCGCGCCACTCAATAGAATGGGCTAGTTATCAACCCTCTGTGCTATTCGTATTCGCCGCTCTGCAGACGCGATACTTCAATGGGTGTAAGGAAACGCCATGCTCCGCGCTTGAGGCTCTTCTTGGTGAGGCCGGCGAAATAGACGCGATCGAGCTTGGTCACAGTGTAGCCAAGCGATTCGAATATACGGCGGACAATACGGTTACGGCCCGAGTGTATCTCGATGCCTATCTCCTTCTTGTTATCCTTTACATAGCTTATGTCGTCAGCGGCTATTTCGCCGTCTTCGAGGGTGAGCCCGTCGAGGATACTCTGCATATCGGTCTTGGTCAGAGGCTTATCGAGCGACACCTGATAGACCTTCTTCTTATTGTTGCTGGGATGTGTCAGCTTACGTGTGAGGTCACCGTCATTGGTGATGAGCAATACGCCGAGGCTGTTCTTATCGAGCCTGCCCACGGGGTATACCCTCTCCTCGCAACCGCCCTGAATAAGGTCGATCACGGTCTTATCGGCATGGGGGTCTTCGAGGGTAGTGACATAGCCCTTGGGCTTGTTCATCAGGATGTACACCTTCTTCTCTCCCTTGAGCAATTCGTCGTTGAAACGCACCTCGTCGGTAGGTTCTATCTTCGTTCCGAGTTCGGTAACTATCTGCCCATTTACGGTCACAAGCCCCGCCTCGATAAATTCATCCGCTTCACGCCTGGAACATACGCCCGACATTGCCACAAAACGGTTGAGCCTCATCAGGCCATCCTGCTTGGGAGCGTTAAAACGGGGATAATCTTTACTCTGCTGCCCGCTGCCGTCACGTCTGTACGTGGGACGGCCTGCGGCGCCATATGAGGGTTTCGGGAAAGCGCCGTGCTTGTCGCCTAAAGTAGGCTTGGCGTAGTCGGGCTGGGGTTTATCGCCGCGATCACGTTCTGAATTAAAGCCTCCGCGATCGCTTCCGTACGATGGTTTTGAGTAGCCGTCCCTCTTATACGAAGCCCCGGGCTTGGAGTATCCACCCTCCCTGCGTTCACCGAACGACGGTTTTGAATAACCGCCTTCACGTCTTTCACCGCGGGCGGAATTGAAGCCGCCTTCTCTACGGTCGCCGTAAGACGGCTTTGAATACCCACCCTCCTTACGATCACCGAACGAAGGCTTGGAGTAACCTCCCTCCCGCTTATCGCCGTAAGATGGTTTGGAATAGCCGTCCCTCTTGGGATATGATGCGCCGGATTTTGAATAGCCCCCCTCCTTGCGTTCACCGAAAGATGGTTTTGAATAACCCTCCCTCTTCTCATAGTTAGGTTTGGAATATCCCCCTTCGCGCTTATCGCCGTAGCGTTCGCCGCCATTGTCATCGCGGCGGTAGGGCTTGCGGTCGTTGTCGCCGTGGAAAGAGCGATTGTCGTCCCGGTTGAAAGAACGGTTATCCCTGTTGAACGAATATCCGTCATCCTTGCGGAAAGGACGGCTGTCGTCTTTACGGTATGATGAGTGGCCACCGTCCCTGCCGTAGCGGGGAGTGTCTTCGCGGCCTACAAGCTTATTGTCCTTGGTAAAATTAGGGTTGAAACTGCGGCGTTCACCGTTATCCTCCCTGCGGGGAGCGTCGCCGTCGCGGCGGAACGGTTTGTGAGGCTTATCGCCCCGGTCGTCCCTACCGTACTTGGGCCTGTTGTCATATCCGCCGCCCGATTCATTGAAGCTCTTCGGCCTGCGGTCTTTCATAAAGGCGCCTGCACCGCCGTCTTCACTGCGACCGCCGCCATGTTCATTTCTGAAACCCCTTGAATCTTCCCGATTGAAGGAATCCCCGCCGCGGCTCTCGCCGTAAGGCTTTTTCTTACCCTGAAATTTTTCCATTATGTGTTGTTAGTTGTATAAATACGGCCGCAAAGTTATGTTTAATTTACCGATTTCGGTCTATATTTGTGAAAACAATTCTTTTTCATGAAATACGATTTCGACAAGGTCGTCCCGCGCGAGGGCACCGACTGCGAAAAGCATGACAGCCGCGAGCGCATATTCGGCCGCGCCGACGTCATCCCCCTGTGGGTAGCCGATATGGATTTCGAGTCGCCGCCCGAGGTCGTGAAGGCCATACAGAAGCGTGCCGCTCACCCGCTCTACGGCTACTCGTTCCGCAGCAAAGAATATACCGAATCTATAATCGGCTGGGTTGATCGGCATACAGGATGGAAACTGGAACCCGAATGGCTCTGTTTTTCGCCGGGTGTGGTCCCGGGGCTGATATTCGGCATGCAGGCCTTTTCATGTTCGGGCGAGGGTGTGGTGATACAGCCGCCCGTCTATCCCCCGTTCGCCAGGATGACGGCGTACAACGACCGCACGGTGGTCAACAATCCCCTGGTCGAGGTGAACGGGCGATATGAGATCGACTTCGACGACCTCGACCGCAAGCTCTCGCAGGCCCGCATACTGATACTCTCCAATCCCCACAACCCCACCGGGAGGGTCTTCACTCCCGACGAGTTGCGGCGTATGGGAGAGATGTGTATTAGCCACGACGTGATAATACTTTCCGACGAGATACACTCGGATATAATGAATCCCTCGCTGCGCCATACACATATAGCGTCGCTTTCGCCCGAAATAGCCGCGCGCACGTTGACTTTCATCGCTCCCAGCAAGACTTTCAACCTTGCGGGACTGTCGACATCGGTGGTAATTTGTCCCGATCCTGCCCTACGCCGACGCTGGCGCAAGGCCTTCGATACCATACATGCCGAGCAGGGTAATATCTTCGGCAATGTGGCTCTACAGGCCGCCTATGAATACGGCGACGAATGGGTAAGGCAACTAAACTCCTACCTCGACGGCAACTTCGACTACATTATGGATTTTCTGCGCCGTAATATTCCATCGATAGGTTGCTATAAACCCGAGGGAACATACCTTATGTGGCTCGACTTCCGAAAGTGGAATATGCCCCACGACGATATCTTCCGCTTCCTGGTGGACGAGGCGGGCCTGGGTTTCAACGACGGTAAATATTTCGGAGAGGAGGGCCTCGGATTTATGCGCCTCAACGCCGCCGCGCCCCGTAGCGTGATGGAACAGGCCATGAAGCAACTCTTGGAAGCATGCCGCCGTCACGGTTTGGATAAGTAGAATTGGATAACACTATTTGAATCATTAAGGGCGGAGATCACAAGATCTCCGCCCTTAATGATATATGATCTGCATCGCTCCGCGATACTCATCCGGGCGGCTCGGCCTTCGGCCGACCCCCACAGCCGCCCGGATGAAAATATACTCACCGCAAGCAGCCGATAATTTTCCTATCGGAACAACTCCTCCACCTTGACTACCACTTCCTCCTGCGACACGCCTATGGGGAACACAGCCGAGGGCTCCAACATATATAACTTCTTACCCTTGCAGAACATGCCCTCGCCCCCGCCGGTAATGTTGAGCATCACGATTTTTTTCTTGTCTATCTTACCCTCTTTCACACTCTGGATAAGCGTTGCGAGCGCTACTGCCGGAGCTGGATGAATATCCACGCCTTCGAGCTTTTCGAACAGGCGGGCGGCTTCGGCGGCCTCCTCGTTGGTGGCGACCAGTATATCACCGTCGGTATCTTTCAGCGCATCGTATAGGCCTCCGGCGATTCCGTAAGGAGGCTTGCGGTTGGAGAGCACTTTGGCGTCGATGGTCTCGGCATCCTTGCGGGCCTTGTCGTCGGCGTAAGGGAGCATATCCCTGGAATCTGCTTTCCACGCCTCATACATCGGCACGAACGGATAGTTCTGAGACACCATAAGCTTCATCTTCGTCTTCCCGAAGCGGCCATCCTCGATAAGGCGAAGATTAGCCTCCCACGCCGCAATGGCACCGGTGCCGCTACCTACGGCCTGGAAATAGTAGTCGGGGATTTGGCCTATGAACGTAGTAGCTGAAAGCATCGTGGTAGCCATACCGTCCCTACGGGCGATGTTCTTGGCGCCCCCCTCCGCGATAAAACGAGGAGAAGCGAGGGCGAGATTGCTCAGGTGTATAGCGTCGAAATAGTCGCTGCCCGACTCGGAGCAGATCAGCTTCACACAGTCATTGATAGGCTTCTCGAACCAAAGGGCGTTGATATTGTCTTTGGGCACGCTCAGCAGCAGGGGAATATTATTCTCCGAACATACCTTGGCGAAAGCCCTTGCGGTATTACCCGCCGAGGCCACTACCAACACCCTGTCCCCCAGTCCTTCGCCCATGCGTCCGCCCACGGAGTAGGCTTCGGTTTCCTTGAACGAGCAGGTGGTCATATTGGCGCCGATGGCGGGAAAATAGCCATTGAACGTGATATAGAGGTTCTCAAGGCCGAGGTATTCAGCCAGCGCCTTGCTCTTGTAGGTCACAGGAGCGGCAGAGCCTTTCAGCTTACGCGATACGGGAAGCCAGTCGGCGAAGATATAAAGCCCGTCCTTGGGGTCGCGCAGGTTGAGTTTCTTGGACTCGTAATCAGCCCTAACCAGCGATGGCGCGGCACACTGGCAATCGTCGAGCGTCCAGCCTTCATCATCAAAACAGCGGCCTGTAGATACGTTGCGCAAAGTGTATTTCGTGGGCTTAAAATCGGGCATATTGTAGAAAGGTTAATATATTTGAATGTATTAATTCAACCTATTGAATTAATTTGTTCAAAGGTAGATATTTTATCCGTCCGCACAAAATCGGGCGGGAAAGTTGTTTTGTGGTAACTATTAATTATTTTTGCTTTAATCAAACAATTCCGCGCACATGAATCGCCACACCATAATACGCCTCGCCTGCCTGCTGTGCCTGCCGCTGTTCGCTATTAACGCGTCGAAGGCACGGGAGGTGGACCCTGTACGCTGGGACGTCTACGCTTCTCCCCTCCCGGGCGACACCGTGCTGGTGACGTTCAGGGCTGAAATAGGCGGCGACTGGCATCTCTACGACCTCGGTCCGTATACGGACGGCCCCAACGCCACCACCATTGCTTTTCTTTCGGGCGAGGGCGTGCGGAGTGCAGGAAAACCGTTCCACATAACCCCTCCCGTCAAGGCCTTCGACTCCATCTTCGGCATGAATATAGGCACTTTCGCCGGAGAGGCATTGTTCGGGCAAAAGGTGATAGTGGAGGGCCGCGATTCAGTGAAGGCAGAATTCTCCGTAGAATGGATGTCCTGCCGCGAAGGCGAGTGCCTGCCCCCCTCGGGACAGACTTTTATAATCACGCTACCTCCGGGAACGGGCGAAGCGGCAGGCTCGAAAACAGGCGGGTCGCCATGGGGAATGATATTAGGCGCGATACTCTGGGGCTTCGCCGCTCTACTCACCCCGTGTGTATTCCCTATGGTGCCGATGACCGTGTCGTTCTTTATCAAGGGGAGCGAGAACAAGAAGCGAGGACGCTTCATGGCCTCGCTCTACGGTATCTCTATCGTGGCTCTCTACACAATTCCGATAGCCATGATAATCCTGCTAACCCGCTTTATCGGCGGGGAGACCATCACAGCCGACATATTCAACTACATAGCAACACATTGGCTACCCAACGTCATATTCTTCCTTGTATTTATGGTTTTCGCCGCTTCGTTCCTGGGGGCGTTCGAGATCACCCTGCCCAGCAGCATCGCCAACAAGAGCGACCGCAAGGCTGATAAAGGAGGTATCACCGGGGTGTTCTTTATGGCACTGACCCTTGTGCTCGTGTCGTTCTCATGCACGGGGCCGATAGTGGGCACGGTGCTTATAGAATCAATGTCGGGAGGAATCTGGAGGCCTGTTTTTACCATGTTGGCCTTCTCGGTAGCCTTTGCCCTGCCGTTCACCCTGCTGGCCCTGTTCCCCGGATTTTTGAACAAAATACCCAAGAGCGGTTCATGGCTCGGCTCGGTGAAAATAGTCTTGGGGTTTCTCGAACTGGCTCTCGGCCTTAAATTCCTAAGCGTGGCAGACCAGACCTATCATTGGGGAATACTCGACCGCGAAGTGTACCTGGCACTGTGGATTGTGATTTTCACACTGTTGGGACTATATCTTATAGGTAAGCTCACTTTCAAGCACGAAACCGCGCCAACTCATATAGGAGTTACGCGCCTGTTTCTCGCCATTGGGGTCTTTTCGTTTGTTGTCTACATGATCCCCGGGATGTGGGGTGCACCGCTAAGGGGTATATCAGGTTACATACCCCCTATGCATACTCAGGACTTCGTTTGCGGGCGGTATGATACCGGCGAAGAGGTCAGGCCTGCCGATAAAACGACCTCAGGCGTGAAATACGGCGACTTTCTCTCTCTGCCCCACGGCCTGAAAGGATTCTTCGACTACAACGAAGCTATAGCCTATGCGCAAAAGGTCGGTAAACCCATACTGCTCGACTACACGGGCCACGGATGTGTCAACTGCCGCGAGATGGAGGCGAGGGTGTGGAGCGATCCGGGGGTGCTGTCTTTGATGCGCGATGAGTTCGTGATCCTCGCGCTTTATTCCGACGACAAAAAGCCCTTGCCCAAGAGTGAATGGGTAACATTACCTAATGGAAATATCCTTAAAAACCTCGGCAAGATAAACGCCTACTTCGCTCATCACAATTTCAGGGTAAACTTCCAGCCATATTACCTGATACTCTCGCCCGAAGGCAAGCCGCTCGGCCCGGGACGTGGCTATGATCTCAGTATTGAGGGGTTTGAAAAGTTCTTGCTCGACGGGATTAAAGCATATAGGGAGAGCGTGGAGTAGAGTGCAAACTGACAGATAAAAGTCTTTGGCACCGGGGCGGCCGTAGCGATTGGCTACGGCCGCCTCTAGTTTTGGTAACCGCAGAGGCAATCCAACCGCTGCCTCAAGTACTTCACGTTTCAAAACAATGTCATCTCCGCGGCTGTGGGGGTCGGCCGAAGGCCGAGCCGCGGAGATGAGCATCGCGCCACGCGATGCAGTACATTGAAATGTGCGGAGGTGTTTAGGGCTGTAGAATACGGATTCTAATCACTCTTCATAAAAACAATGCGGGCGGCATCATTGAGATGCCGCCCGCATTGTTTTTATTCGGAAACCTCCACCCTCGTCTCTACCAGGCGAAAAGGGGACGGTTCGCCATAAGCTTATTCACTTCGGCGCGCACCTGAGCTATCACCTTCTCATCCTCGGGAGCGCTCAGCACGCGGTCGATCATATCCACGATCTGAGCCATGTGCTCTTCCTTGAGACCGCGGGTAGTAATGGCGGGAGTACCAACGCGAATACCTGAGGCCTGGAACGGCGAGCGGGTATCGAACGGCACCATATTTTTATTGGTAGTGATGTCGGCCTGTACCAGCACAGTTTCGGCTTTCTTACCTGTCAATTCCGGGAAGCGTGTGCGCAGGTCGATAAGCATCAGGTGGTTGTCAGTACCGCCCGAAACTATCTTGTAACCTTTTTTCACGAAGGCCTCGGCCATAGCCTTGGCGTTCTTCTGCACCTGGGCCTGGTAAACCTTATATGAGGGATCGAGGGCTTCGCCGAAAGCCACGGCCTTCGATGCGATGACGTGTTCGAGCGGACCTCCCTGGATACCGGGGAATACGGCCGAGTTGAACAGGGCTGACATTTTCTTGATCTCGCCCTTGGGAGTAGTGAGACCCCAGGGGTTGTCGAAATCTTTCCCCATGATGATCACACCACCACGGGGACCTCGCAGGGTCTTGTGAGTGGTAGAAGTAACCACATGTGCATATTTTACGGGGTTATCGAGTATACCGGCGGCTATGAGGCCTGCGGTATGGGCCATGTCGATCATCAGCATCGCGCCCACCTTGTCGGCGATTTCGCGCATACGCTTGTAGTCCCACTCGCGGCTATAAGCCGAGGCGCCGCCGACGATGAGTTTGGGCTTTGTTTCGATGGCGAGGCGTTCCATTTCGTCGTAGTTGATGGTACCCGTTTCCTCGTCTACCTTATACCCTACCGCCTTGTAGAGCATACCCGAAGTGTTGACGGGCGAGCCGTGCGAAAGGTGACCGCCGTGGGCGAGGTCGAGACCCATGAAAGTATCGCCGGGCTTGAGCATCACGAAGAACACAGCCATATTGGCCTGCGCGCCCGAGTGGGGCTGCACGTTGGCATATTCTGCGCCGTAAAGCTCGCAAAGACGGTCAATGGCCAACTGCTCTACCTTATCCACTATCTGGCAGCCGCCGTAATACCTCGCGCCGGGATAACCCTCGGCGTACTTGTTGGTAAGCACTGAGCCCATGGCCCTCATAACATCCTCGCTAACAAAGTTTTCAGAGGCTATCAGCTCTATACCGTGAAGCTGGCGCTGGCGTTCCTGCTCGATCAGATCGAATAATTTAGTGTCAGTTGTCATAATCTCTTCCGTTTATGTGTTTATTTAAGCCCCAAAGGTAGGCAAAAAAGCGCGAATAATCCCATACTGTTTCTCACTTTAATTTGCCTATTCAAAAAAAAACTCGGATATTTGCTTTCGATTTTTAGGTACAGCACATTCTAAGTATAAACCAAATAAATCCGTAACAGATGAAATTGTTAGAAGGTAAAGTAGCGGTTATCACCGGCGCCGCAAGAGGCATCGGCAAAGCCATAGCCGTGAGGTTCGCACAGGAAGGCGCAAACATAGCGTTCACCGACCTGCGCGCCGACGAAAATTTCCTGCAGACAGAAAAGGAGCTCCAGGCTCTCGGCGTTAAGGCCAAGGGTTACGCTTCTAACGCCAGCAACTACGAAGAGTCTATCGCCATGGTAGACCAGATCGCCGCCGACTTCGGCAGCATCGACGTGCTGGTGAACAACGCCGGTATCACTCGCGACGGCCTGCTGATGCGCATGACCGAGGAGCAGTGGGATATGGTGATCAATATCAACCTCAAGTCTGCTTTTAACCTCACCAAGGGCGTACAGAAATACATGCTCAAACAGCGCAGCGGCTCGATCATCAACATGAGTTCCGTTGTAGGTGTGTCGGGCAACGCCGGACAGTGCAACTATGCCGCCTCCAAGGCTGGTATGATCGGCTTCACCAAGTCTATCGCCCAGGAACTCGGCTCGCGCGGCATCCGCTGCAACGCCATAGCTCCCGGTTTCATCATCACCGAGATGACAGGTCAGCTCCCTGAAGACGTGCGCAAAGCATGGGAGGAAAAGATTCCCCTGCGCAGGGGTGGTACTCCCGACGAAGTGGCCAAGGCGGCCCTCTTCCTCGCCTCGGATCTTTCTTCATACGTCAGCGGACAGGTTGTCAACGTCTGCGGCGCGATGAATACCTAGTAGTTCCCTCTTCCCTCCTTGGGATGAAAATAGTTTCAGAGTTTATCTAAGAATATTTCAGATAAAAGATATAAGCCAATTTTTGATGATTTTTTCGCGCGCCGAGGGAGGCGTGTCGGTGTCACACGGCGAGTGAGGCGGGAGAGAAAAGTGCAAAAAGGGGCCACAAGATTTTGTTTGAAATATTCTTAGACAAACTCTAACGGGCCCATTCTCCGGAATGGGTCTTTTTTATTACCTTCGTATAAAGAATTATGTTCGAAGTACAGTACAATAAATCACTCTTAGGGCTCAACAGCTTCGGCATCAACGCTGTAGCCGACCGTTTCGTGGAATTCGACTCGGAGGGCGACCTGCGCGATTATTTTCGCACCGAGGGAAACGACAACGACAATTGGTACGTGTTGAGCGGGGGTAATAACATTCTCCTTAGCGGCGATTATCACGGCACCCTGCTCCACCCCGTGAATAAGGATATAGAGGTGGTTAAAGAGAGTGCCGACTTAGTAGAGATACGCGTGGGTGCCGGCCTCGAGTGGGACGACCTTGTGGAATACACCATCGCCAAAGGATGGTACGGGCTGGAAAATCTCTCCCTTATTCCCGGGTACGTCGGAGCCGCACCTATACAAAATATCGGAGCTTACGGGATTGAAGCCAAGGACTCTATCGTGAGCGTCGAAGCGCTTATGGTTTCCACGGGCGAGGTAAAAACCATCGACAACGCCTCATGCCGCTTCGGCTACCGCGACAGCGTGTTCAAGCACGAACTGCGCGAAGAGGCCATAATATTGAGGGTCGTATTCAGGCTCACCAAGACGTTCAACCCCTGCCTCGACTACGGCGACCTGCGCTCGCACACCGAAAAGATCGGCGAAATAAATGCTGCCAACGTACGCAAGGCTGTTATCGCCATACGCGAGGCCAAACTCCCCGACCCTAAAAAGATAGGTAATGCCGGGAGTTTCTTCAAAAATCCCGTGGTGGACGAATCACAGGCCGAAAAGCTGAAAACCAAATATCCCGACATGCCCATCTACAAACTCGACGGAGGCAAAGCCAAACTGGCGGCCGGATGGCTTATCGACAAGGCCGGATGGAAGGGGCACAGGAGAGGCAAGGCTGGCGTACACGACAAACAGGCCCTTGTGATCGTCAACCGTGGCGGCGCTTCGGGGGCCGACATACTCGACCTCGCGGAGCGTATACAAAAAAGCGTCTTCGAACTTTTCGGCGTGGATATAGAAATGGAGGTCAACGTCCTCTAATCGCCCGGCGGTTATCCACTATTTCAGAACAAAATCACATTCACAATATGACACTCAGGGACAGATTTTCAAGGTATATAGCCCAGAGGCAACTGATAAAGCCGGAGGACAGGATACTGCTCACCGTCAGCGGCGGCGTCGACTCGATGGTCATGCTCCACCTCTTCGCCAGCGCAGGGTATAACGTGGGCGTGGCCCACTGTAACTTCCAGCTGCGCGGCGCCGAGAGCGAGGAAGACGAGGTCGTGGTGGAAGAGGAGGCCCGCAAGCTCGGTCTGCCCTTTTATAATATGCGTTTCAATACCGCCGATGAGGTGGAGAACTCGGGCGAGTCGGTGCAGATGGTAGCCCGCCGTCTGCGTTACGCCTGGTTCAACGAGCTGTGCGACACACACGGGTATACCCGTATCGCTATTGCTCACCATGCTGACGACTCGGTGGAAACGTTCTTCATAAATATGATCCGCGGCACGGGCCTGCGCGGCCTTACAGGCATCAACGTGAGCAACGGCCGCCTCATCCGCCCCCTGCTTTTCTCCACACGCAGGGAGATCGTGGATTTCGCCATTGCAGAGAAGGTACCCTATCGCGAGGATTCGTCGAACTCATCGACCAAGTACCTGCGCAACAAGATCCGTCTGGGTATCATCCCCATAATCAAGGACATATCTCCCATCTTCACCGAAACGATGACCGCCAACGTCGAGAAACTTACTTCAGCACAACGTTTTATCGAAAGCTCCATCGAAATGATACGCGGCGAGGTGGTGACCACCGAGGGAGACACCCACTACATCGACATCACCCGCATCGACGAGAAACTGCCACTCAAGTTCGTGGTCTACGAACTGATGCAGCGGTTCGGCTTCGGTGGCGAGGTGAGCGACAGGTTGTGCGCATCGATGCTCGCGGGCAATGCCTCGGGCAAGCGGTTCTATGGGCGCGACATGGTGGCTTACATCGACCGTGAGCGTATCATAATAACCCCCATCGACGACAGCGACGACTGCCACATGGAGATAGACCGCAACATGAGGAAGCTCAATTGCGGCGGCGAGCTACTCTTGTTCGAACATATCGATATCGACGACATCTCTTCGCTCGATCAACCCGAGAATATAGCCCTGTTAGACGAGGACAAACTATCCTACCCCTTACGCATACGGCGCTGGAACGACGGAGACAGCTTCGTGCCGCTGGGAATGCAGGGGCACAAGAAGGTGAGCGATTTCCTCATTGACAATAAGGTGTCGGTGCCTGACAAGAAGCGTCAATTCGTCCTGCTCTCAGGCGAGGATATCGTAACTGTGATAGGCCGTCGTATCGACGACCGATACAAACTTGCGCACGGCAGCGAGAATGTACTGCGGATAACGGCTATTAAGCAGGTGTAGGGTTTTTCGTACCTTTTGTGCACGCAACAGGTACGAAATTCTACGGTATATGCATAAACTTATGCGTCTGGAGCGAGATGTTCCAGCGGGGATGGGCTTTGATATATTCGACTATCTCCCCTATCATCGTTTCGTAGCGGCTCCACTCGGGCTGCATGTACAGCTTGGCTTGCGGCCCCACCTTGGCGGCACACTCCTCGGCCCATGCGAAATCGGCAGCGCTTTCGATTATCATCTTTAGTTCATCGGCCAATGGGTATATACCATCCAATGGCGGTTGCTGGCGCTTGGGCGAGAGGCATATCCAATCGAAATTGCCGCTCATGGGGTGCGATCCCGAGGTTTCGAGGAACACCTCCAACCCCCTTCCCTTTAGTTCGGATGTCAGGTATTCCAGGGGATACATCAGCGGTTCACCGCCCGTGATGACCATAGCCTGCGCGGGGAACGAGGCCGCGCGCGCGACCACTTCGTCCACTTCTGTGAGCGGATAGGCGGCGGAATTCCACGTCGCCTTGGCGTCACACCAGCGACATCCCACGTCGCATCCGCCGAGGCGTATGAAATAGGCGGGCTTGCCGGTGTGGAAGCCCTCGCCTTGCACGGTATAGAAGTCTTCGACAAGCGGCAGTTTGCGCCCGGAATCAAATTCGTTACTCTTCATCGAGAATATATATATCTGTAAGGTTGCGCCCCAGTTGGTCGTAGTCGAGACCGAAGCCCACCACGAAAAGGTCGGGAACGGACAACACCGGGTAATCTATCTTCTCCTCCTTCTTGTAGGCCTCCGGCTTGAAAAGCAGGGTCGCCACCGCCACGCTCGCGGGGTTATGACCGCGTAGGTTACGCATTATATGCTCGATACTGGCTCCTGTATCCACTATGTCCTCCACGACTATCACATGACGACCTTCGAGGTTGCCGGGCATCCCGATAAGCTCTGTGACGCTGCCAGAACTCATTGTACCCTCATATGAGGCTATCTTCACGAACGATATCTCGCAGTCGAAATCTATATTCTTCACCAGTTCAGCCATGAACATGAACGAGCCGTTGAGCACGCCCAGGAACAGCGGCCTCTGCTTGCCGGCATAGTCGGCGTTTATGCGCGAAGCCAGAAGGCGCACCTTCTCCTCTATCTCTTTGTAGGTGATATGTTCCCGGAATGTCTTGTCGCGCAGGCGGATCTTTTTCATTGTCCTAAGGTATTTTAGGAGCCGTAAATACATGCCGCAGGGGAGTAAAATAGTCCCGTAAAGCGATGAAATATCGACTTAATCGATTACATTTGCAAATGTAACCCATCGCGCACGGAAAACCAAATTCGACCATACGCCGAGAAGGGGCAGACCTCAAAAACATAAATCAAAACAGATATGACACCTAAGGTTAGCATCATCATGGGCAGCACTTCCGACATGAAAATCATGGAGGACGCCGCCAAGTTTTTCGACGAAATGGAAATCCCCTACGAGATAAACGCCCTCTCGGCACACCGTGTGCCCGAGCTCGTGGCCGAGTTTGCCAAAGGTGCCCACAAGAGGGGTATCAAGGTGATCATCGCCGGAGCCGGAGGTGCAGCCCACCTGCCGGGTGTCGTGGCTGCCATTACGCCCCTGCCCGTAATAGGCGTTCCCATCAAGTCGTCCAACTCTATTGACGGTTGGGACAGCATCCTCTCCATACTCCAGATGCCCGCCGGTATTCCCGTGGCCACCATGGCTCTCGACGGAGCGCGCAACGCTGCCATCATGGCCGCCCAGATCATAGCTTCGGGCGACGAAAAAATGATGGATAAGATCATCGCCTTCAAGGAGTCGCTCGCGAAGAAGATCGAAAAGGCCAATCAGGAATTGGCTCAGATCAAGATGAAGTTCAAGACCAACTAACCCCTACCTCGGGCCGCCCCACCCGGAATATATTCGCAAGAGATGCCCGACAACCTGTTATACGCCTTCGCGCTGACAGCGGCCGCCGGCCTTTCCACCGGTATAGGCAGTACCATCGCTTTCTTCGCCCACAAGACCAATAAGAAGCTCCTGTCGTTCGCCCTTGGGGTGTCGGCGGGGGTGATGATTTACGTGTCTTTCGTGGAACTATTGCAGGTGTCGCGCGAGGGGCTGAGCGCGGAGTTCGGAGGAATGAGGGGCCAACTATACGCCGCAATATCGTTCTTCCTGGGCATGGGCATGGCGGTAGTGATCGACAAACTCGTTCCCAATAAGGAAAACCCGCACGAGGTGCGCAGCGTGGAGAGCATGGACGACAAGCACACGCCCAAGAGCAAAAGCAAGATCATGCGCATGGGTGTCATCACGGCCATAGTGCTGGCGGCACACAACTTCCCCGAGGGTATCGCCACGTTCATCACCAGCATCGAACAGCCCTCGCTGGGTATCGCCATCGCCGCTGCTATCGCCATACATAATATTCCTGAAGGTATCGCCGTGGCCGTGCCGGTATATTACGCCACCGGGAGCCGCAAGAAGGCTTTCTGGTACTCATTCATGTCGGGATTGTCTGAGCCTGTCGGAGCTGTGGTGGGATACTTCATCCTGTTGCCGTTCATAACCCCCGCCGTGATGAACTACATGCTGGCGGCAGTGGCTGGGATGATGGTCTTTATCAGCGTAGACGAGCTTCTTCCCGCCGCACGCGAATACGGCGAACACCACGTATCTATCTACGGACTGGTGAGCGGCATGGCTATTATGGCCTTGAGCCTGATACTGGTTGCGGTGTAACCCTCATAAAGTTATTCGCCATGACTCGCCTTTTCAAGAAATTATCCGCCTCGGAATGGATCATGATAGTGCTGGTAGCGCTGTTGGTGATATGCATCATCACCCGGTGGGAATATGTCTGGGGCGAGGTCGCGACTGCTTTCAGGGGGCTGATGGGGAAATAACCCCGTGCCTCTTATTCAATACTACTGATAGGGGAATATCTGCGCCTTGTTAGGGATATAGCGCAGTTTGTTGTAGTTCTCTTCGTTGGACAACCTGAAGTATTGGCTGTCGGCCAGCCCATTCTTCTTAAGCGCAAAGCCGAAACGGATATTTATATTCTTGAATACGAGTCTCTCATTCTTGATCCTAACCCCCAGTCCCAGCGAAGCGTAGAAAGGGTTATTGAATACATTGCCGTCATTACCCAGGAAGCCCATATCGGCGAAGAAGTAGGCCGCGATCTTAAAACCTATCACACGCCACGGGGTGAAGACCACCGTTTCGGTATTTATCAGGGCTCTGTTCTCCCCGTAGACATTCTCACTCAACCCCCTTATATCGGCGTCGGAATTGAAATCCACCACCTCGTGATGGCCGTATAAACGATTCCAGCCCCTCATATAGTCGAGGCTCAGGAACTGCCTCACCCGATAGCGCGCGGGGGGCGACAGCGGCGTGAAATAGTTCGTTCCCACATGGAACATTGATTGGGAGAATTTACCAGTACTTGCCCCCAGAAAACTGCCGATCTGTCCGTAACCGTTGATATACCCAAACTTGAACATACGCCCCGCGCTGTACTGCGCTCCCATATACCAAGCCTTCCCGAACTCTGTCCACGCGAATCCGCCCACGAACTCCACCTTGTAACCGTGGGCCAGATATTCCCTCAGACCGTAACCGAAGATCATCGTTTCCGCAGTAAAACTCTCGCGGTATATCCCGAAATTGGCTATCAGTATAGAACTCTGGTAGAAATAGGGATTTAACGTGTCGTTCACCTGGGGACGGTCGTAATAGTAGGCGTTGTAGAAACGGCCGGTAGCATAGATATTGCTCTTCTTCAATATTTTTATGGGCCGGGATATGCCGCCCCACACCTCATAGCTGCGCCATCCTATCCTGAAAGAACTATCCTCGGGGATGAGGGTCATATCGTCCTTCTGGAAGAACAGACCCGTACCCACGGCGTAATCCTTGGGAGTGATGAAATTCTTATTCATCTCCATACCGTACAGATAGTCTGAAAAGGTCTTGCCTGCGACTATCCTGCCACTGAAGAACGTACCCCGGAAGTTGGGCATCCTGTATTCGGCGGTATTACCTCCGTAGCCTCCGTGCAGCCAGTCGAAGCTCGTCCCGATGCGGAGTTCGTTACCGAGACCGATGATGTTCTGGTCGATAAGCTCTATATTGGTCTTGCCGCTGGCACGTACATACCCGTCGGCGGTGATGGTCCAGCTGTCGTGGGTATAGACCGTGACCTTGACACTCATCGTGTCCGAAGGTATGGGCTCCACCTCCATCCTCACGGCCGAGATATAGTCGCGTGAGTGGATGAGCTGCTCGTTGTTCATCATAAGGTGGGGGTCGACCTTATCGCCTGTCTTAAAAAGAAGGTCGCGGCGGATGCGGCTCTCGCGGGTGATGTAGTGTATCTTATTGAGGAAATGTTCGGTGCGGATATGGCTCATCGAATCGAACACGTCGAGCCTCACAATTTCTATATCGGTGATGGTACGCCCCTTATATCTCTCGAAATAATGGGAACGCAGGAGATCCGCCAATTCATTCTTGTCTTTATTGTCGGGCTTAACTACGAAATTACTCTCCCATATATACCTCAGGCCGTGCTGATTACGCCCGGCGGTGTCTTTGGGCTGCTTGGGTTCTTTCTTTGATTTACGGGACGATTCTTGCGCGCGCGACTCCTCTTTCTCCGCCCCGTAGATGCACGGAACGACGAACAGAAGTAACAATATGACGCATAATATCCGCACCCGAAAAATTTTTATGGTCGTTCCCCGGCATCCCGTGTCACGGCGCAGGCCGCAGCCGCAAAAACCGACCATTCCTCCACTCATGGCAATAACTTTGCCAACCGTGCTGAAAACTATCTCCCGTAAAGATACAAAAACCAATATATAATAGAAAGGGCGGTACCTCACGGCGCCGCCCCTTTTAAACTATGTTACAGTGTGATCCGCCGCGGCATGATCTATACCAATCCCGAAAAACCCATAAATGCCATCGCCATTATACCGGCTACCACAAGCGCTATAGGCATACCCTTCATCGCCTTGGGCACGTCTTCCAGTTCGAGGCGTTCTCTGATACCGGCAAAGAGAGTGATGGCAAGCATAAAGCCCAGGGCCGTAGCCGTGGCGTAAGTAACCGCCTCGCCCAAGCCATATTCCTTCTGCACCAGCAGGATAGCAACCCCGAGCACGGCGCAGTTGGTCGTGATAAGGGGCAAAAAGATACCCAGGGCCTGGTAGAGCGCGGGGCTCACCTTCTTTAATATGATCTCCACCATCTGCACCAGCGCGGCTATGACGAGGATGAACACGATGGTCTGCATATAGGCTATCCCCAGCGGCACGAGTATATAGTACTGCACCAGGTAGACCACGACCGACGACACCGCTATGACGAACGTGACCGCAGCCCCCATACCCATCGATGTCGACACCTTGTTCGACACCCCTAAGAACGGGCACAGCCCGAGGAACTGCGCGAGGACGATATTATTGACGAATATCGCGCCTATGATTATAAAGAAATATTCCATATTCTTATCTGTTTTCCAGGCTATCGAAGAAGGCCCGTTTTTTTACTATTTCGCCTTCAGGATAAATTTATTGAACAGCAGCATGAGGTACCCGAGCACCAGGAACGCTCCCGGAGCCAGCACGAAGATCAGCATCCCGTCGCCTTCCATGAATTTCATTCCGAATACCGAGCCGCTGCCCAGTGCCTCCCTCACTGCGCCCAGCACCGTGAGTGCCAGAGTGAAGCCGACACCCATACCCACTCCGTCGAGGGCTGAGGCCAATACACCGTTCTTGGAAGCGAATGCTTCGGCGCGCCCGAGGATTATACAGTTTACCACGATAAGCGGGATAAACACCCCGAGGGTATTGTAGAGGTCGGGCAGGTATGCCTCCATGCAAAGTTGTACCACCGTCACAAAGGCGGCGATAACCACTATGAAAGAAGGTATGCGCACCTTGGCGGGGATGAAATCTTTGATAAGCGAGATCACTATATTCGACAGTATCAGCACAAACATCGTAGCCGCTCCCATCCCCATGCCGTTGACGGCAGAGGTGGTGGTACCAAGCGTAGGACACATCCCTAATAGGAGCACAAAAGTGGGATTCTCCTTGATTATCCCCCTTGTAAGCGTCTGTAATTTACTCATATCTCAGCCCTCCTTTATTGATTGGATACGGTTTTGAATACTTCATAAGCGCGCTCCACGGCATCGCTATACGCGCGCGAAGATATGGTCGAGGCGGTGATGGCATCGACGTCGCCGCCGTCCTTGGTCACCTTCAACACGAAGCTGTCGGGATTCTTACCCTCGAACTGCACCGAGAACGCGGGATTCTTCCTGCGCTCTATCTTGTCGCCAAGGCCAGGGGTCTCGGTGTGAGATAGCGTTTCTATCTTGCTTATCGACCCATCGGGCAGGAAACCCACCATCAGGCGTATCTGGCCTCCGAAGCCCTTATTACTGAATGTTTCGATGGCATAACCCGCCACCTGGTCGCCCTTCTTAGCGGTGTAGACGGTCAGCATCCCGCCGTCGCGCTCCACCTCCTGCTTACTCTCGCCGGGGTTGTTATCAAATCCGGGCAACACCTGGCCTATGGCCGATGTGGTCTTGGCCGCCTTGGCGGCGGCTATAGGCCCTTTGGTCATCCCATATACGACACCTACCGCCGCCGAAGCCACAAGGCATATGACGAACAGGGTTAGGACCATATTTTTAAGCGTACTCTCCATCTTATTACTTCTTTTGAGGTTGCACCTCGCCGAAGCGGCGGGGCTTGATGTACTTGTTGAGCAGGGGCACTACGGCGTTCATTATCAGTATGGCGAACGACATTCCCTCGGGATATGCCCCCCACACGCGTATAAGCATGGTAATAACGCCGATACCGATACCGTATATCGCCATACCCTTGTGGGTCATGGGCGAAGTGACGTAGTCGGTAGCCATGAATATCGCACCGAGGAGTGCGCCGCCCGACATCAGGTGGAACAGCGGGCTTACGTAATGCTCGGGATCGATACCCCAAAGTATGGCGGCGAAAGCGGCCATGGACCCGAGCACGAACACGGGTATATGCCATGTTATCACCTTGCGGATAAGCATATAAACGAAACCGGCGAGCAGAGCCAGCGAGGCTATTTCTCCGAACGACCCCGCCTTGAAACCCCACAGCATATCGGTGTATGACACGTTGCCCATGATCTGGCTCACGGTCTGCCCTTGGGCTAACTGGGCCTTGAGGTACCCCAGAAGCGTCGGGCCCGATACGGCGTCTGTTGCCGCAGCGGCAAGCGTCGCCCCGGTTTCGGAGTCGAGCATAGTAGCCCCCGAGAGGCTGTCTACCATATCGGGAATGCCGAAGGTGGTCATCTCCACAGGGAATGATATCAAAAGGAATACGCGGCCCACGAGCGCGGGGTTGAACGGGTTGCGCCCGAGACCCCCGAACGACATCTTACCTATGCCGATAGCTACCAGCGCGCCCAGCACCACCATCCACAGAGGGAGCTCGGCGGGCAGGTTGAATGCCAACAGGACACCTGTAAGCACCGCCGACAGGTCACAAACGGTAGTCGATCCTTTGAGCAGGTAGCGCTGTATCACGTACTCGAAAAATACGCACGCAGCCACCGACACGCCGGTCAGGATAAGCGCCTGCGTACCGTAGACCACCACCGACACGACGAACGCCGGCAGGAGGGCTATCAGCACGTCGCCCATAAGCCTCGTGGTCGAGACGCCGCCGTGGATATGGGGCGAGGGCGATACGAATAAATTTTTCTCCATTACTCTATTTTGTGTTTTTTATTTTCTACGATTATTCTGCGGGACTTGCGGCCTGCGCACCGTACGGATTTATTACTTGCGCGAGCGCATTATCTTCATCACTTCAGCCTTGCCCAGACGCACCATGTCCAACAATGGCAGGGCCGACGGGCATACATAGGCACACGATCCGCACTCCACGCAGTCCACGGGCTTGTGTTCTTCCAACGCCTCGAACATACCCAGTTTCGACATTCTGGCGAGCAGGTAAGGTTCAAGACCCATCGGGCAGACGCTCACACAGCGGGCGCACTTGACGCACGACTTCGGGGCCTTGCGCATTGACTCCCTGCCGCTCATCACAAGCACACCAGAAGTGCCCTTGGTCACGGGAGCGTCGAGATTGTACATGGCGCGTCCCATCATCGGGCCGCCGTTTATCACCTTACCCGCATCTCCGGGCAGGCCGCCGCAATACTCTATAAGAGAACTTATCGGAGTACCGATCCTCACCTTGAGATTGGCTGGCGAACCCAGTTTCTTACCTGTTACGGTCACCACCCTTTCCACAAGGGGTTTGTTTTTCTGTACGGCTTCGTACACGGCCAGTGCCGTACCCACATTCTGCACCACGGCGCCAACGTCGATAGGCAGGCCCATCGAGGGCACCTGACGCCTTATCACAGCGTCGATAAGCTGCTTCTCCCCACCCTGCGGATAGCGCACGGCCAGGGGGACTATCTCTATATTCTTATATGCCGGGGCAAGGGCCTTGAGGTGAGCAATAGCCTCCTTTTTGTTGTTCTCTATACCTATATAGCACTTTTTTACATCCAGCGCGTGGGCCAGAATTTCCGCCCCGATGAGTACCTCCTCACCCCTCTCCAGCATCACACGGTAGTCGGAAGTAAGATATGGTTCGCACTCCACGCCGTTGATTATAAGACACTCGGCCTTTTTGCCTGCGGGCACGCTCAGCTTAACCTGCGTGGGAAAAGTAGCGCCACCCATGCCGACTATACCGCACTCGGCGATACGGGCTATGATCTCCTGGGACGTCATCTTGCACTCCCTTACTATAGCGGGAGTAAGGTCTATACCCTCGGCCCACTCGTCGCCCTCTGTCTTGATGGTCACTGCCGGACGCCTCATACCGCCGCCGTCGGGAACGGCATCCACCGATGCCACGACACCCGACACAGGCGAATGTATATTGCTCGACACGAAGCCGTTGGCCTTGGCTATCACCTGCCCGGCTTTCACCGTATCGCCCTTGGCCACACAGGCCACAGCCGGCGCGCCTATGTGTTGCGACAGCGGCACCACCACCTCCCCGGGCAGAGCGAACACTTCGATGCTCTTCTCCCTGCTGATCTTATTGTCCGACGGGTGTATCCCGCCTATCCTGAAGGTCTTCAACATTTTATGCTGTTTTATTCTTTACTTTTAGTCAGGCGCCTATTCCGCTGCTACTGCTTCGGCCTTCACCGCGCGGGGAGGAAAATTAACCTCGACGATAGCTCCCGTGGGGCATTCCGTTACGCACTTGCGGCACAACTTGCACTTGTTGGAATCTATATAAGCAAGGTTGTTCTCGAGCGTTATGGCTTCGAACGTACACACCTTCACGCACTTGCCGCAACCGATACACGACACGGCGCAGGCCTTGCGCGATATGGCCCCCTTGTCCTTGTTGACGCACGATACATACACCCTCCTACCCTTTATACCCTTGCGGCGAAGCTCTATAATAACCTTGGGGCAAGCCTTCACGCACGCACCGCAGGCGGTACACTTTTCCTCGTCCACCACCGGTAGGCCGCTCTCGGCATCCATGCTCAGGGCGTCGAACTTACACGACACGGCACAATCGCCCTTGCCTAAGCATCCGAACGTACATCCCGTTTCCCCGCCATAGAGCGAGGCAACTACGGCACATGACGGCGCGCCGTCGAACTTATTGAGCCTGGGCCTCTTGTCGCACGCGCCGCCGCAACGCACTACGGCCACCTGCGGCTCCCGCTCGGGCATGGCCTTGCCGAGGTATTCGGCTATGGCTTTCATCACCTCTGATCCGCCCACGGGACAGTTCAACGAAGATATATCGTCGTTCTTAACCAGGGCATCGGCCAGCCCCCTGCAACCGGGATAGCCGCAACCGCCACAATTAGCCCCAGGGAGCATCCCTTCGGTCACGTCTATGCGGGGGTCTTCGTACACTTTGAATTTCTGCGCCACGAAATAGAGGATAACCGCAGCCAGCACACCCAACGCGCAAAGGGTAAGTACGGTATAAATCAGGATATCATTCATCACGTATAATGGTGGTTTTATGTATTTTATATTTCGGAGGCCGCCTCATCCTTACCGGAATTCGCCCGGCGAACAGCCTTATTTAACAAAACGAAATCCTCCCCTTTACCGGGAAGGACATCACTTATCGCCCTTGTTTTATGCCTTGGGGGATATTTTGAATATTATCTCCCTCTGCAACTTATTCCTGAACAACATCAGTCCGAGGAAGTAAAGCGCTACGAAACCCAACGCCGACAGTCCGGCAGTCAATTCCCCGAGTCCCGCTTTCAATAGTATCAGCAGGCAGGCCAGCATCCCCACAAATGGATAAACATAGGCGACAAAAACAGCTTTGATGCCCATGATCTTTTCGGTGGAAACATCCACAGCGTCGCCCACTTTATAGTATGACGAATACCCGTCAGCCACAGTGATTATCTTTTCAGTATTTTCAGACATGGCACACATGGAGCGTGACCGGCAACTGCCGCAGGCACTCTGAGGCACGATGAGAACGTCTACCTCTCCGTCCCTGACCTCCACTACACGGCCCTCATGCCTGATCTCGTCCCTCATGGCTACGCGCTGTAATTATGGAATTAACGACCGTATTTGCTGGTCAGCGGCATGATGCGGCCCTTGCTGAGCGTACGTGTGGACATTCGGAGCGTGGGGCACGACTGGTACCTCTTGTACTCGTTATGAACCACGAGGCCGTATACCTTATACACATCATCTGCCTCGAAACCCGAATTGATGATCTCCTCCCTGCTCTGCCCCTCCTCGATCATGCGGTAGAGGATGGCGTCGATAACGTCGTACGGAGGCAACGAGTCGGAATCTTTCTGGTCCGGACGCAGCTCGGCCGAAGGTTCTTTGGTGATGGTATTTTCGGGGATGATATCGCCTTTGCGGTTGATATGGCGGGCGAGGTCGTACACCTCGGATTTATAGAGGTCGCCTATGATGCTCAGCGCACCGATGGTGTCGCCGTAGAGCGTACCATAACCCACGGCCGTCTCGCTTTTGTTACTGGTATTAAGGACTATATAGCCATATTTATTGGACAGAGCCATAATGTACGCCCCTCTGAGGCGCGACTGTATATTCTCATCGGTGATACCGAACTCCTTGTCTTCGAACACGTCGTTGAGTACGGAAGTGACCGCCTTGAAAGGCTCGGTAATGGGGGCTATATCGTATTTCACTCCCAGGTTTTCGGCCAAATGCACGGCGTCCTCCACAGAGTGGTCGGTCGAGTACTGCGACGGCATCAACAACACCCTCACATTTTCCGCACCCAGCACTTCGGCGGCCAAAGCCAGCACCACGGCCGAGTCTATCCCGCCCGAAAGACCCAGGCAGGCTGTCTTGAAGCCATTCTTGCAGAAGTAATCGCCCAAGCCCAGCTTTATGGCCCTGTACACATTGACGGTCTTATTCTGATATACGAGCGGAATGGGCTGATTGTCGGCGTCGACATCGATAATCTGAAGATCCTCCTCGAAATTCTTGAGCAGGGCGATGGCGTTACCCCTCGAATCGAACACGGCAGACGATCCGTCGTAGACCACATCGGTACTTGCACCCACGTTGTTAACGTAGAGCACGGGCTTGCCGGTCATGTAGCCCAACTGCTTGTAGAAATCGTATCTCTTCTCCACTATCGCCCTCGCGTAGGGCCAGTTGGTGAGGTTTACTATGATATCGGCATATTCGCCGTACTGCTGCTCTTCGTGTATATCCTCGCCCACCAATACCGCGACCTTCTTGCCAGCGATCTTGACGTATTCGCACCCCTTGGATGGAGATATATTGTAAAGCTCGTCGCGCGAAACGACGTTCTTCTTGCCTATGTACCTCACCACATGCCTGTTCTCTATCAGTGCGGCAACGCTTATGGTCTTATTATCAAACTGCACGGGGAGGCCGACAAGCACGGATATATTGTCGCAATAGGAGGCTATCTCCACCAGGGCGTCCTCGCAAAGGTCGAGAAAGTCGACCTTGTTTAGAAGGTCATACGCGGGAGCTCCGCTGATAACCTGTTCGCCGAAAACCACCAACTTGGCATCCTGGGATTTAGCCTTGTTGATATACTCGATGATCTTGGTCTTATTGACTTCGAAATCGCCGACCGTAGTGTTTATTTGGGCAAGAGCTATTTTCATTCCGTATGCGAAGAATGCAACAATGTTAAATCGCTACAAATATAGTAAAAACCGAGAGCAGAGCCGAGTTTACTTAAGCTATGCCAAGACTCCTACTATATCTTGCGAATATAGTGAAAGGCGAGCGCAATCAAAGAAAACAAGTTTTCGGAGATCGCCGAACCGCATCCTAATATTCTGCAAATATACACAATATATGTTTATAAGAAAAAACACGGCTTCTATTGTTTAATTAAATTTTCTGCATATCTTTGCACCACCAAAACACAAGGCTACATGGTGCCATAGCTCAGTTGGTAGAGCAACGGACTGAAAATCCGTGTGTCCCTAGTTCGATTCTTGGTGGCACCACTATAAAGAACACAGCTTTGTTAAATCCCCCGAAAACGGTCGTTTTCGGGGGATTTTATTTTTCGCAGGGTATGATTTTAGGTTGTTTTAGCGGGCTGTACTCTTAAATATACAGTACGGTGCTTGTCATATATTTACGCGACACAGGGCGTGTAAGGGATGCTGAACCAGAATGTGGAACCCTCGCCCTCCTGGGATATAACGCCGATCTGCCCACCCATATTCTCAACGATAACCTGGCATATGGCAAGCCCCAGGCCTGTCCCCTGGGCAAAACTGTGAAGTTTGATGAAACGGTCGAAAACCGCGGTCTGTTGATCCTTCGGGATACCCACACCAGTGTCGGTCACGTAAAAATAAATAAACCCTTCCCTCTTCTCATCCATCCGGAAACCGAAACGTATGCTGCCTTCCTCCGTGAATTTTATGGCATTACCTATCAGATTGGTGACCACCTGCGTCAGGCGGTTCTTCTCGGAGTGGATGCAACATTCCGGAATACTAGAATCGAACGACAGTTCGACCGCATGGTTTTGCAGTTTCATACGCATAGTCTCCTCCTCGGTGCGCATCAGTTCGTTCAGATCGAAGTCGGAATAGACGAATTCGAGCGTGCCGGCCTCTATCTTCGAAAGGTCGAGTATGTCGCCTATCAATTGCAGCAGCAACTCGTTGTTATTTTTGATGATATTTACATACTGCTGCTTTTCTTCGGGGTCTTCCGACATTTCCATAAGGCTCGAGAAACCCACTATGGCATTGAGCGGCGTACGTATCTCGTGACTCATATTTGCCAGGAAAGCAGATTTGAGGCGGTTTGAGTCCTCAGCTTTATCCTTGGCCGTTTCGAGCTCATGGTTGATCCTTTCGCGCTCGTCTATATGAGTGTTTATCTGGTCGAGCATCTTTATTATCGAACGTCCCAGTATGGTTATTTCGTCGTCCCGTCCGGCTTCTTCCGTTTTTATATAACGATCGTAATCCACTTTATAGTCGCCCTTGATAACCTGACCCGCTACAGCCGTTATCCCCTTGATGGTCCTGACGGAGTTACGCAGCGACAGGTATACGAATAAAGTCAATATAACGCACACCGCACCCCCTATGAGCAGGATCATCTCCCCTATCTTCCGCGCGTTACTGTACAGCGGTTTTAAGGGCTTATCCACTATCATATAGATGTGATGCGTGGCATGTTCATGATTTATGGGACAGATATAAATGAACGACTTGCCGTCGAAAAGCAATGAATTATCCTCCGCAGTATAGGGCGTATCCGAAGCCAGCGCCGCGCGAATATCATCTTCGTGGTTGAGCTTACCCGCGCCAAAAATCGATTTGGCGTTCATCCGTTCCTCATAAGAGTAGAGCACCTCGCCGTTCTTGTCAACGAGTATCACCCCCTGCTTATTTTCAGAGTAAAGGTCGTCCAGAAAAACATAGAAATTGTCGTAGAATGCATCCATCCCGATCACTCCTATGAACTTGCCGTCTCGAGTTATCGGGTAACCTATTGAGGAGGTATACAGTTGCTGATCGCCGTAGAAATATTTACTTAAATAGTCGAAATAGGGTTTACCTGTCTTCTTGGGTATGGAAAACCACGGAGCTTCTTCCTGATTATTATACAAGAGGTCGTCCCCGGTCTCATCAAAGACCTCTTCTACATTTCCCTCCTTATCGTAAACCAGATCGAGGGTGAAATATTCGGGACCCGCCACCCCTCGATCCAATATCATCCATACGGTATAAAGATCGGGGCGCGTTTCAAGGAAAGTATTAAGGATATTTTTGGCTTTCCGGCGGTAATTCGGATCGGTATCTTTTATCTGCTTGACCTGCTCGGCAGCCAACACCAGCGCAGAAGAGTTGTCTATAAACGTTGATCTGACTATTTCCGAAATCTGATTGGCATAAAATACAGACTCGTTCTCAGCCGTTTCTTTTATATTGTTATACAGAAGATTAGACGCGAACCACAGCAGAAATGCCAACATCACGACAAAGGGAAGGAGGCACGAAAAAAGTATTTTCGAGAACAATGTACGCCTTCTAAAATGCCCGCCTATTTGCATTCAGGTAATATTGAAATAGATACAATGAAACAAATATATATGAAATTTCCTGAATGCGCGCCTTTTCAGACACTATTTTGCGCATAATATTTTATTTGCCAGGATAATACAGACTATTTCCCTGCTTTAAAGGCAATATACCATACTCGAAAACAGAAAACCGATCCGCCTCAACATAGAAACTACTATGAATACTCCCCGAAAAACACAGAGCTTTTCGGGGAGTTTCTTTACGGGCACAGTTCCGGGAACACAGTAGGGCTTTAGCCCGGCCTATACCATCAATCTTCCAGGTAGCCGAATTTGCCGTTACGGTAGTCCTGCCATGCCTCGCGAAGTTCCTCGGGATAGTTCATCACGAAAGGACCGCCCGCAGCTACCGGCTCATTCAGGGGCTCGCCGCTCAACACCAACAGCAGGGCGTCTTTGGTGGCCTCTATTTTTATGCACTCGCCGTCGTTGGCAAAAAGTACGAAATGGTCGGCGGGGGCTTTATTCGAACCGTTTATCTTAACCGAGCCCCTCGCTACCAGAATACCTGTATTATACTCTTCCGGGAGGGTTATCTCTGTGCTGCCGCCTTTATGCAGGGTGATAATATACATTTCCATCGGCGAAAAAGTCGAGGCGATGCCTTTAACTTCACAGAAACTACCGGCAACCACCTTAACCTCGCCCACGCCGCCGCTAAGTGTCACTCGGGGAATTTCGCTATCTATTAGAGCCTGGTATTTGGCCGGAGTGAATTTGTCTTTGCGCGGCAGGTTGACCCACACCTGCGCCATATGAAACTCTCCACCCTCGCGGTTGAACGCTTCCTCGTGGTATTCCTTATGCAATACCCCGCCTCCGGCAGTCATCCATTGCAGGTCGCCCTCGCCTATTACCCCGCCATGACCCGCGCTGTCGTGATGGGCCACCTTACCCTTAAAGGCTACCGTCACGGTCTCTATTCCCCTGTGAGGATGTACACCCACGCCTTGCGGAATAGCACTCGGCGGAAAATAGATCGGGGCATTGTAGTCCAGCAATACGAATGGGCTCATGCGCTCGACCTCCATTAATTCCGGGAAGAAATTATGCACTTTGAATCCGTTGCCCACCCACCTTGTAGGCGGCGGCGGAAGTATTTGCTCAACGCTTTTTGTCTTCATGCTAATTGTTTATCAGGATAAACAGGTTGAGGTACGAGGCGAACAGCAGCCACGCGATATACGGCCAAAAAAGCACCGATGCCAGTGGAACGCTTTGCCAACTGCGCACGGCGTAGAGTATTACTACTATATCCAATAAAATTATGTCGATAAATCCCGCCAACGGATCGCGCATCGCAAAGAACAGTATGCTCCACAGGAAGTTGAGCGCCAATTGTACACAGAACAATGTGATAAGCCGCCTGCGATCCCGGCTTTCAGACATCAGCACCAATCCCGCCGATATACCCATACATAGGTACAGAATGCTCCACGCCACAGGGAATACGGCGTTTGGCGGAGTGAGGGAAGATTTGATCAATCCCGGATACCACTGGGCGAGGGCCTCAGACTGGAAACATGCCCCCGTGAAACCTACAAGAAAACAAACTACAACAGGGATAAGGACGTAAAGGGCTTTTTTCATAATAGGCTTATGTTTGAATACCCTTTACGTTCAACAAACGTGCCGCTCCAGCTTTGTCGCAGTAATAATTACCCGATTACCCGGGGAGCTCCTTGATGCACCTCATTATCACGACGGTCACGGCTATTCCCTCGGTATGCGTCATTTTGAACTCGCAGCGGGTATCGGTCAGCGTTCTTATTTCATATTTGACCTTTGTGCTGTACCCCGGAAAACTACAGGCAACGACGTTACTACCGGCGAATTTATAAACCCCCACGTCATCTCCAAGTCCCCCTTCCACCAGGTAAGTGCCATCGGGGAGAAACGTTGCCGCAGTGTATCCCAATCCTACATCATCGATATCCACCCATGTATTTTCAAGATAAACCTGATCGAGTACCCAGGTACCGTAAATCATCTCCTTGTCGTATGCGAAAGGGGGATCATCTTTGGAACATGAAGCAAAGGCCGTGCAGGCAGCACAGAGGAGGATGAAAATTCTTTTCATGGCATTACGATTTAGGGGATTTATATTCAAATTACAAACATGATCAGAGCATTATCTCTATATCTTTCTTACGCGTGGCGGGAGTAGTGTTGAGGTACAACAGCTTGCCGTCCTTGAGTTCACCCTCGACGATAGTATTATAGGGAGCGTAGAGCTTGAACTTGACATCCCACTCTTTGGGCCATGACGGGAATAGGAGTATCTGCTCGTGGTCGGTCTGCATAAGCATCTCCTGCACTCCGATCATACCCGAGCCGCCCCAATTGTGGTCGGGCACCCAGTCGTGCCCGGGACCCCAAAACGTCGGGAATAGTCTCTGGGGTGTATCCGCACTCCTTGTGGTAGTCGGCTGCCCGGGCGAGAGGTTGGGCATAGTCCAGGTTTTAGCGTCGGCCATTTTCTTTATCGTAACCTCTTTGGCCTCCTCGGCCAGGCCCAGGCGCGCGCAATATATGGCGTCGAGGTGCCAGCTTATGTAGTCTTTCTGTTCGGGAATGTCTGTGCCGTAACGCCATGTATCGATAGCCGTTTGAAGCTCTGGCTTCTTCAGACCGAACAGGCCGTAGGGATAGACTGGGTCCAGTTGGGGTATCTCCACGTTTTGCAGGCGCGCGTAGGCCTCCGCGGGAGCTATGGTCTTGTGCCCGTTGCGGTAGCGATATGGGATGGGCGGCACTTGCCCCAGGCGCATTTTCCAATATTCGCGCTTTGCGGGCGACAGGTATTTGTCGGGCAGCTCGATAAGGTGTGATATGGCGCACTTGAGAGCCGCGATGGTGGTTGACGGATTGTAGGCGATCTTATAGGTCTCGCGGCTCGATCCCGGATAGATTATTATATGCCCGTTCCCGTCGAGCGAATCCACACCTCTTTGACGTGCCAGCTGTATGTAGTGCTGGAAGAAGAACTCGAGGTTACTTTCCACCAGCGGTACATATTTCGAAATATCGGCCCCTGCGAACTGATCGATCTGCATTGCCATGATGCAAAATTCGAGCGATGTGTCCCACTGATACTCGAGCCACTGGTTATACTCCACCCCCGGCACAGCGTTCGCGGGCCTGAGGCGGTTGTAGGTATCGACAAAATGGGCGTTGTCCACCACACCGGGGATGGCGGTCCAGCCATACTCGAAGGCTGCGGGCAGCCCGAACTGCTCCGTCTGTTCGGAGAAGCAGGTGCCACCATGGCCCCAGTATACCTTACTCCTCAACTCGGCGTTACTCTTCATATTGAGGTAGAAGTCGAGCTGGGGTTTCATCATTTCGAAGTCGCCGTTCTTGAGCATGGGCCAGTATACGAGTCGTTGGTTCTGCGCGGTATGCGTACCGCCGCCCCAATCCCGGTGGTCGGGCCTTATCCCTGAATACTCCTTGCTGATGTAGCATGGGTCGAAGGTAAACAACCCCCCATTGAATTTGGTGGGCCACTTGCCCATAGCGTTACATCCGAGCTGGTAGCGGAACAGCTGGTAGTTGCGCCCCACCTGCCACGCTTTGGACTGGAGGTCTGCCTTACTCTGGTTTATACAGATATATCCCCTACCCCAGAACTCATTCCACCAGGCGATACTCTTGGCATGTGCGGTAGCCCCCACTTGGGTAGCCTCTTTGACTATTTTATTGAGCCCACTGCGCCACGCCTCCACAGAGGGGGTATTGTCGATATGCACATATATCTTGATGTGGTGCTTGCGCATCGGTTTGACGCTCTCCATGCCCCAGGCCTTGAAGGGAATATCGGCATATTTCCCGGCGGTCACCGCCGTTGCACGCATATTGTCACCCTCCATCATACCCCCGAAGGTGAGCCCTTTTAACGGATTCCACATCTGCGGTTTGACCGATTCGAGCCCCTGATTGGCCACGGTCATATCGAATACCGTTTTATCCCTGTTACGGTGATACCACACCACGCGATTCCCCTCGTAGTTTATCGAATCGGGGCGCGACACCGCCTTTATACTGTCGGGAGCGAGCATATATCCGCGACTTCCCTGGAACTGTTTTTCCCTGGTCCATATGAGGTCGGCAAGGCGCCAATTCTCGTACCACGCCTCCACCTTGACAGGAGCCTTGGACTCGGTCTCAACGTGCGCCACGGGTCGGAATACGTCGACCCAGACCTTTATTTTAGTATCCTTACCCTCTATCTCGACGTAACCTTCCCTGAGTTTAAGCTCCTGGCGGAACGTGCCTCCCTTCTCAAATGGATTGGGAGTGAGGCGTACACGAACCCTGCCGAGCTTGGGCATGGTGTTAACCTCGTCAAAAACACCCGAGCGGGCTATGTAGAACAACAGCTCCCCGTTCTCCACCCAAACGTTCAGACCCATATCCCCTCCTCCGCACGGCATAGACTCGCTTGAGTTCGCGCTTTGGGAGCTCCATGTCACGTTATACTGTCCCAGGTCTTGGGCATAGACCGTATTGCAGAGAATGATCAGACACAGAATAATCCGTTTCATATTTTTTATTTTTAGGATCTTGTTTTGTGGTAAATTACAGCGTAGGCAGCCTCGTTACAGTAGGCTCAATATCAAATGTACCATTATTTGAGCAACCCACAATAGAGCGGATTCGTTTTACGCTAACGGCTCGGGGTGTATCTCCATTCTACAACTGCACCAGATTGAACAGCGCGCGCCTGTCTCGCAAGGTGATCTGTTTGCCGTCGCGGGCTATCAGACCCTCCTCTGCCATAGCTTTCATCTCCCGTTCCAGGGCCTGGCGCGACACCCCGAAATACTCAGCCATAGAGGTGTGGGTACGGTCTAAACGCACAGTGTCGGAGCCCGCTTTTTTCGACAGATCGAGCAGGTACATGGCCACCTTCTGGCGTATGGTCCGGAACGACATGAAGTGTAGTTTGCGGCTCAGGCGGGCGGCGAACGTAGCCGAAATATCGAGATAATTTTTCAGCAGGGTCTCGTTGCGCGAAAGCATCTTCAGTACTACCTGTCGGGGGATGACAATAGCTGTAGAATCCTCTGTGGCTGTGGCCTGCACAGGAAATCGGTTCTCCGGACCGAACAGAAAAAGTATGGCCAGGGGGTTGGGAGCTATGATATCGTCCACCTTAACTATCTTGCCCGAGGGGTCGCTCATTTCGCCCTTGGCCGCACCGGTCAGCAGCACTATCAGGCGGTTGCATGGCTCGCCCTGCATGGCAAGCACTTCCCCCTTCTTAATAGTTATCTCCGCGATATTGAACTCATCGAGCAGTGCGACGATATCTTCGGCGCCGATACCAGCAAACAGGGCGGTACGCGTAAGCAAAGAATAATTCATAATCGGTATATTTTCTGTAAATATATATAAAATGCAACAAAGGTGTCAAATTCGGCAGTTCACTCCTGTGTAATTTTGTGACATGAGAAGGACGATAATAAAAATAGACGACGCCCTGTGCAACGGTTGCGGGGCATGCGTGAGCGGATGCCACGAGGGGGCGCTGCAGCTTATCGACGGCAAGGCCGTGATGGTTAGCGAACTATATTGCGACGGTCTGGGCGCCTGTATCGGTGAGTGTCCCGTGGGAGCCATAACCCTCGAAGAGCGCGAGGCCGAACCTTACGACGAAGCCGCCGTAATGGAGCGCATCGCGCCCAAGGGCGAGGCTGTGGTCAAAGCCCACCTCAACCACCTCAGGGAACACGGCGAACAGGAACTGCTGATGCAGGGGCTGAAATGGCTCGACGAACATAACATGAAAATAAATATGGAGACAAAAGAGGAAAAACCAATGGCCTGCGGATGTCCGGGCAGCATGGCGCGCAATTTCACGCCTATGTCTCAGGTGGGGACAGCAGGGGTTAGCGGCGCCATGACCGGCTTCGCGGCCGGCGGCGCCGGGATGTCATTCGCAGGAGGACAACCATCGGGCGTACAGGCCGGTGCGACGGTAGATCAGCCCTCGGAACTGCGCCAGTTTCCTGTACAGCTGCATCTGCTCAATCCCATGGCTCCATTCTTGCAGGGAGCAGACCTGTTATTGGCCGCCGATTGTACGGCTTTTGCGGCGGGAAATTTTCACAGCCGTTTCCTCAAAGGCAAGATACTCGCCATCGCATGTCCGAAGCTCGACAGCAATACACAGTCGTACATCGACAAACTCTCCGCCATGATCGACACGTCCAAGATAAATACTCTGACCGTCGTGGTAATGGAAGTACCCTGTTGCGGCGGTCTGGTGCGCATTGCCCAGGCGGCACGCGAACAGGCCTCGCGCAATGTGCCCGTGAAAGTGATCGTCCTCTCGGTGCAGGGCGAAATTATAAGCGAAGAATGGATATAAAACCTGTTAAAACCACTAAAACCACCCGATTATGAGTATGTTTTGTTTTCAATGCCAGGAGACGGCCGGAGGACACGGCTGTACTGTCAAGGGCGTTTGCGGCAAGGAACCGCAGACCGCCGGACTTATGGATCTGTTACTTTACGTAGTGCGCGGCGAGGCTATCGTCAACCGTGCCATGCGCGAGAAAGGAGCCCCGGACAAGGCCACGAGCCGCGCCATCCTCGACTCCCTGTTCTGCACCATCACCAACGCCAACTTCGACGACGACGCCATCAAGGCCCACATCACCAAAGCGCTGGCGAATAAAAACATCCTGATCGGCACGGCCGAAAAGCGCGGTATCGCCCTGCCGGAAATGGACGAAGTGATGTTCCAAGCCAACCCAGAAGAGTACGAAAGAATCGCTGCCAAGGTGGGTGTACTTGCCGAAAACAACGAAGATCTCCGCTCGCTCAAACAACTCGTGATCTACGGGGTGAAGGGTGCCGCGGCCTACTCCGAGCATGCTCTCAATCTCGGGCATGAGGACGAGGCCATATACGAGTGTCTGGAAAATGCGCTGGCCGAGGTCAGCCGTAAGGACATCGGAGTATCGGAATTGATAAACCTCGTGCTGGGCGTGGGCGAATGCGGCGTAAAAGCCATGGCCCTGTTAGACAAAGCCAACACGTCGGCCTACGGCAATCCCGAGATTACAAAGGTGAATATCGGTGTAGGCACCCGCCCGGGAATCCTCGTCAGCGGCCACGACCTCAAGGACTTCGAGGAGTTGCTGGAACAGACCAAAGATTCGGGCATCGACATCTACACCCACAGCGAAATGCTTCCCGCCAACTATTATCCCGCCTTCAAGAAATACACGCATTTCGTGGGCAACTACGGCAACGCATGGTGGAAGCAGAGGGAGGAATTCGAATCATTCAACGGCCCCATACTCTTCACCACCAATTGCATAGTGCCGCCTATGAAAAACGCCGGATACGCCGGACGTATCTACACTACCGGCTCGGCCGGCCTGCCCGGAGCCACGCATATCTCCTCGCGCAAGGACGGCGGCAAGAAGGACTTTACCGTTATCATCGAACACGCCAAGCGTTGTGCCCCGCCTACGGAGATCGAGAAGGGCGAGATCATCGGGGGCTTTGCCCACGCACAGACCCTGGCTCTGGCTGACAAGGTGGTCGATGCGGTAAAATCGGGCGCTATCAAAAAATTCGTGGTGATGGCCGGGTGCGACGGGCGCATGAAGACTCGCTCCTACTATACCGATTTCGCGCAAGCGCTGCCCAAAGACACCGTGATACTAACTGCCGGATGCGCTAAGTACCGCTATAACAAGCTGCCTCTGGGCGACATCGGCGGTATCCCCAGGGTGCTTGATGCAGGCCAGTGTAACGACTCCTATTCGCTGGTAGTGATCGCCCTCGCGCTGAAAGACGCCTTCGGACTCAGCGACGTTAACGACCTGCCGATAGTGTACAACATCGCGTGGTACGAACAAAAGGCGGTGATCGTACTGCTGGCACTCTTGAGCCTCGGGGTGAAGAACATCCACCTCGGTCCCACCCTTCCGGCGTTCCTCTCGCCCAACGTGACGAAAGTGTTGGTGGAGAACTTCGGCATAGGAGGCATCTCAACCGTCGAGGAAGATATGAAAGCATGGGTGTAATCTATAAACCCATATCCCCAGGAGTAACGGGGACTTAAACAAAGGGGCGCCTTGGAGCGCCCCTTTGTTATTTCATCCGCTTCTCAAGGAAATCCCGCAGTATAAGCGCATGGTTCTCAGCCGCGTTACGCGAGGCGTAGAGCAAAGTCACCGTCTTCTGCCCTTTAAGGCGGTCTATGAGATCGCCGATAGTAGCAGAGGCGCTGAGTTCGCCGAGGTATCCGGTGCGGAATTCGCTCCATCTCCCCTCCTCGTCCTGGTGATACCATTGCCTCAACCCTGGAGAGGGAGCTATATCCTTGGCCCACAGGTCATAATGGAGCGACTCCTTGCTCATGCCCCGGGGCCATAGCCTGTCTACCAGTACGCGGTAGCCGTCTGCGGCCTCTGTGGGATCGTAAACCCGTTTGATCTTTATACGTGCCATAAAAACAGTGTAATGTGTCTGTATCCCCGTTACAATATGCAGGCCAGGAGAGAATATCCGTCGCACAATCCCGGCCAAAACCAATCATAAAATATGTAAATCCCCAAGTGGCGACCGATTACAACTAAAAATGTTGTGGAAAGAGCTAAAATCTTACCCTTTTGTAAAATAAATATCTAATTTTGCCCTTTAAGGTATTATAACTATTTGCCTTACTATATTTTATTGATCCTATCATGACTATTTCTCATTCTGCGCCCGAGGCACCGGAACTCAAACGGATGATGGCTGCAATGCAAATGGGTTGGTGGACGGCCGATTTCAAGAACAAGACCAACACATATTCCGATTTCATTGTGGAATATCTCGGTCTCCAATCCCCGGAAGTGTCATTCGAAGACTTCATCGACATGGTAAGGCCCGATTACAGGGCGGCAACAGAGAAGTCCTTCGCTTCTATATTCAAGGGCGGCGATTATGACCACAGTTACCCTATCGTATTATATGACGAGGAGGTTTGGGTGCGTTCCAAGATGGTGGATAAGACCGTAGACCCTCAGGGTAATATCATGGCCCGCGGCACCATGCAGATAATAAAAAAGCCGAGGTACGACACCGGCAATCAGACATCCGAGCAGCGCGACATCATGGCTGAAAAGCAGAGCAGCATCTACACGTCGTTGCTCGCATTCCTCGGCCAGGAAGACATATCCGAGGTTCTCAAATACTCCCTGCAGGAGATACTGGGGCAATTCCGTTGCAGCCACATCGGTATGTTCGAGTATGACCACGAGAAACAAACCCAGCGTTGCCGGTACACTGTCAGTAACGGCAAAGTGCCCGAGATGGTCGACATGACTCCCGCGCCCATAGGCCTCACTCCCTGGTTGAGCGCGCGGATGTTCGCACACCAGCCTGTAATCGTTAACAACCTGGACGACATGCCCAAGGAGGCATATATCGAGAAGAGTATGTTCTCGGAATACAACACCCGTTCGGTTATAGCCGCGCCGCTTGTAGGTGTAGACCAGATATGGGGCTATATAGCCATGGACTCCGACAAGGTGCGCGAATGGAGCAGCGAAGACTCCCACCTGTTCACCTCGATAGTGGGGGTTCTGGGGATATGTCTCCAGTTCCACTACGCGGAGAAGAAGATGCGCAAGGACCAGGAGTCCATCCGCAATATGTACAAATATATGCCCTCGGGATACGTAAATGTGAGGCTTAACGGAAAAACCGGGGCCGACTTCGACTACACCTATCTCGATGCCAACCCGGCCGCCTCGCGCATTTTAGGATTCTCCCTCGACCCCCTGATGGGTAGTCTGGCGTCCCAAACCCGCTGCATGGCCGAGGGCATGGCCGACAGTAAGCTCGACCAGATGCTTCAATCCGTAAAGTCAGGAGAGGAGTTGAGTTTAAATTTCACGATCGACGCATTGGGCAAGCACTGCCAGGCGGTGATTTTCGCGCCGGTTCCGGGCGAGGCGTCCGTTTTGTTCACCGACGTGACCGACCTGCTGCAGACCCAGTTGCTGCTCGAAAAGAGCGAGGGCCAGTTGCGCAACATCTACCATAACCTGCCCGTGGGCATAGAGGTCTACGACACGGAGGGCGTTCTGGTGGATATGAACGATAAGGAGTGCGAGATATTCGGTCTCGGCAGTAAGGAGGATGCCTTGGGGGTCAACCTCTTCGAGAATCCCAATATCCCCGACTTCGTAAAGGACAAGCTGCGCCAACACGAGCAGGTGGAATTCACGCTCAACTATGACTTCGACGCCGTGGGCGACTACTACGATACCAGGAGAGATAAGAAAATATATCTGGTAACGATAGCCACGCCCCTGTTCAACTCGCGCGGCGAATTTATCAATTACCTGTTCATAAATATCGACAATACCGATATCACCACCGCCGGCCTGCGCATAGAGGCATTCCAGGAAATGGCTTCGCTCATCGGCGAATTCGCCCAGGTTGGATACGCCAACTTCGACGCCTACACACGCGAAGGCTCGGCTCTCGACAGCTGGTATGCCAATTTCAATGAAAAGGCGGGTATCCCGCTCACAGAGGTGGTCGGCGTGCTCAACCATGTCGTACCCGAGGACAAGGGCCCTATCAAGGAGTTTTTCTCAAAGGTCAAGCGCGGAGAAGCCAAGCACCTGCGCCATGACGTGAGAATTATGCGCGATGACGGCAGCCAAAGCTGGACGAGGATAAACCTGATGGTCCGCAACTATAATCCGGAAGAGAAAAAAATCGGGATGGTGTGCGTGAATTACGACATCACAGCCCTCAAGCAGACAGAGGAAAACCTTATCCAGGCCCGCGACAAGGCGGAAATGTCCGACAGGCTAAAGTCGGCGTTCCTGGCCAATATGAGTCATGAGATACGCACCCCCCTCAATGCCATAGTGGGTTTCTCGAGCATCATGGCCGAGGCCGAAGAGGCTGTACAGCGCAGGGAGTATCTATCGATAGTGCAGGAAAACAATGACCTGTTGTTAAAACTCATATCCGACATACTCGACATCTCGAAGATCGAGGCCGGTACGATGGAATTTACCCGGAGCCGTGTCGACGTGCGCCAGCTCTGTCAGGAGGTGATACACACCTTCTCGCTGAAGACCCCCGACGCGGTCAAGCTGCATTTCGACACGAAACTCCCGCGGATATTCGTTACCGGTGACAAGAGCCGCATGATGCAGGTGATATCCAACTTTATGACCAACGCCCTCAAATTCACAGCCAGCGGCAGCATCACCCTATCGTATGAAGTATTGGACGACGGCTTCATCAAATTCCGCGTGACCGACACCGGCAAGGGTATCGCGTCGGAGAAACTGGACGAGATATTCAGCCGTTTCGTGAAGCTCAACGCCTTTGCTCAAGGTACTGGGCTCGGACTATCCATATCCCAGAGTCTTGTCGAAAGGATGGGTGGAGAGATCGGCGTAGAGTCGGAAGAGGGCAAGGGTTCCTGCTTCTGGTTCACCCACCCCTACTCTCCCGAAGTGGAGGCAAGGCTGGAAGCGGCGGCAAGCGGTAATACGGTTACACGTGTAGAGAAAAAGACCGCAGGGGATTACAAACCCCTGATACTTGTGGCCGAGGATATCGACAGCAACTTCATGCTGATCGAAGCCCTGCTCAGAAAGGACTACAGGCTCGAGAGGGCTTACAACGGCAGGGAGGCCATAGAACTCTTCGCTGCCGAGAAGCCGGACATGATCCTCATGGACATGAAGATGCCGGAGATGGATGGCCTCGAGGCGACAACGATAATAAGGCAGAGCGATGTCAACGTACCGATAGTGGCCCTGACCGCCTTTGCTTTCGACAGCGACAGGGAGCTTGCCTTGAGCGTGGGTTGCAGCGACTTCTTGACCAAACCGGTCTCGGGCCCCGACCTGCGTAAGATGATAGTCAAGTGGACCGTTGATTAACGATAACGATTGCCTGCAACAATACGGGCCTTTTATCCGTTAACGGATAAAAGGCCCGTATTGTCAGAACATACCCGAGTCGTAATTTGTAACCGAGTACAAACCCTCCTTTGATATGCCCTCCAACGCTTTACAACCTCGTTCCGTGACGTGGAACCTGTGGCACGGATGCCATAAGGTGAGCGAGGGGTGCAGGCATTGCTACGTGTACCGCCGCGATGCCAAGCACGATATAGACAGTAGCCTGGTGGTCAAGACGAAGAATTTCGACCTGCCCGTAAAGCGCAAGCGGAGTGGCGAATACAAGGTGCCGCCGGGAAGCACGGTCTATACCTGTTTCACCTCTGATTTCTTTGTCGAGGATGCCGACCTGTGGCGCGGCGAAGCGTGGGATATGATACGCGAGCGGAGTGATCTTGACTTCCTGATGATAACCAAACGTATCGACCGCCTTAGCGAAACACTACCCCCAGACTGGGGCGACGGCTGGAATAATGTCACTATCTGCTGCACTGTGGAGAACCAGGCCATGGCTGACTACCGCCTGCCCATATACAAGGCCGCTCCGGTGAAGCATAAGATCATAATCTGCGAACCGCTGTTAGGGCCTATAGATCTTAGCGCGTACGATATAGGCTCGTGGGTCGAACAGGTGGTGGCGGGAGGCGAATCGGGCCTCGAAGCCCGAGCGTGCGACTACGGCTGGATCATAGCCCTGCGCGACCTTTGCGAAAAGGAGAACGTTTCGTTCTGGTTCAAGCAAACGGGCGCGAGGCTTATCAAAGACGGCCGCACATACCGGATAAAGCGCCATCTGCAACACTCCCAAGCCCGTAAGGCCGGGATAAACTTCACACCCCTGTAAGAACGTTACTTGTTCGCGTAAGGGCAGATAAACTCATACACCCCGGAGCCTATCTCCACAACGGTCTTACCCCTCTCCTGCCCCAGCACCTTAATATCTTTGATCTTATCCAGCAGTTTTCCGCCCTCCTTCACCGAAGCAGTATCCGACGAGGGAATATAGACCTTGGCCGAGGTATTGGCAGGGATCACGACTTTCATTGTCAACACTCCGCCGGAAGTCTTCCAACCGGAATATATCGCTCCGTATATCGACTTATAGCTCGCCTCGGCATGGGTAAGGCCGGCATTGGGCGCGGGCTCGATATGTATCTTCTTGTAGGCGACGGAGCCTTCCTGCTGACGCAGGCCCGCCGTGCGGCTGTAAAGCCAATCCCCGATGGCCCCGTAGGCATAATGGTTGAATGAGTTCATGCCCACCGAATTGAACTTTCCGTTGGGCAGTATGGCGTCCCAGCGTTCCCAGATGGTAGTAGCTCCCATAGTCACGGGATAGAGCCATGAGGGGAATTTCTTGCGGAACAGGAGCATATAGGCCGTATCGTCATGCCCGTACATGCTCAGCACGTGACAGATAAGTGGCGTGCCGAGGAACCCCGTAGTGATATGGCCGAATGATTTCACATCTGCAGCCAGGCGATCGGCAGCCCTCTGGGCAAGGTTATCGGGGACAAGACCGAAATATAGCGCCAGCACGTAAGCTGTCTGCGTGTTGGATGCAAGACGTCCCTCGGAGGTGATGAATTCCCTCTGGAACGAGGCTCGTATATCCTCGAATAATTTACGATATGCAGCCGCATCTGCGCTATTCCCGAGCACCTTCGCCGAGCGCGACAACAGGTCGGCAGAATAGGCGAAGAAAGCTGTGGAGAGCAGGTCCTTATCGGTCGTAGCACCCGGATACGAGGGATCGGTGGAGGTATAAGCAAGCCAGTCGCCGTAGTGGCGGCCCTTGAGGTATTGTTTGGCGCGGATAAGGTTGGAGTCGGAATTATTACGCTGGTACTCTACCCACGCTTTCATTGATTTATACTGGTCGCGCAATACGCCCGTATCGCCATAGACGGTGTAGACGGTCCACGGCACTATAACAGCGGCGTCGGCCCAACCCGCCGCACCGTTGGCCCTGGGGATGACCGTAGGAATCACATCGGGAACCCTACCATCGGCATATTGGTCCAGAGCCAGGTCCTTGAGCCATTTTTTCCAGAACGTACAGGCGTCGACGTTGAAACATGCCGTGGGAGCTATCGCCTGGGCGTCGCCTGTCCATCCGAGGCGTTCGTCACGCTGGGGGCAGTCGGTGGGAATATCGAGGAAATTATCCCACAGGCTCCACTGTATGTTGCTCTGAAGCTTATTTATCAGCGTATCCGAGCACGAAAAGCTGCCTGTATGCCCCACATCGGAGGTAATGACGAGAGCAGTAAAATCTTTGAGATTCACCTCGCCGGTGTAATCCTCGATTTTCATGAATTGGAAACCGTGGAAGGTGAATTGCGGGCGGAAAGATTCAGCGCCGACCCCCTTGAATATATAAGTATCTTCGGCCTTGGCGGTGCGCATGTTCTCGTTGTAGAAATTGCCGTCGCCGTCGAGCACCTCGCCGAATTTCAGGGTTATGCTTGAGCCCTTAGGTGCGGAGAGACGGAATTCTACCACTCCTAAAATATTCTGCCCGAAATCGAGTACGGTTTCATTCTTGGGGGTGATGATCTTGCGCACGGGCTTAATGGCCCGTATCACCCTCACAGGCACACTCTCCGAGGCCACCACCTCGGCCTTAACCTCTTTAGTCCGGACGCCGCTCCAACGGCTGTCGTCGTACCCCGCGCGATCCCATGCGCCCAGTTCCCTGTTCGCGTCATACGTTTCGCCGTTATAGAGGTCGGACATAAGTATGGGGCCTTCGTTGGTCGATCTCCATGAGGGATCGGAGAAAATGACTGCGGTCACGCCGTCGGTATATGTCACCTCTATCTGTACCAGGGCGGCGAGGGTGTTGCCGAAATGGTTCCTCTCGCGCATCCAGCGCAGATACCCGCGATACCAGCCATCGCCGAGCATCACGCCCACGGCGTTGGCTCCGGTCGAGAGCAGGGCGGTTATGTCATAAGCGCGGTATTGGATGCGTTTACCATACGACGTCCACCCGGGGGCGAACATCTCATCGCCCACCGCACGACCATTGATACGCAGTTCGAAGATACCCTGCGCCGAGACGTACGCCCTGGCTTGCTTTACTTTTTTCGGGAGCTTGAACTCCTTGCGCAGGTACTGCGCGGGGGGCGACTTGGTGGTGTCTTCCTTGATGTTGGGGGTTATCCATAGGGCCTTCCAGTCCGTTTTATTGAGCAAGCCTGCTTCGAAGCTCGCCACGGGGCTCCACTCCTCACCTCCCTTGTTGTTCCACACCTTCACCCGCCAGAATATCCGCTCCCGGCTCTTCTGTGCGGGACCACCGTAAGCTATCTGTGCAGAGCGGTCGGAAGTCACCTTACCGCTGTCCCATACGAGATTACGCCCCGCTTCCACGTCGGCTTTTGATCGGGCTGCGACAATCCTGTAAGAGGTCTGCATCACTCCCCTGCTGTCATAAGCCATCTCCATCTCCCAGCTGAGTAGTGGAGATGTTTCGCCTATGCCTATGGGATCGGGCAGGTACCCCGCACGCAGGGCTGTCACAGAGAAACGCTCAGATCCGCTTTGCCGGGCCGAAGCGGCCTGCACTGTAATACATAAAGTCAAAGCGCACAGGATAGATAGGGCAATAGTATTTTTCATATGAGTTTTGCGGATTTATTTGTTTTACAAAAATAACATATGATTTCAGTCGTGTACTATTTAATTTGATTTATGTACTTAAAAATTTGACACGACGGGCAAACGACCACCGCAACATTTATGACCATAAAAAACGGGGAGACTTTAAAAGTCTCCCCGTTTTAATCTTCACGATCTAATTCGTTTACCAGCGTGCGTAGTTCACGTGCTTGGTGTAGCGCTTGGCAGGATTGACGGTCGTACCCCAGTCAAGAGGCGAGCCTGTGCGTATCCATGAACCGAAGCTGGTGTATACTTCCTCGAAAGGAACGCGTTCCTGGCCATGGTAACCTGCGTTGGGTATGGCGATACCATAGGGGAATGTACCGGCGGGAGCGCTCTTGTCGATAGAGGCTACGTAGAACTTAAAGCCGCTGGTCTTGATAAAGTACTTTATCATCTTGGCGTCGTTGCTCGAGGTGCTGCAAGTGGTAGACACGGGATCATACTTGAAGTAACCGCCCCAGATATGGTCTAAGTCGCTGCCGACATCGTAACGGGCCCTCTGCATGGTAGCGCGGTCGCGGAACATAGTGTACGAATAACCGTTGTGCGAACCTGTGAGGTTGCCGCTACCATTATCCACTACGGCGATAGGCTCGATGCATTCCTGATCGGGCCAGGTATTCAGGATACCTTCCCTGCCGAAGAAATAATCCTGGCGGACATTGTTGGTAAGGAGATGTTCGCCGTTACCGTCTTCCCAACCGAAAGCGATCTCATTCACGCCGCCCAGAGCTACGGGCTTAACATAAAGGGTCAGAGTGGCGGGAGTAGTCGTGTTATTACCTCTGATCTCATGCCTTACGTAGAGTACGAGGTCATTGTAGTCGAAGTCGTTCACGCGGCTATCCTCGAACATCAGCACGGAGTTACCGTCCTTGATATAGGAGTTGGCCTCGAAAGAGATGGCCTCCTTGGCTATCTGCACTACCTCTATGCGTTCTACCGGCTCAACAGGATCGGGGGCAGGCATAACCCTGCTCATACCCATAACGGGAGCGTTGGCGTCAAGCCATTTAGGGATCTGTACTGTCACGGGGATATCGGTCTTGGCAAGAGTGTCTATTTCTCCATCAGGACGATGGTACACGACCGCTGTCACCATACCGTCAGAAACAGGTACGTTATAGCTCTTTGTGTTAAGGTATTTATCGACCACCTTTACTTCATCGCTACCCGACGAAGGTCCCTGTCCATCCGGCTTAAGGCATGATACGAGTAATGCTGCGCAAGCTACTGAAACGAGTAATATTTTTTTCATAGGGCGTAGTTTTTAGCGTTCCGTTAAACAAAACACTTTTCTTCATATCACAAAAGTAGTAACTTTTTTCGGAAAATAGTTCTGCCACAAGCAAAAAAATCCCCGCAAAGTGCGGGGATTCATGCCGTTAAGGCTCTTTATGCTAAGTTGCGAAAGGCTGCAAGGCCCGTCAGCAAACGATTTCGGGGCCGTAAGCCCACGGACATATAGCAGTATGGGACCGGCCTTTTTTACGCAAAATTTTACCTGAATTGCGTATTAAATCCTACGAATATCTGGAACTTCGGTTGCCCCACTCCCTGTGACAATACCGAGTACTGCGGCTCCATAAAGATATTGAACACCTTCTTGCCCGACTTGAAGGCTTTGCCTATACCCAGGCCGATGGGCACGTTATAGTTGCCGCTCTCGAGATCGAATGTCCATATACCCGTACTGCGCAGGTATGTTCCGCCTCCCACCTGCCACATAAAGAATATCTGGGGAGTAAGCATATTCACGTCGTCCCTGTCGCTATCACCCGCGAACGACATCTGCCATGTAAGCAGGGCGCCTATCTGTATAGTGGGACTGCCGTGGGCGAAAGCTATTGCGGACAAACCCGCCTGCCACTTACCCGAGCCGAGGCCGCTGGTACCCGTGGGCAACGTCAGGGCCGGGCCTATACCTACGTCGAGCCCCGGTTTCTTGACCTTAAATTTGTATATCCCGAATATATTGAGGTCGCTCAACCCCGAACTTTGCCCCTGTTCCGGGAACGATTGCACCACGAAGGGCAACGAGGCGCGGATAATGAACGAGCCTATGGGCTGGGCGTAGCGCACCCACGCCTGGTTATAGGTCGCATCGGGAGCCCCATAGAGGTTGGGCATGTAATAGTTGTGGAAGTTCACGGTCTTGATAGTGGCGAGCGGATTGTTCGCCTGTTTCAGGTCCTCATCGACGACAGCCTGCTTTGGGGCCTCCTGGGCATACACGCCCAGGCTCAATAACACCGCAAGGGCGGTAACGTACATTTTTTTCATAACGATCAGATATTTAGTGTTTTAATTTCGGCATATTAAGACCTTTCGGCCATACTGATAGGTCATTACAATTACACTGCCACACTTTACACGCAGAATGCAACTTCATCTTTTACACTTAAGAATACGACTGCCGGAGATGATAAATTTCAACGTGCAACCGCTCTTATATATTCATTGGTATAGTTATTGCCATAAGTCGGATGGTGATTGATAAAAACCACATAAAAACATCTATAAAATGAAAAAACTACTACTCTCAGCCGCTGTCCTTTTAGCGGCATTCGCCTCTCAGGCGCAGACTAAAGTATTCATGGGTCCCAAGGCAGGCCTCAACGTCGCCATGCTGACCAACGACTCATCCGACCCGCGCATCGGGGCCTCAGGAGGTTTCTTCACAGAATTCTCCTTCCCCTCGACGGTCATAGGCCTACAGCCTGAAGTTGTGTTCTCGATGCAGGGCAACAAGTTCTCGTACGGCGGCGTCGATTACGCAACACGCCTGGGTTACATCAATGTACCGGTACTGCTAAAGATCTATTTCATTGACAATATGTGTATCGAGGCCGGCCCGCAGGTTGGTTTTCTCGTGTCATCCAAGATACACGGCGGCGGCGAAGACCAGGACCTGCCCAACATCAATGCAGCCGACCTGAGTATCGCCATGGGCCTATCTTACAACTTCAACTTCGGATTGATGCTTTCGGCTCGCTACAATATCGGCGTTACCGACATCCGCTCATACGTCAGCCAGAAGAACGGCGTGTTCCAGTTCTCCGCCGGCTGGAGGTTTGGAGTGGGTAAGAATAAGTAGGAATCACGTAATCCTATAAAAAAATACGCTCCGGATATCTTGCGATATCCGGAGCGTTCATTTTTAACTCCATTTTTCTTTCAGGCTCTACAGTGGGGTGCTGCTTGTTAGTTCAGCACTACTTTCTTCTCCTGCATCAGCTTGCGGAGGTTGATCAGCGCGTACCTCATACGCCCCAGGGCGGTATTGATACTTACGTCGGTCTGCTCGGCTATCTCCTTGAAGCTCATGTTCATGTAGTAGCGCATCATCACCACGTCCTTCTGTTCGTCGGGCAGGAAGTCCACGAGCTTGCGCACGTCGAGTTCTATCTGTGCCGACACCAGTTTATCCTCCACGGTACTGTCCGAGAAACGCTTGCTGTTGAGTATATCATACCCGGCTTCGCTTTCGGTCACCTGCTGGCGCTGCTTCTTCTGGCGGAAGTGGTCGATCACCTGGTTGTGCGCGATACGCAACACCCACGAGAGAAACTTACCGTTTTCGGTATAACGGCGCTCGCCTAAGAAGCGCACCACCTTGATGAATGTTTCCTGGAAAATGTCGTCGGCCACTTCGCGGTCGCGCACCATCATGTAAATATAGTTGTTGACGCGCTTGCGGTGACGTTCGATCAAGAAGGTTAGAGCGCTCTCATTGCCTGAAAGGTAGGAATTAAGTATCTCCTGGTCACTTAATTTCTGAAGATTCATACTACTCTTAGTATTGGTTGGAGTAGATATTCTCTATAGGCAATAAAATTAGTTTTAAGTCGTTTGCTAACTGTTTGTAATTCTAACCGACCGCAATATACAAAATTTTCCGTCGATTTCCAAATCCGGGCCTCGTCGTATCGTTCCGGAATATTGCGGCCACACCCCTATTACTACAATAAATATACCGAAGCTTTTCTCCTGCCAAATTGGCATTAACGGTGGATTGACAACGCCATCACCCATACCCGCATTCGGCTGATAATAACCACAATAATCCTTGAATTCACCCAGATGACGGCACATGACATCCACCATCCCATTACACCTGACAATATCACCGTTCACGACTGACACCCTCGTACTGACAAAAATAAGCCGCCCCGAAGATTGCTCTTCGGGGCGGCACTTTTATTCTCTGTCGGCAGCCTTAGCCGCTACCTAAAATTAAGCTTCCATTTCGTCGGACACGAGGATACGGCCGCAATATTCGCAAACTATGATCCTCTTTGTAAGACGTATGTCGAACTGCCTCTGGGGCGGGATACGGTTGAAGCAACCACCGCAGGCGTCACGCTTCACGGCCACCACGGCCAGACCGTTGCGCACATTGGCGCGGATCCTCTTATAGGCACCGAGCAGCCTTTCGTCTATCTTGGCTTCGGCGGCCTTGGACTGCTTCAGGAGTTCTTCCATCTCCTTGGCTGTTTCGGCGTCGATAGATGCGAGCTCGGCCTTCTTGGCTTCGAGGTCGATACGCCTGTCGGCCACGAGGGCTTCGGCATCCTCTACCAGAGCCTTCTTGATCTTGGCTTCGGCGGTATTTTCCTTGATACGCTTTTCACCCAGTTCGATCTCCAGCTTCTGGAACTCTATTTCCTTGGAGAGTGAATCGAACTCACGGTTGTTGCGCACGTTGTTCTGCTGCTCTTCGTAACGGGCGATCAGGGTCTTGGAATTCTCCATGTCCTCCTTGCGCTTCTTGGCCAGGGCTGTCAGCTCGTTGAGTTCGGCGGTCATATTCTCGATACGGGTATCCAGACCGGCAACTTCGTCTTCGAGATCCTGCACTTCGAGGGGAAGTTCGCCCTTGAGTTTGTTTATCTCGTCGATCTTGGAATCTATCTTCTGCAACTCGTACAGAGTAACTATCTTCTCCTCAATGGAGTAATCAACCGCTTCAGCTCCTTTTTTGCTTGTCGCCATATTTTATCAGACTAAATAGTTTACCGGATTGTAAGACCTCTTGCTCTTATGGAGGGCAAAAGTAGGTATTTTTTTTGTAATAATATCAAACAAAAGATCAATTGAGCAATATTCGCTCTCAAAATGGCCTATGTCGGCCAAGATCATCCCGTCCACTTCGGGGAAAAAATCATGGTATTTGAAGTCGGCGGAAATGAACATATCGCCCCCCGCAGCCCTTGCCGCCGCTATCACTGACGACCCCGAACCGCTCGACAGGGCCACCCTGCGCACTTTCTGCCCCTCCACCTCGCTGTGGCGCACCACCTGGGCCGAGAAGCACTCCTTGACCTTCCACAGGAACACCATCGCATCGGTCTCCTCCACGTCGCCTATCACGCCGTAGCCGATGGGAGCGTCGCAGGCCGAGGCGCGCGGTTGCAGGATTTCCAGATTCTTTACCCCCAGCATCTCGCCCATGCGGAAGCTGAGGCCGCCCTGCACGCTGTCGAGGTTGGTGTGGCAGGCGTATATCGCTATGCCGGCAATAAGCGCACGGCTGATCATTTTCTGGGTCACAGTGGTCTCCGTAATGGATCGCAGGGGCTGGAATATCAGCGGATGATGCGACACTATCATGTCGGCTCTAAGGTCGATGGCTTCGTTTATCACCTCGGGAGTGACATCGAGGCACAGCAACACACCGCTCACCTCCGCTTGCGGATCGCCAACCATAAGGCCTGAATTATCGAACGAGTCCTGCGCGCTCAGCGGCGCGAACTCCTCTATAGCGGCAATTATATCGGATACTGTCATGGCTTTGAAGATTGTGATTGGATTTCAATATTTCTTTCACGTTCGATTTTAGCAAGTTTCAGTCTAAGCGACCGGGGTCTTATAATTTCCTTCTCGTATAATTTTTTATCGGGTACGCGGCCATAATTGAATTTTGAGAATGTCATGGGCCCACTTCCCACATATACGTTCCCCTCCTCAGGGAGACTCAATGCCACCAGTTTCTTACCATCAAATTCAAGTATACTAACGGCTGAAGCCCGAACATTGGAAAGGCTCTCTATTATATATCCTCCTTTGTATATCTTCCCGACTTTCAAAGAATCAAACGTATACTCGACCTTATCGCTCAGATAAAAATCCATGCCAAATTTCACACGCGTCTTACCTGATTTTATATCTACATAAAGTCGCGTCAGTGTAAATTTCATGATATAATGGCTGCGTCTGCCATTATTTTTCCAATCATGCGCCATCAGACGATACAAAGTGCTGCCCTTGGGTGGCTGGGCCTCTGCCATGCCGACACACATCGACAGCGCAAATGCCAACAACAGTATGCGCTTGACTGGTTTCATAATCGAAATCGTTTAAAACAACGTCTGCTCCACGGCCTGCGGGCGGCGGACTTCGTAGTCGCGGTCGTCTTTTGTGGAGTCAGGCGAAGCGGCGGGAGTACCCTCCGACCCGAATAAATCACCGGGAACGGCAGGGGCAGCCTCAAAACCAGTGTCACCCGGCTCGGCGGGAACATCTGTAGCAGTGAACTCTACCTCTAATTCACTTTCATCCAGCTCTGACAAAACATCGGACGGGATCCACTCCGCAGCGGACGCTTCATATTCCCGTGCGACCTCCTGTCCCGAATCAAACGGCGATTCGTGCTCGGCCTCCGGTATATGTCCGGCCATTATTTCGCGTTCATTTATTTCATTCTCTACGGCTTCCTGTTCCGGACCGCAGGGAGCGTCGCCTTCATCGGATGTTTCAGCAGCATTCGGTTCTTCGGTATAAATATCGACCGTCACCGACACTTCCTCTTCATTCTCCGGAGTCCACGGATCGGTGTCTTCATCTACGGAAGGCCCGGGAATATACTCCCGGATCGGTTCGGATACGATCTCCGCTACAAGTTCCGCCATGGGTCCGAGGTCGAATACCATTTCCTCATCGTCCGCCCCTGGCTCGCCGTCCAGTTCGTCCGCTTCGCCCAACCCGGCCTCAGCCTCAGTCTCAGCCTCCGGCCCTGCTCCGGTCTCCGTCTCGGGGCCGCAGGGAGCGTCACCCTCTTCTTCGGCATCTCCGGCGGCAGCCACCGCCACCCGTTCTTCCTCCACACTGTCCTCGCCCGAAGAGGCGTCGTAATCCACAGACAGATCATCGGATACGATTATCTCTATCTCGTCGTCGGAGTCGCCGCCCTTCATCTCCTGCTTGATCTCCATAAGCATCGCCCTGATATTCTGGAGACGGTCTATGATCTCCATGTCGCGGTTGATGCCCTCCCTGTTCTCCTTGAGCCTCTTTTGTGCTCCGGCAAGGGTCATCCCCTTCTCCTTCACGAGGTGGTAGATGAGCTTGAGGTTCTCCACGTCGGCGGGGGTAAAGAGGCGGTTGCCCTTCTTATTCCTGTGGGGCTTGAGTATGTCGAACTTGCTCTCCCAAAAGCGGATAAGTGTGGTGTTGACGTCGAACATCTCCGCCACCTCGCCCATGGAGTAGTATATCTTCTTGGATTTCGATTCTTGGGATACCATATAAAATGCTTGATGTGAATTAATTCCGGGGCTTCACCTATTGCACAGCTACACCCCTGCGGAACACTCTGCGAAGGTATAAATTTCTTTAGAGTTTGCCTATAATTTTCAAAGAAATATTATTATTTCTACCTTTGCCCCTCTCCCGAAAACGGGGGCACGACAAGGGGCTATGGACACTGTTTTCACAGGTACGGTAATCGAGGGCGACAAGCTGGGACGGACAATGGGCTTCCCCACGGCCAATATCGCCATTGCCGACAATGACCCGGTGGCCGACGGGGTGTATGCCGCCGAAGTGGAAATAACCGGAAAAAAGTTCGGGGCCATGGTCAGCGTAGGCCGTAAACCCACTTTTGGCCCTGGCCGGGGACGTCTGCTGGAGGCCCACCTGCTCGGCTTCGAAGACGATCTCTACGGCAAGGAGATAACCGTGCGCCTCGTGAAGTTCATCCGCCCGGAGCGTAAATTCGCCTCAGTCGATGAGCTCAAAGCCCAAATAATCAAAGACAAACAAGAGATTTTAAAACATATATCACTATGATGATCGACCAGAAACTCCCCTACAAGGTTGCAGATATTTCACTCGCCGACTGGGGCTGCAAGGAGATAGAGATCGCCGAGAAAGAAATGCCCGGCCTGATGTCTATCCGCCGCAAGTACGCCGCTGCCAAGCCCCTCAAAGGAGCGAGGATCATGGGCTCGCTGCACATGACCATACAGACCGCCGTACTGATCGAGACCCTCGTGGAACTGGGCGCTGAGGTACGCTGGTGCAGTTGCAATATATTCTCCACACAGGACCATGCGGCGGCGGCCATTGCCGCTGCGGGCGTACCCGTATTCGCGTGGAAGGGTGAGAGCCTCGAAGAGTATTGGTGGTGCACTGTCATGGCGCTTTCGTTCGAGGGCGGCAAGGGCCCTAGCCTTATCGTGGACGACGGCGGCGACGCCACGCTCCTTATACATAAGGGCTACGCGGCGGAGAAAAACGCCTCGACACTCGACTACAAGGCTTCAAGCCAGGAAGAACAGGTCATAATAGACACCCTCAATACATTATTAAAGGAAGATTCGCAGAAGTGGCACCGTACAGTATCCGAATGGAAAGGCGTGTCCGAAGAGACCACCACCGGCGTACACCGCCTCTATCAGATGCAGGAGCGCGGCGAACTGCTCGTTCCGGCCATCAACGTCAACGACTCGGTGACCAAGAGCAAGTTTGACAACCTCTACGGCTGCCGCGAGTCGCTGGCCGACGGTATCAAGAGGGCCACGGACGTGATGATCGCGGGTAAAGTCGTGTGCGTTTGCGGCTACGGCGACGTGGGTAAGGGATGCGCGCACAGCATGCGCTCTTACGGCGCCCGCGTGATCGTTACCGAGATCGATCCCATCTGCGCCCTGCAGGCGGCGATGGAAGGCTTCGAGGTGAAGCGCGTGGAAGATGCCCTCGAAGAGGCCAATATCTACGTGACCACCACGGGTAACCGCGACATAATCACCCTCGAACATATGCTCGCGATGAAGGACCAGAGCATCGTCTGCAACATCGGTCACTTCGACAACGAGATACAGATAGTCCGCCTCGAGAGCCACAAGGGCGTGGCGAAGACCAATATCAAGCCGCAAGTAGATAAATATACATTACCCTCCGGCAGTTCGATATTCATCCTCGCCGAAGGCCGCCTGGTCAACCTGGGCTGCGCTACGGGACACCCCTCGTTCGTGATGAGCAACTCGTTCAGTAATCAGACCCTCGCACAGATAGAACTGTGGACAAAGGATATGGCCGTGGGCGTGACCTGCCTGCCCAAGCACCTCGACGAAGAGGTGGCACGCCTCCACTTAGAACAGTTAGGCGTACGCCTGACCACCCTCACCAAGGAGCAGGCCGACTATATCGGCGTACCCGTAGAGGGCCCCTATAAGGCAGAAATATATAGGTATTAGGACGGCTTTAAAAAGTCTGCGTCTCAAATAGCAGCGGGCGGAGGATTAAATCCTCCGCCGCTTAGTTTTCACGAAGCGATTCACCTTTATTATCTACTGCCTACGGGAATATTTTTTCACCTGGGCGGCTGCGGGGGCGACACAAAGCGTCGAGCCGCCCGGGTGAGCATCGCAAGTAGCGATACCCTATTCCGTCCCTACAACAACGGCGAGAACAGTCTCGAGAATCCCTCGTATATCTTGAAGCTGAGCGGGCGGCTTTCCCAAAAACTCTGGGAGATAAGCATGCTCTTCTCAAGGTCATTCATGAATGATTCCTCCAACTCGCCGGTTATGCCCTTGTCATACATGATGGCTGTCACCTCGAAGTTGTCCTCGAAGCTCCTCACATCCATATTCGCCGTACCCACCGAGCTGAACACCCCGTCGATCATTATCAGCTTGGAGTGGTTGAAGCCCGCCTTATACAGGTATACCTTCACCTTGGCATCCATAAGTTCGCCGATGTAAGATCGCGAAGCCCAGTAGACCACCTTCGAGTCGGACTTTCTGGGGATAAGTATCCTCACGTCGACGCCGCTCAACGCCGCCACTTTTATAGCCGTGAGTATCGCCTCGTTGGGCAAGAAATAGGGCGAGGATATATAGATATGGTGCTGTGCCTTGGTGATGGCGGCGAAGAAGGCCTGCATTATCGACGCCCAGTCGGAGTCGGGCCCCGAGGAGGCGATCTGCAGCAGGTGTTCCTCAGGCACCGAGGTACGCGGGAAATATTTGTTTTGTGGCGTCAGGCGCTTGCCGGTCACAAAGTACCAGTCGGTGACAAACACCGATTGGAGCATCGCCACCCCTTCGCCCTCGAGCATCATGTGGGTATCCCTCCACGCCCCCAGCGAGGTACCGTGGATATACCTGTCGGCTATATTTATGCCACCGGTGAAGCCTACCTTACCGTCGACCACGACGATCTTGCGGTGGTTGCGGTAGTTGATCTTGCTCGTGAGCCACGGGAACACCACCTTCATAAAGCAGTGTATATCCACGCCCTCCTTGCGCAACGCGCGCAGGTACTTGCGCCCCAGACCCCAGCTGCCCACGTCGTCGTAGATAACCCTCACCTCTACCCCTTCGCGGGCCTTTTCGATAAGTATCTCTGCTATCTCCCACCCCAGGTTGTCGTCCTCGATTATATAGTACTCCATGTGTATATGGTGGCGCGCGGAACGCAGGGCAGCTTTTATCTCATCGAATGTGGTCGCCCCGTCGTAGAATAGTTTCACACGGTTGTGAGCGGTCAGCGGGGCTTTGTTGTTGTTGAGCAGGAGGGTTATTATATCCCTGTTGTCTGCTATTTCAGGCTCATGTAGGGCCAGCGGCGAGTTTATCTCATACACCTGCCGCTCGCTTATGTCGGCGAGCTGTTTGAGGTCGCGCAGTTCCTTGCGGTTGAACATTTTGGCCTTGCGGTGGTTGCGCCCGAAGACCATGTAAAACACAAACCCTATAACCGGCAACAGAGCGATCACCGTGATCCACGCCAGGGCCTTCACGGGGTCCTTCTTGTCGTGTATCACGATCACCACGTTCACCGCCACGAAAAGTATGTACAGCAGGGTGACTACGGTCGGAAAATCGGGGATAAATTTCATAGGGGAAAACTTTTGTTTACGGAAACCGGAGTGTCCGGCCCGCGCCGTCCGCCGGTTACGGGCAGCTTCTTACAAACTTACAAACTTTAGTCCACAATCCAATGCTCCGCCCTCAAATAGCAATAATTCAGGGCTAAAACGCAATTATTGCCCACTTTCATAAATCGTCACAATCGCCGCCAGGGTATTGCAAATTAAAAAAACTGTGTTACCTTTGTGGGAAATGGAAGAGTTCTGACCTCCTTAAAACGAGGCCAGGATTCTTTCTTTTTACTTTTTCGCGAACCAACAATTTAAGATTTTTTAATTATGGCATCAAAAGTTGTTCATTTAACCGAAGCAGGCTTCCAGAAACTGAGGGCCGAGCTTGAACACTTGAGGTCGGTGGAACGTCCGGCCGCATCGGCGGCTATAGCCGAAGCCAGGGACAAGGGCGACCTCTCCGAAAACGCTGAATACGATGCGGCCAAGGAGGCGCAGGGTATGCTGGAGATGCGCATTGCCAAACTCGAAGAGACCGTAGCAAACGCCCGCATAATCGACGAATCGCGTATCAACACCAAGACGGTGCAGATACTCAATAAGGTCACACTGAAGAACCTCAACACGGGTAAGAATGCCGTGTATACCATCGTATCTGAGAACGAGGCCGACCTCAAGGAGGGCAAGCTCTCTATCGGCACACCCATCGCCAAGGCCCTGCTGGGGAAGAAGCGTGGCGACAAGGTGGAGGTGACCGTTCCCTCGGGCGTTATACACTTCGAGATACTGGATATTTCCATGTAAAATACCGCGCGGCGGGGTCTGTCCGGACCCGCCGCGTTTTTTATTTCACGGACAGCACAATATGCAGGAGACGCGGGCGTTATACAGACAGAAACACACTTAAAATTCATATTTCGCCTATGACCGACAACGACTCCGATCTTTACCAGAATGATGTGGACATTGAAAACGAACGGTTGTTCGACTCGGAAGTTATCAGAGGCGATTATGACCTGTTAGCGTTGGACCGCATCCTAAAAAGCGTGTTGGCCTGAGGGCTGTGACCGCCGTGGCGGCAGCGCGTGATTCATAATTATTAGTTGGTTGGAATACAAGAGGCAGGGCGACCGTTATGGTCGCCCTGCTGTTTTTATATGTATGTCCTTCCCGCCTCCGCGCGCCTAAACTATTAAAAATTGCGGCGATCATTATAAAAAGGTATAATAATTATCGGCGGCGGATAGTTTCCGGGATTCTTGGCACACTATTTGGTTAAACCTTTAATAGATATTTTAACATCGGACCTTACACAAGGTTTAGTTGAAATAGGGTTTCTTCATTTATTTAAGTTTGGGTTAGTAGTTTAGAGAGGCAACTCTCTGGTGAAAGGAGGCAACCGTGAGGTTCCCTCCTTTTGTCTTTTTACGGGCAGGTGAAAAGATGGCGGCAGACGAAAAGATAGCGGTCCGGTGAAACAAACTCGGCCGCCCCTCTAATCGGGCCTCTCTAATTAGGCTCCTTAGGCAGCACGACAATAGAGGTACATTCCGTGTAGGCTGACCCCGAAGGAGTACTGAGCTTGACCGCCGTGCCGTTTCTCCAATAATACGCAGCACTACCGATCCGCCCTCCCACGTACACTTTATTTCCGTTGACCGCTATGGACGTGGCGAAAGCCTCTGATGATGAATTTATAGGAGTGAAGACGCCGTCGACCCAATAGCAGGCCCGCTCGTTGCTGCTATCCGGCTCGCCGTAACGACCCGCTATATAGACCTTGCCGTCAGCGCCGATGGTCACAGCCCTGGCGCTACTGGAGACATTCCCGGTCGGAAAGTCGAGATTGTGGTAGGTGTCGCTCCAGTCTGCATTACTCCAGTAGCCAGCGCGCACGTTAGGGTGAAAAACATCCGCCCCATCATCGGCATAGTCGCCGACGATATAGACGGCGCCACCTCTCGCCGCTACGGAATAAGCCTCACCATAGAAGCCCCCTCCCATATAAGGAACAGGCAGGTTGGTCTTCACTCCGTCGATCCAACGATGTATTTGGATCGGGCTTCTTCCCGACACATATACTACACCGCCGTCCACGGCTATGGAGTTACATTTGACGCCTGTTACCCCTACGTGTCCCTCCATGTCGGTACGGGAGCTGCCTGTCCAATAACACGGCTTGGATTCTCCGGACAATATGTAATCGCCCGCCGTATAGACCTCTCCGCCGGCTACGACGACAGATCTGCATGTAGATACCGTTGTCCCCACAGGAACAGGCATATCGCTATGGACGCCATCGATCCACATACACGCCGTAGTCACGCCTCCACTATTTACGTATTCACCGACCGCATACACCACCCCGGCATCGACAGAGATAGAGAAGCACCTGGCACTCCCTTGGCCCGGCGGCAAACTCAAGACGACACGAGCGCCGTTCTTCCAGTAGCACGCGATATCCTTACTGGCAGCGGTGTTGTAATAATATCCCCCGGCATAGATATCTAAGTTGGCGTCGGGGCCGGGGCCGTCGTCCTTACCGCATGACGATGCTATCAGGGCCGAGGCGGCCAGCAGGACTGAAAAAAGGCCCGAAAAAGTAAAGTTTTTCATGGCTGTATATGGGTTATAAGTTTATCCCGCGCACATTATGCACTCACTCGACACGAAAGATAATACATTTCAGGAATAAATCTTCGCGGTTAGGGCTTTTTTCTTGCCATTCTTCTTGGCTTTTTTTTATATATTTGGAGTTTCGCAAAAATTACCCAACCTCACATAACCTGAAACAAAAGTGAATTATTCTACCAAACAACTCTCCGCCCTCGTTCTGCTGCGCTTCGCCATAGGATGGCACTTCGCCTACGAGGGCATACACAAGATTCTCAACCCGGCCTGGGACGCCACGATGTACCTGCGCGATGCACAGGGGTGGTTGTCAGAAATGTTCGTCAGCATGTCGGAAAATGCCTCGCTGATGTCCTTTGTGAACGTGGCCAACGAATGGGGTCTGTTCCTCGTAGGCCTCGGCCTTATAACTGGGACTTTCGCCCGCATAGCTTCGTGGGGCGGCATCGTGATGCTACTCATGTACTACCTGTCGCACCCGCCCTTTATCGGCGCCCACTTTATCATGCCTATGGAAGGCTCATACATGTGGGTCGACAAGAATATGGTGGAGATATTCGCCCTGCTGGTGCTGATCATGTTCCCCACCTCGCAGATCGTCGGCTTCGACCGCTACCTCAAACGCTTTATCCCCAAAGTAATCTGATCCCGTCATGGCTAAGAAAGACATAAAAGATACCAAGACCGCTCCCGCAGCTAAAACGCCCGCGAAAAAAGCCCCTGCAAAGAAGGCTCCCGTAAAGAAATCACCCTCCAAGGCAGCCGCCAAACCGGCGGAGGAGAAGATAGTGAAAGCACCCGCCTCCACGCCCGCCGTATCTCCCGCGGCACCCCAGGCCAAGAAGCCCGCCGCATCTAAAAAGGCGGCTGACAAACCTCAGTCCCAGGGGCGCAGGGACGCGATAAAGACCCTGTTGGGCCTTTCGGTCGCCGGCGTGTTCGGCTACGGAGTACTCAAGAAGATACGCTACGAGGAGGAGCAGAAAAAGAAGGTCGACTTCCTCAAGTTCGACAAGCGCAAGGCCATTCCCTCGGCCATGGACGGCAAGCAGATACGCCTGGGCATCATCGGCTTCGGTATCCGCGGCAAGCTCTTAATGCGCGCCCTGGGATTCGCCGAACCCGAATGGATCGACGAACAGTTAGAAAACCTCAAGGAGAACAGCAGCGACACCCGCTACCAGATGTTCATGGAGCAGGACGACCTGAATGTGATAGTCACTGCCGTGTGCGATATTTTCGATCCTTATGGCGAGAGGGCGGCCGTGGCCGGGTCCAACGTAAACAGGGTCGGCGTGGGCGGCAAGTTAGGCCCTCAGCCCAAGCGTTACCGTACTTACCAGGAGCTTATCGCTGCCGAAGACGTAGACGCCATAGTGATCTCCACTCCCGACCACTGGCACTGCGAAATGACCATCGAGGCCGCCAAAAGGGGCAAGCACGTATACGTGGAGAAACCCTTGTCGTGGACCGTGCCCGAAACTTATCGCGTGAGAGACGTCGTGAAACAAAGCGGCATCGTGTTCCAGCTCGGGCACCAGGGCCGTCAGACCGACAGCTACATCCGCGCCAAGGAGATAGTGGACAAGGGTATGCTCGGCAAAATATCGCTCATACAGGTAGCCACCAACCGCAACACCCCCAACGGTGCGTGGGTCTACCCCATCATCGAGGGCGCCTCGCCCGAGACCATCGACTGGAAGCAGTTCGAAGGCCCCGCGCAGAGCATCAGGGAGTATGAGAGCTACATGCGCTCCAATAAACTTCAGCGCTTCATGGGCCCCGAGGCGCGCGACAGGTTCTCGCTCGAACGCTTCTTTCGCTGGCGCTGCTGGTGGGATTACAGCACGGGCCTCAGCGGCGACCTGCTCACCCACGAGTACGACGCCATCAACCAGATACTGGGCGTGGGCATCCCCTCTTCGGTGACCTCTTCGGGCGGCGTGTACGTATACAAGGACGGCCGCACCGTGCCCGACGTATTGCAGACCACCATAGAGTTCAAAGACAGGGATATGACCCTGCTGTACAGCGCCACTCAGGGCAACAGCAACAAGCGCAACAAGCTTATCATGGGCACCGACGGCACGCTCAATGTGTCGAACAAGCTACTGCTCAGCGCCACCAAGGAGTCCGTGAGGTACAAGACCTATATCGACGAAGGCCTTATCAAGCCCGACGAAACGTTCTACACATACATTCCCGGCGAGACTAATGTCGACGCCCTCACCTCCCCCACGCAGGCCTACTTCGCTCAGCGCGGCCTACTCTACACCTACGCGGGAGGCCGCCGTTACGACACCACGCACCTCCATATGCGCGAGTGGCTATACTGCATCAGAGCGGGTGGGCAGCCCAGCTGCGACATCGATGCTGCCTTCGACGAGGCCATGGCCGCCCACATGGGCACAAGGGCCTACCTCGAAGGACGTACTATGTTCTGGGACAAGGATAAGGAGGAGATAACAAGGGGGTAGGCTTAATAAACTACTTGGTGTAAATTTCGTCATAGTGTAAGTCCCTGCATCGCGAATCGCGATGCTCATCCGGGCGGCTCGGCCTTCGGCCGACCCCCACAGCCGCCCGGATGAACGTGTCTTAACAGCAAACAGTGTAATTATAATTAGATATTAAAATATGAAGCGACTTATTCTCTCCGCCGCCTGCCTCCTTATGAGCGTGGTCATTTTCGCGCAGGAAACTCCCACAAAGGTGACCTCTCCCGACGGCAAATTCGAGATCAGCGTGTGGCTCAAGGGTAATGCTCCCGTCTATACCGTGAACTTCGAGGGTAAACCCATAATACTCGAATCACAGCTGGGCATCGAAAGCAGAGGCGACTGGGCCAAGGATGTGAAGCTCTTAGGCGTCGAAACGTCGAGCAATAACTCCACCTGGAAACCTCCTTACGGCGAACGTGCCGAGATCAGGAATAACTACAACCAGGCCGTGATACACCTCCAGAAGATCTCCGCACCCTCAGAAAGACTCCGCACCAAGTTAGATATCATCGTGAGGACCTACAATGAAGGCGTGGCATTCAGGTATATGTTCGCGGGTACGCTCAACGTACTGCATATCACCGGCGAGAATACACAGTTCACCCTCCCCGAAGGCACTATGGCCTATTTTACCCCGAGAGCCCAGTCTAAATACCTCAAATGGAAACTCGATCCCGCCGTGTGGAAGGACAGGGAATGCGAAAGGCCTCTGGTGCTCGAACTCCCCGACGGTAACTACGCCGCCCTGGGCGAGGCGCAGGTGGTAGACTACGTACGCACGAAATTCACCCTCTCACCCACCAAGCCCAACACCATCGCCTGCTCAATGTACGGCGAGGTGGACGAGATAGAACCGTTCTATAGCCCCTGGAGGCTCGTAATGGCTGCCAAAACTCCGGGCAAGCTCCTCGAGAACAATTTCATATACCTCAATCTCAACGCCCCCTGTGCCATAACCGACACCAAGTGGATCAAACCCGGTAAGATGATGCGCGAGGTGAAACTCACTACCGACGGAGCCATGAAACTTATCGACTTCGCTGCGGCACGCAACCTGCAATATATACTTTTCGACGGCAGATGGAACGGCCCGTCCAATGACAAATCTACAGACGCCTCCACCTTCCGGGGTAACATTGATATTCCGGGCGTGATAGCCTACGCTAAGAGCAAGGGTATCGGCGTGTGGCTGTACGTAGACCAGAGGGCGCTATCGATACAGTTGGACGACATACTCAATGCGTACCAGAAGGTAGGTGCGGCGGGGATCAAGTTTGGTTTCGTGCAGGTGGGTTCGCACAGGTGGACTACATGGCTGCATGAGGCCATAAAGAAGTGCGCAGAGCATAAACTGATGGTCGACATACACGACGAGTGGCGCCCCACGGGCTTCGAACGCACCTATCCCAACCTGCTCACCCAGGAGGGCATTCACGGCAATGAGGAGTACCCCGACGCCAATACCAACGTCACGCTCCCCTTCACTCGCTTCCTGTGCGGCCCTGCCGACTACACGATATGCTATTACACGCGCGATTTCTCGCAGTACGACCCTAATGAGAAGCCTAACTATCACAAGAGGCCGGATCGCGTGATAAAGGCCACGCCCGCCCATCAGTTGGCTATGGCCGTGGTATATTACAGCCCCTTGCAGGCTATGTATTGGTATGACAAGCCTGAGGATTACAAGGGCGAGCCGGAGATAGAGTTCTTCGACCGCGTACCCACCGTATGGGACGACAGCAAAGTGCTCGACGGTCGTATCGGTGAATATATCGCCATGGCCCGCCGCAGCGGGAACGACTGGTACCTCGGCGCCATGAACGGTGACAAAGAGAGGGAAATGACCATTGCGCTCGACTTTCTCACTCCCGGCAAAAAATACGAGGCCAAGATTTTCGCCGACGGCCCCATGAGCATCCCCACGCGCACTAAAGTGTCGGTGGAGACCCGGAGCGTAAACTCGAAAACCATCCTCAAACTGCCCCTCAAGGCTACGGGCGGCGCGGCGATATGGATCACACCCTCCAAGTAATCACACAAACATCAAGATAACACTATGAATCTGAAGAAATTTCTTTCTGCTCTCTGTGCCATGGCGCTCCTGTGCGGCGTTTCGGCGGCTCAGACTCCGGAAACTGTAAAGGTCGCTTCGCCCAACGGCAAGCTCGAAATGAGCGTTTGGCTCAAAAACGGCTCGCCGATCTACACCGTGAACTTCGAGGGCAAGCCCGTCATCCTCGAATCCGCCATGGGCATCATAAGCAATGGCTCATGGGCCGATAACGCCAAAATAAAGGGGGTCGACATCTCTGAAAATAAATCCTCTTGGAAGCCCGTATACGGCGAACGTTCGGAGATCCCCGACAACTACCGCCAGGCTGTCATACATTTTGAGAACGGTAAGAAGGAACTCGACATCGTCGTGCGCGCATACAACGAGGGCGTGGCCTTCAGGTATGTGTTCGCCGGTACCAAGTCGTATCTCCGCATCACCGACGAACTAACCGAATTCGCCCTGCCCGCAGGTACCCAGGGCTACTACACCGTGAGGGCGCAGACCCCCTACGAGAAGATGGCCATCGACCCCGCCGTATGGAGTAAGAAAGAGTGCGACAGGCCCCTGACCCTCGAGTTGCCCGACGGCACGTTCCTCAGCCTCGGCGAAGCGGAAGTGGTGAACTATGCACGCACCAAGTTCGTCGTAAAACCGGGTAAGACCGCCACTATCGGGTGCTCCATGTACGGCGAGGTGGATGAGATCGAGCCTTACGCCACCCCCTGGAGGGTTATCATGGCCGCGAAGAAGCCGGGCGAACTGATCGAAAATAACTTCATATTCCTCAACCTCAATCCGCCCTGCGCCATAGCCGACACCAAGTGGATCAAGCCCGGCAAGGTAATGCGTGCAGGTCTCTCGACTGAGAGCGCCAAAAAGGTGATCGACTTTGCCGCCGCGCATAACCTCCAGTACGCACACATAGACGCGGGATGGTACGGCAGCGAATACCTCAAGACTTCCGACGCCACCAAGCCCCGCAACGGTCTCAACATCGAGGAGGTAGTAAACTACGGCAAGAGCAAGGGTATCGGCCTGTGGCTTTACGTAAACCAGCGCGCCTTGGCGCAGCAGTTGGACGAGGTACTCGACCAGTTCCAGAAATGGGGCGTTGTGGGCATCAAATTCGGCTTCGTGCAGGTAGGCTCGCAGGGTTGGACAATGTGGATGCACGATGCGGTGAGGAGGTGCGCGGAGCACGGCCTCATGGTCGACATCCACGACGAATATCGCCCCACGGGCTTCTCTCGCACCTACCCCAACCTCCTCACGCAGGAGGGCATCAGGGGCAACGAGGAATTCCCCGACGCCAAACATAACGTCACCCTTCCCTTCACACGCTTCGTGTGCGGTGCCGCCGACTATACCATATGCTATTACAAGCGCGATTTCTCACAGTACGACCCCAATGAAAAATCCAACTATCATGCCCGCCCGGAAAGGGTGATAAAGGCCACGCCCGCCCACCAGCTGGCTATGGCTGTGGTCTATTATAGCCCCCTGCAGTTCATGTTCTGGTATGACTCGCCGGGCGACTATAAGGGCGAGCCCGAGATCGAGTTCTTCGAAAAAGTACCCACCGTATGGGACGAAACCAAAGCGCTCGACGGTAAGATCGGCGAATACGTATCCATGGCTCGCCGCAGCGGCGACGTATGGTATGTGGGCGTGATGAACGGCATGGACGCGCGCGACCTGAAACTCTCGTTCGACTTCCTTCCCGCCGGAAAGAAGTACGAAGCCCGCATCTTCACCGACGGCCCGATGAGCCTGCCCACACGTACGAAAGTGGCCATCGAGAGCAAGCAGGTGACATCGAAAACCGTGCTCGACCTGCCATTGAAGGCTACTGGCGGCGCGGCGATATACCTCGTGCCGGCAAAGAAATAATATCTGCTAAATACTTAATCAATAACTCCATAGCAGCCGTGGCCTATAAATCAGGCCGCGGCTGTTTTTGTTGCATTTAAAAAAACGTCCGGAACAATCTATTAAAAAATTAGCGTAAATTTGCCTGTATACCGCATTGACGGCAATCACCATACATAAAAATCAAAATTATGCACTACTTGTTTTTAGGCTTGGCTATACTGTTTGAGGTTATCGGATCGAGCTTTATAAAGGCCTCCGACGGTTTCACAAAACTATTACCCACATTGACCGTGGCCGTTGCCTACCTTGTCTGTTTTTACTTTCTGTCGCTGGCCCTTAAGGTAATCCCGTTGGGGGTCACCTACGCTATCTGGGCGGGAGTGGGTATAGTGCTGACGGCTATGGTATCGGTATTTATCTTCAGGCAAGCTATAGATTTACCTGCCATAGCAGGCATCACGCTTATCATAGCGGGTGTACTCGTGATAAACATCTTCTCCAAGACGGTGGTACATTAAAAGAGCGTGGGCGACCGATCTGGCCGCCCACGTGTTATATATAGCTCTCTCTCCTGTTAATTCTTCGACGGCAGGAACGAGAACTCCTTAGAGTAACCCAGCATCTGGGATACGTAATCGGGCGAATAGTCTATGACTATATCCACGATCTCGCCGCCCTTCATTATGGGCTGGTAGACGGGATTGACGAAACCGCTGTAAGGCTCGAGCTTGAGGGCGGCATAACGTTCCAGCACCTCCTTATGCAGAAGCGGATCGACCTTCACTCCGTAACGCTCCACAAGGTCGCGCCCGGCGGCATAGTCGCCCTCGGACTTGATTCTCTGCACCTCACGCAGAAGATCCCCGAAGAGGCCTTTGAGCTTATCGTAGTCGTTGATAACGACATAGCTCTTGCCGTTCTTCTTCACTATCTCCACCACATTCTCGGCCTGGCCCTTTTCATAACACCATTCGGCGATAAGTTTGCGGTTGCGCATGTGGGCCTCCTCGATATCCTTGCCTAAGTGTATGCGGGTGAGCTGGGTCATAAGCCCGTTCATCATATACTTCTCGTACTCGGACACAGCCACGTCGCGCGAGGGAATAATGCCCATTTCCACCAACTTATCGCTATTGAGATAGTATAGCGCGAACAGGTCGGCACGGGTTTCTTCAAGGGTCGAAGCGTAGTTCTTCAGTTCGTCGCCTTTCACTCCCGGAGCCAATTGACCGGAGCCGTGCCCCAGGCACTCGTGGAGGTCGGTATGGAGATCGGAGCCCAGCGCTCCATGCTTCTCCATCAACGTCCGCAGGTCGGGGTCGAGAACGAACTCTTCGAGGAAGCCGTTGCCCTTGGCCGCCTCGTTGTACGCCTGGGTGATATTCTCTATGGTGACCGACTTGGAGCCGTAGTCGCGGCGTATCCAGTCGGCGTTGGGCAGGTTTATGCCGATGGGGGTGGCGGGATAGCAGGCGCCGCCCAGGATAGTGGCCGTGATAACCTTGGCCGACACTCCCTTCACCTCGCTCTTCTTGAAGCGGTTGTCGATGGGCGAATGATCCTCGAACCACTGAGCCTCGGCGCTGATGGCCTCAGTGCGGCGTGTGGCCTCCACATCCTTGATATTGACCAATCCCTCCCATGCGGCGCGGTAGCCTATGGGGTCGCCGTAGGTTTCGATAAATCCGTTCACGAAATCGACGTTGGAGATAGTATCCTGCACCCACTGTATGCTGTAATTGTCGAATGTCTTCAAATCGCCCGACTTGTAGTAGGATATAAGTGTCTCTATGGTCTGCTTCTGGGGCTCGAAAGCCACTTCGGCAGCCTTCTCAAGCCAGTAGACTATTCGTTCGATGGCCGCTGTATACATGCCGCCCACTTTCCATACCTTCTCCACAATACGGCCGTTCTCCTTGACCATCTTACTGTTAAGGCCATAGGATATGGGGGTACGGTCCGTACGGTCGATAACGCCCTTATAATAATCGCGCACCTCCTTTTCTGTCACTCCCTCGTAGTAGTTGCAGGCCGAGGTGGCCACCAGATCGTCGCCGTGTTGCTGGTTCACCCCCTTGGCATAGAGCTCCGGGTCGAAGATCACGGGTTTTATGACGTTCATCATCGAGTCGAGGTCGCCGAAATCTTCAGGGAAAGCGGCCTTGGGCGTAGCGGCTATGAGCTTGTCGAAATACTCCTGCGAAAAGCGGGGAATGAACTTGTCGGTGGAATAGTGATGGTGGATGCCGTTGGCGAACCACACCTTTTTCAGGTAGGTTTCAAAGGCCTTGAAATCATCGGTTTCGCGGTTGCCGTCGTAGTTTTCGTAAATCGTCTCCAACGTACGGCGGATCACGAGGTTATATTTGAAATTCTGATCGGTGTATATATCCCTGCCGCAGAGAGCCGCCTGATTCAGATAGTAGATGAGTTTTTTTTCCTGGAGCAACAGGTCGTCGAAACCGTGCACCTGGTAACGCAACACCTTGATGTCGTCGAAACGGTCGACAACCCATTTAAAACCGCCGTCCTTAACATTTTCTTCTTTTCCCCCGCACGAGGCCATAACGACCGATATCAATGTCATAGCAAAAATAGTTATCCTGTTTTTCATTTTTTTGTCCTCCCTGTTACAAATCCCTGGGATTTTGGGGTCGTAGACAAAGTTAGAGCTTTTTCTTGAATATATTAATCTAATTCCTAACTTTGCGGAGTCAAAACGGGGAGGGTCCCGCGGTAGTGATTGATAATGAAAGTGTTTTCACATAGCGGAGAGGTTACCGAGGCCGTCAGGGCCGAAGGTGTGGTGAGCGGACTGGTGCCCACGATGGGCGCCCTGCACGAAGGCCACGCCTCGCTGGTGAAGCGCGCGAGTGAGGAGTGCGGACTGGTAGTGGTGTCGGTGTTCGTCAACCCCACGCAGTTCAACGACCCCGGTGATCTGAAGAACTACCCGCGCACCATGGAGGCCGACCTTGCCCTATTGGAGAGTCTGGGCGTCGACATAGTGTTCGCCCCCTCGATAGAGGAGATGTACCCCAGCGAGGACAAGAGGGTGTTCGACTTCGGAACATTGGACAAAGTGCTCGAAGGAGCCCACCGCCCCGGCCATTTCAACGGCGTGGCGCAGATAGTGAGCAAGCTGTTCGCCCTCGCCCCCTGCGACAAGGCCTACTTCGGCGAGAAGGACTTCCAGCAGATCGCCGTCATCAGAGCGATGGCGCGGCAACTGGAAATGGGCATAGAAATTGTCCCCTGCCCCATAGTGAGGGCGGAAGATGGATTGGCGCTCAGCTCGCGCAACGTGTTGCTCACGCCCGAATGCCGCAAGGCCGCGCCAAGGATATACGCCGCACTGAGTGAAGCGGCGGCTGTAAAGGGGGAAAAGAGCGTGGAGGAAGTGAAGCGTATGGTAGTTGATGCCGTGAACGCTGCTCCGGAGCTCGAAGTGGAATATTTCGCTGTTGTGAACAGCGACACTTTCAGGGAGGTATCCTCATTGGAGGAACCGGGAGAGAAACGCGGATGTATTGCCGTGAAAGCAGGAAACGTAAGATTGATAGATAATATAGCTCTATAAAAATACAATTCAAGTCATGCAGATAGAGGTATTGAAGTCAAAGATCCACCGTGTCAGCGTCACCGAGGCCAATCTCGACTACGTGGGCAGCATCACCATCGACGAAGAGTTGATGGAGGCGGCCAACATGATCGAGGGCGAGAAGGTGCAGATACTCAATGTGAACAACGGCGAGCGTCTTGAGACTTACACCATCAAGGGTAAACGCGGCAGCGGGGCCATATGCCTCAACGGAGCCGCCGCCCGCAGGGTGTGTGTGGGCGACGTGGTGATCATCGTGTCGTATGCCCTTATGGACTTCGAGAAGGCCAAGGCTTTCAAGCCGTGGGTGGTATTCCCCGATACGCTGACAAATAAGATCATCAGGTAAAAGACATACGTACGAGGACGCTGCGCGACAGGAATGGTCATGCTGCGGACCAAATAAATGTAAGGCGGGGACCCCAGATAGGGCCCCCGCCTTTGTTTGTAGAATAATTATAATCTTAAAAGCGTCCGACGGATGCTTGCAGTCCCGACTCTGAAAATTTACGCCCGGAGGAGTGACGAGGAAGTCCGTTAAAAAACGACGCCGTGTTTAACGACTGTTAGCGGGGCGAAGATCCCGCTAAAAAGGAGGAGTTCGACGTTTTAGGACGTACGAAGTCGCTCATCAGTAAATTTTCATCGGAGGGTGTATTTTGGGTACCTTTTGTACAAGCAAAAGGTACGAAGAAAAGATTGACAAGAGAGTGCAAGAACGAGAGGTGCAGGCATCAGTCGAACAATCAAAAGTACTGCCGCCACCCAATCGGGGGAGGCGCAAAGCACTTTGGGCGGTGCACGGATACTACCGTAATCCGATAAAAAAAGCGGCCGACACTTTTGTATCGACCGCCTTATTACATGATAATAATCTATAAACTCTGAAACTACACCCTGAAATGCCTTTCGCTTTTGGCAGGATATATATCCGAGATAGTGATAAGTATACCCGTTTCCTCCACGTCGCCGAAGTCGGGATTGATGACCGTACCGAACACCTTCATCGAGGGCGACACGTTCATGTAGGAGTTGATAAGCGGCGGCACGGTCTCGTTGAGCTTGCGAATCTCGCGGGAGAGTATCCTGTAATTTTCCATGTAATCGGCGCCGTTGAATATAGCAGCCATGGCCTTATCGTCCATGTGTAGCTGTATGGGATGTATCGGCTCAACGAGGTTCTCCGTATCGTTGAAATATTTTTTCAGGAAATAAAGCAGCAGGTCGCGCGCCTCGCGGTTGTAGTCGCCGTACATGGTCACCTTGCCCAGGAAATATTTTATATCGGGATTGTTCACCACCAACGCGCCCAAGCCGTCCCACAGGTTGTCGAGAGAGTAGATACCCTTGGGATTGGTGCGCGTGCCCTGGTAGTTGGGCTGCACGAACGAACGACCGAGTTCTATGGTATGGCACAGGTACTCCTTGCGGAAGCGGTCACTGAAACGAAAATAATGCTCGGTGGAAAGGTACTTGGGATGCTTCTCGCGACTGATAATGAAGCGGTAACCACCCACTATCTCCTCCCTCGACGGATCCCATACGATAAGCTGCTGGTAGCCGCCTTCGACCAGGTCGTAGTCGTCAATGTCGACCTCGGCACCCGTACCGCCGCCCCCGTCGCGGAACGACCACTCGCGCAGGCGTCCGATCTCCCTCATGATATTGGGGCTGTTGTGGGCGGTTATTACATATATCTCGTTACCGGCATTGTTGGTCGCTCGCAGGAATCGCTCGGAGGTAAGTTCCCTCTTTATCAGTTCCCTGTCGACCGGCTCTATTACAGGCTTCATCGTGTCCGCAGAATAAATATATTGGGCAAATCTACAAAAAGAATTTCTAAAATTAACGTTGGACCAACTCTTCTGCAAGATTATACGCTTTTGTACGTATCACTCCGCACCAATGTTCGGTGCTACCTCCGGCGGCTATCTCCTCCCACTTCACGGGTTCGCCGAATACCATACGGAAATTCCCGCCGCCCTGGGCGAACATCTCGTCCACCAGGTATAGCATCTCCAGGTTGGCCTTCACGCCGAGGAACGTCCTCGCAGAGTGCAGGTTATAGAAGAAATTGGACAGGCGGCCCTCGAAATACACTGGCACTATATCCCGTTTGCTATCCACGGCCATCTTAACGAAGTTATTTTTCCACTTAGGATCCTGTATCTTACCGTTTATGCGGCGCGAACAAAGGCCTGCGGGGAATGTGGCGATCTGGCACGGAGAGGCGAATGCCTCCCTGAATTTTCGCGCGTAGTCGCCGCTCTGGCGGCCGTGCTTATTTATGGGTATAAATATGGGGGCCAGCGGTTTAACATTCATAAGCATATCGTTGACCACCAGCTTTGTCTCTCCGAAGCGCCGCGTCAGCTCCTCGGCCAGCATCAGTCCGTCGAGGCCGCCGAAGGGGTGGTTGGAGGCGAAGATATAGCGGTCCGCGGGGTCGAGGCGCCCGGCTCCTATCGAGCTGTACGATATCCTCATATAGCCGAGCGCCGAGCGGATAAATTCCACAGGCTCGAGGCCGGAAAAATTAGTGAGAATATGATTGATATCATCCTCGTGGGCTATGCGGCGCAGATAAGAGACCAAAAACCGCGGCAGGAGCTTATGCAGGCGGGGATTTTTGTCGCGAAGCACCTTGTCGATATCGACCGTTTGCAGGCCTTCGTGAGTGTGGTTGTCCGGCGTTTCGGGCATAAAACTTTGTTTTCACAAATATAAATAATCGGGGCGGCAAATCATGCCTCTTAGGATAAATATTTTTATCTTTACGACGATTTAGGACAGGAGACCGGGGCTTTCTCCGCCCACTCCCGCAAATACCCGTATATGCCTGCCGAACAGAATATACCATACCACGTGCCCGTGCTCTTCAATGAGAGCATCGACGCCCTTGCGATAGACCCCAAGGGTACTTACGTCGACCTCACTTTCGGCGGCGGCGGACACTCGCGCGGTATACTCGCGAAGCTGGGCGGCAAGGGACGCCTCTTTTCTTTCGACCAGGACAGCGACGCCAGGGCTAATCTCCCGTCAGACAAGCGTATCACATTCGTGGAGAGCAACTTCCGCTTTATGCGTAGCTGGCTGCGATATCACGGCGTGGACCAAGTGGACGGCATACTTGCCGACCTGGGCGTATCGTCCCATCATTTCGATTCGCCCGAGCGCGGCTTCTCGTTCCGCTTCGACGCCCCCCTGGATATGCGCATGAACCAGCGCGGGGGTGCGGATGCAGCTGTGGTAGTGAACAACTACGAACTGCAACATCTGATAAACATACTGCGCGATTACGGCGAGCTGGACAACGCCTTCAAGACGGCTAAATCCATCGAAGCCGCGCGTACCATAGCTCCCATAACGACCATCGGCGAACTGCTGGAGGCTGTGAAGCCCGCCACGCCGAAATTCGGAGAGAGCAAGTACTACGCAAAGCTGTTCCAGGCCATACGAATAGAGGTTAACGGCGAAATGGAGGCCCTCAAGATGATGCTCGAACAGAGCCTCAAGGCCCTCCGCCCCGGAGGCAGGATGGTGGTCATCACCTACCACTCGCTCGAAGATCGTCTGGTGAAGAACTTCTTCCGCAGCGGCAACTTTGAAGGCAAGGTAGAGAAAGATTTTTACGGCGCAGCCAAGACTCCATTTACGCTTATTACACGCAAGGCCATAGTCCCCCCGGACGAAGAAATAGAACGCAACCCCCGCTCGCGCAGCGCCAAGATGCGTGTAGTGGAGAAGAACGCCGAGGGCGGCAAGTAATTCCCGGCAAGAAGCATATGTCATACAAGGGTGGAAATAGGGATTACGATTTCGACGACATCTACCTGTCGGACGAGGGACCGCGTGCGGACATAGAGGAGCTTATCTCCCGGGCAGAGGACGACCGCGACCAGGACGACGATGCTCCCTACCCTTTCATAGACGACGATGAACCCCGGCGCCCTGCCGCTTCCGCACCTAAACATACCCCGCCCGCTCCGGTCGATACCTTCGCAGAGAAGGAGGATATGCGCTCCGAGCCGTCGAAGCTGTCGCAGTATATCAACTGGATTCTCTCGGGCAATATCCTCTCCAAGGCCGAGGTGCGCAAGCAGTATCCCTACATCGCTTTCATGGCCCTGCTGACCTTTATCTACATCACCAACATCTTCAACAACCAGAAGCTATACCGCCGGCAGGACAGGCTCACCACGCAAGTCAAGGAACTGCGCAGCAAGTCGCTCACCCTATCCTCCATACGCATGAGCTCCACGCGCCAGAGCGCCATACTCAAAGAGCTGCGGGAGCGCGGCATACCCCTGAGGGAGAGCCTCTCACCCCCAACCGTCGTTGAGAAATGAAAGAGGGCCAATCCGAAATAAAGAAGAGCATCATGCGCCGCGTGCGCTGGCTCTACCTGTGGTTCTCGCTGGCGGGGGTTCTTATCATTGGGGGTATCGTGGCTACCCAATACGGCCCGAGGAGCGAGGAGTTGAAGAAAAAATCGGTACGCATAACCTACGAGCGCGTAAAGTTAGAGGCCGACAGGGGCGATATACTGGCCCACGACGGCCGTATCCTCGCGACTTCGATCCCCATGTACGAGATCCGCATGGACTTCGCGGCGCAGGGTATCGTCGACTCGATATTCAACAAAAATGTGGGGCCGCTGTCCGAGAATCTCGCCTGGATATTCAAGGACAAGAGCGCCGCGGCATACAAAAGCATGCTCGCCAAATACCGTAGCGCCCCCAAGAAAAATAGATATGTCCTTATCTCCCCCCGCAGGGTCAACTTCCTGGAGCTTCAGGATATAAAGAAGTTCCCGCTGTACCGGCTGGGCACCAACAAGAGCGGCCTTATCACAGTGCAAGTCAACAAGAGGATCATGCCCCACGGGTCGCTGGCCGCCCGCACGGTGGGTATGGTCAATGACGACGGAGTGAGGGTCGGCGTCGAGGGGGCGTTCGACAAGGAGCTGCGCGGCGTGGAGGGCAACACCATGATGCAGAAGATATCGGGCAGTTTCCGCGTGCCTGTGAGGGATGAGCTGGCGGTAGAGCCTATCGACGGCATGGACGTGGTCACTACGCTCGACGTCGATATACAGGACGTAGCCGAGACGGCCCTCAAAGCTCAACTGGACGCCGGAGAGGCCGACTGGGGCTCGGTGGTGCTTATGGAAGTGGCCACAGGAGAGATAAGGGCCATGTCCAATATCACACGCAAGAGGTCGGGGGTATTCACCGAGGAGTTCAACTACGCCGTGGGGATGAACCTCGAGCCGGGATCTACGTTCAAACTGGCTGTGCTGATGACCCTGCTCGACAACGCGGGAGCCTCGCTCGATGAGATGTACGACACGGGCGACGGCAAGGTGATGGTGGGCAAAGTGAAAGTCATCGACTCGCACGCCTGCGGTAAGGTGACCCTTTCGGAGGTATTCGAACACTCCTCTAACGTGGGTTTCGCGCTGGCCGTGAATAAATACTACAAGGACAAGCCCAAGCGCTTCGTGGACCATATTAACAATATGGGGCTCGGCCTGCCAATGAACGTGCAGATCGCGGGTGAGCCTAAATACATAATCCACTATCCCGGCAAACCGGGATGGGACGGCACGACGCTCACGATGATGTCTTACGGCTATGCCCTGCGCGTGACCCCGCTCAAGACCCTCTCGTTCTACAACGCCGTGGCCAATGGCGGAGTGATGATGCGCCCGTTGCTGGTCAAAGAATTACGCCAATACGGCCAGACATTGCGCACCTACCAGCCTCAAACTATGGGAAAACCCATAGCCACAGACAAGACACTCAAGAAAGTACAGGACGCTCTCAATAAGGTTGTCGAGGACGGTACGGCCAAGGTACTCAAGAATCCATATTACAGCGTCGCGGGTAAGACCGGCACAGCCCAGATCGCCCAGGGACGGCACGGATATACCGATTCGCGCGGCGGCCGCCACTACCTTGCCACACTTGTGGGCTACTTCCCCGCCGACAAACCCCGGTACAGCTGTATCGTGGTGATGAAGACATATAAAGGGCCCAACTCCAGGAACACTTATTACGGTGCTTCGTTGGCAGGCCCCGTGTTCAGGGCAATCGCCGACAGGGTCTACGCATCGAGTACCGAGTGGCAGATGCCGGTATCTAAGACCAGGCCCGCCATCGAAGGCAAATATCCCGTGATAAAGTATGGCGAAGCCGCCGAATACCGCTATGTAGCCCGTCGCTTCGACGCCCCGTTCCCCGGACGCGACCACAAGGGATGGATCGGGATGGGTAAACCTGCCGACTCATTGAGCAGGGATAGTTTCAGGGATATCGTGGCGGTAGAGGGCGTAGTTCCCGACGTAACGGGAATGGGACTGAAGGAGGCCTTATATTTGCTTGAAAGCGCAGGGCTAAAAGTCATAATCTACGGTAAAGGCAGCGTCTATGCCCAATCATTGAAGGCTGGCACCTCTGTGCCGCGCGGAGAATCCATCGCCATCACACTACGCAGAACGGCGGGCGGGCGGGCAGTAAGTTTATGAAAAAATCGGCCGATGTTTTTACACCGGCCGATTTTTATGGGTCACCACAATTTAAACACTCACAGCTATCACCGCCAGGATAAGGACAAGGTAGAGGACATTCGATGCCAGGCGGCTACCTCCCCTCATAAATATCGCCGGCAACAGTACTGAAACCGGGATAGCCACGAAAGCCATCATCTCTATCGAGCGGCTCGGCAGGGCGAACATCAGGAGCGATATCGCAAGTTGCCAGTAATTATACGATATGGCCTTTATAGCCCGCGGGCGGGTGGAATTCCATGTCCGAGCACACACCACCGTCGACCATATTATCATTACCACGATCAACGCGATCAACATGATATAGGATACCGGCAACGACCACGACACTGTCGACGGTGAGATAATATCCGTCCACATCTCATTCACAGCCAACCAGAAACCGTCGCCTATAGCCCACTCCACATACGAACATACCGCCACGGGCAGCAGAACTCCGCACAGCGACACTATCCACATCCTGACGTCGGAGCGGTGCATAGCCAGGGCTACCGGCAACGACAGTACGAATACCACGCTCGGGGCATAGAACAACGGGGCCAGGCCCACGAACAGCGAGGCATTGAATATTCCGCTCGCCGTTCCGAAACGGGAAAATGTCCCGGAAATGATGTTTATGGAATATATCACCAGCAGGGCGGCTATAAAGACGTTGAGATAGTGGGCAGAACACAGCATCGCCACTCCCGTGAAGAGGTAGAGAGTGATGGGGAGATAGGTCTTCTCAAAGTGGATCATGTTGCGCGACGTGAATATCGCCAAAAGCAGGGAACTCACAAATACCACCACCACAAGCAGCACTGTGGCGAATTCCGGCGACCACTGGTCGAGCGCGTAGATCACACCACCCAACGGCAACCCTGCTCCGATCATCACTTTCGGCTCTAAAGCGGGCTCAACGCTGAATAACAACGCCAGGAAAGCGAAGAAGACCAGGACAGTCAGCCCGAAACCGTGCCGTGTGATGTCGATCTTCATGGCCTGAGCTATTTTTTCATCAGGTCTTGCCCTATGTCTTTCCTGTAGTATATACCCTCGTAACGGATATTAGAGATGGTCCGGTAGGAGCGGTCGAGAGCGCCCTGTATGGTATTGTCGAGCGAGGTCACGGCCAGCACCCTGCCGCCGGAGGTGAGGATGTCGTCGCCCTTACGCACGGTCCCGGCGTGGAAGACGATACTTTCATCCTCCTCGATGCCGGTTATCTTACGCCCCTTGGGGTAGTCGCCGGGATAACCTTCAGACACGCATACCACGGTCACGGCGGTCTTATTAGATACCTTCAGTTCGTATTTATCGAGCGAGCCGTAGGCCATGGCCTCGAACATCGAGAACATGTCCGACTCGATCCTCGGGAAGACCACTTCGGTCTCCGGGTCACCCATGCGGACGTTGTATTCTATCACTTTGGGCTCTCCATCTACGTTCATCAGGCCGATGAAAATAAAGCCCTTATAGTCTATTTTATCTTCAAGCAAACCCTTAACTGTAGGCTCCACGATACGCTTCACCACCTTGTCCATAAAGGCTTTATCGACAAAGGGAACGGGCGAAACAGCCCCCATGCCACCGGTATTGAGGCCGGTGTCGCCGTCGCCTATGCGCTTGTAGTCCTTGGCTTCGGGAAGCACTTTGTAGTTCACGCCGTCGGTGGCCACGAACACACTGCATTCTATCCCGCTCAAGAATTCCTCGATCACAACCGTATCGCTCGCCGTGCCGAATTTGCCGTCGAGCATCGCTTTCAATTCGCTCTTGGCTTCGGCCGCAGAGTCGAGTATAAGCACACCCTTACCTGCCGCTAGGCCGTCGGCCTTGAGCACATAAGGAGCCTTGAGGGTATCTATGAACTTGATGCCCTCCTCCACCGTTTCGGCAGTGAAACTCTTATAGGCGGCGGTAGGTATGCCGTGGCGGATCATGAACTCCTTCGCGAAGTCCTTGCTTCCCTCCAATTTAGCGCCCAGCGCCGAAGGCCCTATCACGGGTATGTTGCCTATCTCGTCATCCTCCCCGAAAAAGTCGACTATACCCCTCACCAGAGGCTCCTCCGGTCCTACGATCACAAGGTTGATATTGTTGGAAAGAACAAACTGCTTGACGGCGCCGAAATTATTGGGGTTTATATCCACATTGGTACCGCATGATGCCGTACCGGCATTACCGGGGGCTATGAACAGTTTCGACAGTCGCCCGTTCTCTGCTATCTTACGCGCAAAGGCATGCTCCCTGCCGCCGGAACCTAACAACAACACACTTACTGAATTGGGTAATCTCATAGAGGTCTATAGTGCTCTTAAATATTGTAAATGGAATTTTCCTGACTATTTCGCAATGAAGGGCTTGAGTATATCGTTGAGCTTATCGCTCTCCACAAGGAAGCCGTCATGGCCGAATTCCGAGTGTATGATATGCAACTCCGCCTGCGGGATATTCTTGTAGAGGAATATCTGGTCCGAAAGCGGGAAGAGTATATCGGTCGATATGCCCACCACCAGGGTACGCGCCTTCACTCCCGAAAGGGCCTTCTCCACCCCGCCCCGGTAGCGGCCCACATTGTGCGAGTCGAAAGCCTGGGTCAGACGGTAGTAGGAATAGGAGTTAAACCTGCGGCAGAGCTTGTCACCCTGGTACTGCTGATATGTGGCGGCCCTGAAGCCGACGAGCTTGTAGAGGTTGTCGTTCTCCTGCTGTGTGGCGTTGTAGGCCAGCGATCCGCGATAGCTGAGCAGACCTATCGAGCGGGCTACGCGCATGCCTTTATTGCATGCTTCGCTCTCCTCGGGCTCAAGGTCGCCTGCGGCCTCCATACTCATGCGCTGCGATTCGTTCCACGCGATAGTCCACGGCTGGCTGCGGGCGGCGGTAGCGATGAGCACCGCCCGCTCCACCCTGTCGGGCTCGGCGATAGCCATCTCCATAGCCTGGAAGCCTCCGATAGAACTCCCTATCACGGCCCTTATATTGCCAATGCCGAGATGATCGGCCAGCAGAAAGTGGGCTTTGACCATATCCCTGACGGTGATAAAAGGGAATGAAGCGTTGTAAGGTTTACCCGTGTGGGGATCTGTATTGAGCGGCCCCGTGGAGCCGTAGTGCGAGCCTATGATATTGGCACAGACTACGAAATAGCGCCTCGGATCGAGAAACCGGCCCTGCTCCACCGTATTCGGCCACCAGTCTTCCACGTCGGAATTGGCCGTAAGGGCATGACACACCCACAGGACATTATCACCCTTCAAAGTCCCGTAGGTATGATAGGCGATAGTGAGATCCTGAAGAGTCTCGCCGTTCTCCAGCACGAAAGGCTGGTTATGTTGGTAGTATCTTACAGGCATCGGATTCTCGGTAGGCTGTTATGCCGGCGGAAAAACTCCGTCTACGGCTGTCAGGCAAAGGGAAATACGTCGGAGCAAATATACGTATTTTTTTGTCATCTCAAACAAAAACAGGGGGTAGAGGGAATGGAATATTAGAGGGAGCTCCGGCAAAAAATCTTTTTCAGATTGCCGGAAGGCACCCTACCACTGCGAATCGTCGACTGCAGCCTTCGCCGATATCGGTATTGAGGGGAAGAAATTAAATCCCGTAACACTTTCGAGGGCAGCTACCGACAGCTTCCACTCCATGAAATGGGGGGCGCGGGGTTCGTTATCAACCTTGAACGCTATGGTGGCATAGTCGTTACCCTTACGCTTGGCCAGCGCCTTGAAATAGAAAGCGGGAACGGACATCTCCCTCCCGTCGTTGTCGGGATGGGTCAATTGTCCGGGCCAGGCGCCGGTGACGATATAAAGCGTATCGCAATCTTTCATCCAGTCCCTGACCTTCGCCTCCAGCTTGGCCCATTGGCCCGAATTGAGGCTCCCGGCCTGGGCGGTCATATTGGTGAAGTAGAACGTCTGGGCATTGCTCGTGTCATCGGAAGTCCTGTCGGCCGAGGGCATCTGGTGGCCGCGGTGGTAGGGCATTATGCCCTTTTTCATATCGGGCTGGCACGAGGCGGGCACCTTGGGGTCGTAACCCCAGGCTTCGGTACGTTTGGTAGTCCCGGTATAGGAGGAGTGCATCGGATAGGCCACCCAATAGGCGAACATGCCCACCGTATCGTAAAGCATCGAGAAGCTGCGCCTGCCGTCGGGGGCTGCGTGCGAGATAAAGGCACAGTCGGCGATGCGGCTGTCGACCGTGGGCAATTCCGCCCATTCCTTATCGGGCGCGGAGGCTAACACCTCTCTGGGAAGTAGACTTGCATCGCGCACCACTCCTTGCGGCGCCACAAACTTTTCCGATCCCCTCATCTTGGGCATCGAACTGGAGGTTTGGATTTCTGTGGATGTCGCTCCACTGGTGGCGTCGGCATTAGAGGTCGCGCCGCTCGTGGCATCTGCATTACCCGCCGCGAAAACAATCGGAGCAAATACCATGAAAACAGCCATCAACAGGCCTGTATATATCTTATTCGTCATCTCTTTAAGGGGTTTGGTCGGTACGTTCCGACACGACAAATATATAATGAATTTACATTACTAAATTCAAATTCCCACTATATACCGCAATTCCTTATCCTGATTTCACGTTAAAAAAAGTATATTTGTGTTCTGCAAACCCAAAATAAAATGAAGAAAACAATATCCCTGCTCCTGTCTCTGTTAGCTTTCAGCGCCATAGCCTCCAAGCCCGTTTATCTCGACCCCGCACAACCTGCCGACAAACGCGTAAAAGACCTGATGTCGCGCATGACCCTCGAAGACAAGGTGGCCCAGATGTGCCAGTACGTCGGCCCGGAGCACATGAGGATATTCGAAAAGGGCATGAGCGCCGAGAAGATACGCAGCGAGCGCAAAGGTATTTACAAAGGCTTATACCACACCGACATAGAACAGATGGTGGTCGATGGCAAGGTGGGATCGTTCCTTCATGTGGTCACCGCCGTCGAAGCCAACGCCCTGCAGCGCCTGGCTAAAAAAAGCCCCCTTGGAATACCTCTGTTGATAGGTATCGACGCGGCGCACGGCAACGGGATGAGCAGCGGGGCTACGGTCTACCCCTCGCCCATATCCATGGCCAGCTCGTGGGACGACTCGCTGGTGTATGAAATATCGCGCCAGACAGCCTCAGAGATGCGCGTGATGGGCGCCCACTGGGCCTACTCGCCCAACCTCGACATAGGCCGTGACGCCCGCTGGGGCCGTTTCGGCGAAACATACGGCGAAGACACCTACCTCATCACCCGCATGGGCGTGGCCACGATCAAGGGCATGCAGCAGGGCGACTTCACCGGCCCGGATAAGGTCATCGCCTGTGCTAAGCACCTTGTGGGCGGGGGCGACCCCGTGAACGGCTCCAACGTGTCGGCCTCCGACATCTCGGAGCGTACCCTGCGCGAGGTACACTACCCGCCATACCTGCCTGCTATACAGGACGCGGGAGTGTTCACGATAATGGTGGCTCACAACGAAATAAACGGTATTCCCTGTCATAACAACTCGTTCCTGATGCAGGACTTGTTGCGTAAGGAGATGGGGTTCAAGGGCTTTGTCGTGAGCGACTGGGTGGATATCGAACGCCTCGCCAACGGACATAAGGTGGTGAAGGATACCACCGAAGCCTTTATTTCATCTGTAGTGGCGGGCATCGACATGCATATGCACGGTCCCGGCTTCCTCGAAACGATCACTGAGGCCGTGAAGCAAGGACAGATGGACAAGAAGCGCGTGGAGTGGGCCTGCAGTAAGATACTCGAGGCCAAATTCCGCCTCGGATTGTTCGAGCAGCCCTTCACCGACGAGGCCACGCAGAAAGAGCGCCTCTTCACCCCCGTCCACCGTCAGACCGCCCTTGAGGGTGCACGCAAGGGCATAATCCTGCTCAAGAACGACTCTATTCTGCCTATCGACACCCGTAAGGTGAAGCGTATATTCCTTACCGGCCTCAACGCCGACAACCACAATATGCTGGGTGATTGGACCCTGCGACAGCCCGACGAAAATGTGATAACCGTACGCCAGGGGCTTGAGAAATTGGGAGCCGACAAGGGTGTTAAGGTCGACTACTTCCGCATTGGCGACTACCCCCGCCTTGATAAAGATTACGACCTCGCCGATGAAGCGGCCAAGGCATCCGCGGGCGCCGACCTCGCCGTGATAGCCGTGGGCGAGACCTCCCTGCGCTACCTCAACAACCGCACCTGCGGCGAGAATCTCGATCGCGCCAACATCAACCTCTTAGGCTCGCAGCTCAAACTCGTGCAGGCGATAAAGGCCACGGGCATACCCGTGGTGGTGGTGTTCGTCACGGGCCGCCCGCTCTCCGAGCCGTGGATCGAAGAGAATGTCGAAGGTGTCGTGATGGCCTGGGAGCCGGGAGCCATGGGCGGACAGGCCCTCGCCGAGATACTTTTCGGCGACGTGAATCCCAGCGCCAAGCTCACGGCCACCGTGCCGCGCCATGTGGGGCAGATAAAGATATATTACAACGTCAAGCCCCTGCACTACTTCCGGCCACACAGGGATATACCTCTCGGCCCCCTGTATCATTTCGGCTACGGGTTGAGCTATTCTAAATTCGAATACAGTAATCTGAAATTATCCTCGGCCTCTATAGGCAAGGGCGGCAAGGTGAACGTGTCGGTCGACGTGACCAACGCCAGCGACCGCCCAGGCGACGAGGTGGTGCAATTATACATAAGGGATAACGTCAGCTCCGTGACCCGCCCCGTTATGGAGCTCAAGGGTTACGAGCGGCTCTCGATACCCGCCCGCGCCACACGTACCGTGACGTTCAGCATCGACACCTACATGCTGTCGTTCCTGGACAGGGATATGAAACTCGTGACCGAGAAGGGCGATTTCACGATCATGGTCGGCTCTTCGTCAAGGGATAAAGACCTATTGAAGGCGACGCTGACAATGACGGCGGAGGAGAGATTTTAGCGCGAATATTGCGCAGCGGTTTTATCCTTGAGGCCAAAAAGAGCCCAGAGGATGAACATGGCGTTCATTGTGAGGCTCACGATATGGTAGACGGGCGTCTGATCCGGCTCTAACAGGAAGAAGTATTTCAACGTCGCAAGTACCAGCCACGGGATAATGAACGCCCCCGCAGCGTACGCCGCCACGGACTTATGCTTCACGCCCGACCGTTCCGCGCACGCCATAACGGCAATGCCGCACAGCACGTCGAACGATACCAGGAACACAAGATTGTAGGAGAACTGGTCGGCAAACCAATCCAGAAAATAGTGCAGTAGCAAACCCACGGCCAGCGGGGCGAAATAGCGCCTCGCCCGCGGGATCGCCATGGCTATAAGAGCAGGTACGGCTATCATCAGCCACCAGAAATGGTGTGTGAGATAGAGCGTAAAAGAGCTCACTGTGCCATCGTCGGCGGCATATCCCCACAGGTGGTCGGCGTCGATAAAATTGGCGGTTAGGACAATAGCCAAGAATGACCCGAAGCCGAGCGGTTTCTCCCCGAACAATTTCTTTTTATGGGTAAACTCCGACACGAGGGTCGAAGCGAGTACGTGGCCTGATACATACATAGTGATGCAAATGTAGGGAAATTATTTAATGGTATAGATTAATATCCTACCTTAGATAGCTTCTTTGCCTTCGGCGACCTACTTTTGCCATTGCCGCAAAAGTAGGCAAAAGGTCTAGCCGCGTCTTCTGCCGGGGTCTCTTCCGGGAGCTTCCCTCGTTACACGATAACTGAGGGTGATCTCCCTCACGAGACCTATTTCCGGCAGAAGCCAAAAGCGGCGATTATTTTACTGTTTTGAAAGACCCTTTTATATTCCTCTCTAGTGCAAAAAACAATCGCGGCCGCCCCGAAAAGGGCGGCCGCAACGTTCGATACACAGATTATAGATAAGCTGCCGACCCTACCCTCACGGGCGGGGCCGGAGCTTCAGATTACAACTTGGGACCAGCGGCAACCAGGGCCTTGCCTGTAGCGTTGCCGGTGAACTTGGCGAAGTTCTTCACGAAACGTTCGGCCAGGTCCTTAGCCTTGGCATCCCACTGCGCGGGGTCTGAATATGTGTCGCGCGGATCGAGGATGGCGGGGTTCACGCCGGGCAATGCCAGCGGAGTGCGAAAACCGAAGTAAGGTATCTCCTTGGTCTGGGCCTTGTCGATAGAACCGTCGAGGATTGCGTCTATGATACCCCTGGTATCCTTGATAGAGATACGCTTGCCTGTACCGTTCCAACCTGTGTTCACGAGGTAGGCGGTAGCGCCCGAAGCCTTCATCCTCTTCACCAGCTCTTCACCGTACTTTGTGGGGTGGAGCGACAGGAAGGCCGCGCCGAAGCAAGCCGAGAATGTGGGAGTAGGCTCGGTGATACCACGCTCGGTACCGGCCAGTTTGGCGGTGAAGCCGGAGAGGAAGTAGTACTGAGTCTGCTCGGGAGTGAGTATGGAAACCGGAGGCAGCACGCCGAAAGCGTCGGCCGACAGGAAGATAACCTTCTTGGCGGGACCTGCCTTAGACACAGGCTTCACGATGTTGTCGATATGGTAGATAGGGTAAGAAACGCGAGTATTCTCGGTCACCGATTTATCGGAGTAGTCGATCTTACCGCTCTTCTCGTCGACGGTAACGTTTTCGAGGAGGGCGTCGCGGCGGATGGCGTTCCAGATGTCGGGCTCGTTCTCCTTGCTGAGATCGATAACCTTGGCGTAGCAACCGCCTTCGAAGTTGAACACGCCGTCGTCATCCCAACCGTGCTCGTCGTCACCGATAAGCTCCCTCTTGGGGTCGGTAGACAGAGTGGTCTTACCTGTACCTGAAAGACCGAAGAAGATGGCTGTTTCGTCCTTCTTGGCGTTGGTGTTGGCCGAGCAGTGCATAGAGGCGATGCCCTTCAGGGGAAGGAGGTAGTTCATGTAAGAGAACATACCCTTCTTCATTTCGCCGCCATACCATGTATTGAGGATGATCTGGATCTTTTCGGTGAGGTTGAACACAACGGCTGTTTCTGAGTTCAGACCAAGTTCCTTGAAGTTCTCGACCTTAGCCTTTGAGGCGTTCATCACCACGAAGTCGGGCTCGCCGAAGTTAGCTAATTCTGCCTCTGTGGGGCGGATGAACATGTTCTTCACGAAGTGAGCCTGCCAGGCCACTTCCATGATGAAGCGGATCTTGAGGCGTGTGTTCTCGTTGGCGCCGCAGAAAGCGTCCACCACGAAGAGCTTCTTTGAAGAGAGTTCCTTTGTGGCGATATCCTTCAGCACCTTCCATGAAGATTCGGAGAGGGGCTTGTTGTCGTTCTTGTATTCGTCTGATGTCCACCAGATCGTGTTCTTGGTGGTTTCGTCCATCACGAAGAACTTGTCCTTGGGCGAACGGCCGGTGTAAACGCCGGTCATCACGTTGATAGCGCCGGTGTCGGTCTTGATACCCCTTTCGTAACCCTTGAGGGCGGGATTCGTTTCTTCGTCGTACAACTGGTCATAGGAGGGGTTGTAGACAATCTCGCTAACCCCGGTAATGCCATACTTGCTTAAATCGATCTTTGACATAACTCCAAAATTTATTTGATTAATACTTCTTTTTTCTGGTTTGTTGGTCCCGCAGCGCCCGTTTCCACAAGCGTGCGACGCCGCAAATGTAAGAATAATTTTAACTTGTTACAAAAATAACAGTATTATTTTACTAAATTATTTGTCAGCGCATTAATAGCTGACAATAAGCACATTAGCGGCTGGATTTCATGTTTTTGCGGCCATTTATTCGCCTTAAAGTGCACAAATTCGGCCGTCAATGTTCAACATTTTTAATACATTCGTCCCCGGACGGGCCGGGGGACAAGTTGTTCTCTCTCTGTTACAGCTTCAGCCTGTAGATGAAATAAGCCGCCAGGCGTTGTCAGCCCTTCGCCGTGGGTGGCTGCGGGCTGAGGCTTGCCCGGCAAACCGTAACATATTATTATTCCAAAAACGCTTCTCTTGGCAGGACTATACATACATATACCCTTCTGCAGGTCGTTCTGCCACTACTGCGACTTCCACTCCTCGCGCTCGTTAGCGCACCTCGGGGAGATGGTCGGCGCTCTGAGCCGCGAGATGGAGTTGCGTGCCGGTTTCCTTCCCGGGGGTAGCAAAACAGCCATAAATACCATATACTTCGGCGGAGGGACGCCTTCTCTGCTCCCTGTGGCGGATATAGCCCATATCATTAACCGTGCCGGGGAGCTGTTCGACATCTCCGGCGTGGAGGAAATAACCCTCGAGGCCAATCCCGACGACCTCTCGCCCGAATATCTGTGTGAGTTGCGCCGTGCCGGGGTAAACCGCCTGAGCATCGGCGTGCAGTCATTTATCGACACCCACCTGCGCTGGATGAACCGCCGTCACGACGCGGCAAGGGCCGTAACCGCCGTGCGCGAGGCGCAGGAAGCGGGGTTTGACAATATTTCCGTCGACATAATCTACGGCCTGCCCGTTATGAGCATGGATGAACTGTCGTACAACCTCGACACCCTGCTATATCTCGGCATACAGCATATCTCAGCCTACCACCTTACCATAGAGCCGGGGAGCGTGTTCGGGCGGCGAGCAGGAAAAGGCCTGCTCTCCCCCATCGGTGAACAGGAGAGCCGCGCCCACTACGACCTCGTACACGACAGGCTTACGGAGGCGGGATTCACCCACTACGAAATATCCAACTTCGCCCTGCCCGAGCATGAAAGCCGCCACAACAGTAGCTATTGGAACGGCACGCCCTACCTCGGCCTCGGCCCCTCGGCCCATTCGTTCGACGGGAAGTCGCGGGGATGGAACGTGAGCGATAACGCCGCCTACCTGCGGGGTGTGGAATCGGGTAATTGCTACACGGTCGAGCATCTCGACGCCAAAGACCGTTACAACGAATACGTAATGACATCCCTGCGTACGGCCGGCGGCGCCGACACACGCGTAATAGCCGAACATTTCGGACAGGACATGGCCGGGTATTTCACCGCCGGGGCTGAGAAATTCGTCGCCCGCGGCGTAATGGAAAAGGACGGCCCGGTGTACCGCATCCCCGCCCACCTGTTCATTATCTCCGACGGCATAATCTCGGACCTGTTCGCGGTATAACTCCCGGGCGCAATTATACGCACATTCTTTACTCACATTCGGTCGGCGATACTATTTTAAGCCACCCTTACGACCGCTCCTGTGAAACCCAACGGCCATAAGGGTTACGGTCGAAATAGCCCACACACGAAGCCTCTCCACCACCCTTAAAGTGTTGATAAATTGATTATAAGTCGCCTCGACAGGAGCCACGGCGGGCCGCGCTATTTATATAAATAATGCGTACCTTTGCCCCAGCAGGGATTTTATCCCATCGAAAGAGTACAATCAAAACACGCATATAATTACAAATGGAAGAACAGAACAAGACCAAAATGACCCCCACGCACTTATTCGAAGTGAGCTGGGAGGTATGTAACAAAGTTGGCGGTATACACACGGTGCTGGCCACCAAGGCCCTGACCATTACAAAAGAACTCGAAGACAACTATATAGTCATCGGCCCCGACGTGCACCGTGACCAGGAAAGTCCTGAATTCGCCGAAGACCTCAACCTCCTGAAAAACTGGAAACAATCGCTCTACGACGACGGCATACGTGTACGCATAGGCCGCTGGAAGGTTAAAGGCAACCCCATGGCCATACTGGTGGATTTCAGCAGCGCCATAGGCCGCAAGGACGAAATACTTAAATTCCTCTGGGAAACATACCGCGTCGACTCGATCAGCGGTCAGTGGGACTATGTCGAGCCCGTGATTTTCGGCTACATGGCAGGTAAGGTCATCGAAAGCTATATGGAAATGTTCGGCTCGGTGTCGGATCGCGCCGTGGCACACTTCCACGAATGGATGACCTCCAGCGGCGGCTTATACCTGCGCAAGGTGTCGCCCTACATCGCCAACGTGTTCACCACCCACGCCACCGTTATGGGCCGCTCCATCGCCGGTAACGGCCTGCCCCTCTACAGCGAGTTGAAGCGTATCAATGCCGACGATATGGCCCGTCAGTTCAATGTGCTGGCTAAACATTCGCTCGAAAAGACCGCGGCAAACTATTACGACTGCTTCGCCACGGTGAGCGATCTCACGGCCAACGAATGTAAATATCTGTTGGGTCACGAGGTCAGCATCGTGACTCCTAATGGTTTCGAGGACGACTTCGTGTGGAAGAACGAAGAGTTCGACATCAAGAGGGCCGAGGCCAAGAAGGCAATGATCGAAGTAGCCGAAAAATGTCTCGGCATCAAGTACGAGCAGGAACCTCTGATCGTAGGCACCAGCGGCCGTTACGAATTCAAGAACAAGGGCCTCGACGTATTCATAGATTCTCTTATCGCCCTATCCAAGGAGACTAACTTCAAGCGTAAGGTGCTGGCATATATCACCGTGCCCGCAGGTAACGTAGGCCCCCGCAAGGACCTGCAGGCCATGCTCGCCGATCCCAACGCCCAGCCCGACCACACCGTTATCCGCAATATCACGCACTACCTCTCGGCTCCCGAGTGGGACCCCGTGATAAACAAGATAAAAGGATCGCGTCTGCAGGACCCCAACAGCCCCGTGCAGCTCATGTTCGTGCCCTCGTACCTCAACGGCAACGACGGCATATTCAACAAGCCCTACTACGAACTGTTGGCGGGTATGGATATCACCGTATTCGCCTCTTACTACGAGCCGTGGGGTTATACCCCGCTCGAGAGCGTGGCCTTCTCGGTGCCCACCATAACCACCTCCCTGGCCGGATTCGGCCTTTGGGTGGCCAACTATAAGTCTAAGCACTCGGGCGTGGAGGTGATAACCCGCACCGACACCAACGACGACGAGGTGGTGAAACATATTTCCGACTCTATCCTCGCCTATTCCGGCATGACCAAGACCGAGTACGGACACCGTCGCACATCGGCCAAGGATATCTCCAAGACGGCCTTGTGGGAAAATCTCTTCGACTATTACCGTGAGGCTTACTCCATAGCCATAGACAATATGGTTGCCCGCAGCAATCGCACCATTTACGAGAGCGGCGGCGGACACCACGAGCAGGTAAACTTTGTGCGCCAGCAGCTCACCACCAACCGTCCCACATGGACGCGTATCATGGTAGAGCGTACCATGCCCGAAAGGCTACACCCGCTGGAACAGCTGTCAAAGAACCTGTGGTGGTCGTGGAATATGGAGGCTTACTCGCTGTTCGAATATATCGACAGGGAGCTGTGGGTAAAATGTGAGAAGAATCCCATAACCTTCCTCGACAAACTAACCTACCACCGTGTGCTGGAACTGGAGCAGGACGCCACGTTCCTCCAGATGATGGACGCCGTGTACGCCAAGTTCAACGATTACATGGCCGAGAAAGCCAATGCCAAGGGGCCGAAGATAGCCTATTTCAGTATGGAGTACGGTCTGCACTCGTCGCTCAAGATATATTCCGGCGGTCTCGGTATCCTCGCTGGAGACTATATAAAGGAGGCCAGCGACAAGAATGTGCCCATGATAGCCGTGGGTCTGCTCTACCGCTACGGTTACTTCACCCAGAAGCTCTCGGCTTCGGGAGCGCAGGAGGCGACATATGAGCCGCAGAATTTCTTCAAGCTGCCCATTTCGCCCGTACGTGACGAGGAGGGCAACTGGCGCTCGGTGATCCTGGCCCTGCCGGGGCGTACCGTTACCGCCCGCATATGGCGTTGTGACGTGGGTCGCACCGAGCTCTACCTGTTAGACACCGACCACGAACTCAACCTAGCCGAGGACCGCACAATCACCTACCACCTCTACGGCGGCGACTGGGAGAACCGACTCAAGCAGGAGCTCCTGCTGGGCCTGTGCGGCATCCGCACGCTCAAGGAACTGGGCATCAAGCAGGACGTATACCACTGCAACGAGGGCCACGCCGCCTTCGTGGGCATAGAACGCTGCCGCAACCTTATCGAATCCAAGAAGCTCACCTTCAGCGAAGCGCTGGAAGTGGTGCGTTCGTCGTCGCTGTTCACCACGCATACGCCGGTGCCTGCGGGTCACGACGCCTTCCCCGAATCGATGATAAGGCAGTATATGTCGCACTACCCCGACCGTCTCGACATCACGTGGGAACAGTTCATCAACCTGGGTAAGACCAACCCCAACGACTCTAACGAGAAGTTCTCGATGAGCTTCCTCGCCTGCAACCTGTCGCAGGAGGTGAACGGCGTGAGCTGGCTCCACGGCGAGGTGAGCAAGGAGATACTTGGAGCCATGTGGCCTGGATATTTCAAGGACGAACTCCACATAGGTTACGTTACCAACGGGGTACACCTGCCCACATGGACGGCGGCCAACATGCGCAGGCTTTACGGGAGAGTTTTCCCCGAGGGTGTAACTCCTCCCGAATACGATATAGAGGCATGGCAGAAGATACACCAGGTCGACGACAAGGACCTGTGGAGCGAGCGCCTGATACTCAAGAAGAAGCTTATCGACCATGTGAAGACACGCGTGGGAGACCCCGCCCAGTTCAGGTTCGACTCTCCGAGGCAGATGATACAGATAAAGGAGTCGCTCAAACCCGACATCCTGACCATCGGCTTCGCACGCAGGTTCGCCACATACAAACGAGCCCACCTGCTGTTCACCAACCTCGACCGTCTGTCGCGCATCGTGAATAACCCCAACCGCCCGGTGCAGTTCATCTTCGCCGGTAAGGCCCACCCCAACGACAAGCCGGGGCAGGACCTTATCAAGCGTATCGTGGAGGTGGCAGCGATGCCTCAGTTCGTGGGTAAGATCATCTTCCTGCAGAACTACGACATGGAGCTCGCAAGGCGCATGGTGCAGGGCGTGGATATTTGGCTCAACACCCCCACCCGTCCGCTCGAAGCGTCGGGAACCAGCGGCGAAAAGGCCGTGATGAACGGCGTAATGCACTTCAGCGTGCTGGACGGTTGGTGGGTCGAAGGCTACAAGGAAGGCGCCGGATGGATGCTCCCATTGGAGAACACCTTCGAGGACCCAGGCTTCCAGAACGAGATGGACGCCGAGATGATCTACAACACCATCGAGGAGGATATCGTATGCCGCTACTACGAGCGCGACGAGAACAACATCCCCCACAGCTGGGTGGAGACCATCAAGAAGTGTATCGCCGACGTGGCCAGCAACTTCACCACAAACCGCATGCTGCGCGACTACCAGGATAAGTTCTACCGCAAGCTCTACGAGCGCAACCGCCAGGTGATCGCCAGCGACTTTACCATGGCCCGCGAGATAGCGGCCTGGAAGCGCAAGGTGAGCAACGCATGGGACAACGTCTCTATCGTCGACATAAAGAACTTCAGTCTCAACAAGGAGTCGATATTCATGGGTAACCAATATAATATAGAGGTTGTGGTGAACATCGACGGTCTGAAGGCCGAGGATATCGGTGTGGAGCTTATCATAGCCAATCAGATCGACCAGGGCAACGTGAAGATCACCTCCAAGAACGAGCTTAACATGGTGAAGCAGGAGGGCTCGCTGGCACACTACTCGATAGCGGCCACGCCCAAGATCACCGGGTCGTTCGACGTTACGCTTAGGATATTCCCCAAGAACCCCAAGCTCCCCCACAGGATGGACTTCGCCCTTGTGAAGTGGGCGTAAGGCCGGGGCGGCTTATTCTAAGATAGTTACGGTGGAGTGCGGCGTACGGCCGCACTCCATTATCTTTTAACAGAGGTGTAGAAAAACCGGGCGCAGCAGATGGCGCTGTCACGAAAAATAAGGTCTGAAAATCACACGTACCACACGGAAAAACAGCCCATTAGACCCTGTCATGGGCTAAAAAAGCGAAAAACTCAGAAAAAAACGCTGATTTAATGAAAAATTAACCGCTGTAAAGCCCTGAGGCATTGTTTTTCTGAAAAATTTATTTTATATTTATAACAATAAAGTCCTCCCAAACAGGGAGGTAAGAATTAAAAAGAAAGTTTCTTATAGAAAGAGGCTGAGAAATCAATAACCCAAAAGAGGAAACCTTAAAATCAAACATATGTCAGGTTTACGTTTTGACAAGAATGAATTATGCAACCTGGAGTATTCGCTCCAGAGGGAGATGCTGAGTACCGACCGCGCTGGCGGATACATGTGTACCACCATCGTATGTTGCAACACACGCAAGTACCACGGCCTTATGGTGTGCCCCATCGACGGCGACGAGGAGAACAGTTACGTATTGCTCTCTTCGCTCGATGAGACAGTGATACAGCACGACCAGTCGTTCAATCTGGCCATACACCGCTTTCCGGGCATCTATGAGCCCCGCGGGCATAAGTATATAGTCGACTTCGACTACACCCCCACTCCCACGATCACATACCGTGTGGGCGGCGTGCTCCTGCGTAAGGAGATGCTGTGGATACATTCGCGTGCGCAGTTACTTATAAGGTATACGCTGCTAGAGGTCAAGTCGCCCACCAAGCTGCGCCTGCGCCCGTTCCTGGCCTATCGTAACAGGCACGCCCTTAGCAGCGCCAATATGTTCGCGGATGCGAGGAGCGAAGCCATACCCGGCGGGGTGCGTAACAAACCCTACGCAGAGATGCCCAATCTATATATGCAGACTAATGTTGGAGCAGAATTCCTATCCGCACCCGACTGGTACAATAACTTCGAATATGCCGAGGAGAACCGCAGGGGCTATCCCTACCATGAAGATCTGCTCACCACCGGCGTCTTCGAGACCGAAATAACCAAAGAGCGCAGCGTGATATTTTCCGCCTCGCTCATTGAAGTAGACCCCGCAAAACTCGACGAGATGTTCGAGGAGGAACTCTCCCGCCGCTCGGACAAGACCGACTTCCTCTCCTGCCTCAAGCACTCCGCACGGCAATTCATCGTGCGCCGCGGCGACAAGACAGAGGTAGTGGCCGGTTATCCGTGGTTCGGACGCTGGGGACGCGACACGTTCATATCGCTCCCGGGGATCACGCTCACAAGGGGCGACGTGGATTCATGCTACGACGTGATCAACACCATGACCCGCGAGATGCAGGACGGCCTCGTCCCCAACATGGGAACGGCATACAACTCCGTCGATGCGCCGATGTGGTTCTTCTGGACGCTCCAAAGGCTCGAGGAGAACGTAGGCCGCGAGGAGATATGGAAGCGCTACGGCTCCAATATGAAGGACGTACTCGAGGCATACCGCAGGGGTATCGGCCCTTACATACGCATGGACGAGAACGGCCTGATATGGGCCTCCAACCCCACGCACGCCATGACATGGATGGACGCAGTGGTCGACGGTAAGCCCGTGACCGGCCGCGACGGATACCAGGTGGAGATCAATGCCCTGTGGCATAACGCTATATGTTACATGCTCGAACTCGCCAAGGAGTTCCACGACGACAAATTCATCAAGGAGTGGGGCCAGATGCCCGACCTGGTGAAATCGAGTTTCATGGAGCGCTTCTGGCTGGAGAAAGAAGGTTACCTGGCCGACTATGTTAACGGCGACGAGGTGAATGACTTTATCCGCCCCAACCAGATCATAGCATGCTCGCTGCGCTACTCCATGCTCAGCGACAGCCAGAAGATAAGGGTTATCAACGTAGTGAGCAAGCACCTGCTCACCCCGCGCGGCTTGAGGACGCTCTCCCCCAGCAATCCCCTCTACAAGGGCGTATACGAGGGCACCCAGCCCCAGCGCGACATGGCCTACCACCAGGGTACGGTGTGGCCGTGGCTGTTGGAACACTTTGTCAAGGCCAACTTCGACATACAGGGCGCCGGGTATGTTCCCGAAGCCGAGGAACTGCTGGAAGGATTCTCGCAGACCATAGACGCGTACGGCATAGGTTCAATTGCCGAGATATACGACGGCAACCCTCCGTTCAATCCCAAAGGGGCCATATCCCAGGCATGGAGTGTAGGAGCGGTCCTAAGTATACACCAAATGGTCGAAAAATATAAGAATACCTGACAAAAGGGAGAAATTCGGTATCGTGATTGCATACCCTTCCCGGATAGCACAAACCAAAGCTGGACGCGGCTTCCGGAAGACAAATACAAGCAGAGAGAACCGAAGTGAGTAATGGATACAACGTTGTAAAGCAACAACAGGAGTAAACCTACTTTAAAGGCGACAATATGAGAGTTTTAATGTTTGGATGGGAGTTCCCCCCCCATATAGCAGGGGGTCTCGGTACAGCGTGCTATGGTCTGACCCAGGGCCTTGCGAAGAACGATGTCGAGGTGATATTCGTAATGCCGAAGGCTTCGGGCGACGAGGACACGAGCTTCGTAAGGATCGTAAACGCGAGCGACGTGGAGGCCGTCTATGGCGGTTCCACGCATAGCGACGTGTGGGAGAAACTGTCGTTCATACACATAAACTCGAATATGGTGCCCTATATCTCCCCCGAAGAGTTCGAGAGCTACAGCGAGGAGTACCGCAAGACCGGGAGCATCGTGCGCGACGACATCTGGAAGGAGCGCTACACATTCTCGGGCAAGTACGGCGCCAATCTCATGGAAGAGGTGGCGCGCTACGCCATGGTGGCCGCACAAGTAGCCAAGGAACTCGAAGGTCAGTTCGATGTGATCCACGCCCACGACTGGCTCACCTACTACGCCGGCATAGCCGCCAAGAGGGTGTCGGGCAAGCCGCTGGTGGTACACATGCATGCCACGGAATTCGACCGCAGTGGCGAGAACATCAACCAGGAGGTGTACAATATGGAGCGAAATGGCATGATGTCTGCTGATAAGGTTATAGCGGTGAGCAACCTCACGCGCAAGATCGTGATAGACAAATACGGCATACCCGCCGACAGGGTGGTGGCCGTGCACAACGCCGTACAGTTCGCCTCCGAGCAGGAGCAGGAAGCCGACCGCGGAGTGGAGGACAAAGTGGTCACTTTCCTCGGCAGGATCACCTACCAGAAGGGGCCCGACTACTTCGTCGAAGCCGCCGCAAAGGTACTAAAGAGGCTGCCCAACGTAAGGTTCGTGATGGCCGGCAGTGGCGACATGCTCAACCATGTGATACGCCGGGTGGCCAAGTTAGGTATCGCCGACAGGTTCCACTTCACTGGATTCCTCAAGGGCGAGGAGGTGAAGAAGATGTTCGCCATGAGCGACGTGTACGTGATGCCTTCGGTGTCGGAGCCGTTCGGCATATCGCCCCTGGAGGCCATGAAGTCGAACGTGCCAGTGATAATATCCAAGCAGTCGGGCGTGGCCGAGGTGTTGGACTATGCCATCAAGGTCGACTATTGGGATGTGGATGCTATGGCCGACGCCATATACGGATTAATAAAATACCCCTCGCTGGCCAATGTATCGGCCACAAAGGGCCTGGCCGAAGTCACCCGCCTAAAGTGGGACAAGGCCGCGGCCCAGGTCGCAGAGGTATACAGGTCTGTTGTTAAATAGAGATTGTTATCATAACATAAAAATATAAGAGATATGAAAACTGTATGCCTTTACTTCCAGGTACATCAGCCTATGAGGCTGAAGAAGTACCGCTTCTTCAATATGGGCAAGGACCATCATTATCTCGACACGTATGCCAACCGTTCCATACTGCAGAAGATAGCCGACAAGTGCTACCTGCCGATGAACAGGTTGCTTTTGGAGCAGATCAAGACAGGTGGCGGTAAATTCAAAGTGTCGTTCTCGATATCGGGCATGGCCATGGAGCAATTCAAAGCCTACACGCCCGAGGTGATCGAAAGCTTCAAGAAACTGGCTGATACGGGCTGTGTCGAGTTCCTGTGCGAAACCTATTCCCACTCGCTCTCTTCTCTGATCAACGAGCAGGAGTTCCGCGAGCAGGTGGTACGCCATGCGAAGATGATCAAGGCGGAGTTCGGCCAGGAGCCAAAGACGTTCCGCAATACGGAGCTTATTTATTCCGACACCATCGGCGAAACCGTGGCCGACATGGGTTTCACATGTATGTTGGCCGAGGGCGCGAAGCACATCCTGGGATGGAAGAGCCCCAACTACGTCTATGCCAACCCGCTTAATCCTCATCTCAAGCTCCTGCTTCGCAACTATAAGCTCAGTGACGATATCGCCTTCCGCTTCTCCAACAGGGGATGGTCGGAGTGGCCGCTCACGGTGGACAAGTTCGTGGGATGGATGAACAATGACGAGATGCCGGGCGAGGTTATCAACCTGTTTATGGACTACGAGACCTTCGGCGAGCACCAGTGGGCCGATACGGGCATTTTCGAGTTCATGAAGCACCTGCCGGGTGAGATGCTCAAATCCGGTAACCTGAAGTTCGCCACGCCGCAGGAGGTTGCCAAAGAGCTGGCTCCCGTATCTGTACTCCATGTACCCCACGCCATATCGTGGGCCGATGAGGAACGCGACGTCACCGCATGGCTGGGCAACGAACTGCAGAACGAGGCCTTCAACTCGCTCTACGCCTTAAGGGACAAGGTACTCTCTTGCGAAGACGACGACATCTACAACGTATGGCGTTTCCTCCAGTGTTCGGACCACTTCTACTATATGGCCACCAAGTGGTTCTCCGATGGCGACGTACATAGCTACTTCAATCCCTACGACTCGCCCTACGACGCCTTTATCAACTATATGAACGTGCTGAGCGACTATGGCATCGAGATCGACAAGAAGATGTCGACCGATCTGGCGAAGTGCGCCTCGGCGTAACGTGTGCCGCGTGTAGCGCTTGAATACAGGCCGCCGCCAACGATGTTGGCGGCGGCTTTTTATTTAGATGAGTTCCTCAAAATCATTCTTATGTTTATTCCTCGGCCTTGCTTTGCAAGGCCGTCAGCCCGCAGCCACCCCAGGCTGCGGGCTGAAATGCCTGACGGCTTATTTCACACCTCCGCTGGCTACGGACTGAGTAATTCAGCAGCCTCGGATAACCATCCCTATTCAATATCGGCATTTATATAGCCCATCCGGCTAAAACACTCCCCGCATATAACATCTGCGCATATATGTTCGTTCTACATACACGTGGCGTAGCGATACTGAGACAACCCGCCTCCCGAGAGTAAAATATATCCACAGCAGGAGGCAAAATTACAGGCGGGCGGGGCTTTGTTCGGGAAAAAATTTTATCTTTGTATAATCTAACAAAATTAGATCCTATGTTCAGGTTTTTAGCGGTCCTCACCCTCTCTGTCGCCGTATTGTGTTCGTGCAAGAGCAACAGGGCCGTCATCTCCGGCACCTTTACCGGCAACAACGATTGCGCTGTGTATCTGGAACGTACGACAACCCAAAGTAAGCAGGTGGTCGATTCGGTACGTACGGACAAAAAAGGCTGTTTCAAGTTTAAGGTCAAGGTCGATAAGGGCAATCCCGCTTTCTTCGCCATACTGTGCAAGAACAGCCGCATACCCCTGCTGGTATCGGCTGGCGAGAGAATAAATGTGAAGTCGATGTGCAACCTGGCCCGCAACTACACCGTCACCGGCTCCGAAGGATCGGAATTGTTGATGGATTTCAACCGCACCTATTCGCGCAGCGTATTCCGTCTCGATTCGATATCCAACCTGTTCACCCGCGCCGATGAATCCTCCCGCAAGAAAGAGCTGACTTCGGAATACACCAAAGAGTACTACGCCTTCAAGCGCGAGCACGTGAAGTTCATCGTGAGCAATGCCACTTCCATGGCCGCCATCTACGCCCTCTACCAGAGGCTTCCCAACGATAACACCCTCTTCGACGGCTCTAACGATCTTATATACTACCGCCTCGTAGCCGATAGCCTTTCAAACTATTACGCCTCGTCGCCCCACGTCCAGCTACTCGTAAAGGAGGTGGAGCAGGCCGAGAATATTGCGGCCGTAAGCCAGATGATACAGGATAAGGAGGGAGCGACCGCCGCCGGATTCCCCGACATCTCCATGAACGACATATACGGTAAACGCCACACCCTGTCCGGACTCAGGGATAAAGTAGTGTTGGTCGACTTCACCACCTCTAAAGAGCCCCGGTTTAAGATGCTCAACGCCGAATTGAAGGAGACGTATAATACCTATTCTGTCCTCGGCTTCGAAGTATTCCAGGTATCGCTGGAGAACTCCAAACCCGAATGGGTGCTGGCCGTGCAGGAACAGAAGGTGCCGTGGATCAATGTGAGCGACCTCAAGGGCGCGCAGTCCAAAGCCGCCGCCGCATATAACATAAGTGCCGTACCGTCCAACTTCCTTATAAGCCGCGACGGGACGATCATCGGGAAGAACCTCTACGGCGACAACCTCGATCGTAAACTCGCCCAATTACTTAATAATTAACGATGTACTATTTCGCTTCAGACGTACACCTGGGCCACGGCCCCAAGGATGAGAACGCCGCGCGCGAGGCTCGGTTCGTGAGGTGGCTCGACGAGGTGGCCGGCGATGCGAAGGCCATATTCCTTGTAGGCGACATCTTCGACTTCTGGTTCGAGTACGGCAAGGTGGCTCCGAAGGGCTCGGTGAGGACGTTGGGCAAGCTGGCGGAACTGAGCGACAGGGGGATACAGATACATTTCTTCATCGGCAACCACGACATGTGGACCGGCGACTACCTGCAACACGAGTGCGGAATGACCGTACACCGCGGAAGCCTCGTAACGGAACTTGCCGGTAAAAAAGTCTATATAGCTCACGGCGACAACCTCGGCAAGAGGCCCGCCGTGACACGGTTTATGAATTGGGTGTTCAGATCGAAGTGTATTAAAAGCGTCTTTTCGGCCCTGCTCCACCCCGACCTGGCTATCAGGTTCGGAGAGTGGTGGTCGGGCTCGAGCCGCAAGGCCGGCGAGGCAGGGCACCATTTCAGGGGCGAGAATGAGCCGTTGCTGGGTTTCGCCCGCGACTACCTGGCCTCCCATCCCGATATCGACCTACTTATTTTCGGGCATATACATGTACCCATAACCCTTGAGATCGGCCCGCACACCCAACTTGCCTTCCTTGGCGAGTGGATCAAGGAGCCGGCCTACGGTGTACTCGACGAAAATGGTTTCACGCTGAAAAATTATTAAATATTATTCACTACCACATGCAACAATATTTAGACCTACTGCGTCATATCAAATCCGAGGGCGCCTTCAAGAGCGACCGTACCGGCACCGGTACGCAGAGCGTGTTCGGCTACCAGATGCGTTTCGACCTCAGCAAGGGCTTCCCCTGCCTCACTACCAAGAAGCTACACCTGCGCTCGATAATCTATGAACTGCTGTGGTTCCTCAAGGGCGACACCAACATAAAATACCTCAACGATAATAAGGTGACCATATGGGACGAGTGGGCCGACGCCAACGGCGACCTCGGCCATGTCTACGGCTACCAGTGGCGCAGTTGGCACACGGCCGACGGGCGCGTGGTAGATCAAATAACCAACCTCATAGAGTCTATAAAGAATAACCCTGACTCCCGCCGCCATATCGTGAGCGCGTGGAACGTGGGTGACATCGAAAATATGGCCTTACCCCCGTGCCACGCCCTGTTCCAGTTCTATGTGGCCGACGGCAAGCTCTCATGCCAGCTCTATCAGCGCAGCGCCGACGTATTCCTGGGCGTACCGTTCAATATCGCCTCATATGCCCTGCTGACGATGATGATCGCTCAGGTGACAGGACTCAAGGTGGGCGATTTCGTACATACCCTCGGCGATGCTCATATATACTCCAACCATATGGAGCAGGTCGACGAGCAGCTTTCGCGCACTCCGCGCGCCCTGCCGGTGATGAAGCTCAACCCCGATGTAAAGTCGGTGTTCGACTTCGAATATGAGGATTTCACGCTCGAAGGTTACGATCCCTACCCCGCCATAAAGGCTCCCATAGCGGTATAAACCCTCCTGTAAGATGCTTTCGATCATAGTAGCCATAGCCCGCGGGGGCGTGATAGGATGCCACAACAAACTGCTGTGGCACATCGGCGAAGATATGAAATACTTCCGTCGCGTGACCACCGGACACCCCGTGATCATGGGACGCAAGACTTTCGAGTCGATAGGCCGTCCCCTGCCTAACAGGACGAATATCATCATCACACGCGACAAGGGTTACTCCGCTCCGGGGTGCGTGGTGGTAGGCTCTGTCGAGGAAGCTGCGGCAAAGGTGGGCGCACAGGAAGAGGCTTTCGTGATAGGCGGCGGCGAGATTTATGCGCAGATGCTGCCCCTGTGCGATAAATTGTATATCACCGAAGTCGACGCCGATTACACGGGCGACACATTCTTCCCTGTTGTCGACAAATCAGAGTGGACGCTCGAACACGAAGAGCGTTTCGACCGCGGCGAGGAGTTCGAACATCCGTTCGCGTTTTTGGTGTATAAGAGGAAGTAACCTATTAGGGCCATAAAACGATGGGGCCGATGCATGTTGCATCGGCCCCATTGTTTATTCCGCAAAGACCTTTCCTACTCTACCGTCACGCTCTTGGCGAGGTTACGGGGTTGGTCAACGTCGCGGCCCTTGTTGACGGCTATGTAGTAGGCCAGCATCTGCAAAGGTATAGAAGCGATAAGCGGAGCCAGGCGTTCGTCCACAGGCGGCACCTCGATGCAATAATCGGCGATATCCTTAACCACACTGTCACCCTTTGTGACAAGGGCTATAACGCGTCCCTTGCGGGCCTTGATCTCCATTATGTTGCTGATGGTCTTCTCGTAGATGCTGTCGGTAGTAGCTATGGCCACCACAGGCATTTCAGCGTCGATAAGGGCGATGGGACCGTGCTTCATCTCAGCGGCGGGATAGCCCTCGGCATGGATATATGAAATTTCCTTGAGCTTCAACGCTCCCTCCAACGCCGCAGGATAGTTGTAACCGCGGCCGAGGTAGATGAAGTTATGGGCATAGGTGAATATCTTGGACAGGTCCTGAATATTTTCAGTATGATCCAACACCTCAGTTATCTTGGCCGGGATGCCCTGAAGTTCCTTGATAAGGTGCTCATAATCGGACTGTTCGATGGTGTTGCGGAGCTTGGCTATGCATAGCGCAAGCATGGTCAGCACAGTAACCTGACCTGTGAAGGCTTTGGTCGAAGCCACCCCGATCTCCGGCCCTACGTGTATGTACGACCCCGAATCGGTCGCCCTTGAGATTGATGATCCCACCACATTACAAACCCCGTAGATGAATGCTCCACGGCTCTTGGCGAGCTCGATGGCAGCAAGCGTGTCGGCGGTTTCACCCGACTGGGATATGGCTATTACTATATCATCCTCGTATATGACAGGATTGCGGTAGCGGAACTCCGAAGCGTACTCCACCTCTACCGGTATACGGCACATATCCTCCAAGAGGTGTTCGCCGATCAGGGCCGCATGCCACGACGTACCGCACGCCACGATTATTATGCGCTTGGCTTTCAGAAACTTATCTTTATTGTCGATGACTCCCGACATAACGACGTTCGTACCCTCTATATTGATACGCCCTCGGATACAGTCGACTATGGTGCGGGGCTGTTCGTTGATCTCCTTTATCATGAAGTGGGGGTAGCCTCCCTTCTCGAGCTCGTTGATACTCATTTCGAGCTTTTTCACGTCGGCCGGTTTTTCCACATTTTCGAAGGTCAGGATCTTAAGTTCCTTGTCCCTGCGTATCACGGCCACCTCCTCGTCATTGAGATAGACCACCTTATCGGTATACTCGATGATAGGTGTAGCATCCGAGGCGAGGAACATCTCGCCCTCGCCGATACCCACCACCAGTGGGCTGCTCTTGCGTGCAGCGATGATAAGGTCGGGGTTGTTCTTCTCTATCACGGCGATGGCGTATGCGCCGACCACCTCCTGCAGGGCCATCTGCACAGCGGTGCAGAGGTCGCAGTCATTATTATTGACCTTGATATACTCGATGAGCTGTATCAGCACCTCGGTATCGGTATTGCTTTTGAAGGTATAGCCGTGGGAGATGAGCGCCTCTTTCAGCACCGAGTAGTTCTCGATAATACCGTTGTGGATGAGGGCCAGGTTCTCCGACTGCGAGTAGTGGGGATGGGCGTTGACGTCGTTGGGTTCGCCGTGCGTGGCCCAACGGGTATGGGCGATACCGATGGTGCCGCTCACGTCCTTCTGCTGGGCGTAGTATTCGAGGTCCGCCACCTTACCCCTGGTCTTATAGACATTGAGCTGGTGGTCATCGCTTATCATGGCCACGCCTGCACTGTCGTACCCCCTGTATTCCAGGCGCTTAAGACCTTTGACAAGAATGGGATAAGCTTCCCTGTAACCTACATAGCCTACAATTCCACACATACGCTGTTTTGTGTTATTATTTTCGCAAATGTAACCATTATAGTTTGAATATTGTACATTTGTAATCGCAAAAAGAGTGCGTACTATGAACAAAAAAACAGAAGCGCTGGAAAGGGTGCTTTACGTGATGGACGAACTGCGCGAAAAGTGCCCCTGGGATAGGGAACAGACCTTCGATTCGCTGCGCAACAACACCATTGAGGAGACCTATGAACTGATGGACGCCATCGAGGACGGCGACCGCCCCAACATAATGAAAGAACTGGGCGACCTGCTGCTCCACGTGGTATTCTATGCCAAGCTTGGCGAGGAAGAAGGCGCATTCGACATAGCCGATATCGCCAACAACCTGTGCGACAAACTGATATACCGCCACCCCCATGTATTCGGCACTGTCGATGCCTCCACCCCCGACGCCGTATCGCGCAACTGGGAGCAGCTCAAGCTCAAGGAGAAAGACCGCCCCAAGGGTGTACTTAGCGGCGTGCCACGTGGCCTGCCGGCCTTGGTTAAGGCCTATCGTATAAGCCAAAAAGCCGCATCGGCAGGCTTTGATTGGGCCAAGAAAGAGGACGTGTGGAGCAAGGTCTACGAAGAAGCTCGTGAACTGCGCGACGAGATATCTGCGCTCGACACCGACAAGATGGAGGACGAATTTGGCGACCTGCTATTCGCCCTCATAAACGCCGCACGCCTCTACGGCATCGACCCCGAAGCCGCGCTCGACAGGTGCAACAAGAAATTCATATCGCGCTTCAATCATATAGAACACCGCGCCGAAGAACAGGGCCTCCAGCTCAAAGAGATGACTCTCGACCAGATGGAAGGCTACTGGCAGGAGGCTAAACGCAAAGAGAAAAATAAATAATCACTATGGCGATAATCAAGAAACTTCTGGGACACACACCCTCTGTGGGCAAGGGAACATTCCTGGCCGAGACGGCCGTACTTATCGGCGACGTGACCATCGGCAAAGATTGCAGTATTTGGTATGGGGCCGTGCTTCGCGGCGACGTTAACACCATCACCGTAGGCGACCGCGTCAACATACAGGACGGCACCGTGATCCACACCCTCTACAAGAAATCCGTCACCCGCATCGGCAGCGACGTATCCATAGGCCACAACGCCACCATCCACGGGGCCACTATCGAAGACAAATGTCTTATCGGCATGGGCGCCACGATCCTCGACAACGCCGTGGTAGGCACGGGATGTATCGTGGCGGCCAACTCACTGGTATTGTCCAATGCCGTACTGGAGCCTAATGGTGTCTACGCTGGCGTACCGGCCAAGAGAGTCAAGGAGGTGACCCCCGAACAGCGCGAGGAGATCATCGAGCGCATCGCCCACGACTACATGACCTACGCATCGTGGTATGGGGAGGAAGAGGGAGAGTGTAAGTAATTTTGTAAATTTATTAAGCACCCTGCGGACTGCAATCCTCGCATCTGAAAACACTAACGAGGCGCAAGCCTCGTGCGAACGCCGCTTCGGGCTTCTGCCGGAAATAGGTCTCGTGAGGGAGATCACCCTCAGTTATCGTGTAACGAGGGAAGCTCCCGGAAGAGACCCCGGCAGAAGACGCGGCTAGACCTTTTGCCTACTTTTGGGGCAATGACAACATTTCGAGCAGTGAGGGC
>JAVBKU010000030.1:0-36960 GCA_031553875.1 Rikenellaceae bacterium | reverse complement strand
AATGTTATCATCGCCCTAAAAGTAGGCAAAAGGTCTAGCCGCGTCTTCTGCCGGGGTCTCTTCCGGGAGCTTCCCTCGTTACACGATAACTGAGGGTGATCTCCCTCACGAGACCTATTTCCGGCAGAAGCCCGAAGCGGCATTTGCACGAGGCTTGCGCCTCGTTAGAGTTTTCATATGCGGGAATTACAAGCGTCTTCAACGCTTTAAAGATTAAGTAATCTGACTGATGACAAATCTATCCGTGTGCCGGGAGGCACCCTGCATCGCACCCGCGATGCTCACCTCTGCGGCTCGGCCTTCCGCCCACCCTAAAAACGTGCGCCCCGGGCTTAGGTAATCAGCCCGGCCCGCTACTTGGATTAAACTCGCTACTCGTCGAGCAGTATCTCCAGCATCCTGATGGCGGCTGTGGAGATAGGTGTTCCGGGTCCGAAGATGGCTGCGGCGCCCGCCTTGTAGAGAGCGTCGTAGTCTTGCGCGGGGATCACACCGCCCACGATGACGATGATATCCTCCCTGCCCAGCTTCTTCAGTTCGGCTACGATCTGCGGTACGAGAGTCTTGTGCCCGGCGGCCAGCGACGACACGCCCACGATGTGGACGTCGTTTTCCACAGCCTGCTTCGCGGCTTCGGCGGGAGTCTGGAACAGAGGTCCCATGTCTACGTCGAAACCTATGTCGGCATAGCCCGTGGCCACCACCTTGGCGCCGCGGTCGTGTCCGTCCTGGCCCAGTTTGGCGACCATGATACGGGGCTGGCGCCCTTCCTTCTTGGCGAAGCGCTCGGCCATAGCCTTGGCCTGCGCGAAATTAGCATCTGATTTCACTTCTGCAGAGTATATGCCTGAAATTGAACGTATTACTGCTTTGTATCGGCCTACGACCGTTTCGCAGGCGTCGGAGATTTCGCCCAGCGACGCGCGCACCTTGGCGGCTTCGACGGCCAGCTCCAGCAGGTTGCCCTTGCCACTGCGCACACATGCGGTTATGGCTTCGAGGGCGGCCTTAACCTTCTTCTCGTCGCGCGCGGCGCGCAGTTCCTTCAGGCGCTTGATCTGAGCCTCGCGCACGGCGGTGTTGTCCACGTCGAGGATGTCGATCGGGTCTTCCTTTTCGAGACGGTACTTGTTGATACCCACGATGATATCGTTACCCGAGTCGATGCGCGCCTGCTTGCGCGCGGCGGCTTCCTCGATGCGCATTTTGGGGATACCGGTCTCGATAGCCTTGGCCATACCGCCGAGCTCCTCTACCTCCTCGATCAATTTCCATGCCTTGTCTGCGATCTCCTTGGTGAGCGATTCCACATAGTAAGAACCGGCCCAGGGGTCGACGGCACGTGTTATCTCGGTCTCCTCCTGCAGGTATATCTGTGTGTTGCGTGCGATACGTGCGGAAAAGTCGGTGGGCAGGGCGATGGCTTCGTCGAGGGCATTGGTATGCAGCGACTGGGTGTGCCCCAGGGCGGCGGCCATGGCCTCGATAGCCGTACGGGCCACGTTGTTGAACGGGTCCTGCTCGGTGAGCGACCACCCTGAAGTCTGGCTGTGCGTACGCAGGGCCAGCGATTTGGGGTTCTTGGGGTCGAAAGTCTTCACGATCTTAGCCCAAAGCATACGCGCGGCGCGCATCTTGGCGATCTCCATGAAGTGGTTCATGCCCACGGCCCAGAAGAACGAGAGGCGCGGGGCGAAAGTGTCGACGCCCATCCCCGCGTTCACCCCGGTGCGCAGATACTCGAGGCCGTCGGCCAGGGTATAGGCCAGCTCGATGTCGGCCGTGGCGCCCGCCTCCTGCATGTGGTAGCCGGATATGGAGATGGAGTTGAACTTGGGCATATTCTTCGAGGTGTACTCGAAGATGTCGGCGATGATCTTCATCGAGAATTCGGGCGGGTAGATATAGGTGTTACGCACCATGAATTCCTTGAGGATATCGTTCTGTATAGTACCGCTGAGCTGGTCGAGCGTGCAACCCTGCTCGAGGCCGGCCACGATGTAGAAGGCCAGTACGGGAAGCACCGCGCCGTTCATGGTCATCGACACCGACATTTTGTCGAGGGGAATACCGTCGAACAGCACCTTCATATCTTCGACGCTACAGATGGACACACCGGCCTTGCCCACGTCGCCTACCACACGGGGGTGGTCGGCGTCATAGCCGCGGTGTGTGGCGAGGTCGAACGCTACCGACAGGCCCTTCTGACCGGAGGCCAGGTTGCGGCGGTAGAAGGCGTTGCTCTCCTCGGCTGTGGAGAAACCGGCGTACTGGCGTACGGTCCACGGCTTCATCACGTACATTGTGCTGTAAGGCCCGCGCAGGAAGGGGGCGATACCGGCGGCATAGTTAAGGTGCTCCATGCCTTCGAGATCGGCGGCCGAGTATACCGGCTTCACCTCGATCTGTTCGGGCGTGAGCCACGTGGCTTCTTTTTCGCCGCCCTTACGTGAACAGCAAGAGCCGACGTTTTCGCCGCTGTATTTTATATCTGAAAATTTTGCTCTCATAATCGTCAGGAATTAGATACCGAGTTCGGCGAGGTAATACTTCAGTGTCTCCAGTACGTTGCTGCGCACGCTGATAAAGTTCTTGATGCCCTGTGCTTCGAGCTCCGCCTGGCAGGCGGGAGCGCCGGCAACAACGAGAATCGCCTTGTCGCCCAGGAGCTTTTTAGCTTCGGGAGCGAGGGTGGCGTAGTCGTCGTCGGATGCGCACAGCACCACGATCTCGGCTTTCGATGCGATGGCTTCCTTCACCCCTTCGGCAACCGAGGGGAAGAAGGTGTTGTCCATGACCTTGATACCCGCGCAGGCAAAGAAGTTGCAGGCGAACTGTGCCCTGGCCCTTGCAAAGGCGAGGCTTCCGGCGGTGAGCATGAAGGCTTTGGGCTCTTTGCCGCTTTTTTCGGTACGCAGGCGTATCTGTTCGAACTCCATCGAGCCGCGGTAGGGAACCAGCGGCTTGTAAGCCGTTTCCTTACTGCATCCGCATCCGCATGAGGGAGCCTGAGGGGCCACGGTGGCTTCGCTTACGCCCTCAGTGCTTGTTTCGAGGAAGTTGGGATATTGGTTGGTGCCCAGAAGTATCTCCCTGCGGGTGGCGATGTTCTTGTTCTTGGCGGCGGCCGAAGCTTCGACCTGCTCGGCGATAAAGCCCGACTTGAAGGCCGCGATGTATCCGCCCTTTTCCTCTACCTGCTTGAAGAGTTTCCATGCTCCCTCGGCGATACTCTCGGTGAGGGTCTCGATATAGTACGAACCGCCCGAAGGGTCGGCCACGGTGTCGATGTGCGACTCGTTACGCAACAGGTGCTGCACGTTACGCGCTATGCGTGATGAAAACTCGGTCGGAGCCTCGTAGGGGGCGTCGAACGGGGTCACCTCCAGGGAGTAGACGCCCGCGATGGCGGCGCTCATGGCCTCGGTGGTGCCGCGAAGCATGTTGACGTAGGGGTCGTATACGGTCTGGTTCCAGCGCGAGGTCACGGCGTGGGCCTTCATCTTTACGGAACAACCGCGCATGGGCTTGTACTGCGAGATGATGGTCGCCCAAAGCATGCGCGCGGCGCGGAACTTGGCGATCTCCATAAAGTAGTTGGCGCTTACACCCATCGAGAAACGGATGGACGGGGCAGCCTGGTCGATGCTGAGGCCCGCCTCCATAAGGCGCACCACATACTCGTGGCCCACGGCGAGCGTGAAGGCGAGCTCCTGCACTATGGTCGAGCCGCAGTTCTGGAACTGCTGGCCGTTGATGCCCACCATACGGAGCCTCTTGTACTCTCCCGCGCCCTCGATAAGCGACTTGATGGTCTCGAAGCTCTTGCCCGCGTCGATGCACGAGGACGAGCCCTTGAGGGTGAGGTTCTTGATTATGGGGTCTATGGTGAAGTTGGCTTTTACCTTGTCGTAGTTGGCCCCTCGCCCCCTGGCGTAGTCGGGGAAGAGGCGGGCGGCCGCTTTGGCGCCGCAACCGCAGAATGTGAATTCGATATTCTCTATGTCGATGCCTTCGAGCAGGGTCGAGAGGTCGGCGGCAGTGAACTCCTTGGTAGAGATACATACGCCCACGGAGCGCACGTCGAGGGAGATAAGCTCCTTGATGCGGAGGTTATCGGCTCCCGCGTCCTGGAAAGAAATGGTCTGGTGAACGAGCCAGTTATTGTCGGCTTTGATACCCCTCACATAGGGGAATCCGCCGGGCAGGCTGCCCATATATTTGAGGCCCGACAGGTCCTCCGCGCGGTAATAGGGGCGGACGTTGAAGCCCTCGGCACTACGCCACACGAGCTTTTTCTCGTAGTCGGCGCCCTTAAGATCGGCTGTTATCACCTCTTCCCACTTCGCGGTACTCACGGGCGGGAACTCGGCGAACAGCTTTTCTCCTTTGTTTTTTGCCATAATATAAATATTAGGGATTGAGAAATTATTTGGAATTTATTTGTCAAAAATCTCATAGCTCTTTCGAGCTCTTTTTTCGCGCCACCCTCGTTTCATAGGGCACCGCTATGCGCCTCGGGCGGCACGTAAAAATAATCTCGAAACTGCCGATGACCTTTTTGAAAACAAAATCCAAACAGTTTCTAATTGTGGATGCGGCCGGTGTCGCCGGCAGGATCCGGATTAAACAAGCGCCCCAAAGGTACGAATTATATTATGATTGACATATCTTTTCGTATATTTGTGTCAGCTACTTTCGCAAAACATACGGATAATCAGAGCCTTTAATAGATATGGCCACGCCACGAAATATAGAAACCGACCTCGAATTCGAGAACAAGATACGCCCGCAGGAGCTCACCTCCTTCAGCGGGCAGGATAAGATCGTGGACAACCTCACGGTCTTTATCAAGGCAGCCATAATGAGGGAGGAGTCGCTCGACCACGTGCTGCTTCACGGCCCTCCGGGTCTGGGCAAGACCACCCTCGCCAATATCATCTGTAACGAGATGGGGGTCAACATGCGCCTCACCTCGGGTCCTGTGCTCGACAAGCCGGGCGACCTGGCGGGCCTGCTCACCAACCTCGAACGCGGCGACGTGCTTTTTATCGATGAGATACACCGACTGAGTCCCATCGTCGAGGAGTACCTCTACTCCGCCATGGAGGACTATAAGATAGATATCGTGCTCGACAAGGGCCCCAGCGCCCGTTCCATACAGATAGAGCTCAATCCCTTCACGCTTATAGGCGCTACGACCCGCAGCGGCCTGTTGACCAGTCCGTTAAGGGCCCGTTTCGGGATACAGTGCCACCTCGAATACTATGATTCCAAGATACTTTCAGGTATCGTGAAGCGTTCGGCACGCATCCTCGACGTGGAGATAGACGACCAGGCGGCCAGGGAGATCGCCATGCGTAGCCGCGGCACGCCCCGTATCGCCAACGCCCTGTTGCGCAGGGTGAGGGATTTCGCGATGGTAAAGGGCAGCGGACAGATCGACCTTGCAATCACCCGCCACGCTCTCGCGGCTCTTAATATCGACTCGCGCGGCCTCGACAGAATGGATAACAAGATCCTTTCCACGATAATCGAAAAGTTTGCCGGCGGCCCCGTGGGACTCAACACAATAGCCACGGCCGTGGGCGAAGACGCGGGGACTATCGAGGAGGTGTACGAGCCGTTCCTTATCAAGGAAGGTTTCCTCAAGCGCACCCCCAGAGGCAGGGAGGCCACGGCGCTGGCATACGAGCATATGGGCATCGTACCTCCCGCCCAGGAGAGTACGTTGTTTTAGAGGGTTTCCGGGATACTCCCAATTCATAGTCATAACTCTTACTGTTGTATATAAGTGAACTCTGCTTAAAAGCAGAGCTACCTTTAGGCTAATGGCCACCAGAGGCCGTTAGCAAGCCCTCCCCTGATGAGGGGAGGGTACGGGGAGGGGTGATAGGCGATAAACCGGCTTTGAAAAAGCCGTTAACGTGAAATTTGGATAAGGAATTTTACAGTAATGGCCTGGAAAATAATAATATATCATAAAATTCATTATCCCGAGTTCACGTTATGATAATCATCCCCACTGCCTACCTCGGCAATATACAGTATTACACCAAGCTCCTGAGCGGCCGCGCCGTGATCGACCTCGGCGAGAACTATCCCAAGCAGAGCTACCGAAACAGGATGGATATGCTGTGCGCAAACGGGGTGATGTCGCTCACCGTGCCGGTGCTCAAGCCGCACAACGAGAAGGTGTCCACGAAAGAGGTAAGGATAGATAACTCCAAGAAGTGGCGCCACACCCATCTCCACGCCATAATCTCAGCCTACAGCCGTTCGCCCTACTTCGAACATTACGCCGCGGAGGTGGAGGCTATGTTTGCGCCCCGCTACGAGCTTTTAGCCGAGATGAACGCAGAGCTACAGGCAAGAATATTTAAGCTGTTGAAGGTGTCGCCAGAGGTGGGTTATTCCGAAGAATACATCGAAGCGGGGGAGAGCGATACCGACCTTCGGAGCGCGATGTCGCACAAGCCGCGCCTCCACCGGCCCGACCCGTTATTTACTCCCGAGCCTTACGAGCAGACCTTCTCCGACCGCACTGCCTTCGTGCCCAACCTCTCCATAATCGACCTGCTGATGAGCGAGGGGCCTTATGCCGTGGAGGTTATAAAGGGGTCGAGGATTAGCCCAGAGTAATTTGAAAAATCTTACCGTGTGTCGGTAGACACCTTCACCACGAATGACCTTACAAAACTGACGGTAAACATTCCGTCGGAGTCTACCTCTGCTTCGCTCCAGGCGTCCCCCCACGGATCGTATATCCGCACCGACTTCGCGGGCCCGGCGGTAAACAATTTTATGTTGAGTTTCTCGCTCCTGCGTTCGGCAGCTATGCCTTGCCTCAGTTCGCTCTCCCAATTACTGCGGGCGTCGCGGCACCAGGCAATGGTGTTTGTCTTTCCCTCGAGGATGTATATCCGCATGTCATTTTCCCTGTGAAAGGCGGATCGGTAATCTTCACTCCCGGGGTCTATACCCTTTATGGCCGTAGAGAAACGGCCGAAGTGCCACCACAGGTCGTTCTTATCGATATAGAACTGCCAGTGCCAGCTCTGTCCGGGCGCGGCAGCCCCGCAGAAAAACGGCGTAAACAACAAGTCGTGCAGGAGTACCCCCAGAGTATCCACGTCGTACAACAATGATGGCCCGGCGTGATTGGCCTCCACCGCACCTATCTCCGACACCACCACAGGCTTGTCATTGACCATTGCCGACAGTTCCACGGCAGCGTTAAAGGCGAGGGTATCCATAGGCGCGCGGCATATATCCCACGCGGCTCCCGGATCGAGGTAACGATGTACCTGCGCGACTTCATTGCCCCCGAGGGTCATGTAAGAGCGGTAGGTGTCCACGGCGGCGAGGTTGTCGAAGCTTCCGAGGCTTTGCATCACCAGATGGTTGGGTAACAGTTTTTTCACCTCCGAGAGCATTTCTTCCGTCCATTTCAACAGTACGGCAGGGTCTACCTCCACGGCGTTGATCTCATTCCACAGCTCCCACCCGAAGATGTTTTCGTTTTCTCCATAGCGCGAGGCTAGGAAACGGACCCTGTCAAGGTAGAGTTTCTTACCCGTTTCGGAGGTAAAGAACTCGTCGATAGAGGACAACGGTCCGCCATTTTCCAAGCTGTATATGGGTTTATCGAACGGCACCGATGTGGAGAACGGCGCGGGCGATCCCGTTAACTTTCGGAAGTTTTCAAGGCAGAACTTGACCTTGATACCGTACTTGCCGGCAAGGGAGAGCAATTTGTCGATTCGGCCGGCGATGGCTTCGTCATACACTCCTGCGGTAGAGTGTTCCACCTCGAAAAACGGGGCGCTGAGCCACACGCGGGTGTAGTTACCGCCATTCTCGGCGAGTATGCGGAACCTGCGCTCGTACTGCGCCAACACCCTCGATTCCTCTTTTTCGAACCGCTCCCAGCAGATATTCGGCCCTATTGGGATGTATGTTTCCCCCGATGAGTAGGCGAAATAGGAGGGATTCTTGTCATTGACTTTTATATAGCCGGGCTTTCCTGCGCAGGAGATCATCACAAGCCCGAGGGCGGCGAGAAGGATGTTTTTCATATAAATTTTCATAAACGATTTAATCGCCCCACGATAAGACCCAGAGGCGTACCAAGATACAAAAAACCTGATAATAACCCATAAAAAAGGAGAGCCCTACAGGACCCTCCTTTTAAATTCACGAGGCCTGGCCTCTTCGGAAACTATTTCTTGGCGTCCTTCCACCAGTCGGCGTCCTGAGCGCCGGAGGTGCGTACCCAGTTGTTGAAACGCGGGTAGGCGGCGTCCACACGCTGCATTTCGTTGGGGAATTTCCAGCTGCCTGAGGGGATATTGATCGCCCAGGGGAAGCCTGCATCAGACACATACCAGAGTGATATCTTATCTGAGCGGTCGTCGTGGTAGCCGAAGTACTTCCATGTATCATCCTGCGTAGCCTTCTCTGTGGGCTGGTAGTTGGGCAGATGCGTTTCCCTGCCGCGCGGATCGGATGAAGCCGAGGGCTTGATCACGATGAACGGATTGTAGGGCGGGAAGCCGAGCTCGGCAGCCGAGACGTTGTCGTAGGTAGTGGTAACGGTGTAGCTGTAGAGCGATAACTGCTTAGACTTATCCTTACCGTTGGAACCGTTGTTGGATACCTGATTGTCGATGTCGTCGAACAGCATTACGGTAGCCTTGGTCTGCCCGGGTTCGAGAGCCGAGCCTCCTGCGGAATAGAAAGAGTGTGCGGGTGCACCGTTAGTAGCAGCTAAGGTAGAACCTGTCACCTTACTTACGTCCACACCGTACTGGAAACCGAAGCCGTTGGCGTACTTACCGCCCTTACATACAGGGGTGAATACGTCTTCCGATTTGTATATCTCGTTCTTGGCGTTGTAGTAAACCTTTGAATAATAGGTGATACCCACGTCGTTGAGGTCGTAGTCGCCCTTGAACGGCCACAGGTCCTCGAAGGCCAGCGTACCGGAATATTCCAGTTCGTAGCCCTTGGGATCGGGATCGGGGTTGGGTTCGAGGTCGTCGTCACGGTCGCCCGGAACGTCGATATTACCCGATGGAGAGGCCTGGATGTAGAACATCACGTCGTTGAAGTCGCGGTCGCCTGAAGTCGAGTAACCACCGTTGGACATATCCTCGAAACCGATAACCACGATGTCGCGGCCACTCTTGTAGTCGTACAGGGCCACGGTCTGCTGCTTCTGCCAAGAGGCCCATGCAGCGTCGTTATGCCAGTAGTAGTAGTTGAGCTTGGGGTCCGAGTAGTGTATCTTGTAGTTAGACCAATGCATCTCGCGGATGTTGCCCGAGCCGCTGTTGCCGTAAGCTTCGATAGCATCGAATCCGTGAACGAAGATGAAGAAACCTATCGACATGCCCTCTTCGAACTGGTCGGTCCAGTCTCCTGCGCCGTTGATATACTTAAGGTGCACATAGTCGCCCGGCACCAACTTGCCATAGCTGTTCTCGGCAGAGGCGTTGGGGAATGCTATATACAGCTTGGAGATATCATCGGGACTGGTCGGGGGAGTAGCGGTCGGGTACACGTAGTAGCCGGTCACGCTGGTGAGCACCGCACCGTCGTTGAGGAACACCATATCCATCGTGGTATTGCCCTTGATCTTGATATCGTGGCTCACGTTGGGCTGTATCAGGTACTTGTGGGGATTGTCGTCAGCATCGAGGCTCCTTGCTTCGGGCAGTACGCCACGGATGTCGGACAACAGGCCTTCGGGCAACGTCTTGCGGCTGCCTGAGGGGTTGAGGTAAGAGGGAACTCCGTGTCCATCCCAGTCATCCTTGCCGTCGATGGGGTACATGTAGTCGGGGTAGGTGTGGTTTAGGCCGGTGGTCAGCGCGCGCGACGAACGCAGCGGGGCTGAATTGCTCACCAACACGCTCTGTACGGTCACCGTAGCCTGGAGCTTGGAGGGCAGACCGGGATAGTCTGTGCATACCCACACGTTCTTCACTCCCGAGGGGAGCTGTATCTTGCCGTTGAAGGTACCGTGGTTCACGGTATTGGCACGGAATATAGGCTCTATGTCCTTGCGGGTAAGCTCGAAATAGGTCTCGCCTCCGACGCTCTTTGTGGTGAGCTGGTCGGGGTCTTCGGTGTAGACCACGAATGAGATCTCGCCTGCGTAACCTATCGCCTGCAGATCGTAACTGATCGAGAGGTCATGGACTTTGGTGGTGGCAAAATCGAAATAGATACTGCCTCCCTGGTCACCGTTTCCGCCCGGATTTTCGGTCTCTTGCTTGAGACATCCTGATAATGCAATTGCCGCCATGAACGCGACAAAATACACGCTTCTTTTCATTGCTATTTAATGTTTGGTTTTATTTTCTTGTTTTCAGATAGTTATACCTATAACTATACGGGACAAACATACAACATATTTTATATATTATCACACAAAAAGCCTGCCCTGATACAACTTTTTGGCTGCCTTGAATATGGGCCACATTCGAGTCTGTATGCGAAACGCGCTCACAGGTATGTGTGAGGCTGTTTTGTGTCGTGCTGCCGAGGCCGACAGGAGTTAGCGTATATGCAAAAAAAAATAGGGCGGAAACGATGGATTTTGAGAACATTATAAGCCGTCGATCGAAAAATTGCCCATACATTACAGTTGCTAATTGCGTTCAAAATCGTACTTTTGATATGCTTGAGACAATACCTCAACATCTAATAACACCTAAAACCCTGATCATGAATAAATTATTATCGTTATCCGTGCTCCTATGCCTTATGGTGGCGGCAGTGCGTGCGGAGGTGAAACTTCCCGCTCTCGTGGGCGACAACATGGTGCTCCAGCAGAGAAGCGACGTCAACATCTGGGGCGAGGCCAAGGCCAATGCCAAGGTCAGCGTCAAGACCTCCTGGAACAACAAAACCTACAGTACCACCTCCGATGACAACGGCGCCTGGAACGTGGTGGTGGCGACTCCCGAAGCAGGAGGTCCCTACTCCATGACCATCTCCGACGGCGATAAAATTACCGTTAACAACATCCTTATCGGGGAGGTGTGGGTCTGCTCGGGCCAGTCCAACATGAATATGAATGTCGGCGGCTACTTCGCGCAGCCCACCGCGGGGGCCATGGAACTGTTGATGTCGGCCTCGCCTAAGAACAACATACGTTTGTTCCAGGTGGAGAAGAAAGCCAGCGCCGAGCCCTTGGACAAAGTGAAAGGCTCGTGGAAAGAGGCTACACCTGCCAGCGTAAATCCCTTCAGCGCCGTGGGCTACCACTTCGCCTATAACCTGCGTAAGCTGTTCGATTTCCCGATCGGCATGATCCAGACCTCATGGGGCGGTACGCGTATCGAGGCGTGGATGCCCGTCGAACGCACCCACTCGGTAGACCCCAATATCCCCGCATTCCGCAAGGACGACCAGAACAAGGCCGCGTACCTATACAACGCTATGATAAAACCTGTGTCCAAGTACGGCGCACGCGGGTTCCTGTGGTACCAGGGCGAGGGCAATACGGGCAACGGCAAGATATACGACAAGCTGCTCGCCGAGATGGTGGCGCAATGGCGTGCTGACTGGGGCGGCGGCGAGAAGATGCCCTTCTACTACGTGCTCCTGACTCCTTACCAGTATAAAGATAAGAACGGTATCGGCGCCCCCATCACCATAGAGTCTATGGTCAGGGCCAAGGGAATAATCCCCAACAGCGACTATGCGGCCACTACCGACGCAGGCGAGGAGTTCTGCATACATCCCACCGCCAAGGACAAAGTGGGCCTTAGGCTGGCGCTCAAAGCCGCCGTCCTCACCTACGGAATCGAAAAGGGCCTTCCATGCACTGCTCCCACGTATAAGAGCGCCAAGTTCAAGGACGGTGAGGCCGTAGTCTCTTTCGACAATGCATGGGGCGGCCTTAACCCGAGGGACGCCGGTATGGTCGGCTTCGAGCTGGCCGGCGAAGACAAGATCTTCCACCCTGCCAAGGCGTCGTTCGATTCCAAGATCAAGGCCATAAGGGTAACTTCGGAGAGCGTCCCCGCGCCGATAGCCGTGCGTTATGCCTTCCGCAACTATATGGACACAAACGTGACCGACAACTTCGGCCAGCCGCTGGTCCCGTTCCGCAGCGACAGCTGGGAGTAGGCGGAGGCGTCCCCCATAGTTTAGTTTAAGTAAGTATCGCTGCAAGCCAAACGGTTTGCAGCGATACTTTTTTATTGATACAGGCTAATAACCGTGTAATGGGTGGCTAAGAACCAAAGGAACTTATGATGCTGAGCATTTGAATTGCTTGATAATAACGAGACTTAAAAGAGAGGGGTTGGAAAGTTTTATTTCTCATCCAAACTTTGAAGACTTTGTGGCATTAAGAGTGGCTGTTTTTTAAAAGGAAAGTAAATTTTTGCAAGTAATAAGCAAGTTAAATCAAAATAAAAGCCCTTAACTAATTAAAGTTAAGGGCTTTTGTTGCTTTAAAAAGTACCCGGAGCCGGTACATAACCCATAAAATACCGGAAAACAAAAGAAGTTAATAGTCATAATAATCAGCTAATTACAATTTTTTGCACAATCTGTATTTTCCTATTTTTACCCTTGTTTTATTGATTTTTGCGCCCTATTTGCGCCCCAATAAAATCTTTTTATTATCTTTGTAAATAAAGGAAAACAAAAGATAAACAAGGAGTTGCATTATGGCGAAGAATGATAGCAAGGTAACTGACAACCCGAAATTAAAGCAAAAAAAGCTTTCTGACGGTCAATTATCGCTGTATTTAGAGTATTATCTGGGATACTCTAAGGTCAATGGCACGGTAAAGGTTGACAGAAGAAAGGAGGCTTTAAACCTGTACATTTGGGCTACACCTCGCACATCAGAGGAGCGTTTAACTAACAAAGAAACTTTAGAGTTAGCAAAAAAGATTAGGAACGAGCGAGAGCAAGAGTTAAAAGAGGGAAAGTTAGGATATAGACTGTCAAAGTCTAAAAACGTGAATTTCCTTGACTATTTCCAAACCTACATCGACAACTACACCAAGAAAGATGTTAGAATGTTGACAATAGCCCTCAACCGTTTCAAGGATTTTCTTTCAGTAGAGTACCCCGTATTTAGAACGTCCATAAAGCCGGAGCAGTTAAGTAAAGATATGATGATGTCATTTGCGGAATACCTGCAAAGCAAGAGTAAGGGAGAGGGAGCAAAGAGTATATTTCAGCGGTTTAAAAAAGTAGTCGCTTATGCTGTTGAACACGATGTGATAATGAAAAATCCTTGTAACGGGGTGCAATGTAAGGTTGACGAACAAACGTTAAGAAAAGACGTGTTGAGCGTCGAGGAGATGCAGCAGTTAATAAGTGCCACCTACGAGGGGCAAAACCAAGACGTAAGACGAGCGTTTATTTTGTGCCTGTATGCGGGGATACGTTTTTGTGATGTGGTGGAGTTAAGGTATAGCAACGTCGATTACTCAAACCGCTTATTAAAATTTGAGCAGTCCAAAACCAAAGGTAGCAGTTCAAGCAGCGGCGTAATAATCCCCCTCAACGACAGCTTACTTTCATTGATAGGCAAGCCCTCGACTGACTATGCTAAAGATGAACGTATATTTAACTTACCAAGCCACACGATGTGCCTTAAAGCGTTGAGGCGATGGACTGCCCGTGCCGGAATCGATAAGCATATAACGTGGCATTGCGCCCGTCATTCGTTCGCCGTAAATATACTGAACAATGGAGCAAATATCAAGACGGTCGCAAGTCTTTTAGGACATTCCGGACTGAAACATACCGAGAAATACACCCGTGCGGTGGATAGCCTAAAAGAGGCCGCAATAAACAGCTTGCCGACGTTGAATTTGTAAAAACATACCTTTTGAGTTATGGAGCATATATCAAATATGGGGCATAGTTTAGATGCGATTAAATTCATAGTAAATTTACACGTAGCAATCGGATCTCCATTTGTAGATATTCATTACAAAGAAACATACCCTTTTCGCGACGAAGACGCTTATAAACAAGAGGTAATGGAGTATCGTTTGAAATACGATCGTGAGGAGTTAAATAAAATATTAAAACAGCACCTATCCACCTGTGAGGAAATCATAAAAACATGGGGTGAACGATTAGATTTATGGAAAGTGCGATTACGATTAATAGGTAATGAGAATGAAGTAGATAATAATATTTCTTATGGGATTTATTGCATTTTAGGGGGAAGGAGAAATAACATTATGCGTTTTTACGGTAATGTAATGCTTTTGAGAAATAACAACGGAAAGGTAGAAATAGGAAATCCATATACGTACATTGATATGTATTGGCATGAGTATGATTCTGAAACACAACCTATGCCCGATACTGATAAAAAAACATTGACTACGCATTTAGTACGTTTTGCGGAAATTATAAAGCGTTTTTTGAGTGAATATATTAGTAGCGAGGAAATTTTGCCGCCGATAGAACCTCAACAACTAATCGACATTCCCACAGATATCTTGAGCGAATTAGAAAACGCAAAACTAATAACAACAGAGCCTCGAAAATGGGTTGGGAGTGTAAGGCTTTGCGCTTACTTTGCAGATAAATATTTCGTAGGGCAAACCAACAAATGGGAAAAAACGCAACAATTTTTCGGTGTAAAAAACTTAGCACAACAGAAAGATGGTTACATAAATAGCAAAAGTGGCAAGCCGAGAAACCATCAAATAATTGACGAAATATTGCAGAAACGCAGGTAGTTCGCCTTTACATAAAACACCCCACAACCCTTTATAGTCCTTTACTGTAAAGGGTTTTCTATTTTCTTCCTTTCCATTGCTCCGTAATTTTGCCCCTGTTGGTTAATGGTTGTGGAGTTACAGTCACCACCATTAACAGCAAGGCAAGGATGGGGAAGCCTGTAACCTTACCCCATACCGCCGCTAATCCATAAATAAATTATGAATTATGGAAGTTGAAAAAAGATTAGACGCGGTTGAGGAAGCCGTAAAAATGGCAGGGTTAGCCACTAAAGAGGTGCTGACTTTCGCAGAGGCCGCACTATTTACAGGCCTATCAAAAAGTTACCTGTATAAATTAACGAGTGGGCAGAAAATTCCCCACTATAAACCAAGCGGGAAACTGTGTTATTTCAACCGTGTCGAATTGGAAGCGTGGCTGACACAAAACCGTGTAAGCACCTCAGCGGAAATAGAGGAGCAGGCACAAACGTATTGTATGCAAAACAAGGCAGGCAGATATTCAAGGGAAAGGAGGTAGATATGATAGCGAATGAAAAAGATAATAATACAAAACGTTTTCAGCCCGACTTTGAGTTAAGCAAGATAACGCCCGACGTTATAAAAACGGAAATATCGCTATTGATGACGGAACAGCCACGTAAAACAAAAGCCAATATTCTGAAATCGCTACTTGAACAGATACAGCCGATTGATTTCGCTGAAAAGCAATACCCTAACTTGCCGGAAGAAGAACGTAAAGAGAAAAAAGTAAATCGTTCCGAAATCAGAGTTTTGATATTAGACGAAATTCTGAAAATAGCGCAGGAAAATAATTGGGCGTTGTGTAAACAGGGCGGCTTTTGTTACTTATATAATGGCGCGTATTGGGAAACGCTTAACGAGGACGATTTAAAACATTTTCTTTCGGACTGCGCCAAAGCGATGGGCTTAAAACGAACACTCGCAGATGATTACAAATTTGTAAAAGAACTTTACGAACAGTTTCTATTTTCAGCACACCTGCAGCCCCCCGAATACGACAATGATACCGTTTTAATCAATCTAATAAATGGTACGTTTCGTATAAGCACGCAAACGCAAGAACTTATCCCTTTTTCGGCGACTCACTTTTTAACGTATCAACTACCTTTTGAGTACAACAAGCAGGCGACTTGCCCGATATTTACGCAATATCTTAACCGTGTTCTGCCGGACGAGACAGCACAAGCGGTTTTAGCGGAATATGCCGGATATTTATTTATACGGCACGGCAGCGGGTTGAAGTTTGAAAAGTGTTTAATTCTTTACGGTAGCGGTGCGAATGGCAAATCGGTGTTTTTTGAAGTGCTGACAGCGTTGTTAGGGCGTGAAAACGTAAGCACCTACACACTTTTTGAACTTACGGACAAAACGGGCTACTATCGAGCTGAAATTACGAATAAACTACTGAACTACGCAAGCGAAATCAGCCGGGAAATGAATACCGATTTGTTTAAAAAACTTGCGAGCGGCGAAACGTTTACCGCACGAAGTCCTTACGGAAAACCTTTTGAAGTACGGAATTATGCAAAAATGATTTTCAACGCGAACGAGTTACCGAAAGATACGGAGCAGACAACCGCCTTTTTCCGCAGGTTTCTAATCGTGCCGTTTCTTGAGACGATACCCGAAGCCGAACAAGACAAAGAACTGCACCGAAAAATCATTGATAATGAGCTTGCAGGGGTGTTTCTTTGGGTGCTTGACGGCTTGGGACGGCTTTTAACAAATAAAAAGTTCACCGACTGTAACGCCGTCGCCGAAACGTTGAAACAATACCAGGTTGAAAGCGACAGCGTACAGATGTTTTTGAGTGATAATGGATATCAACCAAGCAATAACGAGACACGCTTGTTAAGAGAACTTTACTACGAATATAAAACATACTGTTGTGAGGACGGATACCGCGCATGTAGTAATCGAACTTTCGCCGACAGATTGAGAAAGAAGCAATTTACTATCCAAAAAAGCGGAGAAAGGTATGTTTATATCGAGAAGTCAAACAAATAACCTTGTTGAAAAGAAGTTTTAAATCAAAGTCCATATCGTCCGTATCGTCCAAAAAACATATAAAAGTTGGGCGATGCGGACGGACTGGACGATAAAAATGAAGAATTATGAAAAAGATAACTGATATTCATAATAAGCAACTCGCGGAATTATTAGACGAAGCATCTGTTCTTGATAGCCTTGACGTATGCAGAGTTATTTGCGATTACTATTCCAAGTATGAAAGCTCTGTTTACGTTGGTGACCCTGAACTTTTCAAAATGATAGTATTATCAAATACCGGACGTGAAGTTTATTGTACACTGTCTCTCGATTGGGAACGTAGAGTACCGTATGAAGAAATGGCCGCTATCTCGATGGAGTTAAAATTTAACGTATTGGTTTTCGCTACATCTTGGGGCGGATTTAGTAGAATGGTGAAACGTATAGAAAATTTAGCAACAAAATGTACGGTAAAAGTATTTGCAGTAAAAGATAGAGATGAGAAATTGGATAAAGAAGTCATTCTCCAATTGATTGATTGGATAGAAAATGATACCATTTCTGAATGGAAAGAAGATGTCAAATGTAAAACCATACCGCGCTAATTTTCTGATATGAGGAATTATAGATATTCGCTTGACAAAAGCAGTAAAAAATATATATGCCCCGAATGTGAACGTAAAACATTTGTATTGTATATTGACAACCATACGGGCAGCCAGTTACATTCGACCGTTGGCAAGTGCGATCGTGCCGACAAATGCGGATACCACTATCCCCCAAAGGAATATTTTGCAGACAATCATATTTCTTTTGACTACAAAAGGGAATACGTACCACGTCCGAAGCCAACGCCCAAGCCTCGACCCTCTTTCATTCATAGAGCCTTATTGGAAAATTCTTTATCGAATTACGAGAAAAACCAATTTGTTCAATGGTTGATAGGGATAGTCAGCGAGAAGCCCGCAAGCGAAGCGATTGGCCGTTATTTCGTCGGGACTTCTCTAAGCGGCGGCACTTACTTCTGGCAAATAGATTTACAAGGGAAGATACGTACAGGAAAAATTATTATGTACGATGAGAACGGACACCGGCGTAAAGATACAACGCCGCCGGTGCAATGGGTGCATAGTGTTTTGAAACCGGATTTTATCCTTTCTCAATGTTTCTTCGGCGAACATCTTTTGCACGATGCTACGAAAAAAGTCGCTATTGTTGAAAGCGAAAAAACAGCGGTGATAGCAAGTATTTATTTACCTGATATGATATGGCTTGCTTGTGGTGGAAGCGAGGGATTGAACTCCGATAGATGCTCCGTATTGAAAGGGCGAAACGTAGTACTCTTTCCCGATAGTGGGCAATATGATAAATGGAGTGCAAAGGCAAAAGAGTTATCGAGAATATGTACCGCTTCTGTTTCGTCATTGATTGAGCAGCAAGCTACTGAACAGGAGCGGAAAGCGGGTTTTGATATTGCCGATTATCTTGTACGATTTTCACCTCAACAATTTAGACTTAGCTGACCGTGTTTTTATCCCCCAAATTATTTTGTACATTTGTAATGTAATCTAAAATCAACTTATTAAGAACCCGATATAAAAAACGGACATAGTTAGATAAGCATTAGCTTTCTTCTTGCATCCCGAAACTTCGACACTTTCTGATGCAGACAAGAGTGAGCCATTGCCCGCAGTGCGTGGGCTTTACTCGTTATTTGTCTGCAAGGGTTGTCGAAGACCTCGGGAGCGAATAGCGGTTTAGTCCACGTTTTTTATGGACTTACCTGATGGATGGCGATGCTGGCTAAAGCTCGCTTTTTTTGTATTCGACAACTGATGAAATAAACCCACATTAAAACATTTGAATTATGAAAACATCAAGCGCAGTTCCGTTGATTTTGCTTGTATCAGGCGTTATCACGGTTATTATGGTTGTAGCCGAGATGAATACGATAGGGTATGTATTTCACGGCAGATCATCTGCAACTTCATTTCTTCCTCTCGTTTTCGGTATAGTCATGAGCATCGTTGTAGCGTCTCTCAAAAAAGATGAAATACCAGAAGAGACTAAACAATACAGGCCGCAACGTACAAAGTCCAACAACACTAAGAACAACAAATAAATAGAAATCATTAAATCTCTTTATATGAAAAAAATCATTGTAATAACTACACTCTCGGCAATAATTGGCTTTTCTTGCAATCGACTTTCAAAAGAAAACACTGCGCAATTATTGATAAAAGAGATGCTTACGAACACTATGGTCCACCCTGATTCATACGAGGGTGTGCAGTTCGGAACGCTTGACAGTCTCTATTCCAGTATCGAAGACGATAGTGTTTATATTGAGATTAAAAGCGCATTAACGAATCTGGTAACGCAGAAAGATAAAACAGAAAAAGATTTAGCCAGAAACAAGAAATCAAGTGATAACTTGAATCAACTCCGAATGTTTGGCACAGTAAACACTCCTTATTTGGATAAAGAACGCCGAGAACTTAATAAACTCCTTAGTTCTTACAATTTAGAAATCGACTTTCTACAACAGAGAGTCGATAGTATTACGGTTAACTTGAACCCTAAGTTTATCGGGTATACAATGACGCACCGATTTAAATATTTAGCCAGAGGAGGATTTAAAATGGATAATACTACTCTGTTTTATCTTGACCCGAACATAACTCAGGTCACAAAGTTTAAAGATGATTTGGGGCTTGTACGTGAATATAATCCAACTACCAACAAATACGAACCGAAATGAAAAAAATACTTATACTATTCCTACTGGTCGTCGTGTCATTATGTACATACTCACAAAACAGCGCGAGAATTAAACCCGCAAAACAGTCTGCTTTCGTGTGGGGTTATCAGGATTTATTAGGGAAGTGGATCATCTCTCCGCAATTTAGTAAGGCCGACTATTTTACGAAAGATGATATTGCCATAGTAGGAATTATGGATGCCAATATTAAACAACATCCCACGATAGGGCCAGTGATGTCAACTAACGATATTAATAAAGCGTTATATCCTACAGAGATGGGTCTTATAGACCTTAATGGAGATATTCTCATTAAATATAAATCTGATGCATCTCAAAAACAAAAGGATGATAAATACGCAAAAGCTCTCAAAATAGTTACCAAACGAAAGGAGGTAGGGGTGTATGATATCGTATATGGCCGACTGGCACAGGCTGACGCTACTATAATAGCACAAAAACAAAAAGAACAAGCCAGACAAGACAGTATTCTGACGGCCAAACGACTAATGAAAATGCGAGCAGACAGCATTGCGGCGGCCAAACGTGTTGCCGATAGTATTGCGTTGGTGAGGAAACGTGTTACCGATAGTCTTCGGCTGGCGAAAGAACGTGAGCTAACAGCGATTACGTCTTCTGGAGTTGGATTATCACTTAAAAAAGTCAAAGTTACCGGTCATGGCTTGTTATTAAGTAAAGATAAAACTTGGAGAGAGTATACGATTAGGATGGATGATTTTAATAGGATTCTCGTAACTTATGAGGGAGACACGAGAGTACGAGGCGAGTTGAATGTATTGAAAGTAATATACAAATCCGATTGGAGTTTATTGTCAGACGACTTGTTTCACAATGTGGAGATAGTGAAAGCAACGACAGAAATATCACAAGGCGCACGTACTAAAAAGTTCGGGGTGTTTTCGTTTCTGTTCACGCTAAATCTTGATGACATCGACAAAGTATTCACGGATGAAGCAACACTACTTACTGTGCAAAACTCAATATATCAAATAGAACGATACATAACGTCATTTATAAATCATTACAAAGGTGCTGCATATTTCGTCGAACCGCTGTTTCAAATGCACCCAAACGACAGAACGGGCATTTCAGTAGGTATAGTTGAAAAACAGGGGAACAAAAAGGGGATTGAGATAGGGAGTGCTAAACGTATGTGTGCCGAAGCGAGAAGAAAACTCGACGCACGGAGGGCTAATTGAGCAAATGATTATCTCATGCACATGGCATCCAAAGTATTGAATCCAATATAACGATTGTATGTGCTTTCTCTCAAAATTCAGAAAAAATAGTTAATTTTGAGAAGATACACAATATAATATGGATAACGATTTTAAATATGAAATCCCCACTCTTGATACGCCTACAAGAGAGGATTATTTTGCAAGTAAGAGAGGAGACAAGATTTATGTTTCTCGTTCAATTGATACAAAAACACCTCAACAAGATTTAGAAGGAAATGTTATTGAGGTGATTAGGCCTATTAGATATTTTAGTCGGATAATAACCGCCTCCGAAGGACACGAGCACATAAAACAAGGTGACGAAATGGTCATTAGACTTACCCCTGCGGCAAAGCAGGAGATAGTTGTTCAGGCTTATGAAGATACTCGTGGAATCAAAACTCTTAAAGTTGCAAAATATAATAAAAAGACCGGCAGCTTATACAATGGTGATATTGTATTAATTGGGGCAGAGATCAAGAAACTGGTAGACTTCATTAATTCTATTTCTTACCTCCCTGTCGACCGAAGTAAAGGGACACAACAGTTTACGGATGCCTACCTTCAAAAACATATTTTAAGTAAGGAACAAGCTTTAAAGTTGCTTTCCCAATACCCCGACTTAATTGACGAAATCTCAAAAGGCAATGTATCGTCATCTGATATTACAGAGCTATCCAAGCGAAAAGATAGCTTGAGGGTCTTTTCGGAGATGTTGCAAAACATAGATACAAGCGAAAATAATTGGCAGAAATTTTTTGAGGCGAATACTTGGATTTTTGGATATGGACTAAATTTCGTTTTTAATGCTCCTCTTGAGGGAAAGAAACTTGAGCAGGTTGTTTCAGGACACAATTTAGCAAATGCAGGCAAAAGAGTCGATGCATTACTTTCTCGTAGGGGAATTATTGAAGCAACTTGTTTTGTTGAGATAAAAAAACATAACACAATACTAATATCGGCTAAAGAATATCGACCCGAATGTTTCGCTGTTTCAGAAGAGGTTGCAGGAGGTGTTGCTCAAATACAAAAAACCATACAAAAATCAATAAGAAGCCTTTACGATAAAATTGAACTACGGGATGGGGACTACAATCCGACAGGAAACATTTACAACTATCAACCAAAAGGATATTTGGTCGTTGGCTCTCTATCTGAGTTTGAAACAGATAAAGGGATTAACGAAGTGAAATACAGCTCATTTGAATTATTTAGACGGAATCTCTCAAATCCAGAAATCATTACATTTGATGAGCTATTTGAAAGGGCGAAGTTTATTGTAGCCACAACAGAAAAGCCATGTGAGATAGAAGTTTCTGAAAACATTAAGATCGAAAGTCAAGATCATATAGAATTAGATGATCTTCCATTCTAACAAACAGATAAGATAATTTAGGCGTCCGAAACACCTTTGAAATTTTTTTACGACGTCTCTGTATATCGGAGGTCGGTCATTGCTAATAGGGGGTGCCGCCTGTTTGGATTTGAGACGTTACGTCGAGCCGGCGAAATGTTAATTAATTACGCTTGTGGGCGCCGCGTTTCACGGCTCGGAGTCCAACGTTTAACCGTTATTAGGGCAAAAAAGGGGCAAAAAAGCACAATATTTAGTTGCTGTTGAATGACTGTTAAACAATTACGCCTAATTATCTGAATACAAATAGTCTACATTATTATTCATCAAAATGAAGCTAAAGGTTGGTTTCTGATACTTGGATGAAATTTGCGCCCTATTTGCGCCTCTATAAAATACAAATGCCTGCTAATCAAACGATTAACAGGCATTTTTCGTACCCGGAGCCGGGATCGAACCGGCACGAATTGCTTCACTGGTGTTTGAGACCAGCGCGTCTACCGATTCCGCCATCCGGGCATTGGGCTTGCGGAGAAAGGAGAGTGCAAATATAGCGATTAATCGTTTATCTCCAAACAGAGAGGGGCGTAAAGATGGGATAAACGAGAACCAGGCCGGACTCATAAGAGCCAGGCCTGGTTTTAGTTTCATAGCGCCATGAGCACACGAGCCGCCTCTATTTCTTATTCCTTGTATACAGGAAACGCTTGATCTTCAGGGTAGGGGTCTTTTCGAAGGCTTCGTCTTTCTCTTCCACCACCGATATCTTCGAGAACTTGTTGACCTTGGAATTGACGTAGTGCATAAGGTCGGCCTTGATGCTCTCCATCCTGTAGCCCAGCTCCTCCTTCATCACGTTGTAACGCCTTTCCAGCTCCTCGTGGTTGAAGTGTACCACGGCCACAAGGCGCCCTTTTTCTTCCCTTACGAGCGAGTCTTCGACCAACGCGTGACCGTTGATCACGTTTTCGATCTCCTCGGGGTAGATGTTCTCGCCGCTGGGGCCCACGATCATGTTGCCGAGACGGCCCTTTATGTAGAGATATCCGGTCTTATCGAAGCAGCAGAGGTCCTTGGTACGGAACCAGCCGTCGGCGGTGAACGATTCGGCCGTGGCGGCGGGGTTCTTATAGTATCCCATCATGATGTTGGGGCCGCGTACCACCAGTTCGCCTTCGCCGCTCTTCTCCGACATGTTGTCGAGGCGGGCCTCCACGCCCTTGAGTATCGGGCCGGTAGATTGGAGCCTGGTCTTCGAGGGGTTGCTTCCCGCCAGCAGGGGCGAGGTCTCGGTGAGCCCGTAGCCGATGGCGTAGGGGAAGCGGGCTTCGGCGAGGAACCTCTCGACTATGGCGTCGATCTTGGCTCCGCCCACTCCGAAAAAGCGCACCCTGCCGCCGAACGTGGCCATAAGTTTCTTCCCGGCCATGCGGTGTATGAATTTGCGTATGGGGGCCTGGCCGTAGAGGAAGGCTATGAATTTGTTGCGGGTGAACTTAGACTGTATCTTGGCCCTGTATATCTTTTCGATGATAAGCGGCACGGATAGTATCGTGGTGGGCCTGATCGACTCCAGGGCGGGCAGGAGTGCCGCGGCCGTAGGCGCCTTGCCGAGGTATACCACCGAAGCGCCGCACGAGAAGGGGTATATCATCCCCAGCGAGCACTCATAGGTGTGCGACAGGGGCAGGATCGACATGAAGATATCTTCGGGATGTATAGGATATATATCCCTCACCATATCCACCTGCGCGCAGAGGTTGTTATGGGATAACATCACGCCCTTGGGGGCCGATGTCGTTCCCGAGGTGTAGATGATGGCGGCGAGGTCCTGATTCTTGGGAAATGTTATCTTGCCGGGCTTGCCCTCCTTAACCGCTATGGGCTTGAGGGTGCTGGCGCGGAGCACGAGTTGCAGGTTACCCACCGTCTCCTCCGATACCTTGGCGTAGAGCTTATCGGACACCACCAGGGCCTTCGACTCCGAGTGGGAGATTATCTTGTTGATCTCCTCGCCCGAGAAGTCGGGGAGTATCGGCACTATGACCATACCCGCCGCGGTCACCGCGAAGTAGGCCACCGCCCAGTTGGGCATATTGGTGCTGAGCAGGGACACTTTGTCGCCGCTGCTCAAGCCGGATTGGGTGAGGAGCTCTATCAATGATTCGACCCTCTCGCCGAATTCACGGTAAGTGAGGGATTCGTCATCGACCATCGAGAAGGCAGGAAGATCGGCAAACGTCTTGACGTTTTGCAGGTACATCTCCCGGAGTGTGCAGAAAGCCATATCGAGATACACTCTGTTTTAATCCGGCGGCAGGCAGGAGCTATATAGCTCAACGACAGCATATTGCAATAGAGGCTGTCTCTGTCTTACTCCGGAAGTTAATGTTAAAATATCCTCCGAAACGGGGGCAAAGTAACACTTTTTATTTTGATTTAGCTAACTTTACTCTACTATTTACCCCGCGTTTGGGGTTACTCCTGTGGCGTCACCTCCCGGTACGCCTATAAAAGTGAAATCAGACGCATCGTGGCCGGGGTACGGGCCAATGCAATTTAATAAATATTCCCGATAAATCTCCCTATGAGTATAGAATTCCTTATAAAATCCAAAGCCCTGGAGCTTGGTTTCGACCTCTGCGGTATCGCTTCGTGCCATCCGCTGCCCGCGGAGCGCGAACGCTTCGACCGTTGGACGGACGAGGGTTACGACGGCGGGCTCGACTATATGAGGCGTAACGTCGATAAACGTTTCGACCCGGGTCTCCTGCTTGACGGCGCCCGCTCGGTCATCGTCTGCGGGGTGGGGTATAACAGGGGAGAGGCCACAAATGGCGGAGATGTCCCGCCCGGTGCCGCTGCGGGAAATAACGCCCCGGGGCGCTCCCGTATCGCCTCCTATGCCCTGCGCCGCGACTACCACGATGCAATAAAAGAACGTTTGCAGGAGCTCTGTTCGTATATATCTTCGTTGGATACTTCGTTCTCAGGACGTGCCTTCGTCGACTCCGCTCCCGTGCTCGAGAAGTATTGGGCCGTTGAGGCCGGATTGGGGTGGATAGGGCGCAACTCATTGCTCCTTAACCGTCGTCTGGGCTCGTTCCTGTTGTTGGGGGAGATCGTTACCACCCTGCCGCTCGCGCCTGTGACCGCCGACTCCGACTACGTTGCCCGCCCGCAGGAGGGTAAAGACCTATGCGGCGAATGCCGCCGCTGCATGGAGGCCTGTCCGAATGGGGCGATAGCGGCCCCGAGGATCATAGATACGCGCCGATGTATCAGCCGTCTGACGGTCGAGGGTAAGCATGCGCTTCCCGCAGCAGACGACGTTAACGAGCCGCGGCCCCGCCTCCACGGCTGGGTGTTCGGGTGCGACGAGTGCCAACTGTGCTGCCCCTATAATATAAAGGCCGCGCCTTCATCGGGCGGCATATTCCCGGAGCCGCCCATCATAGCTCCCACCGCAGAGGAGTGGGCCTCGATGACCGAAGAAGAGTTCGCCCGCCGCTTCGCCTACACGTCCCTTTCCCGGACGGGTCTTGAGCTAATAAAGGGGAACGTCGGGAAATAACACAATCGGCCATACGGCAGAGGTTTATTTACGAAGGACTTGGCAGACCCCCCGTGTACTTTATGAACACCTTATCTCCGGAGACGAGCGTTCCTTTAAGTAAAATATTGTAGTAATCGTTGTCGCTGTCGTATTTCACATCGATCTCCATGGTCGTGCCGTCAAATACAGCGGGGCCTCCGCCTAATTCTGTTGGAAGCGTAAGAGTTCCCGTAAGACTCTTATATACCCCTGTACGTATAAGCGGAGCTGGGGAAGACGAGTTAATGTGTATCATCGCATTGCCTCCCGTACCGAAACCAAAGCGCAGATCATACCCTCCTGCAACCTTAGATTGCGAGACCGTGGTTATTGGGAACACCCGCCCGTTTATGGTAACACCGATACTTATTCCATCATCACCGTCCTTTTCGCATCCTGTAAAAAATACGCTGGCCATCAGGCTCAACGTTAGCAAATAGGCAAATTTTCTCATAGTCTGAACATGGTTTAGGGGTTCATATAATCGACGTGTACTGTTATACATCATAAATATAAATAAGAAAACGCGAGAAATCAATAATTTCCCGCGTTTTCTTATTTATCCTAAGCTCCCGTCATCACTCTGTTCCGGGACTTGGAAACTATTTCTTGCAGTCGCAGCAGGTCTTGATATAACCGAAGTGCGAGCCATAGCGTTCGAAGGTGGCCTTGTCGAGTTCTTCGCGGTGATCGGGGTGCGCCACGCTCGTGATCAGATGCGCGCGCTCCTGGAGAGTGCGGCCGTAGAGGTTCACGGCGCCGTATTCGGTCACGAACCAGTGAGCGTGCGAACGTGTGGTAACGACCCCCGCACCCATAGTGAGCGTGTTGGCTATCTTGCTGATACCCTTGGTAGTTACCGAGGGCATGGCGAGTATGGCCTTGCCGCCCTCGGAGCGCGATGCGCCGTAAATGAAGTCGACCTGTCCGCCCACTCCCGAGTAGAACTTGGTGCCGATGGAGTCGGCGCAGATCTGGCCTGTGAGATCTACCTGCAGGGCAGAGTTGATAGCGGTCATCTTGGGGTTCTGTGCGATGATGAAGGGGTCGTTGGTATACGCCACGTCCATCATGGCCACGCCGGGGTTGTTGTCGATAAAGTCGTACACCTTCTGCGAGCCCATCAGGAACGTAGACACCATCTTACCCTTGTCGAGCTTCTTGTTCTTACCGTTGATAATGCCCTTTTCCACCAGTGGAAGCACGCCGTCGGCGAACATCTCTGTGTGGATACCGAGGTTCTTGTGGCCGCCCAACTGCGCCAGTACGGCGTTGGGGATGGCGCCGATACCCATCTGGAGGCAGGCTCCGTCTTCGATCAAGGCAGCGCAATGCTTACCTATTGACACCTCTATTTCGCTGGGAATGGAGAAGTGGGCCTCTTCGAGCGGAGTGTCGTCCTGCACGAAGATATCGATATCCTCGAGATGTATGAAAGCGTCGCCGAAGGAGCGGGGTACATACTTATTGATAACCGCGATCACCGTGTCGGCGCACTCCACGGCCGCCAGGGTGGCGTCGACCGAGGTACCCAGCGACACGTAGCCGTGAGCGTCGGGCGGGCACACCTGTATCATAGCCACGTTACAGGGCAGGGTGCCGTTGCGGTATAGCTTCTGCGTCTCGCCGAGGAACACGGGGATGTAGTCGGCGTAGCCGCTCTGGGTCACCTTCCTCACGTTGCCGCCCACGAAGAACGAGTCGAGCTGGAATATTCCCTCGAATTCGGCGTCGGCATAGGGCGCCGGGCCTTCGGTGTGGAGGTGGTGTATGCGGACGTGCTCGAACTCCTTACCCCGGCCGCGTTCGACCATAGCCTTGATAAGGCACTGGGGGGCGCTGGCCACACTGCTGAGGTGCACGTGGTCGTTAGACTTGATGACTTTCACCGCTTCTGCCGCGGAAACGAATTTGATCTGTTTACCCATTGTTGTGAGCTTTAATATATTAGCTGTGTTTTTATTTGTGCCTTGCGTCGTCCCCAAGTGGGGAAATAATTCTGCAAAATTAGGGTTTTTATCTTATTTACAACAATGTCGGGCCAAATTATGCCACACTGTTGCCGAGTGTATAGGTAAAAAACACTCAAAACGCTGTAATAATGTTAAATTCCGTCCGGAGGGAAATAATTTTTCGCAAATAAATCACTATCTTGCGACCCCGTTTGTTTTTACATCATACGGTTTCACTTGGTTTACACTTTTTGGACATGAACAAAGAAGGCAACATCATTGAGCTTCCGGAGGTTGTGATCCGTTTCTCGGGCGACTCGGGCGACGGTATGCAGCTGGCCGGTACGCTGTTTTCGGATTCTTCGGCCTACCTGGGCTACGGCACCTCCACATTTCCCGACTTTCCCTCTGAGATCAGGGCCCCGCAGGGTACTGTGTCAGGCGTGTCTGGTTTTCAGATACATGTGGGCGACCGCAAGGTACACACCCCTGGCGACTACTGTGACGTGCTGGTGGCGATGAATCCCGCCGCGCTTAAGGCCAACGCCCGTTGGCTTAACAAAGGCGCGACCATCATCTGCGACGGCGACGCGTGGACTGCAAAAGACATTCAGAAGGCGGGCTACTGTACCGAAGACCCTATAAAGGAGCTCAAACTTGACGACTACAACGTTGTCTACCCCCTTATGACCTCGCTCACCAAGGAGGCCGTGAAGGAGTACTGCGTGGACGTTAAGAGCGCCGCCAAGTGCAAGAATATGTTCGCCCTGGGCATCTGCCTCTACCTCTACAATATACCCCTCGAACATACCGAGAAATACCTCGGCACCAAGTTCGGAAAGAAGCCCGAGATAGCCACGGCCAACGTCGAGGCACTGCGCGGCGGCTACAACTACGGGGCCAATACTCACGCCTTTGCCAATACATACAAGATACCCGCGGGCTCGCTCGAAAAGGGCAAGTACCGTAATATCAGCGGGAACCAGGCCACTGCCTGGGGGCTTATTGCCGCCGCCGAGAAGAGCGGACTCCCCTTGTTCTGCGGTTCATACCCGATCACTCCCGCGACTGTCATCCTCGAAGAGCTGGCCAAACGCAGGAGCATGGGCGTGAAGACCGTCCAGGCCGAAGATGAGATCGCCGGCATCTGTACCGCCGTGGGCGCCGCCTTCGCCGGTAACTTCGCCGTGACCACCACTTCCGGTCCCGGTGTGGCTCTGAAAAGCGAAGCCATGGGCCTGGCCGTGATAACGGAGCTTCCGCTCGTGGTCGTCAACGTACAGCGCGGCGGCCCCTCGACAGGCTTGCCCACCAAGACAGAGCAGGGCGACCTCTCGCAGGTGCTCTACGGCCGTAACGGCGAGAGCCCGATGGTGGTGGTTGCCGCCAGCACTCCCTCCGACTGTTTCGACTACGCATTCATAAGCGGCAAGATAGCCCTCGAACATATGACCCCCGTGGTGCTGCTCACCGACGGCTTCATCGCCAACGGTTCGCAGCCCTGGCGCATACCATCGATGGCAGACTATCCCGCCATCAAGGCCCCGATCATCGCTTCGGGCGAAGGCGGTTACTTGCCCTACAAGAGGGACGAGAAGAGGCTCGCCCGCAACTGGGCGTTCCCCGGAATGAAGGGCGCCGAGCACCGTGTGGGCGGTCTTGAGAAGGACTATGCCACAGGCGCCGTGTCGCACGATCCCGCCAACCATGAGCGCATGGTGAAGGTGAGGGCCGAGAAGGTAGCCCGCGTGGCCGACTTTATCCCCGAGCAGGAGGTGATCGGCGATCGCAGCGGCGATCTGCTCGTCATTGGCTGGGGCGGTACGAAAGGTCATCTGCTCACTGCCGTGAACGAACTGCGTGATAAGGGCGAAAAGGTCTCCCTCTGCCACTTCAACTATATCAACCCCCTGCCCAAGGGCGTGGAGGAGATACTCAAAGGCTTCAAACGCATCGTGGTGTGCGAGCTCAACAACGGGCAATTCGCGGGCTACCTGCGCATGAACTTCCAGAAGTATGACTTCGGGCAGTACAATAAGATACAGGGTCTGCCCTTCACCGTGAGGGAGCTTACCGCCGAATTCGAACGACTGCTCAAGTAAGTCCCCCGGATGGCCAAAGCGTCACACGGGCCGAGAGAACCAAATAATCACCATTTCCAAACAAGTACAGACATGAACCAGCAATATAAATATACTCCCGCCGATTTCAAGACCGATAAAGAGATCAAGTGGTGCCCGGGTTGCGGCGACCACGCCATCCTGGCCGCGGTGTGCAAGGCCCTGCCCGAGGTGTCGGAGCGCATGGGTTACGAGCACCAGGACTACGCCTTCATTTCGGGTATCGGCTGCTCGTCGCGCTTCCCCTATTATATGAAGACCTACGGCTTCCACGGCATCCACGGCCGTGCGGCGGCCATAGCCACAGGCGTTAAGGTAGCCAATCCGAAACTTAGCGTGTGGCAGATCACCGGCGACGGCGACTCGCTGGCTATCGGCGGTAACCACTTCATCCATGTGGTGAGGCGTAACGTCGACATCAACCTGCTGTTGTTCAACAACGAGATATACGGTCTGACCAAGGGGCAGTATTCGCCTACGTCAAAGCTGGGCAAGGTCACCAAGACCTCGCCATTCGGTACCATCGAGAAACCCTTTATCCCGGGCGAACTTGTGATAGGCGCGAGGGGTACGTTCTTCGCCCGCTCGGTCGACGCCGACCTGGCGTTGACCACCGAATGCCTTATCGAAGGTGCGCAGCATGAGGGTACATCCGTGGTGGAGATACTCCAGAACTGTGTGATATTCAACGATAAGACCCACGCTGCCTTTGCCGCCGACAAGCAGACCCGCGAGGAAAACACCATCGTCCTGCGCCACGGCGAGAAGATGCTCTTCGGTAAGGAGAAGAACAAGGGCCTCGTCCTGCGCGGATTCAACCTCGAAGTGGTGACTTTAGGCGAAAACGGCGTTACCATCGACGATATCCTTACCCACGACGCCCATGAGGCAAACCCCATTCTCCACTCCATGCTGGTGAATATGAAACATCCCGAATTCCCCGTGGCCATGGGCGTTATCCGCGACGTGAAGGACAAGTCCTACGACCGTGCCATGGAGGAGCAGATCGAGGAGGTCAAGGCCGCGAATCCCATGCGCACCATGGACGAGCTGCTTGGCAGCGGCGACACCTGGACGATATAGATAATTCGGAGGGTTTCGACCCGCCGGGATTAAATAGTGTGGCCTGCGCTTTTTGCGCAGGCCACACTATTTTGTAACAGCAAATTCTAAGGCGTTCTTTGAACGCCTATCTCCCGCCAATTGGGGATATTCACGCCCGGACAGGGGTCGAGGTAATCCGTTAAAAAACGACGCTGTGTCTAACGACTGTTAGACACAGCGCAGGCCTGGCTAAAAAGGAGGAGTTCGACGTTTTAGGATGTACGAAACCCCCTGTCAGTGAATATCCGCAGGCGGGCGTCACAGACGCTTTAAGGGTTGAGAATTGAATCACTATCAGATATTATATGGTATCAACCCTATCCGTGTGCCGGTAGGCACCCTTTTGTGTGCACAAAAGGTACAAAGAGAAATATTTGCAATAGTTTATTTCGCCTTCGGCGACCTACTTTTAGCATCGCCCTAAAAGTAGGCAAAAGGTCTAGCCGCGTCTTCTGCCGGGGTCTCTTCCGGGAGGCTTCCCTCGCTACACGGTAGCTCAGGTGATCTCCCTCACGAGACCTACTTCCGTCAGAAGCCTAAAGCGGCGATTATTTTGCCCTCCGGGCGTAAATCTTAATATGCGGGTTAATACTTGACGTAGGTAATATCCCCGCTACAGCGTCCCCCTCTGTATCAATGCGAACTTATTATGTATGCGGGAGGTGCGGCGGTCGAGGATCATACCAGCGGCGAGACGGCCCATTTCGGAGAAGTCGGTGGAGAAGGTGGTCAGCCCTCCGAGAATGAATTCGTTGATCGGCGAGTCGTTGAACGATACGATTCCTATGTCTTTCCCTATTTTAAGCCCTTCCTTTTCGGCGGCGCGAAGTATGTCGAACATCTCGGTGTCGAGTTGCCCGCCCATCACTATATATACTTCACCGCGCCCCAATTTCACCGCGCCCGCGTCGCGGATGAATGAGTGGTCGAGCCGGTGCTCCTCGAAAAACCTCGACATACCCTCACGTATAAGTTCGTGGTAGAGGCTGCCCTTGGTTATTAAGGTGTTGATCTTTCTATATTTGCGCAGCAGGGGCAGGCTCTGGGCCAGAGCCTCGTAGGTGTCGTTGCCAAAGTCTTGATACACTGCTCCGTAATTGCCCTTCAATCCCTGCATGTCCCTGTCGAGGATTATAAGCTTGCGGCTGGGCACCTTTTTGAGCAGTCCCAGCACCTCTTTCTGCGTGGGGAGGTCGAGCGGGAAGTGGGGGGTTATTATGTAGTGGTCGTAGCTGTCGAGGCTCGATTCGAGCAGCGAGCGGAACGCGCCCACGTCCTGGTTGTGCACGTGTATGGTGATGTCGGCCCGGTCGCCGAGAGCCTCGGAGAATGAACGGAACAGCAGTAGTTTGTAGGTGCTCAGCTTGTCGAACAGCATCAGCACCCTCTCCCTGCGCCCGCCGCCCAGGTCGCACACGAAAAAACCCTTGCCGTGCGCGGGGGCTATGTAGCCCATGTCGCTTAGGAGATTATATGATTTTTTCACCGTCTCCTTAGATATGCCCAACTCGGCGCTCAGGGCGTTCATCGATGGCAGCAGGTCGCCGGCGGATAGGGTTCCGCCGTCGATCAGCTCCTTTATGCCGCGTATCACCTGCTGGTATATGGGCGTGCCCGAGAGGGCGTCTATCTCGATTTTCATTATGGGAAAGGATAAAAATGTGCATTCGTTTTGCAAATATAAAAAAAAGGAATAATTTTACACCACACCACAGTAGACCACAGTTGCCGGGCTAAGCCGGGAAACACGGCGTGAGTGGCCGGGGGGAAGTTGATTGTGGAACTGGTTAAAATGTAAAATCATAGAGGGCCAGAATAATAGAGATTAACAAAATAATCGCCGCATCGGGCTTCTGCCGGAAACAGGTCTCGTGAGGGAGATCACCCTCAGTTATCGTGTAACGAGGGAAGCTCCCGGAAGAGACCCCGGCAGAAGACGCGGCTAGACTTTTTGCCTACTTTTGCGGCAATGGCAAAAGTAGGAAGTTACTGTTGTTAGTACCATGGAACAAATAAAATATAACGGCCGCGAGGCGTGGCTGCTCGAGCGTGGCGACACGAAAGTATACGTCGTGCCGGAGCTCGGCGGACGCATTATGCAGATAGAGTTCGGGGGACATAAGTTCCTCTTCGAGAACGAGTCGCTACGTAGCGCACCCAACACTCAGCCCACACCCGAATGGAACGGCCTCTGGCAGAATTTTGGTGGCGAAAAGATATGGCCCTCACCGCAGGGGTGGAGCGGCGACCACCAGTGGCCCGGCCCTCCGGACCCGGTACTCGACGGCGGAATATATACTGCGGAGGTGTCCGACGCCGGCGTACTGCGCCTTACCAGCCCCCACGATAATTTCACCGGACTGACCATTACACGCGATATAAGTCTCGACGAGCGAGGAATAAATATATCGGCCTCGCTCGTTAACGGCGCTTCGGAGACCCGTCGTTGGGCGGTATGGCCCGTGATACAACTCGCGGCCTCGGACACTCCAGGGGAAGAGAGCGTGGTGACCATTCCCGCCAATCCGGAAAGCATATACTCCGACGGCTTCAAGATAAGCCACGGCCTTGTCAACAGCCCACAGTTCGCCCGCGAGGGGCGTAACGTCATAGCCCGGTACGGTTACCTGGTGGGCAAGATGGGCGCCGATTCCGCCGCGGGATGGGCGGCCTTTTCCGACTCCCGGAGCGGCAAGGTCATGGTCGTGGATTACGGACCCAAAGTAGCCGGCGCGGAGTACCCCGGCGGCAATACCATAGAGGTATGGACCCAGGGGCGCGGCATCTTCTACTCGCGCGGGGAGGTCAAGGAACTCGCGAATGACAAGGCGGCCAACCCTCCCTACCTCGAGATAGAGCCTGTGTCGCCGCTGCGCGACATACCTCCCGACGGCCGTAACACGCTCGATTACCGCCTGCGGATGTGTACCATCCCCAAGGGCGGCCATGTTGTCGATGCGGGGCCGGATCACGTGGAATCTTCACCCCCGATAGTGGACGGCAAGGGCCGCCTCACGATGGGTTACGGCTTCTTCTCCGGGGGGACTATCGAGATCGTTGCCACGACACCAAACAATGAAACCGTATTATTCAAGGCCGGGGTGTCGCCGCTGGAAGGCTTCGAATACGAAGGCAGGATGCCGGACGAGGCGGCGACTGTCATCATAATATTCACCGACACCACTACAAAAGAGAGCAAAACACTAAAAACCATAGAATTATGAAGGATTTAAAAGGCAAGATCGCGCTTGTCACCGGCGCGTCGAAAGGTATCGGCAGGGGTATCGCCATCGATCTGGCGGCCGCAGGCGCCGAAGTCGTCGTCAACTACAATTCCTCGGAGAAATCTGCCGACGAAGTGGTGGCCACGATCGAAAAAGCGGGCGGCAAGGCCATAAAATGGAAGGCCGACGTGGGCAATTCGCAAAGCGTAGACGAGATGTTCGCCATGATAAAGGAGCGCTACGGTCGCCTCGATATACTTATAAATAACGCCGGCACCTCGCAGGCCAAAGACATTTTCGAGACCACCGACGAGGATTGGGACTGGATCATCCGCACCAATCTCACCAGTGGATTCTACTGTTCGCGCCGGGCTATGGAGATGATGCGCGAGCAGAAATGGGGCCGCATAATATTTATTTCGTCGTTGGTAGCCCAGCAAGGGGCCCTGTTCGGCCATGTGCACTACGCTGCCACCAAGGGAGGGCAGATGAGCATGACCAAGACCCTCGCCCGTACCGGCGCGCCGCTGGGCATCACCGTGAATTGTATCGCTCCCGGGATCATAGAAACCGAGCTCCTCACCCAGACCCATGGCGAGGAGGGGGTCCGCAAGCTGAGCGAAAAAGTGCCCCTCGGCCTCGGCAAACTCGAAGACGTGGGTAACGTCGTGACGTTCCTTTGCAGCGAAAACTCGCACTACCTCACCGGAATAACCATCGACGTGAACGGGTGTATGTACCTGCATCCGTAGTAATATTACATTGCATCTAACTAAAAATCGCAAACGATATGAACAAGTGGAAACCCGCATTCTGGATATGTCTGAGCCTCCTTGTTTTCGTAACGGGATACTCGCTCTACACAATTGTCGACCACGGCGTTACATTAGCCTATTACGATGACAGTTATACAAGTATAAAGAGCGACCTGGAAACTGTGATCGGGATAGTCAACAATACCGATATGAGTAAGGCGGGGATAGAGAGTGAATTGGCGGGGCATAAATACCGTGAATACATGGATTTTTCGTCCGACACCATCGCCCTTAGCTCCGTATTTCTTATATTTGATAACGGCAGATTGAAGCAGATACAAAATCAAAATAATTTCTAAATAACTCTCAACATGAAAGTAACAGCGATCGAAACCTACATTTGCCACGCCTACCGCACCAACTGGGTGTTCGTCAGGGTGATGACCGACTCGGGTCTCTACGGCGTGGGCGAGGCCACCCTGGAGTACCGCGAGCACACCGTGGCGCAGGCCGTCAAGGAGCTTGAGCGCAGCCTCGTGGGCAAGGACCCTCACAACATCGAATCGTTCTGGCACGACTCATACCGCGACGTCTACTGGCGCGGCGGCGTGGTGCTTATGAGCGCCCTCTCGGCTGTGGAAATGGCCCTGTGGGATATCAAGGGCAAGGATCTCGGCGTACCCGTTTACCAGCTCTTAGGCGGCAAGATACGCGATGCCGTGCCTTGCTACGCCAACGGATGGTTTGCCGGAGCCAAGAAGCCCGACGAATTCGCCGCCAAAGCTAAAATAGCTGTAGAGAACGGCTTCAGCGGCCTGAAGTGGGACCCATTCGGCAGCGAATACATGAACATCGCCCCCAAACAGCTCAACGAGGCGCTGGACTGCATCGCCGCCGTGAAAGACGCCGTGGGGAAGCAGGTACACCTTATAATCGAGGGCCACGGACGATTCAACGTGCCTACCGCCGTACGCATAGGCCACGCCATCAAAGAGTTCGACATCCTCTGGTTCGAGGAGCCTATTCCGCCCGACGACAAGGCCGGCCTGGCGTGGGTGCGCAGTAAGATCGACACGCCCATATCGGGAGGCGAGCGTCTTTACAGCCGTTATGAGTACGCCGATTTCCTGCGTATGGAGTGTGCCGACTACTGGCAGCCCGACGTGTCGCATGCGGGCGGAATCATGGAGCTGCGCAAGATCGCGGCTATGGCCGAGAGCCATCATATCCCCGTCTGCCCCCATAACCCGAGCGGTCCCGTGGCCAACGCCGCCACGCTTCAGCTCGCGGCCTGCACGCAGAACTTCTACCTGCTCGAGACCATGTCCAACGATATTCCCTACCGTGGCGATATCAGCAATGAGGAGGTGAAATTCGAGAACAGCCTGATGTACATTCCCGACAAACCGGGCCTTGGCATCGACATAAACATCGAGGAGATAGCCAAGTATCCATACGAAGCGCGCGACCTGCGCCACTATAAAGGCACGCTGACCGACATCCGCCCAGCGGACGGGAAGGGGTACTTTAAGAAGTAGGAATTCTCGTAGTAGAATAATCGGCGGCCGGTACATTTGTGCCGGCTGCCTTGTTTTTTACGCGTGGCTGTTTTTCGGATCACGATAGTGATCCTCTCCGCCGCCCAAGCACGAAATGATCTGGAAGGGATGGGGCGGAGATAGGGAGGCATTCTTTAAGTAATGAAGCGTATTAGTCGATGAGTACGTGGTGTGCCGAAGATATTTTCATCTCTGCGGCTGCGGGGGTCGCACCTTTGGTGCGAGCCGCAGAGATGAGCATCGCGACGCGCGATGCAAGATGTTGTTAAAAAACATAATTCTATAAAGCGTCAAAGACGCTTGCCCTCCGCCAATTGCGCGATATTCACGCGGGCAAGATCATAAGGCGCGGAGCGCCTGTAGTCCCCGCATCTGAAGATTTACGCCCGGAATAGAAGCGAAGTAAATCCGTTAAGAACTCCCAGCATGTCTGACGACGTTAGGCGAAGCCCTGAAAGGGCGAGACTAAAAGGAGGAGTTCTGGGATTTAGGATTTACAAGCGTATATTCAGGAAATCTTCATCGGCGGGGCACTTTTTGGGTA
>JAVBKU010000003.1:0-139867 GCA_031553875.1 Rikenellaceae bacterium | reverse complement strand
TGATTATCAAATATGATTCCTGGTTTCAACTAGTGGGTGTAGGCCGCGGCTATTGCCGCGCCCTACTGGTTTTCATACTATACCTACAGCCACAACATATAAAGAGACATGTAATGTGGGTCGCTTGCGCCCATGGCACATAGCGCCACAGGGGGTGGGCGCAGGGTCTGATACAGATAATGACAATCACTAATCCTCCCTCTAAAAATATTTCCTCCAAAAGATTTGGAAGTCTCGAAAAATGATTATAATTTTGTACTAATTACAAATTAAAAATCATTACAATGAAAGCGGCAAGATATCTCGTCGAACTTGGAATACAGCCGTCGGTACAGCGCATAGCCGTGATGGACTACCTTCTCACGCATAAGACCCATCCAACGGTCGATGAGATCCATCAGGCGTTGCATAAGTCGATACCCACCCTGTCGAAGACCACCGTCTACAATACCCTCAAGCTACTCAGCGAGTACGGGGCGGCCATAATGATAGACATCGACGAACACAACAAGCGCTTCGACGGCGACACCTCGCCCCACGGTCATTTCCAGTGCTCCTCGTGCAACAGGGTAATTGACATTCCACTGGACAACGGCCGGGAACTGTTCCTGAGCGAGGTGGACGGCCACACGATAGCCTCCGTGCAACTGCTCTACAAGGGTATATGCGCCGGATGTAAGGCGCACAATGATAAAACAAAGCAGAACTAAATAAAATTATTAACCCTTATCAATTTTGAGCTATGATCAAGAAATTCATCTGTACAGTATGCGGCTACGTTCACGAAGGCAACGACGCCCCCGATTTTTGTCCCCAGTGCAAGCAGCCTAAGAGCAAATTCAAAGAAATGGAAGCCTCCGAAGGCGCCCTGGCCTTTGCCGACGAGCATGTATTAGGCGTGGCCAAGGGATGCGACGCCGAAATGATACAAGACCTCAACGCCCACTTTATGGGTGAGTGTACCGAGGTTGGTATGTACCTCGCCATGAGCCGTCAGGCCGACAGGGAGGGTTATCCCGAGGTGGCCGAGGCCTTCAAACGCTACGCGTGGGAAGAGGCAGAGCACGCCGCCAAATTCGCCGAGCTCCTGGGCGAAGTGGTATGGGACACCAAGACCAACCTCCAGAAGCGTAAGGACGCCGAGGCCGGCGCTTGTGAAGACAAGAAGCGCATCGCCGTTCGCGCCAAGCAGCTTAACCTCGACGCCATCCACGACACCGTGCACGAAATGTGTAAGGACGAAGCCCGTCACGGCAAAGGCTTCGAAGGTCTCTACAACCGCTACTTCGGTAAGTAGGAGCGGTTTCGCAAAAAATGAGGGGCGGCGCGTGATTTCACGCGCCGCCTCTATTTTTATGCGGTTAACGTAGCATGAACACCGGCACGATATGCGGCCGGGCTCGCTCCACCTATCTTTTCACCACGAATACCGAAGAGAAGTGGGGTCGGCGTCCGGAGAAGGGAAGTTTCATCCTTTTACCGTTTTTCCATAATATGGCGATATTATTCATGCTTCCTCTGTGGGTCACTCCGCCCGCGACATAAACATCCGAGCCCGAAACATAAACAGAGGAGGCGCCGGAACCGCTCACTTCGAACGTAGGATCTTTCAACTCGCCATTATTCTTGAGAGTATCGCGCTTTACCTTAGTTTCAAAGAACATAATAACAAGATAGGGATCTGAATCGATAGGGGAAACAGCGGGATCACTCGTAGCTAACGCAGGAGACTGCACCTTGCCATTCTTCCAGAGGGTGGCGATCCACGCGTTTCCATCATGCACAGAGCCTGCTACATAAACATCCGAGCCCGAAACATAAACAGAATTGGCATAGGAGTGAGTCGTGGCAAGTGCCGTAGACTGCTGTACTTTGCCGTTCTTCCAAAGGGTGGCAATCCTCATGCTTCCGACCACCACTTCGCCCACAACGTAAACGTCGGAACCTGAAACATAGACAGATCTGGCTATGGACTCACCCCCTGCGAGTGCAAGAGGCTGTACCTTGCCGTTCTTCCAGAGGGTGGCTATAACAGTATTGTTCTCGTCGTAAATTCCGCCAGCGACGTAAACGTCCGAGCCCGAAACATAAACAGAATTGGCATAGGAGTGAGTCGTGGCGAGCGCGGGAGACTGCACCTCGCCGTTCTTCCAGAGGGTCGCGATCCTATTGCGTCCGTCGTTCACTCCCCCCGCTACATACACATCCGAGCCCGAAACATAAACAGATTCGGTATAGGAACCACTCGTGGCGAGCGCGAGAGGCTGCACTTCGCCGTTCTTCCAGAGGGTGGCAATATACTTACTTCCGTCGTACACTTGGCCAGCGACATAAACGTCGGAATCCGAAACATAAATCGATTTGATGGAGAAGTAACTCGGGGTAATAGAGAGAGGGAGAGTATGCATCTCTCCGTTCTTCCAGAAAGCAGGAACACGCTTGCCTCCTTCCCAAACGTCGCCCGCTACATAAACATCACAGGAAGCATCGGGTTCGTCTTGCCCGTATGAGGTAAGGCCAAATGCCAGAACACCAATTGCACAGAACATTACAAATTTACTTATCTGCATTACACAAGCTCTTTTTTACACTATAAGTACTGAGAATAGGATTCCAAAAACAGTTTACATGAATACTGTTATTGCTTTACAGACAACTCCTGCCCCTCTGCCCCGGCGTAGAAAAGCAGGAACACCACCCCCTCGGGGCCGGAAATGCCGTAATGGGTCTGACCCACGAGTTCGTTTACCACTTCGCCCTGACTAAAAGAGCGGCTTTCGCCGTCGCTGCCGTCGTCACAGACTTTGACCACCGTGACCGACCCGCGCTCGACGTATCCGAAATTGGGCATCGGGTGCCGGTGCTTCCCCAGGCGCGAGTCGGGCGGAACGACGATACGCACCACCCTGACTTCGGCCTTGCCTTCAGGGTAGGTAAAAGCCGTGCTGTCCCAGCAGGAGGTGAAGGTGGAGATCACCGTCGTCTGCGGCGCATCGGGCCAGAGGAAGTCAGGATTGTCGATCCGCGCAGAGGCCGTATCGACCTCCTTGTCCGCTTTACAGGAGACCACACCCGCCATTAAAGCGCACACGGCGCAAAACATCGTAATTTTCTTTATCATATCCGGCATTAATATTTATTCCGACTATAAAGTTATACAGTAAAAATCTCATTTCCAATAACACACAGCCTCATGGCGGCGAGGGGACCGTGTCAATCCATCAAAAAAAAAAGTTTCGGCGGGAACAAATGTTCCCGCCGAAACTTTCGTTAGGGGATAAGGCTTTTCACGCGCGACGCTTCCCGAACGCATACGGTCGGGAGGCCCCGTCGCTACTCGACCACTACCCCCCTTTCCTTGAGCAACTGAGCTCCTATTTCGCGCAGTCTGTATTTCTGTATCTTGCCGCTGGCGGTCATCGGGAAACCATCCACGAAGAAGATATATTTCGGTATCTTGTAGCGTGCTATCTTGCCACGGCAGAAGAAAGTCACATCCTCCTCTGTGAGGGTCATACCCTTTTTGAGCTTGATGAAGGCGCCCACCTGCTCGCCGTACTTGGGGCTGTCGATGGCCGCCACCTCCACGCCCTCCACTTCGGGTATCTGGAAGAGGAAGTTCTCCACCTCCCTGGGGTACACGTTCTCCCCGCCGCGGATTATCATATCCTTGATGCGGCCCGTCACCTTCACATAGCCCTGTTCGTCCATCACACCCAGGTCGCCTGAGTGGAGGTAACCGTTGGCATCCATAATGGCTGCCGTGGCTTCGGGGTTCTTATAGTAGCCCTTCATTATATTGTAACCCTTGCAGCAGAGCTCGCCCTGGGTGCCGCGGGGACACTCCTCGCCTGTTTCGGGGTCGATGACCTTCACATCCACGAACGGCAATTCGCGGCCCACGGTCGTAGCCCTGATCTCGGGGCTGTCGGTAGTACACGTGGTGGTCATACCGGGGGATGTTTCGGTAAGGCCGTAAACTATGATGATATCCTTGCAGTACATTTTATCCATCACCTGCTTCATGGTCTCGATCGGGCACAGCGAACCAGCCATGATACCCGTACGCAATGACGACAGATCGAACATATCGAACATGGGGTGGTTGAGCTCGGCGATGAACATAGTCGGCACGCCATAGACGGCCGTACAACGTTCCTTATGTATGGAGGCCAACACTTTCAGCGGATCGAAATCTTCGACTATCACCATCGTAGCCCCGTGTGTTATCACGGCGCACAGGGCCAACACGCAGCCGAAGCAGTGGAACAGGGGCACGGGTGTAAGCACCTTGTCGGCAGAGGTATACTCCATGCGGTCGCCGACACTCTGGCCGTTGTTGAGGATATTATGGTGGGTGAGCATTACACCCTTGGGAAATCCGGTAGTGCCCGAAGTGTACTGCATGTTGACCTCGTGGTAACAGTCTATACCCTTCTTGGCCTCTTCAAGGGCTTCATCGGGATAGTATTCGCCCATCATCAGCATCTCGGCGGTGTTGTACATGCCGCGCTGCTTCTCCTGGCCTATGTATATCACGTTACGCAGTTCGGGCAGTTTCTCCGAGCGAAGTTCGCCACGCTCGCATTCGGCCAGCTCCGGCACCACCTCGTTGATGATCTGCACGTAGTCGCTGTCGCGGTAGCCGCTCACAAGGCACATGGTGTGTATATCGGCGTTCTTCATGATATACTCCACCTCGGAACTTTTGTAGTTGGTGTTGACCGTCACCAGCACGGCACCGATCTTGGCCGAAGCGAACATGAATGTAAGCCAGTCGGGCACGTTCTTGGCCCATACGCCCACCTTGTCGCCTTTCTTCACTCCGATCGAGAGCAGGCCCTTGGCCAGCGTGTCGACCCTCTTGTTGAAATCTTTATACGACAGGCGCAGGTCACGATCAGAATAGATCATGAAGGGATGGTCGGGAGTTTCCCTAGCGTACTTCTCGAGCAGGCCGCCTAGAGTGTCTTCTATAAGGTGTGTATTTTCCATTTTTCTACGAAGCCCAACCGTTAAAAAGGTGTATAAAGCACCGCCAGCACCTTGGCCTTCTCGCCGGGCTTCATACTCGACACACAGTGCTTAACGAGCGAGTCGTAATATATGCTGTCGCCTTTGGACAGATGGAACACATCGGAGCCATACTGTACCTCCACTTCGCCCTCGAGCACGTAGAGGAATTCCTCGCCCTCGTGGTGCGATTTTTCGATCGTCTTGTCGCCGTGATACTCCACTTCCACCACGAAAGGCTCCATGTGGCGGTCAAACTTATTGGGAGCCATCGAGAAGAACGAGAGATTGCCTCTTGAAGCTTCGCCCTTCGACGATACGTTGACCGTGGGCGTGATCTCCGAGCACTTGGTTACGGCGGGACCTGAACACTCCACTCCGTCAAGGATCGTACCCAGGCGGGTACCCAACGCACGCGCTATGCGCACGAGGGTAGCTATCGAGGGGGCCACCTTGCCCTGCTCTATCATTTCGACCTGCGAGGCGGCGATTGACACCTTCGAGGCTAATTCTTCGATCGAGATCCCCGCGGCTTCGCGCAGGCCGCGCACCCTGGCGCTTATACTTTCAGACATAGTGTTTGGGTTGTTTTTGTCCGTTAAAAAATTCTTGGTTGACAAAAATAACATTATACCTCTCCGTGCGAGGGCAAAATTCCTTTCAAAATACGAAACCCAAAGCGAGAATCCTCGCGCGCGAAGAATATTTAGACGGTGCCTATATACGGGGCTCGGGATATTTTTTATAACTTTGGCCGATAAACCACGATTTTTATGAAACTTACGATCATAGGCGGCGGCAACATGGGCAGCGCCATAGCCTTCGGGCTGATAGAGAAAGGCTTAATTAAAGCCTCAGATATAGTTATCACCGACGCCAGCACGGAGAGGCTCGGACAGTTGCGCGACATACAGCCTGGAGTCAACTACTCCACCGAAAACGTCGAGGCGGTGAAAGGCGCAGACGTCGTACTCTTCGCCGTGAAGCCGTGGCTTCTGGAAGAAGTGGCCGCAGGAGTGAGGGACGTAATGGATTACTCAAAACAGTACGTGATCTCTATCGTGGCAGGAATCACCACCGAAAGCCTCGAAAATATATTCTCCAATGGCAAAGGCGTGCGCCCGGCGGTGTTCAGGCTTATCCCAAACACCGCCATATCGCTGGGTAAGAGCGTCACCTTCATAACCGGAGCCAACGCCTCACAGGCGCAGACCGACGAGGTGATGTCGCTGTTCGGCGCGCTGGGACTGACTATGCTCGTGAAGGAAGATATGATGGCAGCGGGGACCTCGCTGGCCTCATGCGGCATAGCCTTCGCCCTGCGCTACCTCGACGCCTCGATGCAGGGGGGCGAGAAACTGGGCTTCGGGCATAAAGAAGCCCGCGAGATAGTGATCAAGACCATGGAGGGCGCTCTGGCCCTGCTCAACGCCAACGGGTCCGACCCGCAGCCGGAGATCGACAAGGTGACCACCAAGGGCGGCATCACCATCAAAGGCCTCGAAGCGATGAAACGCGAGGGCTTCGAGCACAGCGTCCTCTGCGGGTTGGAAGAGAGCCGGTAACCGGCCGCGGGACTAAGAACAAACCCGGCGTAAGCAACAAAAAGACAAAACAATGAGCAGCAATTATATATACAAAAGGATCGTAGTAAAGATCGGGAGTAACGTCCTCACCCGCACCGACGGCACGCTGGACACCGAACGTATGGCCTCGCTGGTCGAACAGGTGGCCACGTTGCGCGACAGCGGCGTGGAGGTGATACTCGTATCCTCCGGGGCGGTGGCTTCGGGGCGCAGCGAGTTGCGCGACAAGGTGGGCAAGCTCGACGACGTGTCGGCGCGCCAGCTCTACTCGGCCGTGGGACAGGCCAAGCTTATCAACCACTACTACGAACTATTCCGCAAGCACGGTATGCACTGCGGGCAGATACTCTCGACCAAGGAGAGTTTCGCCACCCGCAGGCACTACCTCAATCAGAAGAACTGTATGACCGCGATGCTTGAGAATAAGGTCATACCCATCGTCAACGAGAACGACACCATATCCGTCACCGAGCTGATGTTCACCGACAACGACGAGATGTCGGGGCTTATAGCCACGATGATGGACGCCGAAGCTCTGGTAATCCTAAGCAACATCGACGGCATCTACGACGGCGATCCCTCCGACCCCTCGTCGAAGGTGATCCGCAAGGTGGACAGTGCCGCGGGCGACGACCTCTCGGGCTATATCCGCACCGAGCGTTCGCAGTTCGGGCGCGGGGGCATGCACACCAAGTACCGCATAGCCAGCAAGGTAGCCCAGGAAGGCATCGAAGTGATAATCGCCAATGGCAAGAGAGACGGTATCCTGCCGAGCCTCTTCTCGCGCGGGCCGGATGCCGTCTGCACCCGTTTCGTCCCATCGCCCAAGGGCGTATCGGGGGTTAAGCGGTGGATAGCCCACTCCGACGGCTTCGCCAAGGGCGAGATTCACGTCAACCAGGGTGCGGTAGCGGCCCTCGACGGCATCAAGGCCACAAGCCTTCTGCCAGTGGGCGTGACCGAGGTGGTAGGCGAATTCGAGAAGGACGACATAGTCCGCATCATCGCCCCCGACGGCTCGCAGATAGGCATGGGAAAGGTGTCGTACGACAGCGCCAAGGCCGCTTCACTCGTAGGTAAGAAGGGCGCGCGACCACTCATCCACTACGACTACCTGTTCCTGGATATTTAAAGTAGTCGCCAAGCCTGTTTTTTAGCCTTGCCTCGCAAGGCTGACGGTCCGCAGCCACCCCGGGCGAAGGAGCGTAAATTACGCCTAACGGCTTATTTTCTCCCTTCGCTGGCCGCAAACCGCCAAGGATATTTGTTTTAACTGCGAAATTCACATTAAGCATACAGCAATGGACAATCTCACATCCATATTCAAGGGGGCGCAGGCAGCCAGCCGCACCCTCAACCTCGTAAGCGAAGAGAAGATTAACGCCCTCCTCTTGGACCTGGCCGACAGAACCGAGCGCGAGAGCAAAATGATAATCGAGGCCAACGCCAAGGACCTCGCCCGCATGGACCCCAAGAACCCCATGCTCGACAGGCTTATGCTCAACGAGGAGCGCCTGAAGGGCATCGCGGCCGACCTGCGCAGCGTAGCCGCCCTCCCCTCGCCCGTGGGACATACTCTCGGCGAATGGACGCGTCCCAACGGCATGAAGATCACCAAGGTGAGCGTGCCTTTCGGCGTGATCGGCGTGATCTACGAGGCGAGGCCCAACGTAGGTTTCGACGTGTTCGCCCTGTGCCTCAAGTCGGGTAATGCCACCATACTCAAGGGGGGCTCCGACGCCGCCGACTCCAACGCGGCAATAGTGTCGCTGATAAAGGAATCGGTAAAAAAGGCGGGACTGGACGAGAATATCGTGACCCTCATGCCTAACGACCGCTCGGCCACCGCGGCCCTGCTGGAGGCGGTGGGCTATGTCGACCTGGTGATTCCCCGTGGCAGTCGTTCGCTGATCGACTTCGTCAGGGATACGGCACGCGTGCCTGTTATCGAGACAGGCGCCGGCGTGTGCCATACGTATTTCGATCTCACGGGAAACACCGCCATGGGCGCGGATATAATCTTCAACGCCAAGACCCGCAGGGTCAGCGTGTGCAACGCCCTCGACGGAGTGATAATACACCGCGCAAGGCTCGCCGAACTCTACGCCCTGTGCGAGAGGCTGGCCACTAAGAACGTGGAGATATTCGCCGACCCCGAGTCTTACGCCGCTCTCGACGGCAAGTACCCCGCCGCGCTGTTGAAGCACGCGGATGAGGAGTATTTCGGTATCGAATTTATGGACTACAAGATGTCGATAAAGACCGTGGGCTCGGTGGAGGAGGCCATAGAACACGTGACGCTCCACTCGTCGAAGCACAGCGAAACCATCGTGACAGAAGACTCCACCGCTTCGGCGCTGTACAATAAGATGGTCGACGCCGCATGCGTCTACACCAACGTGTCGACCGCCTTTACCGACGGCGGACAGTTCGGCTTCGGCGCGGAGATCGGCATCAGCACCCAAAAGCTCCACGCCCGCGGCCCCATGGCCCTGCCCGAGCTTACCACCTACAAGTACATCATCTCCGGCGACGGACAGGTGAGGAGCTAAACTGCAGAGGCGATATGAAAGTGAAACTCTTCTCGGCATTGATTCTTACCGGAGTCCTGCTACCCTCGTGCGTAGGAGGTGGAACGCAACGATCGGATGTGGCGAGTCAGGATATCTATAATATGAGCCTTATCGAGAAGAGGCTCGGCGAAAGCCGCTTTTACATCTCTTTGCCGGATGATTTCGTAATAGAGATAATGGATGCAGAGGACTTTGTGGTCTACCACTTCAGGCACGGCGACAGTACCGCTATGAAAAAAATATTCGGAGGTATTTACTTCGGTAACCATCCCTCATATCCTATCTATAAGTGCTCTAAAGAGGAACCTCTTAAATCCAATGTACTAAACAAAGCACGGGATTGGAGCACATACAGGTGCGATTCAATTTTTTCCGCCGAAACGCTTCTAAAAAACAGGGGTGGCGAATATTGGGAGGAATACATCCACCTCTTCGGAACGACAAGTACGCGCGATAATCTCGACGAGCTACTTAAAATATATTCGACACTAAGAAAAGAATAACACCAAGGCGCACTATCAAACAGGTGTGGCCGGCTATTGCAGCCGGCCACATTTTATATACACCTTCAGTGAACAACGCCGCAGCATCAATTATTTCCCCGCAAGAAGAGGCACCGCGTCCTCCAGGTGCATGCCTCTCGATCCCTTGATAAGCACCAGAGAACGCGACAGGGGGTTATCTTTCAGGTAGGCGGCCAAGGCGGCGGTATCGGGAAAAAACATATATCCGTGTTCCGTATCAGGTCCGTTACCGTACGAGTTCCCAGCTGATACGCCATCGCCCTCCGTGCCAACAAAAGCGACACCCGATCCGCCTGTCACCTCGTCTTTCACACCCCCGAATGCCGGGCCTACGAGCATGGCGCGTTTCACGCCCTTTTCTTTCAGCAGACTGAGAATAGCTCTGTGTTCCATGGCAGAGTATTCGCCCAATTCGAGCATATCGCCCAGCACGGCCACACGTTCGCGGCTGGTGGGCATCGAAGCGAAGGCCTCGACTGCGGCCCTCATGCTCGAGGGATTGGCGTTGTAGTAGTCGAGGATAAGGCGGTTCGAACCGCTTTCCACGCTCTGCGAACGGTTATTGTCGGGCACATAGTCGCCGATAGCCATAGCTATATCGCTGTCGTTGACCCCGAAATGTTCGCCCACGACAATGGCCGCGGCTATATTGTAGAGGTTGTAATCTCCGACCAAAGCCGAGTTTATCACCCTGCCCTTCCACTCGAAGCTAAGACCCTGCTCCGTTTCTCTATTCTTAAATGTCGAAGCCGAGTAAGCCGTCGATTTCAGTGCTGTGCGCGCGGCCACCATACGCCTCAACGCCTCGCTGTCACTCAGATAGAAGGCTATGCCCCCGTTGGCTGCGAGATAGTCTAATAGCTCGCCCTTGCCCTTCTCGACACCCTCCACACCGCCGAAACCTTCGAGGTGGGCGCGTCCGATGTTGGTTATCAGACCGTAGTCGGGGCGGGCTATGGAACAAAGCAGTTCTATCTCTTTCTGATGACTGGCTCCCATCTCCACGATGCCTATTTCCGTGGCGCCGTCCATGCGCAGGAGGGTCAGCGGCACGCCTATATGGTTATTTAGATTGCCCTGAGTGACCGACACCTTAAATTTGCGCGACAACACCCTGCTCACAAGCTCCTTGGTCGTAGTCTTGCCGCTGGAACCGGTAATGGCGAGTATGGGTATCCCCAACACCCTGCGGTGTTCGCGGGCCAGGTCCTGCAATGAGGACAGCGCATCCTCCACCAGCAGGCACCGTTCCGAGATCACTGCCGACGGATCGTCGACCACGCACCACACCGCACCCGCATCCAAAGCGGAGGAAGCGTACTTATTGCCGTCGAAATTGTCGCCCTTCAGGGCAAAGAACATATCCCCGCGCGACACCTTGCGGCTGTCGGTGGTCACTCCCGCGCACTCCCTGAACAGGGCGTAGATATCTTCCGTAGAAGCGAATTTCATATGATTAAATTTTGAGGCTAACGTACAAAATTTCAGCGGTTCAAAATAAATTTACATCATCAAAGCAACATATGTAACAGAAAAAATAATCCGCCGCTTCGGGCTTCTGCCGGAAATAGGTCTCGTGAGGGAGATCACCTGAGCTATCGTGTAGCGAGGGAAGCCTCCCGGAAGAGACCCCGGCGGAAGACGCGGCTAGACCTTTTGCCTACTTTTGGGGCAATGCCAAAAGTAGGTCCCGCCGAAGGCGAATAAATTCAGTCTACGGAAACCCGAATTAAATATACTCTTCTTCGCCGCCGAAGCGCACGTCATCCACAAATCGCTTGATATTCTGCTCATTGGCCTTGGGGCATATCATCAGCACGTCGTCGGTGTCGACGATGATGTAGTCATCCATGCCGTCGACCACCACCAGCTTACCTTCGGGCACCTTGACGATACAGTTCTTGGTATCGTAGCTCTTGAACTTGCCGCTGCGAACATTGCCGTTGTCGTCCTTTGAGGCGTACTGGTAGAGCGAGCCCCACGTACCGATATCCGACCAGCCGAAATCGCTGCAACGGATAAACACGTCCTTCGATTTCTCCATCAGGCCGAAGTCGATCGAAATATTGCGGCTGTTGGGATATATGCGGTCGATGGCCCCGGCCTCGGCGTCGGTATTATAGGTGTCTTTTATCGACTCGAACAGTTGCGCCAGTTCGGGCAGGTGCTCGGTCATCTCCTCGATCACCGTTTTGCTCTTCCAGATGAATATACCCGAGTTCCAGAAAAATTCGCCGCTGTCGACGAACACCTGGGCCAGTTCGAGGTTGGGCTTTTCGGTGAAGGTCTTGACCTTGCATATCCCTCCGGGAAGCGACGAGTCGGCCCCGCCGACCTGTATATAACCGTAGCCCGTATCGGGACGGCTGGGCTTGATGCCTATAGTCATCAGAGCCTTGCGGCCTTCGACGAAATCGGCGCATTCGCCCACCACCTTGCAAAACTCGGCCTCGTTGAGGATAAGGTGGTCCGACGGGGTTACGATCATGGTTGATTCAGGGTTCACGGCCATCAACCGGAAAGCGGCATAAGCTATACACGGAGCGGTATTTCGGCCCACCGGCTCGCAGAGTATCTGGTGCTCGCCTATCTCGGGTATCTGTTCCATTACCAGCTGTTTGTAGCTGGCGTTGGTGGCTATCAGGAAGTTCTCGACGGGTACTATCGGTAGGAAACGCTCGAAAGTCTGCCTTATAAAACTCTTGCCCGTACCGAGGATATCGAGGAACTGCTTGGGCCTCGACGAGCGGCTCACAGGCCAGAAGCGGCTGCCTATCCCGCCGGCCATTATCACGCAATATTTGTTGTTTTCCATAGTGAAAGGTTAATACAACAATGATAGTGTTTTTTTCCCAATCGGCCAATATTAAACCGTTTCTTAAAATTGATTTATTACATTTGCGGTAAACAAATACGTTTGGATTATGAAGATAAAACTGTTTACCGTCCCCAACATAATCACCCTGTTCAACCTGTTGTGCGGATGTGCCGCCATTGTGTTCGCCCTGGGGTTCAGCTTACAAACGGCTTTCTGGCTTATAATCGCGGCCGCCATATTCGATTTCTTAGACGGTTTTTTTGCCCGACTGCTTAAACAATACTCACCCCTGGGCGTACAGCTCGACTCCCTGGCCGACATGGTGAGCTTCGGCGTAGCCCCCTCGGCTATTCTCTTTTCAATGTACAACATGGCCGGAGGCATTGGATATTATGCCTTTATAGCCTTTGTTCTGGCTGCATTCTCCGCCCTCAGGCTGGCCAAATTCAATATCGACGACCGTCAACACTACGGCTTCATAGGCATGCCCACCCCCGCCGCGGCACTATTCTGCGCCTCGATCGGATACCTTATGGAAGCCGGAGTATACACCATAGCTCCCGGATATGTATTGGTCACAGCGGTGATATTGTCGTACTTCCTGGTGAGCAATATCCCCATGTTCGCGCTCAAGTTCACCGACTACTCTTTCAAGGGCAATAAACTGCGCTATATATTCCTTATCTGTTCCATCGTAGGCTTAGCATTCATGGGCGTCGCGGCCATTCCTCTCATTATTTTGGCCTATCTGCTTGTGTCTGTTGTAAGTAAGCTGGTGTGTGTAAAATAAATTAGCTGATTATCAATTAGTTGCAAATAAAGGAGAACCTAATTCCGATTTTTTGATTATCTTTGCGGCGATTTAGGATGCAGGCCCCTCACAGGGCTGCGCCCCGAACCGATAAAACGAGCTGATGGCATTAAGGACTTCCGGATATGTGTGGCTTTTTATCGCCTGCGTAGTACTCTTCGCCGGCGGGTGGAACGCCGCCTCCGGACAGAGCGCCAAACAGATGGCCGCACAGCGCCAAAAACTGCTCGAACAACAGCGGGCTGCCGCAGGTGACGGAGAAGAAGAGGAAGGAAAGACCAAATCCGACACCACCAAGAAAGCGCCCAAGATCCGCAAGCCCCTGGAGTCGTACTTCTTCGACGATTCGACGCGTAACCTCCCCAACTTCAAGTGGAACGTCAACTTCGACCAGAACGACGTACAGCTCAAGGAGATCGACACCACGCTCAACAACCGTTTCCAGGTCGACTATCCCTTCATGCGCAACGACGTGGGCTCAGCCTACCTGGGTAACCTCGGCGGTGCGTCCGTCCCCCTGAACGCGTTCCTGCGCCCTCACTATCGCAATTTTTCGTTCGCTGAGAGCATCGACGCCTATATCGTGACCCCCGAAACGGCCGATTTCTACAACGTGAAGCGTCCGCTCACCCGCCTCTCCTACTTCATATCGGGCAAGAAACAGAATGAGGAGGAAGGCTTCTACGGCTCCCACGCGCAGAACATATCGCCCTCGACCGGTTTCAACGTCGACTACAAAAGCCGCGGCACGAAGGGATACTACGCCGACCAGAAAGCCAGGGAAAAGAACCTCTCGGTGGCCTTCTCCCACACAGGCAAGAAATACAGCATCCACGCGGGCTACATATACAACTGCGCCAATATGCGCGAGAACGGCGGTCTGGTGCGTGACTCGGATATCACCGACACGGTATACGACATACCTCAGAATATCCCGGTGAACCTGACCGACGCCCGCAACGTGATGAAAAACAACTCATACTTCCTCGTGCAGTCGTACGGTTTCCCGCTGCGAAAGCTTACCGAGGAGGACTTCTCGATAGCTGACCAGTCGAGTATATACCTTGGTCATTCGGTGCAGTATCACCGCTTTTTCAAGAACTACACGGACACCAAAGCGGGAATGGCCACCCCCGACTACTACGAGAACTGGTATATCAACCCCACACAGACCTACGACTCCATTTTCGAGGGGCTGTTGTCCAACAGGGTATTCATCCAGCTGCAGCCCTGGGACAGAAACTCCGTGGTTGGTGTCGTCAACGCCGGCGTTGGGATGGACAACCACCATTACTATCAATTTTCGCCCGACCAATACCTCTCCGGCAACAACGACGGGGACAATAAAACAAGCTACTGCATCTATGGCTCCGTAGAAGGCAGGTTGAAAAAATATCTGAGATGGGATGCTAAAATCACTTACAACCCGTTTGGATACAAGGAGCAGGATATGGCAATCGAGGGAAACCTCATGTTAAGCGCCTATTCCAAAGGACGACCCATGTCTCTCAAAGGTAGTTTTTCGTTCGACAACCGGACGCCCGACTACTGGAGCGAGCATTATTTCTCTAACCACTATGTGTGGAATAACTCCTTTTCCAAGGAGAATGAAACCCGACTGTCCGTGTCTCTCACAGTCCCCCACTGGGGTCTTGAGCTCTCGGGCAGCCAAAGCGTTATGACAAACAAGATCTATTATAACGCAGAGGGCGTACCGGCGCAATATGGCGGAACGGTAAGCTTGTCGGGAGTGTATCTTCGCAAGGACTTTACCATGGGTATTGTCCATTTGAATAACAGGGCCCTGCTGCAATGGAGTTCGGTCCAGGAGGTTGTACCGGTACCGCTTGTGTCGGCATACCTCTCCTACTTTGTCGAATTTAATGTTGTAAGAAACGTATTGAGGATGCAGATCGGCTTGGACGGCAGGTATAATACCAGCTACTACGCCTTCGGCTACAATCCCGCAATATCGAAGTTCTACAACCAACGGGAGAAGCAACTGGGGAACTACCCCGTGTTAGACGCTTTCGTGACGGCCAAGTGGAAGAGGATGAGGATACTGGTAAAGCTACAACATTGGAATGAAGATTTGTTCGGCAGTCGTGATTACTTCACCGTACTGCACTATCCTCTCAACAAGAGGATGCTCAAATTCGGTTTCTCCTGGGGATTCTACGACTAAATTGCAGCCAACAGCGACGGTCCTGAAAGCAAACTTTTATGTTCAACCGTTTTATCTATGTAACTTTAGCGGCGACAGCCATGCTTTTCGCCGCCTGTACACAGAAACAAACCACATCAGTAACAGAAAAAGGGGAACTTGTCGTAGCCATGGACATCGAGATGCCCGGCTACTTCGTCCTCGGAGGAGAAAACTTCGGCTACCAGTATGACATACTGAAGGCCTACGCCGACAACCTCGGCGTCGAATTAAAGATAGTCGGCGAGTCCGACCCGCGCGCCTGTTCAAGGATGATACGCGGCGGGGAGGTGGACATGGTGGCCACCCTCGACTCCCACACCGACCAGATCAGGGGCGGGCAATCAGTGCCCGTGTGTAACACATCCTACGTGCTGCTCTCCAAGAAGGGAGCGAAACGCAAGGCTGCCGGAGCCGATGTCATCCAGGTGCTGGACGGGGCAAGCCTGCTGATCTCTTCATCATTCAAGGGTACGCAGACCTACCATAAGCTGCTCGACTCCCTCAACTCCACTGACATCTACATCTCTTCGCGCAACAGTTTCGAACTTATCGAGGCCCTGGGTGCGGGCGACTACGATTTCGCCATCTGCGAGATGAGCGAATCTCAGCTCGGTTGTGCCATGACGCGTGGCGTGGAGCAGGTGCTCTCGTTCGACGAGCAGGTGGGTCTGAGCATCGTGGTCAGAGAGGGCGACTACGCCCTTGAGGACGACTTCAGGGACTGGCTCACTAAGTACCGTGGCAGCAAGGAATACGCCATGCTCAACTACATGTACTTCGATAAGGGCATCGTGAGGCAGTACGTGAGGGGTGAATGGTCGCGCATCGGGGGTATCTCCGTTTATGACAAGATAATCAAGCGCGTGAGCGAAGAGTCGGGCCACGACTGGAGGTTCATCTCCGCCATAGCCTACAACGAATCGCGCTTCAACGCCAGGATCACATCCCGCGCAGGAGCGCAGGGCTTGATGCAGGTCATGCCGGAGGTTGCCCGCAGAATGGGCGACGGCAACGTCGACCTGATGACCCCCGAGCACAACGTGATGATGGGTATCAAGATACTGGACAAGATACAGAGCTCGCTCAAGTTCCCCAAGGGAACGAGCGACACAGACCGTTACAGCATCGTGCTGGCCTGCTACAACGCAGGTATCGGCCACGTGATGGACGCCCGCAGGCTGGCTGAGAAGTATGGCTCCAACCCCAATTCATGGGAGGACGTGTCGTTCTACCTTTGCCAGAAGTCGAGTCCCGAGTATGCGAACGACGAAGTGGTGAAGTGCGGCAAGATCCGCGGCCGCGAGACCCTCGCCTTCGTGGATAACGTGATCAGCAAGTACCGCACCTACTGTAACGCCGTGGCGAGGTAATCGCCGTGAGAGTTGCGTACAATTACACATTTATGTATATATTTGCACGTCCCCTGAATCTATTTGGGGGACGTGCTTTTTGATTCTATATTATGACCGGCTTCTGTAGATCTCTGACCTCGTACCATAGAAGGGACACCCTCACCGTAGATGTGGGCGGCGTGGGTATCGGTGGCGGCAACCCCGTAAGGGTGCAGTCGATGACCAATACCGACACCCTCGACACCGGGGACTCTGCGGCGCAGGTGGTGCGCATATCTCAGGCCGGAGGGGAGCTCGTGCGCCTAACGGCCCAGGGTAAGCCTCAAGCCGAGAACCTCGGGGCCATACACAGCGCCGTAAGAGCGGCAGGATGCGGCGTACCGCTGGTGGCCGACATACACTTCACTCCCGAGGCCGCGTTCATCGCCGCCGAAAAGGTGGAGAAAGTGAGGATCAACCCCGGTAATTTCGACACCGACCCCTCATTTTCGAACTTCCGCAAGCTCATAGACATATGCCGCCGCAGGAGTACCGCCCTGCGCATAGGGGTCAACCACGGCTCCCTCTCCCCTTCGATCATGGAGCGTTACGGCGACACCATCGAGGGAATGGTGGCCTCGGCAATGGAATATCTCGAAGTGTGCCGCGAGGAGGCGTTCGACCAGGTGGTCGTATCGATGAAGTCGAGCAACGTGAGGGTGATGATCGGGGCCTACAGGCTCCTGTGCAAGGAGATGGAAGAGTGTGGCATGCGTTATCCCCTGCACCTTGGCGTGACCGAGGCGGGCAGCGGCATGGAAGCAAGGGTCAAATCGGCCGTGGGCATCGGTGCGTTGATGGTCGACGGCATCGGCGACACTATCCGCGTGTCGCTTACCGAAGACCCCGAAGCCGAGATCCCCGTGGGGAAAATGCTGATTGAACACTACGAACGTATCTCGGGCCACACTCCGATAGCCGAAGCGGCGGAAAGATTTTACAGCCCCTACGAATACCGGCGCAGGATATCCGACGAGATCGAGGGCATAGGAGGCGGTAAAGCCCCTGTACTCTGGAGCGAGATGACGCCCCGCCAAAGGGCCGCGTGCGTGGAAGTTTCAGCTTCAAATACTGACATACCCGCAGGCAAAATACTTATACTCACCACCTCCAACGCCAACGGCACAGCCGAGCAGAGGGCCTTTTTCACCCGTCTCGACAGGGGGGGCCTGCTCAATCCCGTGATAATAAAACGCACCTACTCCGAGAGCGATTTAGAGCGGCTCACGGTAGCCTCTTCGGCCGATATGGGAATGCTGTTTATCGACGGTTACGGCGACGGGATATGGATAGAGAACACGCCGGCGGGATGTGGCCCTTGCGGAAAGATAACCCCCGAAATGATCGACGCCATGTCGCTCTCAATACTGCAAGCCGCGCGGGTACGCATATCGCAGCCCGAATATATCGCCTGCCCCGGATGCGGCCGCACGCTCTACGACATACAGCGCTCGCTCGAGGAGATAAAGCGCCGCACGTCACACCTGGTGGGGGTAAAAATCGGCGTGATGGGATGCATCGTCAACGGTCCCGGCGAGATGGCCGACGCCGACTACGGCTATGTGGGCGCGGGCCGCGGCCGCATCACCCTCTACAAGGGCCGCGAGGTGGTAAAGCGCAACGTCCCCGAATCGGAGGCCATAGACGAACTGCTCGCCCTTATAGAAGGGGATAAGTAGGTGAATTTATAAGTATCTCACGCAAAAACATGTGCAGGCCATTTTGTGGCCTGAGATCCTAGCGCCCATGGCGCATAGCGCCACAGGGGGGCAGGGTCTAAAAACAAATCCGTAATGGAAGCATTGTAGACCTGTTCGTCTGCTGCTACCATTCATCCCCCGCCGTATACGTAACGCCTACTGAAACTGCTTCTTCAGATAAGTTATACCCATGGGCAGCTCCGTGGCCACATCCGTCCACCTGCACTCTATCGACACCATACCATTGTAGTCTATTTTTTGCAGATTGCGGTAGTAGGGCAATTGCTCGCCATCGCGCAAAGGATCGATGCCGGGGGCGGCGCGAGAAGTGTTCTCAGCCACATGGCAGTGGGCGATCCACCCCCTGGCGGCCAGGATCACTTCGGGACCCTCGTTCTCCATCATAATATGATATATATCGCACACAAGCTTGATATTGGGATGGTTCACAGCCTTGACCAGCGCCGTAGCCTCGGAGAACTTGCACAGAAAGTTAACTTCCTTACTGTTAAGCGATTCCACAGCCACGACAACATCGTATTTCTTGGCAATGGGCCCCATCTGTGCAAGCAGGCTCTTGAATTGTTCCATGGCCTTGTCATACGGGAAATTGCCCTCTATCCCACGGCTCCTGCCACTGCCGAAAACTATGACCTTAATGCCCATCTGCTTAGCCCTGCTAAATGCCGTCTCGGCCCACTTCAAGGCACGTTTATGGTCGGCATTAGGCCCTGTAACTTTTATATCCGGAATCAGGAATCCATTCAGGGCGTATATTTTAGCTCCGCTGGCCTTGTATCCGGCCAGGGCGGCCGCGAATTCGGCGTCGCTATTTTCCGGCATAAGCACCTTAGGCACCGACCCCTCGATAAAGTCGCACCCCGCCGCCTTTGCCATTTCCCACTTGTCGGGGCCGAGGCAGGCGCCCACCAGGTTCTTCGGCTCTCCCGCCGAAGCCGCGGAGACTATCATAGCGCATAACAATGTGAGCATCGCGCTTTTAATTCCAAATCTTTTCATATTTGTATTATGTTTTTAGTGACTTTTATTCAAACTCGCTCTATATACCGCACCCGCTCAGGCGAATGTAATAAAATTCAGCGGAAAATCATTACATTTACCGCATAAACTCCCGTAACGGGAGGCGCGGGCAAGATATTCCGTCGCCCGTTTAAAGGCTGTTTGTTCGGGTGTTATCACGCTAAGGGGCATGAATAAATTTTTCGACAACGATATAAAGTTCCTGCAGGGGGTCGGCGAGCGCCGCGCCGCCCTGTTGCAAAAGGAGCTTGGTGTCAGCACCTTTGGCGACCTGCTCTATCACTTCCCCTTCAGGTATATCGACCGCAGCCGCATATTCCGCATCGCCGAAATTAAGGACGATTCGGCCGCCTACATCCAGCTCCGCTGCCGCATCACCGGCATGCAACACATCGGCAAGGGCCCCAAGAAACGTTTCGCGGCCACGGCCAGCGATAGCAGCGGCATGGTGGAACTGGTGTGGTTCAAGGGCGCGAACTGGATCGAGAAACAGCTCGAGGCGGGCCGCGAGTATATAATCTTCGGCAAGCCCTCGTTCTTCAACGGCGTGCTTAATATCGTCCATCCCGAAATAGAATCCGTACTCTCGGCGCAAAACCGTCCCCAGCACAGCGTGCAGGGCGTATATAGTACCACCGAGAAGCTTACATCCGGCCATATAACGTCCAAGGTCATCTACGGACTAATCTCCGCCCTCTGGCAAAGTATCGGCGACAAGATCGAGGAGACCCTCCCCGAAGCCATCACACGCAAATACTCGCTCGTGCCCCTGCGCACGGCGCTCCACGACATCCACTTCCCGGAAAGCGCAGCCGCGCTCAAGCAGGCTGAGCTGAGGCTCAAGTTCGAGGAACTGTTCGGTATACAATTAGGAGTGGTCGAGCAGAGGCAGGGCCGCGTGAGCAGGGTCGACGGCTTTCGCTTCGCCACCGTGGGAGAGGCGTTCAATCGCTTCTACCACGAAAAACTACCTTTCCCCCTGACCGACGCACAGAAAAGGGTAATCAAGGAGATACGCGCCGACATGAACACAGGTCACCAGATGAACCGCCTCCTGCAGGGCGACGTGGGCAGCGGCAAGACCCTCGTAGCCCTGATGTCAATGCTCATAGCAAAAGACAACGGATTCCAGAGTTGCATGATGGCTCCCACCGAGATACTCGCCACACAGCACCACGCCTCAGTCAGCCGTATGGCCGAGGGGCTGGGATTGAACGTGGCCCTGCTCAAGGGATCGACGCGCAAAAAGGAGCGCGACACGATCCTCGAAGCCCTGGCCGCGGGCGGGATAGATATACTTATAGGCACACACGCACTTATCGAGGAGCGGGTCGTGTTTGGTAATTTAGGTTTCGTGGTGATCGACGAGCAGCACCGCTTCGGGGTGGAGCAGAGGGCTAAGCTATGGACGAAGAACCATGTCACTCCCCACGTGCTGGTGATGACCGCGACGCCTATTCCCCGCACCCTCGCCATGACCCTCTACGGCGACCTCGACGTGTCGGTGATCGACCAACTCCCCCCCGGGCGCAAGCCTATCAAGACGGCCCATTACCGTGAGTCGCACCGCCTGAGGGTATTCGGATTTATCCGCGAGGAAATACGCAAGGGGCGGCAGGTATACGTCGTGTACCCCATGATACGCGAGTCGGAGAAAATGGACTACATGAATCTCGAATCTGGCTACGAGAACATAGCCCGCGAGTTCCCCCCGCCCGAGTATGTCACCTCGATCGTTCACGGCAAGATGAAGGCGCAGGACAAGGCCTTCGGCATGGATCTGTTCAAGGAGGGCAAGGCACATATTATGGTGGCCACCTCTGTAATAGAGGTGGGCGTGGACGTGCCCAACGCCTCGGTGATGATAATCGAGAGCGCCGAGCGTTTCGGCCTCTCTCAGCTCCACCAGCTGCGGGGGCGCGTTGGGCGCGGCGCGGAGCAATCGTACTGCATACTCATGAGCGGCGACAAGCTCTCCAACGAATCGCGCAAGAGGCTCCGCGCCATGACCGAAACCAATGACGGATTCGAACTGGCCGAGCTCGATCTCAAGCTCCGCGGGCCCGGCGATATTACAGGCACACAGCAAAGTGGCATAGCATTTGATTTGAAGATAGCCAACATCGGCAAAGACTCACAGATACTTACCCTGGCCCGCGAAGCGGCGGAAGAGGTATTCGGAGGAGGTCTCAAGCTCTCGCCCGAGGACATACGGTCGCTGCAGGAGCTCGGCGCCAGATACAACAGAGATAAAAACATAGATTTCAGCTTAATTTCTTAAGAAGCTGCTTAAATTTGTCACGATTATAAATCCCAAGTATGACACGTCCCCTATTGCTTATATCGTTATTCGTAACGCTTTTCTGCTCTGGCCTCGTAGCCCAACCCGCGAGCAGAATACCCGCCTACAAAAGCGGTGAATCCCTCTCCTATGCCGTGAGCTACAAGGTGGGATTCATCATGACCGACGTTGCCGGCGTGACCCTCGCAGTGAACAAGGACCGCCGCAAGGGAGAACAGACCTACCGTATCACCGGCACGGGAACCACCTACCCCTTCTACAAGTGGTTCTTCGACATGAAGGACGTCTACGACACGTGGATAGACACGCTTGTCTTCCGCCCCATAGAGGCCAAGGCCGAGATACGCGAGGCCAAGTACCGTTTCTCGAGCCGCGTGCTTTTCAACTGGGATGAGTATCTGGCCCACTCGGCATACCGCAATCACAAACGCACAAACAATACGGAAAAGACACTTCCGCTTACCACAGACAGCTACGACGCCTTGTCGCTGTTCTACGGCCTGCGCAACAGAGACCTATCGGCCTTTACCGACGGTAATCCGATGCAGTCGCATATCGTGCTGGAGGATACTGTCAGGGTGCTCAACTACCGTTTTATAAAGCGTGAGACCAAGCAGATAAAGGGTTTGGGGACGTTCCGCACGCTGAAATTCGCCTGTACGCTGGTAACCAGCACAGGCGAGGGCTTCGACGATGGCAGCGAGATGTTCCTCTGGATATCCGACGACCTCAACAAAATACCACTCTATCTGGAATCGCCCATAAAGGTGGGTTCGGTACAGGCCCGCCTGCTCGAAGCGAAGAACCTGAAATTCCCTCTAAGCAGTAAAATAAAGTAAGGCCGTTTCCAATAAATTCGTATATTTGTGGGGATACGCCGCTACAGCGGTGGTCCCAGCTGGAGGAACGGCCCCGTTTTTGTTTAACATGCAATAAAATACTCTCTATACAATGGAAGACTACAATCAGGATTACGACAACTACAACAGCCAAAATAGCGGCGATAAGTCCGTCAAAGGGCTGAAGATAATGATAGTGATACTTGCCCTCATACTCGGGGCGCTCTCGTTCATGTACTTCTCGCAGGTACGTTCGATGCGCAAGGAGTTCGCAGAGGAACGTGACACGCTTACCAACCGCATCGGCATGCTCATGACCGAGTACGACCAGATAAAGACCGAGAACGACACCATAAGCCGTAGCCTCGACATAGAGCGTGGCAAGGCAGACTCCCTGCTCACCCAGCTTACAAAAGAGCGTCGTTTGAGTTACGCTAAGATCAAGCGTTATGAAAAGGAACTGGGTACCCTGCGCGTGGTGATGCGCGGCTACGTGAAGCAGATCGACTCGCTCAACAGGATGAACCAGAGGCTCGTGGCCGAGAACGTTGATTACCGCAAGCAGGTGACGTCGCAACGCCTCCGCGCCGATATGGCCGAGGAAAAGGCACAGGAGCTTTCGACCAAGATACGCAAGGGCGCCGTGATCAGGGCCCGCGATATAGCCCTCAAAGCCCTCTCCAATAGCGACAGGGAAGTGACCAGGGCAAGCAGAGCCGCGCGCCTGAGAGTCGACTTCGTGCTGTCGTCCAACGAACTGGCTCAACCCGGACAGAGGGAAGTATACGCCCGCGTGATAGGCCCCGACGGCTACGTGATGGCGAGCTCGCTCGAAGCGACATTCGACTTCGAGGGCGACAGGATAACCTATTCGGCCAGCCGCCAGATCGACTACCAGAACCAGGATCTCCCCGTGAGCGTCTATTACAACGGCTCGGGCATCGTGGGCGGTAAGTACAAGGTAATGATATACATGGATGGATATCTCATAGGCAGCAGCGAGATAATCCTACGCTAAAGGCGATGTAAAACGCGGGGGGCTGTCGGAAACGCGGCCCCCTTATTTTTGAACAGGGACCAACATACAAAGTTACACTAGAGCGAGAATTAATGTGTATATGTCAATGCAACATTAAGGACAGCAAAATAGTCCGCCGCTTCAGGCTTCTGCCGGGAATAGGTCTCGTGAGGGAGATCACCCTCAGTTATCGTGTAACGAGGGAAGCTCCCGGAAGAGACCCCGGCAGAAGACGCGGCTAGACCTTTTGCCTACTTTTGGGGCAATGCCAAAAGTAGGAAGGCAAATAAAGATACCGCAAAAAACATATTAGTCCTTCTGAATAATTACCCGCACCGACCCATGAACACCTTAGGCAAAGAGATAAAGACCGGAGAGAGATATTACAGCAAGTTCCTCGAGAGGGCCGAAGTGTACTTCAGCCCCCAGAGTTACGCGCAGGTGGTAGAGGCATTGGAGCTTGCCTGCGATAAGCTCGACGGCCTCACCCGCTACGACTCCTCGCCTCTTGTGGCCCACTCGATAAACACGGCACTGATCGTGATCGACGAGATAGGCCTCGGGCGTAACTCCGTGATCTCCACCCTGCTCCACGACGCCGTAAGGCTCAAGCTGGTCAGCCCCGGGGAGCTTAAGGAACGTTTCGGCGATGCCGTGGGGTCGATAGTGTCGGGCCTGTGCAATATATCCGACGTCGACACCAAGGTATCCAATGAGCAGATCGACAACTTCCGCGAGCTGATAGTCTCCTACTCCACCGACCCGCGCGTGATACTCATCAAGCTGGCCGATAGGCTTGAAGTGATGAGGATATTGAATATATTCCCCAAGGACAAACAGGCCAAGAAGGCGTGGGAGAGCCTCAACCTCTACGCCCAGATCGCCCACAAGTTGGGTCTCTACACCATAAAGTCGGAGCTTGAGGATATCTCCCTGAGCTATCTCGAGCCGCAGGAATACGCCCATATCACCAAGCGCCTGGCCGAGAGCGCTGCCGAGCGCGAGCAGTTCATCGCAGGATTCCTCTCTCCTGTCGAAGAAAAACTTCGCCAGCAGGGGATAAAATACCATATCAAGAGCCGCACCAAGTCGGCATACTCGATATGGCGCAAGATGCGTAAGATGGGCATCACGTTCGACGAGGTGTACGACCTCTTCGCCCTGCGTATCGTGATAGACTGCCCACGCGAGCAGGAGAAGGCGCAGTGCTGGGGTATATACTCCATAGTGACCGACTTCTACACTCCCAACCCCGACAGGCTCAGGGACTGGATTTCCATACCCAAGTCCAACGGCTACGAATCGCTGCACACCACGGTCGTGACCAAAGACGGTAAGTGGGTGGAGATACAGATACGCTCCGAACGCATGGACGAGGTGGCCGAAAGGGGCGTGGCGGCGCACTGGAAATACAAGGGCGTGCAGGGTACGTCGATGGGCACGGAGGAGTGGTTCATGCACCTGCGTAACATCATAGAGACCACCGAGACGCAATCCATAGCCGAGAAGTTCGATGCACGGTTGTCCTCGGCCGAGATATTCGTGTTCACGCCCAACGGCGACCTGCGTAAGCTCCCCGAGGGGGCGACGGTGCTCGACTTCGCTTTCGACATACACACCGACCTGGGCTCGACCTGTACGGGAGGGAAGATCAACCACCGGAACGTCCCCTTGCGCGAGGTACTCCACGGTGGCGACATCGTGGAGATCACCACATCGAAGAACCAGAAGCCCAAGCCGGACTGGCTGGGGTTCGTGGTCACCAGCAAGGCCCGCAACAAGATCAAGGCCTACATACGCGAGGAGCAGGCCCGGGCCGCCAACCTTGGACGCGAGGAATTGGAGCGCAAGATAAAGAACTGGAAGCTCGCCATCACCATGGACGAGGCGGTGACATTCCTCTGCAAGACCTTCAAACTCAAGACCGGCACCGAATTATACAGCCAGATAGCCGACCAGAAAATAGTCATAGGCGACATAAAGGAGCTCCTGACCCGCCACATAAACGGCGAGACGGCAGAGATGGCTCCGCGTAAGGAGGTGCAGGTGAAGGCCGTTAAGGAGTCGGACGACGCCCTCATTATCGACGAGACGCTGCGGGGCGTGGAGTACAAGCTGGCCAAATGCTGCAACCCGATTTACGGCGACGAGGTGTTCGGCTTCACCACCATCAGCACCGGTATCACCATCCACCGCACCGACTGCCCCAATGCCGCGCGCCTGAGGGAACGCTATCCCTACCGTGTGCTCCCTGCCAAGTGGCACAGCGGAGCACAGAAGGGGTCGTTCATCGCCACGGTGAGGGTTATGGCGGAGGACTCGGTGGGCTTGGTTAACCGCATCGCCGAAGTGATAAACCGCGACCTGAAGATCAATATCCGCTCCATGAGCCTCAATTCCTCGGGCGGCAGTCTTTCGGGGCTGGTGAACTTGGAGGTGACAAGTACGCAGGTGGTCGATACGGTTATATACTCGCTCCTGAAGATCAAGGGCGTGATAAAAGTTTACAGGGTAAATAATTAGACAGTCATGTCAAAGAAGATACTCATACTCGTCCCTACATTCATGGAGATCGAGCGTTTCATGCCCCACGGCCTGCATAACGTAAATATAGCCGTGACGGGTATAGGCATGGTCAAAACCGCCTACAACGCCACCCGCTATATCGACCTGTATGACAGCGAAGAGGTGATCCTCGCAGGTATTGCCGGGGCGTACGAAGGCAGCGGGCTGAAAGTGGGCGACAGCGTGCTGGTAGGCAGCGAAACTCCCGCCGATATGGGTGTGATGACTACGGAGGGTTTTAAACCTAAGTTCGGAGATAAGATAACGTGCCCCTACATTCCCGAAGGCACAGGTTTTCGTGCTGTGGATAGCAACAGTGTGTCCGTAGCGGCCTCGCCGCTGATAGATCCCGCCGGGGCGCAGATAGAGAATATGGAGGGGGCGGCATTCTTCTACGTGTGCCAGCAGTCTCAGGCGCGTTTTCTGGAACTGCGTACCGTGTCCAACATAGTATCCACCGACCGCTCCTCGTGGAATATGGAACTGGCCCTCGATAACCTGGCCGTGAGCCTCAGAAAGCTGATAGATGAAATTAACGCTTAGCATATCGCCCTGCCCCAACGACACTTTCATGTTCGAGGCCCTGCTGAACGGGCGAGTGGACACGGAAGGATTGGAATTCGACCTATCGATGGCAGACATAGAGGAACTAAACCGTGCGGCTATAGCCCAAGCGGCGGACGTATCGAAGATAAGCTGTGCCATAATTCCCCAATTGGCAGGTAAATATAAGATACTCGACAGCGGGGCGGCCCTCGGGCGCGGCAACGGCCCCCTATTGGTCAGCCGCCACAAGATATACCCCGACGAGATTGCCCACGCCTCCATTGCCCTGCCAGGCGAACATACCACGGCTAATATGCTTATGAACAGGCTCTTTCCTGAGGCTACACGCAAGGGTTATTACCTGTTTTCGGACATTGTCGATGTGGTGTTCTCTGGCGAACGCGACGCGGGGGTGCTGATACACGAGGGGCGGTTCACGTACAAGAACAAGGGGCTTAAGCTTGTGGCTGACCTGGGCGTGGAGTGGGAACGCAGGACGGAAATGTCTCTACCCCTTGGAGTTATAGCCGTACGGGCGGGCCTGCCTGAGGAGGTGCAACACAAATGCGAACGCGTGCTTCGCCGGAGCGTGGAGTACGCCATGGCCAATCCTGGAGCGTCGGAAAAATTTGTCCGCGCCCACGCGCAGGAGATGGATATAGAGGTGATGCGGCAACATATCGCTCTGTTCGTCAATGAATATTCCATATCGCTGGGAAGTATCGGCAGGGAGGCCGTGTGCGCCCTGACGGGATGCGAGGCGGATAAAATCTTCGTGTAAGCGTATGGAAGAACTGCTTAGTAAACTGAATTCAGAGGGTAATCTTAGAGAGCTGAAGAGCACAGCTTGCTACGGTAAATATATAGAATACGACGGGCGACGGTATGTGAATATGTCGTCGAACGACTACCTGGGAATCGGAGCCACGGATCTACAGGGACGTTTTGCCAAGTGGCTTATGGATAATGCCGATACATGGCTCGGAACAGAGGCAATGGGGGGCGGCGAGGCTATCTGGAATGGCGAAGGCGACGACGACACGATGATCGATCTATTCGGGATCCCATCTGGCGGTAATGGCGCCCCTCTACCCTGCGGTCACGGCTCTACCGTTATCCCAGCGGCTTCACGAGGCGGGTCGGCAAGGCGATCCTCCGATAGGGGCCATTCCGCCCGCCTGCTTATGAGCAACCCCTCCTCACGCCTTATGACAGGCAACAGCCCCGAATACGCCTTGTTGGAGGGGGCATTGTCCGGTATGTTCGGAGGCCGTGCGGCGTTGGTGCTCGGCTCGGGCTACCATGCTAATACGGGAATACTCCCGGCTATCGCATCCAAGGGCGACCTTATTATAGCCGACAAGCTCGTACACGCCAGCCTTATCGACGCCCTGCGCTTGTCGGACGCCGACCACCTGCGTTTCGCCCATAACGACATGGGACACCTTGAAAAACTCATAACCGTCAATAGGGACAAATACCGCGATATATGGGTCGTTACCGAGTCGGTGTTCAGCATGGACGGCGACCGGGCCGATCTGCAGGCACTTTACGATCTGAAAAATAAATACGGCGTTAAGCTCTATCTCGATGAGGCGCATGCCTTCGGCGTGTTCGGCCCCTCTGGGACGGGACTTGCTGCGGCGGAGGGATTGACCGACACGTTCGATATAATAATCTGCACATTCGGCAAGGCTATGGCCTCGGTAGGCGCGGCGGTGATATGCAACCCGCTTACCAAGGAGGTGCTTGTGAATAGGATGCGGCCGCTGATATTCTCCACGGCCCTGCCGCCGGTGAGCCTTATGTGGACGTTGTTCCTGCTCGAAAACCAGACTGTATTGGATGAACGCCGGAGGCGACTGAAGGAGATTATAAAGGACCTCGATAATTCGCCGTCGGCCACGCAGATAATGCCTGTTATGGCGGGCGAAAACCATGCGGCCATAGATATGGCACGGAAGTTTGTGGACGAAGGATTCTGGGTGACACCGGTACGTTACCCTACCGTACCGCAAGGAGCGGCGAGGGTGAGAGTGTCGCTTAGCGCAGCTCTCGATGATGAAGACATTAGCAAATTCAAGGCGTTATGCGGCAGGATTGGATAAAGCGCGAGAGAAGCCGCGATCTTATAATCTATGCTCTCGGCTGGGGGTGTGAGCCTGGAATAGTCAGCCATATACCCTCCGAGGGCTTCGACATTTTAACTGTGTATGATTACCGGGGAGTAGAGCAGCTCGACCCTGAGGCGGCTAAAGGTTACCTTCGGGTGTACCTGTTCGCCTGGTCGTTCGGGGTGTGGGCGGCAGAACGGATCATTGGCGATATTCCTATATACCGGGCTGTGGCTTTAAACGGCACGCCAAAGCCAGTTGACGATATCTACGGCATCCCCTGCAGGGCTTTCGATATGACTGTCCGGGGTTTCCGCAGGGCAGGCCTCGATGGATTCTTCCGCAGGGCCTACGGTGCGTCATACGATATGGCAGCCGCGATACACGCAAGCCGCGACACCGAAGCCATGATAGCAGAACTCGAGTATCTGGGAGAGGAATCTTCCAGGCCGTACGAGCCGCGCATACAATGGTATAAGGCCATTATAGGCTCCTCCGACGAGATATTCCCTCCCGCCAATATGGCCGCATATTGGGGCGACAAAGCCGTAACGATAGAGGGAATGCCACACTACCCGTTCGCTGAGGCGCATATAATAACAGACGAACTGAAAAAATAGCAGGCCGCCCTCGTGCCGCCATTACGATGAATACCCTCGACAAGAAACTCATACACGACCGCTTCGCCGCCAACCTCGCCCGGTACAATCGCCTGGCGACGGTGCAACGCGCCATATGCAGGGAACTTTACGCCGCCCTGGAGCCGTTTCTGAAGCAGTCGAGGGCTGCACGCGTACTCGAGATCGGCGCCGGGACGGGCTTCCTGACAAGCATTGTGGCCCCGCGCCTCCCATCCTCCGAGTGGTTCGTAAACGACCTCGTACCGGAGTCGGAGGCATTCCTGCGGCGGCTTTCACTCCCCCCGTCTACAACATTCCTCTGGGGCGACGCCGAGGAGATAAGCCTGCCCTGTGACATAGACCTCATCATATCCTCCTCGGCGGTACAGTGGTTCGCCGACCTGCCCGGATTCGTAGCACGTTGCAGGGAAAGTCTGTCGGATGGAGGCACTCTGGCCTTCACCACCTTCGGGCCGTCCAACTTCACCGAGATAAGGGAGCAGACGGGCGAAGGGCTCGAATATTACACCTTGAGCGGCGTAGCCGACCTGCTGATCGCCTCGGGCTTTGAGGTACTGCATTCAAGCCAATACAGGCGACAGATGCTGTTCTCCTCGCCCGTGGAGGTGCTTCATCACATCAAAGCCACGGGGGTAAACGGCCTGGGGCGCACCCGCTGGACAAGCCGCCGCCTGAAACAGTTCGAAGAGGGCTACCGCGACCACCACACCACCATCGACGGTAACGTCACCCTTACCTACCATCCGCTGATAATCGTGGCGCGAAAACGGTAATTTCTTAAAGCGCTGGAGGCGCTTGTAATCCCCGCCGATGAAGATTTCCGCCCGGAGGAGCGACGAGGGAGTCCGTTAAAAAACGACGCAGTGTCTAACGACCGTTAGGCGAAGCTCGTAGAGCGGAGACTAAAAGGGAGGAGTTCGACGTTTTAGGACGTACGAAGTCGCTCATCAGGAAATCTTCATCGGCGGGGCGCATTTTGGTCAGCACCTTTTGGGCGTTCAAAAGGTGCGAAAGTTCTTGGGGTGTGTATAAATAATATTTAGTCCCTTCAAGATATGATAGTAATTCTTACTATCTTGCGTAAAGAAATAACACGACCATGACACTCTACATCATATTTGCACTTATACTCGGCATCATTATCGGCGGAGGGCTGTTCTACCTCACCGGGCGGACGTCTAACAAGGTGTTGTCAGATTCACTTGGAAATACTACTGATGAATTGGCTCGAAAGAACGAGCGCGTGGTGGAGCTCACCGCCCAACTTGCCTCCAAAGAGGTGGAATTGAAAGCTTCGCAGGAACGCCTCGACAACCACGCCAAGGAGGTGACAGAGCTTCAGGAGCGCTTCAGGGCCGAATTCCGCAATCTCGCGGGCGACATCCTCGAAGAAAAGAGCCGCCAGTTCAAGCAGACCAATAAGGAGTCGCTCGACATTCTGCTCAAGCCGTTCAAGGACAACATAGAAAGCTTCCGCAAGCGCGTCGAGGAAGTCTACGACAAGGAGGCCCAGCAACGCTTTTCGCTCAAGGAGGAGATACGCAACCTCAACGAGATGAACCGCCGCATAAGCGTCGAGGCCACTAACCTTACCAACGCTCTCAAGGGTGACTCCAAGGTGCAGGGCGACTGGGGCGAAATGATCCTTGAAACCATACTCGACAGCTCCAACCTGCGCAAGGGCATCCACTACTTCACCCAGGAAACGATGAAGGACGAAGATGGGGCCAACGTGCGCCCCGACGTGGTGCTGTGCCTGCCGGAGGGAAAGCAGATAGTGATAGACTCCAAGGTGTCGATCACGGCCTACACCAACTACACCCAGTGCGAAACCGCCGAAGACCGTGCGCGCCACCTCAAGGAACATATACGCTCCGTGCGCAGCCATGTCGACGAATTGGGGAGCAAACGCTACCAGAGTCTTGTCAATTCGCCCGACTTCGTCATTATGTTCGTACCCGCCGAGCCGGCATTCCTGCTCGCCCTGCAGAACGACAACACCATATGGGCCGACGCCTACAATAAGAAGGTGATCTTCAGCAGCCCGACCAACCTGTTCGCCCTGTTGAAGATCGTGGACGACCTGTGGAAACGCGATAACCAAAGCCGCAACGCTCTGGAGATAGCCGCAGAGGGAGCTAACCTCTACGATAAATTCGTGGGATTCGCCTCGACGCTTACCGACTTGGGAAAGAATCTCGAAGCAGCAGACCGTAACTACGACAAGGCGATGAACCAGCTCAAGACCGGTAAGGGCAACCTCGTGTCACGTAGCGAGAAACTGCGCGAACTGGGCGTCAAGGCCTCGAAGCAGTTGCCCGCGCAGTTGGCGGATTATGAGGAGTAGATGTCTACTTAGGATATGAATATAATTAAGGCGGCCTGCGTCAATGCGCAGGCCGTTTATTTTAAATAGGATGGTTGTTTCAATCCATTGATGATACAAAAGAAATAAGACAGTCGGGGATATAAGCCGGGTTTTGTGGCGGCGTCCCTTCACAGGGGCGCCGTCCCCTATCATTTATCTAGGCCGGCGGTCACCCGCGCGGCTCATCAGCGACCTACCCTCCGGCATCGGGCGAGCAACCCTCAAACGCCGGTATACATGGTCTTACAACCCGCGAGACGTACGCCGGGGCATGTTGCCATACCCCGCGGTGGGCTCTTACCCCGCCTTTTCACCCTTACCCCGTAACCGGGGCGGTCGTTTTCTGTTACGCTAACTATGCCCTTTCAAGCATCTTCCCGTTAGGAAGCACGGCGCTCTGCGTTGCCCGGACTTTCCTCCCCTCCCTTTCAGGAGCAGCGATAGAGTTCCCCGGCTGTCTTACAGCGGCAAAGGTACGCTTAAAATATCTAACCGCAATATCACCCATAAAAAACAGGCAGACCACAATGGTCTGCCTGACGTGAAATAATATCTTCATCCGGGCGGTTACTTCCCTATCAACTCCACGCTGCGGTTGATAAAGTTGGTCAGGTTCTCACCTTTGAGCAGTCCGCCGGAGAGCAGGGCCAGGTCGATAAGCTGCTTAACGAGCTTGTTCTCGCCGCCGATCTCCATAAACCTGTCGGCACGCTCCTTGGCAAGTCCCGCTGTCTTTGAATCGAGTTCTGCCTGCACGTCTTTCTCGGCCTGGGATATCTCCTCGGGTTTCTTTCCCGCGAGTGATTCCTTGAGCCTGTTCTGCTCGGCATGGGCGGCGTCGATCTTCTTATTGATACTCTTCAACTTATCGCCGTAGGCGCTCTCGGCCTGCTCGAGTATATCAGCCACCAGCGGGTGGTTGCCGTTGACTACGATATTGAACGAATCGGGCATCTGGCCGTAGAATTGCGCCATACCACCGCCCATGGCCGACATATCCTTCATGCGTCGCATGAATTCGTCCTGGGTGATGGTCACCGGCACGGCCTTTTCGTCCATCGGCTCGAACGATACAGTGTAACGTACTTTTTCATCCGACGGCAACTGCGATTCGAACACCGAACGCAGTTCGTCCTGTTGCTGCTGGGTAAGAGCCATACTCTTGGCGTCAGACTTGACGATAAGTTTGTCGACCACATCGGCATCGACCCTCACGAAACGCGAGCCCTGATTCTTATTCTCAAACCAGCTGATGAAGTGATTGTCCAACTGGCCGTCGAGCTGCAGCACATCATATTCACGAGCCTGTGCAGCCACCACGAACTGATGCTGGGCCACCTTATTATTGGTGTAGAGGTATATGAGCGAGCCGTTCTTATCGGTCTGGTTTTCGGTGATCAGTTGTTTGTATTCGTCGAGTGTGTGGTACTTACCGTTCACGCTCTTGAGCAGGGTGAATTCGCCCGCCCTTTCTGCGAACTTCTCATCGGTAACGGTCCCGTACTGAATGAAGATCTTAAGGTCGTCCCACTTGCTCTCGAACTCCTCGCGGCTGTTCTTGAACAATTCCGCGAGGCGGTCAGCCACCTTGCGGGTGATGTAACCCGATATCTTCTTTACGTTGGCGTCGCTCTGGAGATAGCTCCTCGACACGTTGAGCGGAATATCCGGCGAGTCGATAACCCCGTGCAACAGGGTCAGGAACTCAGGTACGATACCCTCCACGGAGTCGGTCACGAACACCTGGTTGCTGTAAAGCTGTATCTTGTTCTTCTGCAGCTCTATGTTGTTGGATATCTTGGGAAAATATAGTATCCCCGTGAGGTTGAACGGATAGTCGATATTAAGGTGGATATGGAACTGCGGCGCCTCGGCCATCGGATAGAGGTCGTGGTAGAACTTGTCGTACTCCTCAGGGGTGATGTCGCCGGGCTTGCGGGTCCAGAGCGGATTGGTGTCGTTGATTATAAGGTCCTTGTCGGTATCTATCCACTTGCCCTCTTTCCACTCCCGTTCTTTGCCGAAAGAGATGGGTATGGGCAGGAAGCGGCAGTATTTCTTGAGCAGTGCGGCGATGCGGTCTTCCTCGGCAAATTCGTAGCTGTCCTGCGAGAGGTGGAGTATCACGTCGGTCCCGCGCTCCCTCTCAGCGTCGGCGGGGCCTAACTGGTATTCGGGCGTACCCTCGCAGCTCCACATCACGGTCTTCGCCCCCTTCTTATAGGAACGGGTCACCAGCTCCACCTTGTCGGCCACCATAAACGCCGAGTAGAACCCGAGTCCGAAGTGGCCTATAATGGCCTGATTCTTATACTTCTTCATGAACTCGTCGGCAGAGGAAAAGGCGATCTGGTTGATATACTTCTCGACTTCTTCTTCGGTCATCCCGAGGCCGTTGTCGGATATGGTCAGCGTCTTTTTATCCGGGTCGATGCTCACGCGCACCATAAGCTCGCCCAGCTCGCCCTTAAACGTGCCCGAGGTGGAGAGGGTACGCATCTTCTGCGATGCGTCCACGGCGTTGGACACCAGCTCGCGCAGGAAAATGTCATGATCCGAATAGAGGAATTTCTTGATTATCGGAAAAATGTTCTCGGTTGTGACACCGATCTTACCGTTCGTAGCTTTCATAACTGTTGCTTTATATTTTAGGTTTTTAAATAGTTATTCTTTCCAAACGAAAACAGCTACCGCCACGCCTCTGCTGAGGGCGGCAGTAGTAACGCTGTTTTATCAAACTATGTGCCACCGGGAAAATGGTGACATTTTGACAGAAACGGCAGTAAAGACTATGTCAATTAAGGAAAATATGGCGCGAAAAGCGCTATGAAGCTCTTGGGAGCACGGCAGGCGCGGCGAGTGGTACGATCCATAAAGGCGAGGGTCACCGTGCCGGTATTGATCAAAGTGTCGTCGCGGTAGACCTCATGGTAGAATATTATACGTGCCATGGGAACCTCCTTTATGGATATACGGATCGTGAGCAGGTCGTCGTAATAGGCCGGAGAAAAATACTTCATCTCCACCCCCAGCACGGGCATCATCACGCCCTCCTCTTCCATCTCGCGGTAGGTGGTACCGAACTCGCGCAACATCTCCGTACGGGCGGCCTCGTAGTAGGTCACATAGTTGGAGTGGTGTACTATGCCCATAGCGTCGGTCTCCTTATAACGTACCCTGAGTTGTATATCGCGAGTGATCATATATGAATATTTTATATAGACTATTTCTTCCTGTCGGCCAGGTACTCCTTCACGGCGTCCTTATATCTCTCCACGGTCTTGGCCAGGGAGTCGAACGAGCGGCCGCCGGAGGCGTTCTTATGCCCGCCGCCAGAGAAGTATTTGCGGGCGAAGATATTGACGTCGATATCGCCCTGCGAACGGAGCGATACCCTCACATACTTGGAATTTTCGGTAAACAGGGCTGTCATGGACACGCCGTCGATGCTCAGCGGCTGATTCACAAAACCCTCGCTGTCGCCCGGGCGGAAGTTGAACCTCTTGAGCTCGGCCTCCGAGAGCGATATGCAAGCCGCGCCGTACTCTTTCATTATCTCCATTTTCTCGTAGAGCACGTAGCCCAACATACGCATCCTGTCCTCCGAGAAAGTGTTGTAAATGGCGCTGTTGATCTTCGGGATATTTATACCCTTGTCGAGCAGGACAGCCACGGCGCGGAACAGGTCGGCGTCGAGGTTGCTGTAGCTGAAATTGCCCGTGTCGGTCATGATCCCGACGTAGAGCGCCTCAGCCATATCCTTGTCGACCATATCCATAGCTCCCAGGTCGTTGAGTATATGGTACATGATGACCGAAGTGGACGACATCGACGGATAGGAGAACATCAGGTCGTAGTCGTGCGGGGGATCGGGATGGTGGTCGACCATGATCCTCTTTGCCACGGTATTGGCATGTATAGCGGCCGAAAGGCCCTCGAGGCGGTCGATCTGATTGAAGTCGATACAGAAAAGCAGGTCGGCCGAGGCTACGAAAGCGTAAAGCGATCCGTCCTTGTCCTCCTTGAAGACGCCAATATCGCTCACTCCGCCCATCCAGTTCAGGAAGTAGGGATAGTTATTGGGCGCTATGCACTTCACCTCGTGGCCCAGCTTACGCAGGTATGTGCCCCATGCCAGTGCCGCGCCTACGGTATCTCCATCGGGGTTGTGGTGCGATAGTACCGCTATTTTCAGGGGCCCGCCCCCTATCATCTCCTTTAAATCCTCTATCCTCTTATCCCGCATAAATCTGTATTTATATAATATTATCCTTCTATATGTGATTTTATCTCTTCGCGCCTGCGGTCTCTCGCCTCGGACACTAACTTCACCAGCTCTTCGGGCTCATCACAGTTAACGACGTACACATCCTCATATATGTCCCTTATCATCACGAAGTCACTCCACTTGGAAGCATACATCTTGAACACCGAGAAATCGGCCGGATTGAAGTAGTAGCCGTAGTATCCGCCGAAAGCGTAACTTCCCAACACGGGGAAAGAGCTGCGTATCTCATTGCGGTGCATCACCCTCACCTCGTCGATATCCTCAACGTAGATCTTGGTCAGCTCCACGGCGCAATGTATCTCGAACACATCATTGTTAACCAGGATAAACCTCGGAATCGACAGCAGGTAGATCACCAGCAGCATGAACACTATCGACAGCACCCACGCGGGAAAATAGGCCGCCACGCTCCCCATGCCTATATAGAGGTAGAACGCGGCGAACAGGAGCGCTATGGCGGCGCAGACCGCCCATGTAGTGCGGCGCGCCCGCTTGTCGAAAGAGTATTTGAACCTGCGCTCCATCCAGTGTAGTAAAATATATATAAGGGCGGCCTTATACTACTTCCGGCCGCCATGTCAATCCGTAAACCGGTTAACCCTTGAGCATCTTACGCACCTGGGCGTAGACGTTCTCTCCCGAGAAACCGAACTTTTCGTCCAGCACGCTGAAGGGGGCCGAGTAGCCGAAGTGGTTCATACCGAATACCTCTCCATCGGCGCCAACAAGGCCGCTCAGGGTGAGCGACAGGCCCGATGTAAGGCCGAAACGCTTTACGCCGTCGGGCAACACACTGCGGCGGTACTCCTCGCTCTGGTCCATGAACAGACCCTCGGAGGGAACAGACACCACCCTCACCTTCACGCCCTCTTCGACTAACTTCTTAGCGCCGTCTATCAGGGTCGACACCTCCGAGCCGTCGGCAAGCAGGACGATGTCGGGCTTGCCCGCGCAGTCCATCACCACATAAGCTCCCTTCGCCGCCTGACGCGCTTCCTCCCTGCGGTCGCCCTTCATAGCGGGTATATCCTTCACGTTCTGGCGCGAGAGGATGAGGGCCACGGGGCGTTCGCTCTTCATAGCTATCTCCCATGCCGCCACGGTTTCAGCTCCGTCTGCCGGACGCAACACTACCATCGAGCGTTCGCCGCGATGGTTGTGCAGGTGCTCCAGCAGGCGCATCTGCATCTCATGCTCCACGGGTTGGTGGGTAGGACCGTCCTCGCCCACGCGGAACGAGTCATGCGTCCAGATATATGTCACCGGCAGGCGCATCAGGGCCGCCAGCCTCACGGCAGGCTTCATATAGTCGGAGAATACGAAGAACGTACCGCACGCGGGCACCACACCCCCGTGTAGGGCCATACCGTTGATAACGCACGCCATGGTAAGCTCGCACACTCCTGCCTGGAGGAAACGTCCCGAAAAATCGAGTTTGGTTATGTCTTTGGTCTTCTTGAGGAAGCCGTCGGTCTTGTCCGAGTTACTGAGGTCGGCTGAAGATACCATCATATTTTCAACCGCGTCGCCGAAGAAAGAGAGCACCGAAGCCGACGCCGTACGTGTAGCGACGTTCTCGCCGATAGACACCTTCGAGAAGTCGAGGTCCGAGGGCTTGCCCTTTAAGAACTTGTCTAACTTGGCTGCGAGCGGGGGGTTGGCTGAGCGCCACGCGGCCTCCTCTTCCTTGCGTACGGCCACCATTTTCTCGAGCTCCGCCCTGCGTGAAGCGTAAATTTTCTTCACCTCGTCGTAGATAACGAACGGATCGGCGGGATTACCTCCCAGATTGTTTATAGTCTTTTCGACGTCAACACCGGCGGCCGAAAGGGGCTGGCCGTGGGTCGACACCCTGTTCTCGAAGTTCTCGCCCTCCTTGCCCAGCGAGCCCTTACCCATCACAGTGTGGCCTACGATAAGAGTGGGTTTTTCGGTTTCGGCCCTGGCCCTGGTGAGCGCCATGCGCACTTCCTCTGCATCGTTGCCGTCGATGGATATCACGTTCCACCCCCAAGCCTCGTACTTGGCCACCACATCCTCGCCCGACACCTCGTCGACCTTGGTCGAGAGCTGTATGTTGTTGGAGTCGTAGAACATTATATAGTTGCTCAGGCCTAGGTGGCCGGCTATGCGGCCCACGCCCTGCGATATCTCCTCCTGTATACCCCCGTCGGAGATGAATACGTACGTCTTGTGGGCTGTCCACTCGCCGAACGTGGCGGCCATAAAGCGTTCCACGATAGCCGAGCCTAAAGCCATGGCATGACCCTGGCCCAGGGGGCCGGAGGTGTTCTCGATACCGTGGGAGAGGTCCCATTCAGGATGCCCCGGAGTCACGCTACCCCACTGCCTGAAATTTTTAAGGTCGTCGAGGGAATAGTAACCCGCCAAAGCCTGTACCGAATAGAGCATCGGCGACATGTGGCCCGGATCGAGGAAGAAGCGGTCGCGGAACGGATAGCTCAGGTCGTTGGGGTCGTACTTTAAGAATTCAGAGTAAAGTACGTTAATGAAATCGGCGCCGCCCATTGCGCCGCCGGGGTGGCCCGATTTGGCTTTTTCGACCATTGAGGCTACTAAGATCCTGATGTTATCCGCTGCGAGAAGTGCTTTTTCAGCCATGTTTGATATGTTGTTTTGGGAGATTATAGACAGGTTTATACACTCCTACAAAGGTAGGAATATTATCCCAAAGAATAAAGGGCTTTATGTATAAAAAACAGGAGTTGGGTGACAGTGGTTGGAAAGGGAGATTTGCAGGGTGTTTTTTATTATCGGTCTCTGGTATTTGCATCGCGTACGGCGATGCTCATCTCCGCGGCTCGGCCTGCGGCCGACCCCCGCAGCCGCGGAGATGACGTTATTTACAGTACAATTTGGAAACATTAACGCACAGGCGGCAAAGGTCGTCTTCATAACTGCAAAAAAAACGGCGGAGGCTTGCTGTGAACAAGCCTCCGCCGCAGATCGCAATACCCATACTTATCTTATTATCCTGCAATACACCCCCAGGGGCAGCGACTTGCCGCCACGGTCGGTGAAGTAGAGTTCGCCGAATTGTTCGCCGCGGGCGGCGCCAAAGGCCTGCTTCACGATGCCGTGGGCCAGGAGCGCCGACAGTCCCATAGAATAGAGATTGAGTATCAGGCAACTGCCGGACGGTTTAAGCAATTCCGCGCAGAGGTCTAACATCTCAGATAGGTTCTCTTCGAGTATCCATTTTTCGCCGTCGGGACCGCGGCCGTAGGCGGGAGGGTCGATAATGATCGCGTCATACTTCCGGCCCCGCTTCACCTCCCTGCGGGCGAACTTCAGGGCGTCGTCGACGATCCAGCGCACCCCGTCGAGGCCCGAGGCCTCCATATTCTCCCTGGCCCAGCTCACCACCTGTTTCACAGAATCGACATGAGTCACCTCCGCGCCTGCCGCCGCCGCGGCCAGGGTCGCCCCGCCCGTGTACGCGAAGAGGTTGAGCACCTGCTTTTTTTCGCCGTTCGCGCCGCCGGAAAGAAAGTCGTAGAGGAAATTCCAATTCTCGGCCTGCTCGGGAAATATACCCACATGTTTGAACGAGGTGAGGCCGAGGCGCATTTTCAGAGACATGGATTTATATTTATAGCCCACCGTCCATTGGCCTGGCATCTGCGGACGGCACCGCCACTCACCTCTCTCCTCGCTATGTCCTCCGCGAGCGAACACGGCATGGGATAGTCGCTCCCACTCGCCCTCGGAGAGCGACTTATGCCATATGGCCTGCGGCTCGGGACGACGGGTGACGTACTGCCCGAAGCGTTCGAGCTTCTCGTAGTCGCCGCTGTCGATCAGCTCGTAATCTTCCCATGAGGGGGTGAGGAGGGTGGGATTCGTCATAGGGTATTTATATGTATTTGTACTTTCAAGAAATTATTTATTCCGTATTTATCGAACTTTGTTTATGCAAAGTTCGGCAGTCCGCCGCCGCCCCAATGCGGCGGGCTGCTCCTCGCTTTAGGCTCGTTTTAGCCCTCCGCCGGCGGCAGACCAAAAACCAATATTACACTTTCGCCTTACCCCTGTATATCACATTCATACCACACCTGCGGCAATCAAATTTCAGCTCGTAAAGATACGGCCCATGGCGCAGGAAAAGCGGGCCCCGATATTTGGGCGACTCCTTGAGGCACTCGCCCATCTCCTCGCGCAGGCAGTAGCGCGTACGCATCACCTCCTGCCCCAAAAGGTCGGAGGCCCCCTCCCTGCACGGAGGCAGGGCCGCAACATCGACACCATGTGAGGCGTAGAAAGCCGAAGAGAGTTTATTGGTAATATTGAGGTCGCAATCGATGGTCTTCAAGGGGTAAGTTACGGGCCTTTCCTCCCGACTGGCTTCAACCTTGGCTTGGTTTGCAGCCACAACCTCCTCTAACTTTTCCAAAGCACGGCGACGCAGGTCATTAAGTACGGACACGGGAATAAACCTTGCCTCACCACTTATCTTCACATCGGTTACATCGAATATAGTGTCGCCGCTGCGGGCCACCTGCCGACGGATGGTGTCGAGCGCCTTATCCTCGTCGCGGGCCGCGTCGAACGGACCGGCCGCCACTGCGGAGGCCGAGACCCCGCTACAATCGAGGGTGAGGGTTACCTCCTCCGCCCCGAGATCCACCACTGCCGCCACCTCGATACTCCTGCGTATGCGGGCGCGATCCATGATGCGGGCGAAAGCGTGATCGTAGTTGCGGTATATATCCGTTCCGGGGGCGAAACCGCCCACCTTCTGCGGAAAGATTCGCAACTGGCCGGGGTATCCCGTAGGACCGCAGGAGTTGACGTTCGTACCCTGCAAAGCCCCCTTGGGGTCGGCGTAACATATGCCGTCGCCGGGATTCACCTCCTCGCTGCACGCCACTATTATACTGTCGCGGTCAACGGACAACACCTCGCCCAAGTATTCGCCGGTGGATTTGGGTGTGGAGAACGAGGCGATCCCCCGACGCCTTCCAGCGTCTAAGAAGTAACGAGTAAACCCGCGAGAAAAACTCTTCGACGGCTCGGGGTCGAAGCCGATAGTTACATTACCGGACGAAGCCTTTTCGAGATCGGCCCGGTGAGATATTATTTCGTCGAGGCGGCGGCGGTACCAGCCCACGATATTTTTTACATAGTCGACATCCTTGAGCCTACCCTCGATCTTGAACGAGGTCACCCCGGCATCTATAAGTGTTTCGAGATCTCCGCCCAGATTAAGGTCTTGTAAGGAAAGGAAGTGGCGGCCGCGGGAGATGGGTTTCATATCGGAATCGAGCAGGTCGAACGGCAGGCGGCAGGGCTGGGAGCAACTGCCCCGGTTACCGCTGCGGCCGCTCATGCTGCGGCTCATGTAGCACTGCCCGCTGTGTCCCACGCATATAGCCCCGTGGACGAAGGCTTCGAGTTCCACGTTAGTGGCGCGGCGCACGGTCCTTATATCATCCAACGACAGCGCGCGTTCGAGTATCACCCTCGAAAAACCCACGTCTTCGAGGAACTTTACACGTTCAGGAGAGATATTGGTGGTCTGGGTCGAAGCGTGAAGCTCGACAGGCGGCAGGTTCATTCTCAGGAAAGCCATATCCTGCACGATCAGGGCATCGGCGCCCACACGGTACATATCCCACGCCTGGCTCTCGGCCGACGCGAGGTCGGAGTCGTCGAGCAGAGTATTCATCGCCACGTAGACCTTGACCCCGAAGAGGCGAGCATATTCCGCAAGCCTCGCCACGTCGTCCGCTCCGTTGCCCGCCGCCTGACGCGCACCGAAGGCCGGGCCGCCCATATAGAGGGCGTCGGCGCCGTGGTCGACGGCGGCTATGCCCGTATCATAGTCGCGGGCAGGGGCAAGGAGTTCTATTCTGGTCATACAAGGCAAAGGTACGAAAAACAGCGAAATTTTATACGGCGCCGGCGATTTCGTGTAGTCAGTTTTACCAATACTACCTTGGTAAACAATCGGACTTGCAGAGCAAGGCCGTCAGCCCGCAGCTACCCCAGGCGGAGGGCTGATGTGCCTAAAGGCTTATCCGCAACTCCGCTGGCTGCGAGCCGTAAACCCAATTATTAGAGTCAAACCCTTTGTATTATCTCCTTTCTTCGCGTGTCGGCAGAGACCTAACACCCTACTAAACTACACATCATTTGTAAAAACCAAAACGAATTCATATATTTGCACCCCGAACCGTCATGGGGATCGTCCGGCTTCTCTCGGGCGAACTGAGTAGCGGTCTAATAAAAACCTAACTTATTTTCACACAATGGAAACACTCAAGATCAAAGGTGCCAAGCGCGCCGACTTCGGAAAAAAAGAGAGCAAACGCTTAAGGAGCGAAGAACTCGTTCCCTGCACCATCTACGGTAACGGCGAAACAGTACACTTCTCCGTAGGCGTAAAAGAATTCAAACAGCTTATTTTCAGCCCCAAATCATACCTCGTCGAGTTCGACGTGGAAGGTAAGAAGGAAGTGGGCGTGATGAGGGAGGTACAGTACCACCCCGTGACCGACGAGATCCTTCACGTAGATTTCTACCACGTAGTTCCCGGCAAGCCTATATCTATCGACATTCCTGTGCGTCTCTCCGGTAACGCAGAAGGCGTAAAGCTCGGCGGTAAGCTGGCCCTCAGCAAGAGGAAGATCCGCGTGAGCGCCACAATGGACAACCTGCCCGACGAGCTGATCATAGACGTTACCGAGCTCGGTCTCGGCAAGTCGATCTTCGTGGGCGACCTCTCATACGAGAACGTAACCCTGCTTACTCCCGCCACCACAGCCGTGTGCGCCGTGAAGATGACACGTGCCGCCCGTGGTGCCGCCGCTGCTGCTGCCGCAGAAGGCAAGTAAGCCTAAACACTTGAAAAGTGAAATACCTCATAGTGGGGTTGGGTAATATAGGCGCCGAATACGCCGACACCCGCCACAACATAGGTTTTAAAGTATTGGATGCCTTTGCCGAGGCATCCAATGCTGTTTTTAGCTCTGCCCGCTACGGCGACGTCGCCGAGGTGAGGTATAAAGGGCGTATATTCGTGCTGGTCAAGCCCTCCACGTACATGAACCTCAGCGGCAAGGCGGTCAACTACTGGATGCAGAACCAGAACATTCCGGTGGAGAACGTGCTTATCGTGCTCGACGACATCGCCCTGCCGTTAGGCGCCATACGTATCCGCGCCAAGGGCAGCGATGGCGGCCACAACGGCCTCAAGCATATCGACGCCACGCTAGGCCATGGAGGCTACGCCCGTATGCGGTTCGGCATCGGCGGCGACTTCCCCAAGGGGATGCAGGTCGACTATGTGCTGGGCCGCTGGAGCGACGAGGAGAAAAAAGTCCTGCCCGAGCGACTCAAGGCGGCCGCCGACGCTATAACCTCTTTCGGTACGATAGGCCTGGAGCGGACGATGAATTTCTTTAATAAGAAATAACCTTGGAGGTGGGTCCGGTGTATGGATCGGCCTTTCCTGGCAACTTATAATCCATCCTGAAATATGGGAACGCGCGTAGACAAATGGCTCTGGACGATGAGGTTGTTCAAGACCCGGTCGGAAGCGGCCGAGGCCTGCAAGGGCAACAAGATCACCATAGGCGACTCCCCCGTCAAACCCGCCCGCGAGGTGAAGCCCGGCGACGTGGTGAAGGTGCGTAAGCCGTTGGCGACGTTCTCGTTCAGGGTTATCGACCTGGCCCCCAGCCGCCAACCTGCAAAAAATCTCGAGCTCTACATGCAGAACGTCACGCCGCAGAAGGAGTTGGATAAGCTCACCTCCGCTCCCAACGGGCTGTTCCTCACGCGCGACCGGGGAGCGGGACGCCCCACCAAGCGCGACCGCAGGGAGATCGAGGCATTGATGGAGGATTTTTATTTCGATTCGCCGGAGGATTGGAACGACGGGGAGTAACTGATCCCACCCCACAGCCTGTCCGCGCGCTCAAATACACTTAAGTATCTTATTATCATGTATATCGCCCAAGCCAAACGCAAAGATAACATAGCCGAATACATCCTCTATCTGTGGCAGTTGGAGGACCTGATGAGAGCCCTGCAATTCAGCCCCGAGGCGGTCTATTCGCAGCTGGTGCAGACACGCGACAATCTCTCGGAGGACGAGAAGCAAGCGCTGTTCCTGTGGTACATGGAATTTATCAATCTGCTGCGCCAGGAGGGTAAGGAGGAGAATGGCCATCTCGACCACACGAAACACCTTATCGACGACCTCAACAACATGCACCTCAGGCTGTTGAGCCTCCCCGACGGCGAACGCTACCGCTCACTTTACGCCGCTCTCGAGCCGGAACTAGGCACCCTTCGCGAGAAGCTCGGCAAGCAGGACATTTCGGACGTCGAGCTATATTTCAGGGCGCTGTACGCCGTGGTGCTTTATCGCATAAAAAAGGATGAGAGCAAGGGGGCGTATATAGAAAGTGTCCTGTCGCTTATCTCACCCGTAGTGGCCGAATTGGCAACTATGTTCCATAAGGCGGAAAGGGGCGAGATAGATTTGTTTAAGGAAGAATAAGTTCGAGGGAGAAAACTAATGGTAGCTTTTAACGGCCGCAGCTGATTGCTGCGGCCGTTTATTTTAGATGTGCCGTGACGCTGACAATCCTATACTTAACACAGAAAGACACCTGCCGCCGCCCCATCCCCCCGAGGCACTTCGTGCCTGGGGCGGCGGCAAGGGATTGTCTCCACGACAATCCCAAAACAGCAGGCGGCCGACACTTTCATGTCGGCCGCCTCAGTTTCCGGGCTCAGAGTTCCTCTCAGGATTTACTCTTAACGCGTCTATGGCGCTGACGCCTACTTCACAAAACCCTTAATATCAGCTATTATCTTCTCCGCCAGGGCATCGGCCGAGGCCTTGTCGCGGCTTTCGCTATAGATGCGTATAATGGGCTCGGTATTACTCTTACGCAGGTGCACCCACTCCGTGGGAAAGTCAATTTTCACGCCGTCGATATCGTTGACCCGTTGGTCGGCGTACTTCTTTTTCATATTGGCAAGTATGCCGTCTACGTCGATCCCCGGGGTGAGTTCTATCTTATTTTTCGATATGTAATATTCGGGGCAAGAGGCCCTGAGTTCCGATATCTTCTTCCCTGACTTGGCCAGCAGCGTAAGGAACAGTGCCGCGCCGACAAGCGCGTCGCGGCCATAGTGCGACTCGGGATATATTACCCCGCCGTTACCTTCGCCGCCTATCACAGCACCCACTTCCTTCATCTTGGCCACCACGTTCACCTCACCCACGGCGGCAGCTGAATACTCGCACCCGTGCGCCTGGGTCACATCCCTCAATGCCCTCGACGAACTAAGGTTGGAAACGGTCGCGCCTTTGGTATGCGACAGCACGTAATCGGCCACGGCCACAAGGGTGTACTCCTCGCCGAACATGGTGCCGTCTTCGTTGACGAATGCCAGGCGGTCGACGTCGGGGTCGACCACGACACCCAGGTCGGCCTTCTCGCGGCGTACGACAGCGGATATTTCGGTCAGGTGTTCAGGCAGAGGTTCGGGATTGTGTGGGAACTGCCCGTTGGGGGTACAGTATAGCTCTACCACCTCGACACCCATAGCTTTCAGCAACGCGGGAATAATTGTACCTCCAACGGAATTAACCCCGTCCACGACCACTTTAAAGCCTCTCTTGCGCACAGCCTCAACGTCTACGAGACCCAGCGCCAATACCTGCTCTATATGCTTTTTATCGTAACTTTCCGATGCCACCACCTTACCGATACTGTCAACGTCTACAAAATCGTAGCTACCCGCCGAAGCATAGGAGAGTACTTTCTTGCCGTCGGCATCGTTCAGGAATTCTCCTTTGGAATTAAGGAGCTTGAGGGCGTTCCACTGCTTGGGGTTGTGGCTGGCTGTAAGGATTATACCGCCGTTAGCGGAGTAATGCACCACGGCCAATTCCACGCCCGGAGTGGTACACAGACCCACGTCCACCACGTCGACCCCACATGAGAGCATCGTGCCGCGCACTATGTCGGCCACCATCTCGCCCGAAATACGAGCATCACGCCCCAGCACTACCTTGAGCCTGCCTTGCGGGGCGCTCTTGCGGAGCCACTTGCAGTATGAGGCTGTGAATTTCACAAGGTCGGACGGAGTGAGGTTGTCGCCCTCGGCGCCGCCTATGGTGCCGCGTATGCCTGAGATGGATTTGATAAGGGTCATGTCGGTTAAACTATATTAGGGTATGATTTTCGCTACAAAATAATTACTTTTATAGCAGAATAACAATTAAGATACCTTTTAAAAGTTATTCTTTAGATTGGTTCGACCTTTGCGACGTAAAGGTCGGCAGTCCGCCGCCGCCCCAATGCGGCGGGCTGCTCCTCGCCTTAGGCTCGTTTTCGCCCTTCGCCGGCGGCAGACTGAAATAAAACTGTCAAACCTATTAAACAACAAATTATGAGAACCATACCTCCTTCGGAGCTTATCATCAACGGCGACGGCAGCATATTCCACCTACACCTGAGGCCCGAGGACGTGGCCGACACCATAATCCTCGTGGGCGATCCGGGGAGGGTCGAACTCGTGGCGAGCCATTTCGACAAGGTCGAGGGACGGGTATCCAACCGCGAATTTTTCACGGCCACGGGCTCCTACAAAGGCAAGCGTATGTCAGTGATTTCCACTGGCATAGGCACCGACAATATCGACATAGTGGTCAACGAGCTGGACGCCCTGGCCAACATCGATTTCAGCACCCGCACCGAGCGTGAAGATAAGAAGATGTTGACCCTGCTTCGCCTAGGCACTTCGGGCGGACTGCAGCCCGACATCGAGATAGGCGAACACGTACTCTCGCGCACCTCCGTAGGCTTCGACGGTCTGCTCAATTTCTACGCCGGACGCGACGGCGTGTGCGACCTCCCGTTAGAACGCGCCCTCACCGCCCACCTCGGATGGGACAGCCGCCTACCTGCCCCCTACTGCGTGGATTGTTCGCAGGAGCTGGAGTCCCTGTTCGCCGACACGACCACGCCCGGGATCACTATCTCCGCTCCCGGATTCTACGCTCCGCAAGGCCGCCACCTGCGCATCCCGCCCGCCGACCCTGCGCTCAACGACAAGATCGAATCATTCGAATATAACGGCCGCAGGATCACCAACTTCGAGATGGAGGGCTCGGCTCTCGCTGGCCTCTCGCGACTGATGGGCCACAGGGCCGCCACCATATGCACCATAATCGCACAGAGGGTCAGCAAAGGGATGAACACGGATTACAAGCCTTTTGTTGATAAGATGATAGTTATGGCCCTGGATAAATTGGTTTTTATCTAAAAATTTGTCTATTTTTGGAGTTGTGTTCGCGCGAGCGCGCATGGTCGCGCCCGTACGAGAGGGAGCGCGTACGCAAAACCGATCAGAGTATAAAACCTAAAACATAAGAAATGACCAGATCTTCAATTATCCGCAATATAGCCTTGCCGTTATTGTTGGCAGTATTGGTTTCAGGCTCCGTGATGGCCAAGGGCGGCCGCACGTACCCTTCGCAGAACGATACGCTCCGCTTATTTCTCATAGGTAACAGCTTCTCCGGCAACTCCTCCAGATTCCTTCCGGAGATAGTGAAAGATCGCGGACGCCACATCATCATAGGCAGCGCGGGCCTCGGCGGATGCTCTCTGGAGAGGCACTGGTCTATCGTGGAGATGTACGAGAAGGACAACAACGACCCCGCCGGCAAACCCTACACCGGAACCGTGCGCATGAAGGACCTTAGCAAAGATCCCGACAACGGTAAATCGCTCAAGGAACTGCTCACCTCGGACAAGTGGCAGATCATAACCATACAGCAGGCCTCGAGGCTCTCGATGGACGAAAACAGCTTCCGCCCCTACGCTAAGAACCTGCGCGACTACTCTATTAAGGCGTGCTCCACTGCCGAAGTGGTGATGCACGAAACATGGGCTTACCGCGAAGACGCCAAGAGCTTCGGCTCAGCCAAGAGCGCTGAAGAGATGTGGAGCAAACTCCATGAGGCCTACTACAATATTTCCGCAGAGCTAGGCATCAGGGTCATGCCCGTGGGCGACGCCTTCCATATGATGCAGAGCGACCCCAAGTGGAAATTCGTGAAAGACCCCAACTTCGACCCCAAGACGGCCGTAGAGCCCGCCCTGCCCGCAGACAAGAACTCGCTCCACACCGGCGCGCGCTGGAATAAGGGCAAGCTGGGCTACGACTACAACCACGCCGGAGTGGCAGGATGTTACCTCGGAGGTCTGGTATGGTACGGCTTCCTCTACGGAGAGTCGCCCAAGAAGGTGACCTTCGCCCCCGAAGGCATATCGCCGGAATTCGCCGCACAGCTCAGGAAGGTAGCGGACAAGATTTTGAAGCAGAATCCCAGAAAGTAAACGGCAGGATACCGTGCAAGCCGCAGCCGTAAGGCCGCCGCAATGTTTCCGCCGAAAGAGACATAAAAACAAGAATAAATAATTAAAACCTCACAAGAATGAAGTTCGTAGTTTCAAGCTCATCCCTGCTCAATCTGTTGCAGACCACAGGCAAGGTTATCAGCAACAAGAACACCCTGCCCATACTCGACTATTTCCTCCTCCAGCTCAAGGACGGCACACTGACCATCACCGCCTCCGACCTCGAGACCACGCTCGTGGGCGCGATACAGGTCGAAAGCACCGAGCGCGACGGCGTGATCGCCGCTCCCGCCAAGCTGATGCTCGACTCACTGAAGGAGTTCAGCGAACAGCCCCTGACCATCGAGGCCAACGAAACCTCATGGGAGATACTCATCAGCTGGAAGACAGGTAAACTGACCATCCCCGGCACATCGGGCGTAAGCTACCCCATCCCCGCGGAGGTGGCAGGCGAAGATAGCAGCAGCCTCGAGATCAATCCCGGCACCCTGCTCACAGGTATCAACAAGACCATATTCGCCACCGCAGACGACGAACTGCGCCCGGTGATGAACGGCGTATTCATCAATATCGAGCCCGCCGACCTCACATTCGTGGCTACAGACGCACACAAGCTGGTAAAGCTCGTGGCTGAGAATGCCTCCGAGACCAAGGCCTCGTTCATCCTGCCCAAGAAACCGGCTAACCTGCTTCGCACCGTACTCGGCAAGGAAGATGGCGATATCAAGGTGTCGTTCGACGCCAAGAACGTGAAGTTCGAGCTCAAGAACTACACACTCGTGTGCCGCCTTATCGAGGGTAATTACCCCAACTACAACGCCGTTATACCGAGCAATAATCCCAACAAAATACTCGTTAACCGTGTGGAACTGCTCAACGGCATCAAGCGCGTGGCGGTGTGCTCCAACCAGGCGACCAACCTCATCAAGCTCGATATAGCCAAGAACGTGATCAACCTCGCGGCGCAGGACCTCGACTACTCGGTGTCGGCACAGGAAAGGGTGGCGTGCAGCTACGACGGCGGAGCGATAACCATCGGTTTCAAGTCGACGTTCCTGGTGGAGATACTCACCAACCTCGAAACAGAGAGCGTATCGGTAGAACTGGCCGACTCGACAAGGGCCGGCGTGTTCAAACCCGTGTACGAAGAGAAACAGGCGCTGGAGACGCTGATGCTCCTGATGCCCATGATGATCAACGCCTAACGGCAAATAACCAAGGGCGGGCCTGCCCTCCGCAGGCCCGCCCGCATTACAAGAGCATGCCTTAATTTTCAAACATGTTCTAAAAACCCAAGCCCGATGCAACTCAACCTCAAGAACCCTATCGTATTCCTCGACCTCGAAACCACCGGGATAGACCCGTGCAAGGATCGTATCGTGGAAATATCGCTGGTCAAAATAGGCCCGGACGGGGAGAAGGAGGTCAAGACCCGCCGCCTCAACCCCCAGATGCCCATACCGCCCGAAGCTACGGCCGTGCACGGTATCACCGATGCCGACGTGGCCGACTGTCACACGTTCAAGGAGGTGTCCAAGTCGCTCTACTCGTATATCGAGGGATGCGATTTCGCGGGTTACAATTCCAACAAGTTCGACGTGCCGCTGTTGGTCGAGGAGTTCCTGCGCGCGGGGGTGGACGTGGATTTTAGTAAGAGTAGATTCATCGACGTACAGAATATATTCCACCGCATGGAGCAGAGGACGCTGGTGGCGGCCTATAAATTCTACTGCGGCAAGGAGCTTTCTGACGCCCACTCGGCCGAGGCCGACACGCTGGCCACATACGAGGTGCTGATGTCGCAGTTGGACAGGTACCCCGACGACCTGCAGAACGACGTGAGCTTCCTCTCTGAGTTCTCGTCACGTACGCAGAACGTCGACTTCGCCGGAAGGGTCGTACTCAACGACAAGGGCGTGGAGGTGTTCAGCTTCGGCAAGCACAAGGGACGCACCGTGGCCGACGTATTCAGGGAGGAACCGAGCTACTACTCGTGGATGATGAACGGCGACTTCCCGCTCCACACCAAGAAGATCATAACAGAGATACGACTCAGGGAATCTGCCCTGACGAAATAAAAACACTGCCGCCCCCACGTTATTGGGCGGCAACCATATATTCTTATCGCGATGGGACGAATAATCCTACTGACCATACTCCCGGCCTTGATGCTGGCCATACAGGCCCCGGCCCAGACAACCGCCGCTTCGCAGGTGGCCATCGACGCCCCCGCCCCTGAAAGGAGCAAGAGTCTTATAAGTATCGACGGGATACGTTACTACGTACACTCCGTAAGCAAGGGCGAGACGCTTTCGTCCATATCGCGCCTCTATGGGGTCGACGTGGCGAGCATCGTTAAGGCCAATCCCCACTCCGCCGAGGTGCTGTCGATAGGCCAACTGATAAAGGTCCCCGCCCCCGCCGTTACTGCCGACGCTCAGCCGCTCACACCCAAACAGCAAAGGCGCCTATTCGAAGTGCACACCGTGAATCAGGGCGAGACGGCCTACTCCATCGCCAAACGCTACGGGATATCCGTGTCGACGCTCATGGAGGACAACCCTGGCTTCGACCCCGCCATACTATCCATAGGCCAGAAGATAAACATCCGCAAAAAGGAGATCGGCGAGACTTCCGCCGCACAGATCGACTCCCAGATGCAGGAATATAAGACGACGCTCAACAGTGTGTCGCCGGAGTTCACTCACCATATCGTCGAGCAGGGCGAAACGCTCTACTCCATAAGCCGGAAGTTCTTCGTAAGAATAGATTCAATACAGAAATATAACGTCGAATTGCTCCGCGACGGTCTACACACGGGCGACATCCTCAAGATACCTTCAGCCCGGGCTCAAGCGGCGGCCAAGGCCGCCGGCACCGAGGCGGCGAAGCCGGTAACCTCATCTGAATGGGTAAGGCAGGGTACGGAATACTCGCCCAGGAGCAGGTGGTCGTTGGGCGGAGCCTTCAGCTCCGACACCACCGACGCCCGCATAGCGTCGGACGGACGGGGCGTCATAAATGTGGTTATGCTGCTCCCCTTGAACGACGCGGGACAGGACAAATCGTTCGTGGAGTTCTACAACGGTTCGCTTATAGCCCTCGAACAGTTGAAAGCCAAGGGTATATCCACACATATCGACCTTGTCGACGTGGGCCGCACGGCCGAATCGACCCTCAGGGCCACTAATGAACTCGCCTCGGTGATGCTCGAAGCCCATCTCATAATCGGCCCCGTGTACGAGGAGAGCTACAACGCCATTGCGGATTTCGCCGCGGAACGCAGGGTGCCGATCATCTCGCCCCTCGCCCCGCTGAATGGCAGGGGCAATTCGTTCACCTTCCAGGTGGCCCCTCCGCAGGATACCAAGAATGCAAAGCTCAAGAAGCTGTTTACCGGTGGCCGCAATATAGTGGTGATCTCCACCGATGACGACGACCCCGAATTCAGCCAGGAAATAGCCCAGACCCTGCCGCCGTGGGGGGTGACGCGCTTCAACTATTCGAGGCAGACCGGGGTGACGGAACTCGAAGGCCTGTTCAAGAAGGATGTGGATAACGTATTCGTGGTCCTGGCCGCCAACGAGAACGTGATCGACGAGATACTCGCGCGCATAAGCTCGATACAAACCAACTTTGCGGCGAGGGGTATCATGAATCCTTATATCAAGGTGGTGGGCAGTTCGAAGTGGTCGCGGTTCAGGAATATCGACGTGAATCTCTTCTTCAAACTCGAACTGTCGTACGTGAGCAATTACCACGCCGACCGTACCGACGCCTCTGTGAACGCCTTTAATCGGGCCTATATCAGCGCCTTCGGTAGTGTGCCGACGCTCTACTCGTACAGGGGATACGACGTTACGAAACTGTTCGTGAGCGCCATGCGCACCTATGGCCGCCAGATGGCATATAAGATCAACGACAGCTCCATGCAACTGCTCCAGGTGCCGTATAAGTTCACCCAGACCGGCGGCAAAGGTACGAAATTCGTCAACCAGGAGTGGATACTTAATAACTACAAGAGTAACTACACCATAGAGCTGGAGTAGCGCTGGGGGGGTGTTAGAAAAAAAAGGCGGATCGCAATAAAACGCGAGCCGCTTTTTTTCATTCTCTTCGTACCTTTTGCTTGTACAAAAGGCACCCAAAATACACCCGCCGATGAAGATTTACTGATGAGTGACTTCGTACGTCCTAAAACGTCGAACTCCTCCTTTTTAGCGGGATCTTCGCCCCCGCTAACAGTCGTTAGACACAGCGTCGTTTTTTAACGGACTCCCTCGTCACTCCTCCGGGCGTAAATCTTCAGATGCGGGAATCGAAAGCGTCCGTTAGACGCTTAAAAATAATACAGCCAACAAGACCACCACATCCGCCGCCAACTATTTCACTTCATTATTTCTTAGACGCCGCACACCGCTCTGAAAGAGCCGACAGGGCATCACGCAGGTTATAGACTATAAACAACAGCGAGGGGATATATATGGGGAGCGTATAGCGCCATGTGGTATTGGGCGAGGCGAGGCAAAGCAGGCCGAGGTACGCCACCACGAATAGTATCATTCCGAAAGCCATCCTCCACCGGGAGTCGGAGAGCATCCACCGACGTGTCCTCGCAAAGAACCACACTGCCGACGCCAGCAAAGCCGCCCACATCACCCACCCCAGCACGTATCTCACACCATTGAGGCTGCCAAAGACATTGAACGGAGCATGGTACTCCTCCAACACCCCTGTAAAATAGTTGCTGTACAACGGCTCGGACTTGAAATCGACGCTCTCGAAGATATCCCTCCTGTCGAAATTGCTCATAAACGAGGGCAGTACGAAGCCGGTGAAATAATCCCACGGATATTTCTTTATCAGCTTCGTAGCGTAGTCGCCATACAGGTTGCCCATATACACCCAGGCAAGGGCGGGTTGTCTCGGGGAGGTGTTGAGCGAGTAGAAATAGAGTTGCCTGTAAGGCAGGCTCTTGTTCCACATCAGGTCGGTGGTGAGCGCCATCTTCGTAGAAAACAGCGAGTCGGGATATTGGGCGAAGAAACTGCGCATCACGCGTTCGTCCTGCGAAAGTTCCTTGGCCGATATATTCTTACCCTTGGGTACCAGCATCGAGGCGTTGTTCAGCAGTTGCCATCCGGCGAAGCCCTGCTTGCGGCTGCCCGTCACCTTTTCATAGTTGTCGGCGGTGGTATGGTCGAGCCGCATAAGCACGAGTATCGGAATGATGGCCCACACCCATCCGAACCATCCCGGCCTGCGGGCCGAGAACACGATGGCCAGCACCGAGAACACCACATAGAACATCCCCACGTACCTTACCTTATAGAGCGCGGCCAACAGCAGTACGTTGAGCACTATCATAACGACACTCCTGCGGCGCATGATCCACAGTAGCGAGGTGATGAACATGAGCGTGAGGGAGTGGAACAGGCTGTCGCTCATTATGAAATTGGAGGCGAAGATGATCCTCGGGGCGGCGATAGAGGCCACGCCCAGGAGGTAGAACATCCAGTCGCTGCGCAGGCCCCACAGGTATTTCACGCTATATAGCAGCCATAATATGGCGAGCGTACTCAGCAGGAAGGTGACGTTGAACAGCGTGCCGATCCTGGGGCTGAGGTCGTGTATGAACGCGATGTAATTCGAGTAGCCCATCGGGCGGTAGACGTTGAGCATCCCGTCGACGGCGCTATGCACATACGACCCGGAGTCGGGAAACAGGAACGGCATCGGATACCACACCTTCATGAGCGCCCATATCACAAGCGACAGGCACAGGAAGACTATCAGCGACAACCTCTGCTCCCCGGCTCTCATATAAGCCGGAAAACTCACCGGAGCATTATTCCCTGCCATGGCCTCCCTTTTTAAGAAGTTGCTCGAACAGGCCCCGGTCGTTGTGGGCCAGCGTGTCGAGTATCAACCCCGCCACATAGAGCATCACGGCGATAATGAATATCCCCGAAGACAATATGGCCGACGGCACCTTATAGACGTAGCTGTAAGTCATGTATTCGTATATCACGGGCACGCCGATAGTGACAGAGGCTACGAGGCACAGCAAAGCCGCCACCGAAAAGAAACGCAGGGGCTTGTAATGGCGGTACATATTAAATATTGTGAAGATAACCTTCATGCCGTCGGAAAAGGTATTGAGCTTGGAGAAACTACCCTCGGGGCGCTCGGTAAAATCTATGGCCACCTCCCGTATGCGGAAGTGGCGGCTGAGGGCGAATATAGTCATCTCTGTCTCGAGCTGAAAGCCGCTGCTCAGGCATGGGAAACTCTCCACGAACTGCCTTGTGAATACCCTGTAGCCCGACATTATATCACGGAGCTTCACCCCGAAGAAACGGTTGATGGCCCCACGCACCACGTCGTTGCCCAGACCGTGGAAGCGGCGGCTGTTCTCCTTGTAGTATGAGCCGTTGGACAGCCTGTCGCCGACAACCATATCGGTCTCGCCTTCGAGCACGGGGCGCAGAAGCTCCGCCACCACCGAGGCGGGATAGGTGTCGTCGCCGTCGACCATCACGTAGATGTCGGCGTCGACCTCCCTGAACTGGCTGCGCACCACATTACCCTTGCCCTGCCTCTGCTCGGAGCGTACTATGGCCCCGGCCTTACGTGCTTCGGCGGCAGTGTCGTCGGTGGAATTGTTATCGTAGACGTATATCTCGGCCCCCTCGGGCAACGCGGCCCGGAAGTCGGCCACCACCCTGGCGATGGTCAGTCCCTCGTTGTAGCAGGGTATGAGCAGGCATATCTTTTTCATACGTTCTCGGTTTTTTGCCCTTTCCCCTTGAGCGAACGACGCACAAGCAGGAATGTAAGGGGAATAGCTATGGCGTAAATGAATACCGGGGCCAACTTCTCCGATATCCCCACAGCCACATATATATTAAGCAGCACTATATGCATCAGGAAATTCACCCCGTGGCTACCCAGGAACTTCACCGCTCCCGCCACGGTAGGCCGGGTACGGAAAGTGTAGAAGTTGGAGGCATAGAAATTGAATGCCAGGCTCACCACGCATCCCGCGCCGTAGGAGAGGTTGTAGTTCACCCCGGCCCACAGCAGGAGATAATACACTCCTAAGTGTATCGCCGTGGCTACCACCCCCACCACGCCGTAGCGCAGCACCTCATGCGAGGAAACGAACTTCACTACACGCCGGGGCATACCTGCAGACCTTAGAGCGAATACCTCACCACCCTGCTGTTAGGCAGGTCGGGGATCCAGAGGGCATTTTTGTGGTATACCATGCGGGCGGGACCCGCCAAATCGATCTTATCGTGCTCCATGGCCGTCATCTTCTTTTTGGAGAAGTCGTAGCAGCTGAGCATGGGCTTCACCCATGATGTGACATAAAGCTCTTTGCCGTTCTTCGACAGGGCCAGGCCGTCGTACTGGCCTATCATCAGGGTCAGCTTATCTTTCACCGGAGTCTCACCGTCGAGCGACAGGGTATAGATCACATTGTCGGTGCTCATCTTACCGTCGGGAGCGTAAGACGCGATATAGAGGGTCCTGTTCTTTATAATCAGGCCGTTGGCGCCGGGAATATTGGAGAACAGGGTGAGGCCGTTGGTATCGGCGAGTTCGGGATCGGATATGTCGAGGCGGTAGATATTACCGGTATTGGTCACGCTCACGTACAGCTTGTCTCCGTCGATGGCCATGTCGTTGACGAATACGTCACCGTCGGGGAAAGGTATCACGCGCGCGCCCTTAGACAGGTCGGCGAGGTCGTAAGACACCACCTTGCCCACATCGGCGATAAACAGGCGGCTGCCCGCAAGGGCCATACCCTTGGGGCCAGACAGGTTGCCGTCGGAGGGTATCACCACGGTAGTCGTAGTGTCGTCGATACGGGCTATATATCCCATGCCCTCGTTGTTGAGCGGGTCGAAGGCATCGGTGCCGAAATTGGCTACGAGCAATGTGTCGCCGTAGAAAATGACGCTTTCGCAGAACTTGAGGCCCTTGGAGTAGACTTTGACCTCGCCCCTTTTGGAGCACGACCACACCACAGCGGCCAATGAAAGTATGAGCAGAATCTTTTTCATATAGTTACTCTTTTGCGAGCAGGACCTGCGGCCCCGGCCCGGGTTATATATCCTTGAAAATATGTCTGAAATCTTCCTTCTCTTTGGCAAGGTATGTCTTAAAACCCAACCTGCCCGCCGCAGCGATATTATCGGCCGAGTCGTCGATAAACAGCGTCCTTCCCGGCAGTAGCCCCGCCCTCTGGGTCATCATGTGGAATATCTCGTCCGAAGGCTTGACCACCCCCATCTCGAAAGAGAGGAACAGGTCGTCGAAGTAGTCGTCGATGGTATGTCCCCCGCGGGAGAAATATTTACGTCTTATATCGGGGAACGCCATCCCATTGGTATTACTGAGCATGTACACCTTCTTGCGTTTTCTCAACTCCAGCAACATCTCCAGCTTATACTCCGGCACCTCGGTCACGAATTTATCCAGGGCTGCGGCTATATCCTCATCGGAAATATACTTGCCGGCCTCCTCGCGGATTATGTCGCACAGCTCCTCCGGAGAAATTTCGCCCTTTTCCAGCTTGAGGAAAGGCCCCGACTGCTTATAGGGGTTGAGTAATTTACTGGCGTCATATCCGAGTTTCTTGAAATCACTCACGCAAGCCTCCAGATTTACTCCCAGCAGCACGCCGCCCATATCGAACACCACCGCATCAATCTCTCCCATATCTATTCCGTACATATTTTTGTCAATATCCGCAAAGATATACAAGTAGGCCGGAAATACGAGGGCAGAGGGCAAAATTTTTACATTTAATCTCCCGCGACCAAAACCATCTGTCCGTAAATTAATGCAAAAAGGTCGTCAAGGTGAATAATGTTTCCCATTTGGAAGCTTTCCGGTCAATAGGCAAAAAAATGCGTGTGAAAGGACAGGATTAGTAAATTTAAACGATTTTTGATTACCGCCTTACGATTTAATTGCTTATATTTGCTACAGCTTTATGTTTGAAAAGACCGTGATATCCGGCCGGAAGGTCGGCTATTTGTTTTTTCCATAGAGCCATTCTGCATCGGACGTAAAATACATTTAAGTATCAGTATATGAGTTTTGAAACTGTTCCGGCAAACGATCCCTCAGTGGGCGTAACCGGCCGCGTGGCGCAGGTCATCGGGCCTGTGGTCGACGTGAGCTTCGAAAACAGGTCGGATAGCGGCCAGGTACTCCTGCCCCGTATCCACGACGCCCTGGAAGTGGTACGCGACAACGGCAAAAGATTGATAGTCGAGGTACAGCAGCACATCGGCGGCAACATGGTGCGCACCGTGGCCATGGATACCACCGACGGACTCAGGCGCGACCTGGAGGTGATCTCCACAGGGAGCCCCATCCGTATGCCCATAGGCCCGCAGATCAAGGGCCGCCTGATGAATGTAATAGGCGACGCCATCGACGGCATGAAGCAACCCGACTTCAAGGGGGCCTACCCCATCCACCGTCCCGCGCCCAAATTCGAGGACCTCACAACAAACCGCGAAATACTCCTCACCGGTATCAAGGTGATCGACCTGCTCGAGCCCTACGCCAAGGGGGGTAAGATCGGCCTGTTCGGGGGCGCCGGCGTGGGTAAGACGGTGATCATCATGGAGCTTATCCACAACATCGCCAAACAGCATAACGGCTTCTCTGTATTCGCCGGGGTCGGCGAACGTACCCGCGAGGGTAACGACCTGCTGCGCGAGATGATCTCTTCGGGGGTTATCAAATACGGCGAAGAGTTCAAGAAAAGCATGGAGGCGGGCCATTGGGACCTCTCCAAAGTAGACGAAAAGGAACTGGCAAAATCGCAGGCCACGCTCGTGTTCGGGCAGATGAATGAGCCTCCCGGGGCGCGTTCCTCCGTAGCGCTCTCTGGCCTCACTATAGCCGAATCGTTCCGCGACGAGGACGAGGGTGCGAAAGACATCCTGTTCTTCATCGATAACATCTTCCGTTTCACCCAGGCCGGGTCGGAGGTGTCGGCGCTGCTGGGACGTATGCCCTCGGCTGTGGGCTACCAGCCCACGCTGGCGTCCGAAATGGGTGCGATGCAGGAACGTATCACATCGACCAAGAAGGGTTCTATCACCTCGGTGCAGGCCGTGTACGTGCCTGCCGACGACATGACCGACCCCGCCCCGTCGACCACCTTCACCCACCTCGACGCCACGACCGTGCTCAGTCGCAAGATCACCCAAATGGGTATCTACCCTGCGGTAGACCCCCTGGAATCGACCTCACGCCTCCTCGACCCGCTGGTTGTGGGCGAAGACCACTACAACACCGCTCAGCGCGTGAAACAGATACTCCAGCGCAACAAGGAGCTGCAGGATATCATATCCATCCTCGGCATGGAGGAACTCTCCGCCGAAGACCGCCAGGTGGTGAACCGCGCCCGCCGCGTGCAGCGATTCCTGTCGCAGCCGTTCATCACGGCCGAGCAGTTCACCGGCACCAAAGGGGTGATCGTGCCCCTGGAGGAGACCATACGCGGCTTCAAGATGATCCTCGACGGCGAAGTGGACCACCTGCCCGAGCAGGCATTCATGAACGTCGGCACCATAGACGACGCCATAGAAAAGGGCAACAAACTCATCGAACAATCCAAGCAGACCGCAGGAGATCCATCGCTGGGCGTTTGCGATACATGTGATAATTAACCTGTAAGATATGCACCTCGACATCCTGACACCCGAAAAAACGCTTTTCAGCGGCGAAGCCAGCAGTGTTTCGCTGCCGGGAGTTATGGGTATGTTCACCGTGCTGGAAAACCACGCGCCGATGATTTCGTCCCTGCGTGTGGGCGGCACGATAACATACACGGTGGGCGGGAAAGAAAACCACGTCGATATAGGCGGCGGATTCGTCGAAGTGCTTGACAACATGGTTACTGTGTGCGTGGAGACCAAACCCGAAAGCGCAGGCGGCGAAAAGCTGGAGCCAGGCAGCGCGGACGTATAACGAAAGGGCCAGGGATATGGACCGGGAGACAAAAAAGAAACTGCACATAAAGATGATATCTTCGCTGCTCGCCACACTGGCGATAGCGGGGGTGGCGGGCTTTCTGTTGCTTAGATTCGGGATGCCGCAGCACTACTTCGTGTGGTATCCTGCGATCCCTGCCTACTTCATACTGCTTTGCATCATCCTGTCGGCCTTCATGGCGTATTATAACATCCACAAGCCCGGTAATATATTAATGGCGTTCTTTGCGGTGAGGAGCGTCAAGATGTTACTCACCGTGGGCGGGTTGTTCCTTTATTATTACTATGTCGGCGAGAAGATGCCCGAATTCGGCATCACCACCTTCGTGTTCTTCATGATACACAGAATGGCGGAGATATTCCTCTACAAGAGTTTTGAGAAAAAGATAAAACATCCACACAAAAAAGACGGCTGTCCATGCCCCTGATAAAGCGATTGCTATACATATTTGTCTTCATGGGGCTGTCGCTTCCTGCGATGGCCATGGAGGATCCGCATACCGCCGAGAGGGAGCTGGATGTTAAAGGCATCATCTTCTCCCACCTGCAGGATTCCTACGAGTGGCATATCACCACCATCGACGAGGAGCATATCTCCATTCCCCTGCCGGTTATCGTCCGCAGCGCGGAGAGAGGCTGGCATGTGTTCATGTCGTCGAAGCTGCACGGCGGGGAGTACGAGGGCTTCTACCTCGCGCCCAAGGGCAGCAAGTATGAAAATAAGCTCGTGGAGCGCGGCGCCTCGGGCGAGGAAGTGCGCCCTATCGACATATCCATCACCAAGAACGCCCTGGCGCTGATGATAAACAGCCTGATACTTGGGGTTATCATCATGAGCGTGGCCCGCTGGTACCGTAAGCGCCCGGCCAACAGCGTACCAAAGGGCTTTACCGGAGCGGTGGAGATGCTGGTGATGAGTATCCACGACGACCTTATCAAGCCGTGTATCGGGGTCGACTATAAGCGTTACGCCCCCTACCTGCTGACGGCCTTCTTCTTCATATTCGTCAATAACCTGATGGGGCTGATACCGTTCTTCCCGGGCGGGGCTTCGACCACGGGCAATATAGCCGTCACGATGGTGCTGGCGCTGTGTACGTTCATTGCGGTCAATTTTTGGGGCAACAAGGAGTACTGGAAGGAGATATTCTGGCCCGACGTGCCCACATGGCTGAAGGTGCCCATCCCTATTATGCCGGCCATCGAGCTTTTCGGGGTGTTCACCAAGCCTTTCGCGCTGATGATCCGTCTGTTCGCCAATATTATGGCGGGACACGCTATCATCTTAGGGCTCACATGTATCATCTTCCTCACCGTGGCGATGGGCCCCGTGGCCAATGCGGAAATGACGGTGGTGTCGGTGATGATGACCATTTTTATGAACTGCCTGGAGCTGCTTATAGCCTACATCCAGGCCTATGTATTCACGATGTTGTCGGCGGTGTTCATCGGCCTCTCGCGGCAGGAAGCACACCACAGCCCCCACTCTAAAGTCAAGTAAGAATCACTTTAATATATAACCTAAAAACCAATAAGTTATGTTACTAACAATGTTACTGCAAGCAGCTGTTGAAAGTTCGATCGGCGTAGGTGGCCTGGTGGCCGTAGGTGCAGGCCTGGCGGCTATAGGCGCAGGTATCGGTATCGGTAAGATCGGTGGATCGGCCATGGACGCCATCGCGCGCCAGCCCGAAGCCATGGGCGACATCCGTATGTCGATGATCATCGCCGCGGCTCTGGTCGAAGGCGCCGCCCTTTTCGCCATCGTAGTCTGCTTCCTGGCACTCTAATACCTCAGGCGTATGTCGTTGTTATTGCCCGAATCCGGACTGTTGTTCTGGATGATGCTGTCGTTCGGCATCGTCTTCTTCGTCGTGGCGAGGTACGGGTTCCCGGTCATCGTCCACATGGTCGAGGAGCGGAAGAAGTATATCGACCAGTCGCTCCTGAAGGCAGACGAGGCTAATAAGCTACTTGCCGACGTACAGCAGAAGAAAGAAGCCATGCTCGACGAGGCCCGTAACGAGCAGCTATCCATACTGCGCGAGACGACCAAGAACAAGGAGGCTATCCTCGCCGAGGCCAAAGAGGCCGCGCGCAAGGAGACGCAGAAGATGCTCGAGGAAGCCCGCAAGCAGATGATCCTGGAGAGAGAGACCGCCATGGCCGAGATGCGCAGCCAGGTGGCCGTGCTCGCCGTGGATATAGCGGAGAAAGTCCTGCGCAGCGAACTGAAGGACCGCGAGCCCCAGCTCGAACTGGTGGACAGGCTGCTGGGCGAAGTAAAGAAAGACAGGGCGGAATCATAGGATTCGTCAAAAAAAGAGAATTATGAACGAAGGTATCATAGCCATGCGCTACGCCAAAGCCCTGTTGGAATACACAGAGCGGGCGAAGGTGTCGGAGGAGGTCTACAAACAGATGCAGATCCTCTTCCGCAACTTCTCCCTGGAGCCGCGGCTACGTACCATACTGATCAATCCCGTGCTCCGCGAGGAGGACAGGGGTAAGCTGCTGGAGAGTGCCGCAGGGGGCAAGGTAGGCGCGCAATTGCGCAAATTCCTGCAACTTGTGATGCGCAACCGGCGCGAGGAACTGCTGCAGTCCATAGCGCTCAGCTTTATGACCGTGTACCGCAAGGCGCACAACATAAGCATAGCCCGCATGGAGACCGCCGTACCCCTGCCACAGGAGACGCAGGACCGTATAATAAACTATATCGGTGCGAGGACGGGGGGCGAAGTGGAGTTAGATCTGAAAGTGAATCCCGAGATCATCGGCGGATTTATATTCAGCATGGACTTCCGCGAGATGGACGCCTCCGTAGTAAGGCAACTCAAGGACCTGAAGAAAGAATTTACGACCGAAAACCGGCGGCTGGTATAGCCTCTGCCGGATAAATAAGCAAGAAATTATGACCGAAAGTATCAAGGCAAGCGAGGTATCTCAAGTGCTTCTCGATCAGCTCGAAGGACTGGAATCGAAACTCAAGTTGGAGGAGGTCGGCACCGTGCTGCAGGTTAGCGACGGCGTGGTGCGTGTGTATGGCGTGGAGAATGCCGAGGCCAACGAACTGCTCGAATTCGAAAATGGGGAACAGGCCGTGGTGATGAACCTCGAAGAGGACAACGTCGGCGCCATCCTGCTCGGCCCCACCGACGAGATCACCGAGGGCGACAAAGTGAAGCGCACGGGCCGCATAGCCTCCATAGGGGTGAGCGAAAAAATGCTCGGACGCGTTGTCGACGCCCTGGGTAATCCCATCGACAACCTCGGAGCGATAGAGGGCGATATAGTGGAGATGCCCTTCGAGCGCAAGGCCCCGGGAGTTATCTTCCGTGAGCCGGTGAGCCAGCCCCTACAGACGGGGCTCAAGGCCGTCGACGCCATGATACCCATCGGGCGCGGACAGAGGGAGCTTATCATCGGCGACCGCCAGACAGGTAAGACCTCCGTCGCCGTGGACGCTATCATCAACCAGCGTAGCAACTTCGAGAAGGGCGACCCCGTATACTGTATCTACGTCGCCATCGGCCAGAAAGGCTCTACCGTGGCTTCGCTCGTAGAATTGTTGAAAGAAAAAGGCGCTATGGACTATACCGTAGTGGTAGCGGCTACAGCCGCCGACCCTGCGGCCATGCAATACTTCGCCCCCTTCGCCGGTGCGGCTATCGGGGAATATTTCCGCGACACGGGCCGCCACGCCCTCGTGGTTTACGACGACCTTTCGAAGCAGGCCGTGGCCTACCGTGAGATTTCGCTCATCCTTCGCCGTCCCTCGGGCCGCGAAGCCTATCCGGGCGATATCTTCTATCTGCACTCGCGCCTGTTGGAGCGTGCCGCGAAGATCATCAGCCAGCAGGAGGTAGCAAGAGAGATGAACGACCTGCCCGAGAGCCTGAAAGATAAGGTCAAAGGAGGCGGATCGCTCACGGCCCTGCCACTCATCGAAACGCAGGCCGGCGACGTGTCGGCATACATCCCAACCAACGTGATCTCGATCACCGACGGCCAGATATTCCTCGACACCGACCTGTTCAACCAGGGTAACCGCCCGGCTATCGACGTGGGTATATCCGTGTCGCGCGTGGGTGGTAACGCACAGATCAAGGCTATGAAACAGGTGGCAGGTATGCTCAAGATCGACCAGGCACAGTACCGCGAACTCGAGGCGTTCAGCAAATTCGGCGGCGACATGGACGCCGTGACCGCCGACATGATCGACCGCGGACGCAAGAACACCCGCCTGCTCGTGCAGCCTCAGTACAGCCCCATGCCCGTGGCCAAGCAGATCGCCGTGCTCTATTGCGGCACGCACGGCCTGCTCAAAGAGGTACCCCTGGAGCAGGTGGATGAGTTCGAACACCAGTTCCTCGACCAGTTCACGCGTACGCCCGAATACGGTAAGCTCAGTGATGGAGTGTTCGACGACAAGATATCCGCCAAGATCGAAGAGGTGGCAAAATCGGTGGCACAGGCCTACCGCACCGCTAAGAAATAGTACGGCCCACGAATTTAAGAAACAGTAATTACAAGAGATATGGCATCGCTAAAGGAAGTTAAAGGGAGGATATCCTCTGTCAAAAGCATCCAGAAGATCACTTCTGCGATGCGGTTGATAGCTTCCGCGAAGCTGCACCGCGCGCAGGGGGCCATCAGCAGCACCCTGCCCTATGAGCGGAGGCTTCACGGCATGTTGTCTGCCGTCCTTTTTTCCGACGATATCGAGCCGTCGCCCTTTGTCCGCGACGGCGAGGTGAAGCGTGTGGCCATCGTGGCCTTCTCGTCCAACTCGTCGCTGGCCGGAGCCTTCAATGCCAATGTGATCAAGAAGTTCCAGACGGTTATCGCCGAGCGTTACGCAAGACTTCCTAAAGAGGATATCCTTGTTTTCCCTGTGGGAAAGAAGATATATGACGCCGTGTCGAAACTGGGCTACAAGCCCCAGGGCGACTTCGAGCACATGGCCGATAAGCCCAACTACTACGATGCCAGCGACCTGGCCCGCCAACTGACGGGAATGTTCAGAAAGGGAGAGATAGACCGCGTGGAGCTGGTATACAACCACTACAAGAGCATGGCCTCGCAGATACCCACCGAAGAGGTATTCTTGCCCGTAGCGCCCGAACATGCGGAAGAGGCCGAGAAGAAAGGCCGGTTCGACGTGACCCCCGACTTCATCTTCGAGCCACAGAGACAGGAACTTATCGAGACCCTGCTGCCCAAGGTACTGGAACTGAAGATATACACCACGCTTCTCGACTCCAACGCCGCTGAGCACGCGGCCCGTACCGTGGCCATGCAGATCGCCACCGACAATGCCGACGACCTCCTGCGTGAGCTCACCCTACTCTACAACAAGAGCCGCCAGCAGGCCATCACGGCCGAACTGCTCGACATCATCAGCGGCGCAGCAGCGAAGTAAAGCAAAGGCGTTGTGCCTCGGCGTATATAAATAAAGAGGGCCGGCAAAATGCCGGCCCTCTTTTGTTCTTACTCCTCCTCGTTGTACCATTTTATTTTGCGGGAGAAATACATTATGATACCCAGAATTACGAACAATCCCACGCTACCCACAAGTAGGGCCACATCCTCAAGTTGGAGTATAACATAAAGGAACGCGTACAATATGGATAGTATGAGCGCCAGGGCGGCTACCTGCTTTCTATCCTTGAATATACTCGAAGCGTATACGGTTATCAGTCCTATGGTGGCAAGGCTCGACAGGAGGTAACCCCATCCGAATCCCAACGGTTCGGATATCGATAGCAACAGGCTGTAGAAAAGTATCAGCGCCACACCCACGAGCAGGTATTGCACCGGGTGAATCCGCTTACGGCTTGTGGCTTCGACGAACAGGAACACCACGAAAGTGAGCGCGATGAACATAAGGGCATACTTAGCCGAACGCATATTCTGCTGGTAGATGTCTACCGTATCTACGAGATTTACGCCAAAAGAGAGCTCCTGCCCGTTGGAAATATCGTTATCTATCCAGCTGTCGGGAATATTTCTATTGAAATGGAGTATCTTCCACTCGGCCTTGAATCCGCTCTCGTCAAGGGTGTATTCGGGGGTGTAATTGCCGATAAACCCGGGATTGGGCCATGCGCCTTCCACCGACACTGAAGTCGTCTTGCCCACAGGCAGGAAGTTGATACTGCCGCTGCCCTTTAGATCTATCTCGCATACGAATTTCAGGGGTTTATCAAACTTTATATTGTCGGAGTTGACCATCAATACGGCACTTGAAAGTTTATCGCCCTTATTCATAGCCACCACTTCGCAGGCCTGACCATTAAGCTCGAAACGTATCTCCTCGCTGATACCGCGCAGGTCGGAAAGCCCGAAACGCAAGTATGCCTTACCATTCTGAGTCTGCCCTGCCGACAGAGGATTGACACCGTCGAAGGCGAATTCCCCCGTCATAACAATAGTACTCTTGTATAATATGGTTTTGTAGATACCGTAATATCTCTCCTCGGGGAATAGTTTTGCCTGAATATCGAGTTTATCGGGAGTTACGCTTAGTTGGTACTCGAGGGTCACCATCTTGTTGTTCTCATCACGCGATAATTGTGTGAAGGGCACGGTCAGTACGGGACCGCTGATCCTCTGCGCATAACTCCATTTGGCGTCGATCTTCCTCACGGCCTCATCCCTCGTCTGTTGTCTCTCTTTGATAAGATCCTGCACCATACATCCGGGGATCAGCATAACGAAGGTCATCAGGGCGATCATCATACCCTTGAAAGTGATACTGCGTGTGAATTTCACCTTTGGTTTCTGTTCTGTGCTCATAATTTAAACGGGTTAACTTTGAATTTCAAAGTGAATTAAGTAAAAAATTTTATTTGATCAATTGTTCAAGTGCATCGATATGGGAACGGAAATCTGCCATCCCCTTGCGGGTTATGGAGTAGCTGGTATTCGGTTTGCGGTCTATGAATTGTTTGGATGACTGCACGTATCCGATCTTCTCAAGAGCCTTGAGATGACTGGCCAGATTGCCGTCTGTGAGCTGCATCAATTCTTTCATGGTGCTGAAATCGACCGACTCATTGACCGAAAGAACCGACATTATCCCCAGGCGTATCCGGCTGTCGAATGCCTTGTTCAGTCCAGCGATTATGTTACTCATCTTTCTTTATGTCATATTTCAAGTACATGGCCAGACCATATACTATGTGGCACACGCCGAAACCCAGCACCCAGAACAGAACACCGTAACGGCCGCAGACGGCCGCTGCGAGTCCGAGGGCGATCTCGGTCAGGCCCAGGTAATGTATCTCGCCGTAGGTGTATTTTGAAGCGTTGACCAGCGCGAGTCCGTAGAAAAGCAAGGTCGCGGCGATCACCGTGCGCAGATCACCCTTATAGAGATATATCAGGCAAAACAACCCTCCAGAGACCAACGGCACGGCCAGGCTGTAAATAATACGATATGTCAACTTGTTAAAAAGTTTCTGGTCGTTATTTTTCGCCTTTTTTATTGTAAGACAAACGCCAGCCCCCAAGGAAACAATTAAAACCAGAATGGCGTCTGCTAACAGTATCCCCATCTCCTGCATCCGGTTATAGTCGGTAAGCGACGGATCCCTCAATAGGTAAAAGTAGGCGAACGCGGCTCCCAAGATAGCAGCCACTCCCGCGATCACACCAGACAACCCACTCAATGACAGGAATTTTGATGATTTTTCCATCATCTCCCGTATAGCCTTGATATCTGCAAGTTGTTTTTCCATTCTTGATTTTTTCAACTATTTAAAAGTACTTTGTAGCACAAAGTTACATAAAGATTTCATACTTCCAAATAACTGTTGAATTTTTTGTTTAGTTTTGATACAAATTCAATACATACCTATGAAACTGGAAAAGCTATTCCTTGCCGGCGTCTTGATACTGGCTGTCACCGCATGTAAAAACAAGAACGAGCTCTTCATACTGGATATGGTGCACCACAACCCGGGTGAACCCATGACCGAATCCGCATTCCTCGACCCATCTTTCTTGAAGGAGGGAGGCTACAACGGTAAGGTTTTCTTCCTGTTCGAGGCGGCACAGTTCGGCATAGACTGGCATAGCCTCGATCCGCAGTTGTTCGGGGAATCGCCGCAGACGGCCGGGTGGATAGAGAGCAAAAAACAGATCATCACGGCCAAATACAACGATGCAAAGAGGGAAGGGCTGAAGGTCTACTGCATGCTCGATATGTTGGTACTACCCAAAGCTCTGGTAGACAAATATCGGAGCGAAGTCACCAATGAGAGCGGCAAGATAGATATACACAAGCCACGCACTCAGGAATTCGTCCGAATACTGGCTAACGAAATGTTCGAAACGTTCCCCCAGCTCGACGGCCTTATAATCCGCACCGGCGAGACTTACCTGAACGACGCCCCCTATCACGTCGGCAACCATCCGGTGCAGAAGGAGATGAAGGACCATATCATCCTGATAAACATCCTGCGCGAAGAGGTGTGCGCCAAACGAAGTAAGGATATATTTTACCGTACGTGGGACTTCGGGCAGCTGCATTCCCTACCGCAGCACTATCTGAGCGTGACTGACGAGGTGGAGCCCCACGAACATCTCTATTTCTCGATCAAGCACACCATAACCGACTTCTGGCGCATGGGGATCCCCGATCCGAACATCGATTACGGCAAGTTCAACAGATTCTGGATCAACGAATCGGGCGAATACGGTCTGCCGTTCAATCCGTGCATCGGTATCGGCAAGCACAAACAGATAGTGGAGGTGCAGTGCCAGCGAGAATATGAAGGCAAGGCGGCGCATCCTAACTATATCGCGCGCGGGGTGATAAACGGCTTCGACGAATTCCAGGTGCCCGGCATCAAACAGCCCTTCTGCCTGAACCAGTTGAAGGACAATCCGCTCTTCAAAGGTATCTGGACATGGTCTCGCGGCGGCGGCTGGGGAGGCCCGTACATCCCCAACGAGTTCTGGACGGAGCTTAATTCCTATGTCGTGGCTCAGTGGGCCAACGACATGGCTCGGCCGGAGAAGGAGCTTGCAATAGAATTCGCCGTGAAAAAGAAAGGGCTGTCGTCGGAGCAGGGCGAAGAATTCTACAGGCTTTGCCGACTGTCCGAAACGGGAGTTATGAAGGGCCAGTACAGCATGATGGGCGGATCGTGCGTGCTCTGGACCCGCGACGACAATGTCGTTGGCGAAACGCCCATGATCCCCTATTTCGACAAAATGATCGCCGACGGCACGGTCGACGCCTACATAAAAGAGAAGAACGAGGCTGCCGAAATATGGAGGGAGATCGAAAAGATCGCCATGAGTCTTAAATTCACGGACGAAGCTACCGGCCATTTCGTACGCACGTCCAGCACCTATGGGCGAATTAAATACGAACTCTTCGCCATCGCATGGAACATCATGCTACCCGGGTACGCCAGCCGCAAGACCGGTGTCGCGTACGACAAAGAGAAGATGACGGAGTACATTGCCCGGTACGATCGCCTGGTAGCCGAGTGGCAGAAACTGGCCGCAGATAACGACGACTGCCCCTCCCTGTACAGGCTCTCGGCAGGCTCCGTAGGCAACCCGTCGACCATAGACGAGACCATCGCGATGTACCGGAAGAAATAAATCTGTCGAGATTTTTGGGTTAATTAGTCCCCACCTAAGGGAGTGGGAATTGGTTTGATATGCGCTAAATTTTCTCGGCTGTCATAATTTATTAATAAAAATTTGGAATTCATAAACTTATATCCTATATTTATAACACAAAGGTTACATAAAGACAATTTAACGTTACTCATAAATCCTACGAACATGAAAGCGGATATAATTGAGAAATTCGACCGGGAGCGCTACAACGCGTTACTTTGGATAGGCGTAGGCTATGTTATTTTCGCGATACCTTACGCTCTGACCGCATTCGGTTATTTGCGATCCCCTCTGTCATTAATATTATTGATCCCTGGGAATATACTTGTGGCGGTATTCATAGTCAGGCTAATAGTATTATTGATAAAGATCGAGAAAGACCCTGTATTAAAGAAGGCCTTGAACAATGAGATGGAAACAGCGAATAACCGCAAAAGTTATCTGTGGGGATTCGCCTCTATGTTCGTTGTCGCAGCTATATTCATGACTATAACCGGATTTGGAAGGAATATATCCGGCGTCGCCATCTGTTTTACCGTTATCTCCGTGGGAATGATGGCGTACCTTGTATCATACCTGATCTACAATCGGGACAGCCACTAGGAAGTCATGGGAGAAAATATTCTTAAAAACAATATCCGCGTGCAACGCGCCATCAGGCGGATCACCCAGGAGGAGCTTGCTGCGGAAGTCGGGGTCACAAGAAAGACCATCAACACGATAGAGAATGGGGTCTTTGTGCCATCTACCGTGCTGGCAATCAAGCTCGCGCGATTTTTCGGGATAACAGTCGAAGAGTTATTTGAGCTGGATAAGTCGGAAGATAGCTTGTAACGTATCGCTTCGACGGTTGCGTTTATTATAAAGCTACCCATTTATTCCGCCGAGGGATTGGCTCGCCCCACTCTCGCCTTTTCCTCCATGCTCTGTCAATAACGACAGAAGAAACGGAAACACAAAGTGGCCAAAGCCATTTTTTATTTCGCCAACCCCGCTTCGCAACAAGTTGCGGCGGGCGGCGGAAAATAAAAAAGCCGCATTTTTCATGCGGCTTTGTGTTTCTATTTCTTCTGTGGGAGCTGAGGGATTCGAACCCCCGACCCTCTGCTTGTAAGGCAGACGCTCTGAACCGACTGAGCTAAGCTCCCTTGGCTTGCACTCGAGGGGCCATGTGGCTTCCCGAATGCGAGTGCAAATATAGGGATAAAAATTATATCTCCAAATTAAAACCTCCGAATTTTCTATTTTTTTATCGAAAGCATCAGTTCGTCGAGCTGTTCGGCGGCGATAGTCGAAGGCGAATCTATCATCACGTCGCGGCCCGAGTTGTTCTTCGGGAAGGCGATATAGTCGCGTATGGAATCCGAGCCACCCAGAAGCGAACACCACCTGTCGAAGCCGAAGGCGATACCGCCGTGGGGGGGCGCGCCGAAACGGAACGCGTCCATCAGGAAGCCGAACTGCTTCTGGGCCTCCTCATCGGAGAATCCGAGCACCTTGAACATCTTCTGCTGAAGTTCCGAATCGTGGATACGTATCGAGCCGCCGCCGATCTCCGAGCCGTTGACCACGAAGTCATATGCGTTGGCCCTGATCTTACCGGGGTCGCTATCCAGCAGGGCTATATCTTCAGGCTTGGGCGAAGTGAACGGATGGTGCATGGCGAAGAATCGGCCCGACTCCTCGTCCCACTCCAACAGCGGAAAGTCGACAACCCAAAGGGGGGCAAAGACGCTCTTGTCCCTCAATCCCAAACGTGAACCCATCTCCAAACGCAGCTCGCACAAGGCGGAGAGGGTCTTGCGGCGGTCGCCGGCGAGTATAAGTATAAGGTCACCGGGCTTGGCGCCGACCCTTTCGGCAATGGCCTTGAGGTCGTCGGACGAGTAGAACTTGTCGACGCTCGACTTGAAGGTGCCGTCAGCCTCACAGCGTACGTACACCAATCCCTTGGCCCCTATCTGCGGCCTGCGGACAAAGTCGGTGAGCTCGTCCAGCTGTTTACGGGTATAAGAAGCGCACTCGTCCGCGCATATCGCACCCACATATTCGGCCGAGTCGAACACCACAAAATCCTTACCCTTGACCATGTCGGTCAGCTCCGTGAATTTCATCCCGAAGCGTATATCGGGCTTATCCGAGCCGTACTCTTCCATCGCCTGAGCGTAGGACATGCGGGGGAACGCTCCCTCGAACTTCACGCCCAGCACAGCATCGAAAAGCCTCTTGGCCAGAGCCTCGAAGTTTGAAAGCACATCCTCCTGCTGCACGAAAGCCATCTCGCAGTCGATCTGCGTAAATTCCGGCTGACGGTCAGCCCTGAGGTCCTCGTCGCGGAAGCATCGCACGATCTGGAAATAACGGTCGTAGCCCGCAACCATAAGCAGCTGCTTGAAGGTCTGGGGCGACTGCGGCAGGGCGTAGAACTCGCCCGGATTCATCCTCGAGGGAACGACGAAGTCGCGCGCACCTTCGGGGGTGGATTTTATAAGGTAAGGGGTCTCAATTTCCAGGAATCCCTTTTCATTCAGGAAATTACGCGTTTCATGAGCCACCTTATGCCTCATGGTCAGCGCATTGCGCAGGGGGTTACGGCGCAGGTCGAGGTAACGGTACTTCATGCGCAACTCGTCACCGCCGTCGCTGTTGTCCTCTATGGTGAAAGGAGGTGTTTCGGAAGAGTTGAGTATACGGAGCTCGGTCAGCATCACTTCCACTTCGCCCGTGGGGATCTTGGGGTTCTTCGATGAGCGCTCCACCACCTTACCTGTGGCCTGGATCACAAACTCGCGGCCCAGCTTCGAGGCCTCCTCGCGCACTTCGGCAGCGGAATGCTCCTCCACCACAAGCTGCGTGATACCGTAGCGGTCGCGTATGTCTACAAAGGTCATGGCGCCGAGGTTGCGCGCCTTCTGCACCCAACCCGAGAGGGTTACTTCCGTTCCAACGTGATCCGCGCGAAGTTCGCCGCAAGTATGTGTCCTATACATGGTATCGTTATTTTTCATAGATTTGTACAACTTAAAGAGCTACAAATGTAGTGAAAGCCGAGCGCAGAGCCAAACTTGTTTGAACTATGCCGAGGCGCATCCCACATTCCGCAAATATAGATATTTATATGAAGCCAGACATCAGAAGCGACGAAAATTTTATGCGCCAGGCCCTTTCCGAGGCTTCGCGGGCGCTGGCGGCAAAGGAGGTGCCCATAGGGGCTGTGGTGGTGTATAACGGTACTGTGGTGGGCCGTGGCCACAACCTCGTGGAGACCCTGGGCGACCCCACGGCTCATGCCGAGATGCAGGCCATAACCGCCGCCACATCGATGATCGGGGGCAAATACCTTAATGATTGCACGCTGTACGTCACCGTGGAGCCATGTGTGATGTGCGCCGGGGCTTGCTTCTGGAGCCAGCTGGGGCGCGTGGTATATGGTGCGGCAGACCCCAAGCGTGGAGCGTCGACGGCAGGAAAGAACCTGTTCCACCCGCGTACCGTGGTGACGGGCGGAGTGCTTGAGAAGGAGTGTAGGGAGATGATGGAGGGGTTCTTTGCGGGATTGAGGTAATGGGGAATCTACTCGTATCTTTCTTATCGTACCGATCTTTTTTCGTACCTTTTGCTTGTACAAAAGGGTGCCTCCCGGCACACGGAGAGGGTTCATATGGTAGAAGGATTGGGTGTGATTCTTGTTTTCAACTCTTAAAGCGTCTGTGACGCCCTCCGATGAAAATTTCCTGAATATTCGCCTGTAAATCCTAAATCCCAGAACTCCTCCTTTTAGCGGGAGCCTAAAGTCCCCGCTAACACTCATATTTCATGTGCAGGTTTTTCGCGACTCGGCATAGTTCGAATAAATTCAACTCTGCCCTCGCTGCTCAAAACGTTCGTTAAACACAGCGTCGTTTTTTAACGGACTCCCTCGTCGCTCCTCCGGGCGTAAATTTTCAGAGTCGGGGATCATAAACGACCTTGGGCCGTTTTAAGAATCAAGTTCACTATTTATATATACCGAAACTATATTTCCCACTACCTTATTATTTATCCCGAAGATTACGTTAAATTTGCGGTATAAATAGACAAATACGCGCCAGCCTCGACATATCGGGTTTAGCGCACAAAATATCCGTCATGAACAGTTTCGGCAGAAAATTCAGGGTTTCGATATTCGGTGAATCGCACGGCGAAATGCTCGGCGTGGTGCTCGACGGCGTACCGGCCGGGCTCCGGCTTAATGGAGAGGATTTCAGCGACGACATCGCCCGTAGGAAAAGCGGCGCCAAGGGTACAACTCCCCGTAAGGAGAGCGATACCCCCAGTATAGTGTCGGGCGTTTTCGAAGGGCACACTACCGGAGCCCCCCTCACGATCGTGTTCTCTAACGATAACACCCGCTCCGGCGACTACTCCAACCTTCTCTCCCACCCCCGCCCGTCACACGCCGACTGGGTGGCTAACGAGAAATTCGGAGGAAATCAGGATTACCGAGGCGGCGGCCATTTTTCCGGCCGCCTCACCCTTTGCCTTGTGGCTGCGGGTGTGGTAGCGAAGAAAATATTGTCAGGGATTAAGTTTAACGCAGATATACTTGAAATAGGCGGGTGCGCCGATCCTGCACGGTTCAATGAAATAATAGAACAGGCCATGAGCGTGGGCGACTCCGTGGGCGGAGTGATAGAGTGCCGCGTTTCCGGCTTGAGCGCAGGAACAGGCGAGCCTTTCTTCGACTCGGCTGAGAGCATTATCTCGCACGCCCTGTTCTCGATTCCCGCCGTGAAAGGCGTGGAGTTCGGCGCTGGTTTCTTCGTGGCGAAGATGAAAGGCAGCGAGTGCAACGACCCCATAATCGATGCTTCGGGCAAGACGGGGACCAACAACTCCGGAGGCATCAACGGTGGTATTACCAACGGCAATGACATAGTGTTCAGGGTAGCGGTACGCCCCACTCCAAGCATATCCACCCCCCAGCAGACATTCAACCGTTCTTCGGGCAAGGTCGAGGAGTTGGTGGTAAAAGGCCGCCATGACGCCTGTATAGCTTTGCGCGCACCGGTGGTGGTCGAAGCCGCGACGGCAATTGCCCTGGCCGATCTTATACTGTTAAAATAAAGCGCCCCCCCTCGACGCAAATCATCGCAGCCTCACCATATTCATAAAGTGAGTATGACGGGGCGTAATATTCCGGGGACGGATGGCGTTATCCTCAAACTTATTAAAGAGAGGTAATTTTTGCAATTGAAGTAAAATTGTATAACTTTGCACTCTGTTTTTCGGCATCAGATGAACATCTTCAAAAAATACAGCATCCCTTACAAGGGTTTAAGTATTGGCAGTCACGAGTTTAAGTTCAAGGTTGGAGATGCGTTCTTCGACTCTTACGACAATCTCGAGATCAAAGGCGGAGATGTGGACGTCGATGTGATGGTGAACAGGCAGGCCAATCTGCTATCCCTCGAATTCGAAATGAAGGGGACGGTCAGGGTGGAGTGCGACAGGTGTCTCGACGACGTTAGCCTGCCGGTAGAATACGAAGGTGTTCTCTCGGTGCGTTTCTCGGAAACAGAACAGGATAGCGACGGCGAAGTGATGTGGATAAGCCCGATGGAGACGGAGATTCCCCTGGCGCAGTATATTTACGACAGCATCGTGCTGTCACTGCCCTACCAGAGGATACACCCGGACGACAGCAACGGCCACTCGACCTGCGATCCCGACATGCTGGGCCGCTTCATGGCAAGCGACGAAGCCTCGGAAGAGTAACACGCAGTGGCGGCGGAATCACGGGACGGGGAACGAGGCGAAGAACAAAACAAGCAGACAACACAAGAACTAAGATATTACAATTTAAGCTTTTAAGATAAAATGGCACATCCCAAACACAAGACCTCCAAGACAAGGAGGGACAAGAGAAGGACTCACTACAAGGCCGTGGCGCCCACCGTGTCTACTTGCTCTAACTGCGGTTCTGCAACACTTTACCACCGCGTATGCCCCGAATGCGGATTCTACCGCGGCGGCATGGCAGTAGAAAAGAAAGCCGAATAGGCACTTCTCCCAATAAAGGTCAGTAACGGCAGATGATGCGAATAGGACTGGATGCGATGGGCGGTGACTACGCCCCCGAATCAGCTGTAATGGGTGCTATCGAGGCGGCCGGGATGGTGAGTCCCGACAGCAGGATAGTATTGTTCGGCGACAAGGAGCAGATTACGGCTATACTCGACCGCGAAAAGGCCGATAAGGCGCAGTTCGACATTGTACACACCACCGAGGTGATCGACATGAGCGACCACCCCGCACAAGCCTTTATCAAAAAACCCGATTCGAGTATAGCCGTAGGATTCAAGCACCTGATGAAGGGCTCCATCGACGGTTTTGCCTCGGCCGGAAGCACGGGGGCCATGATGGTGGGCTGCATGTACACCGTCAAGCAGATATCGGGCATCATACGCCCTACGATATCCTCGCTCATCCCCACCGTTAACGGCGATAATTTCCTGCTCCTGGATGTTGGATTCAACGTCGACTGCAAGCCCGACGTGCTTTACCAGTACGCCCTGATCGGCAACGTCTACGCCAAGGCCGTGCTCGGTAAGAAGAATCCGCGCATCGCTCTGCTCAACATCGGCGAAGAGAAAGAGAAAGGCAACCTTGCCGCTAAAGCCACCTACGAACTGCTCGATGAGGACAAAGAGATCAACTTCGTGGGTAACGTAGAATCTAAGCACCTTATGGACGGCAGCATAGCCGACGTGATAGTGTGCGACGGATTCGCGGGCAACATAGTGATAAAGGAGATAGAAGGCTTCTTCGATCTTTTCGAAAAGCTGGGCGTCAAGGACAAATACCTCAACAGCCTCAACTACGAGAACATTGGCGGCACGCCGGTACTGGGTATCAACTCCAATGTGGTCATAGGCCACGGATGTTCCTCAGCCAGGGCCATCAGGAACATGGTTCTCCAGACCGAGCAGACCATAAAGGCGGATTTTGTAAACAAATTACGAGAAACTTTCAATTAATGAATAAGATCACGGCCGCCATAACAGGCGTGGGAGGCTACCTGCCCGACTATATACTGGATAACTTCGAGTTGAGCCGTATGGTGGATACTTCCGATGAGTGGATCATGAGCCGCATAGGTATCAAGACCCGCCACATACTCAAGGAAGAGCACGTGGGAACGTCCTATATCGGCGAGATGGCCGTGAGGGAACTGCTGGAAAAGACAGGGGTAGACCCCATGGATATAGAGTTGGTGATATGCGCCACGGTGACCCCGGATATGGCCTTCCCCTCGACAGCCAACCTCATTTGCCACAGGGTGGGCATGAAGAACGCCTACGGCTTCGATGCCTCGGCCGCCTGCAGCGGATTCCTTTTCGCCCTGACCACCGCATCTAAGTTCATTGAAACCGGAACACACAAGAAAGTCATAGTCGTGGGCGCGGACAAGATGTCCTCGATCGTGGACTATGAAGACCGCAATACCTGCGCCATCTTCGGCGACGGCGGCGGCGCCGTGTTGCTCGAGCCCAACTACGAGGGCCTCGGCGTACTCGACGCTTCGCTCCACTCCGACGGCGGCGGCGCCCCCCACCTCTACATGAAGGGGGGCGGCTCGATGTATCCCTCTTCAGAAGAGACCGTGAGGGAGAAGATGCACTACGTGCGCCAGGAAGGCCAGGTAGTATTCAAGGCTGCCGTATCGCACATGGCCGACGCAGCAGTGGAGGTTATGCAGCGCAATCACCTCTCGGCCGACGACATACGCTACCTCGTACCCCACCAAGCCAATCTCCGCATCATCGACGCGACGGCCCGCAGGATGGGTATCGACGCTGAGAAATGCATGATCAACATCGAAAAATTCGGTAACACGACAGCGGGCACACTGCCCCTGTGCCTGTGGGACTACGAATCAAGGCTCAAGAAGGGCGACAACCTCATACTCGCGGCTTTCGGCGGCGGATATACATGGGGAGCCTGTTATATCAAGTGGGCTTACGACGGCGCCACGATGGCAAAATAAGGCCCTGCACAGCAGAGGTTTTTGATCCGACAAGAATGTGCGCGTAAGGATAAAACGCACGAACGACATACAACGGTTCTATAGTTCAAGGGATAGAACGGAAGTTTCCTAAACTTCAAATGCAGGTTCGAGTCCTGCTAGGACCACAAGGCTGAAGATCAACTCATTGAGTAATTGGAGGCACACGCAAAAGACGGCATTTATTGTCGTCTTTTTGCATTTTAATACACTTTTTGTATATATTTGTTTGCAGATGTTGGCAAATAGTTGGCGGACGCCTCTGCCCTATTCATCAAATAATCCTTTTTTGTGCCTACTACATTCAAGGCAGCCGTGTATGCTGACGATAAACGACGGGGCGGGACATATAATGTAAAATCCGGGTCACGCACAACCGACATAACCTAAGAAGAAAAACTTAACTAATATTGAACCCATGAAAAAAACATTGTCTCTTATTGCGATCCTCGTCGCGTCGGCTATGACAGCCTTCGCTCAGGACTATACCGTCGATTTTGAGAAAGTCGTCTCTCAGCCTCATCCGAGACTGGTTATGAATGCGAACGACTTCAAACTCGAGAAGAAGATGGTTGCCTCCGGCTCGAACGAGGCTCTCAATATCATCCACAAGAATCTCTTGGAATCGACCCAGAATATGAATCTGGACAACAAGGCTTTCCACTTCAAACCGGATGGAGTGAAGAATCCTCTTTCCCAGGCTCGTTCTTTTCTACAGTATGCCATTGCCGCATCCTACAACTATCGTTATACTAAAGACCTTACTTTTGTTCGCGACTTTGAACCCATCATAGAGCACTATTGCGACAACTTCGACCAGTGGATGAAATCATCTCCGATAGACGCCTTCATCATCCATACGGAGTACGCGATGGGTCTCGCTTTCGCATACGACTGGATGTACGAGGCGCTTAAGCCTTCGCTCCGCGATCGTATGGAGCAGCAGATGCGTGCTCACGTCCTTGAATGCCGTTGGCACGAGTCCGACGGAAATAACCGCAGCCAGGTCTGCAACGCTTCGTATATGGCCTGCGCCGTCGCTATTGCCGAAAAGCTCGACGCGAAGGAAATGGCCGAGAAGCTCAAATTCAGAATCGAAAATCTCCGCAAGACCATGGGCCTTATTTACGATGAGGACGGAGCTTCGAACGAGGGTGGCTCATATTGGAGCTACGGAGCCAACTTCCAGGCTTTCGCCCTCGCCGTTCTCGACAAGGCTTTCGGTACCGACTTCGGCCTTATGAATACCTCGGGTTTTCGTAAGACTCTCAAGTATCGCAACTTCATCTGCGACAATATGGGTGGATACTTCGATTTCGGCGATTGTTCGAAGAGCGTAGGCACCTCTCCCTGCGTATTCTATTATGCGTGGAAATTCAATGAACCCAATGCCGCTTACGCCGAACTGAAGCTCCTGCGCGAAAAAGGGTATAATAATAACCGATCAGCGATTATCGGCCTTCTCGGCGCAATGGGCCTCGGAAAGGACTTCGCCCCTGTCCAGTCCACCCAGAAATACTATCCGGCGACGAAAGGCGAGGTTCCCATAGTTATTGCCCGTACCGGCTATGACAGATCTGACGCCTATGCGGGAATCAAGGGTGGCGCTCCTACAGCTCCCCACGGTCATATGGATATCGGAACTTTCACCTACGAAGCGTTCGGAGAGAGGTGGGCGAGTGATTATCATCATTATGCGTATCAGAGACACCGCAATATCCTCAAGGAGATCAACGCCTCCGGGGACCGCAAAAAAATCGACTATCCCAGCTGGTCATTCTTTCACATTAACAACCGCCAGCATAATACTCTTACGGTCAACGGTCACAACCAGATCCCGACCGCGTCGGGTAGAATTGTCGATACTCTCAACACCGGCCGCGAGTGGGGAGGTACCCTCGATATGACTCCCTGCTATGCCCTCGACCTCTCGAAGGCTGTCCGCAGTATCGTCCTTCGCGAAGACCAGAGCTTCGACGTTAAGGATTGTGTAACGGCGAACGAGAAAGGCGAGGCCGTGATCCGCTGGACGCTCTGCACCCTCGCAAAGCCGCAAATAACTCCCGAGGGAATCATTCTCACCAAGGGCGACGTGAAGATGCTTGTGAAGACTGACGCCCCCGGAGTCGAGTACAAGACATGGCCCAACGATCCGGGCGCCTATGACGAAACGCCCGTTGGGAAGCTCGAGGCCGAAAAGAAACTCGTTCATCCCGAATTCAACTTCGTCGGCTTCGTATTCACTCTCAAGCCTGGAGCCAGTGCCGACGTAACCACTACATTCAGAAAACTCTAAATAATTAACTGGTACAATATCAGTTAAGTAGCTTCTAATACTAACAGCGTTTTCTAAATTTCAAATCCAGGTTTGAGTCCTGGCAGAACAACTAAAAATCCCCGGAGAGATTCTCCGGGGATTTTTGTTTTTATGTTGATAGAACTTTCTCTCTCTGCACTACCATTTACGTCTTCCCTTGGGCAGGAAGAAGCGCGAGGAGACGAGGGTCAATACCCCTGCGACGACGGTGAAGGCCACGCGTTCGGCCACCAGGTCGAATGAGAACGGAGACGTATTGTCGCTCAAAAGCAGCAACACGAAGGTGGTGATAAATATGGTGCCCACGGCATATTGGTAACGCAAGAAACAGAGCCAGGCGAAGATACAGGCCACCATCACGGCCGAGTCGACCCACTCGTTGATATGGCAATAGAGCAGCACTCCGGCCAGCACACAACCTGCCAGGGTCCCCAACGTACGCTCGACTACACGCCGGTATGTACCGTGTCGGCCTACTTTCAGTACAATTATCATGGTCAGAGGCAACCAGTAGGCATGCGCGAAACCGCTGTAACGGATAAAAACCAACCCTATAGCCAACAGGACGCTCAGCTCGGCGCTGTAAAGGAACAGGTATCTCTTGAGGCCGAGCAGAGTCTCTTCCTTCTCATCGGAATGGTTAGGGAAAACCTCCTGTTTATCGGGCAGCAACAACACCCCCAGCGCGTAACGCTTGAGATAAATGATCCCGCCGAGAATAAATTCGCACGCCAGGCCGAAAGCCGCCCCCGTAGCCGTGATCTCAACAGTCGGGTCGGCGTAACTCATAAAAAACAGTACCGCAGCGGGAATGGTGATGTCGGGCCAGTTGAGCGGAAACAGTTGTCGCCACCACCCGAAGCTGAATGCCAACACTACGCCGGAAATGATTTGCGGCACCAACGGCAACCGCCCAGTAACGCTCCCCAACAGGGCGGAGAACGAGAGGATGACCGCAGTTTTGGCGGCGATGGAAAGCCTTATGCGGAAAGGGCCCTGGCGGTTGATACCCGTGACACTCTGGGCGCCGATGATGAATGCCCCCGCAGCGAGCCCCATATCATACACATGGGCCACGACCAGGCATACAGCCACCACGATCGCCGAAAAGAAGGCATTTTTATACCGTGAAAGAAAATATTCGTTATCTAAAAACTGCCGAAAAAATTGTCGTACTGTCATCCGTTTCCCTTCGTATCCTTCAGCCCATATGGGCTCTCGCTTATTCAGCGGACAAAAGTACGGATTTATACGGCGGCGGGCAAATTTTTCAGATATAGGTTCATACGTTTTTGCGGCTCTGCGGATACTACTCCAGATAAGACCTGGTTTCGGCCCTTATCACCTTGGCGAGGACAAACAGCGACACCACATTGGGCAGTACCATCAGGGCGTTGGCCATATCCGAGAAGCTCCACACTATATTTAGCGTGGTAGTCGCACCTATATATACCACTATAACCCACACAAGGCGGTAGTATATCATCCCCCGGCCGCCGGTGAGGTACTCGAGGCAACGTTCGCCGTAGTACGACCATCCCAGCAGGGTGGAGAATATGAAACATATAAGACTGGCCATCAGCAGGTAATGACCGAAGGGTATGTTTTTAAATGCCTCGTAGGTCACCTGCACGCCGTCGATCCCAATATATGCCGCGGGGTCGCGCACCATGCCGCTGACCACCACAAGGCCAGTGAGGGCGCACACCACCACGGTATCCCAGAATGTGCCGGTCATAGATACCAGGCCCTGCTCGGCGGCATCGGCGGTCTTGGCGGCGGCGGCCGCTATGGGCGCCGATCCCATACCCGACTCGTTGGAGAACAACCCGCGGGCGATCCCGTACCTGGCCGCCATCATAAGGCCACCGCCCACGAGGCCGCCGCCTACGGCCTTAGCCGAGAAGGCGCTCTCCATGATAAGACTCAGGGACGTCCACAGATATTCCCTGTTTATTACCAATAGCGTTATACAGCAGATTATATATAGCACGGCCATAAGCGGCACGAGACGGCGGCACACGGCGGCTATGGATTGTATCCCGCCCAGCACCACCACGGCAACAAGCGTAGCGGCCACAAGACCCGAGATCCACACCGGCACGCCCAGCGAGTAGTCGAGCACGCCGGAAAGCGTATTGGCTTGGACCATATTGCCGATACCGAACGAGGCGAGTACGGTGAATACGCAGAATACCACTGCCAGCCACTTTGCCTTCACCCCCTTCTCAAGAGCGTACATGGGGCCGCCGAGGTATGTACCTCGCTTGGTCGTACTACGGTATTTAACGGCCAGCACAGCCTCAGCGTACTTGGTCGCGATGCCGAACACACCCGTCACCCAACACCAGAACACTGCCCCCGCGCCACCCAGCACCACGGCCGTGGCCACACCCACTATGTTTCCCACACCTATCGTAGCGGCAAGGGCTATCATCAAAGAACTAAAGTGCGACACGTCGCCCGGATTATTTTTATCACTCTTGCGAAACGTAAGACGGATACCCTTACCTATATAGCGTTGGATGAATCCCGTACGTACGGTAAAGTAGAGGTGAGTGCCGAGTAGCACGATTATCATAAACCATCCCCAGAGGACGGAATTGATACTATCGAGAAGCGAGGAGACGAATTCTGTCATATGAAGTCAAAGGGGATCAGGGATTTAGCAGATCATACAGGATAACAAATTTAACGGAAAAAATGGTTTCTGCAACTATCTGCGTATCAAAACGAAGTCCAGCCACCCTCACGGATGGCCGGACCTGGATTTAACTACGGGAAATGGCGGACGGTTTACAGTACGGCACACCCTGCCCGGACCACGTTACGGGGTCACGATATTGAACATCATTTCGAAGTTGTCCAACAGCGACAGCAGTTCGTTGAACTTGGCCTGGTCGCCCGATATCTTGATACTGCCGGCCTTCACCTGGTCGTCGAGGGTCACATAGCCCGCGATCACGGAGTTGAACGGAGCCTTGGTAGCCACGGTGATAGTGGCGTCAGGCTTGTCTATCTGGCGGCCCTTGGAGTAAATGAGCACGGAATTTTCGAGCGTTACGGCATACTTGTCGCCTGTGTCCTTGATGATGTAGTTGAACGTCATCTTCTTACCCGCGGCCTTATCCACGTCGAGGCGGATACCCATATAGTCGAAGATCATCCCAGGAGTCATAGCCTGTACCGTACCCGGACTGGCTATACCTACGAACGGTATCTTGGCCAGGCCATTGCGCAGTTCCATCGCCCCCTGCAGGAAGTTGTTACGCCATGTACCGTTCTCGGTCTGGTAGCCTAACTGCTCGAGGGCATCGGCTGTAAGATTCTTGGCAGCCTGGTTAGAGGGATCGGCAAAGACCACCTGGTTCATCACCTGTGCCACCCAGCGGTATTCACCGTTCTCGAAGTCCTTGCGGGCCTTGCGTATCACGGCGTCGGCGCCACCCATATATTCCACGAACTTCTTAGCCGCTTCCTCGGGAACAAGCTGGTATAGATCGGAGGGATTACCGCTATAGAAACCGATATATTTCTGATATATGGCCTTGGCATCGTGGTTCACCGAGCCGTAATAGCCGCGGTTATAGAACTTCTTGCCTATGGCATCCGGGAGCTTTACCATCTCACCCACTTCGAGCATAGTATATCCCTTGTTTATCAGGTTGAGCGTACGGTCGTGGAGGAATTTGTACATATCCCTCTGCGAAGCGAGCATCTCCACCACGCGGGCATTGTCCCATGTAGGCCAGTGGTGCTGGGCGAACATCACCTGCACGTCGGCACCCCATATATCTATTACCTTGTCCAAGGTATGCCACCACGCCTTGGCGTCGCGTACCTCTGCGCCACGCAGGGTGTAGAGGTTGTGGAGGTTATGAGTGCAGTCCTCGGCCGCACACAGAGCCTTCATCTGCGGGAAGTAGAAAAGCATTTCAGCTGGTGCCTCGGTATTCGGGGCCATCAGGAACTCGATCTGGATACCGTCGACGTTGAGTTTCTGGCCGGTGTGAGTGATTATGACGTTAGGCTCCACAATGGATGTAGTACCTGTGGACGCCGTCTTACCCAGACCGTCGTCTACCTGTCCCTTCTCACCCTTGGGCAGGATGGCTCCCGTATGGTACAACGCCCTGCGGCCCATAGCCGTACCGGCATACACATTCTCGCTGATAGCCGCTTCGAGGAAACCCTGCGGAGCGATCACCTTCACTTTGCCGCTGCGCACGTCGGCTTCGTCGATAACCCCCAGCACACCACCGTAATGGTCGACGTGCGAGTGGGTGTGTATCACGTTTTTAACCGGTTTCTTGGGGAAGTTCTGGTAGTAGAGCTCAAGGCCCGCCTTGGCGGTTTCGGCCGACACGAGCGGGTCGATGACTATAAGACCTGTATTACCCTCGATTATGGTCATGTTGGAGAGATCGAAGCCGCGGATCTGGTAGATCCTGTCGGTCACTTTGAACAGGCCGTTCTCCATGTTGATTCGCGCCTGGCGCCACAGGCTGGGATTGACTGTGGAGGGAGCTGCCTCCTTATTAAGGAAAGCGTAATCAGTCATGTTCCACACGGAACGTTTGCCCGAGGCATCCTTGATGTCGAGATTGGGGAAAGTGGCGATAAAGCCGCGACGGGCATCGTCAAAGTCCTGCTTATTGTCGAAATTGAGCTCCAGGAGCACATTGTCGTTGGCCACGACGGTGGCTTGCGTAGCCTCCTTGGGCTGCTCGCCCACGGCGGCCTGCTGTTTCTGCCCGCACGATACCGCGAACGCACCGGCAGCAATAATAAGAAGTAATTTTTTCATAATTCTATTTGCTTTGGTTAAACTTGTTGTATGCAAATACTGATATGAATAAATGGTTTTGCAAAAAATAAGCCAAAGAAAAGATCAACACCCAGATAATGATTACGGCCACTCCGTTGGGGTGGCCGTAACGGACCGGGCAACAAGCTAAGTCATGACTACCACTTCACCCCGCCGTCGACGATCTCGCCGTCGACAACACCAAGATCCTTGAGTGCACCTGCTTTACTCTGCACGCAGATCATAACCATAGGCTCAACTCCGGTATTCCTCCATGAGCGTCTGCCCTTAGGCGACACACGCACCACACTGCCCTCCGCAACCGGGAATATCACACCGTCGACTTGATACTCGCCGCTGCCCCTTACCACAATATACAGCTCCTCGTTGCTCTTGTGAGTGTGGAGGAATGGTACTCCCTTACCCACGGGCATAGTCTCGAACGACACCTCAGTACCTGTATTCTCTAATGCCTCACCCACAAATACCTTTCCCTGCATCTCCACTCCCGGAGCAAGGACCAGCGTATGCTCGCCCAGATCGCTCCACTTGCCCACATTGACAGCTGCGTAATTAGCTCCTTCCGAAATTTTCTCTACCTTTTTCATAGTCGTAATTTTTGGTGTTTAAAATAAAGTCAGTTACTTTTGTAAAGGCAAAGCTAAAAAGAGAGTACATATAAAACAATAAGGCACGCCCGTGTAACATACTAACCTACGGGTAACTATTACTGAATATCAGGAGGTATCACGATGAAAAAAATTGAAACTTTTTGCCCGGTGCGCGATATCATGTCCCGTTTCGGGGATAAATGGTCGATACTGGTACTGCTGTCGCTCGACGAAAGAGAGGTAATGCGTTTCAGCGAACTGGCCAGGGAGATACCCGACGTGTCGCAGAAGATGCTGACCGTGACGCTCCGTACTCTCGAAGCCGACCGTCTTATTTCGCGCGAAGTTTACCCCGAGATTCCGCCACGGGTGGAATACCGGCTCACGGAACTTGGATTGACGCTGATCCCCCACGTCAGGGCGCTTGTCGACTGGGCGTTAGAGCATCAGGACGAGTGTTTAAAAAAGAGGGACGGCGGTTGTTGTATGTCTACGGTGAATTAATAGAAGCGGTCTGCGCAAAAAATATAAATTTTACGGAACATATTATCTTTAAAACGCCGAGGCGCTTACCCTCTCCGCCAATTGCGGGTATTAACTCCCTCAAAATCATAAGACGCGCAAGCGTCTACGACACCCGACTCTGGAAATTTCCGCCCGGAATAGTAGCGTGAGTCAAATCCGTATAAAAACGCGTGATGTCTGACGCTCGTTAGCGGGAGTCTAAAGCCTCCCGCTAAAAGGAGGAGTTACGCGTTTTAGGATTTACAAGCGTATATTCAGGAAATTTTCATCGGAGGGGCGCATTTTGGTCAGCACCTTTTGTGCGCTCAAAAGGTGCGAAAATCTTTTATTACGGAAAGATTTTTCTACACTTGCGCCTCGTTAGTGTTTTCTGATGCGGGGAGTATAAGCGTCTTCGACGCTTTAAAAATCCTTCTACCCCTTCCTGCTACTCTCCCTGTATTCGCTGGGGGTTAGTCCGGTGTGGTGCTTGAAGTACTTGCTGAAGAACGACTGGCTGGGGAAGTTGAGGCTATCGGCCACCTGCTGTATGTTCTTGTCGGAGAATTTCAACAGCATCGAGGCCTCCATTATCGTGTACTCATCGATCCACTGCGCCGCCGAACTGCCGCTGATCTCCTTTATCAGAGCCGACAGGTATTTGGGTGTCACGGCCATCTTGTCGGCATAGTATCCCACATTACGATTCTCGCGGAAATCCTTTAGCAACAACTCCATAAACCGCATAAAATAGTATTCCTTGCTCTTGGTCTTGAGCGCGCGATTAGAGGCGCCCGTGCGATCGAGGTTCTCGGATATCTTGAACACGAGAGCCGAGAAGAGTCCCTGTATTATATCCTCCTTGCGGCTACTGTCTTCATCCTTGAGGCACAGGCTGATAAGCTGGAAAAATTGGTTGAGCCTCTCGGTCTCATGCCCCTCGAGCTTGATACACGGGTAGTTGCGTACCAATACGTAATAGGGCAGGATGGTTTTCAGGTCGAGGTTGATCTTGCGCAGGTAGTCGAGCGATATGGCGATTATTACTCCCTCGTTGTCGGGGCTTATCTCCTTCACTCCGATCACATTTTCCGGAAGGCTGATTATGCAGGTATTCTCGGTCAGCACCCACTCCTTGAGATTGGTACTGATCTTGATGCTCCCCTTGAGGCATATCCCGATCAGCAGGGCATCGACGCGCAGGGGGTAGCTCAACGCCTCGATATACTCCGGCGCACGCGAGGTGATGATGAAATTGTTGTTGAGCCACTGCCCTATCTTGTAACGCTCGGCGAGCTGGGGAATGGTGATACTGAACAAGCCTTCTGCACTTTCCATAATTTTACATTTTAGGCTATAAAACAATTGTATACGGCAAAGGTAATAACAAATATTTGGCATTTGGTACAAAATTCGACTTTAAGAACATTTATTTCTAATTTTAGCTATTTATAAACTACCCGAAAGACCCCTATTTTGTACTTTAGAAAAACAAGTCAACTAAAAACACTAAATATATGACAAACAGGATATCCCTGGCCTGCCTTCTGGCCATAGCCCTGACAGCAAGCGGATGCGCTCAAAAAAGCAATAATGAGAATGTGGAACGCGTAGTTCCCGTGAAGACCATGACCGTCGGTTATGCCTCCGAGTCCGCGAGCCGCGAGTATATAGGCGAGGTGGAGGGCGATCTCTCCGTGGACGAGAGCTTCCTCGTAGGAGGTAATGTAGAACAAATATTCGTGCAAGAAGGGCAAAAGGTCCGCAAGGGCGACCTCCTGGCCCGCATCGACGCTACCTCCCTGCGTAGCATCCACGATGCCGCCAAGGCCACTCTCGCCCGTGCGCAGGACGCCTACGACAGGCTCAAGCAGATGCACGACAACAACAGCCTGCCAGATATAAAGTTCATGGAGGCCAAGACGGCGCTCGAACAGGCTCGTTCGGCGGAGCGCGTGGCCGGTAAAAACCTCGCCGACTGCGACCTTAAAGCTCCCTTCTCGGGCATTGTGGGCAAGCGCCATATCGACGCCGGGGCCAATGTGATGCCCGGCTCGCCCGTTTGCAATATCGTGGAGATAAGTTCCGTAAAGGTGAAAATTGCCATTCCGGAACATGAGATATCCGATATCGTGCCGGGTCAGGAGTGCCGCATAACAGTATCGGCGCTCGGAGGTAAGACATTCAAGGGCAGGATCGTGGAAAAAGGCGTGGCTGCCCACCCCATATCCCATACATACAGCGCGAGGGCGAAGGTAGCCAACAAGGAGCTCGACCTTATGCCCGGCATGGTGTGCAAGGCCTATATCGCCGGGGCGAAGCCGGCAGCGGGGACTACTAAGCTCATGTCCATCCCTGTCAAGTCGGTACAGATCGACGCCGGCGAGAGGAAGTTCGTATGGCTCAGGGACGGCGACAGCAAGGCCGTGGTAAGGGAAGTTACCACCGACGGGCTTTCGGGCAACGACGTGATAATCACCGGCGGGCTCAACGAGGGCGACGAGCTTATAACCGAGGGCTACCAGAATATAAGCCCGGGAATAAAGGTCAGCGTGGATAACAACTAACGGGGGTGCGGATATGAAAGAGACCAAAGGCGCCATCGCATGGGCGATGAAGCATCACAGAATAGTGCTGATGATCACGGGTATGCTCGTGCTGTTCGGCGTATACGCCCTCTGGCATATGCCCAAGCAGGAGTTCCCGGTGTTCACCATACGCCAGGGCGTGGTGGCGGGAGTGTATCCCGGGGCTACGTCCTCCGAGGTGGAGGAGCAACTTACCAAGCCCCTCGAACGCTTCCTCTTTACTTATAAGGAGGTGAAGAAATCGGGCACCTACTCCCTGTCGAGGGACGGCGTAGTGTACGTGTTCGTGGAACTCAACGACAATGTGAACAATAAAGACGAGGTGTGGTCGAAGATAAAGCACGGCCTCACGCTGTTTAAGAGCCAACTGCCTCCTGGCGTGCTGGCCGTGATCGCCAACGACGACTTCGGCGACACCTCGGCCCTGCTCATCTCCATGCAGTCGGAGACCAAGACCTACCGCCAACTCCAGAAATATATGGAGGACCTCGAAGACCGCCTGCGCTCTATCGAGTCGGTGTCGAACCTCCGCCTCTACGGCGCTCAGAACGAGCAGATAAGCATCTACCTCGAGAAGGAGAAGATCGCCACCTACGGCATCAACATCCTGGGCCTGTACCGTACCCTGCTCACCAAGGGGCTGATAGTCCCCGCGGGCAAGGTCGACAACCCCGACATAAACGCTCCCATACACATCTCACGCCCGTTCTTAAGCGAGCGCGACCTCGAGGAACAGATAGTGTACTCCGACCCCTCGGGCAACTACATACGCCTGAAGGACGTGGCCACCGTGGCGCGCGAATATCCCGCTCCCAAGAGCTACACCACATACAAGGGCGTGAAATGCCTTATCCTCTCGGCCGAGATGCGCGAGGGGTATAACATCGTGGAGTACGGGCAGGAGGTCGACAAGGTGATGGCCGAATTCGAACAGACCATTCCCGCCGACATAAAGATAGAACGCATCGTCGACCAGCCGCGCGTGGTAAATGACTCGACCACCTCGTTCCTCAAGGAGCTGCTGATGGCCATAGGGGCGGTGATAATCGTGACCATGGTACTGTTGCCGCTGCGTGTGGCGGGGGTGGCGGCATCGTCTATCCCTATCACCATATTCATCTCTCTGGGGATGATGTACATGTTCGGCATCGAGCTCAACACCGTGACCCTCGCGGCACTGATCGTGGTACTGGGGATGATCGTGGACAACTCTATAGTTATCATCGACGACTATATAGAGAAGCTCGACCACGGCATGCCGCGCTGGGAGGCGTCGATCGCCGGGACGAAAGAGTACCTCAAGGCCATATTCTCGGCCACGCTCGCCATCGGCATCACCTTCTTCCCGTTCCTGTTCACGCTCACGGGCCAATTCAACGATTTCATCCGCTCGTTCCCTTGGACTATACTGCTGACCCTCAGCGTGTCACTGCTGGTGGCGATACTCATAATACCCTACTTCCAGTACCTGTTCATTCGCTATGGGCTGAAAAAAGAGGACAATAAATCGGACAAACCCGCGCACAAATCGCTGCTGGACAGGGTGCAGGGATCGTACGACAAGTTCATCGAGACCGTATTCCGCTACCCAAAGACGTTCCTCTGGGCGGGCATCGCGTCGGTACTCGTGGGTATCGGCCTCTCGCTCACCCTGCCGTTGAAATTGATGCCGTTCGCCGAGCGCGACCAGTTCGCCGTGGAGATATACCTGCCACAGGGCAGTCCCTTAGATGAGACCGAGGCGGTGGCCCGCGACATGGAAGCCTTGCTCGAAAAGGATACACGCGTGGAGTCGGTATCGGCCTTTATAGGTACCGGATCGCCCCGATTCCACGCCATATACGCTCCCAAGTTAGGCGGATCTAACTTCGCGCAGTTCATCGTCAATACCTCCTCGAACGAGGCCACGGTGGAGATGCTCGACGAGTACGCCTCACTCTACGCCTACCGCTACCCCAATGCGTTCGTCAAATTCAAGCAGCTCGACTACCAGGCGGGGGTCGACGCGGATATAGAGGTACGCCTGTCGAGCGATAATCTCGGCGACCTGCGCCGCATGGGCGATAGCCTCATGGCGGAACTCAAGAGGGACGGCAGGGTGCTTCGCACCTACTCCAACTTCGAGGAAATGCTGCCGGGAGTTAACATCGCCCTCGACCCCGTGGAAGCCAATAGGCTGGGTATCAGCGAATCGATCCTGGGCGTCAGCCTTGCCGCGCGCTACGGCGGCATGCCCGTGACCACGCTGTGGGAGGACGACTACGCCGTGCCGGTGGTGCTGAAATCAAAATGGGATAAAAAAGACCCCGTGACCGGCGACGTGGCCGACGAATACGTGTCGGGCCTGCTCTCCCCTGCTGTTCCCCTGCGGCAGATAGCCACCGTATCGGCCGACTGGAACCAGGGCCAGATCGTGCGCCGCAACGGCATCCGTACCATGTCGGTGTATGCCGATTTGAATCGCGGCGAGAATATCAACAAAATGCAGTCGAAAGTGGAGTCGATAATAGATCGCATGCAGAAGGATGGCTCCGCGCCCGCAGGTATAGCCGTAGCCTACGGCGGGGTGAAGGATTTTCATACAGATAAGTTGCCGGGCATTATCGGCGGTCTCGTGATAGCGATCCTTATCATCTTCTTCATCCTTGTATTCCACTTCAAGAAGGTGTCGCTGGCGGGGTTGGTGCTCTCCTCTACACTGCTGAGCATCCTGGGCGGGGCGATAGGCCTCAAGCTCCTGGGACTCGACTTCAGTATCACGGGTGTGCTGGGCGTGGTGAGTCTTATCGGTATTATCGTGCGTAACGGCATCATCATGTACGATTATACCGAGGAACTGCGCCACAAACACGGCTACAAGGTGATGGAAGCCTGCATCGAGGCCGGCAAGCGCAGGATGAGGCCCATATTCCTCACCTCTGCCGCCGCGTCGATGGGCGTGATCCCGATGATCATCCACCGCAGCCCGCTGTGGTGCCCCATGGGAACTGTCATCTGCTTCGGCACAATGATCTCGATGATACTTATCCTCTATATGCTCCCGCTGATGTATTGGTTCACATACCGCGGCGAGGACGACAAAATTAAAGCCGTACAGTCATGAATATAAGAAATATAGCCATAGCCGGAGTGTTCTCGCTCTGCATCTGCGGCCTCTCCGCCCAGACCCGCTATACGCTCGCCGACTGCGAGAAGATGGCAACAGAGAACAACTACCGCATCAAGAACAGCAAGCTCGACATAAGCGCCGCGTCGCAGACCCGCAAGGAGGCGTTCACCAACTACTTCCCGATGGTAAACGGCATGGGCGGCTACTTCAATGCCAACCACGGCCTGCTGCAGACCAACCTCAACCCGGGGAGTATCATCTCGCCCGAGATAGCGGCGGCCTTGCCCCCTGCCCTGTTGGGAGCGATACCCTCGACCATACCCGTGTCAATGATGAAGAACGGGACCGTAGCTGCGGTGACCGCCACCCAACCCATATTCGCCGGGGGGCGCATAGTGAAGGGAAACAAGCTGGCCAAAGTCGGCGAGGAGGCATCGCAGCTCAAGCTCGAACTCACGCAGGACGAGGTGGTGCTCAAAACCCATACCTACTTCTGGCAGATAGTAAACCTGCGGGAGAAACTTTCGACCATCACCGCGCTCGAAGATATGCTCTCTGGGCTTCACAAGGATGTGGATATGGCCGTTAAGACTGGCCTTGCCAACCGCAACGACCTGCTTCGCGTGGAACTCAAGATGCAGGAGGTGGAGAGCGGCCGCCTCAAGGTGGAGAACGGCATCAGGGTCAGCCGCATGCTGTTGGCTCAGTTCGTGGGGGCAGATATGGGTACCTTCGATATAGATTATACTCCGGCAGGTGTAGGCGCGACGGGGACGACAGGATCGGTGAGTGCGAGTGAAGCGGAAAGTGCGAATAGGAATGCTATGGGCGCGTCCTACACCAAGCCGGAGTCCCTTTACCGCGACGCCTTCGATGCAGCAGGGCAGCGTACCGAGGCCAAGCTTCTCGACCAGAATGTCAACGCCGCAAAGCTCCGTACAAAGATATCGGGCGGAGAACGCCTACCGTCGATGGGAGTGGGCGGAGGCTACCTCTACAACGACCTGCTGGACAAATCGAACAACGCCGCGGTGGTCTACGCCACGGTGTCAATCCCCATATCCGCATGGTGGGGAGGCAGCCACGCCCGCAGGCATAACAAGTACATGGAGCAGCAGGCCGAGAACGAGAAGGCCAACGCCATCGAGCTAATGGCTGTGGAGATAAGCCAGACGTGGAACGAGCTGGTGGAGGCTCATAAGCAGATACTCTTAGCCGAGAAATCCATCGTTTCGGCCACAGAGAACCTGCGTATCGTGGACAACTCCTATAAAGCCGGCACCCTACCCCTGACCGACCTGCTCGACGCCCAGACTCTATACCGCCAGAGCATGAACATGCACAGCGACGCCTACAGCGATTACCAGATCAAGGCCCTGAGGTATAAGCAGATTACGGATAATTAACCTGTTTGCGGGATTAGGAATATCGAAGTGGCCCGCACGAATATATGGATCTCCTTTGGCTGTACCTTTTGCGTGATCAAAAGGTACTAAGAAAAAATTCCCAAGGAATGCCAAAATAAGAAACGCAGGCCCAGACAATAAATTACGGCCGCAGCGATAAGCTGCGGCCGTAATTGTATACTCGTATTATAATATCACCCTACGCCGGAACGTCGAGATAAGGCAGGCGTATCCAGAAACGCGACCCTTTGCCCTGTTCCGAATCCACACCCACGCTGCCACCTAACTTCTCGGCGATGACCTTGCAGATCGAGAGTCCGAGCCCGGTCCCGGATACGAAATCGTTGAACTTGACAAAACGCTCGAACACGGTATTGGTCTCCTCGCTGCTCATGCCGATCCCCGTATCTTTCACGGAGAATTCCACCCACTTGCCATCGGCGACATAACCGAGGGTGATCGTCCCCTCCCGGGTGAACTTGACGGCATTGCCCAGGAAGTTGGACAGTACCTGCGTGAGGCGGTTACGGTCGGTATTTATATGAACTGGGGTGCCTTTCGACACGAATTTCATCGTCACACCCTCCGGCGCCTTCACGGCCATAGTACCCACTACTTCGGCGCACAGCGTGTTGATCTCCACGTCGCCGTATGACACGTCGATAACCCCCGCCTCGATCTTCGAGAGGTCGAGGATGTCGGCGATAAGCTGCAGGAGTTGTTCGTTATTGCGCTGTATTATTTCTACGAACTTGTCGCGCTCGGCGGGATCGTCGGCCTCGGCCAGAATACTCGAGAAACCCACGATAGCATTGAGCGGCGTACGTATCTCGTGGCTCATATTGGCCAAGAACGCCGACTTGAGGCGGTCGCTCTCCTCGGCTCTGGCCTTAGCCTCGATAAGCTTAAATTCTGCAAGTTTCGACTCGGTGATATTGTCATTAAGACCGGCTATAACGAAGTGGCCGGATCCATTTTCGTCCTCAGCTACCATATTCACACAGCTCAGGTATCTCCACCCCTCCCCATCGCGCACTTTTATCATCTGCTTGAAGTGCTTTAGCTCGCCATTCTTAAACCGCTCGACGTAATCTTTGAACTCCTGTGCATCTTCAGGAGCCAGCACCGAGAAATACTTATCGGCATATATCTCATCGTCACCATCTTCGGGGGGAGTGAGGGACATATTTTTATACCACTGCTTATTGGCGAAGAATTTTCTGGTGGTCAAGTCCATCCTGTATATACCCACCTCTGCAAACTCGGATATGGCGTCGAACCTCACCTGTGATTCGTGGGCCTTCCTGTGGGCTTCGAGCAGGGCGGTGTTGTCGATGATCATCATCAGGTAGTGCTCAATCCTGCCTCCCTCGCCGTAAAGGATGGTACACTTGATCGACAAGTCCTTATGTCCTATAAATTTACTGCCGTAGAACGCCCTCGTCTTGTCGGTAAAGGTATGGCTGATATCGGCGGTAAGCCCCTCACCTCTGCGCAGGCCTTCGATCTGGGCAGGAGTGAGCAGAGGGTGATCGAATATATTACCCGATAGGTTATTCCTGTTCTCTATGCCGAATATCTTGAGAGTCACGTCGTTGATCTCCTCTATATCGCCGTTGGCGTCGTAGAGGCCCACGCCTATGGGCAATTCGCGGTACACGCCGCGCATAGTCTCACCGCTGCGCTGGGCGGCAGATAGCGCTCTGTGGAGCTCCAGACACACGCTGATATAGTTGGATACGGTCTGGAACCACTCCTGTTCAGAGCTATACCATGTTCGTTTCTTCCCAACTATATCGACACCTATATATCCCCATACGCCATTGCTCGACGTAAGCGGCACCACCATAAGCGAATTGATGTCTTGCGCATGGAGGGTTTGGTATTCTACGGGGTGCTCGTCGCGGATCGTCTCGAGGTCCTCGATAATGACGGTCTTGTCCTCTATCATCTGCGTACACCACCACTTAGTCTCCTCGATGGGTATATCCTGCAGTTCGTCGATCTCGGCGCTGATACCGTCCTTATTTACCTCATAGACGCAACTGTGCGTCTGCTTGGCGTAGTCGAAGGAGAAGATATAGGCCCTGTCGGCGTCGAATTTTTCGATGATATTGTAAAGTATGTCCTGTATGATCTTGTCGATGTTGCTCTCCTGAAGCAGCTTGAGCAGGAGGTCGGAAACATACTTCTGGGACTGGAGCAGGTCGCTCAACTGCACCTTGTAGACCTCGTTGGTATACTGTTCGTAATCCCTGGACTCGAGTATCTGCAACGTACCGTAGGAGATGCTATGCCCCCTGCTGTCGGTGTGCGGTATAGAGAATTTGGCGTGAAACCACACATATTCCGATCCTATGAGCACGGGATACACCTGGTCGTACACCTCTCCGAAAGCCCAGCGAGCCACACCGTCATCGAGGCGATAGCTATATTCGGGGTGCATCTGCGCGATGAATTCGGGGAAAGGGTAAAAATTGGTATCACGCCGGAACACCTTAGTCAGATAATCCGAGAAATAGAGCATCTGGTCATCATGGTCGGCCATACACCACCCTATATGGGCCAAAGTTTCCATCTCGGAAAATATCTTCAGCTCATCCGGCAACCAACTTGTATCCAGCCCCTTGTTCTTCTTATCCGCCATGAGGTATATGGTGTTATTCCCACAAAAATAAGATTTATTATATTCTTTATCAACCCATTTAAACATATATTTTACCGTTTAACGAACATATTTACAACCACCGCGAGTTATAATATAGCCATTTAGCGGGGTTATTCCGCAGAAAACAGGCATGAATCTGTTAATGAAAAATACGAAATCCAGAGCTCGTTTTGTGCTTCAAAAAACAATAAATAGGGTTGTATTTCCATATAAAGAACGGGCGAGGCCCCATGTAAGGTCCTCGCCCGCGTCGCGTTTATATTATGTTTCTCCGGCTACTTCACTTCCTCGATATTGCCGGGTTTCCAACTGCCGTCAAAGGCAGAGGCCTGCGGGCCGTAGATACGGAAGTAGACGAACCAGCCCTTACCGGGTATGGTCTTTATCCACTGCTTTTCCTTACCTGCAGGGGCATTGGGGCCGAAGTATAGGTCCACAGAGGGCTCGGCAGCGAACCCCTTAAGCTCGAACATAGAACGCAGGGCGGCATAACCCTGATCGGTATCGATCTGGCTGCGGGTGTCTGAGTCGTATACCGTTACCGACCAGAACAATCCGGCAGGCACAGGCTGCGGCACAGTGATCTTATAATTCTTTGCTCCGTCGACATAAATACCTCTGTTATCCCTAAGGCCCAACCAGTAGAGCGAGCCCTGTCCGGCCTGGCGGCGGAACATGGCGGGCGAAGCGCCGATTGCCTGGTAGAACCACACTTCGCGGGCGGTGAGGTCGATATATGAAGGTGCATTAAAATCACCGTTATCGGGACACAGGCCTACCCATTCCCACTGGCGGTCAGTCCAAGCCACACGATCCGGACGGCGGTCGGCGAACGATTGTACCCTCATCTGAGCATTGGCCATCTTGGCGGCCTTTTCGAGTATAGACGTCATACGGGCGTCGGGAGCGAAAGGCTGACCCTTAACGATACCAAGCACGGCCAACTCACCGTAATAAGCACGGTAGAGATCAACCACAGGTTCGCGGTCTATAACTTTAGCCAGCACTTCCCAGAACTTCATGTTAGTTTCCCATTCAAGCGGCGTAGTATTCTGCGGCTTGCCTGTGAGGTCTATCCACTGTAAAGAAGCCACCTTGACTTTAGAATCGAACGGATAGATCTTAACTGTCTTCATACGTTCTATGGCAGCAGCCACGTCGCCACCCACCGGAAGCGAGCGGACACCCACGGTCAGGTTATTGGACGACGAATTCCATATATGGTAACCGGAAGCAGGGACTTTACCCTTGTAGCCCGGAGGCAGGATCAGGTGCTTACCGCCCTTACCCGCGTCGGGTCCCGGGATACCCATATCGGCCACCCAGCGCTGATTTACGTCCATCGCCACCACGATAAGCGGGGAGGCGGGTAACTCTACAACCATCGGCCCGGCGGAGAGGTCGAGCAGCAGCGGAGCATAGGGTGTATCGGAATTAAGCGTGAAACCTATCTGTTGGGGTTTGGTGTCGAGAGTCCCCGATATAAGATTTGGCTTTATGCCGATGGCAAGGTTACCCTCGAGGATGGCCTCGCCGGAAACCGTAGGATAGAAGAATTTGTAGGCCTGAATGGCACGGGAGAGGTCTGCGTCGTAATAGGCTTTCTGGATGGTAGCCTCAGTAGGATAGCCGTTTATGAATTCGTAACCGCAGTTATCGCCGACTTTCTCCTTCTTACAACATGACACGCCCAACAGGGCGATGGCGGCAAACGCCGCAATAAGTCTAAGATTTTTTTTCATAACATATAGGATATATTGGTTTAACTTTAGCCCTATATGTCAAAATTCATTCCAAAAAACCGTAGCGTAATTTACATCTTGTCTCCGCCTCCAAGAATGAACGACAACTTGATCCCCACATAGTCGATACGGTTGCCGAAGCTGTCCTTCCCACCGAGATTATACTCGGCCGCCAGACGTATATGCCAGTAATCCACACCCACGCGCATCATTCCTCCGAGATTGCGTACCGCAGGTATGTCTGCCGCATAAGCGCCTTTGTCAAACGATCTGTCAGGAATAAAATATCCTCCCACTCCACATCCCACAAAAGGACGCAACTCGGCCTTGGGCAATATGTACCAATCCAGAGTGGCCATAACCGACATCTTGACGATAAAGTCGGTATCCGGCTCGGGATCACACCAAGCCGGCAATGGAGTCTCAATTACAACAACGTAAGTCTTGGCGCTCATAATCCCCGCCTCCAGCCGGGCTCCAATAGCGAAAGAGGGCGAAACGGCATATTTGGGCTCGAGGGCGAAAAACACGCTGGTCTTATAGCCGCTGCTGGTGGATATTCCACATCCCAGACCCGCATCCACCCTGAAAGGCTTGTAATAGCATTGAGCGCATGCCGACGAGGATACAAGGGCGAAGAGCACAAATAAGAGTAACGATTTATTCATCTCAAAGTTGGTTTAAGGCTTATGCCCTTCCCATATTTATTTTTTCACTATGCCGCTCCGTCAACAAACCGGTTACGCGGCGGACAAATATCGTATTATTTTCTCCCTCCACCCATTATGATCGAAACTTTGGCGTTCACATAATCCATGCGGTTGTCGAAATTATCCTTGCCAGCCATATTATATTCGACGGCTATGCGTAGATGCCCCCAATCCATACCTATACGAACCATACCTCCGAAATTATTGACGGAAGAAACTATCAATGGAGTGGGAATCCGGTCGGTGGATGTTCTTTCGGGAATAAAATATCCGCCCAGACCGGCGCCTATAAACGGACGGACGGCAGATCTCGCCAATATGTACGCATCCAGGGTCCCGATTATGGATACTTTCAATGTAGTACCAAGATCGACCGTTCTGGGAAGAAAATACGTGTCGTAAAGACCTTCCGACCCCATGACACCCAATTCAAAACGGGCACCGAGAGCGAAAGTGGGTGATACGGCGTATTTGGGTTCGAGGCTGAAGAATGCACCGGTACCGTAAGCTTCATCGGTAGATATTCCGCATCCCACGCCTCCGTCCACCCTAAAGGGTTTGTAATCGTGTTGGGAATGGGCAGTTAAAGCCAGAAATAGGACGGGAAGCAATAAAAATGTTTTTTTCATAGATTCAGAAGTTTAAAAAAACATATTTTACGGTCAACACAAGATCGATTAGAACGATCTGTTACCTCAGTTCACTTCGAGTGAATAACAATATCCCCTGGTGGTACTGGCCGGGGCGCTAAGGTCTACCCTCTCGCCGTCGACCCAGTAGCAGGGACGGTTGTTGTAAGAACCGGTTATGTGTACCTTACCGCAAATGACCTTGATGGAGAAAGCAGTACTGCTATCATAATTTTGGCGGTTGGAAAACATTACCCACTCGCTGCCATTCCAATAATACGCAATGCTTCCTGTCCCCCATACACTTTCGCATGTGATAGCGACATGCACCTTACCTTCCGAAACACACATGCTGGCAAATTCGAGATTCGAGGCATATTCGGGATAAGGAAGATCCGTCCTCGCTCCATCGGCCCAATAGCAAACACGGGAACCTATGCGGCCGAATATATATATCTTGCCATCGGAGACTATGATAGACTTACATTCGCCTGTTGATTCCCAGACAGGCATATCAGGCGTCATAAACACCCCGTCGACCCAATAACAAGGGGATGGCATAGGATTATGTCCAATGCCTGGTATATTGACGGTCCTATAATGTCCCGCCGCATATACTTTGCCTCCGGATACCGCTATGGAGCTACATTCTCCCTCTACCTTAATGAAGGGATCCGAAGTCTGACCGTCAAGCGGGAGTTCGACCCGCTTGCTACCCACCCAATAACACGGGAGTGAATACCACGATAAGTAATAGGAGCCCCCTACATACACTTTCCCTCCGGAAGCGGTCACGGAATTATAAAAAACCCAGTCAGAATCAGCAGGACGGGGTAGTTCTTTCTGTATCCCGTTTATCCAGTAAGCGGGTCGCCCCAAGCCGGTATTGGAATCCCAACCAACCGCATGGATGTTCCCTTCTGAAGAGGTCATAGCTGTACAATAAACAGACTGTGAGGCAGAGCCCATCCTAAAGCCGCGATCGGTACGCCGACCGTTGTCCCAGCGGCACATCCTGCCGCCGTCGTCGCCGGAGTAGAAACCGATGGCCTGCACACCGGGACGGCTGTCGGGTTCGGGGGCCTCATCCTTTTCAAAGCACGAGGCTGCGAACAGGACACATGAAAATAAAAATAATGCTCTCAGAACACGGGGTAAGAGATGTTCCATAGACAATAAGTTATATATAGCCATAATTGTCGACGAGGGCATAACATAGGAAAGTATTACGCAGCCCCCTGCCTCTATACTGCAAGTTAATAATTTTTATGATAATTCTGTTCTCCCCTATTGGGTTATGTAATTTAGGGGCATAAGCGGCGATATCCTATCTAAAAAGGGGGCGAATATTCGCCCCCTTTTTTCAGATACGTTTGATAACTGCATGGTTATCAGCATGGCTTGACCTGCTGAAATCATACGGTTATTTCTTCCCGCCACCGAAGAAAACAGCGACTTTGATATTAACGTAGTCGATACGTGCATCCATCTCGTCCTTGCCGGCGATATTGTATTCAGCAGCAAGGCGCAGGTGTTTCCAGTCGGCGCCCACGCGCAACATTCCCCCGAAATTACTTGTAGAAGGCACTGTAACTTCACCGCCGGTCGGTTCGAATGTCCTGCTGGGAACGACAAATGCTCCCACACCACCTCCCACAAAGGGACGTATGGCCGTGTGAGGCAGTATATACCAGTCAAGAGTGGCCAGGTAAGATGACTTGTAGGTGACACCGCCGCTGACATTAGCATAGGCAGGGTCTATGTCGGCCGAGAGGTCTGAGTCAACGATCGAGAATTCGGCGCGGAAACCCAAGGCGAAGGCAGGACTAAGAGCAAATTTAGGTTCCAGGCTTATGCTACCGCCTCCGGTATAACTGTCATCGGTGGAGATGTTGTAACCCACGCCCAGGTCTACCCTGAAACGTTTGTACGCGTGCTGGGCGTAGACTGTCGATCCCGCAATGGCGAAAATCGCAAGTAATAGTAGAGACTTTTTCATAATCAGGTCGGTTTTTAATAATTATACACCATTAATATATATTGCCCTCGAAATCACAAAGGACATATTTAAGCACACAATCAAAAGGCAGGCCAACACTCAAAAAACAGGCTCGATATAGTTGATTATTACTTTTTTTCGTACATTTGAATCACACCACAGTACACCACACCTGGCTGACCGGGGATATAAAGATCGGCAAATCAGCATAGTTAACATATAAAACACCATAAATATGAGCATGACCACAAGCATCGGAGAGAAGAAATCGGGTTACAAATGGGAAGTCCTGGCGCTACTATGGGTGGCCTATCTGCTCAACCAGGCCGACAGGCAGGTGTTCAATGTGGTGCTGCCGCTTATCCGTGAAGACCTCCATCTGACCGACGAAACAGTGGGCTGGATAGCCACCGCGTTCAACATCTTCTATGCCCTGATGGTACCTGTAGCGGGATACGTGGGCGACCGCTACAGCCGCAAGTGGGTGGTAACATTAAGCATCCTGTTCTGGAGCGGAGCCACTATGCTCACGGGCGTTGCGGGCGGAGTGCTGATGCTCGTTCTCATGCGAAGCATAGCCACCGGCGGCGGCGAAGCCTTCTTCGGCCCTGCCAACTACTCGCTACTCGCCCAATACCACAACAAGACAAGGGCGCTGGCCATGTCGATACACCAGACGGCCTATTACGTAGGCATCATCCTAAGCGGCTACGTGGCAGGCTACGTGGGACAGATATGGGGATGGCGCAGCGCGTTCTATATCTTCGGTGCGGTGGGCGTCGTACACGGCATCGTGATGGCCATAAGGCTAAAAGACAAGGCTAAGGCGAATGCGCCCTCAACAACCGATGCCGAGGGCGAGCCCGCCTCTGTGGAGGTCATAACAGAGGGAGCGGAGAAGGTGGGATTCTTCTCCGGATTCCGCTGGGTATTCACCACCCCCACAGCACTTATACTCACTCTCTGCTTCAGCGGGTTGATATTCGTACTCACGGGCTATCTCACATGGATGCCTACCTACCTCTACGAAACGTTTAATATGAGCCTTGCCAACGCGGGCTTCCACTCCATGTTCTACACCCACATAGCCGCCTTCGCGGGCATACTCATAGCGGGCCGGCTTTCGGACATGATGGCCAGGAAGGACCCCTCCAGGAGGATGATAATGCAGGGTGTGGGGCTGCTCTTCGCTGTGCCTTTTATAGTAATGATGGGCAACTCCGCCACGCTGTGGACGATATATTTAGGCTTCGCGGGTTTCGGTTTCGCGCGCGCCTTTTTCGATGCCAACACCTACACCGTGCTCTACGACGTGATCCCCTCCAAGTATCACGCCTCGGCCTCCGGGGCCATGATCTTCACCGGCTTTTTCGTAGGGGCGTTCGCTCCCGTAGTACTGGGAATCGTGAAGACGGCAGTGGGGTTATCGTATGGCATCTCGATGCTGGCGGTAATTTGGCTCGTATGCGGGCTTGCAATGGTGATCGGCGGCAGGTATTTCTACCTGAGTGACTATAAGAAGGTGAGGCACGACGCGTAGTTCTGACGGAGGCGTATACTGGCATGAGACTCTGGACAATACAGGATATCGAGATCATCAATGACATCGAACAGAACGGGTATGCGTACTGTAATCAGGAGGGGTGGATGTATGAGAACTGCCACTTCGCTTACGATTGGCTTGCGGAGGAGATGTCGCGGCGCATAGGCCCACCGCCATTACCGGATATAAAACTCCCTCTGTGGGCTTGGCAGCAATATACTTCAAGCAAGAAACCAAGGCCTCCCAAAAGTCCAGCTCTGTTCGATAGCGAAAAAACCGAGCAACTCTTTTTAGAGATCGACGTCCCCGACTCTGAGGTCATACTGTCCGATTTCGATCTTTGGGGATCGGTCTTGAACGGATGGAATATTGTTTATAACAAACGACTGGAGAAGAAGATAGATAGTTTCGTCAAAGATTCAGGTACCGGATATAACTTCATAGAATATCCCGACGATATAAAATCCGAGATAATGGATAGTTGGGATCGGATATTCGACTTTTCCGTAAAAGACAAATGGTATATGGGCAGACTCCGTCGTAACCGTGTGATACAGGCCACGTTCTGGCTTCTGAAGAAAGAGTATATTATCGATGTCTCACATATAAAACGATAACCGGCCCGGAATACACCCTTTCGACATTATCATGAGTTTACAAGCCTATTAAGCAGGATGAAGTCTACCAAGATGGTGCGAACATCAGTATAAACAACATATTTGTGGTGCAAATGTAGTGCAAATCGCAAAAAAAAAATCCCAAAGAGCTGTTAATCAATTCTTTGGGATTTGCTTTAGCGGTATGGACGGGACTCGAACCCGCGACCCCCTGCGTGACAGGCAGGTATTCTAACCAGCTGAACTACCACACCGTTTTAGAAAATTTTTACAGAATTAAAACCCGCCCACTCTTAACAGCGCAGCCTCGCTTAATTTGCAGTGCAAAGATAAGTCATTTTTTTTATTCTCCAAAATTTAACGGAAAAGATAATGGCGTTATTGTTTATTTTATTGAGCGGACACCCTGTATACTCAAAAATCAAGGCCAAAGGAATGTAAGCTCCGAAAAGGTAGACTCCAGTCCGAAATGGTTCATCGCGCTTATGAATATCACAGAGCTTTTATGACCTTGGGGTCTCGATATTTCACATTTCAGCTCAGGTAGTCTTATGGGTATTGTATTGTCGCCGTTGGTGTCAAAGCGCTGGTAATCACCCGACAGGGGGAAACGTTTAGACTCCGCCTCCTTGACCCTGATGTTGAAATATTTTATTCCCGACTCTATGTCGGCCACAGCTTTCCATGTGACGACAGCCAGGGTATCGTTGACAAGACTCACTTCCAGGCCGTATGGAGCGGGTGGCGGAGTTTTGTCGGCCACGCTGCCGGTTATCACATATTCTCGCCATTTGGCCGCAGAGGTCGAATCGGGCAGCCAGCTCATCGGACGCACGTCGCCTTTGAAATCGGCGGCGGGCATTATGTTATATACGGCCGTATCGCCTAACCATGCTTTGGATTGATCCATATCCCGGAGCTTGTCGAGAGGGTTTTTCGGCAGGCGTTGGGCTAGCACCGCTTCGTAGAACGGGATGGCCATATAGCGCACATAGCTGTAATTGTGGGTCTGTTCAGAAGTGTATGCGAGACTCACATAGCCGTTATTTTCGCGGAAACGGGCGAACGTATTGATCGCGGTCTGCCAGCAGGCGATAACCGGGCCGTTGAGGTCAGTGACTCCGGCGTGGCGTATCATAAGCGGTATTTTGTAGGCTTCGCGCGGATACTCCCATTTCGGATCGAATGCTGGGGAATATGCGAACACCCCGATTATCCTTTCAGGGTAATTCTTCATCATGGAAAGCGTCCAGTATCCGCCTCCTGAATGGCCCCACAGCAGCCACGGCGCACTTTGCAATTCACCGTGCCCCGAAGCTATTGCTATTTGGGAGAGGAGGGTTATCAACGCGTTGCCCGTACCCATTTCGGGATCTATCCAGTCATGGCAGTTGCGCCCCTGTTTGGGAAAAACGTCGGGACTAACTATAGCCAACCCCCATTTCTCGGCGAACGCCTGATATTGTATATCATAAGCGGTGGAAGCGCCTACGCCTTCCATGGTGCAACCGTGCTGGTGGATAAACACCCCGCGCAAGGTGGCCGTTCCGGACGGGACAAACACTGCGTATTCCACACGATCGAACAGGTATGCACTGTCGCGCAGAGTTGTATGGTAGACTTTGCCTGCTGCCACGTCGATAACTTTTATCTGTCCGTAGACCGCGTCCGACAACAGCAACACCAACGCCAGGAATATATATCTCATTTTAACACAGACTACAACTTATTCAAATATAGAAAAATGCACGCTGCCGTAACTACGGCTTTGCAGAAAGCGGGGATGGGCGGAGAAATCCATATTTTTGGAATGCTCCAGTATCAGCACTCCCTCCGGGCGTAACAGTCCGCGCTCGAAGATAAGGTCGGGTAATTTGTCGCTATCGTCGATATCGTAAGGAGGATCGGCGAATATGAGGTCGAAAGTCTTGGGGCAGTTCCTTACGTATAAAAAAGCGTTGGCCTTGACGGGATAGAGGTTGTCGAAGCCGAACTCTGCGGTCATCTTTTTTATATAAGCGTAATGTACTGCGTTGATTTCCACAGAGATCACGCTCTTAGCCCCGCGCGAGGCGAACTCATAGCTCATAGATCCGGTGCCGGAAAACAGATCGAGCACGTCGATATCCTCGAAGTCGACCATATTGCCTAACACGTTGAATAGATTTTCTTTGGCGAAATCGGTCGTAGGGCGCGCCCTCAGGTTACGCGGAGGGGTGATGACTCTACCCTTATGCCGTCCGCTAATGATACGCATCGAGGTCGGTCTTTACGGCAGGAATATCGTAATGGGACAACTTTTTGCGCATACCAGCAGCGTCTAAGCCCGACACCCTCACCTCGCCCTTGCACTCGGTATATTCCCTCCAGAGATGAGACACGTAGAATATCACGTCGGGATCACCGGCTACAGGCAAGATGTCGCAGTAGCGCGCTCCATTGTCGTAGACGCTCGCGGCCATCCATTTATCGCCCATGAATACCGACACAGCCTCCTTACCCTTCTTACCCGGGTAGAGGGTCGAGAGTACCGGATGCGTCCATTCGACCTCCCTGCGCAGGGCCGTCTGTATGGCGAAGACCACACCACTGGGCACGGCCATTACAGCGCTCACGCCCTCAACGGTCACACTTCGCACCATATCCACCTGCCTGTCGCCGGGCACGAGGCGGCTCTTAAAGCGCCAGGGCTCGCACTCCTCGCTGCCGGGGAGGAAGATCGCTTCCTTTGTGGGGTATTCGACCACCACCCTGCCGAAGTCGAGCGTGGAGATCGCCACCCCGCCCTCTTCTCCCTCAATGGGGGCCTCGAATAGCAATGCCGCAGCAATCCGCTCGTCAAGGGGTTGCGATTTTTCCGTCGGGAAGGATCGGGAGAACTGCAGTCCCTCACCCGCGCCGTATATCGTTAAACAAATGCCTTCCGCTGAAAAGCGGATGGATAGCGTGGATTCATCAAGCCCCGCCCGGCTTATACTATTCCCAGTTACCTGCATCGTTAGTAGCTTCTTTCATTGATCCAACCTTTAAGCCGGGATATTTTTCATATGACATTGCATCGTCTATCAGGTTGATCAACTCCTGGCGGTTAAGGTCGCCGAGGTAGTCCTTATACGGGGCACGGCATTCGAACACCTGCACCTCGACCTGCGATTCCGTGATCACCGACCCGGCCTCGAGGTAGAATTTCGCACCCTGACCGAAGGGTATCAGGGGCAATTCTCTTATCTCTTCCGGGGTCTTTTTAGTTTTGAACAGCGTGTCTATCGCGGCCATCTTGAACTTCTCAACCTTCACCAGCCCACGTGCTACGTCGATGGAGTCGTCGGCCGATCCCGTCGCCTTTTCGAATACTATCGAATCTTTAAGGATGAAGTCGATAAGCGTGTCGAACGACGAAGTATAGACCTGGTGGGCCTGTTTGTACGCCCTCTCGGCGGCCCTTATGTCTTTAAGACGTTCTACCACCACCTTCTCGCGCAGGGCCCTTTCCTTCTGAAACTCCATCGGCCCCAGTATCTGCCGCACGACGATGAACACCAAAGCGGCGATCACGACGACAAGAATAATCCGGATTGCTTTTTTCATTTCTATTTTTGGATTAAGTTTGTGAGGGCTTAATGATTTCAGGCAAATTCCTAAGCGCCCACATCACAAGACAACCGCCTCTCACAATGTTAGCCGAACATATTACATCCCAAATTTACAGAAATTTCATGTTCGAGCCAACTTTTGGCCAAAAAAAAGTGATTGAGGCACTTGGCGAGTTCATCGCCGGCTCCGATCCGGAGCCCATATTCATGCTCAACGGCTATGCGGGTACGGGCAAGACATCGCTTATTTCGGCCCTTGTGGGCGCGCTGAAGACGCTAAAGATAAAGCCTGTACTCCTTGCCCCCACGGGTCGCGCGGCCAAGGTGATGACCCAATACAGCGGCACCCGCGCCTCCACGATACACAAGAAGATATACCGCCAGAAGAGCCTCACCTCGCCCGAGGCGGGTTTCAGCATAGATTTCAACCCCGAGAAGGACGCCGTGTTTATCGTCGACGAGGTGTCGATGCTCTCCAACCAGACGGGCGACTACGGTCTGTTCGGCTCGGACAACCTGTTGGACGACCTCATATCGTACGTGCGCCGCGGGGCCCGGTGCAGGCTCATAGTGGTGGGCGACAGCGCGCAGCTCCCGCCCGTGGGGCTCGATATAAGCCCTGCGCTCGACCCACGAGAGATGGGCGTCTACGGTGAGGTGATCCCTACGGGCCTCGATGAAGTGGTACGCCAGGAGGCTGACTCGGGGATACTGTTCAACGCCACGATGGTGCGGATGATGCTCGAAGCGGGCATAATCGACATCCCCATCTTCGACACCTCGTTCGCCGACGTGGAGGCCATCGAAGGGGGCGAACTGTTAGACGCCCTCGACACCGCCTACGGGCGTTACGGGAGGGAGGAGACCATCGTCATCACCCGCTCAAACAAGAGGGCCAACAAATTCAACGAGGGCATCCGCGCCAACGTCCTATACATGGACGAGGAGATATCCGGGGGCGATATGCTTATGGTGGTCAAGAACAACTACCACTACACCGAACGTATCGAGAACTGCCCCATGGATTTCATCGCCAACGGCGACATCGCCCGCCTCACGAGGGTGCGCAAGTTCCAGGACCTGTACGGCTTCCGCTTCGCCGAGGCTTTCCTAGTATTCGATGACTACGACTCCACGGAGGTGGAGTGCAAGATACTCTTAGACACCCTCTCGAGCGAGTCGCCGTCATTGTCGCGCGAGCAGAGCAGCGCGCTATATTACAGCGTGGCCGAAGATTACGCCCACCTCACTACCAAGGCCAAACGGGCCAAGGAGATACGTGAGAACCCCTATTTCAACGCCGTACAGGTCAAATTCGCCTATGCCGTCACCTGCCACAAGGCGCAGGGAGGCCAGTGGCGGTGCGTGTTCGTCGACCGCATGCTCTTCGGCGACGAGCAGATGAGCCGCGACATGATGCGCTGGCTCTACACGGCCATGACCCGCGCCACGGAAAAATTATATTTCGTGAATTTCGACGAGCGATTTTTTGAGAATAAGTAGCTCTGACTTTCGGGGGTAATTGTTATCTTTGAGCTTCAAGAAAATCAGTATCAATATACATTAGTTTCTGTGCAAGCGACATTAAGAACAGCGAAATAATCGCCGCTTCGGGCTTCTGCCGGAAATAGGTCTCGTGAGGGAGATCGCCCTCAGTTATCGTGTAACGAGGGAAGCTCCCGGAAGAGACCCCGGCAGAAGACGCGGCTAGACCTTTTGCTACTTTTGGGGCAATGCCAACATTTCGATTAAGCGAGAGCACGACTGCTTGCAGGTGATGCCGAGCGTGAGAAATGAAAGCAAAGCTAAAAGTAGAAGAGCACAGAAGCTTCTGTAAAGTTGTATATTAGCCTTAAATAAACCCTCTACTGACGTGACTGATACTACCAAAGAGCCCAAGCTGGACCTGAAATACGTGGAAACGCCCCTGATGAAGCAATATTACGGCATCAAGGAGGTACACCACGACGCCATACTGCTGTTCCGCGTGGGCGACTTCTACGAGACCTTCGGTGGCGACGCCATCAAGGCCAGCCGTATCCTCGGTATCACGCTCACCCGCAGGGCCAACGGCGCGGCTTCGTTCGTGGAGCTGGCCGGATTCCCCCACCATGCCCTCGACACCTACCTGCCCAAACTCGTGAGGGCGGGCGAACGTGTGGCCGTGTGCGACCAGCTCGAAGACCCCAAGAAGACAAAAAAGATAGTCAAGCGAGGCGTTACGGAACTCGTCACCCCGGGCGTGACCCTCAACAACAACATACTCGAAAATAAGGAAAACACCTTTCTCGCCGCCGTCTACTTCGGGCGCGGGCTCACAGGCGTGGCCTTCCTTGACCTCTCCACCGGCGAATTTCATGCCGCGGAGGGCGACAACGCCTACATCGACAAGCTGCTGGCCAACTACTCCCCTCGCGAGGTGCTCTACCAGAGGGGCTATGAGGAGGCCTTCCGCGAGGCCTTCGGCACAAAATACTACACTTACAAGCTCGACGAGTGGATATTCTCCGAGAACGGTTCCAGGGAGAAACTGCTCAAACAATTCGAGTGCACCTCGCTAAAAGGCTTCGGCGTCGACAATATGAGCTGCGGTATCGCGGCGGCGGGAGCCATACTTTACTATCTCGATTTCACCGAACACAAGCAGATACGCCACGTCAATTCCATTGCCCGCATCGACGGCGACAGGTACGTATGGATCGACAAATTCTCCATACGCAACCTAGAGCTTTTCTCAGCCTCGGGGGGCGAGGGGCGCTCGCTGTTAGACGTGCTCGACCACACCCTCTCTCCCATGGGAGGGCGCATGATACGACGGTGGATAGCCCTGCCGCTGAAGGATATCAACGCCATAAACAACCGCCTCGACTGCGTGGAAGCCTTGGTGGAAGATGAAACCCTCCGCGAGGGTACGTCGGAGGCCATAGCTTCGATGGGCGATATGGAGCGCATAATTTCGAGGGTGTCGGCAGGAAGGGTCACTCCCCGCGAGGTGGTACAGCTCAAAACGGCGCTCTACGGGGTGGAAAAGCTCAAGATACTGCTCGATTCATCGGGCAACGCCCGCCTCGCCGCCCTGGCCGCCAAGCTCGACCCGTGCGAAGCGATGCGCTCGAAGATAGAGTCGCAGGTGTATCCCGACCCCTCCAACCAGATACAAAAGGGAGGGGTGATAGCCGACGGCGTGAGCGCCGAACTCGACGACCTGCGCAACATAGTTTCTCACGGCAAGGAGATCATAATGGGCATCCAGGCCCGTGAGAGTGCCTCCTCGGGCATCCCTTCGCTCAAGATCAGCTTCAACAACGTCTTCGGCTACTATATAGAGGTACGCAACACCCACAAGGACAAAGTGCCGCCCGAATGGATACGCAAGCAGACACTCGCCAATGCCGAGCGCTACATAACCGCCGAACTCAAGGAGTACGAAGATAAGATCCTCGGCGCCGAGGAACGCATGATAGCCCTTGAGCAGGAGTTATTCGCCGGGTTGTTGGAAGAGTTGGCCGCACATACGGCCACAGTCCAGGCCGATGCCGCCGTGGTGGCCACGGTCGACTGCCTGCTCTCGTTCGCTACGGTAGCTGATTCCAACCATTATCGCCGACCAGGGCTCAATGAAGGCTACGCCCTCGAAATAAAGGGCGGGCGCCACCCTGTGATCGAAACGCTGATGAAGGTGGGCGAAGAGTACGTCGCCAACGACCTCCATCTGGACAACGAGTCGCAACAGATACTCATAATCACCGGGCCCAATATGTCGGGTAAGAGCGCCCTGTTGCGCCAGACGGCCCTCATCGTGCTGATGGCCCAGATCGGATGCTTCGTGCCTGCCGTGAGCGCGGAAATAGGCATAGTGGACAAGATATTCACCCGCGTGGGAGCTTCGGACAACATCTCGCAGGGCGAGTCCACCTTTATGGTCGAGATGCTCGAATCGGCGAGCATCCTCAACAACATCACCTCACGCAGCCTCATACTTCTCGACGAGATAGGCCGCGGAACGAGTACCTACGACGGGATTTCCATCGCATGGGCCATGGTCGAATATATCCACGAACACCCTCGCGACAACGCAAAGACGCTTTTTGCCACTCACTACCACGAGCTCAATGACATGGAGTCGCTGTTCCCACGCATAAAGAATTTCAATGTGTCGATAGCCGAGGCCGATAATAAAGTCATATTCCTGCGTAAATTGGTACGCGGCGGCACGGAACACTCCTTCGGGATACACGTGGCCAGGATGGCGGGCATGCCCTCCGGCGTAGTTGTCCGTGCCAACGAGATACTCCGCGGCCTCGAAAGCTCGCGCCGTGGCGACGGACCGCAGGTATGGACTAAGACGGATAGTTGCACGGCGGGCGGCGGAGCGGCCGGAAGCGGCCTTACAGCTAAGAAATCGAGCAAGCGGGATAAGAAAGACAGTGCTGCGACCGACTTCTACGGTTCCGCAGGGCAGACCGGGAACTCCACGTCCGATATGGGTGGCGGCGGTGCGGCGGCGGGCAGCGGGATGCAGCTGAGTATATTCCAGCTCGACGATCCCGTCCTGAGCCAGATCCGCGACGAGATCCGCGGCCTCGACATCAACTCCCTCACTCCCCTCGAAGCCCTCAACAAGCTCAACGAGATCAAGAAGATCACGGGGATTTAGGATAAAATTTATTATTTGAATGTGCAGACTTATCTGCACATTCATTCCCGGGTGTCTACTCGGCAACCCGCGCCTCGCTCGATGGGGTGGCGACATAGGTGTTCAACACACGTACAGAGCAACTAATAGTAAGCCATAATTTTTAAAGCGTCCGTCAGACGTTTGTAATCCCGACTCTGAAAATTTACGCCCGGAGGAGCGACAAGGGAGTCCGTTAAAAAACGACGCTGTGTCTGACGAACGTTAGCCGGGACGTAGGTCCGGCTAAAAGGAGGAGTTCGACGTTTTAGGACGTACGAAGTCGCTCGTCAGGAAATTTTCATCGGAGGGGGGGGGTATTTTGGGTACCTTTTGTACAAGCAAAAGGTACAGGAAAGAATAACTAAAAAGATACAATAAATAAAAATGCAGGCCCCTATCGAACAGCTAAATAGGCTACCTGTAACAAAAAAGCCAGCCCCTAAAGGCTGGCTTTCAAATATATAATAGTATCTCTCAATCGTTACTTAACGAAAAACGAAACCCTCCGCCGTCCGCACACGCAAAACGACTGTCCTTCGATATTCGGCGGCGCTAACCGCTACTCCCTGCTACTTCTTAGGCTTGGGGGCGAGGATGATACTCATCCTCTTACCTTCGAGGCTGGGCATCTGCTCCACCTTGGCGATATCCTCGAGGTCGGTAGCGAACTTCAGCAGAAGTATCTCACCCTGATCCTTGAACACGATCTGGCGACCGCGGAAGAACACATAAGCCTTAACCTTCGAGCCTTCCTTGATGAAATTCTCGGCGTGCTTAAGCTTGAAATTGTAGTCGTGGTCGTCGGTATTGGGACCGAAACGGATCTCCTTCACTACCACCTTGATAGCCTTGGCCTTGATCTCCTTGGCCTTTTTCTTCTGCTGGTAGAGGAACTTCTGGTAATCTACAATACGGCAAACAGGCGGTTCGGCCTTGGGCGATATCTCCACCAGGTCGAGATTCTGTTCGTCGGCGATACGCAATGCTTCCTTGAGCGATACCACTGTCGAAGCATCGACGTTGTCGCCCACGAGCCTCACCTGCGGAGCCGTGATGTAGTTGTTGATCTTGTGTGCGGCCTCCTTCTCGGGCATCCTGCCTCTGTAGCCTGGCCTGGGACTGAACGGTTTAGGTGTGTTTATAGTTTTATCCTCCTGACTTTATGGGCTTATTTTTTCGCCCGGGTATCAATAATGTTTATTTATTGCAATGTACGTGCCTGACTCAGCAGGTGTTATTTGTTGAGCGTCTCTATCTCCTTGACCACCCTGTCCTTCACCATTTCTGCGAATTCATCGGTGGTCATCGCGCCCTTATCTCCCTCGCCCTGGATGCGGAGAGCGACCTTGCCGTCCTGCTCCTCCTTCTCGCCCACTATCAGCAGGAAAGGCACCCTGCGAAGTTCGTTATCGCGTATCTTGCGGCCAATCTTCTCGTTGCGGTCATCGACCTGAGTGCGAATATCGGAATTATTTAGAATTTCCGAAACTTTTTTCGCGTAATCGTTATATTTTTCGCTGATAGGCAACACCACAGCCTGCTCGGGAGCGAGCCACAGGGGAAATTTACCGCCCGTGTGCTCCAGAAGCACGGCCACGAAACGCTCCATCGAGCCGAACGGAGCGCGGTGGATCATGATGGGGCGGTGCTGCCTGTCGTCAGCGCCTGTATAGGTAAGATCGAAGCGTTCTGGTAGGTTGTAGTCGACCTGAATGGTCCCCAGCTGCCACTTGCGGCCTATGGCGTCGCGCACCATGAAGTCGAGCTTCGGGCCGTAGAAAGCTGCCTCACCCAACTCAACAGTAGTACTGAGACCCTTCTCTTCGGTAGCCTCGATGATAGCTCTCTCGGCCTTGTCCCAGTTCTCGTCGCTGCCGATATATTTCTCCCTGTTCTCTGGGTCGCGCAATGATATCTGTGCAGTGAACTCGCCGAAGCTCAGGGTCTTGAATATGTAGAGCACGATGTCTATCACCTTCTTGAATTCGTCCTTCAGCTGATCGGGACGGCAGAAAATATGGGCGTCGTCCTGGGTAAATCCGCGCACCCTGGTGAGGCCGTGCAACTCGCCGCTCTGCTCGTAGCGGTACACCGTGCCGAACTCCGCGAAACGCAAGGGCAGATCCCTGTACGAGCGGGGTTTGAAGCGATATATCTCGCAGTGGTGGGGGCAGTTCATCGGCTTGAGCAGGAATTCCTCGCTCTCGTCAGGGGTATGTATGGGCTGGAACGAATCCTTGCCGTATTTGGCGTAGTGGCCGGAAGTGACGTAGAGGTCCTTCATCCCGATATGCGGAGTGATAACCTGCTGATAACCATACTGCTTCTGCACGTTCTTGAGGAAGTTCTCGAGGCGTTCCCTCAGCGCCGCGCCCTTAGGCAGCCACAGTGGCAGGCCCTGTCCCACGCGGGGAGAAAAATGGAACAGCTCGAGCTCCTTGCCCAGCTTGCGGTGGTCGCGTTTCTTGGCTTCCTCCATGAGCACGAGGTACTCGTCCAAGAGCGACTTCTTGGGGAACGACACGCCGTAGATACGCGTGAGCATCTTATTTTTCTCGTTGCCCCTCCAGTATGCTCCCGCTATCGAGGTAAGCTTAATGGCCTTGATATAGCCCGTGTTGGGCAGGTGCGGGCCGCGGCAGAGGTCGGTGAAGCTGCCGTTGGTGTAGAATGTTATGGTGCCGTCGGCGAGGTCGCCGATGAGTTCGGTCTTATACTGGTCGCCCTTCTTGGTGTATGTATCCATCGCCTCGGCCTTGGTAACGTCGCGGCGGGTGATGGGGCTTTTCATGCGGGCCAACTCCTCCATCTTCTTTTCGATGGCGGGCAGGTCAGCCTCGGTGATGGGCACAGGCGAATCCACGTCGTAGTAGAATCCGTTCTCGATGCTGGGCCCGATGCCGAACTTAATGCCGGGATAGAGCGCTTCGAGAGCCTCGGCCAGCAGGTGGCTCGACGAGTGCCAGAAGGCGTGCTTGCCCTCGGGATCATCCCACTTGTAGAGCTTTATGGACGCATCCTCCTCGATGGGGAGCATAAGGTCGGCGGTATTGCCGTTGATGCCTATCGAAAGAACCTCCTGCGCAAGCCTCGGGCTTATGCTCTCGGCGATCTGCATGCCTGTAGTTCCTTTGGGGTACTCCCTGACGCTGCCGTCGGGAAATGTGATCTTGATCATATATCTGGATAAATATTTTGTTTGTTCTCGCCCCACCCTTCGCGCGGCGGGGTGTTTATTACTCTTCCTGCGGCAGGTCTTTCACCGACATGTCGGCGCCGCTCTCCCTCTTGTATTTCTGCAGCGGGCGGGCTGATATCTCGTCATACACCCTGCGGCTGCGCAGTACGTCGATGGCGAGGTATATGGCATTGCGCATCGAGGCGGGATCGGCCACGCCCTGTCCGGCAATGTCGAATCCCACGCCGTGGGCGGGGCTCGTGCGTACCACCGACAATCCGGCCGTGAAGTTCACCCCATCGTGGCTCAGTGCCTTGAACGGAGCGAGGCCCTGGTCATGGTACATGGCCAGTATGGCATCGAACTTCGTATAATTACCCGCGGCGAAAAATCCGTCGGCGGGGACCGGTCCGAAGGCGAGTATACCCTCCTGCTGCGCCTTCACGAGCGCGGGGCGGATCACCATCTGCTCCTCCTGGCCCATCAGGCCGCCGTCACCGCTGTGGGGGTTGAGCCCGAACACGGCCAGACGCGGATCAACGACCGAAAAATCGCGCACCAGAGAGCGCTTCAGCGCCTTCAACTGTTTCAATATAGCTCCTTCGCTTATCGAGGCGCTAACCTCGGTCACGGGAATATGTATAGTCTGCAGTCCTACTTTCAGCAGGTCGCTCACCATCATCATCAGGGGCTCGCCGCCGAATTCGGAGGCGAAAAATTCGGTGTGGCCGGTGAAGCCGAAAGCCTCGCCGTGAATATTCTCCTTGCTGATGGGCGCGGTGACCACCACGTCGATGGCTCCGGCCTTGAGGTCGGCCGATGCGGCCTTGAGCGCCGCCACGGAGGCCTTACCGGCTTCGGGGGTCATCTCTCCCACCGCCACCTGCACGTCGCCGCAGCAATCCACGAGGTTGGGCCTCTTGGGGTTGGCGTCGCGGGCCGAGGAGATCACGTTGAAGCTGAAATTTTCGCTCTCCTCGGCAAATTTTTTGTGGATATTAGCGGCCTTCGACGAGCCGTAGACCACCACAGTGCACAGCTCAAATATCCTCGGATCGAGCAGGGTCTTGATGATGATCTCGTAGCCTATGCCGTTAATATCGCCGTGGGTGATACCCACCCGTATCTTTTGTTCTGACATAATTTCTTATAATTACGACCCTCCGGCAGCCTCGGGCATAAGCCACTGACAGCACCGGATGCGCGTCTGACCTGCAAATATAGGATTTTTATGCGATTATTTAAACAACCGCACCTTATTATATATAGCGCAACGGTGAAATTACCTCGGCGTCCAGTGCGACGAGGTGGCTATGGTCCTGGAATAATACTTGTCCTCCTCACTGGGATTAGCGCTGTCGGTGTACCACGGCAGGTGGCGGGCCGCATAAGGACGCCCCGTGCGGTACTGCTCCACGTAGAGGTTGGCCTTGTGGTACGACCACGGGCGATAAAGCGCGAATGTGGTATCTATAGGCGCGCGATAGACGCCGGGCTCCACCTCCTGTTCCCAATGGCGAGCCTCCCAATCCATCACCTTCTGCTTTGAGTCGTAATGATCTGGCAGATCGTCGATAAGCAGGCCGAAACCCACCTTGACGGCGTTCTTGTAACGGCCGAGTATGCCGAGGAAATATTCGATAAAATCATCCGGGCACTCCTCCACCGGCACCACGTCGGGGTCGGTATAAACATAGTAATCCCTCCTGAACTTACTAATCAGCCCGCTGCGCCACAGCGACTTATGGCCGTAATTGACATCGAAACGGTGGACTGTATGGGGGCACGTTTTGTAGTACTCCAGCAGAGGCGGATAGGTCGAGGCGTTGTCGATAATGTGGATATTATAGTATCCCCTGCTGGTGAGCGCCTCCGTGAGGAGTAGCAGGCAGTCGAGGCGGTTGTAGTTATTGATGATTATGGGAACGCCCTTGGGGTTGGACGGCACTTGGGGATTACTGAAAAAATGCGCTTTGAAACGCATGACCCAAGCCCTGATGCGGTAAAATATCTTCTTGAAAAACATATCTATAGGGTATTTATCTTAACACGTTACGGCATTGCATAGACTTCGGTCACACTCGCGTTTTCTCCACCCAAAGCGTCAATTCCACGAAGTCGGCCACGGTGAGCTGCTCGGGACGCAGGCCGAGGAAACGGTGGTCGGCGCCCTCGGGGAGCGGGAACACCGCGCGCAGGGAGTTGCGTATGGTCTTGCGTCGCTGGTTGAACGTGGCCTTGACCACCTTAACGAACAGCGCCTCATCGCATCCCAGCTCGCTCACGGAGTTGCGCCTCAGGCGTATCACGGCGCTCTTGACCTTGGGCGGCGGGTTGAACACGCCCTCGTTCACAGTGAACAGGTATTCTATGTCGTACCACGCCTGCAGGAGCACGCTCATGATGCCATAGTCCTTATTACCCTCCTTAGAGGCGATCCTCAGCGCCACCTCCCGCTGCACCATCCCGGCCGCCTCGGGCACGAGGTCGCGGTTCTCGAGCACCTTGAAAAATATCTGCGACGATATATTGTAAGGGAAGTTGCCGATTATCCTCACCCCCTCGGGAAACCTGCCCCGCAGGTCCATTTTCAGAAAATCTTCTTCGAACAACCTCGGCGCAAAAGCGGGGAAATGTTCATGCAGGTAGGCCACGCTCTCGCTGTCGACCTCGGCGCCGTACAGCTCTATATCGCTGCGCTCCAACAGGAACTGCGTCAGCACACCCATGCCGCAACCCACCTCGAGAACGGCATGCGGACCGTCCTTGCCCATGGTGTCGGCGATACGGCGGGCGATACCCAGGTCGGTAAGAAAATGTTGCCCGAGATATTTTTTGGGACGGACTTTATAGTTATTCATTTGTATTACAATGGGGGTATTAACATACAACTTTGCAATAGTTACCTTGCCTTCGGCGACCTACTTTTAGCTTCGCTTTCATTCCTCTATTTTTAACTTCGTTTTCATTTCTCGCGACTCGGCAGAGGCCGCTTGCGGACTATGCCCTCACTGCTCGAAATGTTGCCATTGCCGCAAAAGTAGGCAAAAAGTCTAGCCGCGTCTTCTGCCGGGGTCTCTTCCGGGAGCTTCCCTCGTTACACGATAACTGAGGGTGATCTCCCTCACGAGACCTATCTCCGGCAAAAGCCCGAAGCGGCGATTATTTTGACGAGGCGACGCCGCACCCTATAACACTAACTGTACGTAGTGTACGGCGGATTTTGCTTATCGTCCGAGTTTCAACCCGGGGCGTACTTGAGTACGTGAGGAATTGAAATGAGGAGGATAGGTAAAAGATGGCGTGCGATACGTGCAGTCGACCTGAGCTCAAAAGCATCTCTGCTAATTGCCAAGCTCGCTTAAGAACCGTATGCGCACAAGGCGTATCTCCTCCTCAGTGAAGTCGCCGCCCAGCTCCTTGACGGCCTCGTCGACGGAGTCGCTCTCGGCATCCTCCTTGAAATAGAGGTATATCTCTTCTGCCTTCTCTTCATCGACAACACGGTCGATATAGTAGTTGACGTTGAGCTTGGTACCGGAGTTGACGATGGCCTCGATCTCGGTCAACAGCTCGCTGAAATCCATATCCTTGGCGCGGGCTATATCCTCAAAATCCATCTTACGGTCGATGCTCTGAATTATGTAGACCTTGTTAGCACTCTTGTTGGCCACGCTTTTGACCACCAGGTCATGCGGGCGGATTATCTCCTTCTCCTCGACATAGGCACGTATGAGGTCGATGAAATCCTTACCGAATTTCTTGGCCTTGCCCGCTCCCACACCGGTGATACTCTGCATCTCCTCGAAGGTTATGGGGTACTGAATGGACATATCCTCGAGCGACGGGTCCTGGAAAATAACGAACGGGGGCAGGTCGTGCTTGCGGGCCACCTTCTTCCTCAAGTCCTTGAGCATGCCGAATAGCTCCTCGTCGGCCACGGCGCCCTTGCCCACAGGCTGGGCCACGGCGTCGTCGCCCTCGGCGTCGTCGTACTCATGGTCCTTGGCGATCATCACCGAGAACGGTTGTTCGATATATTTCTCGCCCGCCTTGTTGATGGACAGCAGGCCGTAGTTCTCTATATTCTTATCTATCAGGCCCAGTATAAGCGCCTGGCGTATTACCGAGGCCCAGAAACGGTCGTTGTGCTCGCTCCCCACGCCGAACCATTCGCTCTTGTGGTGGTTGTATGACTTGATCAGAGCCGTATTGCGCCCGATGAGCAGGTGGACGATATAGTCGGCCTTGAACTTGTCGCCCACAGCCCTCAAAGCCTTGAGCATAAGCACCATCTGTTCCTTCGCCTCGACGCGCGGGCGGGGATGGGTGCAGTTGTCGCAGTTGCAGCAGTTGTCCTGCTTGTAGTTCTCGCCGAAGTAGTGCAGCAGCGTCTTCCGGCGGCAGATGGAACTTTCGGCGTACGACACAGTTTCTAACAGCAACAGCTTGCCTATCTCCTGCTCGGCCACGGGCTTACCCTGCATGAACTTCTCCAGCTTCTGGATGTCCTTGTAGCTGTAGAAAGCGATGCAATGCCCTTCGCCGCCGTCGCGGCCGGCGCGGCCCGTCTCCTGGTAGTAGCCCTCGAGGCTCTTGGGAATATCGTAATGGATCACGAACCGCACGTCGGGCTTGTCGATACCCATGCCGAAGGCGATGGTCGCCACGATGACGTCGACCTCCTCCATCAGGAATTTATCCTGGTTGCCGGCCCTCGTGGCGGCATCCATGCCCGCATGGTACGGAGCCACCTTGATGTCGTTGGCCGTGAGCAGCTCGCTCAACTCCTCCACCTTCTTGCGGCTGAGGCAGTAGATAATGCCCGACTTGCCGGAGTTATTCTTGATGTATTTGATTATCTCCGTGGAAGCGTTGGTCTTGGGGCGTATCTCGTAGTAGAGGTTGGGACGGTTGAACGACGACTTGAACACGCTGGCCGCCGCCATACCCAGGTTCTTCTGGATATCGAGCTGCACCTTGGGTGTGGCTGTAGCCGTGAGGGCTATCAACGGCGCGGGGCCTATTTCGTTGATTATAGGACGGATGCGGCGGTACTCAGGGCGGAAATCGTGACCCCACTCAGAGATACAGTGGGCCTCGTCGATGGCGTAGAACGACACCTTGATCTTGCGCAGGAAGGCCACGTTGTCCTCCTTGGTGAGGCTCTCGGGGGCGAAGTAGAGGAGCTTGGTCTTGCCGGAAAGCACGTCCTCCTTTACCTTATTTATAGCCGCCTTATTGAGGGAGGAATTGAGGAAATGGGCCACGCCCTCTTCCGTGCTGAAGGTACGCATGGCGTCGACCTGGTTCTTCATCAGGGCTATCAGGGGGGATATAACGATAGCTACCCCGTCCATTATCAATGCGGGAAGCTGATAACAAAGGCTCTTCCCGCCACCCGTAGGCATCAGGACGAACGTATCATTACCCTCTAACAGATTGGAGATTATAGCCTCCTGATTACCCTTAAAACTACCGAATCCGAAATATTCCTTCAGATACTTATGCAAAGGAATATCACCCTTAATTGCCATACTTTCCTCTAAAGCCTCTTTTCTATTTTCACAAATTATGAACTAAAGATAATTCTTTATTTCGAAATTTGACTAACTTTGTATATAAAATTTTTCTGTTTTGAGAGAATCTACAAATATAAAGGATTTCGCGGCATCCGTAATACGCGAGGAGGCAGACGCAGTAAAGGCCCTGGAGGGTTTCATAGACGATAATTTCGTGGGCGCGGTGAGCGCCATAATGAATGTCTCGGGAAGGGTGATAGTCACCGGTATAGGTAAAAGCGCCATTATAGCATCGAAAATAGTCGCCACAATGAATTCCACAGGCACACCGGCCGTTTTCATGCATGCCGCCGACGCCATGCACGGCGACCTGGGCATAGTCCGCGAGAGCGACATAATAGTTTGCCTGTCCAACAGCGGTAACACACCGGAAATCAAAGCATTGATTCCGTTCATTAAGAGCCGGGGCAACAAGATAATCGCTATGGTGGGCAACAGCGAGTCGTTCCTGGCCCAGGCGGCCGACTTCGTGCTCAACACTTTCGTACCCTCGGAGGCGTGTCCCAACAACCTCGCTCCCACTACCAGCACCACGGCGCAACTTGTAATGGGCGACGCCCTGGCGATGACCCTGCTGAAGCTCAAGGGTTTCACCTCCGACGATTTCGCCAAGTACCACCCCGGCGGAGCCTTGGGCAAGAGGCTCTACTCGCGCGTGGCCGATTTCGTAGACCTGTCGCTCAGCCCGAGAGTGGGCCTCGATGCGTCGCTCGACGAGGTGACCATGGAGATATCCTCCAAGCGCCTGGGCGCCACCGCAGTAATGGGTTCCAAGGGCGAGCTGGCAGGCATAATCACCGACGGCGACCTGCGCCGCATGCTCCAGAAGGGCGGCGACATGTCTAAGATAAAGGCTAAGGACATCATGACCGTCGGCCCCAAGACCGTGGAGGCGGATGTGCTCGCCATAGATGCGTTCGAAGTAATGGAACAATACAAGATCACCCAGCTCGTGGCCCTCGAAGAGGGGAAATATATCGGCATGATACACATCCACGATATACTGCGCGAGGGTCTCGCATAATCCCCTTACAAGAAGGTCACTCCTTCAACAACGGCAAACCATGAAGCTATACACTAAAGATCTGGTAAAGAGATACAAAGCCCGCACGGTAGTCGACCACGTATCGATCGAGGTCAACCAGGGCGAGATCGTCGGCCTGCTGGGCCCCAACGGCGCGGGTAAGACCACGTCGTTCTACATGATCGTGGGCCTCATAAAGCCCAACGAGGGGCAGATATTCCTCGACGACATAGAGCTCACCCAGGAGCCGGTGTACCGCCGCGCCCAGAAGGGCGTTGGCTACCTGGCGCAGGAGGCTTCGGTATTCCGTCGCCTGTCGGTGGAGGACAACATCAAGGCCGTGCTGCAGATGACCGACTTCTCCAAGGAGTACCAGACCGAGAGGCTCGAAACCCTTATCGAAGAATTCCGCCTGCAGAAGGTGCGTAAGAGCCTCGGCATTCAGCTCTCGGGGGGCGAACGCCGCCGTACGGAGATAGCGCGCGCCGTGGCCATCAACCCCAAGTTTATTCTCCTTGACGAACCTTTCGCGGGGGTAGACCCCATAGCCGTGGAGGATATCCAGAGTATCGTCGGCACGCTCAAGAGCAAGAATATCGGCGTTATCATCACCGACCACAACGTACACGAAACACTCACCATCACCGACCGCACATACCTCCTTTTCGAGGGTAAGATACTCAAGGCCGGCTCGGCCGAAGACCTTGCCAACGACGAGATGGTGCGCAAGGTATACTTAGGGCAGGATTTCAAACTTCGATAATCCCCTGCCCATTTCCGACCATGGACAAAACCATACACCGCAAACCCATACGGGGCACTGTCAACGCCCCGGCCTCCAAGAGCTACGCCCAGAGGGCGCTGGCCGCGGCGCTCCTGTGCAATGGCGAGACAACGCTCACGGGGATGTCGGGATGTAACGACACCGACGCGGCGCGCGGAGTGGTCGAGAGCCTTGGCGCGGAGGTGGAGTGTGAGGGCGACCAGTACCGGGTGCGCGGCGGCCTCAACCCCAAAGGGACATCGGTCGACATAGGCGAATCGGGTCTGGCCACAAGGCTTTTCACCCCCATAGCTTCGCTGCTCGACAGGGAGGTCACCATCACAGGCCACGGCTCTATCCTCAAACGCCCCATCGACATGATCGAAGCCCCCCTGCGGGAGCTGGGCGTGGAGATAAAATCCAAAGGAGGCTACCTCCCCCTTAAAGTCAAGGGCCCGATGCGCGGCGGCGAGATAACAGCCGACGGATCGCTCAGTTCGCAGTTCATATCGGGACTGCTGATGTCCCTGCCGCTGGCTCCGGAAGACAGCACGCTCCATGTGCCCAACCTCAAAAGTATTCCCTATGTGGATATGACCATCGAGGTGGTGAGGGCGTTCGGCATAGATATACGCCACGAAAAACACGCCGACTTCTACATCTGCGGCGGGCAGAAATACCATCCCATAACCTACAACGTCGAGGGCGACTGGAGCGGAGCCTCATGTCTCCTGGTGGGCGGGGCCATCGGCGAGGAGATCACCATGCATAACCTCAACATATCCTCCTCGCAGGCCGACGTGGCCATACTGGGCGCCCTGTCGCTGGCAGGAGCTGAGGTGACCACCACCTACCGTTCGGTGACTGTACGGCGCAGGGAGCTAAATGCCTTCGAATTCGATGCCACGCACTGCCCCGACCTCTTCCCTGCCCTGGCCTTGCTGGCCTCGTGCTGTTACGGGGAGTCGATAATCCGCGGCACGGAACGCCTCACTTTCAAGGAGAGTGACCGCGCCCGCACCATCGCCGCCACGTTCGAGGCGATGGGCATAGAGGTGGATATTTCGGAGAAGGATGTAATGAAAATAACGGGCGGCGATATCCGCTCGGCCGAAGTGGATAGCCACAACGACCACCGTATAGCCATGGCCGCCGCCGTAGCCGCCACCGTGTCGGACGGTAGCGTTACCATCCACGACAGCGACGCCGTCAACAAGTCGTATCCCGGGTTTTGGGATGATCTGGAGGTGGTGACGGGCGCCTCCCGGCACACGGATAGGAGTAAATAAAAATGTGACGCTGAAATAATTGTGCGGCCGGAACTAATGTTCCGGCCGCATTGTCTTTGTACTGAATATCAGCACACTGTGATGCTATAACGAGGCGTAAGCCTCGTGTGAATGCCGCTTCGGGCTTATGCCGGGAGGAGGTCTCGTGAGGGAGATCACCCTCAGTTATCGTGTAACGAGGGAAGCTCCCGGAAGAGACCCCGGCAGAAGACGCGGCTAGACCTTTTGCTACTTTTGGGGCGATGCCAAAAGTAGAGGACAGAAGATACAACTAGGAGATAAAACTATCTTCGCACCTTTTGCACGCACAAAAGGTACGATAGTCTTTTGAATAACAATTACACCAGCCATAAACAAGCGGCCTGTGCGTTTGCACAGGCCGCCGATATCATTCTGCAAACCGGGTTACTCTACCGCACCTTGCCCGCCGCCATTCGGATTACCTCCGCCCCGCAATATCACCTTCACCACGAATACGAACAGCAGAACCGCGATCAGCACCGCCAACCAGAAGGGGGTCACCTTGAATTCGAAACTGTAGCTCATATTCTTCATGACGTCTATCACGACGAAAGACAGCGCGAGGCCCAATATACCGTTACTCTCGACCCTCGCGGCCTGTAATATCTGCGGCTTATAGGGCGAAGGCATCCAGTTCGACAGCCTCGGCCACACGGCGCTGGTCGTCCTGCACCACTCGGCGTACTTCTCCCCTATGCGGCGGATGCGGTAGTCCTCCTCAGCGATCATGATCTTCTCGTAACAGGCTACATAAAGCACTGTCGCGCCCACCATAAACCATCCCACACCCACATAAAGTATCAGCCCCAACCACATCAGAAAACGCCCCGTATGCAGCGGGTGGCGCATAACGGAGTAAATTCCCGTGGTATCGAACCACATCATATATTCAGGCTCCGGATCGCCTCGTTCGTAACTCTCGCGGGAAAGCTGCCCCACAGTGAATACGCGTAACGCGATACCGGCACACGAGATAATCAGGCAGAACACGTTGAGCATCCACGAGTTATGTATAAGCGAAAACGGGCGGGCGAGGAACAGCGCCACCACCGCCGCCACGACTATCACAAACGGTAGCCATCCCCTGCGGAGGCGGAGCCAGTAGCCAACGGCCAATGAACGTTCGGCAAGTATCATAGTTGTATAAACTTATCTATTTTTGAATTACTACAAATCGGCACTTTTTGCCGCCGCCCCACCCACTACCCTTCTCGCAAAGGCGTAATACAAACCCAATCCCACTGCCACGCCCAACAGGAGCCCATAGAATATGTCGAGGGGATAATGCACTCCCAGATATATCCTGCTCACGATTACCAGCAAAACCCATACCGGCAGCAACGCGTACCATACCCGCCTGCGTAAAATAAGGCAAAAGTAGACGCACATGGCCGCCGTGGTGGCCGCGTGGGCCGACACCGTGCCATAAAGCCCGCCTTTGTAGTCGTTCACCGTATGCACGAGGCCCGCAAGCTCGGGCGTGTGCGTGGGGCGCAGACGGGGGGTATAGTGCAGGGAGCCTATATCGAAATGGTGTTTGAATAGTCTCGCCACCTGGTCCGAAAACACCACGGCAACCACCGCGCCCAATACCAATAGCGAGGTCGCCCGCAGGCCGAAACGCCTGTACATAACCCATATTATGAGGGCGTAAAGCGGCGCCCAGGTCAGCTTGCCCGACATGATCCAGAAGAAGCTGTCGAAGAAACATCCCCAATCGCCGTTGATCCAAAGGAAAAGTGAAGTGTCGATAGCCGCAGGCATAATAATTTGTTCTATGCGTGACAGGGGGAAGGCCTGTCAAATTTTACGCGAAGCTACGAATATTTTTCGTGATACGGCACAACCGCCCGTCCATACGCCTTGGCAGACTATTTGGCAACCGCCGCGGCCATCCGCTCGGAGCCGATGCCCCGTAGGTCCATAAATTCGGCCAACGCCCTGAAAAACAGTCTCCCCTGAAGCTCATAGCCGTCGACATCGAGGTGAAGCCTGTCGGGGCGCACAAGACCGGCCGTATTCCACCGCGCGTTGGCTCCGGGGCCGCCCGCAACGGAATAAAAATCCCATACCGGCACGCCGCACTCTTCGCCCAGGGATATTATCATACTCCTCGTACGAGCCACATTGGGATTGACGGCGTAGCGCGTTCTGCCTTTGTAACGGTACCGGCGCGCGAACTCCATCGGGGTGGTCAGCACTATCACCGTCCCCGGATTACGGACTTTGATTCTCTCCAATATCGCGCGAAAACGGGCGCGGAGGTAGTCAGGATTGAAGTTACCCCCGCACGATTCATTGGTCCCCAGCGACACTATCACCACGTCGGGAGTGAAGGCGTCGCTATTGTCTATTATCGCGCGGTTATTAAGCAGGTGGTTGCAGTTCATGCCGTTGACCCCCACCACGTGGTATAACAATCCAGTGCAGTCCCTCTCGAGCGAGAAGCCGTAGTATTCACCCCTGGGGTACTGCGGCGTGAGGCGGCCCGTGAGCGTGAGCGTATCGGTGGGACGCGACAGGAAAATATCGAGCACTCCCCCCTCCTGCGGGCAACTTATGCCTCCGGACAACTCTTCGGGGGCTTCGAGGGCCGGGGCCTCGGGATGAAGGAATACCCTCACCCTGTCGAACTCCCTGCCGCGTGAGGAGATGAAGAAGTGTAGTGTGGAATCGCCGCCCGTGCGGGTGATAGTGTATCCGCCAAGACCCGCTTCGGTAGTTCCGCCGAGCGAAGCGCGCCGCGAGGTCCAGTCCTCCGGGGAGCTTATGCGGTAGTCGGCGGGCTGGTTGCTACCGGCTATCGACAGCGGCGCGACGAATCCCCTGCCCGCACTGCCCATAAGTGATTGGAGGCTGTCTCGCACCACGCCGGTGAAATACCCGGCCTGGAGGTGCGAGTCGCCTATATGGAGTATGGTAAAAGGTCGCTCTTCGCGCACGGCCTGCTCGACACCGCGCCTCACGGCCATACGCACGGAGTCGGAGGAGGTTATGTGGTTGGAGGAAAGGTTGACGAATTCGGGAACGGAGGCCGGCGATACCGCAGGGAATATCAGCATCGCTGCGGCGAGAAGGCCGCATAACACCCCGGGGGCAGTTCCCAGCCGCCGCACGGCAATAACCTGCGCCCCTGCATCGGTCGACGCCGGTGCGCCGCCCCTATTTCGCCCCGCCGTCCTTATCATCGCGAGGCTACGGTTGGGCTCGCAATCGAGCCGTGACGGGTTTTATCGTTAACGCTATTATTGGCCGCTACCGGCTTAACCGCAGCACCTGCACCTGCATCAGGAGCCTCAGTAGCAGGAACCTCTCCGGAAGGAACGACGCCCGCCGCATCGACAGGTATCTGCACCGGAATTTCATACGCAGGAACCGCTTTCGCCCAGTTTCCGCACCCGACAACCAGAGCGTCAACAAACTTTCGGGCTATATATTTACCTCCCGAATATCCTATATGGGTATAATCCTTGGCGGCCCATTTTTTCTCCACAAACCTCACCATACTGCCCGATCCTCCCATACCCTCGAACATATTCCAGAAGGCCACGCCGCTCTGCTTGGCCGCCGCTCTCTGTGCGGTGATCATACCCGCCACGGCAGGCATAGTAACGAACTGTCCCTCCTTCTGCACGCTGCGGTCGCTCACACTCATTACCAGGACGCTGCTCTGCGGAAAACACCTCTTGACGAACTCTATCACATTGGCGAAATGGCGGCGGTAGGAGCTGTATTCCATAGTCCCGGCGTTCATCACATTAAGCCCGTACTGGAGAATTATAAGGTCGTAGGGCATGATCACGCCCATACGGCGATTGATGTCGGCATTGGTTGACATAAGGGCGAAACCGCTGTTACCCCTCACGGAATAGCTGTCGACGATAACCCCGCCCTCACTCTCCATCACCACGCCATAACCATAGAAGCCGGCGGTATTCGTGAAGGTCATCGAGAGCGAGGATATGTCCCCGCCGCTCACGGCTATTTGCTGTATCTCAGGGTCGGGTTGGGGAGTGAAAGTCTGGCGGATTGAGTCGTTGACTAGCACGTCGATGCGCGTATGGCCCTCGTTGACGAACAGCAGCTTGACCACCGGGCTACTCTTGATATGTTTGCGGAACGTGGTGCCCGCAATGGACACCGTGGCCCCCTCCTCAGGACGGCCCACCACTCCCGAGAGGAAGAAGCGCTTCTTGCGCCCCTCGTCCATACCCTTGAGATTACGTATGTCGTCGGTATTCCACCCTGAGAAAGAGTGCTTGACCGAGGCCCTATTCTGTGCCACCGGCGAAGCGAACGGCACGAAACCCACGCCCCTGCCCCCCAGCATATCCTGTAGCATCGAACGTATATCGACGCTCAAGATATCGCTTTCTGTAAACGAGTCGCCGCACACCGCTATGCGCAACGGACGCCCCAGCGCCCCGTGACGGCTCATCGCATTGTAAAAATGGCTCATACCGTGGCCTTTGACCATGGTAGGCTCCTCAAAGTTCTCTATGGCCACAACGTGCCCATGTGTACTGCTCAGCGCGGGATCGGTTTCCGCCGAATCGAGCCCTGCGGAGAGGTCGACGGGCTTACCGCTGACGGAACTTTGGGTCACGGTTTGCGACACTATATCCCACTCATGCATCTTCACATCCGACACGCTCCCAAAGGCAAGGCTGTCGCCGCCCGGCACGGGAAGCACCACGCCCAGGAGGAACGACGTATCTATGTCTAACTTGGCGTCTGTGACTACCTCGGTGCTGTCGGAACCCATATCCACCACATCGGAGACGATATTGGCCCGCTTGAAGGCCACGCCGCCAAGCCTGAAGCCAGGGATCTGCGACACACCCAGCATCAGCGCCGCCACCAGCACCGTGAACCAGAACGAATATTTGCTGTAGTCTGAATTTTCTTTCATCGTACGACGGGAGTCCTTTGAAAGATTAGAGATTATTTTCCGGAGCCTTGTCGCTCTCTCCCGCCCACTCCATCACTCTGTTATATATCGCCTCGGCATCGTAACCGCACAGGGCATAGAGTTGCGCGGGCGAGCCATGGGTCACGAATTCGTCGGGTATACCGAGCATACGCACCTCGGCGGGATAGCCGTTGGCGTTGAAGAAGTCCAATACCGCGGAGCCAACGCCTCCCTTGACCACTCCATCCTCAACGGTGATTACCTTGCGGTATTTCTTGCCTATCTCGTGGAGTAATTCCTCATCTAAGGGCTTCACATAGCGCAGGTCGGCATGGGCGGCTTTGACACCCTCCTTCCCGGCCCTGTCGAGGGCCTCGGCCACGAAGTTACCCACCGGGCCGAAAGAGATCACGGCTATATCGCCACCCTCCCTCAGCATGCGCCCCTTGCCTATGGGCAGGAGTTCCATCTCACCACGCCAATCGGTCATAACACCGCCACCGCGCGGATAGCGTATCACGTGCGTGGCCTCTACGGCCTGGGCCGTGTACATCATATTACGCAACTCGCGTTCGTTCATCGGCGAGGCTATCACAAGCCCGGGGATGGGCCTCATATAAGCTATATCGAACGCCCCGTGATGGGTCGCTCCGTCCTCGCCCACAAGGCCGGCCCTGTCAAGGCACAGCACCACGTGGAGCGACTGCAGGGCCGCGTCGTGTATCACATTGTCGTAAGCCCTCTGCATGAAAGTAGAGTAGATGGCGCAGAACGGCACCATGCCCTGAGCCGCCAGGCCCGCCGAGAAAGTCACGGCATGGCCCTCGGCGATACCCACGTCAAAGCACCTGTGGGGCATTTTCTCCATCATTATGTTGAGCGACGACCCCGTAGGCATCGCGGGGGTGATACCGACGATACGGTCGTTGGCCTCGGCCAGTTCGAGCAGCGTTTCGCCGAACACGTCCTGGTAGCGCGGGGGGCGTGAGGGGTCGCGCGAGACTATACGCTCGCCCGTATCGGGGTTGAACTTGCCCGGGGCGTGCCATATCGACTGCGACTGCTCGGCAGGCTTGTAGCCCTTGCCCTTTACCGTCAGCACATGCAACAGTTTAGGACCGGGAATATCGCGCAGGGATTGCAGGACGCGCGTCAAATTCTTCACGTCGTGGCCGTCGACCGGGCCGAAATACCTGAAGTTAAGACTCTCGAAGAGGTTGCTCTGCTGCAGGAAGCCCAGCTTCATGGCGTTACCCGCCTTCTGCACGGCACTCCTTAGACGCGGCGTGCGCCTCATGGCCGTCCACAGCTTCATCTTGAACTCGTTGTAGCGACGGGAGGTGGTGATCTTCAAGAGGTATTCTTTCATCGCACCCACGTTGGAGTCGATGGATATCTTATTGTCGTTGAGTATGACAAGCAGGTTGGTATTCATAGCCCCGGCGTTGTTCAGCCCCTCGAACGCGAGGCCTCCGCTCATGGCCCCGTCGCCGATGACGACTACCACATCCCTTTTTTCACCTTTCATCTCCGAGGCGGCGGCTATACCCAGCGCAGCGGAGATAGAGTTGGAGGCATGGCCCCCGCCGAAGGCGTCGTAGGGGCTTTCGGCCATCGAGGGGAAACCGCTGATACCACCCAGGCAACGGTTGGTCGCGAAGCGGTCGCGGCGGCCGGTGATTATCTTGTGGGCGTAGGCCTGGTGGCCCACGTCCCAGATCAGCTTATCGTCGGGAGTGTTGAACACATAATGGATGGCGGCGGTCAGCTCCACCACACCCAGGCTCGCTCCCAGATGGCCCGGATTGGACGAGAGCGCCTCGATAATAAAGCGCCTCAACTCGCCGCAATACTCATGCAACTCGCTACCACTCAATTTTTTGAGATCGGCAGGAGAATCTATTTTGGGGAGATATTTATATTTCCGTTTATGCATGAGTGGTTCTTTGTCCGCAAAGATAGCTCAAAGGTCGTCAAATATACAGCTAATTCAAAAAAAAAACGTACCTTCGTGCGGAACTCGTGAGTTCCGATCCCAAGAGGCCGGAGGCAGTGAATACAAGAAGTATAACCAAGAACTACGACATGAAAAGAATAATCCTGATAGTATCCCTCGCGTTGGTCACGGCCTGCGTACCCACCAAGAAATACAACGCCTCGCGCGCCGACGCCATGCGCCTCGAAGGCGAGCTCGGAGCAGCGAACAAACGCATCGAGCAGCTATCGACGGACAAGGCCAACCTGACCGCCGAGAAGGAAGCCCTGATACGCGACACTACCCGCCTGTATAACGACAACCTGTTCCTCAGCGCCAAGATCGCCGAGATGCAGACCCGTTACCAGCAGATGCTCTCCGACGGCTCGGCCGAGAGCGCCCGCATGCTTCGCCAGATCGAGCAGAGCCAGAACGAGCTTAACGAACGTTCACGCAGGGTTGTGGAGCTCGAGGCCCTGTTGCGCAGCCGCGAGCAGGCCATAGAGAACATACGCAAGAAGGTGACCGACGCCCTGGTGGGCTTCGAGGGCAAGGGCCTGTCGATATCCACTCGCGACGGCAAGGTGTACGTGTCGATGGACGACAAGCTCCTGTTCCGCTCGGGCAGCTTCGACATAGATCCCAAGGGTGCGGCCGCCGTGAAGGATCTCTCCAATGTCCTGGCGCAGAACCCCGACATCAACGTTATGGTCGAAGGCCACACCGACAACGTCCCCTACAAGCCCAACGGCAACCTCAGGGACAACCTCGACCTCAGCACCAAGCGTGCCACCACCGTGACCCGCCTCCTGCTGGAAAATAATAAGATAGCTCCCGAACGCATCATAGCTGCCGGGCGCGGCGAGTCGCTCCCTGTGGACAAGGCCAACACTTCCGAAGCGCGCCAGAAGAACCGCCGCACGGAGATAATCCTCACGCCCAAGATCGACGAGCTGATGCAGCTTATGGAAAACATTAAGTAATGTAAGTTTTACAGATTCAAATACAACAACATATTGACAACCATGTTCAAACCCAAATACAAGAGAGTGTTGCTCAAGCTCAGCGGCGAGTCGCTGATGGGCGGCGGCAAGTACGGCATATCGGAAACAGTGCTCGAGGAGTACGCCCGCCAGATCACCGAGGCCGTAGCCGCAGGCGTGCAGGTAGGAATCGTGATCGGCGGCGGCAACATATTCCGAGGCCTGAGTGGCACGAAAAAAGGCTTCGACCGCGTGAAGGGCGACCAGATGGGCATGCTCGCCACCGTGATCAACTCCCTGGCCCTGCAGTCGGCCCTCGAAAGTATCGGCACACCGTGCAAGGTGCTAACCTCCATTCGCATGGAGCCCGTGGGCGAACTTTACGCCAAAAGCAAGGCTATTGAACTTCTCGAAAAGGGAACGGTGGTGATCATCGCTGGAGGTACGGGCAACCCCTACTTCACCACCGACACCGCCTCTGCCCTGCGCGGAGTGGAGATCGAGGCCGAGGTGATGCTCAAGGGCACGAGGGTGGACGGCGTCTACACCGACGATCCTGAGAAGAATCCCAAGGCCACCAAGTTCGACGCTATAACATTCGACGAAGTGTATTCCCGCAATCTTAAGGTGATGGACCTCACGGCCTTCACTATGTGTAAGGAAAACAACCTCTCCGTGATGGTGTTCGACATGGACACACCCGGCAATCTAAAAAAGGTGCTTTCGGGAGAAAAGATAGGTACGCTGGTGCATAACTAAGAACAAACTAAAACATATAATATCATGGTAGATTCGAATACTATTCTCGACGCGGCCAAACAGAAGATGGAGCGCGCCATAGAACACCTCAACGAAGCCCTCATGTCGATTCGCGCCGGTAAGGCCAGCACCAACCTGCTCAACAGCGTGATGGTGGACTATTACGGTAATGCAACTCCCATCGCTCAGGTGGCCAGCGTGACCGTGCCAGATGCCCGTACCGTGCTGGTACAGCCGTGGGAAAAGGGTATGATACCCGTGATCGAAAAGGCTATACTCGTGTCGAACATAGGCCTCACCCCCTCGAACAACGGCGAGCATATCCGCCTCACCATTCCTCCCCTCACCGAGGAGAGGCGTAAGGAGCTGGTAAAGCAGGCCAAAAGCGACTGCGAGGATGCCCGCGTGAGCATGCGTAATGCCCGCCGCGACGCCGTGGAAGCCTTTAAAAAGGCTGTGAAGGACGGTATGCCCGAGGACGTTAGCAAGGACGGCGAAGAGAGCGCCCAGAAGCTTATCGACAAGTACAACAAGAAAGTGGACGAACTATTAGCCGCCAAGGAAGCCGATATAATGACCGTGTAAGGTAACGGGACTTTAAAAATGAAGGGTGTTACCTCACAGCCGGACATCGACCGGATAGTGTCCATAGCGTCTCCGGAACAGTTTGAAAGCACGGCTTTTGAACTGTTTCGTTTTCAGGCCGCGATGTGCCCGCCGTACCGCGATTTTATCGGGGCCCTGGGGGTGGATCCTGGAGGTGTGCAGCGTTTGGAGGATATACCGTTCATGCCTGTATCGCTCTTTAAAAGCAGGGAGGTATGGTGCGGCGGCCCTACTCCGCCCGAAAAAATATTTACCAGTAGTTCCACTACAGGAAGCGTCCCCTCGCGCCATTTCATGCGCTCGCTTGCGGAATACGAGCGGTGCTTTACCGCCTCGTTCAAGATGTTCTACGGCGCTGGGTCGGAGGGATTCGGCGGAGTGGAGGGGGACGGTAAGCCCGCGATATTCGCCCTGCTGCCCGGATACCTCGAACGCGAAGGGTCGTCACTTATATACATGGTCGACAGGCTAATACAGCGTTACGGCAGCGGCGGCTTCTTTCTTGACGATTTCGAGAGATTGATACGCCGGGTAAAGGAGCACCGTGGGCCGAAGATAATCCTGGGGGTAAGCTACGCCCTGTGGGACCTGGCAGAGAAGATGCCGACCGACCTCTCCGACACGATAATAATGGAAACGGGCGGAATGAAAGGCCGCCGCGAGGAGATAACAAAACAGGAGTTCCACCGGATACTTTGCCATGCATTCAACGTGGAAGCCATACATTCTGAGTTCGGTATGGCCGAGATGTCGTCGCAGGCCTACTCTCGCGGCGGTGGAGTGTTCCGCTCGCCGGTGTGGGTGAGGGTCATGGCGCGCGACACTTACGATCCCGCGGAGATACTCCCTCCCGGACGTACCGGAGGTATGAATATAATAGACCTGGGCAATCTTAATTCCTGCGCCTTTATCCAGACCCAGGACCTCTGCTCCATCGGGGCCGACGGCTCGTTCTCCATTGTTGGGCGCATGGATAACAGTGAGATTAGAGGGTGTAATCTGTTGGTGCAGGGATAGAAGTCACAGACAGTGACTCAATCATTACCTTACGATTCTCTTTCGCACCTTTTGAGCGCACAAAAGGTGCTGACCAAAATGCGCCCCGCCGATGAAGATTTCCTGACTCACGGCTCCTCCATCCTAAAACGCAGAACTCCTCCTTTTAGTCAAACGTTGCTATGCAAGTTTGCCTAACGAGCGTCGGACAATCCGCGTTTTCATACGGATTCCCTCGCCGTTCGTCCGGGCGTAAATCTTCAGATGCGGGGTTCGTAAGCGTCCTTTGGACGCTATAGTTATTATCTATTCAAATATACCTAAAATTCTCCCCTGCGCAGGATATTATCAGCATCGCGCACGGAGTTGCGCAGCCACTTGAACAATATTTCATCCTTCTCTCCCTGCGACAGGCCGTATTCAACACTCTCGGCGCGAAGGCGGGTCACCAGCGTGTAGAGCAGTATTGCCGCCGAGGCCGATACGTTGAGGCTCTCGACCATGCCGTACATGGGGATGCGGATAAAGCCGTCGGCCTGTTCCTCCACCTCGCGGCTGATACCCTCGTGCTCCGTACCGAAAAACAGGGCGAAGGGCCCTGAGGCCACGTCGAACGTTTCCGGCGTGAAATCGCCCTCGTGGGGTGAGGTGGCTATTATACGGTAGCCGCGCTTACGCAGCGAGCCGATAAGCGAAGAGGTGTCAGGGTGCTTTCGTATATCGATCCATTTGTCCGTCCCCCGCACTATACGCACCGAGGGCGAGAATTTACAGAGGGTCTCCACCGTGTGCATCTCCTGCACCCCGAACGCCTCGCAACTACGCACCAGAGCACTGGCGTTCTGCGGGTGGAACGTGTTCTCGGCGCAGACGGTGACGTAGCGGGTACGATCCTCCAACGCCCGGAGCAATACCTCGTAGCGTTTCTCGAGCGCGAACCCGCGCAGGTATTCGATCTTGCGGGTAAGGTCGGAGGTTGTGGGAATATTATCTGTATTTCGTGTCATCTTCCAGCAGTTTGAGATAGCTGATGTACCTCGTTTCGCTCAGCTCGCCCCGTTCGGCAGCGTCGCGCACAGCGCAGGAGGGCTCATGGGTGTGGGTGCAGTTGTTGTACTGACACTCTTTGGACAGGGCGAATATCTCGGGAAAGTAGCGGCCCACCTCGGCGCTGTCGATGTCGATAAGGCCGAAACCTTTGACCCCGGGCGAGTCGATGATATATCCGCCGCCATCCACGGGAAACATCTCCGAAAAGGTGGTGGTGTGCCTGCCCTTGCCGTGCGAATCGGATATGTCGCCGGTGCGGATATCCAACAATGGGTAGAGCGCCTTGATAAGCGACGACTTCCCAACGCCCGAATTACCGGAAAAGAGCGTCACCCTGCCGGCTATCCTCTCTCTCAGGGCTTCCACCCCCAGGCCCGTGAGGGCCGAAACTTCAACCACTTCGTATCCCGCCGCCTCGTAGATACGGCGAAATTCCTCCGCTTCGACGGCCAGTTCGCCCGTGTGGAGGTCGCTCTTGTTGATAAGTATGACGGCGGGGATATGGTAGGCCCCGGCGGTCACCAGGAAGCGGTCGATGAACTCGCAACTGGTACGCGGCGCGGCGAGCGACACGACCAAAAAAGCCTGCGATATATTGGCGGCGATGATGTGCGACTCCTTGGAAAGGTTGGAGGCGCGGCGGATGATGTAGTTCTCGCGGGGGGCTATCTCGGTAATCCATCCCTCGCCGGGGGTGAAATCAACGACCACCCTGTCGCCCACCACCACGGGGCTCGTGGAGCGCGCGCCCTTGAGGCGCACCCGCCCACGTATGCGGCATGAGACAGAACCGCCGCTGTCGAGGTCCACGGCGTAGTTGCTTCCCGTGGCCTTGGTCACTATTCCCGAGCGGAGGTTACTCATCCTTCTTGTCCTTGCTATGGTTGAAATTACTCTCGATATGCTTGTACACTTCGCCCCACGCCTCCTCGAGATATGGGAATACGATGGCGGCCATAGCCCTCATCGGGGGGTAGACCTTGGACTCGGCGATAGTACCCTCGTAGACCCATTTCTTGCTGTGGTTAAGCGAGATAAAGGCACTCATAAGGGCGCTGAGGATAAGGCTCATCTTGATTATGGCCAGGAGTCCGCCGCCGACCTGGTCGAACATCCCCAAGCCCGACACCTTGAACAACCCCCGCAACAATCGCCCAATGACGGCGATAAGGAGTATGATCCCCACGACTATAAGCAGGAATCCCGTCACGTCACCCACGACGCCCTCCATTCCCAGCCACCTGGCCACTCCCCCGCACCAGCGGAAAGCCAAGTAAACGCCGATAATCAGGGCCACGATGCCGCCGAATTGCAGCACCACGCCCTCCTTACATCCGCGGTAGAAGGCGTAGGCAAGGGGTATTAAGAGTATTATATCGAGAGTGTTCATTGTGTGCGGAATAGGAGATTTTACAAATTTACGAAAATTAATTGGGATAAGGCTTCCCGGGATCTTTCCCGGCTCTGCGCCCCGTATGGATTTGCCAAGGCGCTTTCATCCGGGCGGCTGCGGGGGTCGCACCGGAGGTGCGAGCCGCCCGGATGAGTATCGCATACGCGATGCAATTCTTTTTTACCGCGAGCGGGGATAAGAGATTTTATTAATTCACTCCCTTCATGGCCCTGCGCAGGAACGGCACCAGGCATAGCAACAGTAAGGCCGCCGCAAGCGACTGCCAGGCAATGAATGTGAACATATCGGTCTGGGGCGCGATAGCCTCGGCCACCTGCTCCATCTTCTGGGCCACGAAGTTGCCCACAGCCGAAGCCATCATCCACACGCCCATCATCACCGTCACGATCTTGGGCGGAGAGAGTTTGGTGACCATCGACAGCCCTATGGGCGACAGACACAGCTCACCCATGGTTTGGAGCACGTAAACCCCCACAAGCCACAGCATCGATACCTTCACCACGTCGCCCGAGCCGTTGACCGAGATATTGTAGGCCGCCGACATCAGGAAGAAGCTCACGGAAAGCAGTAACAGCCCGATGAAAAATTTGAATGGGGTCGAGATATTGCGTCCCACGCGGCTGAGGTAAGTCCACATAAAGGTGAATACCGGCGCTAGGACAAGAATGAACGTGGAATTTATAGTTTGGAGCCATGTGGCCGGGAGTTCCCAGCCGAACAGCACACGGTCGGTATTGTCGCGGGCGAAGTAGTTGAACGAGGTGCCCGCCTGTTCGAAGCCAGCCCAGAAGAGTATCACGAAGAATGATAAGGTGAATATGACCAGCACTCTGCTCCACTCGGTCTTCCCCCGGGTGCCCGTGATGATGGTGTAGAAAATATAGCCCAAGGCACCGAGGCCTATGATCCAGTACACGTAGCTCATTATCGTCGGATCGACAGTATAGACTATACCCGTGATAGAGGAAGCTAACAGAAGCGTACCCAGGGTCCAAAGAACGACGCGGCGGAGCGCGCGACGGTAGTCGAGGAATAGCTCTTTATCAGGATCCATATTCGGCGGCAGCCCCACCCCGTAGCGGCGGCCATCCTCCTCGCGGTATATCGAGCGGCGGCGCAAGTAGAACCAAACCGTACCCACAAGCATGCCGATACCCGCGGCTAAGAATCCCCAGCCCCAGCCTACCTTCTCGCCAAGGCCTCCGGCTATGAGTGGAGAAACGAAAGCCCCGGCGTTGATACCCATGTAAAATATCGTGAAGCCACCGTCACGGCGAGGATCGTTAGCGGGGTATATCTGCCCCACCATGGTGGATATACTCGACTTGAAGAACCCGTTACCCGCAATAAGCACCCCGAGGCCGAGGTATAGGGCGAATTCCCTCATCGGGGCATCCGTTCCCATGAAATGGGTGCTGGCGAGGGCGAACTGACCCACGGCCATGGTCAGCGCACCGATATAGACGCAGACACGTTGGCCCAGTATTTTGTCGGCGATCAGGCCGCCAAAGATGGGGGTGATATAGACCAGGGCGGTGAAGATGCCGTATATGGCCGTGGCGTCGCGCATGTCCATACCGAAACCGCCGTCGATGAGGGTGGCGGTGAGGTATAGGGTGAGCATAGCGCGCATGCCGTAGTAGCTGAAGCGTTCCCAGAACTCGGTGGCGAAAAGAGTCGAGAGCGACGAGGGGTGGCCGAAGAAGGTTTTTGGTTTCATTATTGCGGGAGTGAGGAGCTGTATTTTCGTTATAAATCGAAGCAAATTACGCAAACAAATAAAAAATCGCAAGAAAAAATTTGCGATACGGGGTGAGGCTCACGGTACGCGCGGGGCAAAGATAGTGAAAGCCGAGAGCATAACCGAATTTATTCGCGTTATGCCGAGGTGTATCCTGTCTTCTGTAAAGGTAATAAAATGAGTGAACGGGCGAAATTAGGGCGTGAATTACTCCCATAGGGCAAGCGGCGGGGCACGGATAGTGCGTCATTCCCAAAAAATAATTAATTTTGAGGGTTAAAAATATTACTATGAATAAGCTGTTGTCCATAATTATAGTAGCCTTAGCGGCTGCCTCTTCAGTTGGGGCAAGGGAAGTCGTCCGCATAAACGAGGGCTGGAGGTTCTACACCCTCTCCGAAGGGCGCGAGAAGGCCATGACCGTCAACCTGCCCCACACCTGGAATCGCGACGCCACCACCCAGGGCCGCGACTACTACCGGGGCTCGGGCAACTATGTGAGGAACATCCTCGTACCCCAGGCGTGGAACGGCCAAAGGATATACCTCAAGAGCTACGGGGCCAATTCGGCCGTCGACGTCTTCATCAACGGTCTGTTCGCTGGCAGCCACAGGGGTGGATACACGGCATTCACGATAGAAATCACCAAGCAGATACGCTTCGGGGAACGCAACGCCATACTTTTTGTGGTCAATAACGCCCCTACTATGGATATCCTCCCCACCGGGGGCACAATGAACGTCTACGGCGGCCTGTTCCGCGATGTGGAGGTGATAGCCTGCCCGGGTGCACACGTAGCTCCCGACGACTATGGTGCTAACGGCCTTTACATGCGCCAGCGCAAGATCGAAGCTGGGAAAGCGGAGTATGACGCCGTGGTGAAGATCACAGGGCGCAAGGACAGGAATGTATCGCTGCGCCTCTGCGTGATGGGTGCGGGTAAGGATACGGCAGTGGTAACCGAAACCGTAGCGCGTCTCGACAATTCGGGCCGTGTTACAGCTATCCTCCCCTTCACCATCGACAAACCTGTGTTCTGGGACGGTACGCGTAATCCCCATCTCTACACCGCGTGGGTCAAGATATTCGACGGCACCGCCGCACCCGACTCCGTGGCCGTGCCGCTCGGCATACGTACGTTCAACTTCGACACCAACCGCGGATTCATCCTCAACGGCAAGCCTTACAGGCTCCGCGGCGTGATCGCCACGCAGGACCGTCTGGGCCTGGGCAACGCCGTGAGCATAGAACATTTAGAGCAAGACCTCGACCTGATACAGGAGATGGGGGCCAACGCCGTGCGCACTCCCCTGCCTTGCTCTCCTGCATTCTATGACATGTGCGACCGCAGGGGTATCGTGGTGTGGAGCGACCTGCCGCTGATGGGCCCCTCGTATATTTCCGAGAGGGGATTTATCAATTCGCCGGCATTCAAGGACAATGGCAAGACGCAACTAACCGAGATAATCCGCCAGGGCGTCAATCATCCGAGTATAATGACCTGGGGGCTGTTTTCCGAGCTGAACATGCGCGGAGATAACCCTGTGTCTTATATCAAAGAACTCGCAGCCCTGGCATCGCAGGAGGACCCCAACAGGGCCACCGTGGCTTCGAGCAACCAGGACGGCGATATCAACTTCGCCACCGACCTCATATCGTGGGCCCACGAGTACGGCTGGGGGGAGGGACAGCCCTCCGATATAGCTGTGTGGCTCGACGAATACCGCGCCTCGTGGTCGAAACTCAAGACCTCGATAAGCTATGGAGCGGGAGCGTCTGTCTACCAACAGGCCGACACGCTCAGCCGCCCGGTAGTCAACGCGCCGTGGCATCCCGAGCGTTGGCAGACCTATCTGCATGAAGTGTACTTCGCGCACGTCAACCCTGTGGAATGGTTCTGGGGTTGGTTCGTGGCCAATATGTTCGATTGCGGGGCAGCCACCCGACGATGGGGCGACGGCAGCGGGGTCGACGACCGCGGGCTCGTGACCTTCGACCGCGCCATCCGCAAGGACGCCTTCTACTTCTACAAGGCCAACTGGAACGATGAGGAAAAGTTCGTGTACATAGCCGAGCGTCGCTGGAACAGGCGCAATCACACTTCCCAGAACGTGAAGGTGTACACCAACGCCTCGCAGGCCGAGTTGTTCCTCAATGGTGTGTCGCAGGGCGTGAAACAGCCGACCAACGGGACGATCTTATGGGAGAATGTGACGATGAAAGTGGGCGAAAACGAACTTGTGGTACTCTCCGAGCGACTCAAGGACAATTGCACGATAACGGTCGCACCGGCTAAGGCGGTGAGGTTGTAGGAGGCGGTACTTTCCTTATTTAATTTAAAGGTGCTTAATAAAGCGACTTTCCTCTGCCAATTGGGGATATTCACTGACAGCGGCCACTCTAACGAGGCGTAAGCCTCGTGCGAATGCCGCTTCTGGCTTCTGCCGGAAACAGGTCTCGTGAGGGAGATCACCCTCAGTTATCGTGTAACGAGGGAAGCTCCCGGAAGAGACCCCGGCAGAAGACGCGGCTAGACCTTTTGCCTACTTTTGGGGCAATGCTAAAAGTAGGTCG
>JAVBKU010000038.1:0-15180 GCA_031553875.1 Rikenellaceae bacterium | reverse complement strand
CGCTTTGGGCTTCTGCCGGAAATAGGTCTCGTGAGGGAGATCACCCTCGGTTATCGTGTAACGAGGGAAGCTCCCGGAAGAGACCCCGGCAGAAGACGCGGCTAGACCTTTTGCCTACTTTTGGGGCAATGCCAAAAGTAGGTAGGTCATCGAAGCCAAACTCCCTTAAAGGAGTATATTAATTCTTAAACTTAAATTCACATATCTTTGTGATATCATGCCTCCCGAACCCTCCATATCCCCTTCCCTCGAAACCACCGACGACGGCTCGCATACCCTGCGCCATCCCCTGCTTGGCGACACCTACCACTCCCTGCGCGGGGCTGTGGGCGAGGCTCTGCACGTATTCATCCGCAGCGGGTTCGACTACCTCCCAAAACAGGAACTAAGGGTGCTGGAAATGGGATTCGGAAGCGGCCTCAACGCCTGGCTCACGCTGCAGGAAGCGGAGGCGCAGGACAAAAAAGTAGAGTACCACACACTTGAGCTATACCCCATCGCCGAAGAGACCGCCCGGCAGCTCAACTACACCGACTCTCCCTTGTTCATGGCCCTGCACAAGGCTCCATGGGGCGAAAAAACGGCTATTTCCGACCGCTTCACGATAAAAAAGAACCGCATTTCCTTGCTCGACACAGAGTTTGACACTATATTTGATGTGGTATACTTCGACGCCTTCTCTCCCGACACCCAGGGGGAGCTGTGGAGCGAGGAGGTGTTCCGCAGGCTTTACGAGGCCACGGTCGAGGGCGGCGTGCTGGTCACCTACTCCTCGAAGGGCGAGGTGAAGCGCGCGCTGCGCGGGGCGGGATGGACGGTAGAACGTCTGCCCGGGGCATTGGGCAAGAGGCATATGCTGCGGGCCGTGAAACAGACGATAAAGCAGACCCACGTAGATCGTGAAACAAACGAAAGAATAAGCGCCGGACGGATCGGGCAAGGCCTCCGGACGCAAAAAATAGACCTATCATGAGCAGGAAAACTTTCAAGTTCAGCTACACGCATTTCAAGTCGCAGGACGACATGGAGGCGGACGACATTATCCTGGTCGACAAGGCGATAGAGGCGCGCAACAAGGCTTACGCCCCCTATTCCGGATTAAAAGTAGGAGCGGCAGTGATGGTCGAGGGCGGGCGTATTTATACGGCCGGCAACCAGGAGAGCGAGGTGTTCCCCCTGGGCATGTGCGCCGAGCGCGGACTGCTCTACTACCTGCAATCCAAGCGGCTCTCCAAGAAGATACTATCCATGGCCATAGCCTCCACGGCCGACGGCGAGTGCTCCCCCTGCGGCGCGTGCCGTCAGGTGATCTACGACACCGAGAAACGCCAGGGCTCGCCCATCAGGGTGATCCTCGCGGGCAAGACCACGGCCACGGTCATCGACAGCGCCAGCCTGCTTCTGCCCTTCGCTTTCGAACTGCCCAGGCCCGAGAACGGCAAAGACCAGCCCGTCAACGGCAACGGAAACGGCAATGGTAATGGCAACGGTAACGGAACCAAATAAGTTATCCCCCTGCATGACCTTCGACGCTTCGCGCATACTCTACGAGGACAACCACATCATGGTGGTCAACAAGCTCTCCGGCGAACTCGTCCAGCCCGATCCTGACGGCAACGAGGCGCTCGAGGACACGGTCAAGGCCTTCATCAAGGTACGCGACAATAAGCCCGGCAACGTATTCCTGGGCGTGGTGCACCGCCTCGACCGCCCCGTGAGCGGCGCCCTGCTCTTCGCAAAGACGAGCAAGGCCCTCATCCGCCTCAACGAAACACTCCGCTCGCACGGCCTGCGCAAGACCTACTGGGCCATCACCGAACAGGCCCCTGAGCCGCCCTGTGGCACACTGCGCCACCACATAGTGCGCGACGGCAAGACCAATAAATCGCGCTGCTCCGACCGCCCCACCCCCCAAAGCAAGGAGGCCATACTGGAGTACAACCTGCTGGGCAAAAGCACCAATTACGCTCTTGTGGAGGTGGGCCTCATCACCGGCCGCCACCACCAGATACGTTGCCAACTCTCCAAAATAGGCTGCCCTCTGAAGGGCGACCTCAAATACGGCGCCGCCCGCTCCAACCCCAACGGGAGTATCTCGCTCCACGCCCGGAGTATCTCATTTCCTCATCCCGTATCGGGCGAAACTATCACCGTCACCGCTCCCACCGACGCCTCTGACAATCTTTGGAGCTATTTTGAGAGTTTGTCTATAAATATTTCAGATAAAAGATATGAGTCAATTTTTTGATGATTTTTTCGCGCGCCGAGGGAGGCGTGGCGGTGTCCCACGGTGAGTGAGGCGGGTGGGGAAAATGCAAAAAAGGGCCATAAAATTTTGTTTGAAATATTCATAGCCAAACTCTGAGTTACTTATAGGATAAAAGGTTATCTTTGTCCCTTGGACAGAATTAGGGATTTATTTTAAAATAATCGCCGCTTTGGGCTTCTGACGGAAACAGGTCTCGTGAGGGAGATCACCCTCAGTTATCGTGTAACGAGGGAAGCTCCCGGAAGAGACCCCGGCAGAAGACGCGGCTAGACCTTTTGCTACTTTTGGGGCAATGCCAAAAGTAGAATTTAGAAACGCTTAATCAACAACCAAAATACAAAGACTATGAAAGGTCCTATTTCACAATTTATCACCCACCACTACCGCCACTTCAACTCGGCGGCCCTGGTGGATGCGGCCAAAGGCTACGAAGCCCATATCGACGCGGGCGGCAAGATGATGATAACCTTAGGGGGCGCGATGAGTACCGCCGAGCTGGGTATCTCGCTGGCCGAAATGATCCGTCAGGACAAGGTGCAGATCATCACCTGCACGGGCGCCAACTTAGAGGAAGACATCATGAACCTCGTGGCCCACTCCCACTACAAGAGGGTGCCCAACTACCGCGACCTCACCCCCGAGGACGAACGCGCCCTGCTGGATAAGCATCTGAACCGCGTGACCGACACCTGCATCCCCGAAGAGGAGGCTTTCCGCCGCCTCCAGCAGCACATACACGCCATCTGGAAGGACGCCGACAACAAGGGCGAACGCTACCTTCCCCACCAGTACATGTACAAGATGCTCCTCAGCGGCGTTTTGGAGCAGTACTACGAGATAGACCCAAAGAACAGCTGGATGCTGGCCGCAGCTCAGAAGAACCTGCCCATCATCGTCCCCGGCTGGGAAGACAGCACCATGGGTAACATCTTCACATCGTACGTTATCAAGGGCGATCTGAAGGCCTCGACCATGAAGAGCGGTATCGAGTATATGATATTCCTCACCGAATGGTACCGCGCCAACTCGGGCGGCAAGGGAGTGGGCTTCTTCCAGATCGGGGGCGGTATCTCGGGCGACTTCCCCATCTGCGTGGTACCTATGATGTACCAGGACCTCGAATGGGAAGACGTACCCTTCTGGAGCTACTTTTGCCAGATATCCGACTCGACAACATCTTACGGATCGTATTCGGGCGCCGTCCCCAACGAGAAGATCACCTGGGGCAAGCTCGACATCGACACCCCAAAGTTCATCGTAGAATCCGACGCCACCATCGTAGCCCCGCTTATCTTCGGCTACGTGCTGGGATGGTAATATAGCGAGGTGGTTGCAGGTTTTCGAGCCGTGACCGCAGTCTAAACAAGAGCGGGCCGGAACTCTGATGAGTTCCGGCCCGCTTTATTTACATGAATAGTATAATCGCCGCTTCGGGCTTCTGCAGGGAATAGGTCTCGTGAGGGAGATCACCTGAGCTACCGTGTAGCGAGGGAGACCTCCCGTAAGAGACCCCGGCAGAAGACAAATGAACTACTATAAAGTCAATATTCATCTCTGTACCTTTTGTGCACACAAAAGGTACCCAAAAAGTGCCGCCTGCGGATATTCACTGACAGGGGTCTTCGTCCATCCTAAAACGTCGAACTCCTCCTTTTTAGCCAGGCCTACGGCCTATCTAACAGTCGTTAGACACAGCGTCGTTTTTTAACGGATTCCCTCGACCCCTGTCCGGGCGTGAATATCGCGCAATTGGCGGAGGGCAAGCGCTTGCAGCGCTTTAAGGATTATACAATATTCCACAACAACAATTCTATCCGTGTACCTGCAAACACCTGCATCGCTCCGCGATGCTCATCTCTGCGGCTCGACGCTTTGCGTCGCCCCCGCAGCCGCAGAGATGAAGTGTAGGACTGATTGTTCTAAAAGCGTTCCTGACGCTGCGCTTTCACTAACGAGGCGCAAGCCTCGTGCGAACGCCGCATATGGCTTCTGCCGGAAATAGGTCTCGTGAGGGAGATCACCCTCGGTTATCGTGTAACGAGGGAAGCTCCCGGAAGAGACCCCGGAAGAAGACGCGGCTAGACCTTTTGCCTACTTTTGGGGCAATGCCAAAAGTAGAGGACAGAAGGCGAAAACTATCTTAAAGTCGTATGTCAGGCACCTACTTCCCCGCTGACAACTCCTCGGTGATAGCCTGCACCGTGCGGCAGCACTTCTCCACGTCGAGATTCACCACCTTGCGGCGGTCCACCGCCACCTTACCTCCTATTATCACCGTATCCACGTCCGACGCCTTGCCGCAGTAGGCCAGGTTGGCGATCATATCTATCTTAGGCCAGAGGTGGGGCTTGGAGGTATCTATCAGTATTATATCGGCCAGCGCACCCTCGGCGATAACGCCCAGTGATCCCGCCATACCCAAAGCCGCCGCTCCGTGGACGGTCGCCATACGCAGGGTCTGGTAAGCGCTCAGGGCGCAGGGATCGGGGATGGACACCTTTTGCAGAAGCGACGCCGTACGCATCTCCTCCCACATGTCGAGGTCGTTGTTGGAACTGGGGCCATCGGTGCCGATCCCCACGTTCACGCCCTTCGACAGCATCTTCGCCACGGGAGCCACGCCGCTGGCGAGCTTCATATTGCTCTGCGGATTGTGGGCCACGCTCACGCCCTTACGGGCCATAATCTCCATGTCGCTCTCGCTCACATAAACGCAGTGGGCGGCCAGCACACGGCACTCGAAAAGACCTAACGAGTCGAGATATTCCACCGGCGTTTTGCCGTAGCGTTCAAAGATGGTCTCCTGCTCATAGAGGGTTTCGGATATATGGGTATGGATGCCGAGCGAGTATTTCTTCGCCATCTCCACAGCCTTGTGCAGGGTCTCGGGCGAGCAGGTGTATGGGGCATGCGGGGCCACCATCACGCTCACGAGGCCGTCGCCTGCCGAGGCCGCCTCGTCGAGTATGGCCACGGTCTCCTGTTCGAAACTTTCGTGGCGGCCGTCTAACAGCGTCGGGCACACCACGGCCCTCATCCCGGCCTCCCTGGCCGCCTGACCCACGCGGGCGGTGTACCAGTACATGTCGGCAAAGCAGGTGGTGCCGCCCAAGAGCATCTCCGCGATACCCAGCTTGGCACCCTCGTACACGTGGTCGCCGTTCATCTTGGCCTCGAAAGGCCAGATATGGTCGTTGAGCCAGGTCATCAGCGGCAGGTCGTCGGCATATCCGCGCATCAGGGTCATCGACACATGGTTGTGCAGGTTTATAAGCCCCGGCATGGCGAGCATGCCCTCCCCGTCGATCACCCTCACATTGCCTCCGTGTCGGGCCGCGAAAGCCATGGCCTCGTCGTCGCGCCTGGTCACCATCGCTATATTCCTGCCCTCTATGCCGATACTCCCGCGGAAATACTTCTCGGGGGCCGATTCATGGGCTGTCATCGGCAGTACGGTGCAGTTCTTTATCAATATATTCATAGTCAGTTGTTTTTCAATATCTTGTATCTAAAACGGGGCCGCGACATAACCAGCGCTCCGCCCATTTAACAGCACATAAATTTACACAAAGTTAATTAAGAAACCTCTTCTAAAAAAGATAGTGATTGTATATCTTTGCAAAATGAGAAAACAACACGCCATTTCGATCGCGGCAGGGCTTTTTGTAGCCTGCGCCGCCATGGCCATCGCCCCCGCCATAAGAGAAACTTCCGTAGCCCCTACAGGCATGGTTCCCGCCCGCAGTGAATTCATCAGCTACGACATACGCGAGGAGGCAGAAGCTGGCGATCCCGCCAAATGCCAGAATTATCTCTCCCTGAACGACAAGTGGCAGAGAGAGATGTCGCGCCAGATGCCCATCGTGGGTGTCACGCGCCACAATGCCCGCATCGACGTGCCCTACATGTGGCTCGACCGCGACGTATTCATCCATGTGGAGGGCGTGGAGAGGGCTTACAGGCTCCTTGTGAACGGCCGTGAGGTGGGTCGCGGCGACGGAAGCCGCACGCCGCTGGAATTCGCCATTTCGGAATTTATCCACGACGGGGGCAACACCGTATCGCTGGAAGTCATGGTCTATAGAAACCCATACGGCGAAGATGCCAAAGCCCCCCGCAACGTCTATATCTACTCCCAGCCCAAGGTCAGGATCCATGACTTCTACGTGCGCGCCCTCTCCGACTCCCTCGGCAAGGGCGGCGTGCTGACCGTCGACGTGATAGTGTCTAACAGCTACCGCGACCTCCAGAACGCCACCATTGGCTACGACATCTACTCGCCCGAGGGCAAGCTCCGGGCCTACGACATGAAGACCCTCACCCTCGAGGGCAATGGGCTCGACACCCTGCGCTTCACCGCCACCCTCGGCGACGCCATGAGCCTGTGGGCATGGTCCCCCGCGAAGCCCAATCTCTACAAGCTGATGCTGACCCTCGCGCGTAACAAGCGCCTGGTAGAATATATCCCCTTGACCGTAGGCTTTAAAAGCTCGTGGTTCAAGGGCAATGAGCTTATTTTCAACGGCAAACCGATGAAAATAGACGCCGCCGGATACAATGCCACATCCACTGAGAAAGCCGCCTCGGCCGACCTGAAAACTCTCCGCGGCGCGGGCATCAACACCATATGCGTCGACTATCCCCAGCCCATCTGGTTCTACGACCTGTGCGACCGTATCGGCCTGCTGGTTATCGACCAGGCCGACATCAACTATCCCGACCGTGACGACGACCGCCGGGTAGGCGGCACGCCCTCCAACGACCCCTATTACCTGTACTCATACCTCGCCCGCATGGACGTGATGCAGAACCGTACCAAGAGCCACACCTGCGTCGTGGCGTGGAGCATGGGAGGCAAGAGCGGCAACGGCTACAATCTCTACAAGGGCTACCAGAGCCTCAAGGCTGCCGACTCGCTGAATCTGCACCCTGTGACCTACCGCGATCCGCACGGCGAGTGGAATTGCGACTTTGAGTTCCCCACCGTACGCGACGCGGCACAGATACTGCAGCAGGCTAGGCCCGCCGCCAAGATAGCGGCAAAACCCCGCAGATAATGAACATCGAGCTTATCGTAATAGGCAAGACCGACTCTAAAGAGGTGGCGGCGTTAGTCGAGATGTACTGTAAGCGCATCAACTTCTCCACCCGTTTCATCATCACCACCCTGCCCGACCTGCGCAACCGTTCCAGCCTCTCGGAAGAGGCGCAAAAAAAGGGCGAGGGCGAGACGCTCCTCTCCAAATTCGAGACCTCGGACTATGTTGTCCTGCTCGACGAGAAGGGAAGCGAGATGCGGTCGGTGGAGTTCGCCGAGTGGATGCAGAAGAGGCTCGCAAGCGGGCTCAAGAGGCTGCTATTCGTGATCGGAGGCCCTTACGGATTCTCGTCCGAGGTCTACGCGCGGGCAAACGGCAAGTTGTCGCTCTCTAAGATGACCTTCTCGCACCAGATCGTCCGCGCGCTGTTCTGCGAACAACTCTACCGCGCCTTCTCGATCATAAACCACGAACCCTACCATCACGAATAAAAAATATTACCTTTGCATGAAATAGCCGTAAGGCTATGTATTTCAGACTGAAGCTCAACCCGTAATCCCGCCGCCCTAAAAGTGAAGACACTGCGCCACATATGTATCCTCCTCGTGTGCCTGGCGGCGCTCTCCTCATGCGGTGTGACCAAGCACATCCCGCAAGGCAAATATCTTGTAACCAAGAACGACGTAGAGGTCGACAAGGACAAGAACCTCTCCCGCAAGGAGAACACCCCTCCCACCGAGCTCGAACGCTACATCCGCCAGAAGCCCAACAAACGCCTCCTGGGGACCAACTTCTACCTCTGGGCCTACAACAAGGCCAAACCCGAAAAAAAGAACTGGTGGAACAACCTCCTGCGCCGCATGGGCGAGGAACCCGTGTTCCTCGACACCACCCTCACCACCCGCAGCGCCGCCGACATGGGCCTGTATATGAACAACCGCGGGCTTCTCAACGCCACCACCGAGTGGAGCGTCGACACCTCCCGCCGCCGCAGGGCCCGCATCCTCTACCACGCCACCCAGGGCGCGCCGTACCGTATCGGCAAGATATCCTACGACTTCCGCGACAAGTTCCTCCAGCCCATCATCCTCGCCGACACCCTGTCGAGGGCCATTCGCACGGGCGACATGTTCGACGTGTCGCTACTCGATGCCGAGCGGGTGCGCATCACCTCAATGCTCCGCAACCAGGGCTATTACCACTTCAATATCAACAACATCTCCTATATGGCCGACTCTACAGTGGGTGGCCGCAAGGTCGATATAACACTGGTCGTGAAGCAGTTCGTAACCGGGTTCAATGACAAGGGCGAGCCCCTGAGCGACAACAACGTGATCTACCGTCTCAAGGAGATATACGTCCACCCGGGCTACGACCCCGTGGCCATTAATGCCGACACGGCTTACCGCAGCCGCCTCGACACGGTGAGCTACCGCGAGCTGAACATCGTCTACGACGGCAAACCCAAGGTGCGTCCCGAGATCATGCGCCGCACCATCAACCTCTACCCCAACCAGATATACAATGCCGACGAGGTGAAGCTCACCTACGACAAGATAATGCGCCTGGGTTACTACAAGAGCGCGAGCATCCTGTTCACAGAGGTCAAGGACACCACCGACACCCGCGACAACTTCATCACCTTCATCGGACGCGACGGCACGGCCACCGGAGCGGAGCAGACCAAAGAGCGCTACCTCATATGCAGCATCCTCTGCACCCCCGCCCAGAGGCAGAGCTACAAGATCGAGCTCGAGGCCACCACCTCGTCCAACTACTATGGCATAATCGCCACGGTGGGCTATCAGAACCGCAACATCTTCCGCGGCGTGGAGCTGCTCGACGTGAGCGTGAGGGGCGGATATGAGTTCATGAGGGTCAAGGGGTCTGAGAACTCCTTCGAGATCGGGGGGGCGGTATCGCTGTCGTTCCCGAGGTTCATCACGCCATTCCGTGTAGACCGCTACAATCGCCTCATCAACCCCCGCACCAAGGTCGAGCTGTCGTACGACATACAGAACAGGCCCTATTACCACCGTACGCTCTCCTCGGGAACGTGGGGATACTCGTGGTCCAACGCCAAATACAGCTCCTTCATACTGAAACCTATCGACATCAGCATCGTGAAGCTGAGCTATATCGATCAGGAGTTTCTCAACAGCCTTCAAAATCTCTACCTGCGCAACAGTTACACCTCGCAGATAATCGCCGGGCTTTCAGGTTCATACATATTCAACAACCAGCGCAAAGGCCTCAAGCGCAACTCAATAGCCTTTCGCGTCAATGCCGAAACCAACGGCAACCTTATCGACGGCCTCGCCAGCGCCTTCTTGAGCAAGCGTTCGGATGAAGACTATTACAGGGTCTTCGGCATCCGTTTCGCTCAATACTTCCGTGTCGACGCCAACATAGCCCACCATATTCCCATCAAGGAAAAGTCGGCGCTGGTCTACCGTTTCTACATCGGCAGTGGCTACGCCTACGGCAACTCGACCTCGCTCCCCTTCGAAAGGCTTTTCTACTGCGGCGGGGCCAACAGTATGCGAGGCTGGCAGGCACGCACGCTGGGGCCGGGCAGCTCGCCCAAGCCCACGGACGCCGTCTACCCCAGCCAGCTGGGTACGTTCAAGATGGAGGCCAACGTGGAGGGGCGCTTCCCTGTGTGGGGGCTGATACAGGGGGCTGTGTTCTTCGACGTGGGTAACATCTGGTTCCTCCAGTTCGACAGCGGGGAGAGCAACCCCGACGAAATATTCAAATTCAACAATTTTTACAAGCAACTGGGGTTCAACACCGGTTTAGGCATAAGACTTGATTTCAACTTCTTCATCTTCCGCGTCGACTGGGGTATCAAGCTCCACGACCCCAACATGCCACTGGGACAGAGGTGGATAAACAAGTTCGAGTGGAACGAGACAGCGCTCAGCTTCGGCGTGGGGTATCCGTTCTAATTCTGAAAGAAATTGCTGAAAAGATAAATACTTTTGTATGTACAAAAGACTCCCCGCCGCTTAAGATTTCCTGATGAGCGTAAATTTTCAGATGCGGGGATCATAGCCTCTCACAAGGCAACTTTAAAAGACTTAATTTTGGTTTATAAAGCGCTAACGGCGCTTGTCCTCCGCCACTTGCGGTATATTCACGCCCGGACAGAGGTCGAGGAAATCCGTTAAAAAACGACGCTGTGTCTAACGACTGTTAGACAGGCTGTGAGGCTCTGGCTAAAAAGGAGGAGTTCGACGTTTTAGGATGGACGAAGACTCCTGTCAGTGAATATCCGCAGGCGGCGTGTTTTGGTTACACCTTTTGCACGCGTAAAAGGTGTAAAGAAAAATATTGTACTTTTGCTTGTACTGTGAAGCACCTGCATACCATTTTCACAACCACATATTAATCCTCATTAAATCTTTTACATCATGAACAAATTCCTACAAGACTTCAAGAGTTTCGCCATGCGCGGCAACGTGATCGACATGGCCGTGGGTATCATCATCGGCGCCGCCTTCGGTAAGATCGTGAGCTCGCTGGTGTCGGACGTGATCATGCCTCCCATAGGGGTACTCCTGGGCGGCGTCGACTTCTCCGACCTGGCCGTGACCATCAAGGCCGCCGCCGACGGAGCCGCCGCCGTGAAGATCAACTACGGTACATTCATCCAGACCGTTATCGACTTCATCATCATCGCCTTGGTGATATTCTCCCTGATAAGGGTGATGAACAGGCTACACCACGAAAAGGCCGCCGAGCCTGCTCCCGATCCCGGTCCCACCAAGGAAGAAACGCTCCTGGGCGAGATCCGCGACCTGCTCAAGGAACAGTCCAAGAAGTAGCGGCGAGGCCCTGCAGCCTGCCGCCGCAAGCGGCCATGGATAATGGCATCGCGCCTCGCGATGCTCATCTCCGCGGCCCGGCCTTCGGCCGACCCCCACAGCCGCGGAGATGAACGCACAGAGCACAAGTGTAGAGGCGGCAAGTAGTACAATGGGGCGGCAAATGTAAGCCTGAGCCATGCGGCCGCGCCTTACCGGCGCGGCCGCATTTATTTCCCTCTCGCCCTTTTTGAGGCAAAAAGACCGCCCGCTATTTGTACGTATTAAAAATTTAATTACTTTTGTCCCTGCCTTTGGCAGTTATGGCGAGATAGCTCAGCTGGTTAGAGCGCATGATTCATAATCATGAGGTCCGGGGTTCAAGTCCCCGTCTCGCTACAAAAGAAATGGCCGCGATTAAAGTCGCGGCCATTTTATTTTTAAACCATACCCCGGGATAGCTCAACTCGCGCCCCTATTCCACCCCTTCCCACCACTTCTCAAACTTCTGCGCCGTATCCCTGAAATTCGCTATCTGGCCTATCATGGGAGTTATCAGGTCGAGGGAATCCCTCTCCGCAAAACGGGAGATACTGTCCAGCGGCTCCCTCCATGAGTGCTTGCCCAGGGCGTATTTCGAGTTGTGTACGGCCATTATCCGCTTTGCTCCCAGGTCCTTGGCCGCCTTGGCCACATCCTCGGGCAACATATGTATATACCTCCAATCTTCGCTGTATTGCCCATCCTCCAAAACGGCGAGGTCTATCCCGAAGCGCCCGCCTATTTCCGCAAAGTGCTTATCGTAACCGCCGTCGCCGCTTATGTAGATATTCCCCGTGGGGCTTTGCAGCATGAACGACGCCCAGAGCGTCTGGTTGGGATTGAGCCCGCGGCCCGAGAAGTGGCGCGAGGGGAGGCAATACACTGTAAACCCGTCGTCCAAGGCAGCGCTTTCATTCCAGTCGAGCTCCACTATATCACCCGCGTCAACGCCCCAATACTCCATATGTTCGCCCACGCCCAAGGGGCAGATGAATTTCCGCGTCCGCTCCTTCAGCACCTTGATGGTGTTATAGTCCATATGGTCCCAGTGGTCGTGGGAGATAATGATATAATCCACCGGGGGTATGTCGTCCGGAGTGTACTTGGCCGCTGCCTTGAACGGCTTTGTCATGAACGGCAGCGGCGACGCGGCCACCAGTACCGGATCGACCAACAGGCGCCTGCCTCCGATCTGCATGAACAGCGACGAGTGGCCCATCCACACGAGCACCTCATCCTCCGGGGCGAATCGCCCGAGGTCAGTCTTCATGGCGGGCAGAGTGGCAGCAGGACGCAGGTTCTTAATCTTGCGGAACAGGAAATCAAGCATTATCCCGGGCATGGATTTGTCCGATGTGATCTGCCTTGTGGGCGAAAGATTCTGGAAACTGCCGGCGCGATAATTGGGCGAATTCTTCACCCTCTCGAGGCGGGCGCCGCGCGGCAGACGGCCAAAGTCTTTTCCATTAATAAACAGGGCCACCCCCAGAATGATGGCAATTATTACTGTCAGCGTGATGTACATGGTCTTTTTATTGGATTTCATCAGTTATTCTCTCCTCCCGGCACCGTCCGTAAACGGTCGTACTTCGTCTAATTTCTACTTTTATCTTAGCTTTCGTTTCTCTACTTTTAACTTCGTTTTCATTTCTCTCGCTCGGCATCACCTGCAAGCAGTCGTGCCCTCGCTTAATCGAAATGTTGCCATTGCCGCAAAAGTAGCAAAAAGTCTAGCCGCGTCTTCTGCCGGGGTCTCTTCCGGGAGCTTCCCTCGTTACACGATAACCGAGGGTGATCTCCCTCACGAGACCTGTTTCCGGCAGAAGCCCGAAGCGGCGATTGTTTTGTTAGTCTCTATTACTCTATCCCGTGCATTTCCGGCTAGCGTAAACTCCCACAAGTTATAAATATTTGTCCTATAACGCGGTACGGCACTAAAAAGTATGCGCGCAGAGTATTAATCAGACCTCTATCGGCGGACCGAACCTTACCTAAAGCCCCACCTCCCTCTCCACCCCCGTCTCGCGGGCGAAATGGTCGTCGTGGGAGATAAGCAGGAGGCTTCCGCGGTAGCCGCTCACCGTGCGGGAAAGGATATCCAGACTCGAAATATCAAGGTTATTGGTCGGCTCGTCGAGGATCATCATGTCAGGTACGGCATCAGCGAGCATCAGGCAGCAGAGACACAATCTCATACGCTCTCCACCGCTCAACGCCGCGCACGCCTTGTCCCAATCGGCCTCGGGGAACAGCGCCCTGTGGAGACGGATTTTCACCTCATGGTCGGCCAGTTTCGAGGCGTTATAGCGCTGGGCCATGCCCAATACCGTCTCCTGCGGGTCGAGCATCGAGTAGTCCTGATCGAGGTATATATAATTGAAATTCTGACGTTTGACTATGCCAACAGTGGGCGCAATCTGCCCTGTGATTATCTTTACGAGAGTGGTCTTGCCGCTGCCGTTACCGCCGGTTATACGCAGGCGGTCGCCGCTGAAAATATCGAGGTCGAGCCCCTCGCTCCACACCTGGCAGCCCTCTGTATATTCGTGATTCACACCCCGCAGCGACACCAGGAGCTTACCCGTATGCAGGCGTGCGTCGTCGAAATCAATCTTCAGGTCGCGCGACAGATCGCGCCGGCCGCGCAGCTCCGAGAGCTTTTCGCGTCCCTCGTCCATTACCCTCTCGTGGCGTCCCTGCAGGCGGGCGGCGGTATTCTCGCCCCGGTTCATCGCCCCCTTGCGCATGATGCGGGGCAGCTGATCCTTATGTGCCTCGCCCACCCCCTCCCTGCGGTCCTGCCGCTCGCGCACCTGCTGGGCCTTGCGGCGGGCGATGCGGAGCGCCTTTTCTTCGCTGTCGATACTCTCCTCCAGAGCGTTGGTTTCCAGCTCCTTTTGCTCGCGGTAGAACGTGTAGTTGCCGCCGTAGATCTTGAGCCCGCGGGGCGAAAGTTCACAGGTGCGGTCGAGGAGTTCGAGCAGTTCTATGTCGTGGCTGACTATGACCACTGTCGCCTTGGTGCGGGCTATGAAGTCGTAGAGCAGGCGGCGGCCGGCGCGGTCGAGATGGTTTGTGGGCTCGTCGAGCAGGATTATCCCGGGCTCGCGCACCTGCATTCCGGCCAAGAGCACCTTCGTCCTCTCCCCTCCGCTCAGGGAGGCAGACGCGGTAGTTAGGCTCACGCCGGGCAAACCCCAATGTGCGAGGGCTGCAAGAGAGCGGGCCTCGACTTCCCAATCGTCGCCGAGGGCGTCGTAATCGGCCGCATCGGTGCTTCCCGCAAGGATAGATTGCAGGGCTTTCATCTTGCCGTCCACGCCCAGCATCTCCGCCACGGTACCTCCGTCGAGGCCGGCCACCTGAGGTACATAATAAGGCGCCGACGAACAGGCCACTTCGCCCGTTAATGGCATAAGCAGGCCCGCGATAAGGCGCAAAAGGGTGGATTTTCCGGTACCGTTGTCGCCGACGACAGAAACCTTCCCGCCATCAGGAACGGAGAGATAAAGGTGCTCGAAAATAGGTGATTGGTTGTCGTAAGAGAACGACAGGTCGTTTATAACTATACTCATGATGAACAAATTAACAGATGCGCCGGGGGAGGATGGCGCAGTTAAACCGGAAGGATGTATCCCGCGGACGCGATGACTTATCGCCCTGCGGAGGCGGCTTAATTAAAGGCCTGTTTATTTGTTTATTCTCATCGGAGTGGAATTAGTTATGGTGCAAAGATAGTGAAATTTTATAAAGTTCTTTATAAACGTCCGTTGCCTAAATTGAACGAGCATAAGGAACAGCATAACAAATTTATAAGGCGCTTAAGCGCCTGCAATCCCCGCGCCTGAAAACTTTAACGAGGCGCGAGCCTCGTGCTGATGCCGCTTTGGGCTTCTGCCGGAAATAGGTCTCGTGAGGGAGATCACCCTCGGTTATCGTGTAACGAGGGAAGCTCCCGGAAGAGACCCCGGCAGAAGACGCGGCTAGACCTTTTGCCTACTTTTGGGGCAATGCCAAAAGT
>JAVBKU010000002.1:0-46527 GCA_031553875.1 Rikenellaceae bacterium | reverse complement strand
ACTTTTGGCATTGCCCCAAAAGTAGGCAAAAGGTCTAGCCGCGTCTTCTGCCGGGGTCTCTTCCGGGAGCTTCCCTCGTTACACGATAACCGAGGGTGATCTCCCTCACGAGACCTATTTCCGGCAGAAGCCCAAAGCGGCGGATTATTTTGCTATACCGGAGGTTGTTTTGATTTCCCTACGCTGTAATGTTGTATGTTAGTCCCTAAGTTGAAATAAAAAGGAGGGAATCCGGTCGACCCCTCCCCTTTATTGGTAATGCCGCGCATCTGTTTGCGACGGATATCTCCGTAACTATTCCAGTTCGAAAGTGATATTTATCGACACCTTCAGCTTCATTTCCTTGAAGCCGAGAGCGGGAGTTTCTGCGTCGACCGCTTCATTGCTATAGCTCTTTGCCAAGGCCAGGCGCGCCATAGGCTGGTAGGTCACCTCGTCGAAGCCCACGTTGCCGTATTCCCTGATCTCGGTGGCCTTGCCTATCTTCTGGCCGATGGCGGTGGCGAGGAGGTTGGCCGTCTTGCGGGCGTCCTGTGCGGCTTTAGTGCGGAGCTCGTCGCGTTTGGCATCGATCTTCGAGTAGCGGTAGCTGTTAACGCCCGCATCCGAGATACCGATCTTTTCAAGAGCGCCGAACACCTTGCCCACCATCTCGGCGCTACCCACCTTGAGCTGGTAGGTCTTGCTGGTCTTGATGGCATCCTTACGTAGGGCGTATTCCTTGAGATTGCTGGCCATGTCGCTCACGGTGATGTTCTTGGTGTCGATGCCCAGAGCCGTGAGGGCCTTGATCATATCGGCCTGCTGCGCTTCGACGCTAAGTTTAGTATTTTTCGTGTTATTCTCACGGATTGTCACGCGGATGAATATCTCGTCGGGGGTCACGTTCTCCTCGGCGTTGCCGGTCACCTGTACGATCTTGGGCGCGGGCTGAAGTTGCAGCTGCTGTGCGCTTAATGTCGCCACTGAAAATACCGCCAGGGCGGCAAGTAAAATAGTCTTTTTCATATGCTTAGGATATTAGATGTCGCTTTTGTTAAATGGCGCTGGATCTCTTTATTTCTTTTTCTTTTTTGCCGTCTCCTGTTCCGTCACTACCGGGGTGTACGACTGGTCGGTAAAGAGCCGTATATTGCCTTCCGTGGTCGCGAAGACGGGGTCCATGTAATTGGTGGTTGAAACATATTTCTCTATCCTTGCCTTGTCCGACAGATTACGGGTCTTGTACCACAAGGAAAACCTTACCATGTAAGTCTTGTTGTTGGGGCTTCCCACAAGGCCCAGCGGTGTTCCTGCGGGTACGGTTACACCTTCCTTTACAAAAATGCTGCCTTTTTCGAGATAGCTATACGATGCTATGGTGCCGTCGGAGTGTTCGATAGTAATATTGTTGTATTCAACCTGCTCTTTGCCATCTTTGGGAGGCACTGTGACATCCTGTATTTTGCATACCATACCCTTGCGTGAAGCATACACGGTATCGCCCTTGTCGAGATGGAACTGAATCGTTCTGGGGTCTACAGTGTGGCTTTCGCCCCATTGCCTGGTGCTGTTGAATAATATCTTGGTCTTGGCGCTCTTCGCGGTACTGAATGGGAGGCGGTAAATGAAGTTCTGGTCAACCTTGCTGGGATTAAACATGCCGGGGATCACCCAGTAATATTGAAAATGTACGGAGGGGTATTTTAAGGGGTCGATAGGTCTGATAGTTAAAATGGTACCCGGCTTACGGAAGGTGATAGCATGTTCCATGGCGGTATTACAGTCTCTGATGTCGTCGAAAACAAATACTATCGTGTAGTTACCGTATATGGGGTATTCGTATTCGACGGAAAAGACGAGATTCCTCTGGTCGTCGTATTCCTGTTTCAGCTCTATCGGCGGTTTTTGGGCCTTGGCCGCAGAGAGTAACAGCGTGAAAGAGAGGGCGAGCAGGGCGATGCGCTTGATATTCATATCTCACAAGGTTAGGGGATTATAATTGTAGGTAAGTTACGAAAATTTTTAATGTGGAGTGCGGTTAGGTGATGAATATTTTGTTTTATGCCGCCGGACGATGCCGAAGGGATGGCAGGGGTGTTTATCTCCTCACCAGCGCCACGACATTTTCCACATGGTGGGTATGGGGGAACATGTCCACCGGCTGTACGCGTTCCACGCGGTAGGAGGCGTCGAACAGGGCCAGGTCGCGGGCTTGGGTGGCAGGGTTGCAACTCACGTAGACGATGCGCTGCGGGGCCGCGCGAAGGATGGTATGGGCCACGTCCTCGTGGATGCCGGCGCGCGGCGGGTCGAGAATAACCACGTCGGGCTTGCTGTGCGTGGCTATGAAATCGTCGTTCAGCACATCTTTCATATCGCCTGCGAAAAAGAGGGTGTTGCCGATGCCGTTGATGCCGGAATTGACCTTAGCGTCCTCTATCGCCTCGGGGACGTACTCCACGCCCACGACTTTCGAGGCCTGCCCAGCCACGAAATTGGCAATGGTGCCGGTGCCGGTGTAGAGGTCGTAGACCACTTCGCCTCCGGTGAGCGCTGCGAACTCTCGCGTTACTTTATAGAGTTTGTACGCCTGCTCGGAATTGGTCTGGTAGAACGACTTGCCGCCGATCTTGAAGCGCAGGCCCTCCATTTTCTCGAAGATGTGGTCGCGCCCGCTGTGCAGGAGTACGTCGAGGTCGCCGATGGAGTCGTTGAGCTTGGTGTTGATGACGTACATCAGCGAAGTTATATCCGGAAAACGCTCGCGCAGGGCGTCCAGCAGGGCCTTTACGCGCTCCGTGTCGTCGGAGCCGAAGATGACGATGACCATCGTCTCGCCGGTATCCGTGGTGCGGATGATGATATTGCGCATCAGGCCGGTATGTTCGCGGGGGTTGTGGAACGTGTAGCCGCGACTGAGGCAGAACTCCTTGACGAACAGGCGTATCTCGTTCGAGGGCTCGGGTTGGAGCCAGCACTTGCGAATGTCGAGCACCTTGTCGAACATGCCGGGGATGTGGAATCCGAGGGCTTCGTTGTCGGTTATCTCTTCGCCGGAGGCGATCTCCTCCTTGGTCCTCCAGCGCTTGTCGGAGAAGGTGAATTCCAGCTTGTTGCGGTAGAATTCGGTCTTGTCGGAGCCGATGATGGGAGATATGGCGGGGAGCGCGATCTTGCCGATGCGGGTGAGCTGGTCTTCGACCTGCTGTTGCTTGAAACGCAGCTGTTCTGCGTAGGGCAGGCTCTGCCATTTGCAGCCCCCGCAGGTGCCGAAATGTTCGCAGAAAGGCTCCGTGCGCAGGGGCGACCGCTTGATCCAATTAGTCACATAGCCCTCCATGAAGCGCCGCCTTTTGCAGTTGACCTGCACGTCGACCACGTCGCCCGGTATGGCGAAAGGGACGAACACCACCATATCGTTGTACCGCCCCAGGGCTTTGCCCTCGGCGGCGATATCAACTATCTCCAGAGCCTCGATCAGAGGCAGTTTACCTTTTTTCTTCACTAAAACTAATACTTATTTTTTCTTGACCGACGCTTTCTCTAACTGTTCGATATATTGCAGCGTCAGAATATGTGCGGGGGCGACCATCTTGCCGTGACTGAAACCTTGCAGTTCTACGAATTCTACGTTGGGGTGCTTAACTCCCTTGAAGAGGCGCCAAAAGTAGGCGTTCTCCTCGTAGCGTCCGTATATCTCCTTATCCTTGTCGCCCGAGATTATCAGTATGGGAGGACAATCCTTGCGTACATGGGACCACGGTGCCAGATCGTCTACCACGGGCTGCCACGGGGAGAGACCACGCTGTTTGCGAACGGCGAAGTGTGTGATGGATTGCCCGCTGTAGGGTATCAGCGCGCGGAACACGGTGTCGGGGTCGATGCCGTAGGGCTTGAGCCAACGCTTGTCCAGCCCTATCAGGGAGATGAGGTATCCGCCGGCCGAATGCCCCGCTATATATATGCGGGAGGGGTCACCGCCGTATTTCGAAATGTTGTGTGCGGTCCAGGCTACGGCCGCCGCCGCGTCGTCGAGTATTTCGTGTATGGTGGTGCGCGGCAGGAGCCTGTATCCCACGGCCACGACCGTCACGCCTTTATTTTTGAGTCCTTCGGGAATGCCACGCCGCCCACCTGTCAGACCTCCGCCGTGAAACCATATGACGATGGGACTGCTTTCTGAAAGCCCGGTCTGGTATACGTCAACCAAACATATGGAGTCTGCGTATGCGCCTTTGCCAGGCTCCCGGTAACTTATACCTTTGTGAAGGGTTCCCCGTGGAGTCTCGCTTTGGGAAAAAACACCTGTGACCGTCAGGCACGACATGAGAAACAGTATAACAAAGTATCTCATAAGATGTGTTTTGGTTAAACGTTCGTAAAGGTAGATATTTTATCAGGACTTTTAGAAATTTTGCGTATTTTTGTGAGTGCCGCCGGTAACGTTAAAATGAAGAAAAATATGCAGATAGCACTCTTCCAATTCAATCCCTTTCAGGAGAACACTTACGTGGTGTGGGACGCTACGAAGGAGTGCGTCATTATCGACGCGGGGTGCTACTCCGCGCCCGAACGCCGCCGCCTGCAGACATTCATCGAGGAGAAGGGGCTCAAGCCGATGATGGCGCTCAATACACACGGCCATGTGGACCATATCCTCGGCGTGGAGTTCGTGAGGGAGACCTGGGGTGTACCCTTCGCCTTGCACGGGGCTGATAAGTTCCTCGTGGAGAGCGCGGTGGAACACGGAGCGATATACGGCTTCAACGTGGAGGCCATACCCCAGATAGACTTAATGCTGGACAACGAGTCGCAGGTGAGCTTCGGCGACACCACCCTGCGCCTGATACACACTCCCGGACACACCCCCGGCCATATCTGCATCTACGCCGAAGAGGACAAGAAGCTTTTCACGGGCGACACCCTCTTCCGCGAGAGCATCGGGCGCACCGACCTGCCCGGCGGCGACTACTCGTGGATAATGCGCAGTATCATCGACCGCATCCTGCCCCTGGGCGGCGACGTGGAGATATACCCCGGCCACGGCAACCACAGCACCATAGGCCATGAGGCGCTCTACAACCCGTTCATCACCGAGGCCATAGGCGGCGAGGTCAATTTCTAAGGTCGCGGGCCGCGCCATGTAAAACCGACAATCATGCGTATAGATATCATAACCGTACTTCCGGAGCTTCTTTTCAGCCCGCTGAACGAGTCCATCCTCAAGAGGGCGCAGGACAAGGGTCTGGTGGAGATCGTGGTGCACAATTTGCGCGACTATGCCTTCGACAAGAGGCGGCAGGTGGACGACTACCCCTTCGGCGGCGAAGCGGGCATGGTGATGAAGCCCGAGCCAATATTCCTGTGTATCGAGAAACTGAAGGGGGAGAGGACGTACGATGAAATAATCTACACCTCGCCAGACGGCATAAAATACGACCAGCACGAGGCCAACCGCCTATCCACGCTCGGCAATATCATAATCCTCTGCGGCCACTACAAGGGGGTCGATTACAGGGTGAGGGAGCACCTCATAACCCGCGAGATATCTATCGGTGACTATGTGCTCACCGGCGGCGAACTGGCCGCTGCCATCATCACAGACAGCGTGGTGCGCATCATACCCGGGGCTATCGGCGACGAGGCTTCGGCGCTTACCGATAGTTTCCAGGACAACCTCCTGGCCCCGCCGGTGTATACCCGTCCTGCGGAGTTCAACGGATGGAAGGTGCCGGAGGTGTTGTTGTCCGGGCACTTCGGCGAGATAGCCAAATGGCAGGAGGAGCAGGCTTTCGAGCGCACCGAGCGACTGAGGCCGGATTTGTTGGAGAGGTAGAATAAAAGGTATAATATTGGAACTAATATACGACTTTACGGTAGTTTCGCCTTCGGCGACCTACTTTTACCATTGCCGTAAAAGTAGGCAAAAGGTCTAGCCGCGTCTTCTGCCGGGGTCTCTTACGGGAGCTTCCCTCGTTATACGATAACTGAGGGTGATCTCCCTCACGAGACCTGTTTCCGCCAGAAGACCAAAGCGGCGTCCGCACGAGGCTTGCACCTCGTTAAAGTTTTCAGATGCGGGGATTGTAAGCGCCGGCGGCGTTTAACAACGACCCCGGCCTTGTATATCAAGGTCGTCAGCCCGCAGCCACCCCGGGCGGAGGGCTGAAATATGGCTTGCAGTGTCGCAACCGTATAAGTATGGAGCGAATATTCTCTCCGTGTGTCGGCAGACACCTCCGCTGGCTGCGGACAGACAGGCCTAATTGTTTGTGCGCACGACTTCAGGGAGATAATTTGAAGTAAACGAGTTAAATTTCATACTGTATTAAACTTCACGACCTATGAAATACTACATCATCGCGGGTGAAGCCTCCGGCGACCTGCACGGCTCCAACCTTATGAAAGGCCTGCTAAAAGCCGATCCGCAGGCCGAATTCCGTTTCTGGGGCGGCGATAAGATGGCTGCGGTGGGTGGCCCCGAGAACCTCGTCCATCACTACAAGGAGGCCTCGTTCATGGGTTTCTGGGAGGTGCTCAAGAACCTGCGCACCATATCCGCCCAGATGAAAGAGTGCAGGACGGACGTCGAGGCCTACGCCCCCGACGTGCTGATACTCATAGACTACGCCGGATTCAACCTGCGCATGGCCCGTTTCGCCCATCACAAGGGCATAAAATGCTTCTACTACATAGCCCCCAAGGTGTGGGCGTGGAAGGAGTCGAGAGTCAAGCGTCTGCGAAGGTATGTCGACAAGCTGTTCGTAATCTTCCCCTTCGAGGTGGATTATTTCAGGATACACGGCATAGAGGCGATATATGAGGGCAACCCCATCATGGACGTGATCCCCGAAGGTGCGCGCGAGGCGGCCGACAGGGAGCGTTTCGCGGAGGAGAACGGCCTCGACGGCCGCCCGGTGATAGCCCTGCTCGCGGGCAGCCGCGCCAACGAGATACACCACAACCTGCCATTCATGGCGGAGGTCGCGGCCCGTTTCCCGGATCATCAGTTTGTCGTGGGAGGCGTATCGTGGCTTGAAAAGTCGCTCTATGAGGAGGTGTTGCAGGGCACGGGGATGGCTATGGTCTATGACAAGACCTACGAACTGCTGGCTGTGGCCGAGGCTGCCGTGGTCACCTCCGGCACGGCGACACTCGAAACGGCCCTTATCGGTACGCCCGAGGTGGTGTGCTACAAGACCAGCCGCCTGAGCATGCTTATAGGGCAGATATTCATCAAGGTGAGGTTCATATCGCTCGTCAACCTGGTGATGGACAGGGAGGTGGTGAAAGAGCTCTACCTCGCTCAGATGAATCCCGACGAAGCGGAGAAGCAGCTGCGCCGGATACTTCCCGGCGGCAGGGGCAGGGATAAGATGCTCGCCAACTACCACAGGCTCTCCGAGATGATCGGCGGCAGCGGCGCTTCCGACCGTTTCGCGGCGAGGATGGTGGGGTTGTTGAAATAGTGGTTTGATTAATAACTAATATGCAGCAATAGTTTCTTTGCCTTCAGTGACCGACTTTATTTCTACTTTTGGCATTGCCCCAAAAGTAGCAAAAGGTCTAGCCGCGTCTTCTGCCGGGGTCTCTTCCGGGAGGCTTCCCTCGTTACACGATAACTGAGGGTGATCTCCCTCACGAGACCTACTTCCGGCAGAAGCCCGAAGCGGCGGATTATTTTGCTGTTCCGAGAGTTATTAGAAAGAGTGTAATTTTTTGGGCTTGCACGGCAAGCCCCAGTCCGTAGCCAATCAGGTAAAAGGGCTTTAAAGGATAACTTTAGACATATAATTCCCCTATGAAAATAATCTGTATCGGCCGCAATTACGTCGAGCACATAAAGGAGCTCGACGGCAACGACAAGCTGCCCTCCGAGCCCATATTCTTCATGAAGCCCGACACGGCGCTGTTGCGCAATAACGATCCTTTCTACGTGCCGTCGTTCTCGTCGGATCTGCACTACGAGACGGAGCTGGTCGTGAAGATAAACCGCGTTGTGAAAGCCATCGACGAACGTTTTGCCCACCGCTGTTACAGCGAGGTGGGGCTCGGCATCGACTTCACCGCCCGCGACGTGCAGCGCCGCTGCATAGCCGAGGGGTTGCCGTGGGAGATATGCAAGTCCTTCGATCATTCGGCCGCCGTATCGCCCCGGTTCCTGCCGCTGGCGGAGTTGGGGAAGATACAGGAGTTGCAGTTCGAGATGAAACTGGGCGGCGAAATCCGCCAGAGGGGCGACGCCTCGAAAATGATATTCACGGTAGACAGGATAATATCTTATGTGTCGAAATTCGTGACCCTCAAGATCGGCGATCTGATATTCACCGGCACTCCCGTGGGCGTCGGGGCCGTCAAGCCCGGCGACCGCATAGAGGCCTCGCTGATGGGGCATACCCTGTTGGATTTCGATGTGAAATAGGGTAATTACGTAATACGATAGTTTTGGTCGAGACCTTTATCGCCCGAAGGCCGGCAGTCCGCCGCCCCAACGCGGCGGGCTGCGAAAACAATTTCATCTCCGCGGCTGTGGGGGTCGCACCGGAGGTGCGAGCCGCGGAGATGAGCATCGCAATTTGCGATGCGTAGATTTAGTGTATAAGTACTTGAAATAATTTCCTGCGGGGAAACGTTAGACTGCACTGCACCTTGCGGCGGTAAGATCGAGGATTGGGGCTGAAAAAGATGCCTTGCGCCCCAAATGTCTGAAAATAAAATACGCAAAATTCGCTGAAAAATTCATTATCCAGAGTTCCCGTTAAATAAATGTCTATTTTTGCGATATTATGGACTTTAAATTGGTGTCGGAATATAAGCCGACGGGCGATCAGCCCGAGGCTATCGAGCAGGTGGTCAACATCTTCAGGGTGGGTGGTCACCACGCCACGCTTATGGGTGTGACCGGCTCGGGCAAGACCTTCACCATGGCCAACGTCATAGCGCAGTTGGGCCTGCCGACCCTCGTCCTGAGCCATAACAAGACCCTCGCCGCCCAGCTCTACGGCGAATTCAGGAATTTTTTTCCGGAGAATCTCGTCGAATATTTCGTCTCATACTACGATTATTATCAGCCGGAAGCATACATACCTTCCAAGGACGTATATATTGAAAAAGACCTGTCGATAAACGACGAAATAGAACGCATGAGGCTGAGTACCAGCTCGTCGCTATTGTCGGGACGGCAGGATATCGTGGTGGTATCGAGTGTGTCGTGTATATACGGTATGGGTAACCCGTCGGACTTCCACGAAACGTCGGTGATACTATCAAAAGGCGATGTACTCACCCGCAATAAGTTGTTGTACAGATTAGTGGATGCGCTCTACACACGTAGTGAAACGGAATTCAAGCGCGGCACGTTCAGAGTTAACGGCGACACGGTGGACATCCATATAGCCTATGGCGACGCCTGTTATCGCGTGGAGTTTTTCGACAACGAAATAGAATCAATACACACCATAGACCCCGCGACGGGGCAGCGCCTGGAAGCTCTCGATAAGCTTACCATATACCCCGCCAACCTCTTCGTGACCACAAAGGAACGGAGCCAGAACGCCATACGCCAGATACAGCTCGACCTGGGCGTGCAGTACGAGAAGTTCATGGCCGAGGGGCGTGAGGCCGAGGCCCGCAGGCTCAAGCAGAGGGTGGAGTACGACCTCGAAATGATAAAGGAACTGGGCTACTGCCCCGGCATCGAGAACTACTCGCGCTACTTCGACGGCCGCAAGCCGGGATCGAGGCCGTTCTGCCTTATCGACTACTTCCCCAAGGAATTCCTGCTTATCGTGGATGAGAGCCATGTGACCATACCCCAGATCGGGGGCATGTACGGCGGCGACCGCTCGCGCAAGACCAATCTCGTGGAGTACGGGTTCCGCCTGGAGGCCGCAATAGATAACCGCCCCCTGCGCTTCGACGAATTCGAGTCGCTGGTGGACAAAACCTTATATGTCAGCGCCACCCCCGCCGACTACGAGCTGATGAAAAGCGAGGGGCTGATAGTGGAGCAGGTGATACGCCCCACGGGCCTCGTGGATCCTCCCATATCCATCCGCCCGACGGAGAACCAGATCGACGATCTGGTGGGCGAGATACACAAGAGGGCCAAGCTCGAGCAGAGGGTGCTGGTGACCACGCTCACCAAGCGCATGGCCGAAGAGTTGTCCAAATATTTCGACCGCATAGGTATACGATGCCGTTACATACACTCCGACGTGGAAACGCTCGAAAGGGTGCAGATACTCGAAGACCTGCGCGCGGGACTGTTCGATGTGCTTATCGGGGTCAACCTGCTCAGAGAGGGGCTCGACTTGCCCGAGGTGTCGCTGGTGGCTATCATGGACGCCGACAAGGAGGGATTCCTGCGCAGCGCCCGCTCGCTGACGCAGACCGCCGGCCGTGCGGCCCGCAACGTCGAGGGCGAGGTGATAATGTACGCCGACAAGATAACCGACTCGATGCGCATGACCATCGACGAGACCAACCGCCGCCGAGAGAAGCAGATGAATTATAACCTGCGCCACGGTATAACTCCCACGCAGGCTGTCAAGAGTAAGGGTAGAGCCGGTGTGTTGGGTAAGGCGGGACAGGAGCAGGGGGCGATGGCTTCCGCCCGCAAGCCGATGTACGACTACGGTACCGGTACCGCCATGGCGGCCGATCCGGTGCTGGCATACATGACCGACGCCGACCTGGAACTCGCTATACAGAGCGCCCGCGAATCTATGGAGAAGGCGGCGCGCGAACTCGATTTCACCTCGGCGGCCTGTTTCCGCGATGAGATGTACGCCCTACAGGAGAGGCTCAAGAAAGGGACGAAATAGCGTTTAGGTAGATGGGGGAGAATTCAGTCGGCGGGCGCATTTGCGCCCGCCGGTTGTTTTGGGTCGCCTCCACGGCGACCCATGTCGCGCCCCAGGCAATCAGGCCTACGGATAGTGGAATGATAGCAAGTTTTTAAGGTGCCCGCCGGGCACCTGCCCTCCGCCAATTGGGGATATTCACGCCCGGACAGGGGTTGAGGGAATCCGTTAAAAAACGACGCTGTGTATAACGACTGTTAGCCAGGCCGCAGGCCTGGCTAAAAAGGAGGAGTTCGACGTTTTAGGATGTACGAAGACCCCTGTCAGTGAATATCCGCAGGCGGCACTTTTTGGGTACCTTTTGTGTGCACAAAAGGTACGAAGAGAAACTCACTTAAACGCGAATAAAAGATTTTTCGCACCTTTTGAACGCACAAAAGGTGCTAACCAAAATGCGCCCCGCCGATGAAGATTTCCTGACTCACGGCTCCTTCATCCTAAAACGCAGAACTCCTCCTTTTAGTCAAACGTTGCTTCGCAAGTTTGCCTAACGTTCGTCGGACAATCCGCGTTTTCATACGGATTCCCTCGCCGTTCGTCCGGGCGTAAATCTTCAGATGCGGGGATTATAGGCGCATAGCGAGCGCCTTAGGAAACAATAGGCCTGTACATTTGCGCAGACCTACTGTTATTTTTCCCGTTAATGATTTAGGGACACCTTAAAACAGCGCCTTCGCCAGTTCGTCGATGCGGTTTACGTAGATTATCTCTATGCCCTTGGGGGGCTTGGGGGTGTTCTTGCGCGAATAGCCCGACACCACGATACGGGTGAAGCCCAGGCGGGCGGCTTCGCTCACGCGCTGTTCGTTGCGGGGGGCGGGGCGGATCTCGCCCGAGAGGCCTATCTCGCCGCAGAAGCAGGTGCCGCCTGCGATTGGCCGGTCGTAGTACGACGAAAGTATCGCCGCCACCACGGCCATGTCGAGCCCGGGGTCGCTTATTTTGAATCCTCCGGCGAAATTGAGGAACACGTCCTTGGAGTACATCTTAAGCCCCGCCCTTTTTTCGAGTACGGCCAGGAGCATTCCCAATCTCTTTATATCGAAACCGGTGGTGGAGCGTTGCGGAGTACCGTAGGCGGCGGTAGAGACCAGGGCCTGCGTCTCGATAAGGTAGGGACGGATGCCGTCGACCGCGGCCCCCACGGCGACGCCGCTAAGTGGTTCCTCGTAGTGCGAAAGAAGTATCTCGGAGGGGTTGTCTATCTCCCTTAATCCGCTGCTGTTCATCTCGAACACCCCGATCTCGAAGGTGGCGCCGAAGCGGTTTTTGATGCAGCGCAGGATGCGGTACATATTGTTGTTGTCGCCCTCGAACTGCAGCACCACGTCGACGATATGCTCCAGTATCTTGGGCCCGGCGATGATGCCGTCCTTGGTGATATGGCCGATTATGATCACCGAAGTAGCGGTCTGCTTGGCGTACTTCATCAGCATCGCCGCGCATTCGCGTATCTGCGACACGCTCCCGGCCGAGGAGTCGATCAGGTCGGTGTATATGGTCTGTATGGAGTCTATCACCACCAGGTCGGGCTTGTGGGACTCGATCTGGGCGAGGATATTTTCGAGTTTGGTTTCGGAGTAGATCAGGCACTCCTCGTTGCCCACCACGATGCGCTCGGCCCTCATTTTTATCTGCTGCGGCGACTCTTCACCCGAAACGTAGAAAGTCTTCAACCCCTGCGAATGGAGGGCCAGCTGCAGGCTCAGGGTCGACTTGCCGATCCCAGGCTCGCCGCCCAGGAGGATCATTGACCCCGGCACGAGGCCTCCGCCCAAAACCCTGTTGACCTCGCCGTTGGAGAGGTCGATGCGGCCGTATTCGGCCTTTTCTATTTCGGATATCATCTGCGGACGAACGCTCTCCACCGCCCCGATATATCCGCCGCTGCGGCTGTTTTCCTTGCTCACCACCTCCTCAACGAAGGTGTTCCACTCGCCGCACGAGGGGCAGCGCCCTATCCATTTGGCCGACTCCTGCCCGCAGTTGCGGCAGAAGAAGCTCTTTTTTATTTTAGCCATTAGGTTATTTACCTTTACCTTTACCTTTACCTTTAGGAATAAACATACAAAATTACAGCGGTTAAAAACAATCCGCCGCATCTGGCTTCTGCCGGAAACAGGTCTCGTGAGGGAGATCACCCTCAGTTATCGTGTAACGAGGGAAGCTCCCGGAAGAGACCCCGGCAGAAGACGCGGCTAGACCTTTTGCCTACTTTTGGGGCAATGCCAAAAGTAGGATAACCTTACAATGCCTTTGAAATCTCCGTTTCGGTGAGGGAGGCCGGGTTGCCGAACCATACCACCTTGCCCTTGCCGTTGATAAGCACTCCGAAAGGCACGTACCTCACGCCGTAGGAGTCGAAACTCTTGCCCTTGTCGTCCATCGCCACGCTGAAGTGGTAGGTCTTGCCGCTGAACAGGGCGCGCGTTTTGTCAGGTTCGTCGCGGGCTATGAGGATAATGCTTATTCTGCCTGCATATTTCAGGGCCATGGATTCCAACTGCGGGATACGCTTGGCGGTGGCCGGGCTGGCGGGGTGGATGAATTCGATGTAGGAGGCGGCGGTGCTGCCCGAGGGCAAGGATATGATCCACTCGCCGTACTTCATTTCGGGGGCTTTTTCGCCGTTGAGGAGCTTCTGGGCCGCGGCTTCGGAAGAAGCGAACACAGCCGATAATAGCAACAGAAAAGCGGAGATAAATTTTACCATAGCCGTAGGATTTATGGCGGATATGTACTGTTTTGAACTGCCTGTTTTTCCGGCCCTGTGCCACCCCCGTGGCGCTACGCGCCATGGGCACAAGGGCCGCGGGTCGTAAACGGCCCGGAATTCATTACATGATGGTTATCCGAGTTTTCTTAACCTCGATATACAAATGTACACATTTTAACGTAGAATGGTCTGCCTGTGTTAATAAATTAGATTTGTGGCGCCTTTATTGGTTTAGAGGCCAGGATGTTAGGCCTCAGAACGGAGCGGGCCGCGGGCAAATACGCCCGCGGCCCGCATCATTTTTCCGGGAGGCTCAGGGTGCCCTACACGTCGTCGATATCGAAGGTGTAGCCCAGGCGCTTGCCGGTCTGCATCTTGGAGTTCTCGATCTTGGTATTGAGCTGGTCGACGTTGACAACCTTCACCTCGTTGTAGGGAGGAGCCAGCAGGTCGAATTCGAGGGCGTATTTCACGGCCTTCTCGATGATGTCCACGAGCACCTCGCGGGTGATGACGTCCTTGCCGAAATCGCTGTGGCGGATGCCGGTCTGGCGTTTGCCCTCCACGAAATAGTGCTTCTCGCGGTTGACGAATATGCGGCCTATTAGGTAGCCCTCGTCGGAATTACGGTTGTACTTGAACGAGTCGGCCAGGAAGTTGTATATGTTGATCACCCCGCAGTAGCTGTTGCCCTTGTCGGCCTGTACGTAGGGATTTTTCCAGATCACGTGGTCGCGGTTGAACTCGAACACGTTGGTGTGCATGCTGAAGATAAGGATATCGCCCGCCACCTGGAGCTGGGCCTCGAATTTACCCCTGTCGCGGTATTCGATGCGGACCCTCTTGTCGAGGATCTCCTCGGTGGCGTCGTTGAGCTCCGAAGACATCTCGTGGAGCACCTCCTTGAGTTCGTTGAATACTGCGAATGTGTTGTCGTAAACGACTTGTTTGAGGTTGGATTTGCCGCTGAGTATATCTATGATCTCTCTGCGCAGGCCCGTGTCACCGTCCATAATCTGTTGGTTTCTGTTTTTTAGGGTGTATCCGTTTTATGATAAATACGAAATGAATGTCGCGGATTGAGGCTGCGAGGCTTACATCAGGCGCACGTGCTGGCCTGTGGTCATTTTGGCGTCGGCAGTGCAGCGGTTGAGCGTGCAGAGGCTCTTAAGCTTGATGCCGTACCTCTGGGCGATGCAGCGCATGGTTTCGCCGTCTTCGACCTGGTGCATCAGCGTGCCGTTCTCCGAGCGCCTGCTCTTGCGGGTGATGTAGACCATGTCGCCTTCGCTGAGGGCGGAGCCGCCGGCGAGGTCGTTGAAGGCTAACAATTTATTTTCCTTCAGGCCGAAATCCGAGGCTATCGAGCCGAAGCTGTCGCCCTTGGCCGCCCTCACGAACATGCAGCAGTTATTGCTGTAAACCACCCTGTTACCCGCATTTTCGTACAGCGCTATCACGTAGTTGTCTACGTCGACCGCCGAGCCGGTAGTGGTGGCGGGAGCGCCGCTGGTATGCGACTTATGCGCGGGAGAGGCCGAGGAAGCGGCGGACTGCGATGATGAGGCCGAAGAGACTGCCATAGTCGTCGACTTAGCGGGAGTTGCGCCGCCCGAGGTCGAAGCCATCACGGGTGAGCGGCCTTCGTCCAGAAGGTAGAGCTTATTGTCTTCTATGATCTTGATAAGGCGCTCGGCATAGGTGGGAAGGGTTGCGTAACCTGCCTGTTTCAACCCGTAGGCCCAACCTTTGTAGTCGGTGGGGGACAGCTTGAAGAGGAAGTCGTATCGGGGCGACTTGTCGAGGAATTCCGAATGGTCGGCGAACGATTCTTCGACGTTGAGGTACTTGCGGAAACATTCTCCAAGGGCGTCGTCGTCATGAGTGATGGTGAGCCCCTGCCATGTGCTCTTGCACTTGATGCCGAAGTGGTTGTTGGCCTCGGTAGCCAGGCGGCTGTTGCCGTTGTCGGACTCAAGGAGGGCCTGGGCCATCTTGATGCTGGCGGGGATGCCGTACACGTCCATATGTTCGATGGCTACGGTCTTGTAGCGGTCGATATATTCCTCGCGGGAAATCTTCTGTTGCGCGGAAACGGTCATCGCCGCCGCCGCAAGCGCCCCGGCAAGAGCCGAAACCCTTAAAATATTACCCATTATTTTACGTTTTACCTCTGCGCAAATATAACACATATTGTAATTCAAACAAAAAATTATAGCTTTGTGTCAGAAACCATTCTGAGCTTGTCAGAGATAACGCGGGCCCCGCGGATTAAATTGTGATCCAGTGGAGTCCGTGCCGTTTATAAACAACAACCATTTAAAATTCCCGGCTTATGTTCACCGAAAAATGTCACGAGATATTCGCGCGTTCCATCGCGGATTACCACAAATACGACGACGTCGACCACCCCATATCCAATCCCTACAAGGATGGCAGCATAGAGTACCTGCTCTACCTGAAGAACTGGATCGACACCGTGCAGTGGCACTTCGAAGATATAATCCGCGACCCCCAGATCGATCCCGTGGAGGCTCTGAAACTCAAACGCCGCATCGACGCCTCCAACCAGGAGCGCACCGACATGGTGGAGTATATCGACAGTTACTTCCTCGACAAATACAAGGACGTGAAGGTGAAACCCGGTGCCAAGATCAACACCGAGAGCCCCGCCTGGGCCATCGACCGCCTCTCGATCCTCGCCCTGAAGATATACCACATGGAGCAGGAGACCAAGCGTACCGACGTGTCGCAGGAGCACCGCGACGCCTGCCGTAAGAAGCTCGACGTGCTGCTCTCTCAGAGGGTCGACCTCTCGCAGGGTATCGAGGAGCTGATCGCCGATATAGCCTCGGGAGACAAGTACATGAAGGTGTACAAGCAGATGAAGATGTACAACGACCCGGCGCTCAACCCCGTGCTTTACGGCGCGAAGTAACCGCCGGCTTGAGGGCCTTTACTATCTATGACTTCTCGAAAAACTCCCCGCAGCATCCTGGTTATCAGGTTGTCGGCTATGGGCGACGTGGCTATGACCGCGCCCGTGGTCGCCCGTCTGCGCGAGGATTACCCCGATATTAAGATCACGGTGATGACCCGTCCGCTGTTCCGTCCGTTCTTCGTAGGCGTAGAGGGCGTGGAGTTCCTTTGTCCCGACTTCAAGGGGCGTCATAAGGGCCTCGCGGGGCTTTGGCGGTTGTGGCGTGAGGCGGGAAAGTTCGACCTCGTGGCCGACCTGCACGACGTATTGAGGACCAAGATACTGCGCAAACTGTTTTTGTTGTGCGGTGCGCGCGTGGCCCATATCGACAAGGGCAGGGCGGGCAAACGCAGACTCACGAAGCTCGGATACAAGGCCTGCGGGCCGCTGAAAACCAGCGTGGAACGCTACCGCGAGGTGTTCCTGTCGCTGGGGCTCTCTGTTGGGCCTGTGGGTAGGCCGGAGCGCGTGCGATTGCCTCTTTCGGATGCTGCCGGGGCGTTGGCGGGCGAGCGGAGCGGGGGCGTGAAGTGGCTGGGCGTTGCCCCGTTCGCACAGCATAAGGGTAAGATATATCCCCTCGAGATGATGACCGAAGTGATCCGGGAGTTGGCGGGTCGTGAGGGGCTTAAAATATTTATTTTCGGCGGCGGATCGGAAGAGAAAGAGTATGCTGAACGTATCGAGAGCGATATTCCCGGCGTCGTTTCGGTGATAGGTAAACTGCCGCTGAGCGAGGAACTTGCGCTTATATCTAACCTCGACGCCATGCTTTCCATGGACTCTTCGTCGATGCATATGGCGTCGCTTTTCGGCGTGCCGACGGTGTCGGTGTGGGGCGCGACGCATCCCTTCTGCGGCTTCTACGGCTTGGGGCAGGACCCCGCGCTTGCCATTGGCCTCGACATGGAGTGCCGCCCATGCTCCGTCTACGGCAACAAGCCGTGTCGCAAGGGTGATTATCCATGCATGAGGGGGATTGCTCCGGAGGTTATAGTGAGGAAGGTGGAGGAAACATTGTAAAGTACATACAAAACCACGCCGACCGTACACGGATATTATTTTAAAGCGTCCGGCGGACGCTTGCACTCCCCGCATCTGAAGATTTACGCCCGGACGAACGGCGAGGGAATCCGTATGAAAACGCGGATTGTCCGACGAACGTTAGGCAAACTTGCAAAGCAATGTTTGCCTAAAAGGAGGAGTTCTGAGTTTTAGGATGGAGGAGCCGTGAGTCAGGAAATCTTCATCGGCGGAGCGCATTTTGGTCAGCACCTTTTGTGCGTTCAAAAGGTGCGAAAATCTTTTATTCGTATTTAAGTGAATTTCCCTCTGTACCTTTTGTGCACACAAAAGGTACCCAAAAAGTGCCGCCTGCGGATATTCACTGACAGGGGGTCTTCGTCCATCCTAAAACGTCGAACTCCTCCTTTTTAGCAGGGTCTTCGTCCCCGCTAACAGTCGTTAGATACAGCGTCGTTTTTTAACGGATTCCCTCGCCCCCTGTCCGGACGTGAATATTTCGCAATTGGCGGAGGGCAGGTGCCTGGCGGCATCTTAAGAATATATTGTTCTAAAACGCCTCCGTTATTCTGAAGTATATCCCCCAGTCGTCCTTGCCCACGGCGGCGTCGATGCCGGCGTTGATATTATATTTGGGTACCACCTTATAGCGGATACCACCGCCGCCAGCGGGGAGGACCTGGCTCGTGGGATCGACCGTCATAGCCAGTCCGAAGAAGCCCACCATGCCCCATTTCCTGTAGAAATTCCAACGGAACTCGCTCTGGATGGCGTAGACCTGGTTGCCGCGGTATTCGCCCTTGGTGTACCCTCTCAGGTCGTTATTACCCACATAGGTCTGGCCCGAGAACGGCACCGTGCCGAGGCCGACATTGGCGAAGAGGCGCGAGGCCAGTACCTTGCTGCGGTCGATGCGCCAGTAGTAGTTGCCGATCATCGTGATCTTGTTGTAGATGCTGTCGTTACCCATCCATCCAGGGACGTTGACGTAACGGATTGCGGCGGTGAGGCCATTGGAGGGATTGTACTGGTTGTCCTTGGAGTCGTATACCAGCGCTGCCCCGAGGGCGTTGGCATTGTCGGTTTCCTGCGAAGTACTGCCGTCGGGAAGATCGAAAGTGACCTTAAGCTTGGCCAACTGCACGGAGGGACCTATGTAAAGTTTTTTGTAGACCTTGAATAGCGGCGAAAGAAAAAATACGGGACCCTTGCTTTCAAAGGGTATCTCGGCCAGAGTCCCGTCGCCAATATTCTGAAAGGTCTGGAAGTTATTGTCGAGGTATCCGGCCCCCACGAACACGCGCAGGAAGTCGTCGAACAGGTACAACTGTCCGAAAGCGAAGGCCATCCAGCTCTTATTGGTCGACCATTCACCGTGAAGCATCACTGCAGAGGGTGGCGTGTCGGGCTTTTTGCCAATGGGGAAGAACATCATGCCCGTCGCCCCGAGAGTCAGGCCCTGCGAACGGTCGAGGCCCAGGGTCGGGATACCGGTTATCTGTACCTTTTTGTTGTCGCGTTTACTCTTCGTAGAGTCTGGGGCGGTTACGGCCGGGGCGGCAGCGGCGGGAATAGAATCAGGGGCCACAACCGCAGTCGGTGTGCCGGAAGAAACGGCCACGGTATCCGGGCTTACCGGAGTATCCTGGGCGTAGGCGCTACAAAGTAGAAATATACAGGCAAGGGTGAGAGATAGTTGTTTCATGGGGCTAATATTGGTATGACGAGGGTCAACGCAAATTTCAGGCCGCAGAATAATATCTACGATAAATGAGTTGTTCTGTTTGGGTTTTTGCCGGGTTGCCGGCACACGATATAGTTAATAGCTATAACCGGTTATATGTAAATTAATTCGGGCTTGCTCGGAAAGCCCCAGCCCGGAGCCACCCCCGGCGAAGGGCTGACGCCTGACGGCTTATACATCCCTCCGCTGGCTCCGGACTATACGCTAAATACCCCCACTGTATCTATGTGTGATGTGAATTGAAACTCTACTTATTTATTTTGCTTACCTTTACGCCCGTGATCCGCTCCCGGGTGGAGAACCAGACATGAAAACGCGATGTCAGAAACAATCCGCCGCATACCCATAGCCAACTTCGACTATCCGCTCCCCGAGGAGCGCATAGCCCGGTTCCCCCTGTCGCGGAGGGACGCTTCGAAACTATTGGTAAATAGTGGCGGCAAACTGTCGGAAGATACCTTCGGCAATATCGGCGCGCACTTGAGCAAGGGGGCCATGCTGGTGTTCAACAACACAAGGGTGATCCGCGCGCGCCTTATATTCCACAAGCCCTCCGGGGCGAGGGTGGAGATATTCTGCCTCGAGCCCCATGCCCCCGCCGACTACGAACGTGCCTTCGCGGCGAAGGGCAAGAGCCGCTGGGTGTGTATCGTGGGTAACCTCCGCCGGTGGAAGGAGGGCCCGGTGGAGATACATTTCCCTCTTGAAGGGAGAGAATACACGCTTTCAGCCCGCCGGATAGGGGGCGAGGGGGACAACCATATCATAGAATTCACCTGGGACGTAGACATGGCTTTCGGCCAGCTGCTCGAAACTCTCGGCCGCATACCCATACCGCCGTACCTTAACCGCGAGAGCGAGGAGATCGATCTCACACGCTACCAGACGGTATATTCCAAGATCGAAGGCTCGGTGGCCGCGCCCACCGCAGGGCTGCATTTCACTCCTGAGCTTATCTCAAGTATGAAAGGCGAGGGCTTTTCATTCGGCGAGGTGACCCTCCATGTGGGGGCAGGGACATTCCTGCCGGTCAAGGGAGAGGATGCCGCTGCTCACGCCATGCATACCGAGCATTTTGAGATAACCTTGGAAACCATCGAGTGTCTGCGTGCGCGGTTGGGGAAGATAGTGGCTGTGGGGACTACCAGCGTCCGTACGCTCGAATCTTTGGGCGCCCTCGGGTGGAGGATCATGGGTGGCGGCGACGTGCGCGCGGAAGAAGCGATAGGGCAGTGGGAGATATATGATATTCCGGATAATATTCCGGGCGGGGAACTTTTAGACACGCTTATAGGGTATATGAAAGGGCGGAAGATGGACAAACTCTCAGCCTCCACACGCATAATGATAACTCCCGGCTATCGTTTCAGGATAGTCGACACGATAATCACCAACTTCCACCAGCCCAAGAGTACGCTGCTTTTGCTCGTGGGGGCTTACCTCGGCGAGGAGTGGAAAGATATGTACCGCTATGCGCTTGGGAACGATTTTCGATTCCTCAGCTACGGTGACAGCTGCCTGTTGAAAAGGGGATAAGCCCGCCTGCCGCCGCGGGGGATTTAATATTTTGAGTAGTAGTTCAGAATAATTAGCCGCATATGGCTTCTGCCGGAAATAGGTCTCGTGAGGGAGATCACCCTCGGTTATCGTGTAACGAGGGAAGCTCCCGGAAGAGACCCCGGCAGAAGACGCGGCTAGACCTTTTGCCTACTTTTGCGGCAATGGTAAAAGTAGGAATTAAGCAAGGGCAGAGACTGCTTACATACTATGCCGGGTGACGAAAAACGACTGACGAAATCGAACAAGACTATGGCCTCACACCACATAACCGATTGGTTGCCCACCTCGCTCAAGGAGGTGCGGGCGAGGGGGTGGGAAGAGTTGGACGTGATACTCTTCTCGGGCGACGCCTATGTCGACCACCCGTCGTTCGGGCCGGCCGTGGTGGGGCGTATGTTGTTGGATATGGGGCTCAGGGTAGCCATAGTGCCGCAACCCAACTGGCGCGACGACCTGCGCGACTTCCGCAAGCTGGGGCGTCCCACGATGTTCTTCGGGGTGAGCGGCGGGAATATGGACTCCATGGTCAACCACTACACCGCCGCCCGCCGCCTGCGAAGCGACGACGCCTACACGGCAGGGGGCAAGGCCGGGTTCCGCCCCGATCGCGCGGTGGAGGTATACACGAAAATACTCAAGGATATATTCCCCGACGTGCCGGTGGTCCTCGGGGGCATCGAGGCCTCGCTTCGCAGGCTTACACACTACGATTACTGGGACGATGCCCTGCGAACCTCTATACTCGAATCGAGCGGGGCCGACCTGCTTATCTACGGTATGGCCGACGGGGTATTGCAGGAGGTGGTGAAATGCACTCGTAACGGGTTTAATATGAACCTGCTGCGCCGTGTGCCGCAGGTGGCGTTCATGGCCGATAAGGTATATGTCGAGAAGTCAGGCGGCGACGCGCTGATGCTAAATTCTTTCGAGGTATGCGTGGAGAGCCGTAAGGCCTTCGGCGATAATTTCGTCAAGATAGAGACAGAATCAAACAAACTCTCGGCGGGGAGATTGATAGAGCCCGTGGGAGATCGGTTCGTGGTGGTCAATCCGCCCCTGCCGCCGCTGTCGGAAAGCGGGATGGATGCGGGCTTCGACCTGCCATACACACGCCTGCCCCATCCGCGCTATAACGGCAAGGGGGCGATACCCGCCTACGAGATGATAAAATTCTCGGTCAACATACATCGCGGGTGTTTCGGCGGGTGTAGTTTTTGTACCATCTCGGCGCACCAGGGTAAGTTTATTTCGTCGCGCTCGGAGGTCTCGGTGCTTGCCGAGGTGAGGCGGATAGTGGAGATGGAGGATTTCAAGGGGCATATCTCCGACCTCGGCGGTCCCTCGGCCAATATGTACGGCATGAGGGGGCGAAAATCCGAGGCCTGCGCCGTGTGTGCAAGGCCCTCGTGCATATTCCCTGCCGTGTGCCGCAACCTGGACAATGACCACAGCCGCCTGCAGAAACTTTACGCCCGCGTGCGGAGCGAAAAGGGCGTCGCCAAGGCCACCATCGGCAGTGGCATACGCTACGACATGATACCCGAGGGGAGTGATTACCTGCGTGAGGTGGTGGTACACCATACCTCCGGCCGCCTCAAGGTGGCCCCTGAACATACGGAGGACGGGGTATTGGAACTTATGCGCAAGCCTTCGTTCTCGCTCTTCGAGAAACTCCATTCACGTTTCCGGGGAATATGTGACGCAGAGGGGCTGCGATACCAGCTCATTCCCTATTTTATTTCGAGCCATCCGGGGTGCCGGCAGGAGGATATGACGGCCCTGGCCGCCCGTACCCGCAGGTTGGGTATGCGCCTGGAGCAGGTGCAGGATTTCACGCCCACACCCATGACCCTCTCTTCGGTGATGTACTACACGGGGAGCGATCCATACACCGGACGCAAGATATACGTGGCTCGTGGGAGAGAGGAGAAGCAGGCCCAGAAGGGGATGTTTTTTAGGTAGTCGTAAATAAGATTAATTAATTCCTGTCCTATACCTTCATCTCCGCGGCTGTGAGGGTCGGCCGAAGGCCGAGCCGCGGAGATGAGCATCGCGGGCCGCGATGCAGGTATCTACCGACACACGGATAGATTTATTTCGAGTTATTTTAAAAGCGCAAAGCGCCTGCAATCCCCGTATCTGAAAACTTTGACGAGGCGCAAGCCTCGTGCGAACGCCGCTTCGGGCTTCTGGCGGAAATTAGGTCTCGTGAGGGAGATCACCCTCAGTTATCGTGTAACGAGGGAAGCTCCCGGAAGAGACCCCGGCAGAAGACGCGGCTAGACTTTTTGCCTACTTTTAGGGCGATGCTAAAAGTAGGAAGACCGTAATCTTATGTTAAATTTATTTTCCCGTCCGGGATTTTTATTCCGGAATTTATTACTACTTTTGATTCCCTGCGCTACGGCGCATTTTTTCACTCCACCTGTATGGCCAAACAGTACAACAGACCCGATTCAAATGCCGAAGCCATGAGCGCGCTGACCGACGCCCACGGAGGCTTCGTGCCGCCCCAGGCCCTCGAATTAGAGGAGGCGGTGCTGGGCGCGTTGATGCTGGAGAACGACGCCGTGATCGAGGTGCAGGGTGTGATCACCCCCGAGGTGTTCTACAAGGAGGCCCACCAGATCATCTACCGGGCCATACTCGAGCTGTCGATGGAGCTCAAACCCATCGACCTCTACACCGTATCCGAGAAACTCAAGAGCCAGAAAAAGCTCGCTGCCGTAGGCGGAGCAACATACCTCGCCCAGCTCACCCAGAAGGTGGGCTCCGGCGCCCACGTTGAGTACCACTCCAAGATCATAGCCCAGAGGTTCGTCCAGAGGGAGCTTATCAAGGCCACATCAGAGATACGCAAGATGTCGTTCGACGAGTCGGCCGACGTCACCGACCTCATCAGCTTTGCCGAGGGGGAGATATTCAAGGTGGCCGAGGGCTATGTGAAGCGCGACGTGCAGAGGTCCAAGGATATCCTTGCCAAGGCCCTGATGTCGATAGAGGAAGCGGCCTCCAAGGAGGGCGGATTCAGCGGCGTGCCCTCGGGATTTACGCGCCTGGACAGGCTCACGCTCGGATGGCAACCCTCAGACCTTATCATCATCGCCGCCCGTCCTTCGATGGGTAAGACGGCTTTCGTGCTCTCCATGGCCCGCAACATGGCCATCGACTACGAGAAGGCTATCGCGTTCTTCTCGCTTGAAATGAGCGCCGCCCAGCTTATGATGCGACTTATCGTGTCCGAAAGCGGCCTCGACTCGCATACTGTGCGCAATGGGCAGCTCACCCCCGAGCAGTGGAAGCACCTCGAACAGTCGGTGAAGCCGCTGGCCGACGCTCCGCTGTTTATCGACGACACGCCCGCGCTGTCCATCTTCGAGTTCCGTTCCAAGGTGCGCAGGCTCAAGACGCAGTACGACATACAGATGGTGGTCATAGACTACCTCCAGCTTATGACCGGCAGCCAGGATTCGCGCGGCAACCGCGAGCAGGAGGTGGCGGGTATTTCGCGTGCCCTGAAGGCCATCGCCAAGGAGCTCAACATACCAATCATAGCCCTGTCTCAGCTCAACCGTTCCGTGGAGTCGCGCGGCGGCAGCCGCAGGCCCCAGCTTTCCGACCTCCGCGAGTCGGGGGCCATCGAGCAGGACGCCGACATCGTGGCTTTCATCCACCGTCCGGAGTACTACGGCCTCACGGTCGACGAGGACAACCAGCCCACGCAGGGTATGGCCGAGATTATCGTGGCCAAGCACCGTAACGGCGCCGTGGATACCGTCAAACTCCGCTTCCGCAAGGAGCAGGCACGCTTTGTCGACTACGACGAGACCGAGCCGCTCGCATACCATGCCGGAGGAGAGATCGAAATGGGCTCGAGCATGAACAACGACTTCTTAGGCGGGGGTGAATTCGGCATAGGGTCGGCATCGTCGCTCGGAGGCTCGTTCGGGAGCGACAGCGATTCGCCGTTCTAAGCCGCACCAACGTCTGTTTCACCAGATCAGCCCGCATTCAACGTTAAGCGTATTTACCCCTAAATAAGCGCCATTTTTATAGTAAAAACTATCCGCCCGAAGAATTTCTTCCGGGGATGTTTCGCGTGTATGGGTATATTCGTACATGAAAAACTTATTTTATGTTCGTTAAAAGTTACGGCAGCGCCATAGTGGGCATCGGGGCGATCACGGTGGCCGTCGAAGTGAATATAACAACAGGCATCGGCCTCTACATGGTGGGTCTGCCCGACAACGCCGTGAGGGAGAGCCAGGAACGCATACGTTCGGCGTTCGAGAACAGCGGCTACCGTATGAGCGGCCGCAAGGTGACCGTCAACCTCGCTCCGGCCGACATACGCAAGGAGGGTTCGGCATACGATCTACCCATTGCCGTGTCGATACTCGCCGCCTCGGACCAGCTCGACAGCTCGATGCTGGGGAGCTATGTGATAATGGGCGAGCTGTCGTTAGACGGTACGATCCTATCCATACGCGGCGCGCTTCCCATAGCCATACAGGCTCGTGAGGAGGGCTTCAAGGGGCTGATACTGCCGAAGGTCAACGCCGCGGAGGCCGCCGTGGTCGAGGGGCTGGAGGTGTTCGGGGTGGAAAATCTCAAACAGGTGGTGGAATTGTTAGGCGGCGGGGCGATGGAGCCTGTGCGGGTGGACATAGAGGGGGAATTCCGGCGCGGAGCTTCGCTCTACGACGTCGACTTCGACGAGGTTAAAGGACAGGTCCAGACCAAACGCGCGCTCGAGATAGCTGCCGCAGGAGGGCACAACATACTGATGATAGGGCCTCCGGGGTCGGGTAAGACGATGCTCGCCCGCCGGATGCCCTCGATAATGCCTCCGATGAGCCTGCGCGAGGCGTTGGAGACCACCAAGATACACTCCGTGGCTGGTAAGCTGGGGAGCCAGACCGGGCTTATCACCGTACGCCCGTTCCGCGCGCCGCATCATCTCGCATCGCAGGTGGCGATGGTAGGCGGCGGTTCGTCGCCACAGCCGGGCGAAATTTCGCTGGCCCACAACGGGATACTCTTCCTCGACGAGTTGCCCGAGTTCGGGCACAACCTTTTGGAGGTGTTACGCCAGCCATTGGAGGATAAGAACGTGGTCATCGCCCGATCTAAATACAGCGTCGAGTATCCCGCCAACTTTATGCTCATCGCCTCGATGAATCCCTGTCCGTGCGGATACTACAACCATCCCACCAAGGAGTGTACCTGCACTCCCGGCAATGTCTCCCGCTATATGAACCGTATCTCGGGCCCCATGCTCGACAGGATAGATATGCATATAGAGGTGTCGCCGGTGGGGTTCGGGGAGCTTCAGGTGCATCACGCCGACCAGGAGAGCAGCGCGGTAATCAGGGAGAGGGTGGTGGCGGCCAGGGAGGCGCAGGCCCGTCGCTTCGAGGGCAGCGCTACCTATGCAAACTCAATGATGACAACCCGCCAAATAGCCCGCTTCTGCGAGCTGTCGCAGGCTTCGTCGACGCTCCTTAAGAACGCAATGGAGTCGCTCAACCTGTCGGCCCGCGCCTACAGCCGCATCATAAAGGTGGCCCGCACTATCGCCGACCTGGCCTCTTCGCCCGACATCCAGCCCGCACATATAGCCGAGGCTATACAGTACCGTAGTCTGGACAGAGGGGCGTGGGGGAATTAGAGGGGAGCTTGTAGTGATATGACTATCTCAAGTGAACAACACTTGTACGCCCTGAAGGGGGGGGTAACGGGCAGAAAGTTTCTAACTCAATATATTAGAGGGCCGTCAACTTTCTCCAGGTGAAGCAAGGGGTAATTTTTCCCCTCTCCATCAAGGTCGGAACGTCCTACGACTGTGAACCCTAAATGAGTATAAAACCCTACAGCTTGTTTGTTCTGTTCGTTAACATCAATCTTATCGGCTTTGAGTTCATTAACAGCAAAAATCAATAATTTTTTCCCGATCCCCATACCCCTGGAACTATTGTCTACAAAAAGCATTTCTATTTTGGAGTCGGCCACACCTATAAACCCTTTTATATCCTCATTTTTTTTGTAGGCATATAAGCTTAAATGGTCAAAATATAGAGGTATCTGCGATTTGTAAAATTCAAAATCTTCTGCTTTTAGGAAATCATGGGTGTTCTTTACCGCACTCTCCCAAACATTTAATAATCGAGGATAATCGTACTTTGTCACAGGATATATCATAGGTTGTCTATTTTATTAATCCATGAAACAAAAGGCCGCACCCTGGAAAGGATGCGGCCCGTTTGTCGTTGAAGGAAGTGTCTTACTTCGCAGCTTCAACAGAAGCCTTCCTGAAATCCTTCAGGAGCTTGCTGAGTTCGAGAGCGGCCTTGCGGGCACGTGTGCCGGCAGCCTTGTTACCCTTTTCAACCTGAGCATCTGCGTTAGCTGAGAATACTTCGATCTGTTCCTTGATCTGGCTTACTAATTTTTTCATTTCGATAAATATTTTTTAAAGTTAGAGCTAAGAAGCGTCGTTATTATCGTACTTCGAAGACAAATCTAAAGATAAAATAATTAATTAGCAATAGCTTGGAGCGCTTTTATCGTTGTTTTTTAGCCTTATTGCGGGCTTTTTTACCGAAAAAACACCCTTCGCCCCTTTGCTACTCCTGAATGGCCTTCACTCCCGGGAGTACGATACCTTCCATATATTCCAGAAGGGCACCGCCGCCTGTAGACACGTAGCTAACTTTCTTAGCCATACCGAACTTGTTGATACAAGCTACTGAGTCGCCGCCGCCGATAAGCGAGTAGGCGCCCTTTGCAGTAGCTGCGACGATGGCTTCGGCTACGGCCTTGGAGCCTTTCTCGAATGTAGGCATTTCGAATACGCCCACGGGACCGTTCCAGAGGATGGTCTTGGATTCGCCGATGACCTTATCGAACAGCTTCATGGCTTCGGGGCCCACGTCGAGGCCTTCCCAACCGTCGGGAATGTTGTTCGAGGGGCATATCTGGGTCTTGGCGTCGTTGCTGAAGCTGTCGGCGCAGAGGGCGTCGGGAGCGAACACGATCTTAACGCCGAGTTCCCCCGCTTTCTTTAGGATGTTCTTGGCTGTATCGAACTGGTCGGGCTCGCAGATGCTGCCGCCGACCTTGCCGCCCTGCGCGGCCATGAATGTGTAGGTCATGCCGCCGCCGATGATGAGGTTGTCGACCTTGCTCATCAGCTTTTCGATAATGGTGATCTTAGACGATACCTTCGATCCGCCGAGGATGGCCGTGAACGGGCGCACGGGGGCTTCGAGCATCTTGTCGATGGCGTTGAGCTCGCCTTCCATCACGTAACCGAACATCTTATCCTTGGGGAAGTATTCGGCGATGAGCGCTGTCGAGGCGTGGGCCCTGTGGGCTGTGCCGAAAGCGTCGTTGATGTAGCAGTCGGCGTATGAGGCGAGGCGCTTGGTAAAATCTTTCTGCGAGGCTTTTACAGCCTTCTTGGCTTCGGCCTTCTGTTCGTCGGTGGCATCGTCGGCCAGGCCGCGGGGCTTGCCCTCCTCCTCGGCGTAGAAGCGGAGGTTTTCGAGCAGAAGCACCTGTCCGGGCTTCAGGGCCTTGGCCTTGTCGGCGGCTTCCTGGCCCATGCAGTCGCCAGCGAAGTCTACCTTCACGCCGAGATTCTTCTCGATCGTGGGGATGATGTGCTTGAGCGAGAACTTGTCGGCGGGGCCGTTCTTGGGCCTGCCGAGGTGGGACATGAGGATCACCGATCCGCCGCCCGCGAGCACCTTCTTGATGGTGGGGATAGCGGCGCGGATGCGTGTGTCGTCGGTCACGTTGAGGTTTTCGTCGAGGGGCACGTTGAAGTCCACACGGATGATGGCCCTCTTGCCCGAGAAATTGTATTTGTCTATCGACTGCATAATATAATGTATTAAGAGATTGTAATCTGTTGGTATTGTCGGCCTCCGCCCGGTCGCACGTTGTCGCCCCATTAGCGGCTAAATTTCCGGGCGTTAAGGAAACAAAGGTAGTGAAATAAATTTAGAGAGAAACAAAAAATTCCTCAAAAACATTGCCACGTATGGCTTGGGAGGGTGTTTTTGTGGGGAGATGAGGCTGTGTTTTTCGTTTTTTTGGTCCCGCGCCCACCCCCTGTGGCGCTTTGCGCCATGGACGCAGGGACCGCGGGTCGCTCAGGCGACCCAGGATAGAATCAAAATAAGACTACTTAAATAGCAGGTATATAAATAATTATATGTTTGTGGCAGCCTCTTCCGGGTAACATTCGCGGAATAATCTTACCGTCTCGACAGCTTCACGCGTGTCATGTACGCGGATAATAGACGCTCCGCCGCGCAGGGCCTCCCAATTAAGGGCTGTGGTGCCGTTAAGGGCTTCGGAGGGAGTTATATCCAGCGTTTTCCATATCATGCCCTTGCGGGAAATACCGGCGAGGATGGGGGCGCCTATGTCCAACAATTGCCGTTGACCACGCAGGAGGGCGAAGTTCTGTTCGGTGGTCTTCGCGAAGCCGTAGCCAGGGTCGATGACGACCTGCTCGATACCCGCCTCCCGCAGCATCCTTACCCTCCCGGCGAGGTAGTCCCTGACCTCGGCCACGACGTCCGTGTAGTCGCACATCCCGGCCATAGTAACGGGCGTGCCCCGCATGTGCATGGCTATATAAGGCAGGTTCCACGCCGCAGCCACCTCCCACATACCGCCGTCGGCCTCGCCCGCGGATATGTCGTTTATGATGCAAGGGCCGAAGAATTTAACCACCTCACCGGCCACGCCTGAGCGGAACGTGTCGAGCGACAGGGGCATGTCGGGCAGCTCGTCGCGGATGGCCTCCACCGCGCGCAACACCCTCGAAAGTTCCTCCTTTTCAGGAATGTCCTTGGCTCCCGGGCGCGAGGAGTAACCTCCAACGTCGAGTATCGCCGCACCCTCTTCGGCCGCGCGTGCGGCACGGTTGCGAATGGCCCGTCGGGTCATGGTGCGGCTGCCGGTGAAAAACGAGTCGGTGGTAACATTGATTATCGCCATCACCGCGGGAGTCGAAAGATCTAACGTGTGGTTGCCTATATTGAGGGTCATGGTTTGTGGGAGAAATATTTCTTAGTATATCAGATTATTTCGATTTTACTCCAGGTCCAGTAGCGTTTCATGCAGAGTAAGCACCTGCGGGGTTATCAAGGCCTCGTCGCCGGCGTCTATTATATAGTCGGCCCGCGAGGCCATGTCCTGTTGGCTCATCTGGGCGGCCATGCGGCTAACGACCTGTTCCCTGCCCACGCCGTCGCGGCGCATGGCGCGCTCTATGCGCAGCTCCTCGGGGGCGGTCACCACTACGATCTTGTCGAGGTGTTCCGGGGCTCCCGACTCGAAAAGCACGGCGGCCTCCTGTATGACGTAGGGGCTGCTCTGCTCTCTGCACCATGCTTCGAAATCAAGGTGCACGGCGGGGTGCACTATATTATTAAGTCTGCCGAGCAGAGCCCTGTCGGCGAATACTTTGGAGGCAATGAATGGGCGGTCGGGGCGGCCTCCGGGGTAGGCGTCCTTGCCAAGTAGCTCCTTTATGGCGGCTATGACTGAGGGGTCGTTCTCCATCAGCCTGCGCGCACGCAGGTCGGAGTCGTATACGGGTATGCCGAGGACCGAAAATATCCCGCAGACGGTACTTTTGCCTGCTCCGATACCTCCGGTTACGCCTACCTTGATCATTGTTTGTAAGAGATTGGTTATAAGTGACAGGTGCGATTAATCGCCCACTTGCCAGTGCGCCGTCTGCCTCGCCCACACGGCGCCGTCGTCCGCCCGCGCTATTTCAGGTCGTCGGGCTCGAGCGCCACCCTCGACTTGACGGATATGATCCTCATGTCCATCACCTGGCTCGAAATGGCCGCCTGCAGCGACAGCGGGGCCACTACCTTTTCGCCCCTGCCGGTCTGCCCGGGCTGGAATTCTAGGTGGTCTGGGGAAATAACGACGTTATGCCTGCGGGGCATGGCTTTCTGGACCATCAGGCGCGAGCCGATACCCTCCACGGTGCAGATGACCTGGAGGGTGGTGTCGCCGATCTTAACGGGGATGCGCATATCCGTGCGGTAGGTGTAGCTCAGCTTCGTACCGTACCACAGCACGAAAGAGATGAGCAACATGACAAGGAAGGCGGGAGTGGTCATCCGCCTGAAAGATACCTTTATCCACAGAAGCGCCTTATGCATCTTTTCTGAGTTTTACAATATTACCCCGAATTACCCCGATACCCATCCGGCCCGTATTAACAGGCCTTCGAGGGGTTTTGCGTGCGGGAATGCCTACTTTTTGTCAACGGGTTTCTCCGACGCGTACTTCTTGTTGAGGCCCGCGAGGATCTCCTTGGTGAGGTCTAAGGCGGGGTTGGCGTTGAGTATCGGGCCCGCGCCCGTGTTGCTGAGGATCATGCTGTAACGCAGGTCGGCGTTGAATTCCTTGAGGTATTCGACGATGCTGTAATGTATCTTGTTTAGCAGCACCTGCTCCTCTTCGGCCATTTCGCCCACCATCTTGTCGCGAAGCTGCACGAACGTCTGCTGTTTCTTGCCCAGCGACTCCTCCGTGGCCATAGCCTGGCTGCGGGTCATCAGGCCCTTTTGCATCTTATCCTGGTAGTCCATCACTTCCTTTTCGAGGCTGCGGCCCTTGGATGTCAGCTCCTTTTCCACCTTCTTGGCTTTGGTTTCGTACTCGGCGCGGAGGTCGAGATACATGTCGTACTTTGCCACCAGGGAGTCGATGTTGAAGAAAGCTATGGGGTTGTTGAGGCCTGTGGGGTCGACCTGTTCGCTCTGCTGGACGGCGTCATCGGCCTTTTTGTCGTTCTTTTTGCATGCCGAAAAAACGATCGCCGCGATAGCCACGACCGAAAGGATTGTCTTTTTCATTATAGATGGTTTAGTCTGTTTTACTGTGTTATGTGCATGCCCGGGGGCGGGCTTACGCAGAGCAAATATAGTGAAAGCCGAGAGGAAACGAAAGTTTACTTTCAGTTATCCGAGGCGCCTCCTATTATTGGGCAAATATATTAAATATAATTGTAAAATACCCGAAAGGCGGACGCCGAAATAAAAAATGTACTGAACGAAGGCGCGCAAACCATCTTTTGCTTACCTTTACGCAGCTAAGAATTAACGTATAATCCCTTTGGTGGCGCCATATGAACAGACTTCTCAAAGATAAACTCATCTCCTACAACCTTATACTCGCCAGCGTTTCGCCGCGCCGCAGGGAGCTGTTAGGGGGGCTCGACCTCGACTTCACCGTGGCGCCCGCCTTCAGCGTGGAGGAGGTATACGACCCGTCGATGCCCGCGGGAGAGGTGGCGGAGTACCTCTCGTCGCTCAAGTCGGACGGATATCCCGCGGAGCTGGGCGAGGGCGACATACTTATCACCGCCGACACGGTGGTGGTGCTCGACGGGCGCATCCTCGGCAAGCCCTCGTGCCCGCAGGAGGCGAGGGATACCCTGGCCTTCCTCTCGGGGCGCACGCATACGGTTATTACGGGTATGACCCTGCGCTCCAAGGGGCGTAAACACTCGTTCTCGGTGGAGTCGAAAGTCACGTTCGGCCCTTTGACCGCCGAGCAGATAGAGTATTACGTCGACCGCTACAAGCCTTTCGACAAGGCCGGGTCGTACGGTATACAGGAGTGGATAGGTTTCGTGGCTATCGAGCGTATCGAGGGGTCGTTCTACAACGTGATGGGGCTGCCTGTGCAGAGGCTTTATACGGAGTTGGAGAGGTTTGTGGGGTAAGGTGGGTCACATGTAATTTAGGAATTAATATACGATTTTACGGTAGTTTCGCCTTCGGCGACCTACTTTTAGCTTCGCTTTCATTTCTCGCGACTCGGCATAGTCCGCAAGCGGCCTCTGCTCTCACTGCTCGAAATGTTGTCATCGCCGCAAAAGTAGGCAAAAGGTCTAGCCGCGTCTTCTGCCGGGGTCTCTTCCGGGAGCTTCCCTCGTTACACGATAACTGAGGGTGATCTCCCTCACGAGACCTAGTCCCGCCAGAAGACCGAAGCGGCGAATTATTTTGCTGTTAAGGAAATTTTTGATAAACCACATTCATTCTCGTCTCGCAGCTATTGTGCCCATGGCGCTAATAGCGCCACCGGGGGTGGGCGTAGGGCCGGAAAACAACCGCCGTTATAATACATAATCACATGGTTTTTATCCCAAAATCGCCCCTCCTGTGAAATAATTCACAATAAAATTGCAACTGATTAAAAATAGATATACCTTTGGCGCGTCCGCCGCTGGGGCGGCGCGGGCGGAGGGTCGGATTCGTGCGGCCTGCGAATTGCAATACGCTGATAAATAATTAATTATAAAATTCAAACACATACTCTAAAAGCCTATACTCATGAACATCCCATCTAATCTCAAATACTCGGAAGAACACGAGTGGATCCGCACCGAGGGCGACGTCGCCTACATCGGAATTACCGACTTCGCGCAGAGCCAGCTCGGCGACATCGTGTTCGTCGACGTGACAACCGAAGGTGAAACACTCTCTGCGGGTGACGTGTTCGGTACTATCGAGGCCGTTAAGACCGTATCCGACGCCTTCATTCCCGTGAGCGGCGAGGTGCTCGAATTCAACGCAGCGCTCAACGACGCCCCGGAAAACGTAAACAAGGATCCCTACGGCGAAGGCTGGATGATAAAGATAAAGATGAGCGATCCCTCGCAGGTCAACTCCCTGCTGTCGGCCGCCGAATACGAAAAAATCATAGGGTAGGAAGCTCCGGCTCCGTGCCCGGAAGGGGCGGAACGATGGGCCTGACCCCGGAAAAATAAAACAAGAGAATCATATGAGTAAAGTAACAGTCGTAGGTGCGGGCAATGTGGGCGCGACCTGCGCCAACGTCCTGGCGGCCAGGGAAATCGCCGACGAAGTAGTACTCCTCGACATCAAGGAGGGAGTAGCCGAAGGCAAGATGCTGGATATATTCCAGACAGCCACACTGATGGATTTTGATACCAAGTTAACAGGCGTGACCAACGATTACGCCGCTACCGCCGGCTCTGACGTCGTGGTGGTGACCTCGGGGATGCCCCGTAAGCCGGGCATGAGCCGTGAGGAGCTTATCGGTGTGAATGCCGGTATCGTGAAAGAAGTTGTGAGCCAGATCCTTAAATACTCTCCCAGGGCTATCATCGTGATGGTGAGCAACCCCATGGATACCATGACCTACCTTGCGTTGCGCTCGACAGGCCTGCCCAAGAACCAGCTCTTCGGTATGGGTGGCGCACTGGACAGCTCGCGCTTCAAGTGTTATCTGAGTAAGGCCATCGGCGCCAACTCTAACGAGATCGAGGGCATGGTGATCGGCGGCCACGGCGACACTACCATGATCCCCCTCGTGTCCAAGGCTACATACAAGGGTGTTCCCGTGAGCGATTTCCTGAGCAAGGACGAGCTCGAAAAGGTGGTTAACGACACTATGGTGGGCGGCGCTACGCTGACCAAGCTCCTCGGCACATCGGCATGGTACGCTCCCGGAGCTGCCGCAGCCTATGTTGTGGAGTCTATCGTGAAGGACCAGAAGAAGATGATCGTTTCGTGCGTGTCGCTCGAGGGCGAGTACGGGCAGAAAGATATATGCATCGGCGTGCCGGCCATTATTGGTCGTGGCGGCGTTGAGAAGATCGTCGAGATAAAGCTGACAGCCGAAGAAAAGGAACTCTTCGCAAAGAGCGCTGCCGCGGTGCGTTCGACCAACGACGTGCTCAAGGAGATCAAGGCGCTGTAATCGCCGGAAATGTTGTTTGAAATGCGGTTGGCGGCCCCTACAGGGGCCGCCAACGTTGTTTTTGGGCTGAAGGCTTGCGGTGCAAGCACTTTTCCTAAGTGTCCTGTGGATGCTTGCTCTCCGCCAATTGTTGATATTCACGCAGGCAAGATCATAAGGCGCAGTAAACGCCTGCAATCCCCGCATCTGACTGTTTTGAGCAGCGAGGGTAGAGACCGTTTACGGACTATGCCGAGTCGCGATAAACGACAGATGAAATAGAAAATTTACGCCCGGAACAGCAAAATAATCCGCCGCTTCGGGCTTCTGTCGGAAACAGGTCTCGTGAGGGAGATCACCCTCAGTTATCGTGTAACGAGGGAAGCTCCCGGAAGAGACCCCGGCAGAAGACGCGGCTAGACCTTTTGCCTACTTTTGCGGCAATGGCAAAAGTAGGGCGCCGAAGGCGAAACAAAAACTACTGCAAAGTCTTATAATAAGATTCCCCTTCGTACCTTTTGTGCACACAAAAGGGTGCCTGCCGGCACACGGATATAGTTGGTGTGATATAAGATCTGATCGTGATTCTATTCCCAACCCTTAAAGCGTCTGTGGCGCCGGCCTGCCGATATTCACTGACAGGAGTCTTCGTCCATCCTAAAACGTCGAACTCCTCCTTTTTAGTCAGGCCTGCAGCCTGTCTAACGGTCGTTAAACATAGCGTCGTTTTTATACGGATTCCCTCGACCCCTGTCCGGGCGTGAATATCGCGCAATTGGCGGAGGGCAAGCGCCTCAGGCGCTTTAAAGATTTTATGTTATTCCTTCGTTGGCTACGGGCTGGAGGCTTGATATGCAAGCCCCGAATACAAACATTACTGCCCTTCTATTTTTAAACCCAAATTTTGTTAAAAAGAAAAAGTGTATTAAATTTGCACGCCGCTTTAGAGATAGGGCGGCTACATGGTGGGGGTAGCTCAGTCGGTTAGAGCGTCGGATTGTGGTTCCGAAGGTCGCGGGTTCGAGCCCCGTTCTCCACCCCATAATTAGCAGGCAGGCGGGATGAGTAATCATCCCGCCTGCCTTGTTTTTTGCCGTGCGCCGGAGTGTTTTGCGCCGGATTCATGCAATGCTGTCCTTATCCGGAAACAGGAGATCCCGGGCCTCAGGGAAAAACATTCGCCGAAAGGGCCTTTTTTGATGTTTTTGAAGTGCATTTTTATGACGGCAGGGTAGGTTTTTTTAAACACTTTTGACTATCTTTGTAAATTCAGTGGTATACACAATATAACAATCAGATAAACAAGGCATAATAACGTGAAAAAGATCAAGAGCGCGCTCATTTCCGTGTACTACAAAGACGGGTTGGATGAGATAGTAAGGGAACTGGACAAGAACGGTGTGACAATCTACTCCACCGGTGGCACAATGGAATTCATAGAGGGCCTCGGCGTGAAGGCCGTATCGGTGGAGAGCCTCACGGGCTACCCCTCGATCCTCGGCGGCAGGGTGAAGACCCTGCACCCCAAGGTGTTCGGCGGAATCCTTTCCCGCAGGGACAACGCCCTCGACGGCGAGCAGCTTGGAAAATATGAAATTCCCGAGATCGACCTGGTGATCGTCGACCTCTATCCCTTCGAACAGACCGTGGCCTCGGGTGCCGAGGACAAGGCCGTGATCGAGAAGATCGACATAGGCGGCATATCCCTCATTCGTGCCGCCGCGAAGAACCACGCCGACGTGGTGATCGTTCCCTCGGTGGCCCAGTACGGCGAGTTCCTGCAGATAATCAAAGAGCAGTCTTGCGCGACCACTCCGCAGCAGAGGAGGCGTTTCGCGGCCTACGCTTTCGACGTGAGCTCGCATTACGACAGCGCGATATTCAACTACTTCAACCGCGGGGAGAACATCCCCTCGTTCAAGGGCAGCAGCCAGGGCGGCACCGTACTGCGCTACGGCGAGAACCCCCACCAGGAGGCCTCTTTCTACGGCGATATCGACCGTATGTTCGAAAAGCTCAACGGTAAGGATATCTCCTACAACAATATGCTCGACATCGACGCCGCGATCAACCTGATCGAGGAGTTCACTGAGCCCACGTTCGCCATCCTCAAGCACAACAACGCCTGTGGTATTGCTTCGCGCGGCACCCTTGCCGCCGCATGGGAAGACGCCCTCGCCTCCGACCCCGTGTCGGCTTTCGGTGGTGTGCTGATATGCAACCGCGAGGTGGACGCGAAGACCGCCGAAGAGGTCAACAAGCTCTTTTTCGAGGTGATACTCGCTCCCTCTTACGCTCCCGCGGCGCTGGAAACGCTGATGTCGAAGAAGAACAGGATAATCCTGCGACTGAAAGATACTACCCGCGGAAATAAGCAGTTCCGCTCCCTGCTTAACGGCGTCGCCGTGCAGGACCGCGACATGAAAGTCGGCGGACAGGACTCAGAAATGCGCACCGTGACCAAAAAAGAGCCCACCCCCCGCGAGAAGGCCGATATGGTGTTCGCCAACAAGGTGGTTAAGCAGTCAAAGAGCAACGCCATCGTGCTTGCCAAGGACGGCCGCCTGCTCTCCAGCGGCGTGGGCCAGACGTCCAGGGTCGACGCCTTGCGCCACGCCATCGAGAAGGCGGGTAGCTTCAACATAGACTTAAAGGGCGCCGTGATGGCTTCGGACGCTTTCTTTCCCTTTGCCGACTGCGCAGAGATAGCTTTCAAGGCAGGTATCACCGCCATCATCCAGCCCGGTGGCTCGGTGAGGGACCAGGATACCATCGACTACTGCGACTCTAACGGCATGAGCATGGTGTTCACCGGCCTGCGCCACTTCAAACATTAGAATTACTTACGCAACATAAAAATCGCAATAAATGGGATTGTTTTCATTGACACAGGAGCTCGCGATCGACCTCGGCACAGCCAACACGGTTATCATCAGCGATGGTAAGATCGTGGTCGACGAGCCTTCGATAATAGCCCTCGACCAGCACAGCGGCAAGCCTATGGCCATAGGCAGCAAGGCCCGCCAGATGCATGGCAAGACCCACCAGAACATCAAGACCATCCGCCCCCTGAAGGACGGGGTCATCGCCGACTTCAACGCCGCCGAACTGATGATCAAGGGTCTTATCAGGATGGTCAAGACCAACGGATACCTCTTCACACCCTCGCTGAGGATCGTGATATGTATACCCTCCGGAAGTACCAACGTGGAGATACGCGCCGTGCGCGAAGCCGCAGAACATGCAGGCGGACGTGACGTGTATATGATCTATGAGCCTATGGCCGCCGCCCTCGGCGCCGGACTCGACGTGGAAGCCCCCGAAGGACACATGATAATCGACATAGGCGGTGGGACCACGGAGATCGCCTGTATCTCCCTGGGCGGTATCGTCTGCAGCGAGAGCATCAACGTGGCGGGCGACGTATTCACCGAGGATATACAGACCTACGTGCGCCAGCAGCACAATATGCGTATCGGCGAGCGTACGGCCGAGGATATCAAGATGGCTATCGGTGCCGCGGTGTCGGAGCTCGACGATGAGCCCGACGACTACGTGGTGACAGGCCCCAATATCCTCACCTCGCTACCTTCGACGCTCACCCTTTCGTACAGCGAAATGGCCTATGCGCTCGAGAAGTCGCTTATCAAGATCGATGCGGCCATAATGAAGGTGCTCGAGACCATACCTCCCGAACTCTACGCCGATATCGTGCGCAACGGGGTTTACCTCGCCGGTGGCGGCGCCCTGCTCAAGGGCCTGGCCAAGAGGTTCGAGGAGAAGACCAACATCCCCTTCGTGGTGGTGGACGATCCGCTCAGGGCCGTGGCAAGGGGTACGGGTATAGCTCTCAAGAACGCACACAAATTCTCGTTCCTGATAAAGTAGCCGTCTCTGCCCACGGGGGAAGGGAAGTTCCTGTCGGCCTGCGTTACAGGATGGCGGGAAGTGCCGGACCGGGCGCGGAAAGTTAAGACAGGTGGCTTGAGTGGGCGATTGGGGCGGCGGAGTTAAGGTTAGGAGGCTTGAGCAGGTGATTCGGTCGGTGGTGTTCAGGATAGTGATTCAAATGGTATAGTGGTAAAGTCCAAAATGATAAGATAGGGAATGGTCAAGTTTTTTCTGTTCATAAAGAAAATACACTTCGTTCTGCTCTTTGTCATCATAGAGGCCCTGGCTATCCATTACTACGCCGGGAGTACCGTGTATAGCAGGGCGAGGCTCGTGGCCGTGTCCAACGCTCTGTTGGGCGGCGCCTTCTCTGGCGTATCGACCTTGGGGAGCTATTTTTCCCTGCGCGGCGATAACGAGAACCTCAATAAGGAAATAGCCCGGCTGAAGGGCCAGTTGGATCGTTGCAGGCCGGTGTCTTCGGATTCCATTGTCGTGGCCGGCGTCCTGCCCAAGTATATCTACACCCCCGCGCAGGTGGTGGGTAATTCCATTTCCCGGGTCAACAACTACATCACCCTCAATAAGGGCCGCAAGCACGGCATGGAGCCGGATATGGCGGTGGTGTCCGCCAGCGGTATTCTGGGGTATGTGCTCGACTGTTCGGATAAATTCTCCATTTGTATAAGTATACTGAACCGTGATTTCCGTACCAGCGGCAGGATCAAGGGCACCGACTTCTACGGCTCGGTGTATTGGGACGGTTTCAGTTCCGAGCACGTCATGCTTTCGGAAATTTCGAGATATGCCAAGGTGGATATAGGCGATACGGTGCTCACTACGAATTATTCCTCGATATTCCCCCCGGATCTGATGATAGGCACGGTCGACCGCGTCGAATTGGTCAATAACGACACCTATTACGACGTGAGGGTGAAGCTGATGAACAATATGTCGTCGCTGTACAACGTGATGGTGATCAAGTACACCGACGGTAACGAGCAGAGGGATTTGGAGGAGCGCTACGTAAGAGAGTAAATACGCGGGGAGCGGCCGAGCTAATTAAGATAACGGATGCCGCTTTTGGCTTCTGCCGGGAATAGGTCTCGTGAGGGAGATCACCCTCAGTTATCGTGTAACGAGGGAAGCTCCCGGAAGAGACCCCGGCAGAAGACGCGGCTAGACCTTTTGCCTACTTTTGGGGCAATGCCAAAAGTAGGAAACGCTGTAAAGTCATATATTATACAAAATACAAACGTTAAACATACGTTAAAACAAGGCCGATAGCCATATGTACAGGATCATAGAGTATTCGATACTTTTCGTGGTGTTGCTTCTGCTTCAGGTGATGTTGTTCGACAACCTGAACATAAGCCTCTATGTCTATCCGCTCGTGTATATATCCTTTATAATACTGTTGCCCTCCGGTATCTCGGGGGTGTGGCTGCTGCTCCTGGCTCTGCTGATGGGTCTGGGGGTGGATGTATTTTCCGGGACGCCGGGCATCAACACCATAGCCACCGTGTTCGTGGCGTGGGTGCGCCCGGGACTGCTCTCCAAGATTCTCGGCCCCGACGAGGCGCGCGAGATGTCGATCCCCAATATCGCACGTATGGGCAGAGGCAGGTTTTTCCGCTACGCCGCTATCATGGTGGTGATGCACGCCCTCGTATTTTTCGCGCTGGAGACCCTCTCGTGGCGCTACTTCGGTTTTGTACTGCTCAGGACCGTGGTGGGCTCGTTGGTGACGCTGGTATTCCTGTATTTCTGCCAGAAAGTATTCCGTCTGAGGTAGGTGGGATGAAGACAGTATATAAATCTTATTCGAAAACGCCGAGGTGAGCCCCGACAGGAGTAAAATAATTCAGTGGACGGTGATTATAGCCTTTTCGGCGATAATCCTGCGGCTGTTTTATATCCAGGTGTTCGACGGCAGCTATAAATCCTACGCCAACAATAACGTTCTGCGCTACGAGGTGCAGCACCCGATGAGGGGCGAGGTGTACGACCGCAGGGGGCGCTTCCTGGTCCAGAGCAAGGAGGCCTATGACCTTATGGTGGTGCCCCGCGAGGTGGCCCCGTTCGATACCGCCGCCCTGGCGAGGATACTCTCGGTGAATGTCGAGCAGGTGCGCAAGGAGCTGCGTAAGGCGTCCTCGTTTTCGCGCAGGAGGCCGTCGGTGCTGTTCAAACAGCTTTCCAAAGATATGAAGCTCCGTTTCGAGGAGCGTAACTTCCCCGGATTCTATACAGTGTACCGTACCGTGAGGTCGTACCCCACTAAGATGGCGGGTAACCTGCTGGGGTATCTCGGCGAGGTGAACGACGAGATCATAGCCCGTGACAACTACTACAGCGGCGGCGATTTTATCGGCATGAGCGGCATAGAGCAGGCTTACGAGGGGGTGTTGAGGGGCAAGAAGGGAGTGAAGATCCGCATGGTCGACGTGCACGGCATACCCAAGGGCTCTTACATGGACGGCATGCACGACACTCTGAGCGTGCCGGGCGTCTCAATCACGGCCACTATCGACGGCCGCCTCCAGCAGTTGGCAGAGGAATTGATGCGCGGCAAGGTGGGCAGCGTCGTAGCCATAGAGCCTTCGACGGGAGAGATACTCGTGATGGTGAGCTCGCCCACGTACGACCCCGACGAGCTGGTCGGCCGCCAGAGGGGCAACAACTACATGAAACTCTTAAACGATAAACGCCGGCCGCTGTTCAACCGCGCGGTGATGGCGAGCTATCCCCCGGGATCGACGTTCAAGCTGCTCAACGGTCTTATCGGCCTGGAGGAGGGGGTGCTGACCCCCGGGCAGATGTATCCCTGCTACGGTGGATACACCATAGGCCGCGGGGTGAAGTGCCACAACCACTGGTCGCCGCTGGACCTGAGGGGGGCGGTGCAGACCTCGTGCAACGCCTACTTCTGCTTCGTATTCCGCAATATTATCGATAACCGCCGCTACGGCGACGTGAAAGATGGTTTCGAGGTGTGGAGCGACTACGTGCGCAGCTTCGGCTACGGCCGCAAGCTCGACTCCGACTTCAAGGGTGAGCTCAACGGTAACGTTCCCACGACGGCCTACTACAACAGGATATACCGCGAGAGGTGGAATTCGCTCACGGTGCTCTCGCTCTCCATAGGGCAGGGTGAACTCGGCGCCACGCCGCTCCAGATGGCCAACATGTCCGCCATAGTGGCCAACAGGGGTTACTACTATCCTCCCCACGTGGTAAGCCGGGTGTACGACCGCGACTCGATCGAAGCACGCTTCTACCAGCGCCACTATACCAAGGTGAGCCCCGAGCATTTCGACCCGATCGTGGAGGGGATGTACAGGGCTGTGAACGTGCCAGGCGGTACGGCGGGCATAGCCATGGTCAAGGGCCTCGACATATGCGGGAAGACGGGTACCGCCCAGAACCCCCACGGCGCCGACCACTCCACCTTCATGTGTTTCGCACCGCGCAACAATCCCCGCATCGCCGTGTCGGTGTATGTGGAGAACGGCCGCTTCGGGGCCACCATAGCCGCGCCAATAGCCAGCCTTATCACGGAACAGTACCTCACGGACACCATAAAGAGGCCCGATCTGGTGCAGTACGTCAAGAATATGCACATTTCATATCCCAATTATGCCCGATAGCAGATACAGCCACCTGCACAGTGGCGGGTACGGTCGCCGCGAGGCGCTCACCATCGGCAAGGTCGATTGGGTGATGATATTTATATACGCTGCCCTGGTGATCATGGGATGGTTCAATATCTATGCGGCCGTGTACGACGACGCACACTCCAGTATTTTCGACATAAGCCAGAGGTACGGGATGCAGGCCATTTGGATAGGGGTATCGGTATTCATAGGCATCTCCATCCTGCTTATCGACGACAAATATTACCATATACTCTCCTATCCGTTCTACTGGATAGCGGTCATTGTCCTGCTGGCGGTGCTGTTCCTGGGTAAGGAGGTCAACGGGGCGAAGTCGTGGATCATGCTCGGCCCCGTGGCGCTACAACCTACCGAGATGGTCAAGTTCGCCACCTCGCTGGCACTGGCCCGCTACATGAGTAACTACACCTTCAATATACACCGCCCCCGGGACCTTATGGTCGTGGGCCTTATACTGGGAATTCCGGCGGGAATAGTGATATTGCAGAACGATACGGGCTCGGCCCTGGTTTACGGGTCGTTCCTGATGATGCTGTTTCGGGAGGGATTCTCGAGGTGGGTGTACGTGGCGATACTGCTGACGGTGTCGGTATTTGTGATGTCGTTCCTGTTGGAACCGGAGTGGCTGCTGATACTGCTGATATTAGTGTGCGCGGTGGTGGAGGGGCTGGTGCACGGCAACTGGAAGTCGAAGATCATATACCTGGCCACTCTCGCCCTGGGGACTATCGTGGTCTACTTCGCCTCGGAGCTTTTGAACGCGGGCGACGGGCTGGGGATATACTGGAGCTTGCTGCTTACCACCGTATTGTCGTTGCCCGCGGTGTTCGTGTACAGCCACCGACACAGGATACGCGATATATATGTCTATCTGGCGATGTTCTTCGGAGCGCTGTCTTTCTCGAGGCTGACGGAATATATCTTCGATAATGTGCTGCAGGTACACCAGCAGAAACGCATCCTCGACCTGCTGGGCATAGAGTCCGACCTCAGGGGGTGGGGGTATAACGTCAACCAGTCGAAAATAGCTATCGGCTCGGGCGGATTGTTAGGCAAGGGATACCTCGAGGGTACGCAGACCAAATACAACTTCGTGCCCGAGCAGAGCACCGACTTCATATTCTGCACCGTGGGCGAAGAGTGGGGATTTGTGGGCAGCAGCGTAGTCGTGGTGCTGTTTATGCTGCTGATACTGCGGCTTATCAGGATGGGAGAGCGGCAGAACGAGCCTTTCGGGCGCATCTACTGCTACTGCGCGGCCTCGATATTCTTTTTCCACACGGTGATAAACATCGGGATGACCATCGGTATAATGCCGGTAATAGGCATACCTTTGCCATTTTTTAGCTATGGGGGGTCGTCGTTGATAGCTTTTACACTACTTTTGTTCGTCGCCATCAGACTCGATATGTCCAAGCGTAAGGTGAGTCTGGAGAGGGTGTAAGGATAGCCCGAAGCGGCGGATTACTTACTGTAATGAATGTTGCTTGGACTACATAAATTTTAAGTTTACTACCATTATGAATGATTTCAAGGGATTGACCGCGGCCCAGGTCGAAGAGAGCAGGTCGAAGCACGGCGAGAATATAATAAGCCCGGCGGAGCGCACGCCGATATGGAAACTGTTCCTTGAAAAATTCAACGACCCTGTTATCAAGGTGTTGCTGGCAGCGGCGTTCCTGTCGCTGGGCGTTACGCTTTTAGAAGGGCACGGCGAGTTCGCCGAGACCATAGGTATATTCTGCGCCATATTCCTGGCTACGGGGGTGGCGTTCTGGTTTGAGTACGACGCAGCCCGCAAGTTCGACCTGCTTAATAGCGTCAACGACGAGATCAGCGTCAAGGTGATCCGCGACGGGGCCATACGCGAGGTGCCGAGGAAAGATGTGGTCGTGGGCGACATAGTGGTGCTCGACAGCGGAGAGGAGATACCTGCCGACGGCGAACTGCTGGAGGCCGTATCGATGAAGGTCAACGAGTCGTCGCTGACGGGCGAGCTCGAAATATCCAAGACCACCGACCCTGCCAAGTTCAAGAAGGACGCGACCTACGCCTCGAACGAGTTGTTGAGGGGGACGACCGTGATCGAGGGTCACGGCGTGATGGAGGTCAGGGCCGTGGGCGACGCCACGGAGATAGGCAAGGTCGCCGAGCAGGCCACGGTCGAGAGCGGCGAACAGACCCCGCTAAACATACAACTCCATAAACTCTCGAAACTTATCGGCAAGGTGGGCGGAGGCCTCGCGGTGCTGACGTTCGTGGCTCTGGTGGCCAAAGGCTTTATCCTCGGCCATTTTGACGGGGCAGACGTCACGGACATAACCAGCGAGATTCTGGGCTACTTCATGATAGCCGTGACCCTGGTGGTGGTGGCCGTGCCTGAGGGCCTGCCGATGAGCGTCACGCTTAGCCTGGCGATGAGTATGCGCCGCATGCTCAAGACCAATAACCTCGTGCGCCGCATGCACGCCTGCGAAACCATGGGCGCCGTGACGGTGATATGTACCGACAAGACCGGCACGCTGACCTGCAACCAGATGAGGGTGGGCGACAGCCATTTCTATATCGACGGGGTGGACGCCGTGATCAACGAGAGCATCGCCGCCAACTCCACCGCCTTCCTCGACCCCGACCGCAAGGTCATAGGCAATCCCACCGAGGGCGCGTTGCTGCTGTGGCTCTCCTCGCGCGGAGTCGACTACGACACCCTGCGTGACCAGGCTCCTGTGGTCGATCAGATGACATTCTCCACCGAGCGAAAATACATGGCCACGCTGGTCGACAGCCCCGTGACTGGAGGGCGTATGATATATGTCAAGGGCGCGCCCGAAATAGTTTACGGCATGACCTCCGGCGGTGCCGAGGGCCTCGACGCTTTGCTGGCGGGATATCAGGGTAAGGCCATGAGGACCATAGGCCTGGCTTTCGCTGAGGCGGAAGGTTTTACCACATGCGAGGAGGCACTCGCCAAGGCCGACCTTCGTTTCTGCGGGGTATTCGCCATCTCCGATCCCGTGAGGGACGACGTTCCCGCAGCCATGAGGGAATGCTTGCAGGCGGGTGTGGCCGTGAAGATAGTGACCGGCGACACACCCACTACCGCCCGCGAGATAGCGCGCCAGATAGGCCTGTGGGACGATGCCACAGATACCGACGCCAACGCCATAACCGGGGCTGAATTCGCCGCCATGAGCGACGATGAACTCAGGGGAATAGTCGGAGGGCTGAAGATAATGTCGAGGGCGCGCCCGTTAGACAAGCAGAGGTTAGTGAGGCTGCTGCAGGAGGCCGGCGAAGTGGTCGCCGTGACAGGCGACGGCACGAACGACGCCCCCGCGCTCAACTTTGCCCAAGTGGGCCTGTCGATGGGCTCCGGCACGTCCGTGGCCAAGGAAGCGAGCGATATAACGCTGCTGGACGACTCGTTCGCCAGCATCGCCACCGCCATTATGTGGGGTCGCTCGCTATACCGCAATATACAGCGATTCGTGTTGTTCCAGCTTACCATCAACTTCGTGGCTATAGTCATCGTGTTCGTGGGATCGCTGTTCGGCAGCGCTCTGCCGCTGACCGTCACGCAGATGCTGTGGGTGAACCTCATTATGGATACTTTTGCCGCTATGGCGCTGGCGTCCCTGCCTCCCAGCCATACGGTGATGAAGCAGAAGCCGCGCGGGCTCAACGATTTCATTATAACACGCGCTATGGCCACCAATATCTTTGGTGTCGGGGCGGTGTTCATCTGCACCCTGCTGGGGATGCTGGCGTGGTTCGGCGAGGGGGTGACCGAATACCAGCTTTCGATATTCTTCACCGTTTTTGTGATGATGCAGTTCTGGAATATGTTCAATGCCAGGACGTTCGGGTCGGAACACTCTCTATTGGGCGGGCTTAAGCAGAGCAGAGGCTTCCTGCTGATACTGCTGTTCATACTCGTGGGACAGATACTTATCGTGCAGTTCGGAGGCGAGGTGTTCCGCACGGTGCCCATATCGCTGAAAGACTGGGGGTTGATAATAGTGGGTACGTCGCTGGTGATGTGGCTGGGTGAGGTGTTCCGGTTTATAAATAAGAGATTGGAGTAGAAGGCTTTTGTCTGAGTGGAATATGGCGGCCGGTGCGGAATGTACCGGCCGCTTTGTTTTTGGGGTTGCTGTTGAGGCGATTCTTGACCCTGCGACTGTTATTTGTGATATTCATCTCCGCGGCCGCGGGGGTCGGCCGAAGGCCGAGCCGCGGAGATGAGCATCGCGGAGCGATGCAAGATATTGTTAAAAATATAATTCTATAAAGCGTCAAAGACGCTTGCTCCTCCGCCAATTGGGGATATTCAC
>JAVBKU010000008.1:0-128252 GCA_031553875.1 Rikenellaceae bacterium | reverse complement strand
GCAGAGTGGTCGATTGCGGCGGTCTTGAAAACCGTTGAACTGCGAGGTTCCGGGGGTTCGAATCCCTCTCTCTCCGCCAAGTACCACAGAATAAAAAAGCAGATCGCTGTAAGTTGCACACTTACAGCGATTTTTGTTTTTGGCCCTTAGGCATAAAAACGCGGTTTGGAGCAACTTATAGGTGGTTTATTCGGTGGTAAAAATATCCGCCGGAAATTTACCACCGAATAAGGCATCAATGCGTTAATATGCAGTGTTTTGCGCAGTAGGTTTTACACTTGACAAACTAAGTTTGTAACCAGTAAAACAAGTGAAAAGATGAAGCAGCGCACAACATTCAGCGTCGTATTCTATGTGCGGCGCACAAGGCTCAACAAACACGGTGAATCGGCTGTGTTTATGAGGATTACCGTAAATGGTATGCGAGCCGAAACGACAGTCAAGAAAACGGTTTCTCCCGACCTGTGGAGTATAGCTCGCGGCCGGGCTTTGGACAAGACGCCTTACACGAAAGAGCTGAACATGTATCTGGATGCTATTCGGGCGCATATTACCCGCATACACCGGGATATGGAATTGGACGGAGTAGAGTTTATCACCGCCCAGATGGTGCTCGACCGGTTTGTCGGCAAGGACAAGCCGGAACGCCATACCCTATTGGAGGTGTTCCGCGAACACAACGAAAAGTGCCGCAAGCTATCCGGTATCGATATGTCGCCCGCGACTGTCGAGCGATACGAAACCAGCCTGAAACATACCGAGGAGTTTATCCGGCACGCTTACGGCAAAGAGGACATCTACCTCGACGAGATGTCGCGCAAGTTTGTCGAGGATTATGAATTCTACCTGAAGACCGAGCGTGCCTGCAGCCACAACACCACAACCAAATACCTCAAAAACTTCAAGAAGATCACCCGTATCGCGATGCAAAGGGAGTGGCTCAAAAAAGACCCGTTCGCCGATATACGATTCCATCTCGACCCTATCGACCGCGACTTTCTGGAGAAACATGAGATCGAGAAGATGTATAAAAAGAAGTTCACTGTCGAGCGCCTGGAGCATGTGCGTGATATTTTTATCTTTTGTTCATTCACGGGCCTCGCCTTCTCGGACGTGAAGCAACTGACCCCGGAGCATATCTTTACCGACGTGAACGGTGCGAAGTGGATCCGCAAGCCCCGTCAGAAAACGAAGAATATGTGCAACATCCCCTTACTCGACATTCCCCTGAAACTTATCGAGAAGTACCATAACCATCCGGAATGCCAGACAAAGGGTGTACTGATGCCTGTACCGTCCAACCAAAAAATGAACGGATACATCAAGGAATTGGCTGATATGTGTGGAATTAAGAAGCAAATCTCGACGCATGTCGCTCGGCATACTTTCGCCACTCTCGCTTTGGCAAATAAGGTCTCTATCGAGAATGTTGCCAAAATGCTCGGCCATTCCGATACTAAAATGACACGGCATTACGCAAAGGTCCTCGACAGCAGCATTATGCAGGATATGCAACAGATGCAGGAAAACATAAAAGCCAAATGATAGGAATAACCAACAGGTAATGGAGCGGAGTAACGGCGTTGGCAGTAAATTTGCCACGGAATATGATTATGTGAGCTTATTTCATAATCATGAGGTCTCAAATGCACGAAAATGCGGCTAAATGCACCTTAAAAACAGTCCATCTTCACGCAGATTATACGTGAGTCATTCTCTCCTTTCCTTGTCATCACAGGCTAAAAAAACAGATCGATTTTGGGTTGATCTTCGCACGTTTTTTCGGAGAAACAGAAAGGCCTCCTGCTGTTTAGCAGGAGGCCTTTCTATGGTTTTAAGTAGCCCCAGTAACTGCGGCTAGCCCTTACTATGATAATTCACATAATGATGTTCCAACAATTTCAGCACATCCGACTCCTTGTAAAGGATCTTGCCGGATATTTTGATATACGGGAGAACCTTCTCATCACGGTAGATCTGCAGAGTCCTTTCCTTTATATGCAGAAGTTTATCCATGTCTTTGTTGGTGAGATATTGTTCCCCATTGAGAAGCGGAGTTCGCTTGCTGAGGGCGGATTTAATAAGACTTGCCAGCCTACCCAGAGTTTGAGTAAACTCGATCGTTTCAGGTGATTTCGAATCTTGCAGTTCCATCGCTATTTGTTTTTAGATTTCTCGATTAATTTCTCGACATCGGAAGTCTTGTAGTAGCACTTCCCTCTTATTATCGAGAATGGAAGTATCCCATTGTTCCTGTACTTATTCAACGTCCGGGGTTGAATATTCAGGTAATGACAGACGTCGGTGTTATCCAGCCACTCTTTCTCGATGGAGGGAGCTATGCATATTTCCTCGACCTCCAAAACGAACTCTTCAAAAGCCCGCTTCATTTGAGCGTACGCTTTTTCTTCGATAGGTTTTATCTCCATGGCAATAGTATTTTTCGGTTTCTGCCACGAAGGAAATCGTTAAATGATTTTCAAACAAATAGTTAAGTACACATTACACCATATTTCATCGTATTACATAGAAACCCGAATGAGATGAGAGTCGGAAATTTCCTTCGATAAAACCCTCGTTTTTCTTAGCAAAAACGTGATTGCGGGTGGAATCGGGAATTTTCAGGCCAAATAATACTGAGCAATATCCGAACATTTTGCTGGAAATCTCCGTAACAGACAGATATGCAGATACTATTCATCTTCTTCAACGAAATAGAGTGAATAGGAATAATCCTGAAGGAAGATGAGTAGCACCATGAAGCGCCCTCAAATTGCAGTTTTAAACCGGGATAACAGAGTATGAAAAACGAATCAAACGCCCAGGATTTTATCGAATATGCACGCGAATACAACAGGTCGCGGTATACTCTGGAAAAGATTGCCTACTCCACATATGCCTCTGACGATCGCCACATAGATATGTTCAGCGCATATGTCCGGATACTAACCGGCAGCAATAAACTCCCGTTTCAAGACCTGTCGGTCGATCTTATAGATAAATATAGAGAGTATTGCCTGTCCCGCGGGAACAAGAGGGAAAGCATAAATAAAAAACTCAAGCCTATCTTCAAGGCCGCCGAGTATGCCTGCATAAACGGCCTGATCCCGGCAAGTGTGGATAATGCGATCCGTGGTAGGTACTTCAGCCTCCGGAGCAGGAAATATGAATCCAAGGTTGCCCAGGACACTATCCACTACCTGACCCGAGAGCAAATGCAGGAGTTCGTAAACCTTTACCACGTTGTGAAGCACAACCGCACCCGGGAATATATGGATATGTTCATGTTCTCTTTTTATGCCTGCGGATTAAGGTTTTCGGATATCCTGACCCTGGAGTGGAGTCACATAGACTGGGACAATAAACAGATCAAGAAAAATCTGTACAAAGAGAAATTACCCCATGTGATTCCTATCATGGGTCAGGCAATGGATATATTAAATCACTGGCACGACAAATTCTACAACGAGAGGTTCGTCTTCAATCTGTTGCCGGCATCATTCGACCTGGATGATGTTGCGTTCTTAGACTATAAACGAAAATCCATCAACAGGTCGCTTCACACTTCGCTGCGGACGCTGGGCGAAAAACTCCCGACCAAGTTAACATTCAACTTGTCGATGCATACAGCTAGGCATACTTTTGTGGTGATGGCCCTGAACCGTGGGATACCAACCCATGCGTTAAGTAAACTATTGGGGCATCGCTCCATCGTAGCGACCGAAAAAGCATACGCTAAATTTATTCCGACGAACTTGTCGGAGATATTGTCAAAATGCGATTTCAACTTCAGGCAGGATAATTAATACGGCTGCTGACGCAACCAAATCGCCATAAAACGATCGTACACGATATAGCCGTCCTGGTTTTTATATACCAGCTCCTTGTCGAGAAGCTTTTTGAGCGAAGCATTGACGCTGCTGGCGGCTTTCAGTTTGTGTTTCTGTATGAAATCGCCGGCGTTTATCTCTTTCACGCATCCTTCTTTGGCGATCGCTTTAAGAAGCTTTACATTGCCGGAGGTAAGTGTGCCGACCAGGGTTTCATAAGTATAAGTCGACTCGTTGACAATCTCATTTTGGGCATAGTTCACCGCATCTTTATCCGGCTGCGAAGAATATCCATAAAGCCGGTTCAATATCGCCTGGATATACCAGGTGTGGCCGTTGAACTCATTGTATATTGAAGAGAATACATCCTCCGTGAGCTCCCGTCCCTGAGCAGCGAAAAAATTTGCTGCAAAACGGTAATACTCCTGATGCTCTATTTGATCGATAGACAATATCTGCGTACTCTGGTAGAACGGGCGTTTGGCCGACATGAACATCTCCTGCATGACGTGCTGCTTGCTGCCAGCAAAGATGAAATTGACGTTGGGTAGAAACTGTATGTAAGACCGGAGCATGGCCTCTACGCCTTTCTCGGGGTATTCGCCTATTTGCTGAAATTCATCGATCGCAATATAGCATCGCTTCTCCGAGGAACCAAGGTATTCGAACAACTCTTTCATGCTGGCCTCTTCCGAGCCGGCAGCAATGTCCACCGTAACTTTCGGGGTGCCGGTCAATTGGTCGAGCGTAAAAACCGGGCGCAGGCTTTTGATAAACTTCCCGATCCGGCTCATAGCCTTTTGTGGAGCTGAATCCAGAGACCCCAGAACCGTGCTGGCAAACAGTTGGACAAACTCCCCAAGGTTCTGAGTGGGGTAAATATCCATGTAGAGGGTTACGATCTCCGGCTGCTCTTCCTTCAGTTTATAGAACACATTCCGAATCAACCCGGTTTTACCTATACGCCGCGGAGCGATGAGCGTAAGGTTGCGCCCATTATGGAGTGCCCCGGTCATCGTGGCAGTTTCGCTCACGCGATCACAGAAATATTCAGGGCTATGATAGCCTACTATGAGAAAAGGATTATTCGGTTTCATGGTCTACAAATTTTACGTTACATATATCGCGTTACGCAAAGTACGTAATAATAACCCGAATAAACAATAATCTATCCTTTTATTTAATAATCGATCTTCCACAACTACTATAGAATTACGTTTATAGTACTCTCAGCAATCTTAAAATCTGTTGTAGTAAAAAATCAACGGGAGAAAATTCAGAATTTAGCCATTTAGTTATTCAATATTTAGGATTGGGTTATCTGAAAATATTAATTTATTTCCTCAACATTTTTTGCGATATCCTAATATTTACAGGAAATATTAACTATCTTAAATTTAAGCGAATATATGAACAATTATTTGCAATAATAAGAAAAATGGCATTGTAATTGTCCTCATAAAACCAGCAATGGTATTTCTTCGAAACACAACACTGTAAGTAGATGTGAAAATAACATATATATGGCTATTACTCTGATGGTCAATTTTATATTTTTGAAAATAAAATGGGAAACAAGATAAATTGATTAAATTTGAGATTTACTAAGGGCTTAATTGCAATATGAAGATTAGAGAAGAAGCATATCGGTACTATTTTTACTTCATGCAGGAACGCATGGATATGTTCTGGAAGAGATATGAGAATAAAATATATCCATTTTCAGACGACCCAATACTTGCTAATCACAAATTTACCAATGTCTATCGGGCAACGGATAGAGTAAGTCAATATTTAATTAAAAATGTGATATATAATTCCAATACTAAGCATATTGACGCTGATGACTTATTGTTAAGAATTCTTATATTCAAAATTTTCAACAAGATTGAAACATGGGAATATCTTGAAAAAGAATACGGCGATATACTAATCAAGACCTATGACCCTAATCGTATGTCGAAATTGCTTACTAAGCGAATAAAGGAAGGCCCTATATTTAATTCAGCATATATGATGACCGGCTCTCATCAGCAGTATGCTCAATACTCATCAAAACATGAGAGGTGGCTTAATATGGTTCAGCTTGAGTTCATTCGGGACAAGAAGTTTGAAAAGATCATAAAAGCGAAATCACTGGAAGATGTATATAATATATTGAATAGCTGTGCTTTTCTTGGAGGATTTCTTTCTTATCAATATGCAATAGATTTTAACTATTCTCCTGTTATAGACTTCAATGAGAACTCTTTTGTAAAAGCAGGAATCGGAGCAATAAGAGGCATTAAAAAATGTTTTATCGATTTGAAAAAATATAGCTATGAAGATGCTATAAAATTTACATATGATCATTTAGAAGAGTATCAAACTAAGTTCGAATTCAATGCCTTTAAAAACCTATTTGGAAGAAATCCGACTTTAATTGATCTTCAAAATTGTTTTTGTGAAACGGATAAATATTTACGAGTAAAAATTCCTCAATTACAAGTTGATAATGTTCGTATTAAGCAAAAATTTAAAAATTCAAAAGGGAATTATCCATTGTTCTTCCCTCCTAAATGGAATATGAAAGTTGAAGGTAAATTTGAAAATATATGTTTGTCGCCGAATACAACGGAATTAACTCTTTTTTAGTAGAGGCATCAAAGCTTCTACTAAAAAATGGGGTAGTACGTAATACTAGAGGATATAAATGTCGAGAATTGTCAGGGCCGTTTATGTTTAAGATAAAAGATCCTCGAGCCAGACTAATAACCATTCCTTGCAGGAAATGGAACCCAATATTGCCATTTGCAGAATCATTATGGCTAGCAACTGGTCGTAACGATATGGCATTAATATGTCATTATCTTGATAATATGAAAAATTTTTCTGATGATGGGATTTATATGCGAGGAGGATATGGGCCGAGGCTAAGGCACTTTAATGGCATAGCTACAGATTACAAAATCGATGTTCAATATAGATTTGATATAAGCAACTTTATAGATGTTGAGATTGATCAGTTTAAATATATTTCAGAATCTTTTAAAAGGGATATCAACACGCGCAAAGCAATAATATCTATTGGCGATCCCCCAAAAGATGACTTCGATGATAATGGAATACTTAAAGAAACTAAAGATTATCCATGTACGCGTCTTTTACACTTTCAAAAACAAGCAGAATCAAATAAACTCGATTTAACAGTATATATGAGGTCTAATGATTTTGTATGGGGCGCAAGTGCAGTGAATATCTTTAATTTCACTCTTATACAAGAATATATAGCCCAAATTCTTGGTTTAGAATTGGGTGATTATTATCATGTTGCTAACAATTTTCACTATTATGAGCAGCATGACGAATTATTAAAACAAATCGCAGTACAGGATCACTATAATGATGACTCATATAACTACTATAAAAAATTTGACTCATTAGAGTCTTTTGATTTATTATTATCAAAACTACAAGCAGAGGAAGGAAAATTACGTCGAGGTGAGAATACTAAATTGATGGATTTTGAAGATGATTTTTTCAATGATTGGTATAAAACGCTATACTGCTTTAATCTAAAAAAAAGAGTTGAATTCGTGAACCCCATAATGAATGTCTTATTTGAAAAATATATGAAACAATGAATAAAGAGAGTATAGCGGTTATTACTAACGATATAACCGACATTTTAATAAAGAAAAATGCAGACTATGGAGGAGCTAGTTTTGACTTGGGGCTAAATGGAAATATGGTTCATTTGTGGGATAAAATTAGTCGCTACAGAAATCTGATAGAAAAAGGAGATAAGTCTCCAAACTTTGAGGCATTAGATGATACCTTGAAAGACATAATTGGGTATGCCATAATAGGGCTACATATTCTTAATGATGAAAAAATCGAAGACAAGATTCATGGAGTGAAATAGTCTTAACTGATAAAACTGCAGATATGAAAAGGGGAAACGTTTTTATTAGTCACCATGGTAAAGATGACGAACATATTGGTAAACTGAAAGACCTTTTAGAAAAGAGGAATTATCAACTACGAAATAGTTCAGTGGATAGTACTAAGCCCAATGAAGCAAAAAATGAAGAATATATAAAAAAAATGCTAAGAGATCGGATTGAGTGGGCCGGAACTGTCGTGTGCTTAATTGGGGATAAAACTGCGACAAGAGAATGGGTTGAATGGGAAATTGAAGAGGCAGCTAAACAGGGTAAGCGTATAGTTGGTGTCTTCGTTCATGGCTCAAGTGATGCCGACGTTCCAGAATGTCTTAATGACCATGCGAATGCTATTGTGTGTTGGAATAGTGATAAAATTATTGACGCAATAAATGGGAATAATAATTTTGAAAATTCTAATGGCGCTCCTAGAAATCCTGTAAATGATTTGCCTCGAGGAGATTGTTAGGTATGAGTGAAGGGTTCGTATATGTGGTAAAAAGAGATTATGGATTTGCGCCCAATCCTTTTGATGGGGTATGCACTCTGGCTACATGTAAGCCACCAATAAGGCATGCTGCAAATATTGGAGATTTTGTCTTTGGCATTACCCCAAAAAAGTCTGGAAATAAGCTTATATATGCAATGAGAGTTTCAGAAAAGATGACATTCAATGATTATTGGAATGATATCCGATTCCAAAATAAAAAACCAATAATGAATGGCTCAAAAAGGATGCAATACGGGGACAATATATACTTTTACGACAGTAATGAGTGGCATCAATCTGATTCTCATCATAGCCATGAGGATGGCAGTACTAATATGAATAATTTAAAGCGAGATACGTCTAGAAATGCGGTGTTAATTGGAGGAGAATTTTTCTATTTTGGGAGAGACGCAATAGAAGTTCCAGATTATTTATTGCGTATACTTATTCAAAATTCTAAAAATACTGGACGAATAGAAATCGGCCACAAACGTTTGAATGAGGAGGATTCTCAAATAGCATGGGAGTGGCTGACGACACAATATTATTGTGGAATAATAGGGTTTCCTTTGATGTTCAAAAGAAATTTCGAAAGGTATGGAGGCCAATAAGTCATCTCAATTATTCTACACTTAATAAAAATAGAATAATTAGGGTTAAAATTTCCTAGGTCTTCTTCTCTGAGATTATATTTCTCTGAATTTAATGCTGCTAAAAGAGGAATATATTTTTCCATAGTAAGAGTACTTGTTGATGCTTTTAATTTTTCCAGAATATCCACTATATCTTTTTTCTCTGTCTCACTTTCATATAGATCGTGAGGGTTTAATATGATATAACCATCTATATCTTTGCGCAAAATCTTGAGAATTTCTTCATTCCAGAATGTTTTATTCTGATTGCATATCTTCTTTAGATTTTGATTTAGCCGTGAAGATATAATTATACGAGAAGTTTTTGCATGATTAGCTTCTAATTTGTAGGAACTTATAAATGCAGGCCCAATAATTTCTTTCTCATCCCAATATATTTCGCCCATGTCTGCCGCTCCTCTTACAGTGAACCCGGCAATTAGAGCATTTGTCCAAATATTTGATATTGTAGCGAAGAATGCCAACGTGCCAAGGATTATATCGCCATAGATAATATTATCTTCAAACCCGAAAGAGACTATTATGCTGTCAGATATCGTTTGTACCCGACACATGTAGCTTCTGCCTCCTTGCGATGAATCTTTACCTGATAAATCAGATTTAGAGATTATAGGCAAATTCTCTTTTAATTCTAATAATTTCTCCAAAGGGTTCCTTTCTGCTGAACTCCAATTGTCCTCAATTTCTTTTGAAAACCCTAAAATATCTATAAAAGCAACAAGGCCCGTTCCTTTAAATTTGTCTTTGTATCCAAGTATCATAAATGTCCGTAATAACTCTATCAAATACTTTGTGCCATGTTATTTTCTTCTCTGGGCTAACCACAATGTGTGTTCTCTTGATATAGCATTTTCTGAATCAAGAATAAAGCGTGATAATTGATCCTCTGAAGAAATCGATTGTGCTAATGCTTCAATGCTGTTAAGCTCCTGTACCGCCGTAGTATATGCTCTATTGAGCTCTTGGTATTGCTTAGTTTGTGTCCAGCTCAATGCAGCAGCAGATACTGTCGTGAATAACCCAACTGCATTCCAACTAAGCATCGGATTCTTTATTAAAAGTACGATTCCGACTAATGATAAAAACTGACACACAACTACAATGACAAACCAAATATTATATTTCTTATTGTTATATGTAGCCTTTTTAGAATACCAGTCTTTTTGATCTTGTATTCTTTCTTTGATATATAATTTTTTTCGATCATTCAAAGGCAAACTTCTGATTTGTCTCATTCTTTCTGTTATAATGGGTCTTGTTAGCATGTCCGAATTTAAAACTTCACAAAGATCTTTAAACTCTTTTGAAAGATCATTTATTCGCGTGACAAATCTTTCATCAGCATCTTTGGGAGAAAGAGTTATTTCAAAAAGTTCAGAGCAACACACGAATCTCCATGTTAATGTTTTGACAGACTCTGCAAGAGCTCGACCGTCATACCAAAAATTTTCAAATGATTTTGTTTTTAGAATAATGGTCAGTATTAGGCTTATAAGCAAAAACAATCCTGAAAAACAATAAATAATAGTATTACCTAACTCTGAATTGAAAGAATATACGGCCAAGACAGCTCCTGCTATCATGCAAATCAAGTCTCCTATAATAACTCGCAAATAGTTCTTTTGAGAGGAGTTAGATGCGGCATCAGAAGCTTGATACAATGAAGGGAAGTCTAAACGTTTCATATTTATAAATCTAGTCCTAAATTTTTATATATGGAATCATTATAAATGCGTCCTCCCGGCGAATAATCATTTTCTTTTTTTTGAAATTCTAAAGGAAAATGATCCAAAGCATATTTAATAATTTTCATTTTATAAGGAATATGCACGACATATTTATCTCGAATAATCGGAGGGCAGGTATTATTGTTCTGTTCTTTATCACCATTCAAATTTACAGCAATAATAGGAAGTCCTAATTCTTGAGCGATCTCCAGTTCCCATCGTACATATTTATATAAATTTTTTGTAGAATCTCCGATAAGTAGGACAACTTGTTTTGCTAATGCAAAGCGTTGCCTTAACTTGCCTTTAATGTATGCTTCATCAGAGGCTCGATTTGTCAATGTATACTCTGCATGTGCATCTTCGAAATCAAAATCAACATTCTCCAATGCGCTCCAGCCTTTCATATGTGCATATGCCCATTTATCGTTGTCCCCATCAAATATAATATAGGTTTTATTCTTGTGGCTCATAATGTCTATCTCGTTTATTAAAAAGGATGTGTAAAAATACAAAAAAAATGTAGAAAGCATTTAATTATTAATATCTTTACTTCATCAAATGTAACCCCGCAAAACAGCGCAAAAAACCTGTGGGTTATTCGGTGGTAAAAGAATCTTCGGAAAACGTATTCGATTGATATACAGTGGTGAGTTTGGGGGAATCCACTCCCTCTCTCTCCGCCAAGCAAGAAAGCGCAACCCCGAAGGGGTGCGATGAAATAGGAAACCACCATCAAAGCAATTTGAATGGTGGTTTTTTTATTTTAGCGCGGAGAAAGCGAAGCGATTTGCGATTTCGTTTGGCAAGGACGCCCGCGGCAGCAATAGGAAAAACGAAGTTAATCCCTCTCTGCTAATAATACTGACAATCGACGCATTACAGCGATTACACACTAAAACACACACTATTCGAACTGATGGCGTGTGTTTTCTTTTATATAGTAGCGCAAAAAGACAGCCGATGCACTCCGCCTCTGGGCAGATGACGTGATGGTCCGGCCGAAACTCAAAGTCTATCAAGACGACTACGCTGAGACGATGGCGAAATACGGTGCGGCAATGCGGCCCGATACAAGCGCGGGGCTGGTGTTTACGGCGACCGGGAGCACCTATGGTATACGTACCGCTCCTTAGTGGCATTACTGGCAACCATCCGGATTTTGCGAGCTGATCTATTTTCGTACCTTTGCGGCAGTAATTTCCTAAAATGCAAACACTTTACCCCGCCACCATCTACGCCTCGGCTGTCGTATGCCTACTCACGGCGCTCGTGCTTTTTCTTCGCAGGCACGACGGCGAGCGATCGCGCACCATATTGGCGCTGATCGTCCTGCTTTCGGTTTTCAGCTATACCAACCGGTTTATCAGCGTCCTTGACGGCCACGTCCCTCCTCTGGTGGTTTCCGTGCCGATGCTTCTGGTGGGGCTGGTGATGGTCATCTCTTATATCATGTACCCCATCGAGGTGGTGTCGCCCGGGTGGCTCAATTTCAAAAGGATCGCCCTGCTCTATTCGCCGGTGTTCGCGCTGGCGGGGCTTTGGCTGCTCACGCTGTGGGCGAGGGTGGACTACACGGCCTACGGATCGCTGTGGGAGATGCTGCCCCATGCGCTGCGATTCGGCGTAGCTTTCCGGCTGATACTTTGCCTTTTGATTTTTGCGCCTTTGGCTGTTATATTCTTCGTGCCCTACACGCGGCGGTACAACAACACCGACCGGGTGTGGATGCGCAAATATTCGGTCGTTTTCACCATCAACAGTTTGGCCTACCTGGCGGTGCTGTTTTTCGATAACAAGACCTTCAACACACTCTAATTATTATGTCAGCGTAGGCTGCTCGCTCTGGGTGGCCTATGTGGAACTTTTCGAGCGGTTGATCGCTAGGCCCGTGGCTGTTGAGGCAGCGCAGGCGGAGGCTCCGGCGCAGCAGCTGGGCACGGTAGTAGAGGCGAAAAATTCGGCCGTTTTCGAGCGACTGGACAACTATATGCGCGAGGGCAAGGCGTGGCGCGACCCCGACCTGCAGATGGCGCGCGTGGTGCGCGATATTTACACCAACCGCACCACCCTTACGAACGCCCTCCAGGAACAGGGCTACGAGGGCTACACGGATTATGTGAACAGCCTGCGCGTAGCCGATTTCATGGAAATTATGCAGGGCAACCCTTCCGAGAATTTCCAGGACGCCTTTTTCGACGCCGGTTTCCGCTCGCGCAACACGGCCAACCGCAATTTCAGGCTGGCTACGGGCATGACCGCCACCGAATATTTCCGCGAGCGGCATAAATAACACACCTTCGCAATAAGATACGAACAGCCGCCGGACCGTCCGGCGGCTGTCGTTGTATGCCCTCAAAAATTATTGAGCAATCTTGTTGGTAAAATAGCTCCACGAGGAGTAGTCGGAACCCGAGGGATAGTAGAGCGGTGTCGTCGCACCCGCAGTACCAAAGTTGCGGAACGCATCCGTTCCAAGCGTCGGCGCCGTTGTGGGCAACGCAATGACCGAGGTGAATTTGGTACAACCGTAAAATGCATAGCTCCCGATCGAAGTCACGCTACCGGGGATGGTCAGGGTGCCGCCTAAACCGGTGCAACAGTCAAATGCAAAATCCCCGATCGAAGTCACCCCCGAGGGAATGGTCAGGCTGCCGGTAAAGCCGCTGCAACCGAAAAATGCATAGTCCCCGATAGAAGTCACTCCCGAGGGGATGGTCAGGTTGCCGGTAAGTTTACTGCAATTATTAAATGCAAAGCCCCCGATAGAAGTCACTCCCGAGGGGATGGTCAGGTTGCCGGTAAGTTTACTGCAATTATTAAATGCATAGTCCCCGATAGAAGTCACTCCCGAGGGGATGGTCAGGCTGCCGGTAAAGCCGCTGCAACCCTGAAATGCATAGTCCCCGATAGAAGTCACTCCCGAGGGGATGGTCAGGCTGCCGGTAAGTTCGCGGCAATTGTAAAATGCAGAGTTCCCGATCGAAGTCATCCCCGATGGAATGGTCAGGTTGCCGGTAAGGTTGGTACAATTACTAAATACATAGTCCCCGATAGAGGTGATCCCCTGCGGGAAAACAACCGATGTCAGCGAACGCCTATTATTATTGGCTTCCGCATCGGGGATGCGCGCCGCCGTCGCGCCGCCCATATCCAGAACCGCAAGGCCGATGCCCTTCGTGGCGGAGGTCATATTGAAAAGCGTCGCAAAGTCGGCGTCGGAGAGCTCTCCCACGACTTTGAGGGTCGAGGGCGAGGTGGCAGAGGTGGTATAGCCGACCATATTAGTCGCCAGATTTCCGGCCTTGGTGTAGACCGTGTTGTTATCCCGGTCGTACCACTCGATAAAGTCATCCTCAGTCCCCTTGAGATCGTTTGCCAAATCTTTGGAGCATCCGGAAATAATTACCGCAAATAGGGTCACCGTAAATAGGAAAATCTTTTTCATGGGTTTTTAATAATCTATTGTCCGGCAAAGATACCGCCCACTATGCCCGGGGGCGTCCTATGCCGGCACGATGATGTCCCGTTTTTGCAATTTCAGATTTTGCGATGTGTTACATTTACCATTATGTTCGGGAAACGCAACCAGCCGCAAGACCGCCCGGACAAAATCGGCGACAGTCCCGAATTCCGGTTTTGAAATATTGAGTATAAGGCGATTAGGGGAAGGCACAAAATTCTCTCTCTCCGCCAAGTAACATAGCAATACCCGAGTAAAACGCCGTATTCTTCTGAGATACGGCGTTTTGCATTTCCGGCCGGGTAGTAAAACGCCCGTTTTAGAGGGATTAAAATCTGCAAAATAGCTAACAGAAAATTTCTTTTGGAAATCCATACGTATTACTGATATTCTATGTATATTGTTATAAATATGCGATATAACTCACTGTAATACTGTGCAAAATACGAATGAACTAAAGGAGATAAGGAAACTTTAAAACCCAATAAAGAGATGGCAGTACAAAATTCGGACGGCAAATATGTAGGGGCGAATGGCTCCGTACACAACAATCTGGCAAATGCTGAAGCCTCGTTCGCACGAGTATCGGGCGCGGCAAATGCAGCCGCGTACGGTATGATGGGTAACTTGGGCAGTATGGCCATTATGGCGATGCTGGGCGCACTGATTGCTCTGGTAATTCTTATTATCGCGGCAGGTTTGCGCGCCGGGTGGATTCTCGCAAAGGCGTTGCCGCTCTATACCCTCGCGATCGTGGCGACGATCATTGTTTTCGCGGTGGTGCGGAGTTTCTTGCGGATTCGTTTTCGTGGACTGTTGGCGATAGTAGCTGCTGCCGCGGTCGGATACTTCGGGTGGAAAGGCGCAACGGCTTACTATAATAACAGCAACCGCGTGTTCGCCTCGATCTATTCGGGCGACTATATTCAGGCTCTGCCCGACGGTTCCGCACCGAAACTCTACGAAAAGCGCAACCAAAAGGGCACCGCATCCACACTCTCCGTCGATGAAAAGGTGACCGTGAACGGTATCTCATTCAACTTGCAGGAGTTTAACATCACCACCGCCGACGGCAAAACGGGTTGGGTGGAACGCGCTGCTTTCCCTGACGATGCCGACGAGATGCTGGCGCTGTCGGTGGGCCTGGACGGCGTGGACGCGTGGGAGATCGGCACCGACCGCCAGACCGAGCGGCTGATGGGCCGGTTCTACGACATCGAGCAGAAGGGCGGGGGGAAAGACCCTATTAGCGGCTACGATATGGTGGAGTACAAAGACTACACCCTCAAACCCGCCGCGTTGGGGCGTTTCACGAGGGTCGGAACCAAAAGCCCCATCGTCTATCTCACTCCGAAAGCGGCCAAAAAAGGCGAGGGGTGGGTAGATAACGGCACGAAAATCACCCTGCTCGGCGTGGCCTACGAATCCAACTGCACGGTGATCGCACTGACCATCACGCCCGGCGAAGTGGTGAAAGACAAAAACGTCCCCTACAGATGGCTGGCGGAGGGCGGGGGGCGCAACTCGCCCGTGTGGAAATCGTCGCTCACCGTGACCGACCTCGACACCGGCCAGACATGGCGCACCCTGCCTGCCGACTACACGAAAGCATCCACGATTGAAGGTTCCCTTGAGAAGCGGAAATACACCCAGTTGTTCTTTTTCCCGCCGTTCGCCTCGCGCCATTTCTCGCTTACCCACGCGGAAGCGTCGCCCCTGCCCGACGGCTCGACCAAATCAGGTTACGGCGGGATTCTCGGCTTGCTGTCCTCTGCAACAGAAATGAGCGGCGAAAACTCGAAGTTCTATTTCGACTGGAATTTCCCGGAAGTGACCGTAAAGTAAGCCAATAAGAAGCTGTTTCATAATAATCTGATAATATGGACGAAATTGAAAACGTAGAAAATAGAAAAGCTCGGGAAGCGAATAAAACAAATTCTGCCTCGGCGGTTGGAGTAGGAAATATGGCCATTGCGATCGGCTGCATAGGCTTCGGGCTGGGCGTATTGCTCGTGCTGATCGCCATCCTGCGGAATATGTGGCTGTTTATGATGGAGTTTCCGCTATTCTGGGGCGTGTTGGTGTTGGGATTGGCCGCTCTGATCGGTATGTTTTTCCTGACTGCGCGCTTTGTGCCCTCGTTGCTCGTGGCGTGCCTGGTGGCGTTCGGGAGTTATAAGGGCGCGGCGGCGATCTACAACAGCCGTTACTTCCCTTCGGTGTACTGCGTTGATTACGTGTGGAAATTGCCTGACGGCTCGATGCCCAAATTCCACGAAAAACGCAAGTACGGGGGAGCGGAGCTCGAAGCGCTGACCCCCGGTCAATGGGTGAAGGTCAACGGCATTACCTTCGATAAGAAGTGGTTCAACATTACCACGTATAGCACCGGCAGCACGGGCTGGGTGGAGCGCGGGGCGTTCCCGAAAAAGGCCGCAGACTGGCTGTTCGACCGCATGGACAGCGGCGGCTCGATGATCCGCCAGATACCCATCGACCGGCAGGTGGAAGAGTACACACCAAAGTATCTGGATGACAAAAAATTCAACGCCGCAACGCTCCAAAAAGCCGTGCGTGTGGGTGCAAAAACACCGCTTATGCGGCTTTCACGGGAGGATCTCAAAAACGGCACGGAGACTTTCTCGGAGTCTGATATGACGGTTACCCTTGAGCGCATCGTCTATACCACCGATGGTACGATGATCCAACTCAGCCTGGACACGTCGGACGATTATTACAAATATCAGTCCCTGGGCGATACGTTCGAGGCGCTTGTGGCCAAAGACCTCGACACGGGCAAAACCTACGAAGTGATACCGGGAAAATACAGATTCGCAGAGTGGAAGGATGGCGGCAAGACGAACGTAGTGCTGTTCTTCTGGCCTTTCGCCTCGCGCCATTTTTCGCTGACCCACACCGCCCATCCGCAGTTGGACAGGCGCGGCGGCGGACTTCTCGGCAAGTTGGCCTCGGTGGTATCGTTGGACGGCAGTATGACGCGCGAATATTTCTCGGACTGGAACTTCGGCGAAGTTAAAGTGCGTTAATGCGGTAATAAGTATTTAAAAACCGACCCGGCATAGCTCTGTTTAAGAGTGCCGTAGTCGGTATTGGTTATGCCATGTCTTTGAACTTTGAAGCAACCCCAAAAGGGATCATGAGTACACACAGTGTACAAATAACCCCTTCCTCCACCGGCCACACACTAAAGAACACATCGTCCCCCAGAATAGTGTGTTTCTCTTTTGTCTACTTACCATACTATCGGTAGTGTATTTGTAAAACAGATATAACTATTTACCTTGTACGGACCTACATGCTCTTTTGAGGAAGGATAATACGATGTATTTACCTAAAAGATCAAGATAAATGAGATTGAAAATATTCTGCGCTAACAGCCTTATCTTATTGTTATTGGGGATTATGCCCGCATGCATCTGTATACAAAAACAGGATACTTTCGACCTGAAAGCGTTGCGCACCCAAGCATCGGAGTATCTTGAAAGCCTCCGTGTAAAAGAGGGACCTTACGGCGTTTACAGAGAAAGCGCGGAAGGAGACATATACTCTTCTGTCGACGTAGCCGAAATCCGCGAGCACAGGAGAGGGAATGTCGAAGATCTGGCGCCCGAGGAACAATGGAGACAGGAAGGGATTGGCCTCTACCCCTCGCTCGATGCGGCTATTATGCGCCAGATAATGGGCGAAAGGCTCCGGGAAACACTGGCCGCAGAGCAACGGCAGCAGTGGACGGATTATATCAATTCCTATCTCAAAAAAGATCCCGCCGACGGTTCTTATACCGATACGTACGGCCACTCCCCGTTCCACGCAAACGGCATGGTCATAAGCGCGCTGGGGGCGATAGGAGGGAAACAGGTGCTTCCGGTGAAGATGTACGAGCAGCTCAATACTGCTGAAAAGATGGTGGATTTTCTGGAAAATAAGATAAACTGGGCGAACCAATGGCCCGAGTCCCATTTGTTCTGGGGTGGCATGCTCTATTTCTCTTTCTCCAAGAGTTGTCCTGAGGATTGGCTTCCTGCCGTAATCAACTGGCTTAACGCCAATGCCGACCCTGCCACAGGTAAATGGCGCAAAGGGACGGTATATACCGATGAGAATCAATGGCTCGGAGGTATGGCGCACATTATCCCCCTTTACGACCAACACGGGCTGAAGTATCCCTATGCCCGACAGGTGATAGACCAATTGCTTGCGATGCAGCTGCCAAACGGCCGCTGGTTACACAGAAAATGGGATTTCGCGACCAATTACCTCGACCTGGATGCTTTATACATATTCAAATACATGCAGAGCGTGGAACCCGAATACAGGAAAGAGGATGTCCGGGCGGCGATAAATAGATATGCCGATTTTGTCATAGCCGATTATCGTGAAGACCCGCAAAAGATGTTCCGCCAGCATCCGCACCAGGTTCTCGCCGCAATAAGCATATTCGGACTATTCCAGTACTTCGAGCCGGAAAGATTCGTCGACAAAAAGGTGAAATGGAGCGATATCTTTTCCGATCCGGCATTCCACCTGACAGCTGAAGTCGAGTGCCTGCAGTAGAGAGTCTCACCCGGAATAGGGGCAATTATAAAAAGTCCACCGTTCAAAACAATTTGATGGTGGACTTTTGTGTTATCGAGGAATTTATAACTATCCCCGCTTCGCGAGATTCTCTTTCTCGAATTCCAGTAATTTCTTCTTGCGCCAGACGCCCCCGCCGTAGCCGGTGAGCGTACCGTCGGCCCCTATCACACGATGGCAGGGAAGAATTATGGATACTTTGTTCTTGGCATTGGCGTTAGCCACAGCTCGCACCGAGGACGGCCGCCCCAACAGTGCAGCCTGTTCTGCATAGGTCGTCGTACAGCCGTAGGGTATCTGCTTTAGGCCCAGCCATACCTCCTTCTGGAACTCCGTGCCCGCCAAGTCCAACGGGATATCAAAGTCGCGACGTTCTCCCGCGAAATACTGTCTCATTTGATCCCTGAGGGCGATGAAATGTGGATTGTCACCCTGCACCAGCGGCGCCTTGAACGTAGCGGCCAATTGGCGCAGTTCCAGGTCGAGCAGCTTGTAATCGGCGAATTCGAACATACATATACCCTTGTCCGTAGCCCCGGCGATTATCGTGCCCAGGTCGGTTTCGAGATAAGTGATGTTGACGATGCCCATATTCTTACTGTTACGGGGTGACGCGCCGATAATATTTTTGAACATACTGCCGAAACCGCTCAGGGAGTCGTAACCCGAATCATAGGCTGCATCCGTCACGCTCTCTCCGGATTGGACGCGTTGGAAAGCGTTGTTGATCCTGTACATCCGCTGGTAAGCGTGGAACGTCATTTTATAGTTCTTCAGGAACCACCGGCGGACCCCGTTCGGCTCGAGGCCCATTTCCTCAAGATCGGTATCTTTTATTCTGGCCGAGGGATTCTCTTCCATATGTTTCAATAGCCGGTCGATGCCGGACGGAGGAGTGCCTAACTTTTCCAAAGGCTTACACACTTTGCACGGCCTGTAACCGCAGAGCATGGCCTCTTTCGCCGAGGGGAAAAATTCGACGTTCTCTATTTTGGCTTTAGCCGGGCATGTCGGACGGCAAAAAATGCCGGTGGTCTTCACCCCCACCACGAATACCCCTTCGAACGAAGGATCGCGGTCGATAAAGGCTTTATAAAATAGATTTCCCTGTGTATCCATGGCGTTATTATTTTGGTTTTCCGGAAGTATGACCCACTCCCTGATCACAAAGTTAAAATTATACCGGGCATCATGCAACCGAAAAATAGACAACCTCCTCTATCGTCAAAAAAACACGGTATCTGCCGGAGGCGGCCATAGTGGGACTAATATTTCCCGGGTATGGGACACTTTTATATGATTTGTACAATTGTTTATACGATGTATTAAGTGCCTACGGGATCGCCGACGCTACTTTTGTAACAATCAATCGATTGTACAGTTCTGAACAAAAATAGAAACATGAAACTGAAAGATCTACTTTTTGTGCTTCTCGTCGCAGCCTTTCCCGTGGGTGTGTTCTTTTCATGCGACAAAGGCGACGGTGAAGACCTCGCTTACACCAACACGATCACCGTAAACGGATCGGAACAACCCATAGACAGGGTATTCTTCGCTTCCGGCCCGCAGGCTGTCATCGGGCTCGGCGCCGCAGGTTTTACCGCCACCCTTGTCGGTATCAACAGCCAATCGGCCGATCTGACCTCTTCGGCGCCCTGGGGTATCGAGTTCGTTATTGACGGTGGCACTACCTATGAAGGCTCGGTGGACAAACCCAATATGATCACAGGCGGAACACTCTACGTCCAAGCTGGTGACGACGGCGATGTCGAAGCCCGCTTCGAGTTCACCACTACCGATCACACGACCATTTCGGGTAACTACAAAGGCGCGGCCGCGCTCTGGGATTAAGGATAACTCCCGGCTATACATAAACGGCCCCGCTGATCAGCGGGGCCGTTTTATTTTATGCATATGGCCGAGGTCAGATCAGACAGTGGAGCTGTAATATGAAGTGATAGAACAACATGGCTGCAAAAATAGTAAACTCTGCGAAAGGCCTTCCCCGTATCACAACTTTAAGGGTATCGTTTTAAAACAAATTTCGCTATCTTCATACTCTCATTTTAGAATTATTGCCCGGATCACGGCCATTACAAAAATTACTATGAAAAAATTTGCATGCCGCCTGCTGTGCATGGCGCTATTCCTCGTATCGTCATACCCTGTTTTAGCAAAAGATGAAATTATGCTCCAGGCAGGAAAGTTCAGTATCATACTCTCCGACAAGGAGCCTTCCGCGCTGAAACTCGCTGTGGAAACGCTCCGGAGGGATTTCCTTAATGTCACCGGCACGAAGCCGTCGTTACAGTCGAAATTATCCGCTAAGGACGAATCTCCCGTGCTTGTGGTGGTAAACCGTGAAACGAACGGATTGAAACTTGCGCTCGAGGGGATGCCCCCGTTGGAGGGCTTCGAATCGCACCGCGTGTGGGCCGACCCCGCCACAAACCGGATATATCTCGACGGAGCCGACATGAGGGGCTCAATCTATGCGGTATACACGTTCAGCGAAAGATTCCTGGGTGTGCCGCCCCTCTGGCGCTGGGCTTCGTGGGTGCCTAAGAAAACCGCCGCTATAGCCGTCCCCCGCGACTGCAACCTGTTTTTCAAGTCGCCGCAGGTACGTTACCGCGCCTGGTTCCCCAACGACACGGATATGTTCACCCCCTGGCGCAAAATTTCCTGGGAGAATGACGAATTGTGGCTTGAAACTATGCTGCGCCTGAAGCTCAATACGGTGGAGATCGGCAACTCGATCGCCTTCCCGGGCCTGCTGCCGCAAGCCGAATTATTCGACAAATACGGGATGGTACTCACCTCGCATCACTTCATCGCCCTCAACAGCTCTTTCGGCTCATGGAAGAGATACTGGAAGCAGATACGCGGCATGGTGGAGGCGCCCGCCTTGTTGCTCTCCAACGAGAAACAGATAATCGAGTTCTGGGAATACTGCGCGCGCACGGCGGCGGAGAGCGGCATAGAAAACCTCTGGAATATAGCGTTCCGTGGCGACGGTGACAAGCCTTTCTGGGCGACTTTCGCAGACGCCCCGCAGGGTGAGGCCGAACGTGCCACGGTAATAAACCGCATGCTCCAGACACAGATGGATATTATAAACAAATACTCAAAGGAGAAAAATCCCTACGTCCGCATCACATTCTACGACGAGATGGCCGACCTGCTGGCGGCGGGACTTGTGAGGCCTCCCGTAAACGAGAATATGATATGGGTATTCTGCTCGGGCAGGCGCGACCACTATCCCTATACGGATATCCAACAATTCAACCCCACGACCCCTGTAAAGCTGGGTTACTATATGAACTTCCAGTTCACCTCCACCGGCTCGCATCTGGCTCCGGCAGAAGGCCCGTGGAAGATGGAATTCAACTACCGCTACGTGAACAGCAAGTCGCCGTTGTACTTCTCCGTGGTGAACGCCGGCAACCTGCGCGAACATATCTACGAGATGTCGGCCAACGCCAAACTCCTGTGGGACTTCGCCGCCTACACCTCCGACTCCTGGAACCGCGACTATGCCGCACAGTACTTCGGAGGGGAATATGCCACGCAGATAGCCGCTCTATATAAGGACTTCTTCAATTCGTACTGGCAGCAGCGTAAAAGCGATTTCCCGGGCGGGATGCCGAGGCAGTTCATTTTCCAGGACCAGCGCTATGCTCTCGCGTTCGCCTATATCGCGCGTAAATTCTACGAATACAACCCCAATCCCCTGCCCCTACATTACGGCTATGAGCGCGTTCCTGGTCGCGTATTCCGGGTCGTCGCGGCTGATAACGGCGCGGATAATGAGGTGGACGCCATATTCTCGGGGATGGCCGCCGCAACTAAGGGTTTCTCGCGTGTGACAGCACAGGCTAAGGATATTTACGATAAGGTACCCGAAAATAAAAGGCAATTTTTCTACGATAATCTTATAGCCTACAGCAGTTTTATGGAACACCTGAGCCGCTCGCTTTACCACTTCGCCTACGCTTATAAGAATCAGGCGGACAAGGCCGGACTGGTGGAGAACCTCGAAGCCTCTCTTCAGGAGATGGAGTCGGCACGCGCAGCCCTGTTCGCTTCCCAGCACGGGATATTCTCGACATGGTATGAGACTGAGAAATGCTTCAACATGTCGAAAGTGCTTAAACATATCGACGACCAGTTGCAGAAAGCCAAACAACTATAGCACCAACGTTACCGGCAATAAAAAAGGCGCCGCCCGGATGGGCGGCGCCTTTTTATTACGATCGCGCAGAGCGATCCCCCGAACGATTACTCGGTTATGTAGAGCAGGGCGTTATCCCTCAACCTGAACCGGTCCTTGTTGTACTTAGGATCGGACATGGTCTGCGCCTTCTGTATCTCGAAGGCCTTCATAAATCCGGCGTCGGGGGAGTATCGGGCGGCCCTGTAAGCCCAGCACGCGATCACTACCTGAGTCCTTTCGAACGTGCCGTCGCCGTACTCTTTGAATTTTTGCCCGGCTTTACCGCTGGCGGCCTGCCAATCGGCGCGGGTACCTCCAAGATAAGGCACGAGGAACTTTATGGCGTTCTCGATACTGCGGCCGTCTTGGTTACTGTAATAGAGTTTGGGATTGATCTCCATGGCCATATCGCAGAATTCCATAAGGTGGCCAAGGTTGTAGTTGGAGTAGTGGAAACCCGACTCACGCCTTGTTTCCTGGGCCATTTCGCCGTTGGGCTCTATCTGCTTGAAAATCCTCTTCTCGGGGAATGAGTCGACTATGCGCTTAGCTTCAGCATCGTTGCCCACGAAAAGAGCGAAAGAGAGCATAACCTGGTCGTATGCCACGGCATGGTTACCCTTGCTCCTGTCCTCGGCTTTGCCGTATTCGTGGTTGAGCATCCAGTCGTACAACTGTGAAACCCACTCCTTCATACCCTTGTCGAATTCGGGGGTGTAAGCCTTAGAACCCCTTATCAGCGACAACCCTGCCATGACGTAGGTATGCGAATGGCAGTTGATAACGCCGGCGGGGCCTGTTACATACTCGCCGGGCTTACCGTTTACGGGGCGCACCACGCCGTACTGATAGTTGGGGTTCATCTTGGTTTCGGGATCGAGGTACCATACTCTTGCAAACTCGACAGCTTTGGCCGCGTACTTCTCATCACCGGAGAAATAGTAAGCCAAGCCGAGCGTCTTGATACGGTTTACCATCGGCCCCAATCCCGATACGGAGTAGTTCCTCCAGTCGGTGTTAACGCCCTGTGTTTCGTCATACTTGAGCCATCCCTTGCCGTCGGGCCACACATACTTGCTAGTATTGAGAAAGTCATGCTTGGACGCCCCCATCGTTTCGGGCTTCACAAGGCGCTTATCGTCGTTGTCCATAACGGTTGTGGGCTTGGCGTCAAGGAGCTTGTCGGCCGAGGCGATAAGCACGTCGTAATTCGCCTTATAGGTCGAGGCATCGCCTTTCTTGCGGATATCCTCGCGTGCAGCCACCATCTGATCGTAATTCCAAACACACACGGCGGGGCGCTTTTCCGCTGATTTGGGAGCCTTGCTTTTCTTTGCAGCTACGGCCGAGGCGCACACGACGACACTCAGGGCTGTCAATAAAATTCTTTTCAGTTTCATTAGGTTTTGGTTTTGGTTATTCGATTAATTTTGGTTGCCCAAATATATAATTTCTTGTGTTAATGCGCAAGTAGCGATTATTTTTTACGCTTACTAAATTCTTTTCGTGCGACAGACGGGTACACCACAGATAAACGTAATATTGTCGATTAATATTTTTTGACTAATTTCACGTTCTATTTACGGGCGGAAACATTATATGCCGGCCATCCGCCCCGGGATCAAAACAACTAATCTACCATATCTATGAAACTGAAAAACATTCTCATTATCTTCGCCGCGATGGCCATGGTGTCGACTGCCGCGATGGCCAAGAAGGCCAAAAAACAGGAAGTGGTAAAGCGCCCTGTGGTATCCGTATGGAACTTCGACAAGATGGTCGCTGCCCGTGCCGACATCGACAAGAAGGGCGAAAGCTCTATCTACTATCCCGCCTACCAGGATCTTCTGAGGCAAGCGGAGAGGATTATGGTCAAGAAGGCCCCCTCGGTGATGGACAAGCCCGCCGACGCGCTGGTAAAGGTCGACAACCCGCACGATTTCGTATGTACGAGCAAGTACGGCCACCTGATCGACGGCAAATGGGTGTATGACGAGAAGCTCCCCATCAACAAAGATTACAAGAAGTATGACGTGGGGCCCATCGAAGTGATGAGCACCAGCACTGCCAAGCTCGGCCTTGCCTACTTCTTCTCAGGGGACGAAAGATATGCCAAGAAAGCCGTGGAATTCGTGTACACATGGTGTTTAGACCCCGACACATACATGACCCCCCACTTCAACTATGGTCGTATAAATATGGAGACACTCAACGAGAATGTGAAGAAGGGCGACGCAGCCGGTATCATCTTCGGCTACACGCTCGTGAACATGGTGGCTGGCATCTCTCTGGTGCAGGATTCCAAAGCCTACACTCCCGACTTCCACAAGGGCCTGACCAAGTGGATCAGCGACATGTACACATGGATGGACACCAGCACCCTGGGTAAGGCTGAACGCCGCGCGAAAAATAACCACGGTTGCGCCTACGACGAATCGCAGCTCGCCTATGCCCTCTTTATCGGTAATAAGGAGGCTGCCAAGGCCATAGTCGATTCATTCCCCTCAAGGAGGATATTCCCGCAGGTGGAACCCGACGGACGCATGCCCAAGGAGACAGCCCGCACCCGCGGATACAGCTACTCATGGTATAACATCCACCACTACCTCACCATGTGCGACATGGCAATGGAAGTGAATCCCAAACTCTATTGGGAAAACAAGGACGGCCGCAGCATCAGCTCGGCGATAAAATTTCTCGCCAACTACTTAGGCAAGACCAAGGAGGATTGGAAGCCCTACCAGCAGGTCGAAGACTGGGACGGGACGCAGATCACAGGCGCATGGCACACTTACAGGGCCGCCGGCTTCGAGCCCCAGGGCCCGTTCATGGAGGCGTTCGAGAGAGTGAAGGCCAAGTACCCGACCAGGATCAAGGACGACAACGTCAACTACCTTACTAAGTAAAAGAGTAAGGCTGCGCGCAACGAAAGAAGCAGGCGGAGAATCTCCGCCTGCTTCTTTCGTTCTATCCGGTCCGGAGTTTACCTACACGGCCGCCAGCTAAGGATTATTCAACCTTGATCTTTATCGTAGCGTGGCCGTTGATGTCCACCTTGAAGGGTATGAATTCGAAGCCGGGGCTGGGTATAAAAGCCCTGCCATTGGCCTCCCTCGGTAATATTTCCAGTGCGCCGTTCTCCGCAACGAGGCTCACGCGTGTAGTCCCTTTCTCGATGACATATCCGTCCTCTTGCTGGTAATACTTCTCAGCGGCGGGAGAGATAAGGGGAATGAACAGTTCCAGCGTCCTCTTGTCGCGGGGATTGAGGTTGCGGGCGGTTATCACACACTCCTCGCCCGAGAATTCATACTCGAGCGCCACCCCGATCTTACCGGACGCCGGAGTCTTGTGGCCGATAGTTTCCAATCCTGTCATGACGGTGATCTGTTCTCCGCCGGGCAGCGTCCTATGGCTTACCTTGGAATCGTAGAAGCTGGTATTGCGGTACACCTCGTCGTTCTCTTTGTACTGCACGGTCAGGCCGCTGGTATAGTCCTGCACGCCCCTCAACATCTGCATGTTGTTAGGCTCCCAGCACTGGTATACGGTCATAGCGGAGGCCAACAGGGGGCCTGTCTCCCAATGCCACAACACGGTCATCGCTCCACCGAGGGCGTTGCCGCCGGGTTTCTTGTAATCTATATCGGAGCCCGACACCGTAGCTTTCCAGTTCTTGTGGGCGACCATCCACAAATCTAGATCCTTGAAATATTTCACGCCGTACTCCGCGTCGCGGGGTATCGGAGTAGATTGTTCCGGTTTCTTGAATCCCTTCTTGAGCGCAAGGGCGAGGCTCTTGGCATGGTCGAAGGTGTGGTGGAGGCACGGCCTGTAACCTGCGCTCTCATAGTGCGCACCGCCGTACAACAGCTTGCCGGGAGTGAATCTGCGCAACAGCAGGAAATTGCGGTAGCCTATCTCGCCGTATACGGGGTCCTCCGAAGCGAGCACACGGCACAGCGGCAACACGCCGTCGCTGGTGCGGCTGCCCCAGTAGCTCCACTTATAGTTGCGCGTACCCCAGCTGTTGTCCCACGCCCCGTCGGGGAGCATAAACTCAATATGAGTGTCCATGGAGCGCTTCACGAGGCTCCTAAGCGAGTCGTTGCCCACAAAATCGGCATAAAGCAACAGGTTGGGCAGCGATTCCTCCACGTTGTACCCCAGGTCGACGGGCCTCAGACCCTTGGCCGAGGCGGTGTAGGGATACGCCCCCTCACCATAGAGGAAATGGTCGTTGGGAGTGAAATACTCCACTATCATCCCCGCCAGCTCCTTGGCGCGGGCCTTATAGCTCTCCTTGCCGGTCACCTCGGCGGCAAGCGCGAGGGCATAGGGCGCCGATGCGGGATAGTTGATGTTACCCTTACCGGGTTTGAGGTAATATTCGATAAAGTCGGCCTGCTCGATTATGCTGTTATACCACTTGGCACGGGTGACGGTGTCCAGCATGTACCCGAAATCGTGGTAGGCCTCTGAGAGGGCGATAAGCCCGAAGACGGTTATACCCTTCCAGGAGGAGACACTCACCTCGTTGCTCCACGAGCCGTCGGGCATCCTCACGTTACGCTCGCCCCAATCGAAGAGTTTGAGCGCCGCGTCCTTATATTTTTTGTCACCGGTGAGCTCCGACACATAGAGCAGCGGATACATGGCGTCGGGACAACGGCCGTGGATTATACCGCAGGCGGAGCACAGCAGACCGCCCTCCATGACTCCCGATTTGTGATCCAACTGATGTTCGAGCATGCCGTCGCACCACGTGTGCAATAATTCATGCATTTCCCCTTCCTTCTCGGGAGCGGTGCTTTTAGTCCCGCATCCCGACAGGACGAAACAGAGGGAGAGGGCTATGAAACTCCCGATAAATAGTGACACTGATTTTTTCATAATATGAAGATTTATTAGGTTTTATCCCAGCCTTTCGCACCGATACCGCTAAAATATGACTGCGGTCGATCATTACAAATATAAAAATTCATTTTAAAAATGCCATACCGCTCTTTAACGGACCGGGGCCATATTGCAAATACAGCCGCGAGAATAACACCGTGCGGCATTCCAGACCTTTTGGCCGGGAATTTGCGTTGACCATGTTCTGTGATCAAAAAACACTTAATAACGATACTGCCATGAAAACAAGATTCCTATCAATTATCGCGCTGTCGGCCCTGGTGCTGGCATCCTGCGGTCCGAAAAAGACCGACATTAACAAGCTCTCTCCCGAGCGCATACAGGCCCTGACGACGCAGGCGTATATCTTCAGCTATCCGCTGATAATGAACTACGCCACCATGTACGCCCAGGCCATTGACGCCTCTTCTTCCTCCTACGTCGGCGGCTTCGGCATGTTCCGCCACTATGGACTCGCCACTCCGGAAAACAAAGACATCGTATCGCCCAACAACGACACCCCCTACTCATGGGCCTGGCTGGACCTGCGCGCCGAGCCGTGGGTATTGGAGATGCCCCCCGTAGACCCCAATCGTTATTATACCTCTCAGGTCGACGACCTGTGGGGTTTTGTACTCGACAGCCCCGGCTCGGTGATCGACGGCCAGAAGGGCGGAATATACCTCATAGCCAGCCCGGAATGGGTAAGTTCCACGCCTCCGGGAATCAAAAGGGTGATCCGCGGCGAATCCAACTTCGTGGGAATACTGACCCGCACCGGAGCCGACGGCCTCGCGGACATGCCCAACGTACGCAAGATACAGGAGGGTTACAGGCTTGTGACCCTGAGCGAATATATGGGTAACGTACCCGCCGCTCCCGCTCCTAAGATCAACTGGATCCCGTTCATTCAGGGCGACCAGCACACCATAGCCGCGTTCAAATATGTGAACTTCGCGCTGCCGTTAACCGTTCCCAACAAGATGGACAAGCCAGCCCTCGACAGTATGGCCCTACTGGGTATCGCCCCGGGCATGCCGTGGGATACCACAGCTTTTACCGACGCTACCAAGGCCGCTATCCGCGCGGGTATAGCAGATGCGATGAAGGAACTGGCAGATTTCAGCCTGCTGGCTAAATCGAGCGAATTATTCGATACGCGCGCGAAAATGAAGACCGATTACCTGGCCCGCACACTGGGTGTTGTGGAAGGTATCTTCGGCAACTACGCCTCCCAGGCTATCTACCTGACATGGCATGCCGACGCCGATGGTAAACCTATTAACACTGCCACTTCGAGCTATAAGTTAACGTTCAAGAAGGGTCAGACACCGCCGGCCAAATACTTCTGGTCGATCACTATGTACAATCTGCCGTATCGTTTCCTTGTGGCCAATCCTATCGACCGCTATTCTATCGGCAGTCGCAGCAAGCAGCTCAAGACCAATAAAGACGGCAGTATCGACATCTATATCTCCAAGAACTCGCCCGGCAAGGCCCTCGAAAGTAACTGGCTGCCCGCCCCGGACGGTGAGCCGTTCATAATCTTGCGCGTCTACGGCCCGGGACCAGATGTTATATCCGGCAAATACCAGGTGCCGATGATGGTTAAGGTCAAATAACCTCATACGTACATAAAATAAATATGCTGCGTAAGTTTACGCGGCATATTTATTTTACGGAATTGATTAAAGATAATTTTCTGCTGTTCAACGGATATCATTACGCCTCTGCCACTCGCGGCAGGTCATGCCCGTGTACTTCCTGAATGTGCGGCTGAAATAGGAAGCCTCGGTAAAGCCCGACTGCACGGCCAGTTCCTCGATAGTCAGGGTGGGCTCGTTGCGTAACAGTTCCTGCGCCCAGCGTATGCGGCGGCGGTTGATTACGTCGGAGAACGAACGGCCGTAGCGTTCGTTGATCATGCGAGATATGTAGGCGCGGTTGGTACGCATCATGCGCGCCACGTCATCCAGGCATATATCCGGGAGAAGGAATATCTTCTCCTCGGTCATGAATCCCTCGAAAGCCGGGAGAAGTTCATCGTAACGATCCCACTCCCCATCGGCAACGTCCAGCATATTCGCTCCGCGAGGCAGCGAGAACAAATGTTCGGTAGCCTCCCTGTCTGCCTCTTCGAGCTCCGAGGCGAGGGTCTGCCCAGTATACTCCAGGCGGTAGACATGATAACCCATGAAATAGATCAGCACACACCAGCAGAGTTGTTGCGCGGCAAGCATGGCCGACGGTTCGTTATAGTGGAAACGCCCCCGATACAGCGCCAGCGAAAAGATAACCATAAGGTAGCCGCCGATAAGCAGGGCGCGTATGTTCTCCATGGATTTCCCCTCTAGATTGGAAAAAAGCTCGTTGAGGCGGCGGTAGTACCTGATCAGCCCCACTGTGGCATATATGAGTACCACCATTATCTCCATCATCACATAAGAGAAGTACACGGGACCGCTCAATACACTCATCACCGCCTCCAATCCCGACAATCCGCAGGGGCAACCCTGGGATTCTATGGTAGCTTTCACATAAGCCACAGATCTCTCTTCGCCCATGAACATATAAAGCACTCCAATGGAAAGACCCAGAAGGATGGTCGGGGTGAGCCACAGGAATTCTTTCCATCCGAAAGGCTTTTCGTTGATCATCGACCCGAAGCAGAAGAAGAGCATGGCAGGTAGCAGGAGTGTGGTCAGTGCTTCGATCGCCTCCAGTTTATAGAACAGGACATGGTTGTCCACACCTGCGAAGTACACACCCCAAATAAGGGTGCTGATACCTATTATTACGAGGGCCGCAACCCACAGATTGCGGGATTGCGCATTGCGTTTATGGTTAGTAATAATGGTGATCGCCCAGAATATACTGGCGAAACAGGGCGACAACAGGGCGAAATAATAGAGCATTATCTTTAGGATAAAAACTTCACATAACCCGGCGGGGCCGCCTCTCACTCGGCCGGTAAAATAACGTACCGGCCCCAAAATAACCTGCGCCGGCACTTAAAATGTTCCCAAAGATAATCAAATTCCGGAATAAACCGACTCTATTTTCAAAGAGTATAAACCAGCGAACCTTCCATTAAATAACATTCCCCGCTAATATAACTATTTGCGGGGAATGCTGTTACAAATATCGGGGTATCTGTCTACTCGTCTGTCATGGTATATTTACGCCCGCTTCCGGTAGCTGAGCGCCGCAGCCGTGTTGAATACCAGGGCGAATCCGGCGAGGGAGGCGTAACCGGTCCACAGGTCGGCAACAGTACTGCCCTTGAGGTATACGGAGCGCATGGTATCTACGAAATAGCGCGGCGGGATCACCCTGGTAAGGGTCTCGGCCCACGCAGGCATCGACGACACGGGCGTGACGAGACCGCTCATCAGCACGAATATCATCACGAAGAAGAACATCACGAACATGGTCTGCTGCATCGTGGAGGAGTAGTTGGCCACGATCACCCCTATTCCCGACATGGGAAGGATGAACAGCAGCGCGGCCAGATATATGGCCCCTATATTTCCCGCCGGGGTAAGCCCATAGATAGCCCACGCAACCAACATCGCAATGGTGAGTACCACGAAGCCTATGATCCAGAATGGCATCAGTTTGGCGAGGGTGAAGGTGAGGCGGCTCACGGGGGTTACGTTTATCTGCTCTATCGTGCCTATCTCCTTTTCACTCACCAGGTTGAGCGCGGGCATAAATCCGCAGATAATGACAAGTAGCATTATCATCAGCGCCGGTATCATAAATCGACGGTAGTCGAGCGTGGGATTATATAGATTGCGCGAAGACATCACATCGGGTTGGGCTTGCAGCCCTTGTTCCGCACTCAGTTCGGAGAGGGTCTGGGCTATAAGGCGGGTCATGTACTGGCTTCCGATGCTCCCCTTGAGGGCATCGACACCGTTGGCCACAATGCTGATCTTTTCAGGGGAACCCTCCATAAGGCCGCGTTCGAAACGGTCGGGGATCTCTATTATCACGTCGGCATTACCGGCCTCCATGGCCCGGAGCGAGGCATTATAATCGTCCGACACGCCCTTGAGGGTAAAGTAGTCCGAGGCGCGTACCTTGGTTATCAGCCTGCGCGAGGCGTCAGAGCGGTCGTGGTCGACCACCGTCACGGCGATATGTTTCACGTCCATGGTCATCACCATGGGCATCAGGAGCATCACCACCAGAGGAAATATGACCACCAGTCGCGGCAGGAACGGGTTGCGCACGAACTGCCGGAACTCCTTTTCGAGTAAAAAGCGAAGCGTCCTCATCGTTATTCGAGTTTATCCTTGAAGCTCTTGAGCGCCACGACCATAATGACCACCGTCATCAGGACGAGTATCGCGAACTCCTTTATTACGGCCACAAACGGCAGGCCCTCTATCATCAGCTTACGTACAGCGGCAATATACCACCGGGCGGGAATGATCCAAGATATCCCCTGCAACACTCCCGGCATATTCTCCACGGGGAATATCATCCCCGAGAGCATTATCAGGGGCAGCATCAGCACCATCCCCGACACTAACATCGCCGTCACCTGCCGCTCGGCGATGGTCGATATCAGAAGCCCGAGGGCGAGGGCGAGGGCAAGGTAGAGCAGGGATATACCGATCAGACCCGTGATACTCCCCGACAGTGGCACCTGCAACAGGTAGCGGGCCAGGAACAGGATGGTCACCAGGTTGAAGCACGAGAGCACGAAATAGGGTATCATCTTGGCAAACACTATCCACACGGGCCTCACGGGCGACACCAGCAGCACCTCCATCGTCCCCATTTCCTTCTCGCGCACTATCGACACGGAGGTCATCATCGCGCATATCATAATGAATATCAGACCCATGATCCCCGGCACGAAATTGTACGCGCTCTCCATACGGGGGTTATAAAGCAGGCGCGTCTCGGGCATGGCGGCGAGGGAGACGGAGGCCACCCCTGTGTCATCTCCCGAGAGCAGCACGCCCTGCAAATAGGCATAGAACGAGGCCGCGTCGTTGGGATTGGAGGCGTCGATAACAAGTTGTATCGCATTACCTGCATCGGGGCCGCCGGTAGCCGCCGCGGCCATCCTGCGGTCGAAATCATCGGCGAAGACCACGGCCACGCCAGCCTTACCCTTGCGTAGCATGTCGTCTATTTCGCTCTGGTCGACGTAGCCCTTGAAGGTGAAGTATTCGTTGGCCGACATCCTATCCACGGCCTGGCGTATAGCCTCGGTGCGGTGCGGCGCGACCACCGCCACGTCGATATTCCTCACCTCGGTGGATATGGCGAAGCCGAACAGGATAAGCTGTATCACCGGCATTATCAGCACGATAAGCATCGTCCGCTTGTCGCGCAGTATGTGCAGGGCCTCCTTGCGTATGAATGAAACGAATCCTGTGGTCATAGTTATTCTAACGTGAACTTCGTATAAACGATTTCAAAAATATTATTCAGAACGTTTTGCGGTGAGGGCGAGTGAGCGGAACACCTCGTCCATGCTCTGCGCCGAGAACTCCCGTTTGAGGTCGGCCGGCGCTCCGAGGGCCTTTATCTGCCCGTCGACCATGATCGACACTCTCGAACAGTACTCAGCCTCATCCATATAGTGCGTAGTTACAAATACGGTGATGCCGTCGGCGGCGGCCTCGTATATCATTTCCCAGAACTGGCGGCGGGTCACAGGGTCGACACCTCCGGTGGGTTCGTCGAGAAAAACGATATCGGGCCTGTGGAGTATGGCTACCGAGAATGCCAGCTTCTGTTTCCATCCCAGCGGCAGGGACCCCACGAGCGTACCGGCCTCGCGCCCAAAGTGCAGGCGGTCGAGCATGGCGTCGGTACGGGTTGCTATCTCCTTATTGGAGAGACCGTATATACCTCCGTAGAGGCGTATATTTTCGCGTACGGTAAGGTCGTCGTAAAGCGAAAAACGCTGGCTCATATAGCCTATGTGGCGCTTTATGCGCTCAGCCTCCCTGGTCACATCGAAACCGGCCACGGTACCCTCGCCCGAAGTGGGGCGGCTCAGGCCACAGAGCATGCGCATGGCCGTGGTCTTACCCGCGCCGTTGGCCCCGAGGAAGCCGAATATCTCACCTTTGGCCACGTCGAAGGTTATGCGGTCGACGGCCATGAACGTGCCGAAGGCCTTGCTTAGTTCCTTGACCGATATGATTATGTTGTCATTCATTGCGCATCAATTTCATAAATACATCCTCGATCCCGGGTGTCCCGGGCCGTATCTCCACACCCTTGAAGCCCTGCGCCTCCATCCCCCCTACAAATGCCTGAGGGTCGAATCCCGGGGCGGGGATCAGGTGGTGCGAAGCCCCGAAGGTGTTGCACTCCTCCACTTCGGGCCACTTGCGGGCGGCTAAAAGAAGGCGGTACATATCGTCGCCCCTCAACTCATACATAGGCGTATCGAAGCGGCGCACCACCCCCGAGGGAGTGTCGATATCCATCAGGCGGCCCTTGTCGCACAGGGCCACGCGATCGCAGCGCAGGGCCTCGTCCATGTATGGAGTGGACACGAGTATGGATATTCCCTCGCTCTTTAGCACCGAGAGCATGTCCCAGAATTCGCTCCTGGACACGGGGTCGACCCCCGTGGTGGGCTCGTCGAGGAACAGCACCCGCGGACGGTGGATCAGGGCGCAACTGAGGGCCAGTTTTTGCTTCATACCCCCGGAAAGTTTTCCCGCCCGGCGCGTACGAAACGGCTCTATATGACTGTATATGGGAGCTATGAGGTCGTAGTTGTCTGCCACCTTCACCCCGAACAGCGCGGCGAAGAATTCGAGGTTCTCCTCCACCGACAGATCGGCGTATAGCGAGAACCGGCCCGGCATATACCCCACCCTCTCACGTATGGCCTGGTAGTCGCGTACGATGTCGAGGCCGTCGACCGTGGCGCTCCCCTCGTCCGGATTGAGCAGGGTGGTGAGCAGGCGGAAGAGCGTGGTCTTGCCCGCCCCGTCGGGACCGATAAGGCCGAACAATTCCCCTCCTCCCACCTCGAAGGACACCCCGTCAAGGGCGGTCAGTTCGCCGTAGCGCTTGGTCAGATTATGTACCTCTATGGCGTTCATTGTTTATGGCAGTGGTATTACTTTAATTTTACCTCTCCGTACATCCCCACCTTGATAAGCCCGTCGTTCTTCACGGCCACTTTAACGGCGTATACAAGATTTGCACGGGTATCGCGGGTCTGGATGGTCTTGGGCGTGAACTCGCTCTCGGAGGATATCCAGGTGATGCGGCCGGGGTAGTCGATGCGCTGATCTCCACCGAAGTCAGCTGTCACCACAGCCTCCTGGCCCAGCTTGAGGCTTGCCAATTGTTCGGAGGTAAAGTAGGCGCGCAGGTAGATATTTTCGATGTCGGCTACCTTCATCAGGGGCTTTCCGGTGGATGCAAGTTCACCCGCCTCGGCATACTTGGCCAGCACCGTGCCGGTGATGGGCGAAGATATGCGGCACTTGTTAAGGCGGTCCTCGATCTGGGCTATCTGCAGGGTGATCGACGACGCGTTCTCGTCGATGCTTTCGGTGTTGTTGCGCAGGGTGGAGAGCGTGGCGTCCAACTCGCCCTGGAGTACTTTTATTGTGGCGTTGATATCGTCCAGTTGTTTGGTGGTGGCGGCTCCGTCCTTGAGCAGGTTCTCTATCCTGCGGCGTTCGGTCTGCTGCTTAGCCAGCTGTTCGCGCAGGGATGCGACCTGCTTGGAGATATCGGGGCGGCCCGAACGCACGGCGGCGGCGCTGCGCTCCAACTGCAATTTCTGAAGATAGAGCTGCACGGTATCGATAGCCCCCACCTGCACTCCGGCGGAAAGCAGATCGCCCTCCTCGACGTTGAAGTAGAGGATACGTCCGGCGGCTTCGGCCGAAACTATCACTTCGGTGGCTTCGAATGTCCCCGTGGCGTCGAAATCGCCACTCCTGCCGCAGGCTGTTAACAGTACCGCAGCGCAAATTAAGATTCGTTTCATCGGTTTATGGTATGTTTTAATTCATATATGGCTTTAAGGAGTTCTATCTCACGGGCGCTGCGGGCCGTGGAGGCCGTGCGCTCTTCGGTGATCTTGGAAAGTAGGTCGTTAGTGTCGATCACCCCGTTGCGCAGCTTCGATTCGGCAGCTTCGCGCACCGAGCGGCGCAGGGCCACGATGCGGTCGTCATCGGCAATGGCCTTCTTTATGCGCACTATCTCACCTTGTTCCTGGGTAGATTGCAGGCGGGTATTGAAGAGGAAAATATCCCTCTGCACGTCGACCTGCTGCCCTGCCGTACGCAATTTGCTGAGCGAATTCTTGCGTGTGTAGTAGCCCCCGATATTCCACGAGGCCTTGACTCCCACGATAGCATTCCACGACCAGGAGGTCGACATCATATCCTTCAGGAAGTTGTATCCGGGGTAGCCGTAATATCCCTGCGCGAAGGCTCCGAACGAGGGTTTGGTGGAGGACTTGACCATCGATTCCCTCACTCCGAGCGTGGTCTTGCGGGCATCGAAAAGCGCCAACTCGGGACGATTGGACTCCATATCGAGCGGCATCGTGGCCTCGGGGCGCTGCAGCTTCTCGGCGCCGAGCTCTTTACCAATGAATATCGAGAGCATAAGGCGGTAGCTGTTGAGGGCGGTCTTCACCTCGGTGAGCTGTTGGCCCACAGTCAGGAGCTCGGCCTCCACGGCGTCGGCGTCGGTCTGCATCGCCACTCCGTTGCGCACCATAGAGCGCAACTTGTCCAGATTACTACGCAAGAGATCAATGGTGAGTTCTGTCTGCGATATGCGTTCCTCAAACAACAGAATACCGAAGAACAGGTCGTCGATACGGCTGTCGAGGGCGTAGAGGTCTACGTCCACCGAGCGATTAGACTCGTCGGACTCGGCCTGGGCTATTCGCACGTCGGCGCGGCTCTTGCCCCCGTCCCAGATGGTCTGGTTGAGGTCGAGGGCTATCTTATATTGGTCTTTTTTCAACCCTGGCATATCGATCCCCAGCATGCTCGCCAGCTCCCCGGGGAAGTTGGGCACCTCGGTCTGCCATGTGGCCTGCGCCGAAAGCTGGAACTGCGGCAGGTAGCTGCGGCGGGCGTTGGAGAGGGTGTAGTCAGTGGTCTGGCGGATCAGGTCGTACTGCCGTATCTCGGGGTAGTGGTCGCGCGCCAGGCTGCGGCACTCGTCGAGGGTGAGCTGGGCGCGCGCACCGAAAGTGGCGGCGAGGCAACAGCAAAGGAGGATTATCTTTTTCATGGTTCAGGATTTTTTGATTCGGCGCATTATGACTTCTATGTTTTCCCGCTTGCGTTGTTCGCAGAAAGCCTCCCGGTCGCTGGCCAGTTCCCCTATCAGAGGACGGACAACTGGGTAAGCTATGAAAGGAAAGATATTGAGCGAGAGCATATCGAGCATCAGGTGACGTATGTCCACGCGTTCGATCTCGCCACGTTCGGCAGCATTGTCGATCTCCTGCTGAAAGTTATTCACCATAGCATTCATGATCGGCTCCACACGCCTGCGCATAGCCTCATAGCGCTCGGGCTTGGAAGTCACCTCGTTGACTATAAACCTGGGCAGATCGGAATTGGCAGCAACGAAATCGAAATGACGGGACATACCCTCTCTCAACCTCTCCAGGAGAGGCAGGTCGGGGCGACCCAACACTTCGAGCACGGATTGGCCCATCAGTGCTATTTTTTCATCGAGGATACGGTCGAATATATTCTCCTTGGTGCGGAAATAGTAGTGGAGCATGGCATGGGTCACACCCGCCGCCGCCGCTATAGTGGTGGTACGTGCGCCGTCGAAACCCTTGGTAAGGAATTCCCGCTCGGCTGCGGCCAGGATGGCCTGTTCGCGGGTGGGTTCCTGGGGTTGTTCCTCGTGTTTTTCCGTAGCGTTCGTTATGCTTTCCATATTGTTAAACAAATCTGACTAACAGAATTGTTAATGCAAATGTATGGATAAACTTCTAACTTCCAAATCTTTTTCAAAAAATATTTCCACAGCGATAGTATCGGGCTTATTTTCAACCCAAAAAACGTACCACACACCCCTTGATCCCGTACGTGTAGCGCTTAACACGCTCACACCCGGGCGCGCGCGAAGCCGAAGTTCGACCACTGTACACAAACTACACCCTTTCAACAAACAGCTAATATGAGATATTACCTCCTCATTGTGTTGTCGTTATTTGAAAAAACAGATATATTTGTAACCTGTTTTTAAATAAACGTCCATGCCCATTCTTGCCACGAAAAAGACCAAAGACATTATTCTGGGAGAAGCGCCCGTAAATATCACCGAAGCGCAGTACGCCAAGGTGAAAGAGTCGTTCCTGTTCCTATCCGAGTTTCGCAAGGGTAAGGTAATCTACGGAGTGAACACGGGATTCGGCCCTATGGCTCAATACAAAATTAACGACAGCGACCTACACAAGCTGCAATACAACATCATCCGCTCTCACAGCTGCGGGGTCGGCAACCCTATACCCAGGGAGTGCGTGAGGGCCGCGATGCTCTCACGCCTGCAAACCTTCCTCGCGGGTAAGTCGGCGGTACACCCCGACGTGGTGAAGATATTATCGGACTTTCTGAATTTTGACATTACCCCTGTCGTTCCCGAACACGGAAGCGTGGGCGCCAGCGGCGATCTGGTGCAACTATCCCACATAGCCCTCACCCTTATCGGCGAAGGGGATGTATTCTTCAAGGGCGAACGCATGGCCTCCTCTCAAGCTATGGCCAAATGCGGCATTACGCCCCTCAAGATGCACATAAGGGAGGGATTATCGCTCACCAACGGCACCGCCATGATGACCGGAGTGGGCATGGTCAATCTCATATACGCCCGAAAACTACTCGACTGGGCGATCCTTGCCTCGGTGATGGTGAACGAGATAGTGTCGTCATACGACGATTTCCTCTCCGAAGTACTCAATGATCTCAAACTCCATAAGGGGCAGAGCGAGGTGGCCAGGATGATGCGTGAGATCGCCTCCTCCAGCGAACTGTTACGCAAGAGAGAGGCCTACCTCTATGATGAGAAACTCAACAACAAAGCCGTCTTCAACAACAAGGTACAGCCCTACTACTCATTGCGTTGCACGCCCCAGGTCCTGGGCCCGGTGCTGGAGGCCATCGACAACGCCGAGAAGGTGATAATGGAGGAATTCCACTCGGTCGACGATAATCCTATCGTTGATCCCGAGAGCGGGAATGTCTACCACGGAGGTAATTTTCACGGAGACTACGTGTCGTTCGAGATGGACAAACTCAAGATAGGCGTGACCAAGATGACCATGCTCGTGGAGCGTCAGATAAATTACCTGTTCCACGACAAGATCAACGGTGTCTTGCCCCCCTTTGTCAATCTGGGCGTGCTGGGGCTGAACTACGGGCTTCAGGCCGCGCAGTTCACCGCCACCTCTACCACAGCCGAGAGCCAGATGCTGTCCAACCCGATGTACGTGCACAGTATCCCCAACAATAACGACAACCAGGATATCGTTAGCATGGGGACCAACGCCGCCATGATCACACGCAAAGTGATCGAGAACGGCTACCAGGTTATGGCTATACATATGATGGCTCTGACACAAGCCGTCGATTGCCTCGGCATCAAGGATAAGTTATCGGAAAAGACTAAGAAATTGTATTTTGATATTAGGGCGATTATCCCTACCTTCATCGAGGATACAACCAAATATGAGGAGATCGAGAATATCATAACATTCCTAAAGCGGTTAGGACATGATTAAAAAACTACCAACCTTTTTTTATAGCCGGGCAAGACAATGAAATACGCACTTGTAACCGGCGGTAGCAGGGGTATCGGGCGGGCTATATCGCTCAAATTGGCCTCTATGGGCTATTACGTCATTATCAACTACATATCTAATCTGCCCGAAGCGGAGAAGACCCTCAGCCTCGTTAAGGACGCCGGGGCCGACGGCGAATTGCTCCGGTTCAACGTGGCCGACAGGGAGGAAACCACCTCTGCGCTCGAACAATGGACGAAAGCCCACGAAGGAGAGTATATCGAGGTGCTGGTGAACAATGCCGGCATACGCGACGACGGTCTGCTGATGTGGATGCAACCCGAGCAATGGAACAAAGTATTGGACACGAGCCTTGGGGGATTCTACAATGTCACCCAGCCTCTTTTGATGCCTATGCTCGCCAAAAAATCGGGAAGAATAGTGAATATCGTGTCCTTATCGGGCATCAAAGGCCTCCCCGGGCAAACCAATTATTCTGCCGCCAAGGGTGGCGTCATAGCCGCTACCAAGGCCTTGGCGCAGGAAGTGGCACGCAAAGGGGTAACGGTAAACGCCGTGGCCCCGGGGTTCATCTCCACAGAGATGACGGGCGACCTCAACGAAGCCGAGCTTAAGAAAATGATACCCGTGGGCCGATTCGGCAGAGCGGAAGAGGTTGCCGAACTGGTAGGTTTTCTCTCCTCAGCCTCCGCCGCATATATCACCGGGGAGGTAATATCCATAAACGGCGGACTTCACACATAACACATTTCTATGGGCAACAGGGTGGTGATCACCGGCATGGGTATATATTCATGCATAGGTAAAGATCTGAATGAAGTAAAACAATCACTATACGACGGCAAGTCGGGCATAGGCATTGATCCCGCACGTAAGGAGCTGGGCTATCGTTCATCGCTTACGGGCATAATCCCCCAACCTGACCTCAAAGGTTTGCTCGACAGGAGAAAACGGGTATGCCTTCCCGAGCAGGGTGCTTATGCCTATATGGCTACCCTGGAAGCTTTCCGCGGCGCGGGGATCGACGAAGAGTTCCTCTCAAACAGGGAGGTCGGCATACTCTACGGCAACGACAGCAGCGCCGCTCCCGTCATAGAGGGAGTGGACATCATACGCGCTAAGAAGAACACTGCTCTGGTGGGATCGGGTAATATCTTCCAGTCTATGAATTCGACGGTCACTATGAATATGGCCGTTATCTTCAACCTGCGTGGCATCAACTTCACAGTGGCAGGCGCGTGTGCAAGCGGCTCCCACTCCATAGGCATGGGCTATCTGCTGATAAAGCAGGGCCTGCAGGATTGCGTGGTGTGCGGAGGCGCTCAGGAAGTAAATGTATACTCCGTGGGGAGCTTCGACGGTCTGGGAGCCTTCTCCGCAAGGGAGGATGACCCCGCGAAAGCATCGCGCCCGTTCGACAAAGACAGGGACGGCCTCGTCCCCAGCGGAGGGGCAGCCACGGTAATCCTCGAAAGCTATGACTCGGCCGTAAAGCGCGGCGCCAACATTATCGCCGAGGTCGTGGGATACGGCTTCTCTTCCAACGGCGACCACATATCAGTGCCCAACGTCGACGGGCCGGCCAGATCGCTTAGCATGGCCATCAAAGACGCGGGCATCACTCCGGAAGAGATTGGTTATGTCAATGCCCACGCCACGTCGACCCCTCTGGGTGACCGTAACGAGGCCTTAGCCATAGCTAATGTCTTCGGATCTCATAAGCCATACGTAACCTCCACCAAATCCATAACAGGTCACGAAATGTGGATGGCAGGGGCCAGCGAGGTGATATACTCGACTATCATGATGCGGGAGGGTTTCATCGCCCCCAACGTCAATTTCAAGGAGGGCGACGATGCCACCTCCCTGCTCGACATCCCCGCAAAAAGGGTTGACACGGAATTCGACACCTTCCTGTCCAACTCCTTCGGCTTCGGGGGGACCAATTCGACTCTAATCGTGAAAAAACTTAAATAACATGACTGAACAGGAAATAATAGCGAAGATCAATGAAGTGCTCGCTGAGGAGTTTGAGACGGATATCGCCTCCATAACCCCCGAGGCGTCGCTGATGGAAACGCTCGAACTCGACAGTCTCGATCTTGTGGACGTGGTGGTGCTTATAAACACGCACTTCGGCGTTACACTATCCGGGCCCGACTTCGTAGGCATCAGTACATTCCGCGACTTTTACGACCTAATCCTGCGCAAGGTGAATGAAAAATAGCGACGAGGCGTGGAGCGGCAAATCCCGTGGAGGTGCCTTCGGGCACAGGTTCTTCGTATTCCTTATTAGCAGGATCGGGATCAGGGCCGCATACGCGTTCTTATCGCTGGTGGTTATATATTTCATCCCCTTCGCCCCCAAGGCTACAAGGGCCGTATGGAAGTACAACCGCAGGATTCTGCGCTACAATGTAGCGCAGTCTGCGTTTAAACTCTACCTTCACTACTACCGCTTCGGGCAAACTATAATTGATAAGATAGCCATCTTAAACGGCCTCGGCGACAGGTACTCTTTCGAGTTCGACCGCTACGAGGAATTACTGCAGGTACTGGACCGCGGTCCCGCTACCGTGATAGGGGCCCATGTAGGTTGCTGGGAGATCGGATCGCGCTTTTTCGGCGACTACGCCGAGAGGCTCAATGTGGTAATGTACGACGCCGACTATCGGCGGATAAAAGAGGCGGTGCGCGGCATGGAGACGCCCTACAAGATAATCCCCGTAAACGAAGGAGGCTTGGAGTCGTTGCTAAAGATAAAGGCGGCGGTGAACAGGGGCGAATACGTATGTTTTCAGGGCGACCGCTACGTGAGCGGCCAACAGACCTTCGAAGCGGAATTCATGGGCCACAGGGCCTTATTCCCCCAGGGCCCGTTCCTTATCTCTTCGAAACTCAAGACCCCGGTGATCATCTACTTCGCCCTGCGCGAACGGGGCATGAAATACAGGTTCGTATTCACGGTGCTGGAAGGAGGATTGTCAGAGAGGGACACATTCGAACGGTATCTGAAGGAACTCTCTGAAGTGGTGGAGAAATATCCCCAACAGTGGTTCAACTTTTACGACGTATGGCATTAAGGGTAGCGCTCATATCGGCCAATCGGCATAAGGAACCATATCCCGTATATCCATTGGGTGTGGCATACCTTAAATCCTACCTCGGGAAGAATATCCCCGATGTCGAGGTGGATGTGATCGATATGAACCTGACCTCGGAAGAAGCGCTAAGGCTCTACCTCGAGGAGTGCAATCCCGACTACGTAGGTATGTCGATACGCAATATCGATGGAGCTAATTCCCTCGACGCCCGCAGTTTCATCCCCGAATACAGGCAGACGGCCGAGATCGTCAGGGCCTCCAGCGGAGCGCCCATTATACTCGGCGGCGCGGGATTCTCTATATTCCCCGAGCTGCTTATAAGGGAGCTAAAGGCCGATTACGGTGTGGTTGGTGAGGGCGAGGGCCCGCTGTCGGAGTTGATCCTCATGCTCGAACGCGGAGGCTCCCCTGATAATATCCCCTCCGTGATCCGTGGAGATATGAAACGGAGCGAGGGCACGCGTTGTTATATCAGTTCCACCGAGGCCTCGTTCGACCCGCTATTGGCCGAATACTACTGGAAGAACAGCGGCATGCTCAACATCCAAACCAAGAGGGGCTGTCCCTACAACTGCATATACTGCACCTATCCCTCTATCGACGGCCGCAAGGTGAGGACCATGGATATAGACTCTCTGATCGGCAATATCGCCAAGGCCAAGAGGGATCACGGGGCCGACTACCTGTTCTTCACCGATTCGGTATTCAATATCGACGACGACTACAACGCTCAATTGGCCGAAAGCCTCATTCGCAGCGGAGTGAACATATCGTGGGGAGCTTACTTCACACCCTCCAGGCTAACGAATGAACAGATGAAACTCTACAAAGCCTCGGGACTCACGCACATAGAATTCGGCACGGAGTCTTTTTCCGATCGCACTCTCAGTGCCTACGGCAAGCGTTTCACCTTCGAGGACGTTGTGACAGCCTCGGAGTTGGCCCTTAAACATAATGTGTACTATGCCCATTTCCTGATCCTGGGCGGTTGGGGAGAGACATCCGACACACTTAGGGAAACGATGGAGAACTCCCGGAAGCTGCGGCATACGGTCTTCTTCCCCTACGTCGGCATGAGGATATATCCCGATACGCCGCTGCATGGCTATGCTATAAAGGCAGGGAGCGTGGAGGCGGCTGACGATCTCGTGGATCCGAAATATTACCTCTCCCCCGGATTCGACCTCGCCGAGGCCAAGCATTTGGCCGCTCAGACGGGCAAGGCGTGGATATTCCCCGACGATCCCGTGGATGAAACCATGAATACCCTGAAATTCAAACGCAATAAAAAAGGCCCGCTATGGGAATATCTGAGAAAACCATAATCTCTCCCGAGGAGATATTGGAATTCATCCCGCAACGCTCTCCGATAGTGATGGTGGATGAATTCTTCGGTATTGACGGAGATACCTCGGTGAGCGGATTTACTGTCCGCCCCGGGAATATGTTCGTCGAGGAGGATATTTTATCAGAGTGCGGCGTGATAGAACACATGGCGCAGTCGGCGGCCCTGCGCGTGGGCTACATCTGTAAGAGCGAAGGCAGGGAGGTGCCGATAGGATTTATAGGAGCGATCAATAATTTCGTCGTTCACTCGCTCCCTGATATCGGAGACAGATTGCGTACCAGGATCCGCGTGGAGCAGGAGTTGATGAATATAACCCTTATATTGGCGGAGGTCACGTCGGGAGGCAGGCCCGTGGCTGAATGTAAAATGAAAATATACCTGCAAGAATAACGATCATGGTACTTAAGAAAAAGCAGATAGCAAGCCTGACCAATACGACCACCGTCAGAGTCAGATTCAGCGAGGTAGACTCCATGCATATCGTATGGCACGGTCAGTATGTCAAGTATTTCGAGGACGGAAGGGAGGCCTTCGGGCGCGAATTTCCCGGCCTCGGATATATGGATATCTATGACAGCGGCTTCACGGCGCCCATCGTCGACCTCCACCTGCAGTACAAGCGCCCGCTTAAGTGCAATGACGTTGTCACTATCGAGACGAGATTTATCAACAACGACGCCGCCAAGATATGTTTCGAATATATCATCCGCCGCGAGGATAACGGCGAGATCGTAGCCACTGGCAGCACCATACAGGCATTCCTCGACCAAAACGGAGAATTGCAACTCATAAACCCCGGATTCTATCAGAAATGGAAAGAGCGATGGAACGTGAAATAAGACGTGTATTCTGGGGTCCCGACACCATCATCAGTCCGCTGGGCTTGGGAACAAAAGCGAACTATCTGGGGATCGAGGGAAATCGCACCCCTCTGTCTCGATGTCCGGACGGAACACCCGCGTGCCTGATAGATTTCAGTATGGTAGAGGAGTCTGTAAACAGGCTCGGGATAAAGGAACACTCCCGTGCCGAGCAACTCTCGATAATAGCCCTGAGCAACCTCTGTTCGCGCAGCGGTGTCGACCCCTCGGATAAGCAGACGCTCATAATCCTCTCCACTACCAAGGGTAATGTGGAGTATATAAACTCCGATTTCGACCGCAGTTATCTATGGTCGTCGGCAGAGCTTATAGGCTCCTATTTCCATACTGCTAACACACCTGTCGTTATTTCAAACGCCTGCATATCCGGAGTTTCGGCGCTGGTCATAGCATCGAGACTGATCGCCGGGGGAAGTTATGACAACATCTTCGTGGTGGGGGTCGATGTGTTGAGCGATTTTATCGTGAGCGGTTTCAACGCTTTCAAGTCGGTCAGTCCCACTCTTTGCAAGCCTTACGACATCTCCCGCGACGGGCTGACCCTCGGGGAGGGCTGCGGCGCCGTACTATTAACCTCCGATGCTGAATTGTCCGGCAGTGGCATCGTGGTTGCTGGAGGCGGCATATCCAACGACGCCAACCATATCTCGGGCCCCTCGAGAACGGGCGACGGATTATTTTTCGCCATAAGGGCCGCGATGGATGAGGCCGGAGTCGAGTCCGAAGAGATCGGACTGGTCAATACCCACGGTACGGGAACTCCCTATAACGACGAGATGGAGAGCAAAGCACTGGCGTTGGCCTCTCTCGACGGCATACCATGCAACTCGTTGAAGCCCTACCTCGGACACACTTTGGGAGCTTCGGGAGTGATAGAAACCATACTGACAGCAGCTCAGATGTCAAATTCCCGAATATTTGGCGTTAAAGGATACTACGAATGCGGAGTGCCTTATCCTCTCTCCGTTTCGGCTGTCCACAGGGATATGGAGGTAGAGGTATGTTTGAAGACCGCCTCGGGATTCGGAGGTACTAACGCCGCCATAGTACTGAGTAAGCACACCGTAACCAGCGCGACTTCACATGACATACCCTCTACGCTACGAGCATCATTCAAGCTATCAGGCCCGCAGAATAAACCGTTCGGTGAATTCATCCGGGAGGAATACAAGGCGCTGAACGACCCGAATATGAAGTTTGCCAAGATGGATGACCTCTCCAAATTGGGATATGTGGCCTCATGCAAATTACTCTCAGGGATGGATATGTCCTATCCCGCAGAGCGGATAGCCATCGTGCTTTCCAACCGCAGCGCCTCGCTCGACAGCGATCTCAGACATCAGGCCATTGTGGACCAGAAGCTCCCCGAGGGAGCGTCGCCCGCTGTTTTCGTTTATACTCTGGCCAATATCGTAGCCGGAGAGATCGCCATCAAACACAAGTTTCAGGGAGAGCAAACGTTCTTCATACAAAAAAACAAAGACCTCACCTCTGTCGAACACTATGCGCAAGGGCTTATCGGTTCTGGCAAAATGGACGCCGTGATATACGGATGGTGCGAACTGCTGGGCGAAGATTATGAGGCAGAGATAAGATTGATAACCAAATAACGAAATATCATGGATCAGCTCAAAGAAACACTCAAGCAACAGCTTATCGAGGCGCTAAACCTCGAAGATATAACCGTCGAAGATATACAGTCCGACGCCCCCCTGTTCGGCGACGGCCTGGGCCTCGACTCGATCGACGCGCTGGAGATAATCCTGTTGTTGGAGAAATTCTACGGCATCCGCCTGGAGAACCCCGCCGAGGCCAAACCTATATTCTTCTCTGTCAGCACGCTGGCCGAATTTATAGGTAATAATCGTAAATAAGGGATTTCAACCGTAGAGTATCATGAGCGTATACGTTTGTGGAATAGGCGTCATATCCGCCATAGGGACGGGAAAAGAGCAGTCGCTCACGGCGTTGTCCGGGGGGCGATGCGGTATTGGTAAGCTATCGCTTTTCGACTCCGCCGTGAACGTCCCCGTGGGCGAGATCGGGCTGTCCAACCATGAGCTCAAGGAGACCCTGGGACTGGATCCCGGGCGTACCGTTTCACGTACGGCCCTTCTGGGGATGATGGCGGCAAGGGAGGCGATCGAAGACGCTTCCATTGAGAAAGGCAAACGGATAGGCCTCGTATCATCCACAAGCGTGGGGGGCATGGATCGCTCGGAAATATTCTACGAACAGTATAAGGACGACTCTCGCAGGGGACGATCGCGGGAGGTCGTGGGGCACGATTGCGCCAGCAGCACAGAGCTTATCGCCTCGTTCTGCGGCATCACAGGTTTTAGAACTACCATCAGCACCGCCTGTTCCTCAGCGGCCAACGCTGCTATCGTGGGAGCGAGGATGATCGAAAAGGGCCTGCTCGACTACGTGGTGGTGGGAGGCACCGACGCCCTGTGCCGCTTCACCCTCAATGGTTTCAATTCGCTTATGATCCTCGACCGGGAGTTATGCCGCCCGTTCGACGAAAGCCGCGCGGGGTTGAATCTCGGCGAGGGAGCGGGATATATAGTGCTGACCAAAGATCCCGCCGCCGCTAAACGCTACTGCCGCCTATCCGGCTACGCCAACGCCAATGACGCCTTTCATCAAACAGCCTCTTCGGACAACGGAGAAGGGGCCTTTTTAGCCATGTCGGAAGCGATAGAAAGGGCGGGCATAGCCCCCTCGGAGATAGATTACATCAACCTCCACGGCACTGGGACGGCCAACAACGACTCTTCGGAAGCCGCAGCCATCATCAGGCTCTTCGGCGACCGCATCCCTCCCCTGAGCTCCACCAAGAGCTATACGGGACACGCGCTGGCCGCGGCCGGCGGGATCGAGGCTGTATTCTCGGTGATGTCTATCGCCCACGGCATAAAATACGCCTCCTTGCGGTTCGCTCAAAGTATGGCCGGCTCCGGAATAACCCCCATAACTACGGTTATCAAAGGCACTCCCGTGAATCATGTTCTCTCCAATTCCTTCGGTTTCGGGGGCAACTGTTCATCATTAATATTCTCGAAGTGATGGAATACTACATAAATTGCCTCCGGCGCTTCGGCTCCCTGCAGAGCGATATAAAGGAACTTGTGCCCGACATGAACCTGCGGCGCAGGATGAGCCACGCGGTCAAGATGGGTGTGGCCACGGCTCTTGAATCCATCAACGAATTCGAAAATTACGCCCAGGTAGATGCCATCATCACCGGCACGGGCCTGGGATGTATCGCCGACAGCGAGAAATTTCTCCTCAACATACTCTCCTCCGGAGAGCAGATGCTCAACCCCACCCCCTTCATCCAATCGACGTTCAACACCGTGGGGGCTCAGGTGGCGCTGCTCAAGTCGCTGCACTGCTATAACAACACATATTCTCACCGCTATATCAGCTTCGAGAGCGCCCTTTTAGAGGCCGCTCTCAGACTCGATTCCGGCGAATCGAAGGCCGTGCTCGTGGGGGTATTCGATGAGAATACTCCCACCGTTACTGACATAATGAAACGGCTGCGGGCAATCCGTGGCGGGGTTTGGGGCGAGGGAGCGGTATTCTTCGTGCTGACCGGCGAAAAGTTGGCGTGCAGCATGGCCGCAATCTCACTTCCCGAGTTCGAGGCGGGCGAGGGCGATCTATCGGATGCTTTACCGGTAAGCCGTCTGGCGGCAGGGGTTTGGCATACGGCTATGGCCGACGCCCTCGCGCGCGCCGTTGAGGAGGGGTCTCGTGAAAGGGTAAGGATCGTCAACGACCTTGGCGGTAGTAATAATTCATATATAGATCTGAGATGTTTATAGCAGCCTCCATAATACTGCTCTCAGGCGTGCTGTTCTGGGCCTCTTACGACATCTCCCTTGGGGTGTACGTGAGAAGCCTATGCCGAAAGCATGGGGTGGAGCGGGAGGTAGCGCTGACCTTCGACGACGGCCCCGACGCTGATATGACCCCCCGGGCACTCGACCTCCTGAGAGAATTCAATGCCCGCGCTACGTTCTTTATAATCGGAGAGAAAGCCTCGGAATATCCTGACATAGTGCGGCGTATCGTGGCCGAAGGACACAGCATCGGAATACACTCCTATTCGCACAAATGGAACTTCCCCCTGCGATCCGCCGCTCGGATAGCGGAAGATATAGAGCGCTGCGGCAAAGAATTGGAGGAGATAACAGGAGAACGCGTACGCCTGTTCCGCCCTCCGTTCGGGGTGACCAACCCCATGGTGGGGAGAGCCGTAAGGAGGACGGGGGTGATCTCCGTAGGTTGGAGCATCCGCTCGTTCGACACCATCAAAGGCGACCGCAGAAAAGTAGCCAGAAGAGTGAGCCGGCAACTGCATGACGGAGCCGTGGTTCTGCTACACGACAACCGCCCCGGAGCCGATGAACTCCTCGAATCGATACTTTGCGAACTTAAGGAGCGCGGAATGCGCACCCGTACAATCGAAGAACTTTTTAATCTCAACTCATGATACGATTTATCCCTACCCTTATTTTATCGTTGGGTCTTTTCGCAGCAAACGCCCAGCAGAGTACCACAGAGCAGGAATTCAACCGGCAGCTCGAGGCGGTAAGCAGCCGTAATAAGACCATAAAGTGTGATTTCAAACAGACGAAAAAGGTCAAAAACATAAAACAGCCTATGGTCTCAACCGGTAAATTCTACTACGATAATTCCGGGTCGATGGCCCTGGTGTACGACCAGCCCCAGGGAGACAAAATCATCATGGGGGGCGACCGCTTCACCATCATTTCTATGGGGCGCAAGGCTGTAAACGAGGCCTCATCAAACCCCATGCTCTCACAGGTGTCGAATATGATGAGAGCGTGTATGACCGGCGACGTGTCGCGCCTTGGACGTGGATGGAACAGTGCCGTCAGCGACACCGGTAAGAATTATGAGGTGACGCTCACTCCCTCAGACCGCCGTATACAGAAATACCTCGCTCACATGGTGCTCCTGTTCAATAAGAGCGATATGTCGCTCGACAGCCTGCTTATGGAGGAAAGCTCGGGAGGCTACACGCTCTACGAATTCAGCGGCAAACAATTCAATAAGACACTGGACAGCGCGGTATTCAATGTAGATTAAGATTATGGGGCAGGATTTTTTCGACATAATAAAGGCCGAAACCACCGACACTGGTTACGCTTACACCGTAGAGCTCAACCCGTCTCACCCGGTATACGAAGGCCATTTCCCCGGGATGCCCGTAGTGCCGGGAGTATGTACTATGGACATTGTCAAGAAATGTGTATCGGGGAGCCTCGCCCGCAAGTTGCGCTTTGGGAGTGTCAGGGAGTGTAAATTCCTCGCCGCCATCATACCCGCTCAACACAAACGGCTGGAGATCAATCTGCGCGTCACCCCCTCGGACAGCAGCTGGTATATCTCGGGAGAAGTCGCAGCCGAAGAACGCATAATGATGAAAATAAAGGCCTCGTTAGTTTAGGATATGGAAGAAGCCAAACGTAAAATAGCCGATCTGGGCCTATTGGTCGCCATACCCACCTACAACAACGGCGGCACCATAGGACAGGTCGTGGAACAGGTAAGGCGTTACAGCGACCATGTGATAGTGGTCAACGACGGAGCTACCGATTCCACGGCAGAGATCATCGACCGCATGGGCGTAGCCAACATATCCTACTCCCCCAACAGGGGCAAGGGCTACGCCATACGCAAGGCTCTGCGTTACGCCTCTGAGAACGGCTACCGCTATCTCCTGACCATAGATGCCGACGGACAACATTTCGCATCGGACATCCCATTGTTTTTGGAAGAGATAACAAGTACTCCCGACGCCCTGCTTGTAGGTGCGAGACGTCTTGACGCGGAGAACATGCCCTCGAAGAACACTTTCGCCAACAAGTTCTCCAACTTCTGGTACTTCGTGGAAACGGGTAATAAAATGGAGGACACTCAGTCGGGATACCGTCTGTATCCTGTGAAAAAAATGGGCAAATTCCGTTTTTTCACCTCCCGTTACGAATTCGAGATCGAGGTACTGGTAAGGGCCGCATGGGCGGGCATCACAGTCCGGAATATACCCATCGCCGTATTTTATCCCCCACAGGGAGAGAGGGTGTCGCATTTCAAACCGGGTAAGGACTTCCTGCGCATCAGCCTGTTAAATAGTCTGCTGGTGATAATCGCCCTGTTATTCTACTATCCGTGGAGGTTCATGAGGGCGCTTACAAAGGAGAATATCAGGACGTTCATACGCCGCAACATAACCGACACGAAAGAATCCAACGCCCGCATATCCTCGGCCATAGGTTTGGGCGTATTCTTCGGTATCGTTCCCATATGGGGTTACCAGATGATAGCCGCCGGACTCACGGCTCATATGCTGAAACTAAATAAGGTGCTGACCCTTATCAGTTCCAATATAAGCCTCCCGCCAATGATCCCATTCATTATCTACGGGAGCTTCTATATGGGATCGCTGCTGATGGGCAGGGATATGAGATTTGAATTCTCGGATATCTCGATACACAGCATCTCCTATGACCTTATGCAATACATTCTGGGGAGCATGGTTTTCGCCGTGGTGTGCGGTGTGATCGCCTTCGGAATATCCTCTCTGATACTGTTTTTCTCAAGACGCAAAAAGATAAATGGATAGATTCTTTACCGGAATATACGACTATTTCTCCTCTCACAGGACGCTTATGCGAATCATACTCGCCGTGTCCGTCGTCATTATGACGCTGGGAGTGGTCAATGTGAAATATAGGGAGGACATAACCCACTTCTTCCCTAAGAGCCAAAGACACACAGCCCTGATATTCAACAATATCAAAGCTAAAGACCGGATCGTCGTGATGTTCACGGCAAAAGAGGGCGACAACGGCGTTTCCCGGATGATGGACTGTGCCGATCTGTTCACCGAAAATCTCAAGGCACACAAGGATTTCGGGGAGATGGCAGGGCTATCGCTAAGGGTAGACGGCGATAAGGCGGAGGCCTTGACGGACTTCATTTACGACAACCTGCCCATATTCATGGACGATACCGATTACGCCCACATGGACTCCGTCACCCGCCCCGGGGCGATAAGGGAGAAGATGGAGCGTAACTACGGCAACATGACCTCTCTCATCGGGGGATTCGTGTCCGAGTACATAGTACGTGACCCGTTGGGCCTGGGCTCCGAGTCCCTGAAAGATCTGCGCAACCAGGGTAATAACGTCCGCTACGTCATAGAGGATGACTATATATTCTCAGAGGATATGGCCACGCTTATGGGATTTGTGGATCCCAGGCCCGGCAACAGCAGCGGTGATAACGAGATACTTATCCGTATCATAGAGGAGGCCATAAGCGAAACCGAAACCTCTATGCCCGACGTGGAGATACTCTATTTCGGCGCTCCGGCTGTGGCGGCATACAACGCCAGGCAGATAAAGATCGACAGCATGATCACGCTGAATATCGCCATTATAGCAGTGGTGTTATTCATCGCTCTCTCATTCCGCAACAAGCGCAACATATGGCTCGCTCTCACACCTGTTGCCTATGGGGTATTATTCGCCCTGGCGCTGATATACTTAATAAAAGGGGAGATCTCGCTAATCGCCGTGGGAGCCGGATCAGCCATATTCGGGGTGGCGCTGAGCTACTCTATACATGTGCTCTCGCACACCAACCATTGCCACGACGTAAGGCGCCTGATCTCCGAACTGGCCTACCCTCTGACCATAGGCAGTTTCACCACCATAGGTGCGTTCGCGGGACTGCTGTTCACCAACTCCGCCCTGCTGCAAGACTTCGGTCTTTTCGCCTCGCTGGCCCTGGTGGGGACGACGCTCTATTCGCTCATCTTCCTGCCCCATTTCCTGAAACTTGGAAGCGATAGCGGCGACAACAAACTGCTCAAACTGGTCGACCGTGCGGCCAACCTCAGGTTTGACAGGAGCCGCGTGTTGGCGGCGTTGATAGTGATCCTGACTATTGTCTGTGCGATATTCTTCAACAACGTGAGCTTCGACAGCGATATGATGAAACTCAATTTCGAGCCGCCCCATTTACGCGAGGCGGAGAAAAAATTGAATTCGATAACCAGCAAAGAATCCGGAATATCCAATGTGATGTTCATCTCGGCGGCGGAAAACAACGACGATGCGGCGAGAGAATATACTCGCATGTGCATGAGGCTCGACAGCCTGAAGAGCGCGGGAGAGATACCCTCCTACGCCTCTATTTCGAGGTTTGTAGTGCCCGCACATATCCAAGCGGAGAGGCTGCGCAAGTGGGCTGATTTCTGGAGCGAGGATAAACGTCGCGAGGTGATCTCTTCGATAAACCGCGAGGCAGCGAGGCTGGGCTTCGAGGAGGGGACGTTCGCGAGGTTCACCGATCTGATAAACCGTACGTTTCCCCCGATAGATTATTCGGCGGGCAGCGAGATGGCAACATTATTCCCTGATTGGCTGTCGGGAGGAGAGGATCTGACCACCTTCACAGCCCAGGTAATGATCGCTGACAGCGTCAAACAGGATGTCTATTCGGTTTTTGCCGGCGATGAGAATATCATAGCCGCCGACAGGTCCTTCTTCGCGAGCAAGATGGCCGAGGATGTCAACGACAATTTCTACCTCATACTCTATTTTTCGTCGCTGCTGATATTCTTCGCGCTGTTCATCTCCTACGGGCGTATAGAGTTGACCCTTATGTCGTTCCTGCCCATGTTCGTCAGCTGGATCATGATCCTGGGCATAATGGCCCTGCTGGGCATAGAGTTCAATATTGTCACCATCATATTATCTACCTTTATTTTCGGTATAGGCGACGACTTCAGCATCTTCATAATGGACGGGCTGCAGGGCTTTTACAAGGATAAGACCCCCGTGCTCTCCTTGCATAAGACGGCTATATTCTTCTCCGCGTTCGTGATAATGGTGGGGATGGGAACTCTGATTTTCGCCAAACACCCCGCGCTATACTCCCTCGGGCTGATCTCATTGATCGGGATATTGGTCGTGGTGCTCGTGGCCTATACGATACAGCCATTGATATTCCGCCTTTTTGTAACTTCCCAGACCGAGCACGGAGGATTCCCTTATACTCTCATGGGATTACTCAACACTATCTACGCCTTCGGACTGTTCGTTTCAGGGTGCTTTGTCATCCAAGGCTACATATTGTCGTTGCATCTTATTCCGGTAAAGAGTTCGCGACGCAAAGAGTGGGTGCACAGGGCGACAAGCTGGTCTACATATGCATTCCTCAAGGCCATGGTGACGACCAAAATGGTGAGGATCAACGAAGGCGGAGAAACCTTTTCCAAGCCGGCCGTTGTGATCGCCAACCATCAGTCGTTTATCGACATACTTGTAATGATGGGCCTTCACCGCAAGTTCGTGATGGTGACCAACAGCTGGGTATGGGAATCGCCCTTTTTCGGCAAAATAGTCCGCTATCTCGACTTCTTCCATACAGGCGACGGCTATGAGAACCTGGCCAAAGCCCTCGAAGCTAAGGTAGCCGAGGGCTATAGCATCGTGGTCTTCCCCGAAGGCACCCGTTCCGCCGATCTTAGCATCAAACGATTCCACAAGGGAGCCTTCTATCTGGCTGAACAACTGAAACTCGACATAATCCCCGTGCTGCTCTATGGCAACGGGTTGGTATCGTCCAAGAGGCAGCCATTCTATATCAAGAAAGGATTGCTGGTGTCAAAGATACTTCCGCGTATAGCCTATGACTCCACGGAATATGGCCGCAGCTACAAGGAACGGACAAAGGGCATAGCCCGCTATTTCAACACCGAGTACGACAAACTGTATGAGGAGTATAATCGTATCCGAAACCCCTACTTCAAGGACGCCCTGATAAAAAATTATATCTATAAAGGTCCCGTATTGGAGTGGTATATGAGGATCAAGTTACGTATGGAGAGAGGGTATGACAATTTCGACCGACTTCTTCCCCGCGAAGGCCACATAGTCGATCTGGGATGCGGATACGGACCTCTTACCTATATGCTCTCCCTGCTGTCGCGACGCAGGCGCATGCTCGGCGTGGATTACGACCAAAGCAAAATAGCCTTGGCCAACAACTGCTTCTCCAAGAACGGCAATATGACGTTCGTTCACGCTAATATCGCTACCTTTGAGATACCAAAAGCCGACGCCTTCATTCTCAACGACGTGCTGCACTACATGGACTATGAAAAACAGGGGGATGTCCTGTCGCGTTGCTTCAAAGCGTTGAATCCTGGAGGCATGGTGGTCATAAGGGACGGGGACAGTTCACTCTCAAAACAACACGCCAGAACAGAAAGGACCGAGAAGTGGTCTACCCGTATATTAGGCTTCAACAAGACAGAAGGAGAACTGCATTTCACCTCCGAAGAGAGGATCAGGGAAACGGCCTCTCACGGCGGAATGGAGGTGCGCATAGCTGAACGCGACCCGAATACGAGCAATACGATATATATCCTGACCCGAAAAAACGAGTAGAACGGTGAATCCTAAATTCGACGTAGTCATAATAGGCAGCGGGCTGGGCGGGCTCGAATGCGGAGTGATCCTGAGTAAAGAGGGTTACAACGTATGTGTGTTGGAACAGGGCGAGGTGTTCGGCGGTTGCCTGCAGTCTTTCTCCCGCAGAGGGCGCCTCGTGGATACCGGTATACACTATCTGGGCAGCATGGGTGAGGGGCAGACCATGAGGCAATACCTTAAATATTTCGGCATCTTCGATAAGCTGTCGATAGTGAAGCTGGCCAAGGATTTCGATGCAATAACCCTCGGGGACGAGAAGGAGTACGTCTATAAAACAGGCTACGAGGCTTTCCGCGCTTATTTCACCGAACTATTCCCGCGCGAAAAGGAAGGCATAGGCAAATATTGCGACAAGATAAGGGAGATCGGAACGACGATAAGCCCGGAGGTACACCGCTCGGGAAAGCTCTCTTCGGGAGGTATCGGATACCTGGGAATATCGGCCGCGGGATTTATTGGGGAGTGCGTCAAGGATCCACTACTGCAAAACCTGCTCGCCGGGACCAACGTACTGTACGGAGGGGTGAAAGAGATGTCCAACCTCTATCACCACAGCATGATCAATCACTCCAACATAGAAGGTTCATACCGCTTCGTGGGAGGGACTCAAAACGTCGCCGACCTGCTGGTGGAACAGATACGCAGTAACGGCGGCACTGTACTTTCGAGTAGCAAGGTAGTGTCGATAGGTGTAGACAATGCAGATGTGAAACACGTACAACTCGATAACGGGGAGATCATATCAGGGCGTTATTTCATATCCGACATCCACCCGTCCCAAACATTTGCCATGCTGGAGCAGACGCCCCTTATCAAGAAGGCGTACAAGAGCCGTCTCTCGTTGTTGCCCAATACCTACGGGCTATTTTCCGTTTACCTCATAATGAAACCTGAGAGTTTTGAATATATAAACAGCAACCGATACTATTACTACAGCCGCGATAGTTGGGATACGGTCTGCTCCCTGCCCGATCTGAAGCCCAGATGCGTCATGCTCAGCACTCAGTTGCGTGAGAAAGAGTCACGCCATACAGACGTGGTGACGCTCATGTCGCCCATAAATATGGCGCCGTTCGAACAGTGGCGCAACCGCACTCACGGACATAAGAACGACGCATACCACGACCTTAAGGGACACATTTCGGAAAATATGATAGACTTCGTTGCGCGCTTTCATCCCTCTCTGAGGCAAAATATCGAGGCCTCATATTCTGCCTCTCCCCTCACCTATATACATTACACAGGAACTCCGGAGGGGTCGGCGTACGGGATCCTTAAAGATTATCGCAATCCGTTGGCTTCGCTCCTGCCCTCGCGAACCAAACTGAGCAATCTATTTCTCACGGGGCAGAACCTTAACGTTCACGGTGCGCTGGGAGTCACGCTCACCGCCGCCGCGACCTGTTCCGAACTGCTGGGAGAGGAGTATCTGGCTAAAAAAATAGGGAGGATATAACGTATGAAACGGATATTAAAATATACTCTTATTATACTGGCGGTGATGCTCGTCAGTCCGGTCCTATTGGGCGTATATCTATACTGCACGGCAGATATGGGGCTTCCGGATATTTCCGTGAAGGAATCCTCGTTCGCAGTCAGGGACAGCTGCGGATACCGGCTTTGTCAAGGAAATTTTCTCAGAGAGGACAGTAGCGGCTTGTGGGAGTTGTACGTATCGGGAGGAGCAGAAGAGCGGGGAGCCAAGCAGGGTGCCCTGACCGCCGAGCTCATGAGATATCAGGAGGACGTCTTTGTGGATCAGATACGCCGCATCATACCCTCGGACAGCTATCTCCGTTTTCTGAGAACGTTCATCGTCATATTCAACCGCAATCTAGGGGAGCATATCCCCGTGGAATACCGCAGGGAGATCGCCTCCATGTCGCTTTTCTGCACCCACGAATACGACGCCATAGGCACGCCCTATGAGAGGCAGCTCAACTACCACGCCGCACACGACATCGGTCACGCCATGCAGCAATATATGCTGGTGGGATGTAGTTCCTTCGGAGCGTGGGGCGGAGCGAGCGCTGACAGCTCTCTGGTTATAGGCCGCAACTTCGACTTTTACGTGGGCGACGACTTCGCTAAAAACAAGCTGATCACCTTCTGCGAGCCCGACAGCGGCTATCGCTACGCGAGCGTGGGATGGGCGGGTATGATAGGGGTGCTATCCGGGATGAACGAGAAGGGCCTTACGGTCACACTCAATGCCGCTAAGGGATCAATGCCCCTCTCCGCAGCGATGCCCATATCGATCCTCGCGAGGGAGATAGTCCAGTATGCTTCGACCATAGAAGAAGCCTACCGTATCGCCTCGAAGCATAAGACCTTCGTAAGCGAGTCGCTGCTGATAGGATCAGCCCTCGACGCCCGGGCGGCCATAATAGAGAAAACTCCTGACAGGATAGCGTTATACGAGGCTTCGGGAGATATCGTAAAGTGTACCAACCATTACCAATCGGACCTCTTCGCCACCGACCCTCACAACATGGAAAACATCGAGAACAGCGACAGCGAGTACAGATTCCGCCGCCTCGGGGAGCTTATAGCTCGTAATACGCCGATCTCCCCCTGCGTAACCGCAAAGATACTGCGCGATAACAAGGGGTTGGGGGATAAGAATATAGGCCTCGGCAATGAGATGACGCTCAACCAATCCATCGCACACCACGGAGTGATCTTCGCCCCGGACAAATTGAAAATGTGGGTATCTGCCCACCCCTGGCAATCGGGCGAGATGGTATGTTACGATCTTAAGCGTATTTTCTCCGAGAGAAGCACCCCTTCTCCTCTCTCGGAGGGAGGGGAGATTATCGCTGCAGACAGCGCCTTCTTGAAGAATGACTACCCCCGTATTCTCTCATACCGCAAGGGTATCATGCAGATAAAAGAAGCCATCGACAGGCGCGAATGTCTGGACGAGGGTTTTCTTACCACCTTCACCCAAATCAATCCCGAACATTATTACACCTACCGTGTCCTGGGCGACTACTACCGAAACAGGGAACAAACAGAGGAGGTTGCAAAGATGTATTCCATAGCATTAAGCAAAGAGATACCATATAATACCGAACGAAAGGAGATAGAACATCTCATCTCGAAATACAAGTGACCATGATCAGGAACTCTCAAATACAATTCTCCTCCGGGGAGGAGATCAGGCTATTCCAGCAGGAGCGGCTTCGCGAAGAGATCATATTTCTTGCCGCCCATTCGCCTTTTTACAAGAGGATGTTCGCCGAAAACGGGATCGATCCCCATTCGATAACCAGCATAGACGATCTGCAGAGACTTCCCCTCACCACTAAAGCCGATCTGCAGGAATATAACGACGACTTTATCGCCTGTCCCCGCAGTGAGATAATCGATTACGTCACCACCTCCGGCACTCTGGGAGACCCCGTGACCTTCATGCTGACCGAGAGCGACCTCGATCGCCTGGCTTACAACGAGGCGTTGTCTTTCTCTACGGCCGGCTGTACCCCCTCCGACGTCCTTCAACTTATGACCACCATCGACCGGCGTTTCATGGCGGGACTGGCCTACTTCCTCGGAGCTAAGGAGCTGGGTTGCGGCATTGTCAGGGTAGGTAACGGCATCCCCGAATTACAGTGGGATACAATAGCCCGGATACGCCCATCCGGCTGCGTGGTAGTGCCGTCATTCCTGATAAAGCTGATATCATTCGCACGAGGTAACGGGATCGATCATAACGTCTCATCCCTTAAACGGGCCATATGTATCGGCGAGGCTCTGCGGGATATCAAGGGAGAACTCAACGCCCTCGGATCAAAGATCGCCCAGGAGTGGCCGGGACTCGAACTTTTCTCCACCTACGCCTCCACGGAGATGCAGAGCTCATTCACGGAGTGTGAATATCACATGGGAGGACACACTCCCTCCGACCTGATAATCGTGGAACTACTGAGCGACGACAACCGTCCTGTGGCCGACGGCGAGCCCGGAGAAGTGGTCATAACAACCCTCGGAGTGAGGGGTATGCCTCTGCTGCGTTTCAAGACCGGCGATATATGTATCGGCACGAGAGGGGCCTGTAAGTGCGGGCGTAACACCCTCAGACTCAGCTCCGTGATCGGCCGCAAGGGACAGATGATAAAATATAAGGGAACGACCATATACCCCTCTGTTTTTTACGACATACTGGACAATGTGGAGGAAGTAAGTAACTACATAGTGGAGGTATACACCGGAGCCTTGGGTACCGACCAGGTCTTGATCAGAGTCGGCAGCAAGTGTTCCGACGAAGCCTTCGAGAAGGAGCTTAAAGACCTTTTCCGCTCAAAGATAAGGGTCGCTCCCGACATTGTATTCGAACCTATCGACTACATCGCGAAAAAACAATTACCGGAAATTAGCAGAAAAACTATTAAATTCATAGATTTACGTGACAACACACTCTAAATTTCATATCCTATGAAAAAAGTATTAGCTATTTGTATCTTGATGGCGGCGGTTGCAGCGGTTACAGCGGCCAAGAAACCTCTCGAATCGGTAACTTTCTATGGCGCCGACTTCTCATGCGTAAATGTGATCGGCGCTCAAGAGACTCCCGAACAATTCATAGAGGCTTTCAGCAGGATAAACCAACTGTTCATTACCGAAGCCGAAAAGTACAATGTAGGTAAGTACATGAAACTAAACGTAGAAGCGATAGATGTAACGACTGCGAAGAAACAGGCGGAGAAACTCAAGGGTGTAAAGTTCATGGATAAGACCCCCGAGGCGATAAATTACGAAGCGTTGACCGCATGCTATCCCAAAACAGAAGGCAAGTGCTTGCTGATAGTGGCATGCGAACTTAATAAATCCAAAAACACCGGATCGTTCATACAGTTAATATTCGACGGTCAAAGCGGGGCGGTAATTTCCACCCGTGCGTTCTGGGGCTACAGCCGCGGCTTCGGGCTGCGCAACTACTGGGCCGGAGCCATATACAGCGGCCTCAACGCATTTTCATATCGGGGCGACGAATTGATAAACTACTAAACTTGGCATAGAATTAGCAGCTAATGCGTTTCAAAAGGATTGATTTGAAACGCATTACTCTTTTAATAGCCTTGCTTGCCATGCTGTTATTACAGTCATGCGTGGCCCTGTGGCGTGGAGCCATATACAATCGACCTGCGGTGGGCGACAGTAAGCTGTTCCCATATTTCTGTTATTGCTCCCCGTACAGGGATATCGATTATGCAGTCGACACTATAGTTTTTTCGCCGGTTGTCGATCATGGGACCGCACAGACCGACTTTCTCGCAGTATGGAAAGATGACGTACTGAAGGTGTATTGGGGCGATCCCAATGCGCTTCAGAGTATTCATGATGTATTCTCGGTGACAAAATCGGTAGTTTCGCTCCTGATGGGCATCGCTATCGGCGAAGGAGCTGTCGGGAGTATCGACGACAAGGTATTCTCCTACATCAAGGGGCTCGACATGAGCCTTAAGAATACGACACTAAAGGAGCTGTTGCAGATGCGTAGCGGCATGGATAATTCTCCGCTGTTGGAAACATTCATGTACTACGGGGGCAACCTCCGATGGAGCGTAAAACAGGCCAATATCGATCAACGCCGCGTAGGGAAGTTCGCCTATTCCGACTGCTCCACACAGATACTTTCCATGGTGATCGAGCAGGCGACCGGCAAACCGATAGAGGAATATTTCTACGAAAAGATCTGGCTGCCCATGGGAATGGGCGGGAATAGTATTTGGAATCTTGACTCCAAATGGCATCGCAATGCCAGGGCATTCTGCGGACTCAGCCTGTCGCCCGACAACCTGGTCTCTATCGGCAAGTTGATCCTCAACGACGGCAAATACAAGGGACGTACAATAGTCCCGCGCGAATGGATCGACCGTATAACCCACATAGAGGTCAGAGAGCCCACCTATATCGACGGGCAATACTATAATTACCATTGGAGGGGTATAGATGACAACATCATCTATGCCAAGGGTCTATTCGGACAATATCTGTATATCGATAAAACCCGCGGCACCATCATCCTGCGCCTGGGTAAAAGTGAAGGAGGTGTTCAATGGTTGGACGTATTAGGCAAACTCGCAGCCGAATCCGAGTACCACCCTCATAACCAGATACGTATGGTGGCAGAATAAACCATGTCGGACAAAAAACGGCAGGCCCTTGACAGGGCCCGCCGCAAGATTCCGATATATCAGTCAACCCCCTTTCAGACGACAGGGGCGGACATCGGTAAAGGGGAATTAGAACTTATACCCCACAGATAGGAAGTAGGCGACATTCTTGTCGCTACCCTCTTTAGCCACATTGATAAGGCCGTACTCCACTTCGGGACCGAAGAGGAACCTGCCGAATACGAAGTCGAGGCCCACGGCCAGACCGAAATCCACCGACTTGAGGCCTTCGGCGCCGTCGGGCTTATTAAGCCTGAAACCCACGTACGGACCGGCATTGGCCGCCAATTCGAACTTCTTTGTGATCGGGAAGCGGAACGAAGCCAGCACAGGCACTTCGAGGTAAGAGAGGTTGAACGACTCCTTTTCCCCGATGGCGAAAGAGTTGTCGAGCGAGCAGCCCTTCATGGCGTAATACACTCCAGGACGAATGGCGAACAGCTTCGAGAAGCCTATTTCAACGCCTAGACCGGCCTTCATGCCCAGCTTCAAGCCGTTCCCTGACTCCGAGAACTGGCTCACGGCGGCACCCAGACGGGCATCGAGTTTTACCTGTGCCGAAGCCGATGCGGCCACAGCAAGAAATGCGATTGCAAAAAGTAATTTTTTCATGGTTGCGATATTTGTTGGTTGGTATTTCGAAACTGTTTAAATTTGTTGCTACAAAGTACAGTATATTTACACGGTCAGACAATACTGATTTATCATTAATGGACTACGAAGGCATCCTCAAACGGCATAAAACACTACTCACGCAACTGGCGCGGGTGTCGAATTGCGGCATCTCGGTGTTCGACGTCCGCCTGGGGCGCCACGTGTTCACGTCTTTCAATTTCCAGAGCCTTTTTGGCTATGACTTGGAACAAGTAGACAAATTCGATACCGAATATATCGACTCCCTAATACACCCCGACGATCTGCCCGCCCTCGAACGCAACGGCAGGGCCGCCGAGGCCATGTTCCGCGATCCCGAGCGTAAGGCACAGCAGGCGCACACCAAGCTCATCAGCGAATACCGTATGCGCGGGGCTGACGGCGGATATATCCGTGTTATAGAACAGTTCCAGGTGCTGGAGTTCGATGCCGACGGTGAGGTGTGGCTCTCCCTGAGCGTTCTCGACGCGTCGCCCGGCCAGACCCCTTTTGCAGGCGTGCAGAGTAAGCTGAAGAACTGCTCCACGGGCGAGGTATACCAGATTCCCGAGTTCTCGGGTGCTCCTCCTGCCACCTTGTCTGACCGCGAAAAGGATATCCTGCGCTTAGTACGCGACGGCCTCCTGAGCAAGGAGATCTCCGACCAACTGGCCATAAGCGTCCACACGGTCAATACCCACCGCCAGCGTATCCTGGAGAAACTCGGCGCCGACAACTCTATGGAGGCCGTGCGCTACGCCTCTAAATACGGGCTGCTGGATTAAGTCCACTGCATAGCAAGGTCACCGCCGTAATAAATCAAGGGGAAGCACTGAAGTGCTTCCCCTTGATTTTGAGATTTAGGCCGCTATTTACGATCGGGATTACCCTGCAGGGCCACGGTAAATTCTATCTTCGTTCCCTGCCCTAAGGTAGACGATACCCTGTGCGTACCTCCCATAAGTTTCACAAGGTTGAAAGAGGTAGCCAGACCCAGTCCCGTACCGCCATACTTCGAGGCGAGCGAAGCGTCGTGCACCTGTTTGAAGGGCTGTCCGAGATCCTTGAGTTTATCGGGCGCTATGCCTATCCCCGTATCTTCGACATAGAAACGGAGTTTGCCTTCCTCCCTCTGGTAGCCGAATCTCACGTATCCCTTATCCGTGAACTTTATGGCATTGCCTATTATGTTGGTCAGCACCTGGCGCAATCTTGTAGGGTCGAGCATGAACTCGCCTGCTGGGTCCTGGCCGGTGGTGTCGAGAAGCAGTTCAATATTTTTGTCCTTGAAGCTGTCCGACACATTGAAAGAAAGGCATAGATCCTCCATAAGTTTGTTGATGTCGACCGGTTCCAGGGCCAGCTTCATTCTGCTGGCGTCCATCTTCGATATGTCGAGCACGTCGCCTATGAGCTTGAGCATCTGGTTGGCGCTGTCCGACACTATGCGCATATACTCCTGCTGGGTGTCGACGTCGATACTGTCTCCATCGGTAGACAGCAAGTCCATGAAGCCGACGATAGCGTTCATGGGATTGCGCATCTCGTGATTGACCGTAGCCATGAATTCACTCCTGGCTTTACTCGCCTCGCGAGCTTTGTCGCGGGAGGCGATAAGTTCCTCTTCGCGCAATTTTTCAGCGGTAATGTCGACGAGGATGCCGTCGCGCACGATGACCCCATCCTGCATAAACCCGCGTGAAAAAATTTTATACCACAGCGTCTTGTCTCCAAGCACATATCGAAACTCCGCGGTCTCCTCGTGCTTTGACACCGATCTGGCCCTCAACTTAACCCTGAACATTTCGCGGTCGTCGGGATGTATATTAGCGTAAAAAGGCCTCAGGCTAATGTAAAGTTCTTCCATAGATAGTCCCGCCAACTGCGCGAACATACTGCTGGCATATTCGAGCGTCACCTCCCCGTCGATGACCCTGGTACGGTACAGGGCGCTGCTGGCCACATTGTCGGCAATCTCCTGGGTAACCTTCATCCTGTACAGGTCACGCTCCTGCGACTCCTTGAGCTCCTCTTCCTTCTTCTTTATTTCGGATATGTCCCTCGATGATACCACCAGCACATCCCTGCCGTCGGTCCACTTGGCACGTGTCTCGCCCACATTGAACCATATATCCAGCTTACTGTTGTAATAGTGCCTGTTGATATTTTCACCCAAGGAAATCTTACCTATCACGCAATGTTCGCACGGTTCCCGGCGGCCGTGCAACACCTCGTAACAGACAGCGCCGGGAACTGCCCTCCTGGCCTTCTGATCCATACCCCGGTTGATGAATATAAATTCGTAGTTGGACATGTCTATCACATAGACCATGTCGGGAGTGTTGTCAAGAATGACCCTCAGCGCTTCGATGCCGTAGTCTTTTGCGAGCATAATGGCGGTTATAAGAATGTTGCATAAATAAAATATCGGCCGCCTCCGATAGTAAAAAACGAGTATCACACGAAATCCCCGTAGCACGAATGTAATACAAAAAACGTATTGTATCGCACTCTGAGCGCTTATTTTCTCTATTTTAAGTCACTCTTATTTCATCCCAGCTCTCGACACATAATCCTAAAGCCTTTAACCACGCCATCCGAAGCCGGAAAATAAAAAAGCGTGGACACCACTGTCGCACGCCATCCGGTCTTCCACAACCGATCGTTCAACGAAGCGATGCCACGCTAAATGGCTCACTCCGCCTGGAGAACGATTAAAATGGGATAATTTTGCTATCCCTACAGCCTTACACTGATTCAAGGTGGAAGTTTGATGGCGATCAGGCTATATGTCGATGCAAATATACAACTATTTAGGCCATAAACAACTCCTAAGAGCTGATATTAAGACCTTAACGTTTTTTTGATTATTCCCGCCTATATGGTCGTCCGATTATTCCCGCCGTCGGAGCGATTTGTGTATCATTATACGGCATTTATGCCGTTATTCATCCGCTGTGGGGCGGGTTACGAGCACCTTGTCGATCCTCGCGCCGTCCATATCCACCACCTCGAACTCGAAGCCCTGCCATGAGAACTTCTCCCCCTCCCTCGGCACATGCTCCAGCACTTCGAGGATCAGGCCGCTGAGGGTGTTGTAGTCATGTTCGGCGTAAAGCCACTCCATGTCGAAATATTCGAGGAAGCAGTAGAACGAACACTGTCCGCTGACAAGCAGGCTACCGTCCTCCCTGACGATTATATCTTCCTCTTCGCCCTCGTCGAGCACCTCGCCCACAAGGGCGTCCATGATATCGGTGAGGGTCACGATCCCCTTGACCTCGCCGAATTCATCGGTCACGAAGCCGTACTTGACGTTATTTTGCTTGAAATATTCCAGGGCACTGTACACGCTCTTGTTGTCGGGCAAGTAGCGCGCCTCACTGACCAGCTCTTCGAGATTGAAATCGGGCTCGTCTATGCGGCCGAACAATTCCCGGATGTGTACCACCCCTGTCATCTCGCCCTTGCGCCCTTCTCTCACGGGATATATGTTGTGCATGTCTTCCATCACCTTAGAGCGTATGGAGGCCTTGTCGTCGGAGGTGTCGAGCCAGATAAAGTCGCTGCGGTGTGTCATGATAGAGTCGATGTCGCGATCACCCAGACTGAACACCCTACCCACTATGTCGTGCTCCACCTCCTGCACTTCGCCGGCATCGAGGCCCTCCTTGACGAGGGTCTTGATCTCCTCCTCGGTAACCTTGCCTTCGCTGTCTTTTATACCCAGCAGTTTGAGTACTCCCGCGGTATTCTTCGACAGCAGCCACACCATGGGGGTCATAAGGCGCGAAAGGAACGTCATCGGACGGGCGATAAACTTGGATATGCTCTCCGCCTTACCCAGCCCCAACCTCTTGGGGACCAACTCGCCGAAGATTATGGTGAAGTAGGTCACTATGACCACTATGAGCGTGGTGGCTATACCCAGGGAGTAGGGCGCGAGCAACTCCACGCGGGCTATCACCTCTGCGAAACTGTGGGCGAAGGCCTCGCCCGAATACAAACCCGTGAGGATGCCGATGAGGGTTATGCCTATCTGCACGGTCGAGAGAAATCTGTTGGGTTCCTCGGAGAGGCGCAGTGCAGAGCGCGCCGACTTGTTGCCCCTCTTGGCGTCGGCTTCGAGGCGCGGCTTGCGGGCCGACACGAGGGCTATCTCCGACATGGAAAACACTCCGTTGAGGAGTATAAGGGCGATTATGATTATAACTTCCATAGTTGTTTGTTAGCGATACACAAATATAATAAATAACGTGGGTTTCGCAGTGAAACCCACGTTATAATATTCAGAGCGACCATGTGGCGCCCCTTGGGAAACTACTCCACTTTCTCTGTATCAGCTTCAAAGAAGAACACCTGACGGAAGTCATTCTTCATATCCACCACCACCCAATTCCTCTCTATCGCCTCGTCGAGGGCCTTGTCGAGGCGGCCTACGGGGGATTCGCGGTCATAGGCGTACTCCCTTACCGGATCGGTATGGCGGAGAATCAATTCGAGATTAGGCAGGGAATTGGTAGCCGTATAGCGGAGCATCGGCAGGTCGCCGTCGGAGTTACCAAAGGCCAAGATAGGCTTGCGGCCTATGAACTGGTATATCCCCACAGGCTTGCCGTCGCCGTCGTCGATATGGAATACCTCGGGCTTCAGCCTCACATCGTACGTGCCATTCTCGGCCACGAACTCACCCTTGAGCATCGAGCCTATCACCTGTCCTGGCGGTATGCCATAGGCCTCCTGCGTGAAGTTACGCATGAACATCGAAGAGCCTCCCGACACTATGTAGGTCGTGAAACCCTTATCACGCAGGTAGCGCAATAGTTGCACCATGGGCTCATAGGTAAGCTCTACATACCTGACCCCGAAACGGGGATGGGTGGCCGTGTCGAGCCATGTGCCCACGCTCCTGTCGAACTGCTCGGTACTCACTGCGGTATGCGAGAGGACGAACGCCTCCAGCATACCCTTGTCACCCGAGGCAATGAATGTCTTCATATCGCCCGAGGCGAGGGCCTTGAGCTCCGGCTTTTTAAGCAGAGCGGGGTTGTCCTTGAACACATCCTTCATGGCGCTTAGCGAGTAAACGAACTCGAAGTAGAGCGGATGTTCGCACCACAGCGTGCCGTCGTTATCGAACACAGCCAGACGCTCCGCCACGGGAACAAAGTCGGGATTCTTGGAGTCGGTGACCCTCTCCACGAACTCGACTATGGCTTTCTTGGACGCTCCCTCATTCCACAGGGAGAGCGGATCGGCCTCCCTGCCCACTTGAAAGCAGGACACCTGCACGACTGCCAATAGCACCGGCAGGCAAAGTATCATCAGTTTTTTCATCGTTGTAAAATTAAAATCATCGGTCAAAAAAGGGGAGGTTCCTCCGTCGTGACGGCAAAACCTCCCCTGCTTACTCACTCCGCATTATTTCTTTTTAGCGGGAGCCTTGGCCGGGGCCTTATGTCCTTCGCCGGCCGGCATTATATTTTTCTCATAGTTCTGAAGAGCTTCGCGGGCCTTGATCCTCGTCTTCTCCTGTTCCATTATGGTAGTAGGAACGAAGCTGGGCGGGAACGACCTCGGCGGGAATTCCTCGAATGTTTCTACGAAGGTGAACACATCCTGCATAGCACCATACACGGCACCGATCTGGTTGAGGTTCCAATCCCAGTAGGTGTTGGAGGTAAAGTCGGCACGTTCGAAGGGATCCTGCATCAGGTTGAATATCTTCTGAAGGCGAAGCTTGGTGAAAGGCTCAGCCCACAGACCCATGGTACCTGCCAGGCGCTGTTCGGCATAGACATACTTCATGTCGCCCTTGCGGTAGCCTACCAACAGGCCGTCGTCGTCAGAGTAGAAGAAGTTGTCGCGCGCGCTCTTCACATTGTTGTTATTGGCAGCAGAGCCTGTAACGGTAGTGAGGAACTTAGACTGGTCGTAACCGTCGAGGTGTACCTTGTAGGTCTTCCCGTTAGCAGCATAACCCTTCTTGCACTTTTCCACGATCTGGGGTTCGCCCACCATAGAACAGAGGGTAGGTATCCAGTCGTTGTGGGCCATAAGCTCGTTGGTTGTGGTACCGGCGGCTATATGTCCGGGCCAGCGCACCAGGCAGGGAACGCGGAAGGCGCCTTCCCAGTTGGTGTTCTTCTCAGAGCGGAACCATGTCATCGCTCCGTCGGGCCATGTGTTCATGTGCGGACCGTTGTCGGTAGTGTAGACCACGATAGTGTTCTCGGCTATACCCATATCGTCGAGGGCCTTGAGGATCGCGCCGATAGTGTTGTCATGTTCGATCATTCCGTCGAGGTACTCGCTGTTACCATGCTGGTAAACACCGCGGTGAGAATCGCGCACGTGGGTACGGAGGTGCATACGTGTAGAGTTGAACCAGCAGAAGAAAGGCTTCCCGGCTTCGTGCTGACGCTTCATGTAGTCGATAGCGGCAGATGAAGTTTCATCGTCGACAGTTTCCATACGCTTCTTGGTAAGGGGACCTGTATCTTCGATGGTCTGCTTGCCGATCTTACCGAAACGCGGGTCTACAGTGGGATCGTCCACATTGGTAGCTTTACACTTGAGTACGCCGCGCGGACCGAATTTCTTGAGGTATTCGGGATCCTTGGGATAGTCGGGCAATTCGGGCTCCTCCTCGGCGTTGAGGTGGTAGAGGTTACCGAAGAACTCGTCGAAACCGTTCACTGTGGGAAGCGTTTCGTTACGGTCGCCCACGTGGTTCTTGCCGAACTGGCCTGTGGCATAGCCCAGGCTCTTGAGCAGGCCGCCGATAGAGGGGTCTTCCTGGCTCATACCCATGGGCGCGCCGGGGAATCCCACCTTGGTGAGCCCGGTACGGATACCGTGCTGGCCAGTGAGGAACGCCGCGCGGCCGGCGGTACACGACTGCTCGCCGTAGTAGTGCTGGAATTTAAGCCCTTCCTTAGCCAGACGGTCGATGTTGGGAGTTTCGTATCCCATCAGCCCGTTGCTGTAGCACGAGAGGTTGGTGATACCGATGTCGTCGCCGAAGATCACGAGAATATTCGGTTTCTGGGTGTTGTTCGATGAGCTCTTCTGCTGTGTTTGTGCCGAAGACATAGTCACCGTACCCGCGGCCAGGATGGCGCCGACGGCGGCCACCTTACCACAACTGCGTAGTTTGTCTTTTAATTTCATGTTTCTTTTGATTAAGGTTAATACTTGTGTTTTATATCGTAAATATTCTATTCTTCCTGCGCCTCAATAATATATTCCAGCACCGCTTCGGCTATCAGCGAATCGGTGAGACGGCCCAATCCTCCCCCCGAAGAGAGGAATTCGCGCACCTCCTTAAGCGAAACTCCATGCTCTTCTGCAAGTAATTTTATCCTGTCCTCTACATCCTTGTCGTCGATCTCTATCCCTTCCACGGAAGCGATTTTTTTGAGGATAAGCATTAATTTCACCCTCTGCTCAGCCGCTGCACGCTCTTCCTCGCCAGGGGATTCTATGTCCGAGTATGGTAATTCGTTGTCAACCAGCGAAGGATGCAGCTCGATAGAGGTACCTATCAATAACTTTGCCGAAATTTCATCCAGCGCTTCAGACACCTCCGAAGATTGCAATCCGAGCCGTCTATAATCGGGCAGGTCGAACGCCGGCATCTCTATAAAAGAGGCCGCGAAACGGAGATATTCGCCCTTGCCGAGGGTGCAGTCGGATAATTCTATCGGCGACCCTGCCTCCAGCCCCTCGGCCTTGAGCGCGGCATTGCAGAGCCGCTTGCCGGTGCGGCCCAGCAGGTCCCTTTTCATCTGGTCCTCAAAGGTGGCCTCGATCAATTCCTGCGGCCCCTTGCCGGGGCGAAAACCCTTCAGGGGTACCTGTGAGTAGCGTTTCAAAAGGCTGGCGTACTCCTCTTTCACCTCGTCCCACGGTACGGTGATGGTCAGCTCCCTGCGCCCATCGTTATCACTGAGTATTATTTCCATGGGGCTATCTCTTTAATGGGGGTACGTCGGAGGCCACTTCCATTCCCAGGTCGCGCACTATGGGGCGGATGTAGGGGTCGATATGGCTGAAATATTTATGGAGGCCCTTGCACAGATAGTTGAGGCCCGGCTCGCCATTGCGCGTACGCAGGAGGCGGTTCTTGGGGCACTCGCCCGAGCAGGCGAACAGGTAGCGGCACGTGCGGCACTTACCCGGGAGGGAGGTGTCCTTGCGGTAGCCGAAATCTTCCTGGACGCGGCTCAGGGCCATATCCACCAGGGGCGTGGAGGCGATATTCCCCAGCTTGTACTCGGGGTAGACGTAGTGGTCGCAGGCGTATACGTCGCCGTTGTGCTCCATAGCCAGCCCCTTGCCGCATATAGGTGAAAAGATACACAGGGGCGAAGGCTTACCCGCCCATTGCTCCACGGCGCTGTCGAAAAATGGGACGTAGATCCTACCCAGATCGTGGCGGCACCACTCGTCGAATATTTTTATTAAGAAGTCCCCGTATTCCTCCGATCCTACACTCCACGGATGTAGGAACGACCCTTCTTCCGACGGATCGGCCTGCGGCGACCCTTCGACGGGCATCTCCTGCGGGTCCCAGTATTGCGGGGCCGTGGTGGCGAAGTTGCGCGACTCGACTATCGGGATGAACTGCATCTGGCGGCTCCCCACCTCGTCGCGCAGAAAACGGTATACCTCAAGGGGGTGCTTCGCATTGAGGTTATTGACCACGGTGAGCGTGGCGAACTTCACCCCATGCTTGCGCAACAGGCGCGACGATTCCATCACCCTGTCGAACGACCCTCGGCCATCATTATAGCGTCGGTAGGCGTCGTGTAGAAGCTTCGGACCGTCGATACTCAGTCCCACCAGAAAATCGTTCTCGGCTAAGAACTCGCACCAGCGGTCGTCGAGCAGGGTGCCGTTGGTCTGGAGGTCGTTCTCGCAGCGCACGTGTTTGGGAGCGTATTTTTTCTCCAGTTCCACCGCCTTACGGAAGAAGTCGAGGCCCAGGAGCGTGGGCTCGCCGCCCTGCCACGAAAAGACCACATGCTTGTAGTTCTGCTGGGCTATGTACTGCTCTATGAAATTCTCGAGCATGGGCTCCGAGATACGCCAGCGGCTGTTGGTCTCCAGCAGGTCGGCCTTGCTCAGGTAATAGCAGTAGTCGCACCCGAGGTTGCACACGGGGCCTGTGGCCTTGATCATGGCGTGCATGCGCACCATGGGCTTGCCGCGAAATATCTTCTGCGTGTTATTTTCTGTTTGGCTCATAATAAGCGTAGGGTAAATGGATATATTCCAAAGTATTGGGTATCCTTTCAAAATATATGCCATGACCGACGGTGGGCGTGTTAATTTTTCGCTTGAGGAAAAACCGCGATAATTTCTTACTCAAAAATCCCCGTTCGTAAAAACTTTTCGTATCTTTGGTAGCAACGTACCGCGCCCTGAGTATGGACCGGCACGGGAAACCGTAAAACACGTTGCGCATGAAAATAAAAGGACTACGCTGGGTAATACTGAGCCTCATAGCTCTGGTAACGGTCATCAACATCCTCGACAGGGGAACTCTCAACTACATGTGGCGGGACGAGGTGGACAAGTCCACCGGGCAGGTGGTGGTCAAGGGCATAGCCTCCGACCTCGGTTTCGTCGACCCCTCAGCTCCCATCGAGGAGCAACGCCAGCAGACCAAGGAGATGCTGGCCTTCGTCAACATTTTCTTTATGGTGGCCTACGGCATCAGCCAACTCGTTTCAGGTAAGATATACGACAAGGTGGGTACGCGCCACGGTTTCTCATTCTCGGCGCTCGTTTGGGGCGGCGCGGTGGCGCTCACGGCACTTGCCAACGGGCTCAAGTCGCTCACCTTCTTCCGCGTATTATTAGGGCTCGGGGAAGCGGGCCCGTGGCCGGGGACGGCCAAGTCCAACGCCGAATGGTTCCCGCTCAAGGAGCGGGCCGTGGCCCAGGGCGTGTTCGGGGCGGCGTCGAGCGTTGGTAACATACTTGTGCCGGTGGTCATCCCCCTGCTGTTCCTGAGCTTCGGATGGAGGGTCACGTTCGTGGTATTGGGCCTCGTGTGCGTGCTGTGGATAATCCCGTGGTACATCATAAATAAGGCCTCCCCGCGCAATCACCCCTGGATAACTCCCGAAGAGAGGGACTACATCATAAGCGGTCAACCCGAGAAAGCCATAACAAACGACACCACATGGAGCATCCGCCGCTTACTTGGCGACAAGCGCAGCTATTCGGTCATAGTAAGCCGCTTCTTCCTCGACCCGGTATGGTGGATGTTCATGACCTGGCTGCCTATATACCTGCAGGAGGTCTACGGCCTGAGCCTTCAGGAGGTGGCCTCAATGGCGTGGATACCGTTTATCGGCGCGGCGTTCGGCGGTGTGGTCGGGGGCTGGTTCTCCGGCTGGCTCATAGGCCGCGGCAAGAGCCTCGACTTTGCCCGTAAACTGGCCATCTCAGTCGGCAGCCTTATAATAATCCCGGGCATGATCGGCGCGGCCTACGCTCCCACGGCGCTGAGCGCATCTTTCATGCTGCTGTTCATCCTCGGCGGATTCCAATTCTCCATAACCAATATCATGACCCTCCCCAGCGACTTCCACACGGGCAAGACCGTGGGGTCGCTCTCGGGTATGGGAGGCGCCTCGGCGGTGGTGGGTATCGTCATTTCGACCTACCTCGTCCCCTCGCTCACCACGGGCGGCAGTTGGCTACCGTTCTTCGCCATGGGCGTGGCGTTGGTGCCCCTGTCGCTCCTTTCCGTATTCCTGTTCTCGGGCAAGATAAAGACCGTCGACCAGCAAACACCTGAAATGCGATGAGAGACCTCCGCAAATACGCCTCCATACCCCTGAAACAGAAGCCCAACCGCGTGTGGCGCACCTACTCGGGCGGCCTTATGATCGACCGTTGGATGGGGGGCTCCGAGCCCGCCGACGGCGACACTCCCGAGGAGTGGGTGGCCTCGACTGTCATCGCACGCGGCGACAACCGCCCTGCGGACGAGGGCCTCTCGGTGGTCACACTTCCCGACGGCGACGCCTACCTGAAAGATATAATCGACTCCGACAAAGAGGCCTTCCTGGGCAAGCGCATAACCGCTAAATATGGCGACACGGGGGTACTCATAAAGATATTGGACTCGCAGGAGCGGCTCACCATACAGGTGCACCCCGACAAGGAGTTCGCCTCAACGCTCCTGGGCTCGCGCTTTGGCAAGACAGAGGGGTGGTATATCCTGGGAGGCCGCGAGATCGACGGCGAGGAACCATATGTACTTTTTGGTTTCAAGCCGGGAGTGGACAAGAAAAAGTGGGGCGAATTGTTCGCACGGCAAGACATACAGGGCATGATCGACTCGCTGCACAAGGTCCCCGTAAAGCCCGGCGACGTGTTCATCATAAACGGCGGGGTACCCCACGCCATCGGCAGCGGATGCTTCCTGCTCGAAATACAGGAGCCCACCGACTACACCATGCGTGTGGAGAAGACCACCCCGCGCGGGGCCAAACTCAGCAGCATGCTCGTACACCAGGGCGTGGGTGAGGAAAAAATGCTCGACTGTTTCCACTACGACAGCTACTCCTTAGAGGAGACCATGTCAAAGTGGAAAATAAAGCCCGAGATCGTCACGGATGACAAAAATTCGACCCTACGCCGGTTGATAGGTCCGCGCCACACCGACTGTTTCTCGCTTTCGGAACTCACGGTACGCACCACCGCCACGACAGCGCCCACGGGCGATTTTATGGTGGCCATAATATACAGTGGCACAGGAACGTTATCAACCGCAACGGGAGACATGAAGGTAAACGCGGGCGACGAGATATTTATCCCCGCCTCGACCGGCACATTGGAATGGATCGCCGAGGAGGAAATGTCGATACTTCTCTGCTATCCTCCTGCATAAAGCTCTGATATACGCCACTGCAAGGGATACGGCCATAATTTTATCATCAAGATATCAACATTTTTGAAATTAAAAAAAGGCGGACAAATCGCCTGTATCCCCCGCCAGTTATCGTCTACGAGGGGATTTGCCGCCCGGGAGATTTCGACCCGGAAAGTAATAAACCCAAAACTACCGTTTATAGGCGCCTTAATGCCGCCGGACGATTTTTTAAATATGACAAAACAGGGTATATTTGTGGTGTATTGTATCCTATAACGAAATACGGACGTGTGTCCGGGAGGTATAGCTGCAGTAGGGCGAAGACATATCCTTTGGTTGGTGCGGGCTGGTTCGGCCGGCGTGAGAACAGAGGGGATTTTCGCGGGTCGTCCCGGCCTGGAACTTAGATTCCGGGGTCCTGAGCTAAAACAAGCCCGTCATTTCGTGTACGAAAGTAATGATTCGAGCATCAACTATGAAGAAGAAAATACTCATTCTCGACGACAAGGAAGTTATCGCAAAGGTGATCATGATCTACATGGCCGCCGACTACGACTGCACCTATTTCGACAACCCCATCAAGGGTATCGCCTGGCTGCAGGACGGTAACAGGCCCGACCTTATCATCTCCGACATCAGGATGCCTGAGATGCGCGGCGACGAATTCCTCACCTACATCAAGCACAACGAACTGTTCAAGGACATTCCCATCATCATGCTCTCCGGCGAGGACAGCAGCAGCGAGCGCATACGCCTGCTGCAGGAGGGAGCGGATGATTATATAGTCAAACCTTTCAACCCGATGGAGCTGAAGATCAGGATACAAAAGCTGATGAAGTAGGCCACGTAGATGAACCTGCAGTTACTGTACATAGGTCTTGACAAATCTGCGAGCGAGCGCCTCGACGCCTGCTCCGGGGGAGGTACCCTCAAAACCGTTCCCGATTACATCACCGCCGAAAGATATCTCAACAAGAACTGTTCCGACGTTCAAAAGAGCGACGTGATACTGCTGTTCGAGAAGTGGATGCCGGCCGAAGATTCGGAGCAGATACGATACCTGCGCAAGAAATTCCCCGACTCTTACATAATCCTCGTATCCGACGCCCCGCTTACGGACGACGAACGGAAGCTGTACTCGAAAAGCGGGGTCAACGACAGCGTATCGTCGAGGATCGAGAAGAAAACCTTCGAGGCATCGCTGGAATTTATCCTCAAGTACCGCAAGAGCCTCACGGCCAAGAACGTGAAGGGTGATAAGATCGAGGGTTTCAAGCTGCCCCTGTGGAAGCGCGCCTTCGATATAGCCTTCTCGTTGGGAGCGATAATATTCCTTTCGCCCGTATTTATCATCACCGCCCTGGCCATCAAGATCGAAAGCCGCGGGCCGGTGATATACAGCGTCAAGAGGGTGGGTAGCAACTACCACACTTTCAACTTCCTGAAGTTCCGCTCGATGTACAAGAACGCCGACCAGCGCCTCAAGGAGCTGAAGGATCTCAACCAGTACAGCGACGACGCCGACATGAAGATGGCCCAGATAGCCCTGGGTGACAACGACATACCCGTGGTGGGCGACGACACCGATATGATGCTCATATCCGACGACTTCGCCATCGCCGAACCGGAATACCGCACCACCAAGAGCCTGGAGCAGGAGAACGCCTTCGTAAAACTGGAGAACGACCCCAGGATCACCAAAGTGGGCCGCATAATCCGCAAGTACAGCATCGACGAACTGCCGCAGCTCTTCAACATACTGCGAGGGGATATGTCCGTGGTGGGTAACCGCCCCCTGCCCCTCTACGAGGCCGAGGTGCTCACCAGCGACGAATACATCAACCGTTTCATGGCGCCCTCGGGACTTACGGGGCTGTGGCAGGTGGAAAAGCGCGGCGGCGCGGGCAAGATGTCGGCCGAGGAGCGTAAACAGCTTGATATAGAGTATGCCAAGAACTATTCGTTCTGCATGGATATAAAGATACTGTTCAGGACCATTACGGCCTTCGTTCAGAAAGAAAACGTCTAATGAAATTACTTGACCGATGATGATTAGGAAGATTTTACCTCTGATGATAGCTCTGCTCGCCGCGGTGAGCGCAGGAGCCCAGATACCGGAGTATAATCCCAACAGCGAAGTGATAACTCCCGCTCCGTCGTTGAGTAATATCAACGACCTCACGGCCGAGGACTACATGCGCATAAGCCTTCCCCCGCTGACCACCCTGCTGGAGAATGCGAGGAATAACCCCGTGGTGCGCTACTACAACGAGCGTAACCTCGAGGAGATCAGCAAACTGAAATCGATCAAGCGTAACTGGCTCACCTACTTCAAACTCAACGCCAACTACCAGTACGGACGCACCAACGACAATACCTGGTACGAGGATTTCGACGTCCCTACGTATAACCGGTTCTACGACAGGGCCCAGTTGTATTGGGCCGTGGGCGCGTCGGTTTCGTTCCCCCTTATAGAAATATTCGACCGCCGCAACAGGATCAAAGGCCAGATGGCCCGCGTGAGGCAGACCGAGATGGAGGCCAACAGATGGCTCGACGACAGGGACCTGCTCATCGTGCAGTCGTACACCGACGCCGTGCGCAACCTCTCGATGCTAAGGGCCCTTGCAGAGGCTGTGACCATATCTTCGGCACAGTACAAGGTGACCGAGCTTGACTTTATCAACGGCAAGGTCGACGCACAGACCCTCAGCCGCCAGAAGAACATCCTCACGCAGAACGTCAGCAGCTACGAAGACACCCGCGCTGCTCTCAACAACGCCCTGCTGAGGCTCGAGATACTCTCCAAGACAAGGATAATAAGCAAATAAAAACCACAAAAACACTCTGCAGCTATGATGAGTTCATTCATATACGTCTTCCGTCTATTGTACAGCAGACGTTATTGGCTGATAATCGGCCCTACAGCCGTAGCCATACTCATTTACCTGATGACGGCCGACCTTCCGCAGTCCTACGACGTGAAGACCACCATATACACCGGTGTGGTCTCCGGGTTCAACATCGAGTCGGGCGGCTCCGAGCGCCACGACTGGAACACGGTGAACAACGCGATGGACAACCTCGCCAACATCATATCGTCGCAGAGCACGCTCAAGCACGTGTCGATGCGCCTGTATGCCCAGCACATGATGTACGGCGACCCCGACAAAGACAACAACTACATCACCGCGGCGCACTACCGCAGTATACTGCGAAAGACGCCCAAGGAGGTGCTGGCTTTGATCGACAAAACCTCCGAGAGGAAAACCCTCGACAACCTCTATGCCTATGAGAAGTCGAGTCCCAAGAACTTCGTCTACGGTCTGTTCAACTGGTCGCACCGCCACTACAGCTACGAGGCCCTGAGCAAGATCACCATCCGCCGCCTGGCCAACAGTGATATGTTGGAGGTGAGATACAGCGCCGACGACCCGGGTATTGCATATCACACCCTTGTGATCCTCAACGAGGAGTTCATCAAGCAGTACGAGGACCTGCGATTCGGGGAGACCAACAACGTTATCGCCTACTTCGAGGCTGAGCTGGCCCGTATCGGCAAACTGCTGCGCATCGCCGAGGACTCGCTGACCAACTACAACGTGAAGATGAGGGTGATCAACTACGACGAGCAGACAAAGTATATCGCCGCCTTAGGCCGCGACTTCGAGATCCGCTACGAGGACATCCTCCTTGCCCACGACGGTTCGGAGAAGATGGTCAACCAGCTCGAGGCCAGGATCGAGGAGCATGTGAAGCAGCTGCGTAACAACGGTATCTTCATCAATAAGCTGAATGTGATCTCCGACCTCACCGCCAAGATCGTGACCCTCGAATCGTTCGGGTCAGACTCACTGGTACGCGAGGCCCCGAGCCTGCCGGTACTTAGGAAGCAGCTGGCCGTCGCGGAAAAGGACTTCACCAACTTCGCCGAGGAGATGAGCACCCACTCCTTCACCAAGGAGGGTCTGTCGACATCCACGGTCGTAGAACAGTGGCTCGCCGAGCTGATCCGCTACGAGAAGGCCAAGGCCGAGCTGAACGTAATGCGCATGCGCCGTTTCGAGCTCGACAAGCAGTACGCCTACTTCTCGCCCATCGGTTCGACCATCAAGCGCAAGGAGAGGGAGATTAACTTCACGGAGCAGTCGTACCTGTCGGTGCTCAACAGTTTGAACGCCGCCCGCCTGCGCCAGAAGAACCTGCAGATGACTTCGGCCACGCTCAAGATCATCAACCCGCCCACATACCCCATCGCGGCCATGCCCACGAAGCGTAAGCTGATGGTGGCGGCAGGTTTCATAGGTACGTTCATATTCCTGATGGGTATGTTCATCCTCATCGAACTCCTCGACCGCACCCTGCGCGACAAGACCCGCACCGAGCGACTCACTTCGGGAACGGTGCTCGGGGCATTCCCTGCGGACAAGATACGGGGACGGGCATATAATAAGATGTGTACCGACCTTGCGACCCAGTTCATGAGCAATGCCATACTGAACCTGTTCAAGCCGGATAAGACCAATATAATAAACGTGTTGAGTACCGAAAAGCAGGACGGCAAGAGTTATCTTTCCGAACAGCTGGCCGAGTACTGGGGAGGCATGGGTATGAAGGTAAGGATCCTCTCGTGGGAGACCGACTTCGACTCCGACACCAAGGAGTTCCACATGGCACGTAATGTCGAAGAGCTCTACCAGCCCGATAATGAGGATGTTGTGATCATAGAATACAAGAACCTCCTGGAATCGTCCATCCCCGGCGACCTGTTGCGTGGCGCATCGGTGAACATCCTCACCACAAGGGCCAACAGGGTGTGGGACGACACCGACCAGCTGCTCTTCGACAAGCTCAAGGAGATAGTGGGCGAGACTCCCCTGTTCTTCTGCCTGACCAAGGCGCAGAGGGAAGTGGTGCAGAACTTCACAGGCCTGCTGCCGCCGTACACATATCTGAGAAAACTCGGCTACCGCCTGTACCACTTCGGTCTGACCGCCGTAGGATCGTAAATATCTCAAAGGATGGTGCCGCTTAGAAGGCGGCACCATCCTTTCATATACAAAGGCGCTACCCGGCCTGCAGGGTAAAAGGGTGAGTTACGGAAGTATTGAGATCGTGGCAGAATTCGACAAATACAAGAGTGCGTTTTTTTCTCCGCAGACGGTGATGTTCACGGGGCTACTCCTCGGATCCCTCGCCGTAGGCTACGTGACTGTGAAGATGGGCCTGATATTCGGCCTTATATTCTCGGCTCTGCCGCTGTTGCTTTACGCCGCCATCTACGCCCTCAACAGTCCCTATTGGGCTTATACCGCGCTGTTCGTCCTGAATTACTACATCATGGGGATGATACGCTATATCCCCTCGCTGATGGGGGGCGTGGTGCTCGACTCGCTGATAATGATCTCCATAGCGGTGCTGCTCATACGCTCCTGCTACAAGGCGGTACCGTGGAAGAACGCCAAAACGGGGCTGATGTTCGCCGCCCTCATATGGTTCATCTACTGTCTTATGGAGCTGTTCAACCCGATGGGGACCATCCAGGGATGGATGACCTCCATACGAGGTATCTCGCTCTACTTCTTCTTCACCGCCGTGCTCACCCCCATAATTTTCTACCGCTACAGGGACCTGCAGAGGATCCTGGTGATATGGTCGATACTGACCCTCACGGCGGTACTCAAGGCCCAGATACAGCGCACGTTCGGATTCGACGCTTTCGAGAAACGCTGGCTCTACGAGAGCGGGGGTATGACCACCCACATCATCTATTCGGGTATCCGCTACTTCTCATTCTACACCGACGCGGGTACGTTCGGCTCTGGGATGGGGTTGGCGATGGTGGTATTTTCCATTGTGGGGTTATACTGTAAAAACAAGTGGTACAAACTATACTTCTTCGCTGTGGCATTCCTTGCCGCTTACGGTATGACCATCTCCGGTACGCGCGGGGCGTTGATCGTGCCCTTCACAGGATATGCCATCTACCTGATGATATCCAAGCGTACGAGCATCATGCTGCTGGGAGCGGCGGCCCTCTTTGCAGCCTTCGCCTTCTTTAATTTTACGACTATCGGGCAGGGCAACGCGCTCATAAGGCGAATGCGAAGCACGTTCAACAGGGACGACGCTTCGCTCAACGTACGACTGGATAACCAGAAACTGCTATGGGACTACATGAAGGATAAACCCTTCGGCTCGGGGCTGGGAATGGGCGGCGGTAAAGCCAAGGCCTACGCACCCAACGCCTTCCTGTCGCAGATACCCACCGACTCGTGGTACGTGCTCATCTGGACGGAAACGGGGATAATCGGATTGGCCATGCACCTTATGATACTGTTCTACGCACTGCTCAAGGGGTGTTATTTATCCCTGTTCCGGCTCAAAGACCCCGAATTGCGCGGAATTGTCGCCGCGCTGACAGCAGGGATATTCGGTATCATGGTGTCGGCGTACGGTAATGAGATCCTGGGACAGCTTCCCACCGGTATTATAATTTACATGAGCATGGCGTTCATCTTCATGAGCCCCATCTATGACAAGGAGATAGCCGAGGGACATGCCCACCGGTTGAGATTCGACAAATAAGCGGTATGGGAGGAAAGATTTCGGTCATAACCGTCAACTACAACGGGTTCGACGACACATGTCAGATGGTGGAGTCGCTCATGGGCAACGTGACCTCGCCCATGGAGATAATCGTCGTGGACAACGCCTCGAAAAGGGACGAGGCGGCCCTGTTGGCGCAAAAATACCCCGGTATAAAAACTATCCGCAGCGAAAAAAATCTCGGCTTCGCCGGGGGGAACAACCTGGGACTCACGGAAGCCACGGGCGATTACATCTTCCTGCTCAATAACGACGCTTTCGTGGAGGATGACTCGCTGCACACGCTTTGTGAGAGGCTCGACTCCTCGCCAAAGATCGGAGCCGTATCGCCCAAGATAATCTTCGCCGACCCTCCGCGCAATATACAATTCGCCGGATACACCCCCCTGTCGGGAGTCACCCTGCGCAATTCGCTTATAGGATTCGACTCTCCCGACAACGGGCAGTACGACACGCCGCACACTTCGCCTTACGCCCACGGCGCCGCGATGATGGTAAAACGTGAAGTAATTGAGCGCGTTGGAGCTATGACTGAAATATATTTCCTATATTACGAAGAATTAGACTGGTCGAGTAGGATTACCGATTCCGGGTACGAAATTTGGTATGAGCCCCGGTGCAGGGTTTACCACAAGGAGAGCCGCAGTACGGGCAGACAAAGCCCGTTGAGGGTCTACTACATTACACGAAACAGGCTCCTCTACGGGTGGCGCAACCGCCGCGGGGTGCAGAGGTGGCTCACGGTGCTGTACCAAACGGTTATAGCGGCGCCGAAGAATTTTTTAACGATGTTGTTGAAGGGAGAGTTCTCGCAGGCTTTCGCCGTGTGGAGAGGATGCGCAGGATTCTTCGCAGTAAAACATAAAATGCAACTATGATCCCCTATTACCCAGCCATTCAGGTAATCGAAACGGTTATCTTCGTTATTATGCTGCTGACCACGGCATACATCTTTATTTTTTCCGTGTTCTCGCTCAGGGGCACCAAGGGCAAGTTCCCCAAGGCCAAGAAGCTCCACAGGATGGTGGTGCTGTTCCCCGCATATAAGGAGGACCGTGTGATAAAGCAATCGGTAGAGTCGATCCTCTCGCAGACGTTCTCCAGGGATAAATACGACGTGGCCGTAATCTCCGATAAGATGGAGGAACAGACCAACCTCGAACTCGAGGCTATGGGTGTGAAGGTGTTCCGTGCCGCATACAAGGACAGCTCCAAGGCCAAGGCCCTCAACCTGGCCATGGACGAGCTGAAGGGGTCGGATTATGAATTGGTGGTGATCCTCGACGCCGACAACGTGGTGCAGGAAAACTTCCTCGAGGAGATCAACAACGCCTACCACGCCGGTATCAAGGCCATACAGACCCACCGCCGCGCCAAGAACCTCAACACCGACACCGCTGTGCTCGACGCCGTGAGCGAGGAGATGAACAACTCCATCTTCCGCAAGGGCCACGTGAGCCTGGGCCTCTCATCGGCTCTCATCGGCTCGGGGATGGCCTTTGAATACAAGTGGTTCGAGAAGAATATCCGTAATGCCTCCTCGGCCGGCGAAGATAAGGAGCTGGAGGTGATGCTCCTCAAGCAGGGTATATATATCGAATACCTCGACCACGTGATAGTGTTCGACGAGAAGACCACCAAAGACGCCGCCTTCTACAACCAGCGCAGGAGATGGCTCGCGGCACAGTTCAGTATCCTGTTCCACTCCATAAAGGACCTCCCCGGAGCCATATTCAGCGGCAACCTCGACTACACCGACAAGCTGGTGCAGTGGATGATGCCGACCAGGGTGATGACCCTGTTTATCATCGCGGGGTGCGGCGCGGCCATATGCCTGGTGGATTGGATATATTCGGTGAAGTGGTGGATATTGCTGCTGTTCCTGCTGTTCAGCCTCAGTATAGCCATTCCCGACTATCTGGTCGACAGGAAATTCTCGGTAGCCATAAAGAAGATCCCGTTATTAGGCATAATGATGATACTCAATATGTTCCGCTTGCGCGGGGTCAATAGCAAGTTCATCCACACCGAGCACGCCGAGGATTAAACGCCGGGCGTGTTACAGTAGTTCCAAGCCTGCCGGGGATACCCCCGGCACCATGAAAACCTTCACACTATGAAAATAGCCATCGAGGCCCAGCGTATATTCAGGACCAACAAGCACGGTATGGATTTCGTGGCGCTGGAGACCATACGCGAACTGCAGAAGATCGACAAGGAGAACGAGTACTTCATATTCGTGAGTCCGGGCGAGGACCGCTGCCTGGAGGAGTCGGAGAATATGCACATCATCGAGGTAAAGTGCCCCACCTACCCCATGTGGGAGCAGCTGGCCCTGCCCGATGCGCTCCGAAAGGTGAAGCCCGACATACTGCACTGCACCAGCAACACGGCGCCCATGTACATCAAAATACCACTGGTGCTGACCCTCCACGATATAATCTTCCTGGAGCCGAGGCAGAGTTCGAGCAAGTCGCTCTACCAGAATCTGGGATGGTACTACCGACGCATCGTGGTGCCGCGTATTCTGTCCGACTGTCGCAAGGTGATCACAGTGTCGGACTTCGAACGCGGGCGCATAATGGAAGCCCTCGAGCTTCCCGGCGACAAGGTGGTGACCATACACAACGGTTACAGCAAGCACTTCCGCCCCATGGAGGACTTCCGCTCCACGGTGGATAAATACCTCTCCGACCCGAGATATATCTTCTTCCTGGGCAATACCGACCCCAAGAAGAACACGCCCCGCACGCTCAAGGCCTACGCCATCTACGCCCGGAAAGCCGAAAAACCGCTGCCCCTGCTTATCGCCGACCTGAAAGAGCCGGTCATCGACTCGATACTCAAAGAGCAAGACATCGAAGACATAAAGCCCCTGCTCCGCTTCCCGGGTTACATCCCCAACTCCGACCTCGCGGCCATATACAACGGGGCCGAGATGTTCCTCTACACCTCCCTGCGCGAGAGCTTCGGCATACCGTCGCTTGAGGCTATGGCCTGCGGCACGCCGGTGCTGACTTCCAACACTTCGGCCATCCCCGAAGTAGTGGGTGCCGGAGCTGTGATGGTCGACCCTAACAATGAGGAGGAGATCGCCGACCGTATACTGAGCCTAACCACCGACGAGGCGTTCAGACAAACCCAGATAGCCTACGGCCTCGACAGGGTGAAGGGTTTCTCATGGAAGAAGACGGCGGAGAAGCTACTCAAGGTGTATAAAAGCATAGAAATATAACGGCCATAAGCCTTACGTGATATTCGGCACCCTATTCCTCCGCCTCCAACGACGGAGGAATTTTTATATAGATAACAGGGCATAATTAAATTCGTCGAAAAAATCGTCATAACAGCCTGAAAATCTCCTGGGCCTCGTATTTTTTATCATTATTTATACTTACATTTATAGATGAATTTTTATTTTTATCCCTAATTGTCAATTATGTCGTTCACAGATAAAATCAAGGGTGATCCCCGCCTCAAAAAGTTCGTGCTGTGGCTCATCTCGCCCAGCCGCAACCCGCGCCCCAGGCTCTGGGTCAGGTGGTTCGTAAATCCGTTCGTACATAACAGGGGCAAGGGAGCCGTGATACGCAGGCGACGCTCGCGCATCGACGTTTTCCCCTGGCACCGCTTCGACGTGGGAGCCTACTCCCTAATAGAGGACTTCACCACCATAAACAACGGCGCGGGCGACGTCATCATAGGCTCCGAAGCCCGGGTGGGCATCGGCTCGGTGGTTATCGGCCCCGTCAGGATGGGCGACCGCGTGGGCCTGGGCCAGCACGTATTCATCTCGGGCTTCAACCACGGCTACAGCGACGGAGAATGCGATTCCAACTCCCAGGAATTGGTGCGCAAAGAGGTGATCATCGGCGCCGAATCACATATCGGGGCTAACTCGGTGGTGGTGGCCGGTGTGACCATAGGCGAGAGGGTGCAGGTGGGCGCGGGAAGCGTCGTGACCAAGGACATCCCCTCGTTCAGTGTAGCCGTGGGCAATCCGGCCCGGGTCATCAAGCGCTACGACCAACAGAAAAAAGAGTGGGTAAAGGCATAAAGTAAGTGCTCGATGGCGGAGAATAATGTGAAGGTGAGTGTAATAATGCCTGTGTACAACACACAGGACTTCGTGCGTGAAGCCATACGCTGCATCACAGGGCAGACCCTGCGCGAGATAGAGATAGTGATCGTGGACGACGGCTCCACCGACTCTTCTCCCCGCATACTGCGCGAGGAGGCTGAGAAGGACAGCCGTATCAAGGTCTACACCCAACCCAACCAGGGGCAGTCGGTGGCCCGCAATACCGGCCTCACCAAAATCTCGGGCGAGTATATCTACTTCATGGACAGCGACGACCTGCTCGAACCCTCTGCCTTAGAGGAGTGTTACAACAAGTGTAAGGCCAATGACTTGGATCTGGTAAATTTCGAGGCTGACGTCTTCGGAGACGAGAACGATCCTCTATTCTGCGACAACTACTACCACCTGGAGGTTGAAGACAGGGTGTATAAAGGTACGGAGCTTATGGGCATCCTGTTAGGGAAGCACTGTTTCTGCGTCCCCGTCTGGATGAATATGATACGTAGGGAGTTTCTGGAAGGTACAGGGCTAAGATTCTATCCCGGGATAATACATGAAGACGACCTGTTCACAACCATTTGTTTCGCGGAGGCGCGCAAAGTGGGCGTTATCGCCAAGCCGTTCTTCAAACGCCGGATCAGGGGCGGTTCGACCATGTCCACAAAATTCGGGTGGCGCAATATGACGGGTTATTTCACCGTGACAGACGAGCTTATGGCCTACCGCAAAGGCAAGGACAGGGAGGTGAAAGGCCTTATCGACACCTTTACGGCAAGGATGCTGAATACGGCCGTATACAAGGCTTACGTCATGCCGCTCGGTGACAGGATCAGGATCGCTTGGCGGTGCGTGCTTAAGTATCACAATTATGTGAGGTTCAATACTTTGGCAGTGTTGCTGCTGAAGCGGCCCATGAAACAATTTTTTCGTAAATAAACTATCGGCAGGGGATATATGTCCGTAAGTAATATAAAAGTCAGCGTGGTAATGCCTGTGTACAACACACAGGATTTCGTGCGTGAAGCCATACGCTGCATCACGGAGCAGACCCTGCGCGAGATAGAGATAGTGATCGTGGACGACGGCTCCACCGACTCTTCACCTCGCATACTGCACGAGGAGGCAGAGAAGGACAGCCGTATAAAGGTCTACACCCAACCCAACCAGGGTCAGTCGGTGGCCCGCAATACCGGTCTCACCAAAATTTCAGGCGAGTATATCTATTTCATGGACAGCGATGACCTGCTCGAACTCTCCGCCTTAGAGAAGTGCTACAACAAGTGTAAGGCGGGAGAGCTTGATCTGGTGGCCTTCGACGCCGACGTGTTCGGGGCTGAAGACAACCAGTTCCCCACGGACGCCTACCACCGCTCGGTCGGGCTGGAGGACAAGGTATACAAGGGCGTCGACCTGATGAACCTGATGATGCGCGAGCACCGTTTCCGCACGCCCGTATGGCTAAGCGTGGTACGCAGGGAATATCTCGAAAGTATAGGACTTAAATTCTACCCCGGAATAATCCATGAGGACGAACTGTTCACGGCCATCTGCTTCGTGGAGGCGCGCAGGGCGGGCGTTATCGCCGAGCCGTTCTTCAAGCGCAGGGTCAGGGGCAGTTCGACCATGACCACCAATTTCTCCACGCGCAACGTCACCGGCTACCTCACCGTGGTGGATGAGCTCATAGCCTACGGTCGTGGTAAGGAGAGCGAAACAAAAGAGACCATACACCTCTTTACCACGAAGATGATAAATCCGGCTGTCTGCCGGGCATGGGTCATGCCCCTGGGGCAGAGGCTGCGCATAGCATGGAGGTGTATAACTCTCTATCACGACTACATAAGATTCAAGACATTGGCAGTACTATTATTCAAGCGTCCCCTAAAAAAGTTTTTGCGTAAATGAGTTCGGTCAAGAAGCAGCTGGTGACAGGCGTGTTCTACACCGCAGTATCGAAATATATCGGGATCGTCATTTCGTTGGCGGTCGCCGGTATATTGTCGCGCCTGTTGACCCCCGACGACTTCGGGATAGTGGCCGTAGCGATGGTGTTCATCGCCTTCTTCGGCATCTTCAGCGACCTTGGGATAACCCCCGCTATCGTACAGCATAAGGACCTCGACGAGCGCGACCTCGACGGCATATTCACCTTCACACTCTGGACGGGAGCGGCGGGAGCGGCGGTATTTTTCGGCTGTTCGTGGCTGATATCGATGTATTACAAGTCGGCTATACTGCTCACCATCTGCCACCTGCTCTCGATCAACCTCTTCTTCGCCACGGTCAATATAGTGCCCAACGCCCTGTTGTTCAAGGCCAAGAGATTCAGGTTCATCGCCGTACGAAGCCTCACGGTGCAGACGGTGTGCGGCGCGGCGGCTGTGCTCGCCGCGCTCAATGGCGCCGGCATCTACGCCCTGCTTATCAACCCGATATGCTCGAGCGTGATACTCTTCTTCATCAACCTGCGCCAGTATCCGCGTCGCATAGTGGCCTCCTCGGGCATCGAGCCGATACGCAAGATATTCATGTTCTCGATGTATCAATTCTTCTTCAACGTCATAAACTATTTCACGCGTAACCTCGACAAGCTGCTTATCGGCCGCTACATGGGCATGGCTCCGCTGGGATATTACGAGAAGTCGTACCGCCTGATGATGCTGCCCCTGCAAAATATCACGCACGTCATCTCGCCAGTGATGCACCCCATATTTTCCGATTTCCAGCACGACCTGCGCAAGCTGTCGGATTCGTACCTCAAAGTGGTGAAGTTCATAGCCTTTATCGGCTTTCCGCTCTCGGCCCTGCTGTTTTTCACTTCGAGGGAGATCACCCTGCTCATCTTCGGCCCGCAGTGGGAGCCGTCGGTGCCCGTATTCACCATACTGGCCCTGTCGGTAGGCGTGCAGATAATACTCTCGACCTCGGGATCGATATTCCAGGCGGCCAATTCGACCAAGATACTATTCTTGAGCGGCACCCTTTCGGCCATACTCAACGTAGCTGCGATAATTATCGGTATCTTTGTGTTCCGGTCGCTCGAGGCTGTGGCGTGGAGTATCTGTATATCGTTTACTATCAATTTTGTGCAGTGCTACTGGCTGATGTATTACAAGACCTTCCGCCTGCCGTGGGGAGGCTTCTGGAAAAGCCTCGTTTCGCCCGTGGTGGTAAGTCTGTTGATAGCGGGAGTACTATACGCTTTGAGCGCGACGATGCCGGAGGCACCCATGATATGGACGCTTATCATCAAGGGCGCGGCTGCGGGTGTGGTGTGGCTGGGATACATACAATTAGCGGGCGAGTACGATATTATCGGCAAGGCACGGGAGAAACTTACATCTTTAAGAAACAGGTAACACATGAGATATAACGACACCCAGTCAAAGACCATAGACGTATTACGTTTCCTGTTTATCATGTACGTGGTATTAATCCACGCGTACTCCTCCACCAGAGGTATGATAGACCTGGACCACTTCCCTGTCTACCGGTTCGTGTCGTTCCTCCTCTCTCTGGAGATAGCACAGACGGCAGTACCAACATTCCTGTTCATATCCGGTTACCTCTTCTTCCTCAACGGTAAACCGTACGCCCAGAAGATCAAAAAAGAGCGTTACTCCCTCATACTGCCCTACTTCCTGTGGAATGGGCTTATACTGGCGCTCTATTTTATAATAGAAAGCATCCCCTATCTCAGCGGTTTCCTCTCCGGGCACAATCTTGCCGTAAGGGACTACCGTTTCATGGATTTCGTGCGCGCCTTCTGGGATATGGGCGATTGGGAGGGCGGCAACGGCACCCCCATACTGCATCAATTCTGGTATATCCGTAACCTCATCGTCCTATCGCTGATCTCCCCGCTAATAGCCTGGATAATAAAATGGGGTCGCTGGGTGGCTCCTGTGGTGATGATGATCGGCTGGCTGTTCGTTCCCGGGCAGGCCTTCGCCGTGGAGAGCATAGCCCTGTTCACCGCGGGCGCGTGGTTCAGCATCAACAAGGTCGACTTCCTGCCACTGTTCAGGAAATATTCGATAGGTATATACATCCTTTATCCCATTATCCTCGCGGCCAACATGTGGCTTAGGGACAACTCCTATTTTATCTGGCTCGACCGCATAGGATTCGTGGTGGGCACTATCTTCACCGCCGATATAATCGCCCGGATCATCGAAAACAAGAAACCAGGCACCGAAAGGAATTATGCGTTCCTGCGGCAGGTGGGCTTCTTCATCCTGGCCACGCACGACCCGATGCTCACCCTGGTCAAGCGTATGATGATGAAAGTTACGGCTCCTCCCACCGACTTCTCGCTGGTGGCCATATATCTCATTGCTCCCGTACTGGTGGTGAGCGTATGTCTTGCCATCTATTGGGTCATGAACCGCGTGGCACCCAAGCTATTGTGCGTGCTTACGGGCCGCCCATTGGTACCGGTGAAGTGCGAGCCGGGCAAGGCGGTATAACAGTATCGGTCTGCGGCATAGCGCTTGCATACATCCGACAAATCAAGGTCAATATAATAATCCATGAAAGCCATTTTTTTAGTTTTCCACGGTTTCGCGCCCCACAACGGCATCAGCAAGAAGATATCCTACCAGGTGGAGGCCATGCGCGCGTGCGGGGTCGACACCAGGCTCTGCTACTTCGAGATGACCCCCGCGGGGGAGCAAAGCAGGATCGTGGGCGGGGAAACCACGGCCGACTACGGGCGGAGCATCACGGGTAAGATCCGCAAGAGGGTCGACTACTCCGACCTCACGCGCTATATCCGCGACAACGGCATCGACTTCATCTATATGCGCTCCGACCACAACGCCAACCCGTTCCTCACCCGCTGGCTGAAGAAGATAAGGAAGCAGGGCGTGAAGACCGTGATGGAGATCCCCACCTACCCCTACGACCCCGAGTATGCCCAGTCGCCCCTAAAGCGCAAGATGATGCTGATGGCCGATAAGGTTTTCCGCAGGTGCATGGCCCGGCAACTCTACCGCATCGTCACCTTCACCGACTTCGACCGCATCTTCGGGGTGTCCACCATAAACATCTCCAACGGTATCGACTTCGACCATATACCCCTCAAACAGGCCGTGAACCCCACTCCTGGCGTGCTGTCGCTTATGGGCGTGGCCGATATACACTTCTGGCACGGGTTCGACAGGGTGATAGCGGGTATGGCCGAGTACTATAAACAGCCCCAGGAGGAGGACGTGAGATTCCTGGTCGTGGGCGGCGGCGTGCCGGCGCACCTGGAGATGCTGAAGGATATGACCGTTGAGCGGGGCCTGACGGACAAAGTGTCGTTCCTCGGGCCTAAGGCGGGCCCTGAACTCGATGAGATGTTCACCCAGGCCGATATGGGTATCGGAAGCCTGGCCCGACACCGTTGCGGCATCGACAGCATCAAGACGCTCAAGAACAGGGAGTACGCCGCACGCGGCATCCCGTTCGTTTACTCCGAGACTGACTCCGATTTCGACACCATGCCCTATGTGATGAAGGCGCCCGACGACGAGAGCCCCCTGGATATCGACGCCGTGGTGAAATTCTACCGCGGACTGAGTATGACCCCTTCCGAGATACGCGAATCCATCACCGGCACCCTCTCCTGGCAACACCAGATGCAGAAGGTGATCGATTCGGTAAAGGAGGGATAGCAAGCAGCGTCTTTAATCAATCCTATATCGGCATGGATAATTTTGGGAAATCTCTACTCGCGCTCTTTTTTATGGGACCCAATGGCGTGAAGATATTCTTTAAGGTCGTGCTCTGGATTTTCGCTGTTCTATTCGTAATAGCCACAATAATGAATAGTTGTGATTGAGATATCTCATAAATAACTCTGTAAATACACTTACCCCCTCAATACTATTATGACAACTCTCGAAATAATCTTCTGGGTTTGTGCCCTGGTAGTCTTCTACTCTTACATAGGCTACGGGATCGTGCTCTACGCGATGGTCAAGGTCAAGGAACTGTTCTGCAAACCCCGCCGCCGCGAGTTCCCCTACAAAGGCGCAGAGGCCGGCAACGCTCCCGAAGTGACCCTGCTTATCGCCGCCTACAACGAGGAACTGGTGGTAAAGGACAAGATGGCCAACACGCGCGCGCTGCGTTACCCAGAGGGGCGCCTGCGCATAGTGTGGGTCACCGACGGCACCACCGACCGGACCAACGAACTGCTCGGCGAGTATCCCGAAGTTACTGTCCTGTTCGATCCCAGGCGCGGCGGCAAGGCGGCGGCGTTCAACAGGGCTATGCCCTTTATCTCCACGCCATTGACCGTTTACACAGACGCCAATACCATGCTCAACCCCGAGGCGATAGAGGAGATCGTGACCTCGTTCGAGGACCCTAAGGTGGGTTGCGTGGCGGGCGAAAAGAGGATCGTGGCCGAGGGCCCTGTCGATTCGGCGGCGGGCGAAGGCATCTACTGGAAATATGAGTCGACGCTCAAGGATCTCGACTCGCGATTATATTCGGCCGTGGGAGCCGCGGGCGAATTGTTCGCCATACGCACGCCACTGTTCGTGGCATTGCCCGAAGACACCCTGCTCGACGACTTTATCCTCTCGCTCGAAATCGCACGCGGAGGGTATAAGATTGCCTATTGCCCCGGGGCCTATGCCGTGGAGCCGCCTTCGGCCAACATAAAGGAGGAGGCCAAGCGTAAGGTGAGGATCTCGGCCGGGGGCCTGCAATCTATCTGGAGGCTGCGCCCTTTGCTCAACATTTTCCGCTACGGGACACTGTCGTTCCAATACGTCTCGCACCGCGTGCTGCGCTGGTCGCTGGCGCCACTGGCCCTGTTCGCCCTGTTGCTCTTGAATATCGCGCTTGTAGCCGTGGGCACACGTCCGGAGCTATATATCACCCTGCTCATTCTGCAGGTGTTGTTCTACGTGGCCGGGATATGCGGTGGCAAGGTCGCCGCTAAAGGCATAGTAGGTAAGCTGCTGCTTATCCCCTACTATTTCCTCTTTATGAATGTGAATGTGGTGAGGGGCGCTTTTTATCTCTATCGCAACAAGGGACGCGGCACCTGGGAGAAGGCTAAAAGGAGCGGCTCATAAACTCTATATTTCAGGAGCGATAAGAACAATTTAGGCGCGGAGATATCTCCGCGCCTAAAATTGTTCTATATGGGTCGAAAACCATCCGCAGAATCGTGCCGAATACCCAAACAAAGCAGGATTAAGAACACATTGTAACAGTTAGGGCTGATTTTATGATAATTGTTGATATTTTTATCCTATTAGTTTCTTTTTTTCATATAAAGTTAATTACATTTGCCCGTAACCCGGCAGCGTTAATAACGTTGAACTACAACGGCATACGAATAGCCTGTTTTTATCGTTATAATTTGCAGGGGTTGCAAGATGCATAATAAGGGCGGGATTATTGTTATAATGGTCATGCGTGATGTGTTATACAGGAGGTTTCAGCCCCTTAATCCGTATTAAACCATACTTGTAATGAGCAAAAAAGCTGAGATCGACATCGACAAATTCGACTTCAAGATATTGGTGGTCGACGATGTCATTTCCAATGTACTACTTTTAAAGGTACTACTCAAGAACGAGAAGTACCAGGTCGTAACGGGCATGAACGGCACGGAAGCCCTCGAAATGGTCGAGAAGGAGAAGCCGGATCTGATCCTGCTTGACGTGATGATGCCCGACATGGACGGCTTCAACGTGGCCGAAAAACTCCGTTCCGACGAAAAATACAAGGATATTCCCATAATATTCCTCACCGCGCTCAACAGCTCCACCGACGTTGTCAAGGGCTTCAAGTCGGGCGGCAACGACTTCGTATCCAAACCCTTCAACAGGGACGAGTTGATGGCCCGTATCAAGCACCAGATCTATCTGATCGCCGCCAAGCAGCTCATTCTTCAGAAGACCGAGGAGCTGCGCAATACCGTCACCAACCGCGATAAGCTCTACTCGGTGATCGCCGATGACCTCCGCGGCCCTATAGGGTCGATCAAGGTGATGACAAACATGCTCATGAACAACCTCCCCGATGAGAAGATCGGCGAGCAGATGTTCGAGATGCTGTCGCTGACCAACTATACCACCGAGGAGGTGTTCATCCTGCTGGATAATCTGCTGAAGTGGACCAAGAGCCAGCTCGGCCGCATGAAGGTGGCCCACCAAGATTTCAATATCATGGAAGTGGTGCACGACGGTATCGACGTGTCGAAGCCTATCGGCGACCTTAAGAATATCACCATAAGCCTCGGCCCTGAGAAGGATATCACCGTGCACGCCGACGCCGATATGATAAAGACCATAATCCGTAACCTCCTCAATAACGCCATCAAGTTCAGCAATGATCACAGCGACATAAAGATCTGGGTGGATGAGAAGGACGGTTTCGCGGTTGTCAATATAGAGGATAAGGGCCGTGGCATCAAGGCCGAGGACCAGGCCAAGCTGCTCAACCCTGAAACGCACTACTCCACATTCGGCACCAACAACGAAACCGGCTCCGGGCTGGGGCTCCTGGTGTGCAAGGATTTCGTGAAGATGAACGACGGCGAACTGTGGTTCACCTCATCCGACGGCGAGAACAGCGGGTCATTATTCAGTTTCTCCGTACCCAAGGCCGCTAAGGCATAATACGGGAACGACCGGTACATCCGGGAATGTACTCATACAAAATAAGACGCGCGGCCTTTTCAGGCCGCGCGTTATATTTGTACAGTCTATACGAACCTCCGGAAGCTCCCTATCGCCACAATACAACAGGCGTAGGGCCGCAGTTCCTACAGGTCGTAATCCACGACCATCTCCATGAACACAGGCTTGTGGTCGCTCCACTCATAGGGCACGGAATAGTATTTCACACCCTTCAGATCCGGACTGTGGAATATCATATCGAGCCTCATCAGGTTGCCGAGTCCGCGGAAAGTGTACTCATACCACCTGCCGCAGGTACGGAAACCATCCTTAAGGCCGCGTTTCATCACGTGATAACTATATGACGAGGGAGTGTCGTTGAAGTCACCGCACACTATCACAGGAGAGTCTGTGGCGTCGACCATAGCCTTGACCTGCTCGACCTGCGCGGCCCTCATGCATCCGTTCTCCTTGAGGCGCGAGAGTATGGTGGAGAATGCCGCCCTCTCCTCGCCGAGGTCATAGCCGCCGAGGTTGCGCAGTATATCCATCTCCGGACGACTGCTGCTCACGCTCGTGGTCTGGAAGTGGTTGTTGAATATACGCACACGCTGGTTATTGAGGTCGATATCCACCCACATGGCGCCGTTCTCCGTGTCGGGGAAGTCGGTGAACGAGGTGGCCAGTATCGGGAATCCGCTGAATATGGCTACCCCGTATTTCTGGCCCATGTTCTCGGGTGCAAAGACATAGGGCAGGTTATAGAAAGCGTTGCGGATACTGTCCATATTATAAGATTTCCCGCCGCTACTGAACTCCTGGAGGCACACCACGTCGACCTTCTCATCCCTCATTATCTGGGCTATGTTCTCCACGGTAATGTTGAACTTGGCGTAGCGGAACCCGTGGACGTTGTAGGTGGCTATCTTGATATCATGGCCCTTGGGCTTGGGGAAAGTGATCTGGAATATGGAAATGATAAAGCCTATATTAAGCAACAGCGCCAGGGCCGGAGCGAACAGCCAGAGCCTCGTCCCCTTCATCCAGTACACCAGGAATACAAGGTCGATCGCCAACAGGAACGGCATACAGACCCCCATGAACAGGATGAACGAACTTTCGCACGGCTTGACATACCCTGCCAGGAAGCCGAACACGGACAATACTGCGAATATCAGTGTAAGGACCACAAATATCACATTTATGAAATAGGTAACCGCCTTGCGTGCCATAATGGTAACTTATTTTAAACCTGTTTACATGATACTTTCAGCAGATGATAAAGGAGACCCGCTGTTACAGAACGGGATAATAACCAGTCACATCCGCCATGCGCAAATGTATAAATTAAACATGTCAATTCAAATAAGGCCGGGTATTTGCAGGGTGATAACGACAATAAAATAACTGGAAAATGCAATTTTAGGAGCCAGGATAAGGGTTATAAAACCATTTTTTTGTATAATTTCGTGGATATTATCTCCCTATTCTATCATCGTATCGCTTTATGAAATTTGTTATATCGCTATTCATATCATTGGTTATAACATCGTTGCCCTTGGCCGCAGGTGCCCAGAGCGCGCAGGGCTCCGGTTACGTGTTGCTGCTCAACTCGGCCAACCATAACGAGACCTGGGCGCTGAATATGCACCACGCCGTCTCCCATCGTTTCGCAGGGGAGGTGGTGGATGTAATCAACGAAGACCTGTCGATCTCCGTAATGCCTTCGATGGCGGAGGTGGAGAATATGAGGGATTCTCTCCGTGCAAAGTATCCCCGCAAGCCCAAAGCCGTTGTGTGCCTGGCCTATCCCGCCCTGCTTCTGAGTTTACCCCTGCTGGACGACCTGTGGAAAGATGTGTCGGTGGTACTGTGCGACGTACGCGACTCGATCCCCGCAAAAGTCGAATATGTACTCGCCGGAGCGCCTTGCACGCCCAAGGAGCTGATATCCCTGCGTGATATGGCCAAGAAATATAACCTCACCGCCATAAAACGGCCATACTACGTGCGCGAGACCATCGAACTGATGCAACGATTGTTGCCGAAGATGAATAAGGTGGCCCTGATACACGACAGCAGGTTCATAAACCTTCGCGTGCGGGAAGATGTTAGCTCGGTGGTGAATAAATCATTCCCCGAATTGAAGTTCGTGTCGGTGAATTCAGGCTCCATCTCACTTGAGAACCTCTTCGACAGCCTAAGCTCGTATGACAATACGGTGGGTATGATATACGTCTCCTGGCGTATCGGTAAGAAAGGAGACGGCGACGAACGGTTCCTCAATGCAAGACTGCAAAACGTGATACCGGGTATGTCTCGTACTCCGGTGTTCACGCTCACCGATATCGACACTAAGAGCGGTAATTTCGCAGGAGGGTATTTCGTGGGGTTCGACGAATTCGCATCTAAGGTCAACGGGGCCCTGTACGATATAATACGCGGCCGCGAAGCGCGCGAAATACCCATAATACGCGCCGGGGAGCCGGGTATGTTCCTCAACTACCAACACCTCAACCAACACAATATAGACCTCGGCCTCTATCCATCGGGGGCCACCTACTACCTCAGACCCCCCAACTTCTGGGAGAGGAACAAGGTGAACGTGAGTATCGTTGCGGGAGTGCTACTGCTGATAATGGTATTGTTGGCCGTACAACTGCGGCTGTTCGTCCAGAGGCAGAAATTGCGCATAAAAGAGTTGAAACTGTCGACGCGTTACAGGCAACTGATAAACAACATGCCCTTAGTATATATCCGCAGGAAAGTTCTCCGGGGTAGGAAGGGCAACGTCTACGACTCCATGTTGCTGGATGTCAATACCGCCTTCGAGAGCCTGTTCGGTGTCTCCCGAGAGAAGGTCGTGGGGCAGGTCCTGGGCTCGGCGAAGGGAGAGTCGGCGGCGCTGGATGCATTAAGGGCGGACCTCAACGATGATACTTCCCACAAGGAGGGGGAGATAATCACCCTGCCCGACCGACGGGGAGGCGACCGCCACTACTACCGTCTGGTTTTCACCGACGACGAAGACAGGGATGTGGCCGAGGTATTCCTTATCGACGCCACCGAGACCTTCGAAGCCCAGATCAAGGCCGAGGAGTTCAACAAACGTTACCGCCTGGTACAGCAGGCTTCGCGCATGAGCATATGGACGCTCGACCTGGGAAGGGACGAGATGGATTGCGACGTGGAATTCATGAAAGATATCATGAAATTCGACGCTCCCCATATAATAATGTCCAAGGCGGCTTTCCTGGACCACATACATCCCGACGATATAATCCCGATGCAGGAGACCCTGGAAAACCTCATCTCCGGGCGCAGCGACGTATTCTTCAAGGAATTCAGGATCATGAGCCCCTCCGGCGACGGGAGCGTGGTCTGGGCGGCGAGCTATGCGATCGTGGGCCAGAGGGACAGCGAAGGGAAACCCCTTATGGTGGTCGGCGCATCGATGAACATCAACGAACGCAAGAAGCTGGAGGTAGAGCTCATCGAGGCAAGGGACAAAGCCGAGGAGGCGAACAGGCTGAAATCGGCCTTCCTCGCCAACATGAGCCACGAAATCCGCACCCCGCTCAACGCCATAGTGGGCTTCTCGAGTATCGTGGCTACCACCGACGACGAAGAGGAAAAGAAGGAGTATGTATCCATAATTGAGACCAACAACCGCCTGTTGCTACAACTCATAAACGACATTCTCGACCTGTCGAAGATCGAAGCCGGCACGCTCGAATTCACCCCCGCGGCGGTGAACATAGATACCATGCTCTCAGAGATAGCCCAAAGCTCGCGCGTGAGGCTGGCCAACGACAGGGTTGAAATTTCCATAGGTGAAACCGTGCCGGGCCTATGTATCCTCTCCGATAAGAACCGCCTCACCCAGGTGATCTCCAACTTCGTCAACAACGCCATCAAGTTCACCCAAGAGGGGGATATAGAGATGGGTTGCCGTAAGACGGAGGACGGTGGGAATATAATGTTCTACGTCAAAGACACGGGAGTGGGTATCCCCTCCGAGGATCGGAAAGAGATATTCAAACGGTTCGTAAAGCTCGACTCCTTCAAGCAAGGCACGGGCCTGGGTCTGCCCATATGCGAGAGCATAATATCCCGGTTGGGCGGAGAGATCGGCGTGGAGTCAGAGGTCGGGAAGGGCTCGACCTTCTGGTTCAGCATACCTCTTATCGCCTGTGAGGTGCCCGCCGGAGAAACTACTGCTGAAGTTACAGGACCCATAGAAACCCTCCACGGCAAGCCCGTCGTGCTCGTCGCCGAGGACGACCCGAGCAATTACAGGCTGTTCGAGTCCATCCTGTGCCGGGACTACAAGCTCGTCCACGCGGAAAACGGAGGCCAGGCGGTGGAGATGTTCAAGATCTACTCCCCGCACCTTGTGATAATGGATATAAAGATGCCGGGGATGAACGGCTACGAAGCCACGGAGAAGATACGCGAGATATCCAAGAACGTGCCCATAATTGCCGTTACGGCCCATGCGTTCGAGGGCGACGAAGATAAGGTGATGAAAAGCGGTTTCAACGGCTACGTGTCAAAGCCCATAAGCGCGCCGACCCTGAAAAATAAGATCGTAGATCTGCTAAAACACAAACTTATAATACTATAATCGTCGGAAGATTCACAATTAATTTTAACTTTGTGGAATACACCTGCGCCTTATCGCACTACGCGTCTGACAGAGGTTAGGGTGATATTCACGTAAGAAAAGGAAACTGCGGAGCGGTTACGGCTATAACAGAGAGAATTCTCTTTCGGGGATTACGGAAGAAACGGATAAGGAAAAATGTTCTTGCCGTATTTAATCGTTTCGCTAAATTTGATACCTTTGCGCATAGTAACACGGCGGATCGATTGAAAATATGGCCGGGAAGTTGTATGGACATAAATGCGGAGTGAGGATCAGGGCCATATAATCGTCTCTGAATTACCCCTAACAATCAGAAATTTACAGAAGAACGGACAATATTATAACACAATATGATACAGGCAAGTCAACCTACCACAGACTCTAACGGCGCGGGAATGAAGACCATTCTCGTTGCCGAAGACAACGACAGTAACTACCTCTTGCTGTCTAATATTCTGAGGAGAAGCTACAACCTCGTCAGGGCTGTCAACGGGGAAGAAGCGGTCAAACTGTGCTTGGGCGGCCCCCGTCCCGACCTGATCCTTATGGACATCAAGATGCCCATTATGGACGGACTGGAAGCCACCCGCAAGATACGCGAAACCGACAAAGAGGTTTACATCATCGCCCTCACGGCGCACGCTTTCGAAGAGGACCGCAAGAAAGCGCTCGAAGCAGGCTGTAACGGCTTTATGACCAAACCCATCGACGTTATGGGCCTGAGGTCTACACTCAAGGATATAATCGGAGTCTAAGACGACGACTATCCGGAGATTGAAAGAACGTCCCGGGAGTTTACGATACCTCGACCCGTACATATAAATAAAGGCCGCCCTCAATGAGGGCGGCCTTTATTATTCGAGTGCGCTCTTATTAGATCACACCCTGCTCTACCATACTCTTGGCAACCTTCATAAAGCCGGCGATGTTGGCGCCCTTCATGTAGTTGATGTACTTGCCCTCTGTGCCGTACTCTACGCAGGCATTGTGGATCGAAGACATGATACCCTTGAGCTTCTGGTCCACCTCTTCGGCGCTCCAGGAGATCTTCATAGAGTTCTGGCTCATTTCGAGGCCTGAAGTGGCCACGCCGCCGGCGTTAACCGCCTTACCGGGGCCGTAAAGTATCCTGTTGTGGAGGAATGTTTCGATAGCCTCGGGAGTACAGCCCATGTTAGATACCTCGGCTACTATCTTCGTGCCGTTGGCGATCAACTTGGCGGCATCGTCGCCGTTGAGTTCGTTCTGGATGGCGCAAGGCATGGCTATATCCACCTTAACTTCCCAGGGCTTGCGGCCCGCGTGGAAGGTAGAACCCGGAAATTCCTGGGCGTACGGAGCCACGACGTCGTTATTCGAAGAGCGCAGTTTGAGCATGAACTCTATCTTCTCGTCGTTCAGACCGGCGGGATCGTGGATGTAACCATCGGGGCCGGAGATGGTGATCACCTTGGCTCCTAGCTCGGTAGCCTTGAGGGCCGCGCCCCAGGCCACGTTACCGAAGCCTGAGATAGACACGGTCTTGCCGACGAGCTTGTCGCCAGCTGTTTCGAGCATCTGGCGCACGAAGTACACGGCACCGAAGCCGGTAGCCTCGGGACGGATCAGCGAGCCGCCGTAGGAGAGGCCCTTACCGGTGAACACGCCTGTATTTTCGAGGGCCAGCTTGCGATATGCACCGTAGAGGTAGCCTATTTCGCGGGCACCTACGCCGATATCGCCCGCGGGCACGTCGGTCTCGGGGCCGATATGGCGCCACAACTCAAGCATGAAAGCCTGGCAGAAACGCATCACTTCGCGGTCGCTCTTACCCTTGGGGTTGAAGTCGGAGCCACCCTTCGCACCGCCCATGGGCAGTGTGGTCAGGGCGTTCTTGAACGTCTGTTCAAAGCCAAGGAACTTGAGGGTCGAGAGGGTAACGCTGGGGTGGAAACGGATACCGCCCTTGTACGGGCCTATGGCGTTGTTGAACTGTACGCGGTAACCTATATTGATCTGCACCTCTCCGGCGTCGTCGATCCAGGGCACCTTGAAGGTGAAGATACGGTCGGGCTCGACGATGCGCTCGGCAATCTTGTTCGCTTCGAAAGAGGGGTAACGGTTGTATACCTCTTCGATGGTAACAAGCACTTCGCGTACGGCCTGCAGGTATTCGCTCTCGCCGGGGTGCTTGCGCTCCAGCTCATTCATTAGTTGAGTTACATTCATAACGTGTTTTATTTTAGCGTGTTTTTTTAGGTGATTTTGGCAAATGTATGGATTTTTATACGAAAGTGTTACGCGAAAACGAAACATTTTACAGGATTCGTGGCAAAAACCACAAGAAAATATACAATCCCCGCGACCTGATGTCGCATTAAGAGCGCAAAAACCTACGACTCACAGGTCGGTTTTTAAAATTGCGGGGGATAAAATACGTTATGCCGGGCGGACGTCAGGAGTTAAGTTAGCATACAATAATAAAAAGATCGTCCGCGGCAAAGGTTGCCGCGGACGATCTTTTTGGGTAATACGAAGTTTGTACTTATCAAATTACCCTCCGAAATATCAAAATAATCCGCCGCTTCAGGCTTCTGCCGGAAACAGGTCTCGTGAGGGAGATCGCCCTCAGTTATCGTGTAACGAGGGAAGCTCCCGGAAGAGACCCCGGCAGAAGACGCGGCTAGACTTTTTGCCTACTTTTGCGGCAATGACAACATTTCGAGCAGTGAGGGCAAAGGCCGCTTGCGGACTATGCCGAGTCGCGATAAATGAAAGCGAAGCTAAAAGTAGGGAACAGAAGGCAAGGCTACTATAAAGGGGTCAGCCCCTTTTAGAAATATTTAACCTCTTTACCTTCTATGGTGCTGATAAGCTCATTTGCCAGGGAACTGGCCCCGAGGCGGAATAGCGAAGACAATAACCACTCTTCACCCAGAATGTTCTGCACTATGGTGTAGTACATGACCGCGTCTCCAGCGGTTTTCACCCCGCCGGCGGCTTTGAAGCCCACCTTGCGGCCGGTCGCCTTATAGTAATCCCTTATCGCCACGCACATCGCCACGGCGGCCTCGGGAGTGGCTGACACGGAGGCTTTACCCGTCGAGGTTTTGACGAAATCGGCCCCCGCATGGCAAGCAAGCAGAGCAGCCTTATATATATTTTCGGGCGTACCCAGCACTCCCGACTCTATTATCACTTTGAGCACCACGTCCTCGCCCGCCTCATCGACAAGGAGCTCTATCTCGCTACCTGCTTCCTCTATATTCCCGTCGAGGAATTCGCCCACATTCATTACCACGTCGACTTCATCGGCCCCGTTCTCAACAGCCATAGCCACTTCTAACATCTTAACTTCCACGTAGGTATACGGGAAAGGGAACCCGCCGGCAACAGCCGTAATCGGAATATCGGAGTCGCCCACAGCGAGGCCCGCAGCGTCGACGAACGACGGGAACACACACACCGAGGCCACGTGGGGAAGCGACGGGAAGTCGCCCCTGAGCCTTGCGGCCTTGCCTGCGAATGCCGCCACGCTCGCGCGCGAGTCGGCCACACCTAGGGAGGTTAGGTCTAAGCATGCGAAGCACCGCTTGTATACGTCAGCGTTACTGTTCGCGCCCACTTTCTTTCCGGCCTCGGCCACGGCGGCAGCCACCTGCGCTACGGTCGGCACAGAGGCGTATTTTTTCAGTTCAGCGGTATATTCCATGATCGTGAAATTATATATGTTTCAAAATGCCACACGGGCATACTCTATTTATAACGAGCTCACTCCTCTCTCCTGCAAAAACACCCTACCAGGTGGTCGTTTATAAAACCTGCGGCTTGGAGGTGGGCATAACAAATGGTAGAGCCAAAGAATTTAAACCCTCGTTTTTTCATATCCTTGCTCATGGCATCCGACTCGGGGGATGTGGCGGGAATTTCAGCCAAAGATTTGAAGTTATTCACTATCGGTCGTCGCTCCGGGAAGAATGACAACGTGTAGTTATAGAAACTGCCGAATTCCTTCTGTACTTTGATAAATTCTCTCGCATTGGTGATCGCCGAGGCTATCTTCAGCCGGTTTTTAATGATCCCGTCGAACTGCGTCAACCGTTCGACATCCTCCGGAGTCATCCGAGCCACCCTCTCCACATCGAAATCATGAAAGGCTTTTCGGTAGCCTTCGCGTTTTCTGAGAATGGTGATCCATGACAATCCCGCCTGAGCGCTTTCGAGGGTGAGAAATTCAAACAGGGTTTTGTCATCGGTGACCAATCTGCCCCACTCCTCATCGTGATATCTCGTATACAGTTCGTCGCTCCCGCACCAACCACAACGTCCATTGATTATATCTGCCATCTTCATATTACAATGATAAGGCTTTTTTACTGAAATAAGCGAGACAGGATCAGATATTCGCCTCCTGCATAAATCCCGACCAGTCCTTCCATACCGGTTCCAGGCCGTTGGCACGCACGGCGGCAGCCACATCCTGCGGGCAGCGGCAGTCGTTTATCGACCACTGCTCCAGTTCGGGCGAGGGATTGGCATATCCCCCGGGGGTGGTCTTCGACCCGGCGCTTATCACCGTGAGGCCAAAGGGCATCACCTTATCCCTGTACGCAGCGCTCTCGCGCGTGGAGAGCGACAGCTCGGCATCTTCGCTCAGCAGGCGGTAGGCGCAGATGAGTTGCGTGAGGTTGCTCTCCGAGGCGGGGTGGTCGGGGTTAAATCCCTCCTCGCCCGCGTGGGGCCTCAACCTCGGGAAAGCTATCGAATATTTGGTGCGCCAGAACTTGTTTTCGAGGTAGCGCAGATGAAGCGCCGTAAAGAAAGCCTCCGTGCGCCAGTCCTCGAGGCCGATAAGGTTGCCGAGGCCTATCTTATACACTCCGGCGGCTCCGAGGCGGTCGCCAGTTTCGAGACGGTAGCGGTAATCGGCCTTGCGTCCGCCCAGATGATAGGCCGGGTAGCGCAGGCGGTTGTATGTTTCCTGATATACGTACACGGAATGTAGCCCCCTGTCCATCAGGTAGCGGTACTCGTCCTCCTCCAGAGGTTGCACCTCTATGGATATCTGCTCGAAATACTCCTTCATGATATCCATCGCATCGCCGATATATTTCACGCCAGAATGACGCGGCGCCTCGCCCGTAACCAGCAGTATGTGGCGGAATGGGTCACGCTTGATGGCCTGCGCCTCAGCGTGGATCTGCTGGGGGGTGAGCACCGAGCGGTGTATCTTGTTGGCGGCGTTGAAACCGCAGTAAACGCACTGGTTCTGGCACATATTGGCCAGGTAGAGGGGCACGTAAAGCTGTATGGTATTGCCGAAACGGCGGCGGGTGGTAGAGTAACTGCGGGCGGCCATCTCGCGCAGGTAAGTCTCGGCGGCGGGCGACACGAGGGCCATGAAATCGTCCATAGAGATGCGTTCCTTAGACAGCGCCTTCTCCACCTGTTCGGGGGTCGAAGCGTATATCCTGGCCTGCACCTCCGCCCAATCGTATTTTATAACCTCATCGTAAAATGTCATCTCCTTTGCCTCCCTCTTGTCCTCTAAAACTTCCCGCCTACAGGCCGGATTACTTCCGAAAAACCCTGTCGAGCTCCCTTTTGGCGTCCTTCTCTTTTATGTATTCGCGCTTATCGTAGTTCTTGCGCCCCTTGGCGAGCCCTATTTCGAGCTTGGCCAGCCCACGGTCGTTGATAAACAGCTTCAGTCCCACGATGGTGACCCCGTTATCCTGAGTGGCGCGGACGAGCTTATTTATCTCCTTGCGGTTGAGCAGCAGCTTGCGCTCTCGCTTGGGGGCGTGGTTATTATACGTGCCCCAGTGGTATTCGGATATATTCATCCCCCGCACGAACAGCTCCCCGTTATGTATGTAGCAGTAGCAATCCGTGAGCGACGCCTTGCCCAGGCGCAGGGATTTGATCTCCGTGCCGGTCAATACAATACCCGCTACGAAACGTTCGAGTATCTCGTAGTCGAACGTCGCGCGCTTGTTTTTTATGGATATGTTCTTCTGGTCGCTCATAATGCCCGGTGGGACTGAATGGGTGCAAAATTAACTTTTTTAAGCGGTATTGCCATAAAAAACCGAAATATTGTGTGATTTAACCGGGGCTTTCGTACCTTTGCCTTCCCTCTTCCTAAGAGAGCGGAAGGGCGTAAAAAACAGTAACATGGACTCCAAAGATATGAACTACAACAAGGAAGAACAGTTCTCCCCCGAGAAGATAGAGAGCCTCAAGACCCACTACCGCGAAATCATGCGCATCCTAGGCGAAGACACCGAACGCGAGGGACTACTCCAATCCCCCGAGCGCATAGCCAAGGCCATGTGCTACCTCACCCAGGGGTACGAACAGGACCCGAAGGATATACTACTCTCGGCCAAGTTCAGCGAGGAATACAAGCAGATGGTACTGGTGAAGGATATCGAGCTCTACTCCCTCTGCGAACACCATATGCTCCCCTTCTACGGCAAGGCCCATGTGGCCTACATCCCCAACGGCTATATCACGGGGCTGTCGAAGGTGGCGAGGGTTGTCGAGGCCTATGCCCGGAGGCTGCAGGTACAGGAGAGGCTCACCGTACAGATCCGCGACTGCATACAGGAAGCGCTCAACCCCATGGGCGTGGCCGTGGTGATCGAAGCCAGCCATATGTGCATGCAGATGCGAGGGGTGCAGAAGCAGAACTCCGCCACCACCACTTCGGCATTCACCGGCGTGTTCCTGTCGCAGACCAAGACCCGCGAAGAATTCATCCACCTGATAGGCTCGAGGCTGAGGTAAACGGGCATGAAGCCCCGACCGAAATAAGCGCGGCCCGTCCTCTCCGGACGGGCCGCGCCCTTTTTACACGCCTGGAACTATTCCGCCGGCAAAGCCTTGACTTTCACCTCCATATTCCCGCGCGTAGCCACGGAATAGGGGCAAAGCTGGTGGGCGGCCTTCACGATCTCTCCGGCGGTCTTGAAGTCAACGCCTTTGATCTTAGCCTCGATCTCGGCCGAGAGGGCGAAACCTGTGGGGATACGGCCGATGCTCACCTTCACGGTCACTTCGGGGTCGACCCTCTTCTTGTAATCGTTAAGTGCGACGTGAGATATGGCGCTGCCGAAGCAGGCGGCATAACCCGCAGCGAAAAGCTGCTCGGGGTTGGTGTAGCCACCCTTGGGGCCTCCCATCTCTGCGGGCGGGCGTACTTCGAAGTCGATAAGCTTGTCGGACGAGGCCACGTGGCCAGCGCGTCCGCCCGTGGATGTAGCCACGGCTGTGTACAATGTTTCCATAATTTTCTATTTTTGAATTGTGTGATAGTTCCTTGTGTGGGATATATTCCAAATAGCGTACCATTAGCCGCCCCCACCTAAGACTATTTTTCAGCCGCAGGCAATAAAACATGACTCACACAGTTATAACAGAGTGCAGTCTTGCGGATTTAATTAAAAAAGAGTAGTTTTGTCGAGTTATGAGGCTATCTCTCAAAGGTCATATCGCATGCGTGGCGGCGTTGTTGCTGCTCTCGACCCTGTCAGGGTGCGGGGCCGACGACATAATCGACACGCAGAAGTCCTCGATAGTGAGCTTCCTCGGCAGCAAAACCTACGAGATACGCGGAGGCGCCTATTGCTGGACTGTAAACAGCAGCCGCGTCGACTATGAAACCTCGACTATAGCGGCAACGGGCGACCAGATCACCTTTAACTATGTCGGCTACACGTTCAAAAGCGGGAGCGGATTGGGAACGATATTCGGCACCAATATCGCCGCCGTAGCGGCAAGTTTGATGGCCGGAATGAACACCGAATATTGGACGTTCGGACCCACAACCACAAGGGTCGGCAGCGGCGAAGTGGTCACAGGGCTCGACCGTGCCTTCAAGGGGGCCCGGATGGGTGACTCGGTGCAGGTATTCCTCACCTCCGACCTCTGCTACGACAAGAAAGAAATGGGTATACTTCCTAAAAATACGCCTACGGTGTTCGCGGTTAAGATCATCGACGTAACCAAACAATAACCCCTCACTTGATGAAACACAGAGCGGTCATAGCATTTCTCCTCGCGGTAGTAATCGCGGTATCCTCATGCGCGAAAAAAGAGTCGGAAGACCCCAATGACAGGATAGCCGAGTCATTCAAGGCCTGGATGGAGGCCAACTACCCCCAGGCCGAAGAACTGCCTGACGGACAGGGCGTATACGTGATAAAGAGCTCCGCTCCCGCCACCTCCGACCAGACCCCCGCCGAGGGCGAATGGGTCAGGGTTGATTATACCGGATACCTCATCAGCGGCGACGCCTACGCCACCCGCAGCGAGGACACGGCCAAGCTCCTCGGCATATACAGCCGCTTCGGCCACTACACGCCCCAATATTTCCAGCTCAAATCCGGCAACTACGCTATACCCAAAGGCGAATACCTGGCCCTCAAACAGATGAAGCCGGGCGAGGTGTGGACAATATTCATCCCCCCCGCGCTGGCCGCGGCGGGGACCTACTCCACTACATTCCCCTCCGGGTTTGCCTATAGATCGATATACAGCGGTGCGCCCCTTATCGTTACCGCCACCATAACCGAGATAGTCCCCGACCCCGAGGTTGAAGAACAGGATCAGGTGATAGCCCGCGCCCAAGAGTGGGGATTGAACCTCATTGGCGACGCCATCGAACCGTATCTCTATTGCGATATAGTCGATTCTATCCCAGGCTCTGCCAGAATTGGCAAGGACTCCGTGACGTACTTCAACTACACCATCTCGTTCCTCGACGGCTTCATGTTCGACACCAATATAAGAGATACAGCTGTCGTACACAATATCCTTGTAGACCCCTACGATTCGGACGGCAACTCCACATCGAGCAAGTATCAGCCCACATACTACAAGCCCTCCAAGGGCGGCATGATCGACGCCGTGTACAAGGCAATGACCGAGAAACTGCACTACAGCGACTCCGCACGCATGGTATTCACCTCCGAATATGCCTACGGATCGGAAGGTTACACCACCGGCTCCACCGCCATACAGCCCTATGAGCCCCTGGTATTCCAGATAAGGGTCCTTCCATACAGCGGCCACAAGTACAAACCCTACACCGTAAGCGAGGTGCTGGCTCTCACCAGCGACGAGACCGACAAGTGGGTCGCGGGCTTTATCGTGGGCGCGGTAGAGGGTAGCGACAAGGCCACCGACTCGCGTTTCGTCGAGCCATGGACAACCCGCACCAATGTACTTATCGCCGATAAGAACGACGAGACTGATCCCGCGAAGTGTATCGCCGTGGAGTTGACCACAAATATCGTCGATAACGTCAACCTGGTTGATAACGCAGACAACAACATCCAGCGCAAGCTCACCGTGACCGGGAATCTCACGCAATACCTCGGCGGGCGTGGCATGAAAGACACCAAGGATACCTACACTATGTATTAGTATATACCATATTACACCCCAACAGAGGATGCCGGAGACCGTTCGGCATCCTTTTTGTTTATAGCCCTTCCCGGAATACGGCCGACGTTCGGCCGAAGAAAACTATAAACATTATAAGACATGAAAAAGAGAAGCTCGGAAAATCTGAACATTGACGTACAGAAGCTTATAGAAGTTATGAACTGCGCCCTGAGCGAAGAGTGGCTGGCCTACTACCAGTACTGGATCGGCGCCAAGGTGGTCGAAGGTTTTATGAGGGGCAATGTGGCCGCCGAAATGGAACTGCACGCCACCGAAGAACTCGCACACGCCGATAGGCTGGTGACCCGCATCATTCAGTTGGGTGGCACTCCCGTACTCAACCCCGTGCAGTGGACCAAGATGGCTAAGTGCGCCTATGAAGCTCCGCTCGATCCCGGCGTAGAGGCCGTCCTCGCGCAGAACCTCACCGGCGAACGTTGCGCCATCAAGCGCTATGAGGAGATCATCGCCATGACCGAAGGTAAGGACCACGCCACATACAACATGGCCGTCGAGATCCTCACCGAGGAACTGGAACACGAAGAGGACATCCTCGCCTTCCAGGACGATATCGCCTCTATGAAGGCTTCGCTGCTCAAGGCTGCAAAGAAGTAAGGCCGAAGGTCTGCCGAAAACATCGGATACGACAGAGGAAGCGCAGACACAGGCATACGGAAATTTTTTCCTGCTTCCCTACCTGGCCGCCTCGCCGAGACCGGCCTACCATGTAGAAAACCCGCCCGACGACCCCTTAGAGGGCTGTCATGTGCGGGTTTTCTGCGTTACAGGGGTCGTATTTCGCATGAATTTTATATCTTTACAATAAGTTTTCCCACTTTGCAGGGTACCAAGTCGGCATATAACACTAAAACACAATACACTATGAAAAAGTTCATCATCTCCATCCTGGCCATGGTCGGGATAGTTTCCGGCCTCGGCGCACAAACGCCTGCTAATATGACCACTATCAAACTCAATGCCCCCAACCTGAAACGAGGCGTGAACATAATGGAGGCGCTCTCTAAGAGGCAGTCGACAAGGACGGCCTCGGCCAAGGAACTTTCCACCCAGGACCTTTCCGACCTGATGTGGGCCGCCAACGGCATCAACCGCCCGGATAAGGGCCTGCGCACCGCTCCCTCGGCAATGAACAAACAGGATGTGAAGTTGTACGTGTGCACCAAGGACGGATCGTATTTCTTTGATCATAAGGCACCTGCCCTCGTCCCCGTATCTTCGGGCGACGTACGGCCAACGAAGGATTTCCCTGTAGTGGTTATGCTTGTGACCGACACCGACGGCAAGACTCCGGCCATGGATGCGGGTATCGTATCGCAGAACATCTCGCTCTTCTGCTCGGGCGTGGGAATGGTGACATATCCACGTGGCATGATGGATAAAGGCGTCATAAGCACTGCCCTGAAGCTCAAAGACCCCCAGACCCTTATGCTTTGCCATCCGGTGGGATTCCCTAAATAGGCGAGATACATTGATATGTTACAAGAAAGGGCGACCATTTGGCCGCCCTTTCTTTTGTAATATTCCTGCTATTAATAGCCAATCGCACACACCCAATCACGCCCCAGATTGCTGTTTAAAGGGCATTCGTCTCTCTATTATAATATGTAGCTTATAAAGCTATATATTTATTTGATATTAAAATTAATATTTCTACCTTTGGCTCATAGACTCAGCAACCAACCCAGAGCCGTATGATATCCAAGCAACTCATCCGCAAAGTCATCGAGAGCCAATCTTCTGGCATACAGCAGCGTAGCCCCGGCGTAAGACGCGAGGCGCTCTCCTCGATGCCCTACCTCACCACGCAGGCGCTGATAATCACAGGCCCCTATCGTTGCGGACGTACCACGGTGATGCTTCAGCTCTTAAACGAGGATTATCCCGAGGCGTGGTACGTCAATTTCGACGACCCGCGCCTGTACGGCTTCGACGGTGACGACTTTGACAAACTCGACGATCTTATCACCGAGTCGGGCAAGGGGGTACTGTTTTTCGACAAGATCGACGCCGTGAGAGGCTGGCAGGAGTACATCGCCCGCAAGGTCGACCAGGAGTTCAAGGTTGTGGCCTCGGCCACGCTGTCGCCCCATTCGCTCGCAATCGGGCAGATGCCACTCAAGGGTAAGGCAGTGATCCGCGAGGTCTATCCGTTCTCTTTCGGCGAATACCTCAACATCACGCACAAGGGCGCGTCGGAGAGTGCCCTGTCGGAATATATGTCGCGCGGCGGTTTCCCCGACAATATGCCCTCCGGGGGCAACCTCAATGGCAACGGTTATGACAACGCCGTGCGCCAACTGCTGACCGAGGGGATAAACCGCGACGTTATCATCAAGAACGGTATCCGCGACACCACGACCCTACGCCGCGTGGCGGGCTACCTGTTGTCCAATTGCACGGATATGATATCCGCCAACAAGGTGCGCAATACACTGGGCATAAAGGCCGTGAGCACGGTCACCGAACATTTCGCCGCCTTGGAGGAAGCCCGCATAGTGGAATTCATTCCCAGGCTCGCGCCGAAGGCGCAGCAGAACGTCAATCCCCGCAGGGTGATGGTTACCGACACTTCTTTCCTGGCCGAGGCCACCATTCCCGACGACACTCTTCAGGAGCGCCTCTTCGCCAATGTGGTTTATCTCGCGCTCAGACGCAAGTACCGTGATATTTTCTATTATGCCGAGGCGGGGATATGCGACTTCGTGGCCTACGAGAACGGCGAACCGAGGGAGGTGCTACAGGTAGCCATGACCCTCGACCACGATAATTTCTCCGCCAAGGTCGACGCCACCCTCGCCGCCATGGTCCACACAGGCCTCAAGCGGGGGGTGATCGTAACCTCGGGCCGCGAGGAGCTGCTGGATTATGACGACAAGGTGATAGAGGTAGTGGAGGCGTATAGCTATATATCACAGTAGCCCCAAAGCAGCGCCCGGCCTACGTCTTGCGATAATATATTTTTATAACCTATATTTTCGGAGTTTACAAAAATAATCATAATTATTACAGCACAACTTCCTGATAATAAGCCATAAATAATTAAGACCGCCCCTCGGGGCGGCCTTAATTTGCAGTATATATAACGGGCTGAACCACCCGCAATACAAAACCTACATCCTCTCCGGTACGCTGATGCCCAGCAGGGCCATGGCCGAACAGATAACCCTCGCCACCTGTGCTATAAGCGTGAGGCGCATCACCTTGACAGCCTCGTTCTCCTCGCGGAGTATGGAGTAGTCGTGATAGTAGCCGTTGAACTCCTTGGCCAGCTCGTAGGCGTAGTTGGCGATAAGCGCCGGGGAATAGTTCTCGCCCGCGGCCCTCACTACCTCGGGATAATCCACGAGGTTCTTGACCAACTCCGTTTCATCCTTGACCATACCCATTGCAGGCACTGTGGCATAAGGTTTTATCCCCGCCTCCTCCGCCTTGCGCAGGATAGAACAGATACGCGCATGGGTGTACTGTATAAAGGGAGCCGTATTGCCGTTGAAGTCGATGGATTCCTTCGGATCGAAAAGCATAGTCTTCTTTGGATCGACCTTGAGGATGAAGTACTTGAGCGCCCCGAGACCCACCATATTACATATTTCGGTCACCTGCTCCTCGCTGTAGCCGTCCAGTTTGCCCAGCTCCTGCGACATCTCGCGGGCCGTGCCCACCATCTCGTCGATCAGGTCGTCGGCGTCGACCACCGTACCCTCCCTGGATTTCATCTTACCCTCGGGCAATTCGACCATTCCATAGGAAAGGTGATATATATGTTCGGCCCAATCGTAGCCCAACTTTCCGAGGATGAGTTTCAGCACCTGGAAATGGTAATTTTGCTCATTTCCAACGACATATATATGCGCATCGAGCTTGTATTCGGTGAACCGTTGGTAGGCGGTCCCCAGGTCCTGGGTCATGTAGACCGACGTACCGTCGCCGCGCAGCAGGAGCTTCTGGTCGAGACCGTCATCGGTAAGGTCGACCCACACCGAGCCGTCATCCTTGCGGAAAAAGACGCCCCTTTTCAGGCCCTCTTCCACGAGCGACTTGCCCAACAGATAGGTCTGCGACTCATAGTATGTTCTGTCGAAATCGACGCCCATGGCCTTGTATGTCTTGGCGAAACCTTCGTACACCCAGCCGTTCATCATCTCCCACATGCCGTAAACCTCGGGATCCTTGGCTTCCCACAGGCGCAGCATCTGCGACGCCTCCTTCATTATCGGGGCCTCTTTCTTGGCCTCGTCCTCACTCATACCGGAAGCCATGAGTTCCTTGATCTCGGCCTTGTATGCCTTGTCGAACGCCACGTAGTACTTGCCCACGAGGTGGTCGCCCTTCATGCCCGAGGAGGCGGGAGTCTCGCCGCCGCCGAATTTCTTCCACGCGAGCATCGACTTACAGATATGTATTCCCCTGTCATTCACAAGGTTGACCTTAGTGATAGTGTGCCCGTTGGCCTTTAGTATCTCGGCCACGGAGTAGCCCAAGAGGTTATTGCGGATATGCCCAAGGTGGAGGGGTTTATTGGTATTGGGCGATGAGTATTCGACCATGATGCTCTTGCCCGTAGCCGGAAGGCGGCCGTAATCGGGCGCGGCGATCACCTCATTGAGCCTGCTGAGCCAGAAATTTTCATCAAAAGAGATATTGAGGAACCCTTTAACCACATTATAGCCCTTTACCCCGGCTACATTCGCGGACAAGTAGTCGCCCAGATCCGAGGCGGTCTGCTCGGGGCCCTTGCGACTGAGGCGCAACAGGGGAAACACCACGACTGTGAGGTCGCCCTCGAAATCCTTGCGTGTCTTCTGCACCTGCACCGCCTGCTCGGGTAATCCCCCGTAGAGGGCCTTCAGCGCGGTTTCGACCTCGGCGGTCAAAAAATTCTCAATGTTCATCGCTTTATATTATTTCTCAATGCCAAATTCTTTATCGTGTCGCCGCGGCGAAACGCCACCCTCGTGCCCATGGCGCAAAGCGCCACGGGGGTGGGCGCAGGGTCGGAGAATAATACCCCACACCGGCAATCCCGGATATGTAATAAATTCCCGCTCAGGAGGGCGAAATTGTGCGTAAAGATAACTATTTTTGCAGTCAAATTACAAAAGAGTGAAAATAGGCGACATAGACCTGGGCGACAAACCGCTCTTCCTGGCCCCGATGGAGGACGTCACCGATCCCTCGTTCCGCTTCATGTGCAAGAGGGAGGGCGCGGACGTCGTGTACACGGAGTTCATCTCCTGCGACGGCCTCGTGAGGGATGCCGCCAAGTCGCGCGCCAAGCTCGGCATATTCGACTACGAGCGGCCCGTGGGCATACAGATCTACGGCCACGAGATAGAGCCGATGGTCGGGGCGGCGGTGATAGCTGAAGAAGCCCGGCCCGACATCATAGACATCAACTTCGGTTGCCCCATGAAAAAGATCGCCGCGCGGGGGGCCGGCAGCGGCATGATGCGCGACGTGCCCCGCATGGTGGAGATGACCCGCCGCATCGTGGAGGCCGTGAAGACGCCCGTCACCGTAAAAACCCGTCTGGGGTGGGACGAGGAGTCGAAAAACATCGAGGACATAGCCCTGCGCCTGCAGGACACGGGCATCGCAGCCCTCACCATCCACGGCCGCACCCGCGCCCAGCTTTACCGTGGCGAGGCCGACTGGACGCTCATAGGCAAAGTCAAGAACAATCCCGCCATACGTATTCCCATTATCGGCAACGGCGACATCAATTCACCTCAGAAGGCCGCCGAATGTTTCGACCGCTACGGCGTGGACGGCATAATGATAGGCCGCGCCACTTACGGCCGCCCGTGGATATTCCGCGAGATAAAGGAATACCTGCGCACCGGGGTCGCCATACCCCAGCCCTCGGTACTCGAACGGGTGGAGATCGCCAAACTGCACCTCACCAAGAGTATCGAGTTCAAGGGCGAACGTGTGGGTATTCTGGAGATGCGCCGCCACCTTTCCTCCTACTTCAAAGGGCTGCCCGACTTCAAATCCACGCGCCAGAAGCTCGTCACCGAGAACGATCCGGCGGAACTTTTCCTTACCCTCGATTACGTGGCCGCGCAGTGGGGAGGTTTCGACCTTAGCGAGCAGATACCCCAGGGTATCACCTGCGATAAATAGTCACAACGGGGAGAGAATATTTTTCATTTTTCCTCCTTTTTCACAGGTGTTTTTTGGAAGCAAAATAAATTAAAATCACTACCTTTGGGGCTTAACGCGATATTAACGACATGACAAAAGAGACCACAGGCCCGGAAGACAAGGAACCCATCGACATATCGCAGGAGAGTGAGCTTTCCGGAGGTAACAACGGAGAGGGGATCGAAGAAGCGGTGGCTGATGAGGACGCCTCCTCGGATATATCCGCCGAAGAGGGCGACGATACCGGCTCCAACTCTTACGACAGCGGCAAATACGGACACCTGACCTCCGAGGCTCCCACGCGCCACAAGCTCACAGGCATGTACAAGGACTGGTTCCTCGACTATGCCTCGTACGTTATCTTAGAGCGTGCCGTGCCCCATGTCGACGACGGTCTCAAGCCCGTACAGCGCCGCATACTCCACACCATGAAACGCCTCGACGACGGCCGCTACAACAAGGTGGCCAACGTCATCGGATATACCATGCAGTACCACCCCCACGGCGACGCCTCCATAGGCGACGCGCTGGTGCAGTTGGGGCAGAAGGACCTGCTTATCGACTGCCAGGGTAACTGGGGTAACGTCTTAACCGGCGACGGCGCGGCAGCTCCCCGATACATCGAGGCGAGGCTGTCGAAGTTCGCCCTGGACGTGGTTTTCAACCCCAAGACCACCGAGTGGATGCTCTCCTACGACGGCCGCAACCAGGAACCCGTGAGCCTGCCGGTAAAATTCCCGCTTCTGCTGGCACAGGGGGTCGAAGGTATAGCCGTGGGCCTTGCATCCAAGATACTCCCGCACAACTTCAACGAGCTTATCGCAGGCTGTATCTCTACCCTCAAGGGTGAAGATTTCGAGCTCTGTCCCGACTTCCCCACAGGGGCCATCGCCGACTGCTCGCGCTATAACGACGGGCTGAGAGGCGGAGCTGTGAAGATCCGGGCCCGCATAAACAAAATAGACAAACGCACCCTTTCCATAACCGAAATACCCTACGGCACTACCACCGAATCCATAAAGGAGTCGATAATCAAGGCCAACGAAAGGGGCAAGATCAAGATCAAGAAGGTCGACGACAACACCGCCGACAAGGTGGAGATCATCATCCACGTGAGCAACGACGAGTCGTCGGACAGGACCATCGACGCCCTCTACGCCTTCACCGACTGCGAAATATCCATCTCGCCCAACTCTTGCGTGATCATGGACCAGAAGCCCCACTTCATGGGGGTGAAGGATATCCTGCGCCACAGCGTCGAGCACACCCGGTCGCTTCTGAAAAGCGAGCTGGAGATACGCCTCGGCGAGTTGGAAGAGGACTGGCACATGTCGAGCCTCGAAAAGATATTCATCGAGGAGCGCATCTACCGCGACATCGAGGAGTGTACCACCTGGGAGGCCGTGCTCAAGGCCATCGACAAGGGCCTCGCTCCTTTTAAGGAGAAATTTCGCCGCGCTATCACCCGCGAGGACATCATCAAGCTCACCGAAATACGCATCAAGCGCATATCTAAGTTTGACAGCTTCAAGGCCGACGAACATATCAAGGACCTGGACAAGGAGATAAAATCCGTCAAGAACGACCTGGCCCACCTCACCGAATACACCATCGCCTACTTCCAGCGCATCAGCGAGCGCTACGGCAAGGGCAAGGAGAGGCGTACCGAGTTGCGCAGCTTCTCGTCTATCGAGGCGACCAAGGTGGTCGTGGCCAACGCCAAGCTATACGTCAACCGCGAGGAGGGCTTCTTCGGTATCGGGCCTTCGATGCGCAAGGATGAGTTCGTGGCCGACATTTCGGACATCGACGACGTTATCGTGATCCTCAAGGACGGCCGCTACATAATCACCAAGGTGTCGGACAAGGCCTTCTTCGACAAGGGCATATACTACATCGGAGCCTTCAACCGCAACGACGAACGCACCATCTACAACGTGCTCTACCGCGACGGACGCCAGGGCCCGCTGATGATGAAGCGCTGCGCCATCAAGGGGATCACCCGCGACCGCGAATACGACATGACCAAAGGCACGGCCAAGAGCGAGATACTCTACATGAGCGTCAACCCCAACGGCGAGGCCGAGGTGCTGAAGATATATTTCAAACCCAGGCCGAGGCTCAAGAAACTCATCGTCGACCTCAACTTCGGCGAGCTGGCTATCAAGGGAAGACAGTCGCAGGGCAACCTCTTCTCTCGCTACGCCATCCACAAGATCGTGCTCAAGGAACGCGGTGCGTCGACCCTCGGCGGGCAGAATATCTGGTACGACGAGGAGATACGCCGCCTCAATGCCGACGGACGCGGCCTGCTGTTGGGCGAATTCTCCGGCGACGACAAGATAATAGCCTTCACGTCCAAGGGCAAGTACTACACCACGGGCTACGACCTGAGCGTCCACTTCCTGGAGGATACCATCCGCGTCGAGAAGTTCGACAGCGGCGCGGTTTATTCCGTGGCCTACTACGATGCCTCGCAGAAATTCTTCTATATCAAGCGCTTCAACGCCGAAGCCAACGACAAGCCGCAGAACTTTATCGACGAGAATCCTTCGTCGTATATAGTGTCGTTCTGCCGCGACACCTATCCCCTGCTGGAGGTGACCTATACGGGCGTGAACTCCACCAAACCCGCCGACGTGATCGACGTGGAGCAGTTCATCGGCATCAAGAGCCACAAGGCCAAGGGCAAGAGGGTCACGACCCTGCAGGTGGGTAAGCTCACGTTCATCGAGCCCCTGCGCAAGGACCCCGTACCCGAACCCGCCCAGCCGGCCGGCGATGACGACCCGGCGGACGAAACGGACAACTTCGAGGATGAAGACACCGCCATCTCTGGCGCAGATGAAAACGGCACTGTCGACGAAGCCCCTGTAAAAGAGGCGGCGGCAAAAGCCAAGACTGCGGATAAAGCGCCCGCCCCCGAAGCTGTTGAAGCCTCCGAAATCGACACTCCCGCTGCCGCTACATCTGACGACGACGTGGAGTTTATCATCGAGCGTCCCGCGGGCGACGATGAGGGTGACATCAAGCAGATGGAATTGTTTTAATGTAAATCCTGTCCGTTCAAACGGGAACGGCATACAAATCGGCTTGTTCTATCTGTTAAACGGACATGATTTGCATTAAGGGCATCTGCGATGCCCGGGTATTCTTTTACAAACCCCCTAAATCCCCCTTTGCGAAGGGGGACTTGCTGACTCTCCGAGTCCTTAAACTTAAAATAACTAAACGGCGAAACATCTCTGCGGCCGGCACATAAAAACGACATGGGCGAAAGAAAGCTACTAAGCCAGAGGCATCCCGCTCTTTATTTCCTTGCCGTATGGGCGAGGCGCGCTCAGAGATACCTTAAATGGTATACCGACGGCCGTCGGTACGCTTCAAAAAGGAGTGGGGACAAACTTCCCTTCAAAGTCAAAAAACACCAGTCGGTATTAATCCGCAAGCTGGGCGACAGCGACATGCAGCTGCAGGTGAATAAGGTCACCAATCTGCGTATCGCCACAGGCAAGATCACGGGCATCGTGATCCGCCCCGGAGAGGTCTTCTCGTTCTGCCGCCTTGTGGGCCTCACCACAAAACGCAAGGGCTACCTGATGGGCATGGAGCTCTCTATGGGCAAGGCAAAGCCGGGTATCGGCGGCGGTCTGTGCCAGATAGCCAACCTGATACACTGGATGGTGATCCACAGCCCCCTGACGGTGACCGAACGCCACCACCACTCCTTCGATCCCTTCCCCGACGACGGGCGGGTGTTGCCCTTCGGCAGCGGAGCCACGGTGTTCTACAACTATCTCGACTACCAGTTCACCAACAATACGCCCTACACATTTCAGATAAACCTATGGTTGAGCGAAAAGTGCCTCGAGGGCGAACTGCTGATGGACGGCGAGTTGGACTACGCCTACCATGTGGTGGAAAAGGAGCATGCCTTCTTAAAAATAGAAGACGAGTTCTACCGCCGCAACGAAATATGGAGGGAGAAACAGCTCAAATTCGAGGGCGGCAGGGTCGTGGAGGAAGAGTTGATATCCAAGAACTTCGCGCGGGTGGCATACATTCCTGAGAATTATATCGACATGACCCCGGGCGGGCAATAAACCGTCCACGCGGGACGTCTTTAATAGTGGCCATTTTCACAGAATAAACACGATGAGAATATTTCTTATAGGATACATGGGATGCGGCAAGACCACAATAGGCCGGCCAGCCGCCAAGAGGCTGGGCCTGCGCTTCCTCGACATGGACGCCGAGATCGAGCGCCTCGAGGGCATGCCCGTATCCGAGATATTCGCAATGAAGGGGGAAGACTACTTCCGCGAGGCGGAGCGCGACCTTATCCGCGGCCTCGGGGAGGAAGACAATGTGCTGGTGGCCACCGGCGGCGGAGCGCCCTGCTTCCATGACAATATGGAGGAGATGAACCGCCTGGGATGTACCATATACCTCTGCATGTCGCCCGAGAAACTGACCACAAGGCTGCTGCCCGGGCAGGCCAAACGCCCCCTGGTGCGCGGCAAGAGCCCCGAGGAGCTCACTGACTTCATCCGCACGAGCCTCGGGCGCAGGGAAGAGACCTACCGCAAAGCCAAGCTCACCATCGACTGCGACGGTGTGAGCGACGAATACATAGCCAACCATATCTCCGCCTATCTGGATTATTGCAAATAACGTGAGTTACCCGAATTCTCGATAATCAAATTAAACATAAGTGCCGTGAAAAAAGCCCTCTACATACTGCTTGCCGCCGCCCTGCTCTGCTCCTGCAACTCGAAAAAGGAGAACGCGACCGCCTTCCCGCTTATTATCGACAGCGCGGAACTGACCTATCACGGTGAAAAGCTCGATATCGACCTCTCCTACCCCGTATTCGTGGGCGGCGCCGAGGCCGATAGTATAAATAAAGCCGTGGTGTCGCTGCTCAAGAGCGAAACGTGGTTCGAGGATAAGGGCGACTCGCTCAACCTCCCCGCCTTCGTGATGGCCCTTATCGCAGAGAAACCCCGCGTGGAGAACGCCGCGGGATGGGAACTCACCTCATCGTGGAAAGCCTATCAAACCCCCTATATCGTATCGCTCGAGATCAACCGTTATATCTTTACCGGCGGGGCCAACGGGATGCAGGAGATAAGATGTCTCAACTTCGACCGCCGCACGGGTAAGAGCCTCTCCCCGTCCGATATTTTCACCGACATTCCCTCTCTTGAAAATCTTAACAGGGGATATTTCAGGTGGTTTCTCCGCGAAGAACGCTCTTCTGCCGACTCAGCCTCTTTGTTTGTTCCGATAGATAGCCTACCTTTACCGCGCAATATTGGACTGGACAGCGTGGGGGCGGTTATGACCTATAATCTCTACGAGATAGCCCCGAGGTCGTTCGGCCCGAGCGTCTACACCATACCCTACGGGGAGATAAAGATGAACGAAACATACAAAAAATAGATATATGATACTTTTTTTCGGTAGAGAGGACGCTCTCTATGTAGTCGATGCACACGAAATTTTGACCGGCGAACAAACTTCAGCCCTCGAATGGCTTTTCGGGGCCAAGGCGCTCGGCAAATCCTCAGTGGAGGGTACTTTCGTAGGCCCCCGCAGGGAGATGATCACCCCGTGGAGCACCAACGCCGTGGAGATAACCCAGAACATGGCCATCCCCTCTATCGCGCGCATCGAAGAGTTCTTCCCCGCCAAGGGTGAAAATCCCGAGCACGACCCCATGCTCCAGAGGGTGTACCACGGTATCGGGCAGAACTGCTTCACCATCGACCGCAAACCCGATCCCATAGTCTATATCGACGACATCGCCGCCTACAACGCGGCCGAGGGGCTGGCCCTCAACTCCCAGGAGATAGAGTATCTGAACGAGGTGAGCGAAAAGGTGGGCCGCAAGCTCACCGACAGCGAGGTATTCGGCTTCTCACAGGTCAACTCCGAGCACTGCCGCCACAAGATCTTCAACGGCGAATTCGTGATAGACGGCGAAGCCAAAGGCGAGAGCCTCTTCGGGATGATCAAGAAGACCACCAAGACCCACCCCAACCGCGTGGTGTCGGCCTACAAGGACAACTGCGCGTTCCTGCAGGGCCCCGTGGTCGAGCAGTTCGCCCCCACCACCCATGACAAACCCGATTTTTTCGAGGTTAAGGATTTCGAGAGCGTCATCTCTATAAAGGCCGAAACGCATAACTTCCCCACCACCGTCGAGCCATTCAACGGCGCGGCTACGGGTACCGGCGGCGAGATACGCGACCGCATCGCGGGCGGCAAGGGGGCCTTCCCCGTGGCAGGTACGGCAGTATATATGACAGCCTACCCCCGCCTCGACGGTGGACGCCCGTGGGAAAAATCCACGCAGCCCCGCGAGTGGCTCTACCAAACCCCCGAAGACATACTTATCAAGGCCTCCAACGGTGCTTCGGATTTCGGCAACAAGTTCGGCCAGCCGCTTATCTGCGGCAGCGTGCTGACCTTCGAGCACTTCGAGAACGGCAAGAAATACGGCTTCGACAAGGTGATAATGCAGGCCGGCGGTATCGGCTACGGCAAGAAGGTCGACAGCCTCAAGGACGAACCCACCAAGGGCGACAAGGTCGTGCTCCTGGGAGGCGACAACTACCGCATCGGCATGGGCGGCGGCGCGGTGTCGTCGGTAGCCACCGGCGAGTACCAAAACTCCATAGAGCTCAACGCCATACAGCGCTCCAATCCCGAAATGCAGAAGCGCGCCTACAACGCCATACGCGCCCTCTCGGAAGAGGATAAAAACCCCGTCATCTCCATACACGACCACGGCGCGGGCGGCCACCTCAACTGTTTAAGCGAACTCGTCGAGGCTACGGGCGGACGCATAGATATGGAGAACCTCCCCATCGGCGACCCCACGCTCAGCGCCAAGGAGATCGTGGGCAACGAGTCTCAGGAACGTATGGGCCTGGTGATGAAAGGCGAACATATCGACCACCTGAAGCGTATCGCCGAGCGTGAACGCTCCCCGATGTACGTTATAGGCGAGACTACAGGCGACATGCAGTTCACTTTCGTCAACAACAAGACCGGCGAGAAACCTATCGACCTGCGCATGGACTACCTCTTCGGCAAAGCTCCGCGCACCGTGCTCACCGACTCTACGATAGAGGCCGAATACCAGGCTCCCAGGTACGACCAGAGCGAGATCATGGGCTACATCGAGAATGTGCTCCAACTCGAGGGGGTGGCCTGCAAGGACTGGCTTACCAATAAGGTCGACCGCTCGGTAACGGGACGTATCGCCGTACAACAGTGTGCGGGCGAAGTGCAGCTCCCCGTGAACGACTGCGCCGTGGTGGCCCTCGACTATCAGGGAGAGAAGGGTATCGCCACATCGCTCGGCCATGCTCCCGTGGCGGCCATGTCCGACGCTCCCAAGGGTTCGGTACTCGCGATAGCCGAATCACTCACCAACATAGCTTTCGCCCCCATCGAAGGCGGGATAAAAGGTATTTCACTCAGCGCCAACTGGATGTGGCCCTGCAAGAACGCCGGCGAGGACGCGCGCCTCTACTCTGCTGTCGAGGCGGCCAGCGACTTCTCCATTGCCCTGGGCATCAACATTCCCACCGGCAAGGACTCGCTGTCCATGACACAGAAATACAAGAATTCGGAGCTTGTGTACGCTCCCGGCACCGTGATCATCACGGCCGCGGGCGAAGTTTCCGACATCAAGAAGTGCGTGCGCGCGGCCCTCAAGGAGCGCAAGAGCCAGATCATATATGTAGACCTCAGCCGCAGCGCGTTCTCTCTCGGGGGCAGCAGCTTCGCCCAGAGCGTGAACAGCGCGGGCGGCCCTGTGCCTACCGTGAACGACCCCGCCTACTTCGCACGCGGATTCAACGCCGTGCAGAAACTTATCGAGGGAGGCAAGGTGATCTCTGGGCACGACATCGGCGGGGGCGGCCTTATCGCCACGCTGTTGGAAATGACCTTCACCGACAATCGCTCGGGTATGAACGTCAACCTCGACGCCCTGGGCGAGAAGGATATCGTCAAGGCGCTGTTCAGCGAAAAGCCCGCCCTGGTGTTGCAGGTGGAGGACGGGGCCGAAATATGCCAAGCTCTCAAGTTCGAGGGAGTCGACGCATACGTGATCGGCGAATACAACGCCCGCCGCGAGATGACCATAGGTAACGCCGGTGCGGAGTTCTCGCTCCCCATCGACTCGCTGCGCGACACATGGTACAAGACCTCATACCTACTCGATCGTAACCAGAGTACCCCGAAAAAGGCGCTCGAAAGGTACGAGAACTATAAGAATCAACCCCTGCAGTACTCCTTCCCCGCCTTGTTCAAGGGCACTTACGCAAGCCTCGGCATAGACCCCAGGCGCAGGAGCCACGGCAAGGCCAAGGCGGCCATCATCAGGGAGAAGGGCGTGAACGGCGACAGGGAAATGGCCTGGAGCATGTACCTCGCCGGCATGGAGGTGAAGGATGTGCATATGACCGACCTTATCAGTGGCCGCGAGACCCTCGAGGACGTGAATATGATCGTCTTCGTGGGCGGATTCTCCAACTCCGACGTCCTCGGCTCGGCCAAGGGCTGGGCGGGCGCGTTCCTCTACAACGCCAAGGCCCGCGAGAGCCTCGACAAGTTCTTCGCCCGCGGGGATACGCTGTCGCTGGGCGTGTGCAACGGTTGCCAGCTGATGGTGGAACTGGGTCTTATCACTCCCACGCACGAACAGAAACCCAAGATGCTGCACAACCAGAGCCATAAGTTCGAATCGGAATTTATCGGGGTGGACATCCCGCAGAACAACTCGGTGCTCTTCTCCTCGCTCGGCGGCTCGAAGCTCGGCATCTGGATCGCCCACGGCGAAGGCCGTTTCAGCCTTCCCTACGACGAGTCGAAGTATAATATCCCTATGAAGTACAACTATGCGGCCTACCCTGCCAACCCCAACGGCAGCGACTACACCACAGCCGCTATCTGTTCGGAGGACGGACGCCACCTGGCCATGATGCCCCACCTGGAGCGCTCGATCAAGCCGTGGAACTGCGCCTGGTATCCCGCCGAAAGGGAGGGTGACGAGGTGACCCCGTGGATCGAGGCCTTCGTCAACGCCCGGCAGTGGATAGAAGGGAAATTGAGTAAGTAGACCTTATATTATATAAATAGCGGAAGGCCTTTGCGTATGCAAGGGCTTTCTGTTATTGTATACTATACATCCTTACAGTTTATAAAATCATATTCTATATTCTCGTACCTTTTGATCACGCAAAAGGTACTACCAAAACGTGCCCCGCCGATGAAGATTTCCTGACGAGCGACTTCGTACATCCTAAAACGCCAAACTTCTCCTTTTAGCGGGATCTTCGCCCCCGCTAACGTTCGGCGGACAAGTGGCGTTTCTTAACGGACTCCCTCGTCACTCCTCCGGGCGGAAATCTTCAGATGCGGGGATTACAAGTGCCCTATGGGCACTTTATTGATATCTCGAACAGATATCTAAACAATACTATTTTTGTATATTTGCATATGATCGACCGCTTCAAATCATACCTCCGGGACGAAAAACGCTACTCGCGGCACACCTACGCCGCGTACGAGGCAGACATAAATTCGTTCGCCCTCTATTTAGGGCAGGACCCCGACAACTTCGACCCCACGCTGGTCACCGGCCCCGACATCAAGGATTGGATCATGTCGATGAGCGAGGAGGGCCTCTCGGCGCGCAGTATCAACCGCAAGATTTCGTCGGTCAAGGCCCTGTTCCGCTTTCTGCGTAAGAAAGGACTGGTCGACAAAAATCCGTTCGCACTTATCTCTTCGCTCAAGACACCACGCCGCCTGCCTCCCTTTATAGCCGAGGGCAAAATGGCCGACGTCACGCGCATGATGGAGACGATGGAGGAGAACGAAAAAATATCGCTGCGCGATGAGGTGATTGTCCTGCTTTTTTACGCTTGCGGCATACGTCTTGCAGAGCTCACCGGCATACGGGAGGGCGATTTTTCGTCGGGTGGCTCGCAATTGCGGGTGCACGGAAAGGGGGATAAGGAGCGGGTGATACCCGTGATACCTTACGTGAGTGAAAAAGTGAAGGCTTTGATCGAAAACAATCGCGCAAATCCTTGCATAAGCGGCGAAGATTTCTTATTTTTAAGCAAGCGGCGTAAGCAGATTTCCCGCACGGAGGTGTATCGCGTAGTGAGAGAGGTGTTGCAGGAGGGCGGGGTTCAGGGGAAGACCAACCCCCACATCCTTCGCCACACGTTCGCGACCCACTTGCTTAACTCGGGGGTGGACATAAGGGTGATACAGGAGTTGCTGGGGCATCAGAGCCTGGCCGCGACGCAGGTCTACACCCACAACAATATAGAGCAGCTCAAGAAGGTGTACAGCGTGGCGCACCCCAGGGCTAAAAAAGAATAAAAAGGACGGAAATAAACGCGGCCCGCAGGGTAATATGCCGCCTGCGGGAACGTTATAAAGATACAGGGCGAGCCCTGCGGGGTGAGCCGATATATTAATTAAATTTGGGAGGAATGATTATGAACGTGAAGATTCAGTCCGTAAAATTCGACGCAGACAGGAAGCTGACGGAATTTGTCGAGAGCAAGCTGGAAAAGCTGGAAAAATTCGAGGATAAAATAATATCTGCCGATGTGTTCCTCAAGATCGACAAGGATCACGAGAGCGGCAACAAGGTGGCCACCGTGAACATCATCATCCCTGGGGGAGACCTGGTGGCCGAGCGCAGGGCCAAGAGTTTCGAGGAAGCGGTGGACGAATGTATCGACGCCGTGAAAAAGCAGATCGAAAAGCAGAAAGCGAAAAAATAATGGCGGAAGCCTATGGGGGTAAGTGAAGTTCCCGTGGCGCCGTTTACATATTAATTAGTGTTTGAAGGCGAGGGCCGGTATCTATGGATACCGGCCCTCGGAGTTTTCCATTGCACAGATAGAGCTACCTGTAACATAAAGGCTTTCTTCCCTAAAGCGCCGTAGGCGCTTGCTTTCCGCCAATTGCGAGATATTCACGCCCAGACAGGGGGCGAGGGAATCCGTTAAAAAACGACGCTGTGTCTAACGACTGTTAGACAGGCCGCAGGCTTGGCTAAAAAGGAGGAGTTCGACGTTTTAGGATGTACGAAGACCACTGTCAGTGAATATCCGCAGGCGGCACTTTTGGGGTACCTTTTGTGTGCACAAAAGGTACGGAAAGAAATGTAGTTTATTTCCCCCTCGGCGGGACTTACTCCACCGGCTTCAGCCCGATCAACACCGGCACCCTTTCGGCGATCATTTCATGCGCGCCCTCGAACACGGTGAGCGACACATTGCCGAATGCCCTGAAACAGTGCACCTTCCTGCCGCACATCTCAATATTCGTTTCCGCGGGGGCTGTACGTGTAGTGAGCATCCACGAGATATCCTGCCACGGTACGAGATTCTCCTCCTTCGCTCCAAGGTCTTTAGCTACCTTATTATAAAAGGTGATTGAATGGATTATAGGCACGGAGCCCTTGTAGCCGTCGTGTATGCCCACATATATATTGACTTTCGTGTCCTTGAACTTGCCGACGGGCGTGGTCATATACAGCGGCGAGCGCTTGTGGGCTTCGGCGGCGGAATAACCGTTCTCATCGCCCACGCAACGGCGTATATTGTCGGCGTACCTGGGCACGCGCGACAGCGATTCATAATACCACCTGTCGAGGTCGGTTATTGGCACCCACACGGAATACTCCCTGATCTTCTTCGAGGAGAGCATCAGGTGGCACAGCGAGGCATAGCCGCCGCCGCTCGCCCCTACTATATATATACGCGACTCGTCCACGGGCAGATGCTTGATCGCCCAATCTATCGCCTGATCGATATCAGAGATCACGTATGGACTTCCACACGCCTTGGGATGATTGTTGGGCCCACGGAAATCGGGATGTATGTAATTCCAATCCCCTTCCAGGGTCTGCTCGGCCAGGGATCCGCTGTAATGGGCGTAGTCGGCGCTCCACTGGTGCAGCGACACCACGAGCGGTTTCTTCTTACCGTCCTTTACAGCCGATCGGTAGTAGAACCTGTTCACGTACCCGTCGAGGGGAGATATGACACTGTCTTTGGTAAATCCCTCCCATTTGGCGGCATACGAGGCTGCACGGGCATCACCCGCACCTCCGAAAAACGCTATCACCGCCAACGCGGAAAATATAAAATTCCTCATTATACCTTATTAATATATTAACGTATATTCCCCGCCTCCTTTATCACCTGTCCCTTGACCTCCTTGCCCCTGCCCACTATATTCTTTACACCATAAAGTATATTATCCCTCACCACCACGCTGTCGGAGGCCTCGCCCTGCACGCTCACAAAGGTATCCTTCACACCCTGCACCGAAGATGTGCGTATATCCGCCCCGCGCACATTAGTCAGGCGCAGCAGGGCCTCGTCGGAGGTATTGGCCTTGAAACGGCAGTCGGAGAGGTTCACGCCCCTCACGTCGTCGAACACAATGGCCGGGCGGGCGTCGGAGTTTATATAGTCGAACTGTATGTTGTGGAGCCTCACCCCGTCAACATGGCGTATGAAGAAACCGTAGGAGGGTAGGTCGCCGAACATCCCGATCTTGGGATAACGAGCCTTCTCCTCGGGGATGGCGCGCACGGCCAGGTCTTTGGTCCCGGTACCGAAGTAGGTGATGCGGATATTGGAGAGGTCTAGATTCTCGATATTACGGCCCGGGACGCCCGAGATAAAGTCCTGGCTCTGTTCCACTCCCGTAGCCTGAATGTTGCTTATCATCACGTTGCGTATGCGGCCGGCGTGGCTGAAGTGCATATCCTTGGGCATATTATACGGTTTGAGCCTCTCGCCCAGGCGCACCTGAATCACCGACTTACAGTCGCGCAGCGAGATGTTGGATATGGTCACGTTGTTGATATCGGCGCCGTCCATCGAGTAGAGGCCGATACCCCTCGACCCTATTATCACACAGTTACTGATGGAGATATTCTCGAACAGGCCCACGGTCTCCGTGCCTATCTTCAAGGCCGAGCAGGTGCTCTCGAGGATACAGTCGGAGATGACGATATCGGTCACACGGTCACGAGTAAAGGACTTGAGCACTATGGCGTCGTCCTCGGCGTTGATGTTGGAGCCGGTGATGCTCACCCTGCGGCATCCGTCCACATCGATACCGTCGTTATTGCGGTTGACGTTGCTGTTGAGCCTTATGCCGTGGATGTCCACGTCCTCACAACCGCGCAGGTGGAGCGTCCAGCGAGCCGAGTTGCGCAGGGTGACCTCCTTTATGCTCACGAAGATGCAATCGGTAAATCGCACCAGCCCCGGGCGGATATTGGTCACGGGCATGGGGGCGAAATTCCCCCTCTCGCCGCGTCCGTCGATGATACCCGGCCCCTCGAGGCCTATATACCTGCACCCCTCGGCGTAGATCAGGGGGCCGGCAAAGTAGTTGCCCTCGCTCATTCGGATACGACCCAGATCCTCGGGATAGTCCTTCATATCGAGACTTCCCAGCAGTATCGACCCCGGGGCGAATCTCAACACGATATAATCCTTGAGCACTATCGAGCCCGACACGTATTGTCCCGCTGGGAATACCACTTTACCTCCGCCGGAGGCCGAGGCCTTGTCGATAGCCGCCTGTATGGCTTTGGTATCCACGCTTTTACCGTCGCCTTTAGCGCCAAAATCGGTCACGAAATACACGCCCTGCCCGCCCGCAGAGGGGCTCTGGGCCGAAGCCGAAAAGATCAAGCCACACAGGGCAATGACCGCCAACACTCTCTTTATCATATTTTTAACTAAGATATTTGTACGTAATCGAGGCGCCGCAAAAAGGACCGCCTCACACAAAAGTATGAAAATACCTGTCAATAGCAAATCCCCGCAATCCCGTGCCCCGCATTAATTCCGGGAGGATTTGTTTCGTTAATTCAAAAATCTGTGTACCTTTGCGGCCTGTGTTCGTCTCGCGGAACTACATAAGGGGCGGCGCAGGACGTTGGAAGAAAATCGTAAAATATGTAATTTTCAGCGGCAAAGTTTGCGTTTTAAAATTATATATCGTACTTTTGCAATCCCTAAAATGCGGTAGACTGCCGATGTAGCTCAGTTGGCCAGAGCAGCTGATTTGTAATCAGCTGGTCGGGGGTTCGAATCCCTCCATCGGCTCGAAGGAGGGGGCGGGCTTTACAAAAGCGGCAACTCTCTGAGATCCAGAGGCCATAACGGCCGAGGATTAAGAGCGGGGCAGCGAGAAACAAGAGAGGGAAACGAGAGAGGCGGAGAGTTCTTTACACTATATATTCAAGGGCGAATACCAGAGTGGCCAAATGGGGCAGACTGTAAATCTGCTGTCTTACGACTTCGGTGGTTCGAATCCATCTTCGCCCACTGATTTTGCGGAAGTAGCTCAGTTGGTAGAGCATTAGCCTTCCAAGCTAAGGGTCGCGAGTTCGAACCTCGTCTTCCGCTCTTCAAAATGATGTTCGCCGGGGTTTCGGTC
>JAVBKU010000020.1:0-155534 GCA_031553875.1 Rikenellaceae bacterium | reverse complement strand
AAAGTGCCGCCTGCGGATATTCACTGACAGGGGTCTTCGTACATCCTAAAACGTCGAACTCCTCCTTTTTAGCGGGACCTTCGTCCCCGCTAACAGTCGTTAGACACAGCGTCGTTTTTTAACGGATTCCCTCGACCCCTGTCCGGGCGTGAATATCCACAATTGGCGGAGGGCAAGCGCCAAAGGCGCTTTGAAAATTAAACTACCTTATGCAAAAAACAGATCCTATCCGTGTGTCGGCAGACACTCCATGGGCCGGGAGGCTCCCGCCGCGAGCGGGTTATCGGATTAATTGTGCGGATGTTCCGGAAAAATCCTTACTTTTGCGTTTTACGGACTTTCATCAAAGTAATAGTTCCCCGCATGAATACATACTGGAGGCTTCTCGGATTCGCAAGACCAATAGAAAAATTTGCCATCCCCTATTTCTTCTACACCCTGTTGCACGCTGTTTTCAACACGTTCAACTTCGTATTGATAATCCCCATCCTCAACACTCTCTTCTCGGGCGACAGGGTGCTGGCCAGCGTCACCGAAATGCCCGATTTCGCTCTCAGCACCGATTTCTTCCAGAAACTTATAAACTACACCCTATACCGCGTCTACGGCACGGAATACGCCGTAATGGACGTGCTGATAATGCTAAGCGTTTTCGTGGTGAGTTCGGTGCTGTTGAGCAACATATTCCGTTACCTGTCCCAATGGACGATCGAGGGAATGAAGGTATTCACCCTGCGCCGCCTGAGGGAAACGGTGTTCAACCACGTGATAAAGCTACACGTGGGCTACTTCAGCAACGAGCGCAAGGGAGACATCATCGCCAAGATATCGTCCGACGTGCAGGTGGTGCAATTCTGCGTCACCAATACGCTCCAGGTGATTTTCCGCGAGCCGTTCCTCATCATCGGCTATATGTTCGCCCTGATAAAGATCTCGTGGGAGCTGACCATATTCACAGCCCTGTTCCTCCCGATTTCGGCCCTGATAATAGGCGGCGTGGTCAAAGCCCTGCGCAAGAATGCGACGAAGGTGCAGCAAACATTCGGCAGTATGGTGTCGCTCTTAGACGAAGCTCTCACCGGCATCAAGATAATCAAGGCCTATAACGCCGTTCCATATACGATAGGCAAGTTCAAGAGTGTCAACGACACCTTGTCCCGACTCCATCTCAAGATGGCCAAGAGACAGCAGCTAGCCTCGCCCATGAGCGAATTCCTGGGAATTTCGGCCGTGGCGGTGATACTGATATTCGGGGGCAGCCTCGTTATGGACGGCAAGCTGGGAGCCAGTGACTTTATGGCCTATATAGCCATCTTCTCGCAGATAACACGCCCCGTGAGGGCCATCACCGACTCGTTCAGCACCATCAACCAGGGTATCGCCGCGGGTGATCGCGTGTTGGGACTGCTGAAGGTCGACAACCCCATAAAGAACAAGAAGAACGCCAAGGAATTTACCGGCCTCGAGGACGGCATAGAATTCCGCGACGTGAGGTTCTCGTACGAGAACAAGGAGGTCATCGGCGGCGTGTCGTTCAAGGTAAAGAAGGGGCAGACCGTGGCGCTCGTGGGGCCCTCGGGCGGTGGTAAATCGACCCTCTCAGACCTTATCCCCCGTTTCTACGACCCGGCAAAGGGGCAGATACTTATCGACGGGGTGGACCTCAGGGACTACTCCGTGGAGAGTCTGCGCGCCCATATGGGCATCGTAGCACAGGATACCATCCTGTTCAACGACACCATCAAGCACAACATAATGCTGGGCAAGCAGTCGGCAAACCTCGAAGAGGTGCGCGACGCGGCCCGGGTGGCCAACGCCGATTCGTTCATAAACGAAACGGATAACGGCTACGAGACCAATATCGGCGACCGCGGCATGAAGCTCTCGGGCGGCCAGAGGCAGCGATTGAGCATCGCCCGCGCCGTGCTCAAGAATCCCGACATTCTGATCCTCGACGAGGCCACGTCGGCCCTCGACACCGAATCGGAAAAGCTGGTGCAGGAGGCTCTGAACTCCCTGCTCAAGGGCCGTACATCGGTAGTCATAGCCCACAGGCTCAGCACCATAAGCAATGCCGACCATATCATCGTCATCGAACAGGGGCGCATAGCCGAACAGGGTACGCACACCGAACTGATGGCTATGGGAGGCATATATGCCAAGCTGATAGAGATGCAGCAGATCTCCTGATAAGGGAGCGGCGGAAGAGGAAATGTATTTAAATAATATACGAGGTACCTTATAATTCCTGCCAATTGCGAGATATTCACGCCCGGACAGGGGGCGAGGGAGTCCGCTAAGAAACGACGCTGTGTCTAACGACTGTTAGCCAGGCCTGTGGCCTGTCTAAAAAGGAGGAGTTCGGCGTTTTAGGATGTACGAAGACCCCTGTCAGTGAATATCCGCAGGCGGCACTTTTTGGGTACCTTTTGTGCACACAAAAGGTACGAAAGTAACCCAATATTGGAGTATTGTTCCAAATATTCATGACAATGAACTTTTTTTCGGGAACATTCCGGCACAGGGTGCTGATAATAGCGGTGGGGTTGATCATAGGCATAGGGTCTATCATCGCCACCAACCGCATGGCACGCCAGCTGCGCGACAAGGAGCGCAACGAGGTGCTCCTGTGGTCGTACGCCATGAGCAAGCTGGGCGACGCCGACCGCGACCCGGTGCTTATCAATATCATCAGCGACAAGAATAACATCCCCTTCGTGGTGACCGACGAGAATCTCCGCGTCGAGAACGCCCACCTCATACCCCAGCACGTACTCTCCCATCCCGACCTCCTGCGCCGCAGGCTCGAGCAAATGTCGGCCTACCAGCCGCCGCTTGAGGTGGTGACCTGGAGCAATGATCGGTTTTATATCTTCTACGGGGAGTCGAAACTGCTCAAAAGCCTGGTCTACTTCCCCTACATCCAGCTTCTGGTCATCTTCATGTTCTTCGCCTTCGCCTATATCGCCTTCCGCTCCTCGAAACACGACGAGCAGAACCGCGTGTGGATAGGCCTCGCCAAGGAGACTGCCCACCAGCTCGGCACGCCCACCTCGTCGCTCCTGGGATGGATAGAATACCTCAAGACCCAACCAGTGGACCAAGGGGCCGTGGAGGAGATGGGCAAAGACCTCGTGAGGCTGATGAAGGTCATCGACCGCTTCTCGAAGATCGGCTCGGAGACGGCGCTCGGCGAGGGTGTGGTGAATGAAATAGTGGGCGACAGCGTACTCTACTTCCGCTCGCGCACACCGAAGAAGGTGACCCTCGAATACAACGGTCTGGCCATGGCGCCCATGAAGGCGATGGTCAACGACGCCCTGTTCGAGTGGGTAATCGAGAACCTGCTCAAGAACGCCCTCGACGCCCTGCAGGGTGAGGGCCGCATCACGGTATCGCTCTCAAGCGACGCCAGACATATATATGTAGACGTGAAAGATACCGGCAAGGGTATCTCCAAGAACAACATAAAGCGCGTGTTCGACCCCGGATTCACCACCAAGACCCGCGGTTGGGGCCTGGGCCTCTCGCTCAGCAAGCGCATCATCGAGGGGTATCACGACGGGCGTATCTTCGTGCTCGAATCCGAGCCCGACAAAGGGACGACCATAAGGGTGATCCTGAAAAAATTACACGCCTGATGAGCGGCGCGGCATCCATAGATATCGCCATTCCTCTGCGCCTCCCGGAAGAGCCGGGAGGCGGCCGTATCGGCTGGAGCGTAGCCGGGGACGTGGAGGGCGGAGCGCATCTCGACAGGCCCTTGTGGCGGGTGGACGGGGATTTCCCGTTCCTTTTCTCCCCTGTAAGTTTCACCCCCGGAGAGGTTTCGCAGGTATCGCCGCTTAAAATAACCGACAAAGACGTATTTGGCCCCCGCAGCACCCTCGCCACGCAGACCAAGCCCGCGACGGCTAACCCCAGCACCGCCCAAGGGCTTATCGACAATACGGGATTCCAGTTGTCGGTCCTACTGCTCCTGGTGCTGTATGCCTCTCTTGTCTTCGCCTTCAAGCAGTGCTTAGACCCGCTGGCGAAAGCCGTGAGATTCGGAGGTAATCCCGAAAAGGCATTCGGCGACCAGACCCTCCTGTTCAAACATTTCCTGGGTTATTCGTCGCTCCTCTCGATGCTCACCGCCACGGTACTGATAACTCGTGCGGCCGATATATTCTTCCCTGGTGATTTTGAAGAATCGGTAACGGGATTGCCCGTCGTCATAATGCCGCTATTGATCTTTACCGGCGTTTTCGTAGTGTTCCTGTATAAGAGGTTCATGTTCGGAGCTATGCGGTTCCTGTCAGGTAACGCCGACTTTTTCGACACCCATCTGTTCATGGGGCAGGTGATGACCTCTGCGGGGATGCTGGTAGTCACCCCCCTGGCGATACTATCGGCAGTGGACGGCGGAGCAGCGGCGGAGTTCCTCTCCGAGGCGGCTTTGGTGCTTTGCACGGTGGCCTATCTGGTGTTCCTGTGGCGTAGCCTTCTGTTCTTTACGAGCAGGGGTGTTTTTATTTTACAATGGATTTTGTACCTTTGCGCCGTCGAAATATTCCCTGTAAGCCTTTTTATACTGCTTCTATCGGGTAATTAACCTCCCGGAAAGCGAAAGGCTGAAAGAGTCGAAAGCCACGCCGCAAGCGGGATTGCGAGGGGCGGGAGCGAGAGGTGAACTTATAAACTGTATCCGTTTTGAAGATTAAGAAATTATTGGTTTCTCAGCCGGCGCCGGCCATAGTCGACAAGTCGCCGTACAACGATATCACCAGCAAATACAAGGTCGATGTAACGTTCCGTCCCTTTATCAGGGTGGAGGGTGTCAGTCTCAAGGAATTCCGGGCCCAGAGGGTCGAGATCCTCTCTTTCACTGCAGTGATATTCACCAGCAAGACCATCATCGACAATTTCTTCCGTATCTGCGAGGAGGCGCGCATCGCCATCCCCGAAACCATGAAATATTTCTGTAACAACGAGGCCAACGCCCTCTACCTGCAGAAATATATAGTGTACCGCAAGCGCAAGATATTTTTCGCCGACGGCACGTTCAACAACTTCATGGACATCATCTCCAAGCACAAGACCGAGGACTTCCTCCTCACCCTGGCCGAGCCCCACAAGCCCGAGATGTCCATGGCAATGGACAAGCTGCGCCTGAAATACGGCAAGGCGATCCTTTCGCGCACCGTGAGCGCCGACCTTTCCGGTGTCGATATCCGCAATTACGACATGCTGGCCCTCTACAGCCCGACCGAGATATGCTCGCTGATAGCGCAGTTCCCCGATAAAGCCACATATCCCCTTATAGCCACCTTCGGCACCGGCACCACCAAGGCAGCCATCGACTCGGGCCTCAAGGTGTGTGCCATGGCCCCCACCCCCGAGGTTCCCTCGATGACCAGGGCCATAGACCTCTTCATCGGCAAGTACAACGCCGGCAAGAGCGTCGACGAAGTGTCGGCATGCGAAACCCCCGAGGCGGCGTTCATCAAGGCCCAGGAAGAGAAGCTGCTCAAGAAGGCCAAGTCTTCGGTCTCCGCCAAGTCCGGCGTGCAGGCCCAGGCCAAGTGCTGTGCCGCCAAGGCTCCGGGCGCCGTGACCGCTAAAAAGGCGTAGTCCCTCGTTACGGTAGACAGCAGAGCGTCCTTATCCGTGGACAGTTCAGGCTCTTATTCCCATTTCTGGCGAAATAATTCGTGCCTCCGAAGGTGGATTTCCTTCGGCTTCTACTATATTTGTAGAATATAGGATGCGGCTCGGCAATTTTCTGAAAACAAGTTTTCCCGATTGCGCTCTCCTTCCACTATATTTGTAATTGTGAAACCATCGTCGACCAAACCTCATAGCTTTCCGAAAAGTCAGCGCCTCTGCTCAAAAAAAGAGATAGACGGGCTTTTCAGCGGCGGCAGACAGATATTTGTCCATCCCGTGCGATGTATTTACATGCTCCACGGGGAGATTTCCGGCGATGGAGGCGATCTCCCGAATACCGACGGCCCGGAGGCCACGGAGGTAGTCCCTGCCCCCACGCAAGTCCTCGTTTCGGTGCCCAAGAGGCTCCACAAAAGGGCTGTGGCCAGAGGGCTTATAAAGCGCAGGATACGCGAGGCTTACCGCCTGAACAAGACCTCCGGATCCATGCAAACCATAGCCACAATGGCCCTGGTGTACGTTTCGCCTGAAATATCATCTTTCAAGTCTATCGAAAATGCGGTCGGAACAATCCTCTCGAAAATACTCGGTAATAATTAGGCGTATCGCTATCTTTCCGCTGGTGCTCCTTATTAAAATATACCAGAATTGTATCTCGCCGTTCACCCCCTCGGCCTGCCGATATACGCCCACCTGCTCCCAATATTTTATTGAAGCACTTAAAAAACACGGTGTTTTTCGTGGTTTTTACCTAGGGATCAGGCGCATTTTGTCGTGTCATCCATGGGGGGGAAGCGGATATAATCCTGTGCCCTGAAGAAAATTTTTTGCGAAATTGTTTTATTTATAAACCATTTTTATTACTTTTACAAACGTTTCATACGAAGCCGCAGAGAATGAGGGGCTTTGTATGGATTGTGTCGTATAAAGACTACTGCCCCTTAACAGTGTAGAAACCATAAAACTAACTTATAACTTAAAACCAAACACCCAAGTTCTATGAAAAAATTAGTCTTTCTTTTTCTTTCATTGGCAGCTACGTTTTCGTTGTTCGCCCAGGTGACGACCTCGGGTATCGGCGGACGCGTTGCCGACGATAGGGAGCAACCTATGGTGGGTGCCGTCGTGGTTGCGACGCATACCCCGTCAGGGACTGTTTACAGGACGGCCGTAGACAAAAAAGGTAACTTCCGCATTCAAAATATGAGGGTGGGCGGTCCGTACACCGTGGAGATCAAGATGCCCGGATACAAGACCGCATCCAACGAAGGCATAACATTGCGCCTGGGTGAAGAATACAGGTTCAACAACGTCCTCTCTGAAGGCAAGTCCGACGAGAAGGTTGTGGTGCCGGTGGCGGCTAATCCGTTCATGCACACCTCTAACAAGGGCCCGCAGACACATATCTCCGCCAGGGATATCGCGAATCTGCCGGGTATCGAGCCTTTCAGCATCATGGATTACACCAAGTTGGTGCCTCAGGCAGGTCTCGACGGATCGTTCCTCGGACAGAACCCCCGCAATAATAATGTAACCATCGACGGCGCCGTATTCAGCCAGAGGTCGGGCAGGTTCAACTCCAGCCTTATAACAGGCGGCGGTGTGGCGCAGCCCCTGTCTCTGGACGCTATAGAGGAAATGGTGATCACTGTAGCTCCGTTCGACGTACGCCAGTCGCTGTTTAACGGTGCAAGTATAAGCGCGGTGACCAAGAGCGGTACCAACCGCTATGAGGCCACAGGATACGCTTATCTGCGCTTCCCCCAGTTCGAAGGGGACAAGGTGGAAGGCCAGACCATACCTGAGGCCGGAACGTCCAACAATTATACTTATGGCGCAAGCGTGGGCGGCCCCATCATTAAGAATAAGTTGTTCTTCTTCGTCAATGGAGAATTTGAGACGAGCAACTATCCTGGCAACACATGGTGGCCCAGTATCAACGGTAATACCGATGCCGTTAACCACGTCTCGAGGACTACCGTGTACGAAATGCAGACCATGAAGGACTTCCTCATGTCGACCGACGACAAGAACTGGTCCTACAATCCCGGCAACTATAAGTATGGTAACAACATGTACCGCGATAATTTCAAGGCGTTCGCCAAGATCGACTGGAATATCAACGACAAGAATAAACTGTCGGTACACTACAGCGAAATGCACTCCGAGCAGGATCAGCTCGTAGCCGATATCGATTCTCCGGGCGGTTTCCTGAACTATGGCCGTAACAGCATCAACTCGCTGTCTTTCACCGGTTCCAACTACACCGTGAAGAGCGTTGTCCGCTCGGCTACTGCTGAATGGAATGCAATGTTCGGTCCCAAGGTATCCAATAAGTTGCTCGGCACTTATAGTATGACCAAGGATGAGAGAACCCTTTGGGGTGATCCGTTCCCCTTCGTAGACATATACACCGAGGAGGACAATACCAACTATATGAGCTTCGGCACAGATCCTTACTCATATAATAACATGCTCCAGGTGCACACAGCCAGCCTGACTGACAACGTGTCTATATCCCTGGGCAACCACCTGCTCACCGCGGGTGCATCTCTCGAGTTGAACCGCTATACAGCCGGATTCCAGAACGGAGGTACCTCTTATTACAGGTTCGCCTCTATGGACGATTTTATGAATAACGCCAAAGGTTTGCCCGGTTACGCTCCCACAATGGTGGCTTACCAGAACGGTTTCGTGGGCGATACAAAGCCCAGGCAAACATTGGATTACGGTGTTATCAGCGAATATGTACAGGACGAATGGCAGCTGCGCAAGAACCTGAACCTAAGTCTTGGCGTAAGGATAGACATTCCCCTTTATCTGACAGCGCAGACAACTCCCACACAGTTCGTAAATAGCTCAGGTCTGAACCAGAACCTTTCTTCTGTTGGTTTCTATAACGGTGAAACGGTTGATCTCGGTGAATGGCCCATAGCCGAACCTTCTATTTCTCCGAGGTTTGGTATCAATTGGGACGTATTTAACAACAAATCATGGGTGTTGCGAGGCGGTTCCGGCCTCTTCTCGGGAAGCGTTCCGATGATATGGCTCGCCAGCCAGCCGTTCAGCAGTGGTTACGTGCAGAATCCCTTGACCGTTATCACCGATGAAGCGACACTGGAAGGTATGACATTCTCTCTCGACTATCTCAATAGGGGGCAGGGTATCACAACCGAACAGAAGGGTGTGTTGGGCACTAACTCCAGTGTAGTTAAGATAAGCGACAATATTAAGACTCCGCAGGTGTGGAGAACTACAGTCGGAACTGATATCAAACTCCCGTGGGATCTGACCCTTACTCTTGAAGGTGTGTTCTCGAAGAACTTCAACGCACTGTACTACAGGAACATCAATATGAATCAAGATGTCAATATCTTCCAGGGCTTCGACAACCGTCCCTACTGGACTGGAAGCACAAAAGTGGATAGCCAATTCGGCGAGGTATTGGTACTAGACAACTCCAACAAGGGTGGTTCCGCCGCGTTGACCGCTCAGTTGACAAAATCGTTCAGCCATGGGTTCGCAGGTATGGTTTCTTACACATACACCGCAGCCAGGGATATAAATTCCGCTATCTCTTCCGATCCTTATGCGACCTGGAACAGCGGTCTCACATACAACATGATGAACAATACCGAGATAGGAAATGCGGCTTATGCTATGCCTCACAAAATTAACGCATTCCTCTCTTATACCATAGACTACGCCAAGCATTTCAGCACTACCATCGCCGTTTACTATCAGGGTATGAATTCCGGCAGGGTATCATACACCTATGGCAATGACCTGAACGGCGACGGCTTTGTGAATGACCTCCTCTATGTTCCGATGATGCCAGGCGATATCAGGTTTGTAGATAAGGGCACCGAAGGGGATCCCGGATATTATTCTGCCTCAGATCAGGAAAGGGATTTCTTCAACTATGTTAACGGAGATTCTTTCCTCAGCAAGCGCAAGGGAGCATATACCGAACGTAACGGCGGTCTGCGTAACTGGGTCAACAGGTTTGACGTGAGGATACTTCAGGACCTCTACTCCAACTTCGGCTCACAGAACCGTTATAAACTGCAGCTCTCTGTCGACCTTATCAACATAGGTAATATGATCAACTCCGACTGGGGTGTGTTCAAGTCGTGCGCTCTCGAGGGTAACAACAACAATATAAACTTGTTGAACGCCGTACTCAACAGCGACGGCACTCCCAAGATGTACTATGCAGAGACCGGAGAACTTGATGGAGACGGTAATCCCCTTTATTACACCAGCGGTTCGCCCCAGTTCCAGGTCAACGCTGATGGCACCGAAGACTTCAAGAACAAGACAAGGCAGGTGGCCAGAAAGACTCTCGGCAATACCTGGAAGTGTCAGGTCGGTTTGAGGTTTATCTTCTAAGAAATCTTTCGTTACCGTTCTGCGGATAGATGCAGAGGTAAACAATAAATTGAAATTTAAAACAGTGCCGGGAGTTTCCCGGCACTGTTTTTTTTGTATTTTTGTTACAGGTGGCTACGTCCAAACATTAATGTATAGCTATAGATTCGTCAAATATAATCTATATGGGAAGCCTCTGTATTGGGCAAGTCGTGTATTGAGACCCCAATAATTAACCATTATCCGCCAACTATCATGGTAAAATTATCCGCAATAGTCTGTACATATAACCGGGCCTCCTCCCTGGGGCCGACCCTCGACAGCCTGGCGCGCCAGAGTGCCGAGCCAGCGCTGTGGGAGATCGTGGTGGTGGATAATAACTCTACGGATAATACCGAAGATGTCGTAGCGAAGTTATCCGAAGAGAATCCTTCGTTGTCCGTGCTATATGTGAAAGAAGAGAAGCAGGGCTTGTCCCACGCCCGTAACAGGGGCATAGAGGAGAGCAAGGGGGGCTATATCCTCTTCCTCGACGACGATATAATTGCCGACCCCGCTCTGGTGGGCGCTTACATAGAATTTTTCGACCTCCATCCGTTCGCCCAGGCGTGCGGCGGGGTCGTGGAGGCGCTGTACGAGGAGGGCCGCCCCGTGTGGGCTACATACTATACGGACAGGATGTTGGCCGGAGTGGTAGACTTAGGGCCACGTGTAAATAAATTCCGTGGCGGAAAATATCCCACGGGGGCGAATTTCGCTGTACGAAGGAAGGCTTTTGATCGTTTCGGAACGTTCAACCCCGACCTCGGACGCACGGGAGAGACCCCTCTGGGCGGCGAGGAAAAAGACCTGTTCGACCGTTTCCGCAAGGAGGATGAGGATATATATTTCCTGCACGAGGCAAAAATAAAGCACATCGTTCCCGGATGGAAAACCTCCGAGGAGTATTTCGATAAACTCACCACCCTCATCGGCCGCAGCGAACGCACCCGTACGCTGGGGATATCACAGAAAGAGTTTTATAAGAGGTTGGCCGCAGAGGTCATCAAATGGGACGGAGCGTTCGTACTGTTGCTTTTACACACCATCACGTTCCACCCCGGCAGGGGCTGGAGGCTCATACGCATGAGGATCAATGTGACAACGGGGCTGTTGGGACTATAAGCTTCTTCTACGTCTGAGACAGCAGATAAGAAAGGATATAGGCGGCAAGAGATGGCCGCTATCTGTCAAGAATAAATCATAAAAAACCCGGGGCGCCATGCGGCGCCCCGGGTTTTAGGTCTATATTATTGGACGGGATGGATGTCCCACCCCCTAACGAAGCCGTTAGAAGAACTTTACTCTCGTATCCTTGATGTTGCTCATATCCACCACAGCCTGTCCGAGACGCTCGGCGAGATAATTCTGAGACAGAGATTCCAGGCGTACTTTTTCTCCCTCGGGAGTTATGTCGCCTACGGGGCTAACAGCAGTAACTTCGAACATGGCCACGCCCGAGATACCCTTAACAGGCTTTGAAAGCTTGCCTACAGGGAGCGACGTGAAGGCACCCACGAACTGCGGGTTGATGCCGAGGCCCTCGAGGTAGAACGATTCAAATGTAACGCCGCTCACACTCTTAACCTCTGTGCCGAACTTCGAGGCTACCTCCTGGAGCGAAGTGCTTCCCTCCATTTTTGCGGCCAGCATATCCGCCTTCTTCTCAGTGCGCAGAAGCTCTTCGATGAACGGAGAGACCTGGTCGAGAGCTGTGAAGCCATCTTCCTTAACATCGGTCAGCGCCGCTACGACATAGTTGCCGTTGATCTCTATGATGCCCGAAACATCGTTCTGTTTGCCGTTGAAGGCCCAGCGGATCAGCTCGCGGGAGTTCTCCATTCCGTTGACGCTCCTCTCGGTAGGGGTAAGGCGAGAGATCCTCTTAGACAGGCCCTCGTCGTTGCTCACCCTCTTGAATCCTTCGTAGTTGCCGGCAACGTCAGAGACGAACTTACTGGCCTTGGCGTAGATGCTCTGCTGGGTATAGTTGCTGGGGTCCACGCGGTATTCCAGCACAGCCAGCTGTACCTTCTTCACAGGAGCGCTCTTCTTTGTGATCTTTACCACATGTATGCCGAACTGGGTCTCTACGGTATACACCGCACCCACACTATTCTTCAGTATAGATTCCGAGAACTCGGGAACCATCTGCTCGGGAGCGAACACTCCCAGGTCACCGCCGCGCTGGTTGGCATTCTGGTCCATCGAGAACTGCATAGCCAGCCTTGCGAAATCGGCGCCGCCCTTTATCACGGACACGAGGCTGTCAGCCCTTTTATTCTCACCTACAGGCAGGAGGATATGCATGGCGCCCACCGAGTCGGGCAGCATCTTGGTATCGGCAATGCGGGCCATCGTATACACGTCGCCCCTGAGCACGGGCCCATACATGCCGCTACCGCCGAAGGCGAAGGCATCGAGGTCCGAGGGAAGCTGTCCCTGCTTGTAATAGCGATTATCAGCCGCGGCCTGTGAATTGAGGAACGCATACTGCATGGGGTTGTCGCTGGCCTTGAACTCGTCGGCCATCTCGCCCACCGCCTTAGCCGCAGCCTCGGCGTCCTCGGGAGAGGGCAACACGTCGAACACCACGTACTCTATATCGCGCGAGGCGGTCTGCCTGAAGGCGCGCTTGTGCTCGTTATAGTACTTCTTGATCTCGCCGGCAGAAACCTTCACGAGCGAGTCGGCTATTTCGGAGTAATCAGCCAACACATACTGTCCGTCGGCAGAGTTGTCAGACGAAAGGAGGGCCTGGGCCACTTCCAGATCATTGGCGAACATACCTGCGCTGACCAGCGTGATATACTTCGACACTTCCCTCTGGCGCTTCATCTGTGACTTGAGGTACTGCCACAGGAACGAGGCGCGACCAGTTTCATCGTTGGAGATATTGGATACGAAACCTGTCAGCATATTCCTGTCGAACACGCCGGTATTGGGGTTGACGAACGAGCCGAGGACCACGGGAGAGATGTAGAACCCGTCGATCATGTCGATCATCTCCTGCTCCGAAACGTCGAGGCCGAGGCTCTCGAAGCCCTCTTCGTAGGCGTACTTGGAGATGAAATCTTCCCAGGCTACGTCCTTTATCCTCTCCTGTTCCTGCGAAGGCAGGGCGTCGGAGTTGCGCATGAGTTTTTCCACGTTGGTGAAGTAGTCTACCCTCTCGGAGAAATCGTGGTAGCTGATATCGTTACCGCCTATTTCCCCTACCCTCATCTTACTGCTGTTCATGAGACTGCCACCGGCAGAGGTGAGGTCGCCGAGCAAGAACGCTATAAGGGCGAGCCCGATGACTATCGAAACTATTATACCGCCGCGTGTCCTAAGTGTGTTTAATGATGCCATATTTATGTTGTTTATTGTATTCTTTGCCTTGTGTCGCCACAAATCCAACCCCAAAGGTAGAAAAAGTCGAGTGCAATCCAAGCAGGGCTTGGAAATTGCCGAGGCGCCAAAACCTTCGCCGAAAGGCAAAGGTAATCAAATTCTTGATTTTTCATACCCCCCGACGGCCCTAATGGACGGTCTATTAACATTTTTGTCGTCCTATTTTGCCTTCGTCTCCTCTTCGGACAGCAGGCGCAACCTCACCAGGTCGATTTTGGACGCCGTGGTGCGCACTATGCGCATCTCCCTGCCGTCTACCGTAATGATCTCGCCCTGCGAGGGGATATCCTTGTTGTGGAATATTATGTACCCCGCAAGGGTGTCGTATTCATCATTCTCGGGTATGCCGAGGTCGTATTTCTCATTGAGGTAATCCACCTCCAGGCGGCCGCTCAGGAGATATTCCCTGTCGCCGATCCTCTTTTCGAGCATTTCGGGCAGGTCGTGTTCGTCCTCGATCTCGCCGAATATCTCTTCCAGCACGTCCTCCAGGGTTATCATTCCTGCCGTACCGCCGAATTCGTCGATCACCACGGCTATAGAACTGTGCTTGCGGGTGAAAGAGCTCAGTGCCTTGTGCGCGGGCAGGGTCTCGGGCACGTAGTCGACCGCCTTCATCACGCCGCGGATGCTCTTCGGGCGGGTGAAGAGGCTTTTGGAATTGACATAACCGACGATATTGTCGATACTGTCCTGGTAGACGAGTATGCGGGAGAAATGCGTGGTAATGAACGCCTTATGCAGCTCTTCCATCGAAGACCCTATCTCTATGGCCTCCATCTCCACCCTCGGCACCATGCAATCCCTCACCCTCAGGTCGGAGAAGTCCATGGCGTTCTGGAACAGGCGGATGTCGTTGTCGGTATCGGCAGCCTCCTCGCCGTCGGACGCCTCCTCCAGCAGGTTGGCCAGGTCGACCTTGTTGAATTTATTGGAGAGTCGGTCGCGGCGTATCGGCAGCCCCAACACCCTCAATATCAGCACCGATAAGAACGTCGACAACTTCGCCACCGGATAGAAAAGCCAGTAGAACACGTAAAGGGGTACGGCGAAAGCCTTATAGTAGAAATTGGGGTTGAGCTTGACCACCGCCTTGGGTATGAACTCCGCGAGGAATATTATCAGGATGGTGGGGATCGCCGTTTCCAGCAGGAAAGAGTGGCCGTCGTAGCCCCAGATATGCATCAGGTGGCGGATCAGGAAGCTCATACAGAGCGAATAGACCACCAGCACCACGTTGTTTCCCACTAACAGGGTAGTGATATATTGCCCCGGGTGGCGCGAAAATAGGCCAGCAATGGAATTGAACACCCGGCTGCGTTTCTTGTCGATCTCCAGCTTGAGCTTGTTGGACGACAGGAAGGCTATCTCCATGCCCGAAAAGAAGGCAGAAGCCAGCATGGATAGCAGTATGACGATTATAACGGGCAGCATCGTATCCATATCTCGGCTCTTTATTTGCCCTGGGGGTTAGCCGAGGAGGCGGGACGTGCCGGGGCTGAAGGGGCTGCGGCCGGAGCCGGGGAAGTCTTGGCCGGGGACGCGGAAGCGGGCTTTGAGGAAGTCCCTGCCGCGGGTGTCGACGAAGATGCGGCGGGAGCGGTCGAAGAGGGCTTAGTGGGTTGCGCAGAAGAGGGTTGGACAGGTGCCGTCGATGCCGGCTGGCCTGCGGGACCCGGCTCCTGCGAGCCTGACGCACCGTTCCTCTTCGTTGTGTCGCGGGGCTCCACATCCACCTCTATCTTGCCTTTGGGCTTGTTGAATGTGAAATCGTTGAACGTCTCGTCCGACACGAAACCGGTACCTATGATCACGTCCTGGCCCTGGGTCACCTTCGAATCGACATTCGAGTAGACCTTGCCCGTAACCTGGTCCCAGAATAGTTGCTGGGTCTCTAATTTCTGACCGTTGGCGTTGGTCCCCACCACGTTACCCTTAGCCTCCCAGAGCTGTTTATGCTCGAGGAATATGGCGTAATTGGCCGTGAGAGTGGATTCTATAAGCTGCGTGGAGTCGTTGTAGGTCTCCACTTTGATCCCCTTACGAAACTCCATATACGGCTCCTTGGCCAACTCGTAGCGCTCCAGAAGCGGTGTGGTAAACTTATACGAGCGGACGCCGTTCTTGGAGTTTATCATCACGAGATTCTCGCTCTGCTGGGTTATAAGTTCCTGCGGGTCGATCTCGTCATTGCTGCCGCTTCCCCCACACGAAATAACCAGAACAGCGCTCCCCGCAATGAGAAGCGCCGCCTGAATGCGGTTATATATCCGTTTTAGTTCCACTGATTATCTTGTCCTTACCGTCGTTCGGCCCGAAACCCAGCCGCAATTCACATTATACGCCGCTCCGTTGTCGAGCCCCCTGAAGAAACACTCCTCGTTGGTCGGGAAGCGGCCCTTGTAGGATGCTATCTGCGAATCTATATCCCGCGTTTGGGAGGCATCGCCCGAAAGCATCTGGCGGGCCTTGTAGAGTTCGTCGACCACCAGCCAATAGACTGTCTGCCGCTCGAAGTCGGCGCACTGCGACGCTCCCAGGGCGTAGGCCTGGGCAAGGATCATATGGGCGAATCCGTTCTGCGGATTGATATCCGCGGCCCTGCGGGCGTAATCCGCAGCTCCACGCGCATCGCCTCTGGCCAGCTCGGTCCCGGCTATACGCACGGCCAGATTGGCCTTCGATACGCCGTTTTTTTCGGCGCTGAAGGATTCGAGCAGGTATTTTTTAGCCTTGTCGTACTCCTTCCTCTCCTCGAATGACGAGGCGAGCAGCATAGCCGTAGAGGCGGAGGGCATTAGCTTATGGTACGCCTCGGCGATCTTCATCTGGAAGTCGCTGCCGCACTTATTTCTTATGAACAGGGACATGGCCTGCCTCAGCATCACCGTATCGGCGGGATTGGCCGCGAACTTGGGCTTGAACAATTTTTCGAGGTTGTCGCAGTCGGCCGCGCCGCTGGTAAGGAACAGGGCATCAAGGCTCTTCTTGGCCTCCGCCTTATCGGGGTTGGGTTCGCTCTCCAGAAGCGTCGACAACCTCTCATACTCCGAAAGCAGGAATTCGGCATCTACATCCGAGCTTTTATAGTCGCTGACAAGCTCGTTGAAATAGAACACCACGAACGAGGGATCGAGGGCGTCGCCGCTGAATGCAATGGCATCGGTACAGCATTTCCTTACCCCTGCCCTGTCGGCGGGCTTATAATTCTGGTAGTCGTAAGCCTTGCGCGTGGAGATGTAACCGCGGCCGCGCTGCGGGTGGTCGCCGAAATACTCCATCCTCCTGTCATACAGGAGCATAAGGCTGTCGATATATGTATTCCTTTGCTGGGGGGAGGCGGCCGACTCTATGCGTGAGCGGTACATGTTCATCCCGAAGATGTAGAGGTTGTCGCCTATGCGGGGCGCCTTTTCGAGCAATTGGGGGAGCAATGATAGTGCCCTGGCGTAATCCTTATTATTGTAGGCGTCGCGGTAGAAGCTGTATATCTTGACATTCTCCACCCTCTCGTCGGGTGTCGCGCCGTAATTGGGATTCTCCCTTATGGCCTGCGACGCATCCTGTGCGGCGACCGTACTCATCACAAGTACCATCGCCATAACCAAAAACGCCGCTTTAAATATTATCCGTTTCATGGTGTCTCCGGATTATCCTGTCTTTTCCGCTTTAGCGCAGCCCCGGTTACGCCCGCGCCCCTATACCTTTCGCCGCTCCGCGGGGGATCTCCAACCAAAGGGAGGCGCTCCGCCGACTCTGGACGCCGCTTAATCGTACTGCGGCTTGACGAACCAGAAGTCCTCGCCGAAGAGGCTTATGCCAAGCGAGATCTTTATATATTTCTCTTTAAGTCCTCCTGCAATATTCGTTCCTCTTTGGCCCAGTTCGGCGCCAAGATTGATATGGGACATACCATTCATCTTCACGGGGAAGCCAAAGCCGAAACTGACGGCCATATCGCGGGTCTTGTTACCGTCCATGGTGAGATAGTTTGTCCCAACTCTACCCCCGAGGCGGTAGGTCACCCTTTTCATGTAATGGCGGATATCGCCCCTGTTGGGCGTATATTCTATACCGGCGCGTATCAGGTGGACGTTCTCGTAACTGATCCCGTTCGTGGCATCGTTGGAGTTGAGACCCTCCCATTTCTGGAAAACATAATCCACGCCTATGCCCACGGTAGTCGAGTGGTAGAACAGCCCCACGCCCCATGTGTCGGGCAATACGTACGGCGAGCGGTAGTAACTGTGGGTAACCGAGTCCTGTATCACACTCGAAGAGTTTATATCGCGCGTCACCTTCTGGTTGAAGGTAACCCGGGGCTGGTAGGTAGCCCCCAGAGTGAGTATCTTGGTGTTGGTGGTGAGCAGGTCGGCCTGCAAGCCCACGCTGAGATTGGCCTGCGAGATATTGTACGTATCCGTGCCGTAGATCGTGTTGAAAGAGGAATTCCCGATGGTATTGGTCAGCGACGAGGTGTAGTCGCGGCTGATACTTCCTAGATAATAGATGAAGTCGACACCCAGCGACACTCCCTTGAACAGCTGCGCGCCCACGCCCAATTTGAACTGGGTCACCCCGCCCTCGCCGTCGTAGATAAAATTCATCTTGCCCTGAGCCACGATATCGGGATTGTCCTCCTCGAGTGATATCCTGTAGCCCACGTTACTGAAAGGGGCCACGTTGATCCCGAGGCCTATGCCGTTATAGATCGGGATCGCCAGGGTGATATTGGAGATATTGATGGTATTGTAGCTGGAGTTCTTCCCTCCCTGCTGGAGGTAGAAGTTGCGGCTCTCGCCGCCCACATCGAAGATGGCCGTCTTACGCGGGATCGCCGAATAGGATGCGGGGTTGATACTGTTGACGGCGATAGGGCTGCGGAAGGCTATGCTCGCCCCGCCCATACCCCTGAGCTGGGCCGTCCCCTGCTCATAGAAGTCGCCTATGCCGTAGAACGTATACGGGGAAAAAGTATTGATGCTACTGCTCTGCGCCGAAGCTGACAATACGTTTGCAGCGCACGCGCATACAGCGATTATGACTTTTCCTTTAAGGCTCACTTCGTTGTTTTGTTATATTCTAGAATATGGTCTAATCCGCAAATGACCAGATCACAAGTGACAAATATCGGATTTTTTAATCGTTTCGCAAAGAAATTCGCATCGCCCCCGGCAAAAATCACCCGAAGCTTCCCGAAACGGGCTGAAATATCTCTGATATAACCCTCTATCTCATACACGATACCGTTTACGACTCCTCCCTCAACGGCTGTGTTTGTGGAGTCGCCCAGCGGCATTATTCCGTCGGTAAGCTCGCGCAGGGGTAGCGACCCGGTGAACGCGTTCAGCGCCCTGAAACGGGTCTGCGCCCCGGGGCTGATATTCCCTCCCACAAACTCTCCCGCGGCTGTAACCATATCGATCGTAATGGCCGTGCCGAAGTCTACCGTCAGCACATTCTCCCCCGGGAACATGGCCATCGCCCCCACGGCCGCGGCAAGGCGGTCGTAGCCGAGAGTTTCGGGCGTGGAGTACAGGTTTTTTATAGGGGCCGGGGTGGTATGGTCCAGAGTGATGACAAAAGGCAGCCGCTCCCTTAAAAGAGCGTTCAGGCCGTCCGCGCCCCAGTCGTCCTCTCCCCTGACAGAACACACTATGGCGGCGTTTATCCCGGGATTTTCAGACAGGATACGTTCGATCTTGTCGGACGACAGACTCTCCTCACGGAACGAGCGTACTATCTTGCCCCCCTCGGAAACGGCTACTTTGATAGAACTGTTACCTATGTCGATTATGAGGTTCATTTGCCGGGGTTTATGCTGTAGCGCCCCGCAAGATACGGGACTTATTCCTTTTAACGTAGGAGTTTGGATATTATTTTAGGGGATAGGCGGAAAAATACGTTAATGTTTGGGTGGCGTACGGAGTACCGTCGTTTTACAGGCGTCAAATGACGCCTGCACCCCTGCCAATTGCGAGATATTCACACAGGCAAAATCATAAGGCGCGAAGCGCCTGCAATCCCCGCATCTGAAGATTTACGCCCGGAATAGCAGCGCAGGAAATCCGTTAAGAACTCCCAGCATGTCTGACGACGTTAGGCTTTGCTCGTAGGGCGAAGACTAAAAGGAGGAGTTCTGGGATTTAGGATTTACAAGCGGATATTCAGGAAATCTTCATCGGCGGGGTGCGTTTTGGTAGTACCTTTTGCGCACTCAAAAGGTACGAAAGAGAAATATTACTTTGTAGTCGTTTATTTCGCCTTCGGCGACCTCCTTTTAGCTTCGCTTTCATTTCTCGCGACTCGGCATAGTCCGAAAACAGCCTCTGCCCTCGTTGCTCAAAACATTCAGATGCGGGGAAGGCAAGCGTCCGATGGACGCTTAAGAATTAAGCATTTTTCAGGCGACCTATTCTCCCTTCCCTACCGTCTCTTCCGCCATCTTTTGCAGGGCCGCGACGCCCTGACCCACGCCCTTTATTTCGCGCACCGTGAGGCTCAGCTTCCCTCCCGCGCCTTGGCGCAGGTTGAATTTAGCGCCCTGCGAGGTGACGTAGCGCAGTATCTGTGCGAAGCGGTCGCTGCGGTAGTACGACGATTTCTGGTTGTATACGAAATGCAGGATCATGATCCCGTTCCTCACGATGGCCTTCTCGAATCCCAGCGCCATACACTCCCTGCGCAGGCGCACGATGTCGAATAGCTCGCACGCGGGCGCCGGCAACTCGCCGAAGCGATCGGTGAGCTCACCCTCTATGCGGCGGATTGTTTCCTCGTCGGTGGTGGAGTCGATCTCGCGGTAGAGGCGTATCTTCTCGGCGGTGTTCGATACGTAGGTGTCGGGGATAAAGGCCTCGGTGTCGGTCTCCACCAGGCAGTCCTGCACGTAGGTCTCCTCGACGGGGACATGCGCCGCCCCTTCCTCTGCGGGAAGAGCGCCGTCGACGGGAGCCGCCTCTTCCTCGCGCAGTTCGGCCATGGCCTCGTTGAGTATCTTCTGATACGTCTCGAAGCCTATATCGGCGATAAATCCGCTCTGTTCGCCGCCCAGCAGGTTCCCCGCGCCGCGTATATCGAGGTCCTGCATGGCGATATTGAAGCCCGCCCCCAGCTCCGAGAACTCCTCTATGGCCCTCAGGCGGCGCCTCGCCTCGGACGAGAGCATCTCCTCGGGAGGAGTGAGCAGGTAGCAGAACGCCTTGCGGTTGGAGCGTCCCACGCGCCCGCGCAGCTGGTGCAGGTCGCTCAGGCCGAAATTCTGCGCGTCGTTGATGATGATGGTATTGGCATTGGGCACGTCGACCCCCGACTCGATTATCGTGGTGGAGATCAGCACGTCGTACTCGCCGTAGATAAAGTCCATCATCACCTTCTCCATCTGTTGGGGCGGCATTTGACCGTGTCCCACCACCGTACGGGCCGCGGGGCACACCTTACGCACCGCGTTTTCGATATTCTTGATATTGTCGACCCTGTTGTGAATAAAGTAAACCTGCCCGCCGCGTGAGAGCTCGAACTCTATCGCCTCGCGGATTATCTCCTCGTCGAACAGGTGCCCCTCGGTGGCGATGGGCTGGCGGTTGGGGGGCGGGGTGGTGATCACCGAGAGGTCGCGCGAGCCCATCAGCGAGAACTGCAGGGTGCGCGGGATGGGCGTGGCCGTGAGGGTCAGCGTGTCGATATTCTCGCGGCTCTGGCGCAGTTTCTCCTTGGCCGCCACGCCGAATTTCTGCTCTTCGTCGATGATGAGCAGGCCGAGGTCTTTGTAGACGACGTCCTTGCCGAGTATCTTATGCGTGCCGATGAGTATGTCGATTTTGCCCGCTTTGAGGTCTTCGAGTATCTGCTTGGTCTCCTTGGCGCTCTTGGCCCTACTCAACTGTTCGACCCTCACGGGGAGGTCGCGTAGGCGGTCGCTGAAGGTGCGGTAGTGCTGCAGGGCGAGGATGGTGGTGGGTACCAGCACCGCCACCTGCTTGGAGTCGCCCGCGGCCTTGAAGGCGGCGCGGATGGCCACCTCGGTCTTGCCGAAACCCACGTCGCCGCACACCAGGCGGTCCATCGGAGAGAGGCTCTCCATGTCCTTCTTCACCGCCTTCGTGGCCTTCTGTTGGTCGGGTGTATCCTCGTAGATAAACGAAGCCTCCAGCTCGTTCTGCAGGTAGCTGTCGTGCGAGAACGCGAAGCCTTTGCTGGCCCTGCGACGGGCGTAGAGCTTGATAAGTTCGCGCGCGATATCCTTGACCGATTTCTTGGCCGCCTGCTTCATCTTCTGCCATGCGCCGCTGCCCAGCTTGTAGATGCGGGGCGGCTCGGCGTCCTTATCCTTGTAGCGGGAGATGCGGTGCAGGGAGTGGACGCTCACCAGCAGCACGTCGTTGTCGCGGTATACGATCTTCACCGCCTCCTGCGCCTTGCCGTTCTCCATGGTGCGCGTGAGGCCCCCGAATCGGCCCACCCCGTGGTCGATATGGACTACGTAGTCGCCTATGTTGAGGCTGTTGAGCTCGGCGATTGTCAGCCGCTCACTCTTCTCCACCTCGCCCCTCACCTTATAGCGGAAGAAGCGGTCGAAGATCTGGTGGTCGGTGTAGAAACAGCTCTTCGAGGCGTGATCTATAAAGCCTGCACGGAGGTTTATCCCCACAGAATCGAAGCTCACGTTGCGCTCGCCGATGGAGTGGAAGATGTTGTCGAGGCGCTCGATCTGGGCCTTGTTGTCGGATAGGATATATGTCTTGTAGCCCTTGGCCGTGTTACTCTGTATATCGGCGGCGAGCATCTCGAACTTTTTGTTGAAGTGGGGCTGCGGGGCGGTAGACATGGCGAAAGAGAGGTCTGCAGCCCGTTCCTTGGCGTTGTCGGAGAGCACAACGAAAGTCCTCTCCGCAGTGTCTTCTACGAAAGCCCTGCGGCTTGTAACGAAGGTGTCGATGGAGGATGGCTCATCGAGCTCGGAGAGCATCTTAACCCTTATGCTGTCGAACTTTTTGAGGGTGTATTCCGGGTCGGAGAACCAGTAGATCACATTCCCCGCGAACTGGGCGAAGGGGACCCGTTTGCTTGCCAACTCCAGGTCCTTGAGATTGGGGATTATCTCCACCTCCTGCAGTCGGTCGACCGAGAGCTGCGTCCCTATCTCGAAGTGGCGGATCGACTCCACCTCGTCGCCGAAAAAGTCTATACGGTATGGCACGTTGTCGGAAAACGAGAAGACGTCGACGATCCCTCCCCTGACCGAATACTGCCCCGGCTCATATACGAAGTCGACCTTCTCAAACTTGTACTCGGCCAACAGGCCCGCGAGGGTCTCTATCGCCACCTTCTCACCCACGATCACCTTCATCGCGCTCCCGGAGAGTTTCTGCCGGTCGACCACCTTCTCGGCCACGGCCTCGGGGTAGGTGCAGACGAACAGGTGCCCATCTGAATGATTGCGGATGGCGTTGAGCACGGCGGTACGCTGGACTATGCCCGAGGGGTCTTCCTTGTGGAACTGTATCGAACGTTTGTAAGCCGTGGGGAACAGCAATATCCGTTCGTTGTCGAGAAAGTTATAGAGGTCGTTGCAGAGGTACGAGGCGGCATCCCTGTCTTCGGCGATAAATATATGCACCCCGCCCGCGAGCCTTGCGGCGGAAGCGGCGGCTACGGCTGTGAAAGAACCGGACGCACCTTCGATCTTCACCGTGCCTCCCTTGCGGATGGCCTTGGAGAGGGGCTCGAAGCGGCCGCCCGCGCCGGTTATTTCAAGTATTTTCTCGCCTTTTGTCTGTGGTGTTTCCATGTACTTTCTGCGCCTGTTTTGTTATACAGCTATACGAACATTCCCCGGAGCACGCCCCGAGGGGGTATGTTCCGGAAGATTTGTAAGCCCGGGATAGAGGCCTCTTATGTTATCTAACAAATATCTCTTAGTTGCCTTTTGTTCGCGCAAAAGGTAACCCTCTTTTCCTATATCCCCAGACAAACGTAAAGACCGAAATTTTAGTCTATGGTTATCTCCCGCTTAGAGTCGCCCGTGATCTCGATACGTACGTGGCAGGTGTCCCCGGGGAGCAGTTGTTCGACCTTTTCGGGCCACTCCACAAGTACCAGCGAGTCACCGAAAAAGTACTCCTCATAACCCATGTCGAAAGCCTCTTCGATGGTGTTGATGCGGTAGAAATCAAAGTGGAAGATACTCTCCCCCTCCTCGTTATTATACTCGTTGACAAGGGCGAACGTGGGGCTGGTGACGGTGTCCTCCACTCCCAACTGGGCACATATCTCCGAGATAAGGGTAGTCTTCCCCGCACCCATAGCGCCGTGGAAGGCCACTACATTGCGGCCCCTCAACTCGTCCAGCACCGCTTCCGCAGCCATGGCGAGGTCGCCCAGAGAGTCGGTAAAAACCTTTTTCATCCTTTAAACAACAACATTGACTATCTTGCCTGGCACGACGATCACCTTTTTGGGCGTCCCGCCGTCGAGGTAGCGCGCGGCCATTTCGTGGGCGAGGACACTCCTTTGCACCTCTTCGACACTCATCCCGGCGGGGAGGGTGATCTTGAAGCGCATCTTGCCGTTGAACGACACGGGGTACTCTATGCTGCTCTCCACGAGGTATTTTTCGTCGAACTCGGGGAATGAGGCGTCGAACACCGACCCGCTCTTACCCAGCGCCTGCCACAGCTCCTCGGCGATATGCGGGGCGAAGGGGGCGATAAGGGTGGTCAGGGGTTCGAGTATTTCGCGCTTGTTACACTTGCCCAGCTCATTGATGCAGATCATAAAGGCGGCTATGGAAGTGTTGAACGAGAAGTTCTCGATATCTTCCGACACCTTGCGGATGCACTTGTGGAGGCTCTTCATCTCCTCGGCGGTGGCCTTTTCGTCGCTCACCGAGAGCGCGTCGCCCCCGTAGAACATCCTCCACACCCTGCGCAGGAACTTGTGCACGCCGTCGATACCGTTGGTGTCCCACGGTTTGGCTTGCTCCAGCGGCCCGAGGAACATCTCGTACATGCGGAGGGTGTCAGCGCCGTAATTCTCCACGATATTGTCGGGATTGACCACGTTGTACATCGACTTGGACATCTTCTCCACAGCCCAGCCGCAAACATATTTACCGTCTTCAAGGACAAATTCGGCATCCTTGAACTCGGGCCTCCACTTCCGGAAGGCTTCGAGGTCGAGCACGTCGTTGCGTACGATATTCACGTCGACGTGTATCTCCTGGGTTTCGTACTGATCCCTGAGGCCGAGCGACACGAATTTATTCGTGCCCACAATCCTGTATACGAAGTTGGAGCGGCCCTGGATCATCCCCTGGTTGACCAGCTTCTTGAACGGCTCCTTTTCGCACACCACGCCCAGGTCGTAGAGGAACATATTCCAGAAGCGCGAGTACATCAGGTGGCCCGTGGCGTGCTCGATGCCGCCCACGTAGAGGTCGACGTTGCGCCAATACTTATCCGCCTCCTCGCTCACCAGCGCCTTGTCGTTGTGCGGATCCATATAGCGGAGGTAATATGCCGACGACCCCGCGAATCCAGGCATCGTGCTCATCTCGTAAGGATACCCCTCCTCGGTATGCCAACCCTTGGCACGGGCCAGAGGGGGCTCTCCGGTAACGGTAGGAGTGAAATTGTCTATCGGGGGGAGCTCCAGCGGCAGCTTGTCCAGCGGCAGCACATGGGCCACATCGTCCTTGTAGTAGACGGGGAACGGCTCGCCCCAATACCTCTGGCGGCTGAAAATGGCGTCGCGCAGGCGGTAGTTTATCTTCTTGCTCCCGAAGCCTCGCTTTTCGACCTCGGAGAACATCTTCTTGATGGCTTCCTTGACGTCGAGGCCATTGAGGAATTCGGAGTTTATCATCTTCCCCTCCTTGGCATCGTAGCTCGCCTCGGAGATATCGCCGCCATCGACCACCGGGATTATCGGCAGGGAGAAATGACGTGCGAAGGCGTAGTCGCGGCTGTCGTGCGCCGGCACGGCCATGATGGCCCCGGTGCCGTAGCCCGCCAGCACGTAGTCGCTGATATACACGGGAATCTTGGCGCCGTTGAAGGGGTTGAGGGCATAGCCTCCGGTGAAGGCGCCGCTCACAGAGTGGGTCTCGGCGATACGCTCGCGCTCGGAGCGCTTCTTGGTATCGGCGATATATTTATCTATTTCGGCCTTACGGGCGGGCGTGGTAAGCGCGGGAACGAGGTCGTGCTCGGGAGCGAGCACCATGAACGTGGCTCCGAAAATAGTGTCGGGGCGTGTGGTGAACACTTCCAGTTTCTCGCTCATGCCGTCGATGCCGAAAAACACCTGAGCGCCCTCGCTGCGGCCGATCCAGTTGCGCTGTATCTCCTTTAGGGAGTCGCTCCATTCAAGGGTGTCGAGCCCGTCGAGCATCCTCTGGGCGTAGGAGGTGACCCTCAGCAGCCACTGCTTCATCCTCCTCTGCTCCACGGGGAAACCGCCGCGCTCGGAGAGGCCGTCCTTAACCTCGTCGTTGGCCAGCACGGTTCCCAGTCCCGGGCACCAGTTAACCATGGTGTCGGCCCTGAAAGCCAGGCGGTAGTTCTGCAATACGGCCTCCTTTTCGGCTTCGCTCTTGGCGTTCCACTCACTGGCGGAGAAGGTCATATCTGTGGTGCAGGCAGCCTCAACGCCCTCGGCACCGCTCTTTTCAAAACGAGCCACAAGGGAGGCTATAGGCATGGCCTTATCCTGCTTTTTGTCGTAATAGTGGGCGAACATCTCAGTAAAGGCCCACTGTGTCCAGTGGTAATATCCGGGGTCGCAGGTGCGCACCTCGCGGTCCCAGTCGAACGAGAAACCCAGTTTGTCGAGCTGTTCGCGGTAGCGGGCTATGTTCTGCTCGGTGGTCACGGCGGGATGCTGGCCCGTCTGTATAGCATACTGCTCGGCGGGAAGACCGAAGGCGTCGTAGCCCATAGGATGCAGCACGTTGAAACCCTTGAGCCTCTTATACCTCGAATATATGTCGGAAGCTATGTAGCCCAGCGGGTGGCCCACATGCAGGCCCGCCCCCGACGGGTAGGGGAACATGTCGAGAACGTAGAATTTGGGTTTGGCGTGGTCGATCTCCACCTTGTATGTCTTTCTCTCGACCCACAGGGCCTGCCACTTTTTCTCTATTTCCCTGAAATTGTATTCCATTTTCGTATCGTTTGTAAAATGTATCCGGCGTTATGCCCTCTCTGAGGGCGCGAAACTACTAAATAAGTACGAGATATCCTCGCGGGAGAGCCCCATATCCTCTATTTTACCCTCAGCCTCTCGCCCAATTGGAGCTTTTTCGTCTCTTTTATCCCGTTGAGGCGGCATATTTCGCTCACGGAGGTGCCGTAGGTGCGGGCGATGGCGTAGAGGGTATTGCCCTTGACCACTGTGTGGTACTTGGCCGTTGCCGGAGTCGCCGTGCGGGCGGCCTGTTGCGGGGCGGGGCGGGATTGAGCAGTGGTCGCCGGACGTGCAGGGGCGGCGGCCGGCCTCTCAGGAGCATCCTCTCCCAGGTCGGGCGAGGAGGGTTCGCGGGTTATCGCCGGGCGGTCGGGGACCTCTACCGACCCTTTTATCGGTGAGTTGGAGGCAATGATGCTCCCTCCCCTGTTGCGGACAAAAAGCGTGTCGGAACGCAGGCTCTGCCTGTCGTAGTCGAGGAACTTGTCGGGGTTGAACGCCTGACCCGACACCCTCACCTCGAAGTGGAGGTGCTCGGTGGTCGCCCTACCCGTGCGCCCGGAGAGGGCTATGGGATCGCCAGCGGCAACGATGTCGTTGACGTCGACCAGGTTGGTGGTGTTATGGGCGTAGACCGTCTCGAGGCCGTTATCGTGGTTGACCACTATCACGTTGCCGTAGCCGCTATACATCTTCGACATCCTCACCACCCCGCTCATGGCGACGCGGATGGTGTCCATCGGCACGGTCTTTATATCGACCCCCGAATGGAACGACCTGCCGCGCGGCCCGTAACGCGAGATGACCTTGCCATTATGCGGATAACAGAAATCCGTGATCTGCCACAGGGGTAGTATGAGTTCCGCGCCCGGGGCCATGGTCGAGATCCCCTGGTAGCGGACGTGCTCAGTCTGTATCCCGGAATAGGTGCGGGGGATAACCCTCGGCGAGGGTTTGGAGGGGGCGTTCTTATCGGCCTTGGCCGCTCCCTTGGTGGGGCTGTCGGCCTGGGCGGAGGCGGCCCTCCTGTAGGCTTCCTCCCTCGCGGCGTCATCGGCGGCGGCGCTTCCTGTCGCGGTAGCGTACTCCCCCTGTCCGGAGGCCCCTCCCTTATCATTGACTATCGACCCCTTCGTCCCCTTGAATATCGAACACGAGGAAATCATCGCCGCCACAGCGGCCAGTAAAATTATTCTACGCATAGTGTTTGGTAAATCCCGCGGCGGGCAGACCCTCCGCTATCACGGAAACCCACAGAACGGCCTCCACAGTAAAACAGTGATTAGTGTTACAAAGCCGTAAATATAAGTTTTTTCTGTAAATTTTTACGAAAATATTGTATACTTTTGTGACCGTAATAGTTACGTATCAAATACACCCATATTCAACGATATATTTATGGCGCACGAAAAAGTCAGAAGCCTTGTGATCGGAAGCGGCCCCGCGGGCTACACCGCCGCGATATATTTATCGCGCGCGAACCTCTCGCCCGTACTCTACGAGGGTATAGCTCCCGGCGGACAGCTCACCGGCACGCTCGACATAGAGAACTTTCCCGGTTATCCCGAGGGAGTGAGCGGCATGGCGATGATGGAAGATATGGCCGCGCAGGCCAGGCGTTTCGGCACCGATATCCGCAGGGGCATAACCACCTCCGTAGACTTCAAGTCCTCTCCCCTGAAGGTCACCATCGACCACGACCATACCATAGAGGCCGACGCCGTGATAATAGCCACGGGCGCCACGGCCAAGTATCTGGGCCTCGAGTCGGAGAATAAATTCAAGGGCATGGGCGTTTCGGCCTGCGCGACCTGCGACGGTTTCTTCTACCGCAAGAAGCCCGTAGCGGTGGTGGGCGGCGGCGACACGGCCTGCGGCGAGGCGCTCTACCTCGCGTCGATATGCACCAAAGTATACATGATAGTCCGCAAGCCCCACCTGCGCGCCTCGAAGGTGATGCAGCACAGGGTGTTCGCCTCTCCCAATATAGAGGTGCTGTTCGAGCACAACACGGTGGAGGTACTGGGTAACGAAGAGGGAGTGACGGGAGTGAGGGTAGCCAACCGTAACGGCGAAGAGCACGATCTGGAAGTGGCAGGGCTCTTCCTGGCAATCGGCCACCATCCCAACACAGAGATATTCGAGGGACAAGTACACCTCGACGAAGAAGGATACATAAAGACCAAGCCCGGCACAGGCAAGACCAACGTGGAAGGCGTGTTCGCCGCGGGCGACGTGAAAGACCCCAACTATAAACAGGCCATAACGGCCGCAGGTTCAGGCTGCATAGCCGCTCTGGATTGCGAGCGTTACCTGTTGTCGAAATAGGCCGTTCGGTCGCATTCATTCATCCTTTGGCGGGGAGGAACAGAAAAAAAGGTTGCCGTATTAATACGGCAACCCATTGATAATGTGACCCCGACGGGATTCGAACCCATATCAGCAGAACCGGAATCTGCCATTCTATCCATTGAACTACGGGGCCGGTACGGTATGCTTATTGCTGGGTGCAAAGGTGGCGATTTTGATTTTGTATTCCAAATTGAATTTTATAATTTGGATTGTCCTTGCGGGGGAGAAGTATTTCATCTCCCGGAAGGAGACCTTACCCTTACCTAACAGGGCGACCGGGCCATGACCGGATCATTTTTTGCCGTTAAAAACGGATGCGGAACGATGACTGACTGGCAAAGACTGGATAAAATAATACGTTGGACGGGGATGTCTGTGAATGCCTTCGCCCTTAATATCGGTCTGCGCAGGAGTGAAAACCTCTACCAGATCAAGAGGGGGAATAACGGCATCAGCAGGGAACTCGCCGAGACCATCGTGGCCAAATATCCCGCTGTGAGTAAGGGATGGATACTCTCCGGCGAGGGGGAGATGTTCGCCAAAGACACCGTTAAATCTCCGCAGAAGAGCATAAATTTTTACCGCCGCGACGTTGTCTTCGTGGCCTCCCACCTCAACGAGATCGACCCCGACGACACCATCCGCTTCAAACGCTTCGAGGATTGCTCTTTCGCGGCGGCGAGCCTAAGCCCGTCGATGGACCCCGACATACCGCCGGGCTCCATTGTCGTCGTGCGCGAAGAAAGGGTGCAGACTATAATTCCCGGGGGGCTGTACCTGATTATTTCGGCCGGATTCAGCGGTATCCGCTACGTCCGCTCGGGAAGCAGCGCGGAACATCTGCGCCTGGTCCCCGCCAACAGGGAGGCTTTCGATGAGATGGAAATCCGAATCGACAAGATCGAGCTGGTCTTTTCGGTGAAGAGCATCATTATCGATAAATTTTTATAGAGTTTGTCTAAATTTATTATCGAAGTTATTTTATAACTAATTTTAGATGACTTTTAATCGGGAAACGAGGCGAATAGTGACTTCTATTTAACGAGTTTTACGGTTAAAAGAGGCTAAAAGGAGCATGAAAGAACGAGGTTAATAATTTTAGTCAAACTCTTAGCCTTTTACTCCAAAATCTCCTATATTTGCAGGAGTGAGGCCGCTCTTCAATCGGCAAGGCTATGCCCGCCGCGGGGCCTCCACGCAACATTCTAAGCATAAACTTAAAACACATATCGCTATGTTTTCAGGGATAGTCGAAGCCACGGGCAAGGTAGTCCGCATCGTGGAAGAGTCGGGCAACAAGCATTTCACTCTCTCCTGCCCCTTCACCGGGCAGCTCAAGATAGACCAGAGCCTCGCCCACAACGGAGTGTGCCTCACGGTGGTAAATATCGACGGCGACAAATACACCGTCACGGCTATCGCCGAAACGCTCCTGAAGTCGAACCTCGGCCTGCTGAAAGAGGGCGACGAGGTGAACCTCGAGAGGAGCATGCGCCCCGACGCGCTGCTGGACGGGCATATCGTGCAGGGCCACGTCGACCAGACAGCCCGCTGCACCTCTGTGAAGGAGGTCGACGGAAGCTGGTATTTCACCTTCGAATACGACTCCTCGACCGGCAATATTACGGTCGAAAAGGGCTCGGTGACCGTGAACGGAGTGAGCCTCACTGTGGTCAATTCGCAGGACGGGAGCTTCCAGGTGGCCATCATCCCCTACACTTTCGAGCACACCAACTTCCACAATTTCAAGGAGGGGTCGGTCGTTAACCTCGAATTCGATATCGTGGGCAAGTATATCACAAAGCTGTTGGCGGGGTATATGAAGAAATAGCACAGGTCTTATCAAGACACGGCTTATAATGAAAGAAAGAGAGGGCTCGGCTCTCTCTTTTTGTATTCTTTCGTACCTTTTGTGCACACAAAAGGTACCCAAAAAGTGCCGCCTGCGGATATTCACTGACAGGAGTCTTCGTACATCCTAAAACGTCGAACTCCTCCTTTTTAGCGGGACCTTCGTCCCCGCTAACAGTCGTTAGACAAAGCGTCGTTTTTTAACGGATTCCCTCGACCCCTGTCCGTGCGTGAATATCTCGCAATTGGCGGAGGACAAGCGGCCTCTGCTCTCGGTACGCGGCTCGGTTCAAGTAAACTTGATGGCCCTCGGTTTGGTGTCGGGAGTCGTCCTCTGACAAAAAACACCTCCCCTGTTCTTTTTTATCCTGTTAAGGGCCCTACTCTCGCAAAAACTATTATTTTTGTAGTTTGGACGGAGGGCCCGTCGCTTCTCTTTCGAAGCCCCGCCCCCGGCCGCAGAATCGTGAATTATGATCGCTACCCTGACCTCTCTTTTCGTCTACTGGGACGTTGACCCCGTTTTATTCAGTATCGGCTCCCTGAGCGTACGCTACTACGGCCTGTCGTGGGCGCTGGCCTTCGCCGTGTCGGCCCTGCTGTTCAGCAACATGATGAGGCGCGAGGGGTACAGCGAAAAAATGTTCGACTCGATATTCTGGTACGGTACGCTATCCACGATAATAGGCGCGCGCCTGGGGCACTGCCTCTTTTACGAGCCCCTGGAATACCTGTCCCATCCCCTGCGCATACTGGACGTGAGGGAGGGGGGGCTGGCCAGCCACGGCGCGGCGATAGGGCTGCTCGTGGGGTTATGGCTCTTCTCGCGCCGCTATAAGATGCCTTATATCTGGTCGCTCGACAGGATCGGCCTCGCCGCTACTTCCGGCGGAGCCATCGTCCGCCTGGGCAACCTCATGAACTCCGAAATATACGGCACCCCCACCGATCTGCCCTGGGGCTTCATCTTCGCCCGCAACGGGGAGACCGTGCCCATGCACCCCACGCAACTCTACGAGGCCCTGGCCTATCTGGCAATATTCGCGGCGATGATGTACATGTACTACGGCCGCGACCTGGCCCGCAGGCGTCCGGGGGTTATGTTCGGGTTTTTCCTCGTGACGCTCTTCGGGGCGAGGCTCTTTATAGAGATGATCAAGAACGCCCAAGTCGATTTCGAGGCCGGGATGGCCCTCAACATGGGCCAGCTGTTGAGCCTGCCCTTCATCATCGGCGGCGCGATACTGCTTGTCATATCCCTGCGCAGGCCGCAGAAACAGGTTGCTCCGGTAAACGCTATAACAAATAGTTCTTCCCCTAAGAAACCGGGTGGCGCGGCGGGCGCAACCCCTACGGGAAAGAGCACTGTGAAATCCACCGTGAAAGGCCCCGCCACGGTAAAAAAACGGAAGTAATATGGATGCTATTTCAACCCTGATATTTTCCTCCCTCGCCGAGGGAAAGGGTATCACTCTGCCGAAGATCGGGTCGCTGTGGATCAAACCCAACCCTGCCACAGGCATCAGCCGCAGGCGTATGATCCCCCCCACGAGGAGGGTCGTTTTTTCCGTACAGGAGAGCGCCAACCTCCAGAATATAGTGTCGCTGGTGGCCTCCTCGGCCGGGATAAGCGAAGCCGAGGCCCTAGAGGTATATATGCGCTGGAGAGACGCCCATGCGGGCGGTCCGGCTATCGTGATAGAGGGAGTGGGGAGCATCGAAAAGAGCGGCTTCAAGCCCTCGCAACTTCTTGAGGAAGCTCTGTCTCCTTTCGGGCAGGAGCCCATCAAGGTGCGCAGGTGTAGCCCTCAGCGCAAAGCTAAAATATTACTATCCACGGGGTTGTTCCTGTGTGTCGTAGTTGTAGGCCTGTGGTACGCGGGAGATATCAATATCCCCGGTATCCCCGACTCTTATTCGCTGAGGCAAAAGGCCAAAAAACCTTCGGGACCGGCATTGAAGCAGGAAGCCCCTATAGCCGTAGCCAGCGATAGCATAGTTACCCTGGCCCCCGTCGATAACACGGCCGAAGACTCTATCGCCCGCGCCCTGATGGCGGCGGAAGAAGAGAGGGCGCTGCTGGCGGCCAACATGTCTGACCTCCCGAATGAGGCACAGGCCGTGATAGGCTCTTCGTCAGCGGCGGCGGCCAAAGCGAATGCAAGCGTCCCTGAAAAGACTGCAGCGGCTCCCGCCCCGGCAGCGGCATCGACACAAAAACCGGCAAAGGAAGTTATTGCCCCGGTACAGACACAGGCACAAGCGCAGCCCGCCCTTGCCCCAACCCCGACTGCACAACCCCAGGCAAAGCCCGCGAATCCCGTGGCCACTACCAATATCACCGCAGCTTCCTTTAGGGCGGCAGCTCCCGCCTCTCCGGCAAAGAAATCCGCCGTGCCTCCCAAAGGCAACCTGGTCTATCACGTCGTGGGAGGGGTGTATAGCGTCGAGGCCAATGCCGACAAGTTCATCGCCGACAGCAAAAAGGGCAGCGGCAAGTCCCTCACTTTCGTCAAACTCTCTTCGCCCACGGGCAAGGTCATGGTGTCGATCTACCAGGCCTCTTCCGAGGGCGACGCCGAAGCGGCCAAAGCTAAATTCGGCAACGACTCGCTGTGGATCTACCGCCAGAGGGTGCGATAATCCTTGCCTTAGAGCTTTGGTAAAAGGCACGGGCAGACAAGCGACGCGCCCTTAGGCGGGTTTGCCTATATGGGTAGGCGCAGAATCTCCCCTAAAAAACACAATAACATCGGATACGGCCCGTTATTTGCCGTCCGAGAGAGACAGTTTCTGAATACATAGTTATGGAAAGATATTTTATTCGCAGTGTTAAATACCTCGTCTGGCTGAGCGTGCTCTTCGCCCTTATCCTGGGCATCATGGTCCTGACCGGCACTTATTCGGGCGAGGAGCAGGTTGAAAGCATCTTCATGAGCCGCAGGGGGTGGACCATGATCGCCGTTATCATAATGCTTGCCGCGATATATCCCAAGATAGGTTTCGTCAAAAGACGTATCCCGGGCGACCTTGTTTCCGGACGCGGAGCCGTGATGAAGGCCATGGATCTCAGCGGTTTCGTCCTCGAGGAAGAGAAAGACGGCATGATGATATTCAAAGCCACAGGAACCAAGAGATTGTTCCTGATGTTCGAAGACACCGTAAAAATTTATGACCAGGACGGCACCATCATACTCGACGGCATCCGCAAGGAGGTGGTCAAGATAGAGTACCGCCTGCGCGCGTTCATCGCCTCCCCCGGGGAAGAATAATCCCCGTATTCCATATCGCAAACAATCAAAATAAATAGTCTTGAAGCCTCTTTTTAAAAAACGCGCTGTCATCGGCTCCATCGCGGCCCTGTGCCTGGGAGCGGGGGCGCTACTGTGCATCTCCTCGGGTAATCCCGATTTTCGTTTGGGTCGTAACATGCAGATCCTTTACAACATGTTCCGCGAGATCAACATGTACTATGTCGACCCCGTCGACCCCGACAAGATGCTCGTGGACGCGGGCAAGGGCATGGTGTCGAATCTCGACCCCTACACCGAGCTGATCCCCGAGAGCGACATGGGCGACTTCGAGTTCATGACCACCGGCAAGTACGGGGGCATCGGCTCGCTGATACAAAAAAAGGGCGATTACGTCATTATAGCCGAACCCTACAAGGGCTTCCCGGCAGATAAGGCGGGGCTTAAAATAGGCGATATGATCCTCGAAATAGGGGGCAAAAGTATCAAGGGATTCGACAGCAAGAAGGTGAGCGACATGATGAAGGGCGAGCCGGGAACAATCCTCAAGATGACCGTAAAGAAGCTCGTTTCGGGAGCCACGGAACCCGTGTCGATACGCCGCGAGAGGATAGTGATCTCGGGCGTCCCGTATTATAGCATCCTCGGCGACAGCATAGGCTACATCCTGCACGAAACCTTCACCGAGAACTGCAGCGATGACATCCGCCACGCCGTGCTCGAACTCAAGAGCAAGGGAGCCAAGGCCCTTATCCTCGATCTGCGGGGCAACGGGGGCGGGATATTGCAGGAGGCCGTGAAGATAGTGTCGCTCTTCGTTCCCAAGGGCACGGAGGTGGTATCCATGCGCGGACGCAACAAGGATATCGACGCCACGTTCACCACCCAGAACGACCCCGTGGACACCAAAATACCCCTCGCGGTACTGGTCAACGGCTCTTCGGCTTCGGCTTCGGAGATAGTGGCAGGCTCGCTGCAGGACCTCGACCGCGCCGTGCTCATCGGCCAGCGCACCTTCGGCAAGGGTCTCGTGCAGAGCACCCGACCGCTGGGCTATAACTCCTACCTGAAGGTTACCACGGCCAAATACTACATCCCCAGCGGCCGCTGCATACAGGCCGCCGACTACGCCCACCGCGACAAGGACGGCAACGTGCACAACGTCCCCGACTCGCTGTTCCGCGAGTTCAAGACCAAGGGCGGGCGCAAGGTGTACGACGGCCACGGTATCATGCCCGACGAGGTGATACAGGCTCCGGAAATGGGCAATATCACCATGGAACTCTATACCAAAGGCCTGTTCGACGACTTCGCCAACGACTACTACAGGAAGCATTATAACCAGCCCGTGGACGCCAATAAATTCCGTGTCGACGACAAGGAGTTCGCCCGCTTTGTGGCCTTCGTGCCCGACACGGCCCTCAACTACGAATCCAACACCTACGCCGCCCTCGAGGATCTTATAAAGAGGGCCAAGGAGGAGCGCTACTTCGACACCATATCTTCCAACGTGGAGGCTATAAAGGCCGTGGTGAAGACCGATAAAAGCAAAGATATGGAGCGCTACCGGGTGGAGATATCCCAGATACTGGAGAACACCATAATCCTGCGCTACCACTACTCCGGAGGGGTGATACGCCACAAGATACCCTCCGACCCGGAGATAAACTACGCGCTGGATCTGTTCAAGGGAGGCCGCTACGGGGGCATCGTATCCTCGCAGGATACGCGCAGGAAGTAGCAGTTCACGGATTTATTGTTTACTTTTGCCCCGCAGGACCTGCTATGGTCTGCTGAAAAGATTTCCTAAAACCCGTTAGACACGTGATACAACGTCTGCTGACACGCATAATAGATTTCTTCTACGTTCCTCCCATTAGCAGGATCGTGCCTTTGCAGACGTTCCGCTATCTGGTGTGCGGGGGGAGCAATATGGCTTTCGACATATTTCTCTACTGGCTGTTCTACAACTATATCATCTGCGAGGATATAGTCCAGCTGCCGTTTATCGCCATATCTTCCTACATCGCGGCTTTCATGTGCGTGTTTCCCATCACCTTTTTCACAGGATTCTGGCTTAACAAGAATATCGCCTTCCGTTACTCTCCGTTAAGGGGCCACACACAGCTGCTGCGCTACCTGCTCTCGGTGGGAGGGGCCATACTGCTCAACTACGCGTTGATAAAGTTGTTCGTGGAGGGCTTGAATATCTACCCTATATGGGCCAAGATAATGACCACCCTGGTCAGCGTGGTTTACAGCTACACCATGCAGAAGTACTTCACCTTCAGGGGCTGTACCGACGACTCTTCGCCCTGCAAGCCCTTATAAGACGGAAGCCCTGCGCCCTGCCGCGGGAAGCGGCGATACATAACACTTTATACTCATGAATTTCTCCCTCGACGAACTTGTAATCCGCCCGGAAACGCGCGCCGACCATGCCACCGTATCGGAATTGGTGCGCGAGGCTTTCCTCGGCGTCGAACACAGCGACCACCGCGAACATTACCTGGTGGAGCGCCTGCGGCAAAGCGAATCTTTCGTGCCGGAGCTTACGCTGGTGGCTTGCGCGGGGGAGAGGATCGTGGGATTTATTATGTTCACCCGCGTAAAGATAGGCCCCCATTCATCCCTGGCCCTGGCTCCCGTAGCCGTGGATAGGGCCATGCAGGGGCAGGGGATAGGCGGGGCTTTGATCCGCGAAGGACACCGTCTCGCGGCGGAAAGAGGCTACGGCTCGGCCATAGTTCTCGGCCATAAGGATTATTATCCCCGGTTCGGCTACAAGCCCCTGTCCTTATGGAATATCGCCCTCCCGTGGGATGTCCCGCAGGAGTACTGTATGGCCGTGGAGTTTACTCCCGGGGCACTCGACGGAGTAAGCGGGGAGGTGGAATACGACATGGCTTTTTTTGAGTAAGCCCGAGCGCATATGACGAGCGGCGGCCTTTTTGAGGCCGCCGCTCGTATTTTTTAATGGCCTAATTTCTAATAGAACAGCCCCTTCTTGTTAAATATCGCGAAGCCGAAGTTGAAGGTTATGAACCAGTTGTTCTGCTTGGTATCATACTTCGACAGGGTGAGGCTGATGGGGCCGACAATGGTCTGATAGACCAGCGACGAAGAGAATATATAGCGCAACCTCTGCTTGATACCCTCCTTGGTGCCGTCGAGGTTCTCGGGCAGGTAGGCATAGGCCGCGCTCTGGAGGTAGAATTTATCCATGAATTCGAAGGTGGGCAACAGGCCCGCCGCCACATACGCCTTACTGCGGAACTCCTTCATATATATCGACTTGCTGTGGAGCGTCGGGGCGAACGTTGGCGAGGAGATATTGGTTGCGTACTCGTTGTAGAACGAGGGGTGGTTGGTCAGTACTCCTGTGATATCGTACCCAAATGAGAACCATTTGGCCACCCTGAAATACTCCTGCCTGGTGAACATGGCCCCGAACCAATACCTCTCCGTGGGGCCCTCTTTTTGAAATTGTGAGGGGTCGGGATGGGAGCCCGGATAGAAGCTCTCGCGTCCGTCGATAAATATGAGCGACGCCTTCTGGTACGTACCCCTGATAGGGAACAGGGGATAGTTCAGCGAGTTGCGCTCCACCTCCAGCTGCACGCCCACGAAGTCGAAGCGGGTCTTGTCCAGGGTGTCGGAATCCTCATGCCCCTTCTCCTGGAAATAGCGGTATTGCTCGCGGCCCAGGTTGGCGCGCAACGACAACACCGAGTTACGCCCCAGGGCGAGTCCCACAGCCGCCGTGGCGTAGACATCGAGAGCCTTGGAGTAGGCCAGATCGTTGCCTTTTGAGAGAAAGCCATCGTTACTGCGGAAATAGTTGTAGTAGTTATACTGGAGGCCGTAATCGACGAAGAAAGGTATCTTCAGGAATATGTCGGAGCGCCCGCCCAGGAACGCCGACGAGTAGAGCATACTGAGATACCCGTCGAAGTTATAGTTGTGGGCATTCAAGCCTATTCGCTTGTATTCCAGCCCTATATATGCCTGAGTCAGCGACGTGGAAGATATATTACCCCCCACCATTATCTTGAAACTGGGCTTGGCCCTCATGTGGAGGTTGAGGTCGAAATATCCCGTCGCCTGGTTGTATTCCACCCCGGGGTAGTCGCTCTCTATCTCTCCCTCGGACAACAGCTTGAAGTACTCCCGTTCCACCTCCGGGAAGGTATATATATCCTTCTTCTTGTGGTTGAGGCGCATCGTGTTGATCACATACTGCCTCTGCTTACTGTTGAGCCCGGAAATATTGACCTGGTCGATCATCAATGGAGGCAGGCTATTCTTATATTCTTCCCTTTTTTGGGCCATCTCCGCGGGATCCACGCGGCGGGAAATACGCTCGAGGATGGCAGGCATCATGGCCATGGCATCCTCATAACCCTTGGCTATCACATAGGCGGCCTTCGCGAAGTCCATGGTCGACACGTCGTCGAACACTCGCTCTATCATGATCCCCTTACCCTGAGGGAGAGTATAATCGGTATGAAGCATGGTGATGGAGAATATCTGGTCCATCAGGCTGTTCTCGTCGGGATTACTATTGGAGTCGGCGCACTTGCTCCCGATAAGGATGTCGGGATTAAAATCTTCCTCGATAGGCTGCCAGGGGAAGGTGTTGTAGAGCCCCCCGTCGTAGAGGAGCATCGAATCTTTTTTCACGGGCTTGAATACCAATGGAATAGCCATAGAGGCGCGTATAGCCTGGCCCAGGTTGCCGCTACTGAACACGACCTCCTTGTGGTCGGTGGCGTCGGTGGCCACACACCTGAAAGGTACCATCAGGCTGTCGAAATTACCCTTGCTGGCCGCCTGCGCAGGTGAAAAATACTCGAGGAAGGACATATCCAGCGGCCCCGAGGAGATAAGGTTCGATGGGAACTGGGCAAAGGGCTTGCTCTTTTTGAAGTCGCCGCGGATGGTGATCATCGCGGCGTTCTGCCGCATGCGTTTAAAGTAGTAGGAGTATTTGGGGTCGATCTTGCCCGTCATCCAGGTCTTCACCCTGTTGGAAGTCACGATCTTCTCCATCTCGGCGGGGGAGAGGCCCGTGGCGTACATCCCTCCTATTATTGAGCCCATGGAGGTCCCCGAAACGTAGTCGATGGGGATGCCGTTTTCCTCAAGGGCGCGGATGACCCCGATATGGTATAAACCCTTGGCGCCGCCGCCGCTCAGGACAAGGCCCACCCGTTGGCTCATCCCTGCAAAGGAGGTCAAGAGGAACAGTGTCAGAAAAATTATTTTCTTGCCTCTCATCTGCAAATAATTCTTAACTTTGCCCGTTAGGGGCGCACTATGCCACAAAAGTATACATATATCGCTTAACATACAAGCCATGAACAACAAAATATCCGACCTGCTCAAACGTGTAGAGGAGTTTTCGCCGAAGGCCGCGCAGGAAATAGAAGAGTTCAGGATCAGCATCTTGGGCAAGAAAGGGGAGCTCAACGACATACTCGAAGAATTTAAGCAGGTGAGCCCCGAGCTTAAGCGCGAGCTGGGCCAGAGGATCAACTCCCTGAAGAACGCCGCCACCGAGAAGCTCAACGAATTACGCAACGCTTTCGACGCCGCCCCGGCCAAGGGCTCCGATGCAGCCGGCGATATGTCGCGCCCGGGGGGAGATATGGCCATCGGCAGCCGCCACCCCATATCCATCGTCAAGAACGAGATCGTGGACATCTTCCGCCGCATAGGTTACGTGGTAGCCGAGGGGCCCGAGATCGAGGACGACTGGCACGTGTTCTCGGCGCTGAACTTCCCGCCCGAGCACCCTGCCCGCGATATGCAGGACACCTTCTTCATAGGCAAGAATCCCGATGTGCTTCTGCGTACCCACACCAGCTCCATACAGGTGCGCGTGATGGAAAAGCAGCAGCCTCCCATCCGCGTGGTGTGCCCCGGCCGCGTGTTCCGCAACGAAGCCATATCCTACCGCGCCCACTGTATATTCCACCAGGTCGAAGGGCTCTATCTCGACGAAAATATATCCTTCGCCGACATGAAGCAGAGCATCCTCTACTTCGCCAAGGAGATGTTCGGCTCTGACGCCCAGATACGTATGCGCCCGTCGTACTTTCCCTTCACCGAGCCCAGCGCCGAGGTGGACGTGTCGTGCAACCTCTGTGGAGGCAAGGGCTGCAACGTGTGCAAGCACACCGGATGGCTCGAGATAATGGGTTGCGGTATGGTCGACCCCAACGTGCTCGAAGCCTCGGGTATCGACAGCAAGAAATATTCCGGCTTCGCCTTCGGAATGGGCGTGGAACGTATCGCGATGCTCAAGTACGGCGTGAAGGACCTGCGCCTCTACTTCGAGAACGACGTGAGATTCCTCAGCCAGTTCGAATCGGCGATATAGCCCGACAACCCTTTACGGCACAGATTATGAAAGTAGTAGCGTTCAACGGCAGTCCCAGGCCGCGGGGCAACACCCGCCAGCTCCTGGAAAAGGTGTGCGAGATCCTGAACTCCGAGGGTATCGAGACCGAGATCGTGCAGATAGGCGGCCACCTTATCCACGGGTGCCTCAATTGCAAGAAGTGCTTCGAGAACAAGGACTTTTGCTGTGTGATAAAGACCGACAATATGAACGAATGGATCGACAAGGCCCGCCATGCCGACGGCATACTGATAGGCTCCTCGACCCACTTCGCCAACATAACGCCCGAAACGAGGGCGCTGATCGACCGCCTGGGCTATGTGAATAAGGCCAACGGCTCGTTCCTCTACCGCAAGACGGGCGCGGCGGTGATCGCCGTGCGCAGGGGCGGGGCAGTGGCGGCCTACGACGCCATAAACCACCTCTACGCCATCAGCGACATGATGATCCCCGGGGCCACCTACTGGAATTTTGCTATGGGACGTAATGAGGGCGAGGCAATGGAAGACCAAGAAGGGGTCAACAACATGATATCGCTGGGAAACAACATGGCCTGGCTGATGAAAAAACTATACGGCGGCTCTTCCGCAAAATAACACACTGTCTGCCAGCCTGTTATCGGCAGGCGGGCGTACAGCATTACACCGATGAGGCAAAAGATACTGATACCGCTGGTCGTACTGTCGGCCCTGACCCTGTTTTGCGGGGCGGCGGGGCGGAAGGCCCCTTCGGGCGAAAAAACGCCCAAGGACATCCCTGCCTTCGAAAAGAAGCTCCTAAAGGCCATTTCCAGCTCCCAGGCGCAATTGTACAAGTCGACCGAGGACAAGGTCACCTTTTTCTATTCCGAGGGCCTGCTGGCCTCCCAGGGCGGCGATACGCTGGCCGCGAGGGCCTTTTTCAACCGCGCCCTGACGCTCGACTCTCTCCACGCCCCGTCGTATTACGAGCTCGCCAACATAGCTTCCTCTGCGTCGGACGCCCTGAAATACAGCACCGAGGCCACCCGCCTCGATTCTACCAATACCTGGTATAAGATGCAGCTGGGCCGGGTGCTCATCGCCAACGAGAAGTACGACTCGGCATTGGTTATTTACGAGGAATTGATCGAGGAATCACCCTCCAACCCCGACAACTACCGCATGCTGGCAGCCCTGCACGAACATACAGGCAAGCCCTTCATGGCTATCTCGGTGCTCGATTCGGCCGAGAACGTGTTCGGCAAGATAGAAGAACTCGCCGAGTACAAAAGACAGCTGCTCATTCGCATGAAGCTCTACGACAAGGCCATAGAGGAGGCCAAGGCGCTGACCGTAAGTTCCCCCTATAATGAAGACCAGTTCGTGGTCCTGGGCGAATTATACTCCATAACCAACAAAGACTCGCTAGCCCTCGACGCCTTCGATAAGGCGCTGACCATCAACCCTAAGAGCCTTAATGCCATTGTGGCCCTGAACGAATATTTCAGGCTGAGGGGTAATAATTCCGGCTTCCTGGCCACCACGAAAAAGATATTCCAGAGCGACGACGTGCCCCTGGAACGGAAGATAGAATTCTTCAACAATACGGTAAGGAAGCAGGAGCTTTACACGAAGAATTACGCTCAGGTGAACGACGTGGCCGCCACGCTGGCGATGAAATACCCCGACCGGTACGAGGCCAAGGACCTCTACGCCCGCCACCTGCTCTACAGCGGCCTCAAGGAGGAGGCACTGAGGCAGTACAAGTCGTATATCAGCGACACAACCACCAACGCCGAACCGTTCAAGCAGATAATCGGCATCGAGTCCTACCTTATGGCCCGCCCCGACTCGGTGGCCAAATACTCGGCTATGGCCATAAAAAGGGCCCCTGCGGACGCGTCGCTCTACACCTATATAGGAGCCTCGCTGGCGCACCTCAAGAAGTATCCGGAGGCAGAAAAGGGCTACGCCCTCGCCCTGAAATATGCCCACGACGACTCCACGCGCAGTGTGGCGTGCGGCGCGCTGGGCGACCTCTACTACCAGTCGGGCAACAAGGGCTACGCCAAGATGTACGACAAAGCCATAAACTACAACCCCGACAACGCCGGCGCGCTCAATAACTACAGCTACTACCTGGCCCTCGCGGGAAAAAATCTCGACAAGGCCCTCGCCATGACCGTCCGCGCCAACGAGCTGTCGCCGAGCAATCCCACGTTCCTGGACACTTACGGCTGGGTGCTCTACAAGCGCGGCGAATACGAGCAGGCCAAGAAGATAATGCGCACGGCGCTCTCGCTCGACAGGGAGAACAACCCCGAACTGATGGTGCACTACGGCGACGTATTGCTCAAGACGGGCGACACCTTCATGGCCACCGTATACTGGAAAAAGGCCCTCGAACAGGGTTATAATAAGGATGAAATCGAAAAACGCCTGAAATCGATCGAACAGAAATGAGGCTCCGCGCGATCATATTAACCCTCCTGTGCTCCCTCGCCGGTGTCTTCGCCCTGGCCCAGAGCATCGACAAGCTCCGCGACGACATCCGCCGCGCCGAGGAGGAGATCCGCATCGCCAACAGTCTCCTCAAGCAGACCCAGAAGGACAAAAGCGCCTCGCAGAACGAGCTGAAACTTATCCAGGCGCGTATCCGCAGCCGCAAGAATATCATCTCCAGCCTCTCTCAACAGATGGTCATGATAGGCCGCGACATGGACTCCAAAAGCAAGACCGTATCACAGCTGGAAGCGGAACTAAAGACCCTCAAAAAGGAGTATGGCGAGATGATATACAGCTCCTACAAGAACTACAAGCTCAACAACTACATGGTGTTCCTCTTCTCGTCGAAGAATTTCAACGACGCCACCATGCGTATCGAGTACATGAAGCGCTACAACAACGTGCAGGAGCAAAAGGCGGCGCAGATAGACTCCCTCACCCGCAATCTATCCACCCAGATAACCGAGCTGGCCTCCAAGCGCAAGGAGTTGGACGCCACGCGAGAGAGCAAGAATAAGGAGGTGGCCACCCTCGGCCAGGACGAAAAACAGTACCAGGCCAGCGTGACCTCCCTGCGGTCGAAAGAAGGCCAGTTGTCGCGCGAGCTGAAGGAGAAGAGAGGCCGCATAAACAAGCTCCAGCAACAGATACAGAAGATAATCGCCGAGGAGGCCCGCAAGAGCAGGGCCACCCAGCGAACGGCCATACAGGAGAAGTACGACATGGAGTTGACCGGACGGTTCGACCAGAACCAGGGCCGCCTGCCTTATCCTGTGCGCGAGGGCGTGATCGTCGACACATACGGCGTGCATGCGCACCCCACAGAGAAAGGCTTGATGATCAACAACAAAGGGGTCAATATCGCCAGCTCGAAGGGCGCGTCCGTTAACTGCGTGTTCGAGGGCGAGGTGAGCAGGATCTTCTTCTTCCAGGGGTTAAATAACAGCGTTATGGTACGCCACGGCAACTATATCACCGTCTACTCAAACCTCGAAACCGTAGCCGTCAAAAAGGGCGACAAGGTGCGTGCGGGGCAGACTCTCGGCCGTATTTCGTCGAGCGACAACAGCGAAGACAACGTGCTCCACTTCGAGATATGGCGCGAGACCGACAACCTCAATCCGGGTCTTTGGCTTCGCAGGTAGGAGGGAGTTTAGAGTAATACTGAGGCGTGATACTACACCTAAAAAGATACGCAACACACTTAATACATGGCTATTACATACCACACAGAGGATTGTTCCTTTAAGCTCAAAGGCCGCAGAGCCATTTCGCGGTGGATACGCGAAAGCACTGCGGAAGAGGGCTTCAGGGTGGGTGATGTGGCCATCGTAATTTGCAGTGACGACCATATATTAAAGGTCAATAACGAGTACCTCGGCCACGATTATTATACCGATATAATCACGTTCGATTATTCGGAAGGGGTGGTTATCTCGGGCGACCTTATCATCAGCATCGACACCGTGCGCAGCAACGCCTTAAAGTACGGGGCGCCGTTCGAAAGGGAGCTGCACCGGGTGATCATACACGGGATAATGCACCTGTGTGGTTACAAGGATAAAAGCAAGGCCGAGAGTGTGAAGATGCGCGAGAGGGAGGATTATTATCTCTCAAAATTTGAGGGAGTGGGGTAACAGGAAGATTATGTTTTTCAACTACGATATAATTGTTGTGGGTGCCGGGCATGCCGGGTGCGAAGCGGCGGCGGCGGCGGCCAGGATGGGTGCCGTGACTCTGCTGGTGACCATGGACATGACCAAGATAGCCCAGATGTCGTGCAACCCCGCCGTGGGCGGCATAGCCAAAGGACAGATAGTCAGAGAGATAGACGCTTTAGGCGGGTGTATGGGCGAGATCGCCGACCGTTCCACGATACAGTTCCGCATGCTCAACCGCTCCAAGGGCCCCGCTATGTGGAGCCCGAGGGCCCAGTGCGACAAATACAAATTCTCGGAGTTGTGGCGACAGAGGCTTGAAAGCATCCCTGGCCTCTACATCTGGCAGGACGGTGTGACTGGGCTTATAGTCGAAGACGGTAAAGTAGGGGGGGTGAAAACCCGCATGGGGATGGAGTTCTCTTCCCGTGCCGTGATCCTCACCAACGGCACATTCCTCAATGGCCTGATGCATATCGGCAGGCAGAACGCCCCGGGCGGCAGGGCTGGTGACGAGGCCTCATACGGCCTAACGGAACAACTTACCTCGCTCGGGTTCGAGGCGGGTAGAATGAAGACCGGCACGCCCGCCAGGCTCGACGCCAAGACTATAGACTTCTCCGCCTTGACCATACAGGAGGGCGACGAGATGCCCTCTAAATTTTCGTTCAGCCCTGATATAGAGCCTGTTACACGGCAATTGCCTTGTTTTTTGGCCTATACTTCGACCGAGGTTCACGATATTCTGCGCACAGGATTTGAGGATTCACCCCTGTTCAATGGCACCATAAAAGGTGTGGGACCAAGGTATTGCCCGAGCGTGGAAGACAAGCTCCGCACCTTCGCCGACAAGGACCAGCACCAGCTTTTCCTTGAGCCCGAGGGCGAGGGTACGACCGAATATTATCTCAACGGCTTCTCTTCCTCCTTGCCTGCACACGTGCAGATCGAGGCGCTGCAGCGTATCAGAGGATTTGAGAATGTGCATATTTTCCGTCCGGGTTACGCCATAGAATATGACTATTTTCCGCCAACCCAACTTTTCCATTCGCTCGAAACCATGCTCGTCGACAGCCTCTACTTAGCCGGGCAGATAAACGGGACGACCGGATATGAGGAGGCTGCGGCCCAAGGGTTGATGGCGGGAATAAATGCTGTGTTGAAACTTCGCGGCGAAAATCCGTTGGTGCTCCGTCGTGACGAAGCTTACATCGGCGTGCTGATCGACGACCTCGTGACCAAGGGGGTCGACGAACCATACCGTATGTTCACCAGCCGGGCCGAGTATCGTATCCTGCTCCGCCAGGACAACGCCGACCTGAGACTTACTCCCATAGGTTACAAAATAGGCCTTGCGACACAGGAAAAATATGAGCGGATGGCGCAAAAAAAACAGCTTTCAGAATCGCTTATAAAATTTTTGCAGACCACCGGCGCAGATCCGAGCGAATTAACAGATTATTTAAATTCGATCGATTCGCCTGTTCCGACACAAAAAAAGAAGCTTTTCGAGATAATTTCGCGCAACAGCGCAACAATAATCGCTCTTTCCGAGCATATTTCTGCATTAAAGGAGTTTTTATCCAATAATGCCTACACAGAAGAAGTGATAGAAGAAGCTGAAATACTCGTCAAATACAAGGGGTATATAGAACGTGAAAAGCAGCTCGCCGACAAGCTGTCGAGGCTCGAAAACATTCGTATCCCCGACAATTTCGACTTCGGCAAGCTCTCTTCTATAACCATAGAGTCGCGCCAAAAGCTGTCCAAAATACGTCCTGCGACCATTGGCCAGGCATCGAGGATCCCCGGCGTTTCGCCCGCCGACATCAACGTACTGCTCATATATTTCGGTCGATAGAGCCACTGTTCCACGTGAAACATTTTCCCTTAAATCGAATTTGTTCCACGTGAAACAATACACATCAAGAAACGATTAAAACGTTCCACGTGGAACAAATGCAATAAACAGACATGAAGAAACTCTTTGATATAAGTAAGTTTTCCGCAAAAAAGATATATCTCGACGGTGTTATGCATCCCATAAAGGTAGGAGTAAGAGAGGTGCTGCTCCAGACTGGGGACAAACTCCTCACATACGACACTACCGGGAAATACACCGACGAGGGTTATAAAATAGACATACATAAGGGGTTACCTCCTGTTGTCAAGGAGTGGGGCGGAAAGGGAAGGAGCGATGAATTCCGTACGCAATTATGGTATGCGCGCCAAGGAATAATAACTCCCGAGATGGAATATGTGGCCATCCGCGAAAGTCTGAATAATCCCGAAAGCGGCATAACACCTGAGGTTGTAAGGGAAGAAATTGCCGCAGGGAGGGCTATATTGCCCGGCAACAGAAACCACCCCGAAGCTGAACCAATGATAATAGGTCGGCGGTTCCTGGTAAAGATCAACGCTAATATAGGCAACTCCGCGCTCGGGTCTTCAATAGAAGAGGAAGTCGAGAAAGCATTGTGGGCGATCAAATGGGGGGCCGATACGGTAATGGATCTTTCCACCGGTGCCGACATACACAAGACACGCGAGGCGATCCTTCGCAATACACCCGTGCCAATAGGGACCGTACCCATATACCAGGCGCTGGAAAAAGTCGACGGACGCATAGAAGATCTTTCCTGGGAAATATACAAAGAAACGCTACTGGAGCAGTGTGAGCAGGGTGTCGACTACTTTACAATCCACGCAGGGGTATTAAGGGAATATGTTCCTGACGCGACAAAACGCATAACAGGAATCGTGTCGAGAGGAGGTTCGATACTGGCCAAATGGATGACACATAATAACGCTGAAAATTTTCTATATACGCACTTCGAAGAAATTTGCGCTATTTTAAAGCAATATGATGTCGCATTTTCTTTGGGTGACGGACTGCGCCCGGGATCTATCGCCGACGCTAACGACTCCGCGCAGTTCGGCGAATTGAGAACTCTCGGCGAACTGACGAAGATAGCCTGGAAACACGATGTACAAGTAATAATCGAGGGCCCCGGCCACGTTCCCATGCACAAGATACAGGAGAATATGGATAAACAGAGGGAGTATTGCCACGAGGCTCCATTCTATACCCTCGGGCCTCTGGTGAGCGATATAGGCGCCGGATATGACCATATAACCTCTGCTATAGGCGGGGCCATGATAGGGTGGATGGGTACCTCAATGTTGTGCTATGTCACTACTAAAGAGCATCTTGCGCTCCCAAATAAGGATGACGTGAGGGAGGGGGTGGTAACTTTCAAACTTGCCGCCCATGCGGCCGACCTGGCCAAGGGACACCCGGCCGCCATAGAGCGCGACCTGCAGATGAGCAAGGCGCGGTATGATTTCCGCTGGAACGACCAGTTCAATCTATCGCTCGACCCCGAGAGGGCCAGGCGTATGCACTTCGAGATGATACGCGAGGGCGCGGACCATTGCTCGATGTGCGGCCCACATTTCTGCGCTATGAAGATAACCAAATCAATTAAGTAGCTAATAAACAACATTTTAACATTAAACATCCCTTGTTTTTATATTATAGCTTAATAAAATATAATATAAAAGGGAGTGATGAATTAAAAATGAGTGTAATCAGTCGGACTTATGCTCCCGGCATATAAAATCCTGATAAATCAGATATATACACGAGGTGTTGATAATTATTGTTGATCTTCTTTTAACTATATAATTATCAAAGATATAACAAAAATATTAAGTTGTTGTAAAATGTTAAAATGTGGCGATGGCGGTGTTGAAACAATTTTGTGATATTCTGGTATTTTCATTAGGAAAAACAAATTAGCCGGGGGTATATACAAACCTGGAAGAAATGCAAGAAAAAACAGTTACATAAAACAAACCACACGCCTAACAAAAAATAGACCTGATTGTTGAAAGAAAATAGACTGTGAATATGTTTATAACATCTATCAACCTCTGTTTGTTATTTTTATTAGTATATTGATTTTATGTTGATTAATAAAAATAAATGTGTTGTTAAGTTGTTATTAAGTGTTTGTTTGTTTGATTTCTTGTGGAGTATAAAATGGTTTATCAACATACTGACAAGCTATTATTATTACTCTATATTTATTTAAATTTAATTAAGTAAAAAAGAAAATAAAAAGATGGGTGTTGATATCTCGAAGGGTTTCGTCGATGAGAAGATCCCTGTAAATATAGATGTGAAGAAGGAGATACTCCGGCTTAAAAAGGAGAAGAACGCCGTGATCCTCGCACACTACTATACCAGACCTGAAGTGCAGGATATAGCCGATTTTACGGGCGATAGCCTGGCTTTGTCGCAGGCGGCCGCAAACACTGGAGCCGACATCATACTTTTTGCCGGTGTTCATTTCATGGCCGAAACCGCCAAGATATTGTCTCCTAATAAAAAAGTGTTGATACCTGATATGAATGCAGGTTGTTCGCTCGCCGATTCATGCAGGGCTGAGGAACTGGCGCGGTTTATCGAGCAATATCCTGGTTATAAGGTTGTTTCATATATAAACACGTCTATAGGGGTCAAGGCGCTGACGGATATAACCTGTACATCGAGTAACGCTGTGGATATAGTGAAGTCTGTGGATCCATCGGTGGGTATTGTTTTCGCCCCAGACCGCAACCTCGGAGCTTATATAAAAAGCCTCACGGGCCGCGAAAATATGGTCGTGTGGGACGGCGCGTGCCATGTGCATGAAGAATTCTCTGCCGAGAAGATACTTGAGCTTAAAAAGCAGTATCCTGACGCCAAGGTGTTGGCGCATCCGGAATGTAAGAAGGTGGTGTTGCTGACGGCTGATTTTATAGGCAGCACGGCAGCCTTGCTTGATTTTACTGGGAAAGATGACTCTCAGACATATATAGTGGCTACGGAATCCGGGATACTTCATAAAATGGTGAAAGCCAATCCCAGCAAGAGGTTTATTCCCGCTCCACCTATGGACTCCACGTGTGGATGTAACGATTGTTCGTACATGAAGTTGGTGACCTTAGAAAAGATGTACTTGGCGCTGAAATATGAAGCCCCGGAGGTTGTGATAGATGAAGGGGAGCGCCTTAAAGCCGAACGGTCGATACGTAATATGCTCGAATTGTCGAAATAAATGAGGTGTTTTGACCAATTTATGGAGACCGGAGAATAATTTTAAGGCATTTTTAATAAATATTGTAGTTTAATAAACCATAATAACAATGATAATATGCGTTAAAATTATTGCCGTATGGTAATCGTTTGATAAAGCGACATATGTATAAATAAAAAAATACCGCCTGACAAAGTGCGGTATTTTTTTATTTCCGGGGCGGGGATATGTTAAAAGGCCGGTTTTTTTATTAATTTCGCAGGTTGTATGTGTATCTATAGGTCATTTGCTTAACTGTCGTAGTGGCCTTTATGAAATCGCACTTAATGTAAATAATTGAAAATAAACACAATATGGTAAACGAGGTTGCGGGCGAAAGGTCGCTTAATTTTCTCGAAGAGATCATAGAGGAAAGTATAGCCAAAGGTGAAAAAAGGGTACATACGAGGTTCCCGCCGGAGCCCAACGGCTATCTCCATATAGGCCACGCCAAAAGTATATGCCTTAATTTCGGCCTCGCAAAGAAGTATGGCGGCAAGTGTAACCTGCGTTTTGACGACACCAACCCCGTAAAGGAGGACGTGGAGTATGTCGATTCGATCAAGGAAGACGTACAGTGGCTGGGCTTCAACTGGGCCGAGGAGCACTACGCATCTGATTATTTCGACCAGCTTTACGACTGGGCTGTTGAACTTATAGAAAAGGGCCTTGCCTACGTCGACGACCAGACGCAGGAGGAGATACGCCTCACCCGCGGTACCGTAACGGTTCCGGGCAAGGAAAGCCCATGGAGGAACCGTGGCGCAGAGGAGAACAAAGACCTTTTCCGCAGGATGAAAGAGGGTGAATTCGCCGATGGGGACAAGGTTTTGAGGGCCAAGATAGACATGGCTCACCCCAATATGCTGATGCGCGACCCCATTATGTACCGCATCATCCATTCCGAACACCACCGTACAGGCGACAAATGGTGTATCTACCCGATGTACGACTATGCCCACGGCGAGAGCGACTCCATTGAGAAGATCACACACTCGATATGTACCCTCGAATTTGACGTGCACAGGCCGCTGTATGACTGGTTTATCGAAAAACTGGGTATATACCCCAGCCACCAGTACGAGTTCGCCAGGCTCAACCTCACCTACACGATGATGAGTAAGAGGCGCCTCTTGCAGCTGGTGCAGGAGGGGATAGTGACCGGTTGGGACGACCCCCGAATGCCGACGATATGTGCTCTGAGGCGCAGGGGTTATACCCCTGAATCGATACGCGCTTTCGCCGACAAGGTGGGGGTGGCCAAGAGGGATAACATCATAGATTACAGTCTATTGGAGTTCTGCGTCAGGGAAGACCTCAACCGTACCGCCCTGCGCCGTATGGCCGTGCTCGACCCGATCAAGGTGGTGATAACCAACTATCCCGAGGGCAAAACAGAGATAATAAACGCCGTGAACAACCCCGAGGACGAGAGAGCTGGAACGCGTGAAGTGCCGTTCTCGCGTGAGATATACATCGACAGGGATGATTTTATGGAAGACCCCCCAAAGAAGTACTACCGCCTCTCTCCGGGCGCCGAAGTGCGCCTTAGGTACGCGTATCTTATTAAGTGCGAAGAAGTTGTCAAGGGTGCGGACGGCGATATAAAGGAATTGAGGTGTACCTACGACCCTGAGTCTATCGGCGGCGGATCGTCCGACGGACGCAAAGTCAAGGGTGTTATACACTGGGTTTCAGCCGCCCACGCGGCCAAAGCCGAGATGAGGTTGTTCGACAGGTTGTTCACCAACGAGGATACTTCAGACATCGCCGAGGATAAGACTTTCAAGGATTATCTCAACCCCGATTCGCTGACCGTGGTGACCGGATTTATCGAGCCGTCGCTTTTGGGGGCTAAAGAGGTCGAAAAGTTCCAGTTCGAGCGTGTGGGTTACTTCTGTATCGATCGTGACTCTACGGCCTCGAAAATGGTCTTTAACCGCACGGTCACCCTCAAGGATTCATGGGCTAAAATGGCCGCGAAATAAAAAGGCGGCCACGGAGGTTTTATCCGTTGAACGAGGATCGAAGCGGTGGATACACACCGCCAGTATTCGAAACATCTAAAATTACACCTGCGATGCGCGGGAAAATACCAGGCATGAAAATGGGTGGCAAGGCCTCGAGGGTATGTGCAGCGTTGTTTTTAGCGACGTTCACGGCGTTTGTTTGCCCTGCGCAGGAACTTCCTTTTCCGGGGGCGGGAGGATATAATATCATCATCACCACGCCCGGATACACCTCTGTCTATCGCTACCGTACGGAAGATTTTTGCTCCGGCGTGAGGCGCGACCTGAGGGTCTTCGATGCCGATGTGACACATCGCGACAGCATGGGACGGAAGATAGTCGACGTGACGCTGTGCGGCCGCAAGTCGTCGTTCGAGGTGTCGGAGGGTATTCCTGTGATAAGATTCGCGTATGATCGCAACAGGCGTATTTTCAGCCCATTGGGAATGAACTGCAGAGAGGTTTCGGCGGGCGACTCTTTGAGTGCGGAGATGGTCTGCACCCCGGTGCTTCCCGGCGGATGGAGCCCTGAATTAGCCCGCAGGCTGGTAGGCCACCTGGGGATGAATGTCGACGGCGAGGTACTTATAATGGACGCCGAGGTTGACGAGAACGGCATAGTGCGCCAGATAACCGAGGTGGGAGGTGCGCCACGTCAGGCCTCGCAGGTGGTGATAGAGTACCTCTACGAGATGGCCGCCCGCGGCTGGAAGCCGCTCCCGGCCCCGACCGGCAAGAAAGCGCTGGTGCCACTGGTGGTTAAGATGTAGTTGTCAGCTAATTAACGAAATAGAATACTTCCGGCGACATAAAAATAAAAAACCACGCCCGAAAGAGCGTGGTTTTCATTTTAATATAGTCGTTGTAAATATTTTACGTGTCAGGATTGAAGGCAGCCGGCCTTCCTCTACACTATTATATCGACAGTATATGCAGCGTGTTGACCAGGTCGCGGTTTATGGGCTTCTGGTTCTTGATCGCCTTGCTGAAGGGGATGTAGACCAGTTCGTCATTCTGGATGCCGATCATCACATTGCGCTGTCCCTCCAGGAGGGCGTTTATGGCCGCCTCACCCATACGGCTGGCGAGAATACGGTCGCTCGCCGAGGGCGATCCGCCGCGCTGTATGTGGCCCAGGATGGTCACCCTCACGTCGTACTGCGGGTACTCTTTCTTAACCCTCTCGGCCAGGCCCATAGCTCCACCGGTCTGCTCGCTCTCGGCCACGAGTACTATGCTACTATTCTTGGATTTACGGAATCCGTTGCTTATCAGCGAGTAAAGGGGGTCTATTTCGTTCGCTGTCTCCGGGATTATCGCCGCCTCAGCCCCGGAAGCTATCGCTCCGTTGAGGGCGAGGAACCCGGCTTCGCGGCCCATCACCTCGATAAAAAAGAGCCTCTCGTGCGAGGATGCCGTGTCGCGTATCTTGTCGACAGCTTCCACGATGGTGTTCAGCGCAGTGTCGTAGCCTATGGTGGTGTCGGTGCCGAACAGGTCATTGTCGATGGTGCCAGGCAGGCCCACGACAGGCAGGTCGAACTCTTCGGCGAAGATGCGCGCCCCGGTCAGGGAGCCGTCGCCGCCTATCACCACGAGGGCGTCGATACCCTTTTCCTTGATGTTGTCATAAGCCTTCTGGCGACCTTCGACGGTGGTGAATTCCGCACAGCGGGCGGTTTTGAGTATGGTACCACCCTGTTGGATTATATTACTGACGTTCTGCGTCTTAAAAGGTACGATCTCTCCGGTCACAAGTCCCTTGTAACCCCTCATTACCCCCATTACTTTCATTTCGTTGTAGATGGCGGTACGGGTGACGGCCCTGATGGCCGCGTTCATTCCGGGAGCGTCGCCGCCGGAAGTGAGGATCCCGATGCAATTGATCTTTGCCATAATTTCTTCGTTTTATCGCCACAAAAGTAGTAATTAATTATACATCTTGTCCTGTTTCCCTCCTTTGGACAACAAAATAAACCTTTTCTTAACATTGCCAGAGGGGGGGGGTATATCAGCGGGGCTTACGGGGTTTTGTCACTCGGGGTCGACACAGGCGCCGCTGTTTTTGATGAAAGCAGCTGAAAACAAACCGGGCGCGGGGATAAGATCCCCGCGCCCGAAACAACGCACCCATAAAACAAGGTTGTTATATCTGTAATTTGTTGATATACCGCTCTATATCGGCATTTAACAGTTTGTATTGCGGGCACTCTTTATACCCCTCGTTGTCGAGCAACACCTCGCGTACGTTACGAAGGGAGTTGTTGTAGTTGCTCAGTTCGTTGCGCAGGGCTATGCCGCGCTTGGTGCCGCGGGTGATCTTGTCGAGCGATATCTGGCGCAGTTTCTCGCACACGGAGTTGAGTATGGTCATCACCACGTGATCCAGCAACGTGTGGCCCTGCATGAACATGGTGGTATTGTCGCGGGTCAGCCCACGGTTGACGAGTTTCCTCTCGAAGTGTATGATATCGCTCACCCACTCGTGCTTATCGCGCTCGAGTATGTGGAGGCGCTTGGACACCTGGCGGTGCAGCCAGTCGAGGGTGGCCGGAGCTTCGCCATTGTTGTCGATTTCCAGATAGTTGATCCTCACGCTGTTGCGAAAGTCGTCGAGGGAAAATATCTTTTCGCTCTTGCGCACCGCCGATAGGGCGTACCAAATGAACAGGGGGTATATTATTCGGGAATACTCCCTCAGGAACACGGTGAAATCGAATATACGCGTGTCGTTCTTGGTCGACTTCACACAGACGTTATGCAGCGACGGCGGGTAGCAGAGGAAGTTTTCCGTAGCGTAGGCGTAGGTGTGGAATATGTAGGGCGAGTTGTTGACCATGCGCGACTGCTCGGTCGACTGGTCGAACAGGAAGTCGAAGTCGCTGTCGACGCACAGGATCTTGCGCTCGTCGCTCTCCTCGACCATGTCCAGGAGTACGCGCTTGCCCTTGGCGAGGTCCTCGCGGGGTGGCACGGCGATCTCAAATTTCAGTCCCTCGCGCTCGTGGTCGTCAAAAATACCGCGCCAGAAGGCCACATCCTCGTATCCCTCCACGAATACATGGATCAAAGAGGGGTCGTCTTTGTGTTGATAATGAGGGATATGAAAGGAGCCGAGAGGGATCGATTCTATATACTCTTCCTGTTGTTGGATATGTTTCTTGTGGCGCTTGCTCATACGTTCATAAAGATATAAATTAATTTCCTAAAAGGAAATAACCATACTGTGTCTCAGTCATATTTTTTATAAAAATATATTTACATAGTTTAATAAAATATATTATAAAGGACCCCTTACCAATGGGAGAAATACCAGATAATCGAAAAATAGAGTACTTTTGCGGTTGGCACGCTATGTGCGGCCACCTACTGGCCGGGGAAACGTCCGGCTATCAAGCTGTTTTTATGAGCGATAACGACTGGAAGAGCCGCCTCGGCGTGGTCTACTCCACAAACAAGGACTTCACATACGCAACCGAAGACTCTGCGGAGCGGGAAACGCTTCCTCCGGGGAGCCAAAACCTGTACATCTGGCTCGACCGTAAGATGAGGGCGGGCAAGCAGGCCACGGTGATACGCGGCTTCGTGGGCTCCGACGACGACCTCAAGGAGCTCGCCCGCATGCTCAAGGGCAAGTGCGGCGTGGGCGGCACGGCCAAGGATGGAGAGATAATCATCCAGGGCGATTTCAGGGATAAAGTCTTAAACTTACTCGTAGCAGCGGGCTACAAGGCTAAAAAAGCGGGGGGATAAAGGATGCGCATATTTCGCCGCCTGATAACACTGTTGCCGACATCATCGCCCCCGACATTACGCCGGATACGGTTGATGCCGGTGTTGCTGTTGATGGCCCTGTTGTCGCCGTCATTGCTGTTTGCACAGTACTACGACCAGGGGCAGATGCCGTTCTCGATCAAGTGGCGGTATATCAAGCAGGACCAGGTGAGAGTGGTGTACCCCGATTATTTCGAGAAGAAGGCGGTGACTGTGATGGGATTGCTCGACACCGTGCGCCGCTCGGTATCCTATGGGATGACCCACGGCGCGATCAATATATCGGTGATACTGAAGACCGAGAACCCCCAGTCTAACGGGGTCGTGATGTGGGCGCCAAGGCGAATGGAGCTTATCACCATGCCCGACATTAACACCTACGCCCTTCCCTGGCTCAAGCAGCTTGCATCGCACGAGTCGCGCCACTTGGTGCAATATTCCAACCTAAACCGCCACTTCCTCAAGGGACTGAGCTATGTCCTGGGGGAGCAGGCCGGCTTTCTCGGCCTGGCGCTGGTGCCGCTGTGGTATATCGAGGGCGACGCGGTGATGACCGAAACCCAGATGGCCACCTTCGGCCGCGCCCTGCAGCCCTCGTTCACCATGGACTACCGCGCCTATTTTACCGAGGGCAAGATGCCTCGCTTCACACAGGACAAGTGGTTTTGCGGCTCGTATAAGGATAATATCCCCGACCACTACCACATGGGCTATCTGATGGTCAACCATAGCCACAACCTTTTCGGCAAGAACGTGTGGAACGACGTGAGCCGCTACACCTCGAAATACCCCTATCTGCTATTCACCACCAACATAGCGCTTAAGAAATACTACGGCTCGTCGGTGAGGAGGATCTACAAGGACATGATGCCCTACCTTGAGAACTACTGGCGCTCGATACCCATCCCTGAGCCCAGCGGAGAGAGGATCCCCACGCGCACCACCAGCTATACCACATACACCAACCCCATCCCTGTGGACGATAAGTTCGTGGTGGCTTTCAAGAAAGATATGGACCGTCCGGGGAGGCTCGTGAAGGTCGACCTGAGAACAAGGAAAGAGAAAGTGCTGTCCTATACTGGCCTTTTCAATACCCATATGTCGCGCCGCGGGACCGAACTGCTGTGGACGGAGTACCGTTCGTCGCTGTTCTGGGAGCAGAGGCAGTTCTCGGTGGTGTGTAAGTACGACTTCGCCACGGGGAGGGTAAAAAAGATAACGCGCCGCGAGATAGCCCTCTATCCCCTGCGCATGCCGGATGGCGAACTGTCCTACATATCGTACGACTACACGGGATTCTATAAGCTCCACGTGGGCGACAGGACTTTCGACCTGCCCGACACGCTTAGCGTCCACGGCCTGGCCTACGACGATATCTCGGGGAGGATGGCGTTCATCGGCCTGAGCGACGCGGGGATGTGGATCGGGGATATAGATATCAATTCCGGGCGGATACAACAGCTCACCGCTCCCTCAAGCGTCACGATCAGCGACCTGCGCGCATCATGGAGCAAGCTGTATTACGGGTCGATAGAGTCGGGCCGCGACGAAGTACACGTCTACGACCTCACCTCGGGCCGCGAATCGCGGATAACCACCTCTCCCTACGGCTCCTTCGACGGCGCCGTATCGAACAGCGGCACGCTCTATTATACTACCTATTCGAGGCGCGGTTACCTGCTCGCCAAACAGAAGATAACGGAAGATTCGCTCAAGCCGGTGAGCCCCTCGCTGGTGCCGCAGAACGTCATCAACCCACCGATGAAAAAGTGGGAGGGAATGCTCAATCTCGACACCGTGAAGATAGAACCGTCGGCTGTTAAGCACAGTGCACAGAAGAGATTCAACAACGGTCTGCGCCTGTTCAACGTTCACAGCTGGGCGCCCATAGAATACGACCCCAACCAGATATTCGACAAAGACGAGATGGGTTACCGCGCGGGTTTCACGATTATGTCGCAGAGCCTGTTGAGTAATATGATGTCGTATGTCTCTTATGGCTGGGCCGACGGCGACGGCCGCCTGAGGGCGTCGTTACAGTATTATGGTATGGCGCCGAAGTTCGATCTGACGTTCCAGTACGGGGGCGGTTACAGCAGCGTGGTGGGCGGACCTTCCGCCGGAGCGTCGAAGCACACCTACTTCTCTATCGACGCCTCCGTGTTTATGCCGTTCAATCTCTCGGGAGGGTATTGGCACAGCCAGATCACGCCGTTGGTCACCTTCTCGCACACCAACGACCGCCTGTACGACCCTGCGGAGGGGGATTATTCCAGCGGGTATGACAAACTGCTGTCGCGGATACAGTTTGCTAGCAACACGCGCCTTGCCGAGCGCGACTTCCTTCCCAAGTGGGGCGTTATGGCCCGGGGTACCAATATCAACGCTCCGTTAGTATCCTCGCTGTCTAACCTGTGGAGCCTGTTCGGCCGCGCCTTCCTGCCGGGGGTGATGCGGCACCACAGCACTTCGATACGCTGCGCCGTACAGACGCAGAGCGACGCCTATTACAGCTTCAAATTTAAGGAGCTATTGCCTCGCGGGGCCAGCGACGACTTTGCCGCCCGCCGCTACCTGGCTCTCTCGGGCGACTACCAGTTCCCGTTGTGGTGTCCCGACTATGGGATAAACAGTATCCTGTATTTCAAGCGTATACGCCTGAATCTGTCGTATGATTTCGCCCGCTATCAGGGAGTGGCGTCCATGAATCCTTCGGGCAGATATACCACCCTGACCTCCTATGGTGGCGATGTTATAATGGATATCAGCCCCCTGCGCGCTCCGGGTACGGCGATAACGGTGAGCATCGGTGTCAACAAGCCCAGCGACCGCAAGGGCGTCGTGGTGAGCTTCGACCTTAATATCCCGTTGTAGGGTGTTTGTGTATAAATATGACGCGGGCCACGTTATCAAACGTGGCCCGCGTTGCTTATTAAGGAGGAGCTGCCCTCCCGGGTTATAATTTTACGGGTTTGCCTTACAAGCCCCGGCCGTAGCCGCCCCCGGAGGGGGGCAAAATAGGCCGCCAGACGATTTGAATCCCTCCACTGTCTATGGGTTATATGCCTTTATATAGCTGTTTGAGGCCGATTAGGGGCGTCAAATGATAATATTTGCTGATAAACTATATTATTATAGTTTATAAAACAATATTATTTAATGCCCTCCCCGCCATCGAAAAATTTCCTTATCTCCTCCGCCCGTTTGGGGCCCACCACGGAGGCCAGCGCCTCTGGCGAAGCCTTGCGTATGGCCGCCACGGTGCGGAAACGGCGCAGGAGTGCCTCGGCCGAAGTTTTGCCTATCCCGGGAATGGAATCGAGTTCAGATTTTATGAAGGCCTTGGAGCGTTTCTGACGGTGGAACGTTATCCCGAACCGGTGAGCCTCGTCGCGGATATGCATCAGCACCTTGAGGGTCTCGGAGTGGCGGTCTATATAGTATGGCACGGGATCGTTGGGAAAGAAGACCTCCTCGATGCGCTTTGCGAGCCCTATGATGGCCACCCTGTCGACGATGCCGAGGTCCGATATTACTTTATGCGCCACGCCCAGCTGTCCCTTGCCGCCGTCCACCACGATAAGTTGTGGCAATTCGGCGCCCTCGTCTATCATGCGGCGGTACCTGCGCCCCACGATCTCGGCCATGGTGGCGTAGTCGTCGGCGCCCACCACCGTCTTCACGTTGAAGTGGCGGTACTCGCTCTTGGCGGGTTTCCCGTCGCGGAACACAACGCACGAAGCCACGGGATTGGTCCCCTGAAGGTTGGAGTTGTCGAAGCATTCTATATGGCGGGGCTCGACGCTCAGGTGCAGCTCTTTTTGCATATCGGCCATCACGCGCTCCACCCTCCGGTCTGGGTCCTTGATCTCGGCCTGCTTGATACGCTCAAGTCGGAACAGACGGCAGTTTTTCTCTGCCAATTCGAGCAGCTTGAGCTTGTCGCCGCGGCGGGGGACGATAAATACGTGCCCCTCGAACAGCGTCTGCTCGGGGAGAAACGGAACTATTATCTCGTGGGCCAGCGGGCCTACATACCTGTCGCGGATCTCGCCCATGGCGTAGGCGAGGATCTGTTCGCGGGAGTCTTCCGCGCCGGGCTTCAGTTCCACGGAGAAGGAATTGACCACCGCGCCGCGTACAATGCGGGTGAAGTTACAGAAGGCGACCGTCTCGTCGGACACGAGGGCGAAAATATCGGCGTCGATAGCCCGATTACCCACCACCACCGATTTCTCGTGGAACGAGTCGAGTATCGCGAGCCTCTTGCGGCACCACTCCGCATCCTCGAAGCGCATCTCTCCGGAGGCCTTGCGCATCTCGGCCTTCAGCGCGGAGCTCGTGGCCTCGGCGTCGCCCTTCAGCGCCTTCTCGGCCAGGGCCACCCCCCTGTCGTACTCCTCCTCGCCCTGCAGTCCCACGCACGGGGCCTTGCAGTTGCCGATATGGTATTCGAGACAGGGAGAATATTTGCCGCGCGCGATCATCTGCGGGGAGAGGTTGAGGCGGCAGGTGCGCAGCTGGTATACCGAGTGGAGCGTCTCGAGCAGTTGCTTCTGGTAGTAGACGGCCGAGTAGGGCCCGAAATATTTCGAGCCGTCGCGCACCACGTTACGTGTGGAGAGGATTCGGGGGAAGGGTTCGGCGGTAATGACGATCCAGGGATAGGTCTTGTCGTCCTTGAGCAATATGTTGTAGCGGGGCCTGAGCTCCTTGATCATATTATTCTCAAGCAGCAGGGCCTCGCTCTCGGAGTTCACCACCGTGTGGCGGATGTCGGCGATATGGCGCACCATCGCCCTCACCTTGGGTGCGTGGCCCGCGGCGGCTAAGAAGTAGGAGGCCACACGCTTACGCAGGTCCTTGGCCTTGCCCACGTAGATCACCTCCCCCGACGAGTCGAGAAAGTTATAAACCCCGGGGTCGCGGGGAAGTAGCGACACCTTCTCCTTGAGCGATATTTCGCGTCCAGCCTTCATATACGCAAAGATGCGTTTTTTAAACAGTTTCTTATATGTTTTGCGCAAAAAATATTAACTTTGGCTTCCTCCGGTCTCTGCCGTGACGCTAAAACTAACCAAAACCATACGACCCATGAAAAAGACCCTGTTCGCCGCACTTCTTTCATTCGCGTTCCTTTATGCCGGGGCGCAGAAACCCTCCGTTAAGCACGAACTCGAGGGCGCAGAAGCCGAAAAGGCATCCGCCCAGATCGCCAATCCTCCCGCCCATCCCCGTATAATCTGGCTCAAGGGCGACGAGGATAGGGTGAAAAAAGCCATAAAGAGCGACGCCGTCTTCGCCCGTATACACGAGGCGGTGATGAAGGTGTGCGAGACTTCGCTCAAAGAAGCCCCCGTGGAAAGGGTGCTCACAGGCCGCCGCCTGCTGAGTATCTCGCGTCTGGCCCTGCAGCGCATCACCTCTCTTGCTTACGCATGGCGCATCACGGACGACGAGCGATATGCCCGCCGCGCCGAGCAGGAAATCCTGGCCCTGTGCTCATTCACCGACTGGAATCCCAGCCACTATCTCGACGTGGCCGAAGCTACGACGGCCGTGGCCCTGGGCTACGACTGGCTGTACGACTGGCTCCCGCAGAGTACAAAGGATAAGGCCGTGAAGGCCATGGTCGAGCTGGGAATTAACTCTTCCTTAGCCGGGGATAAGAACACCGGCTGGCTCCGCTCGGACAACAACTGGAACCAGGTGTGCAATGCAGGCCTGAGCCTCGGGGCGCTGGCCACATGGGAGAGCAATCCCGAGCTTTCCAAGAAGATAATCCTGCGCGCCGTGGGCTCGATTCGCCTGCCGATGAGCGCCTATGCCCCCGATGGAGCCTATCCTGAGGGTTACGGTTACTGGATCTACGGTACGAGCTACAACGTCATCTTTATCAGCGCTATGGAAAAGGCGTTTGGTACTGACTTCGGACTTAACGATATGCCGGGCTTCAAGAAGACCCCCTACTACATGCTTAATATGGTGGGTGCGAAATACAGCTGCTTCAACTACTCCGACGGCGGCGAGCTGGGCATGCCCACCCCCATGTTCTGGTTTGCAAGCAGGTTCGGCGACAGCTCTCTGCTGTTGGCCGAGGCGGGTAAAATAGCCTATCTGGGGGACCGGGTGCTTAGAGAACGTACCCTACCGCTGGCGATAGTATGGGGCGCTGGCTTCGACTGCAGCCGCCTCGACAAGCCCAAGACCAATATGTGGGTCGGCGGGGGTGAAGAGCCCGTAGCCCTGATGCGCACGGGTTGGGAATTTAACAAGGATATATTCGTGGGCTTCAAGGGAGGCTCGCCATATGTAAACCATGCCCATATGGACGTGGGATCGTTCGTGCTCGACATGGATGGCTATCGCTGGGCGATGGACCTCGGGGCGCAGGACTACAACTCCCTCGAAACCAGAGGCCTGAAGATATGGAACAGGACGCAGGGCTCGGACCGCTGGAGCGTGTTCCGCCTGGGGACCTATTCCCACAACCTGATGATATTCTCCGATTCGATGCAGAGAGTGGCGGGCCATGCCGACCTCGCCTCGTGGGGAGAGAAGCCCGGCTTCACGTTCGCCACAGCCGACCTCACTCCCGTTAACAACGAAGTCATTAAGTCGCACAAGAGGGGCGTAGCCATCATGGATGGCAAGTACGTCGTGGTACGTGATGAGGTGGAAAATATCGGCCGCGTCAACCCCGTCCGCTGGCAGATACTTACCCGCGCCGACGTCAAAATAACCTCCGCTACCACAGCCGAGCTGACCCAGGGCGATAAGACGGTCGTGATGACAGTGAAGGGCAAGGGTATCAAGATGTCCACCTGGAGCTCGCAGCCCAAGACCGACTATGACGTACGTAATACGGGAACTATCCTCGTGGGCTTCAGCGCCACGCTCGCTCCCGGAGAGAAGGCTTCCTATGAGGTGTCTTTCGCCCCCAAGGGCATCAAACCCGACGGCAAGGGGATCAAGGAGCTCAACGATTGGAAGTAGAATTATATTTGTCCTACAGAGAGTCTTCAGTCCGCCGCCGCAAGCGGCGGACTGAAGACTTTTACCAAGGCAAAGGCCGATTTACGAACAGAATACCCTTTAATTTATGACCAACCTCTACGCCGATATCGTCGTTCCCCTGGCGGTCGACACGCTCACCTTCTCTGTGGGCGGTGAGTTGGCCGGGAGGGTCGCGCCCGGATGCCGCGTGCTGGTGCAGTTGGGTAAGAGGAAATACTATGCCGGGGTGGTTTGGCGCCTGCACGACCGCAGACCCGACTACAAGACGATCAAAAATATAGAGGGTGTAATAGACTCTTCCCCCGTGGTATCTCCTGAGCAGATGAAACTCTGGGAGTGGGTGGCGTCGTACTATATGTCGCCGCTTGGGATGGTGATGCGCGCGGCCCTGCCCTCAATGCTCAAGGGAGCCGGAGGCTCGGGCGAGCAGGTACTTAAGAGCGACTACAAACCTAAAAAGAGCCTCTGCTATTTTCTCCATCCTTCGGTTGGGAGCGAGGAGGCGCTGACCGATATTTTCGAAGGCATGAAACGGGCCAAGGCACGCCGCGCTGCCCTTGCCGAATACATCGAACAGGCCTCGCCGATAGATTTCTCATCTCCCGCAGGAGTACCGAGAGAGAAGTTCTCGGCGGGCGCGGCGATCTTGCGCGGCCTTGTGGAAATTGAGGTGTTGAGGGCCGAAGAAGTTGTGAGATCGTATGTCCCCACGGAGGAGGAATACGCTCCCGAAGCGGAGATGCCCTGCCTTACTCCCGCCCAGGGGGAAGCCCTGCAAGGGATAGACGATAGTTTTAAGGATAAAGAGGTCACGCTACTGCACGGAGTTACCGGCAGCGGCAAGACAGAGATATATATTACCCTCATCGACCGGATGTTGCGTGAGGGCCATAGCTCCCTTTACATGCTCCCCGAGATAGCCCTCACCACACAACTCGTGGAGCGTTTGCGGGCCTACTTCGGAGAGCGGTTGGTCGTTTATCACTCCCGCCTGAGCGACGCGCGTCGCGCCGAGATCTACCGCCGCCTGTTGGACGGCGGTCCCTGCCTGGTGCTGGGCGTGCGGTCGTCGGTATTCCTTCCGGTAAAAGACCTGGGTCTTGTGATCGTCGACGAGGAGCATGAGACCAGCTTCAAACAGAGCGACGGCGCGCCGCGCTACCACGGGCGCGACTGCGCCATGATACTCGCCCGCATACACAGAGCCAAGACGTTGCTCGGGAGCGCCACGCCCTCGATGGAGAGCTACGCCAACGCCCTCGGCGGCAAGTACGGTATGGTGGCTCTCGGCGAGAGGTACGGAGGCGTGATGATGCCGCAGGTAGTAGTGTCGGACAATATCCGCGCCTCGAAACGCGGCGAGCGCAGGCACCATATCAACAAACTTCTTTTCGACAGCATCTCCGAGGCGTTGGAGCGCGGGCGACAGGTGATCCTGTTCCAGAATCGCCGCGGCTTCGCGCCCTACGTGGAGTGCGGCGACTGCGGGTGGAACCCCGGATGCCCCAACTGCAATGTGACACTCACCCTCCACAAGTCCGATAACACGCTTCGTTGCCACTACTGCGGTCACAGGCAGGAGGCCGTGTCCGTCTGCCCCGAGTGCGGTTCCGGCGAGGTCAAGCCCATGGGATTCGGCACGGAAAAGATAGAGGAGGAACTCTCCTCCCTATTTCCTGACGCCTCCGTGGCCCGCCTCGATGCCGATTCCACACGCAACGCGGGCGCATACAGAAAAATAGTGGGCTCTTTCGAGCGGGGCGATACCGACATACTCGTCGGCACGCAGATGCTGGCCAAGGGCTTCGACTTTGGGCGCGTGGCGCTCGTGGGAGTGCTCAACGCCGACAATATGCTCAACCATCCCGACTTCCGCGCGGGCGAGAGGGCCTTCCAGCTTATCACGCAGGTGGCGGGGAGGGCCGGGCGCAGGGAGGAGCAGGGCCTGGTGGTGGTGCAGACCTCGCAAGCAGATCATCCCGTCATAGGTCGTATCGTCGAGGGAGATTATTGCTCGTTCGCCGCTGAAACCCTCTCGGAGCGCTCCTCGTTCATGTATCCGCCTTATTGCCGCCTTATGGGAGTAGAATTGCGCCACCGTGACAGGGAGCTGTTATGGAGGGCGTCGTCGCATTTCGAGTCGTTGGCCCGTCCCGTCTTCGGCCGCAGGCTTCTGGGACCGCAACCTCCGCCGGTGGACAAGGTACGCGGAGAACACATCGTATCGTTCATGCTCAAGATAGAGAGGGATCGTTCTGTGGTCAAGGCCAAGGAGTTATTGCGAGGGATAGAGGCGAAGATGGGCGGCGGAGAGTTCTCGGCAGTGTCGCTGTTCGTGGATGTAGACCCTTAAATTTATGTGCGGCACGAGCCGTATTTACTTACGTTAACCCCCTAATAACGTAAACTCATGTTCGGATTCCTTAAAGAAATATTGGGCCTGTTCTTCCCCGAGCAGTGCCCGGCGTGCCGCAGGCCGTTGCCCGAGGGCGCGGATTTCCTTTGTCCCGATTGCCGGTGGGATATTCCGCTGACAGAGTATTGTCATGAGCACGACAACCCCGTGTTCAGGATGTTCGACGGGTTGGTGCCGTGTGAGGAGGCCGCGAGCCTGTTCCTGTTCCACGGCCACAGCCGTTTCAGGGATATGGTTCACGGATTCAAGTATTACGGACAGTGGCGGACCGCCCGCCGCCTGGGTGAATGGCTGGGCAGGGAGCTCAAGGCTTCGGGGTTGTATGAGGGTATCGACCTTGTGATCCCCATCCCGCTCCACACCCGCAAATTTATCCGCAGGGGATATAATCAGTCGGAATATATCGCCGAGGGAGTGGCTTCCGTTCTCGGCGCTGCGGTCGACCGCCGGAGCGTGGTGCGCCGCAAGTATAATAAGTCGCAGGCACTCTCCAAACACAAGCACGACCGCTGGGATAATGTGGCGGGGATATTCGGGGTGAGAAGCCCGGAGGCATTGGAGGGCAAGCGGGTGCTGCTTCTCGACGACGTGCTTACGACCGGGGCTACTATCGCCTCCTGCGCCGAGGCCATGCTCGCCGCCGCGCCCGGTTGCCGCATAAGCATCGCCACCCTGGCCGTGTCGGGCACGGAGATAAAGAAGAGAGGGGAGATTTAGCGCGAGGCCTCCCGCTCCCAAGTAAAATTTATTTCTGCGATCTATTCTTGATGTTCGGCCCTGCTATCGGCAAGGCCGTCAGCCCGCAGCCACCCCGGGCGGAGGGCTGAATATGTCGCCTGACGGCTAATTTCATCTCCTCCGCTGGCTGCGGATTAAATGTGAGAATAATCCCGATTCCTTAAAGCGCCGTCGGCGTTTACAATCCCCGTATCTGAAAACTTTAACGAGGCGCAAGCCTCGTGCGAATGCCGCTTTTGGCTTCTGCCGGAAATAGGTCTCGTGAGGGAGATCACCCTCAGTTATCGTGTAACGAGGGAAGCTCCCGGAAGAGACCCCGGCAGAAGACGCGGCTAGACTTTTTGCCTACTTTTACGGCAATGACAACATTTCGAGCAGCGAGGGCAGAGGCCGCTTGCGGACTATGCCGAGTTGCGAGAAATGAAAGCGAAGCTAAAAGTAGGAAGGCAAACGAACTCCTCCTTTTTAGCCGAGCCGCAGGCCTGTCTAACAGTCGTTAGACACAGCGTCGTTTTTTAACGGATTCCCTCGCCCCCTGTCCGGGCGTGAATATCTCGCAATTGGCGGAGGGCAGGCGCTCAAAGAGCGCCTTAAGAAACAAAACAGCCGGAACAAACGCTCCGGCTACCTAAATACCCCCCCAAAATACTATTTCTCCCTCTGCGCACAGTACTCCGCGAATAGCTCCAACGAATGGCGCACGGGCGATTCGGGGTAGAGCGACAGGGTTTCGAGCGCGCGGGCCACGTATTCGCGGGTCTTCCCGGCGGCGTATTCCAGTCCCCCCGAAGCTATAACCATATCGCGAAGTATAGCCACATTCCCCGGTTTGCGGCGCACGTCGCTCAGCAGGGCGATAATCTTCCTGCGTTCGGAAGGCGAGGCCTTGTCGAGGGCATACAGCATGGGCATGGTGATCTTGCGCTCGCTGATATCGCTGCATGAGGGCTTTCCGGTTATGGCGCTGTCCTCGAAGTCGAGTATGTCGTCCTTGATCTGGAAGGCGATGCCTATATCGAGGCCGAAAGAGTTCATCCGCGCCACCTCTTCCTCCGTGGCCCCGGCCGACATGGCCCCCGACACTGCGGCGGCAGCTATTAGCGAGGCGGTCTTCTTGGTGATTATCTCGATATAGAGAGGCTCAGTCATGGTCAGCATGGCGGCCTGCTCGGTCTGGAGCATTTCTCCCTCGCTGATCTCGTATATGGTGCGGGTGATGACGTTCAGGATGTCTTCGATGCCTGCGTTAAAGCCCTCGTGGAGGGTGCGAGCCATGATATAGTCGCCGACCAATACCGCCGTACGCGACTGCCATAGGGCGTGTACCGAGGGCTTGCCGCGGCGCACGTAGGCCTCGTCTACCACGTCGTCGTGGATCAGCGAAGCGGTATGCATCATCTCGATGACGGCGGCGCCGGTATAGGTCCTGGGGCCGATCTCTCCGTGCAGGGCGCCGCTCAGCAGAGCCAACAGGGGCCTCATCTGCTTGCCGCGCGTGGAGAGGATGTAGTAGCAGATATCCGACACATACCTGTTGTCGCTGCGCAGAAGGTCCCTTATGAACTTTTCATACTCAGCGACCCCCGCAGATATAGGCTTTTTTATCTCGTCAGACAGGCTCATCCGTGGCTGTTTTTGCCTCTGTCACAGGCTTGGATTCCCGCAAATATCGACTTTTTTTACCAATGAACAAACTGTTTTTTCAAATAGCTCGCCCGAGTTGCCTCCGGGGGAAAGGAAATCCGAGAAAAATTCGTTACTTTGCGCCTTATATGGCAACGGAGCGGGGATAAAGAGAGAAGAGCCCGGAAAATAAAGAGAAAGACGGGATAAAATGCCATATCTGTTAGAGCAATAAAATTATCACGACATGAACGACATGATGAAAAAGATCGCTCCCTACGCGCTTTCGATATTGGGATTTATCGTTGTCTGCGCCCTCTGCTTCGGCCCCCAGTTCACGGGCAAGAAGCTCGTACAGCACGACCAGATACAGTACCAGGGCATGAGCAAGGACATCGCCGATCACCAGAAGGCCTATGGCGAGGACCCGCAGTGGGAGGGTAATATGTTCTCAGGGATGCCGTCGTACCTCATAGAGTTCGACTATTCGGGCCGCTACATCAAGCAGGGGGGCGAGTTCCTCTACTTCATGGGTCGTCCCGCGGCGCAGATATTCGTGGCTATGCTGGCTTTCTACATCATGCTGCTGATGTTCGGCATGAACGCCTGGATCGCGTTTGTTCCGGCGCTGGCCTACGGGCTCTCGACCTACTTTTTCATAATCATCGGGGCGGGGCATGTGACGAAAATGAACGCCCTGGCCTACGCGCCCCTGCTCATTGGGGGTATATACTACACCCTGCGGCGCAATATGTACACCGGCTCGGCGCTCACGGCCCTGTTCGGCGCCCTGCTAATCGGGGCCAACCATCCGCAGATAAGTTATTATTTCCTCTTTATAATCTGCGGCTTGTGGATCAACGAGGGGCTGAAAGCATATAAAAATAAGGCTCTTACGCACTTTGCTAAGGCCACGGGGATGCTTGCGCTTGCCGGAGCACTGGCCGTGGGGGCCAACTTCTCCAACCTCTGGTATGTCAATTCCCACACCAAGGAGACTACCCGCGGAGGATCGGAACTCTCCTCCCCCGTACAGGATAAGGACTCTAGAAAGGGCCTCGCTCTCGACTACGCCACGGCATGGAGCTACGGTAAGGCGGAGACGTTCAACCTCTTCATCCCCGGAGTTATGGGGGGATCGTCGGAGGGAGGCTTCGCGCCCGACGGCAAGGTGGCCGACGCCCTGAGCAAGTACAAGGCCCGCAATATGGCTACGCAGCTCCCCGCCTACTGGGGCGACCAGCCCATGACCTCGGGGCCCGTTTATTTGGGCGCGGTGGTGATATTCCTCTTTGTGCTGGGGCTGTTCCTTCTCAATGGATGGTGCAAGTGGTGGGTAGCTATAGTCACGGCCATCGCAGTGATGCTCTCCTGGGGCCACAATATGATGTGGTTCACGGAGTTGTTCTATAATTATTTCCCGCTTTACGATAAATTCCGCGTGGTGTCGATGATACTCGTCGTCGCCGAGTGGACGGTGCCTTTCCTCGGGGCGATGGTGCTGTGGAAAGTGTGGGACAGGAGGTATGATACCCCCCGGGTGCTCAAGGCCGTGAAATACGCCCTGTACGTTACCGGCGGCGTGGCCTTCTTCTTTATATTCTTAGGGTTGATGGGCCCGGGCCTCGTGGATTTCTCCGCGCCGGTCGACACCCAACTGCCCGAAGATGTGGCGCAGGCCTTGCGCGAAGAACGTGCGGGAATGATGGCCGCCGACGCCTTCCGGTCGCTGTTATTCGTGCTGTTGACCGCCTCTGTGGTATGGATGTTCTGCAAGCAGAAGCTGGGTAAGGCGGCGTTCGTGGCCCTTATGGCCGCGCTGGTGCTTTTAGACCTCGCACCCGTCAACGCCCGCTACCTGGGATGGAAGAAGTTCGTAGAGCCCTCGGCAGCGCGCATCAAGCCCACGCCCGCCGACCTCGAAATAATGAAGGATAAGAGCCTCGGTTACCGTGTGGCTAACCTTGGTACGAGCCCGTTCAACGATGCCGTCACCTCATATTTCCACCGTTCGGTGGGGGGATACCACGGCGCGAAACTCCAGCGCTACCAGGATATCATCGACCGCCACCTCAGCCAGATGAATATGGGCGTGTATAATATGCTCAACACCAAATACTTCATCGTTCCCGACAGGAATACCGGTGCGCTACAGGTGCAGGAAAATCCCGAGGCCTACGGCCCGGCGTGGTTCGTGGAGGGAGTAGAGAGGGTCGACGGGCCGGATCAGGAGATCGAAGCTATCGGCGTTGTCGATACCCGCAGGGCGGCAGTGGTCGATAAATCGTTCGACGTGAAAACGGAAGTAGAACACCCCGGCCTCGACACCGCTGCGAGGATAACCCTCACAAATTACCGCGTCAACCACCTGACATATGAATATGACTCTCCCGCTGAAGGGGTGGCCGTATTCTCGGAAATATACTACCCTAAGGGGTGGACGGCGTACGTCGACGGAGAGGAAGCTCCCTATTTCAGGGCCGACTACATCCTGCGTGCGATGGAGCTCCCCGCCGGACATCATACCGTGGAATTCAAATTCAAGGCCCCGGGATTCAAGGCGCTTACGGCTGTGACCACCACCTGCTCCGTGCTGATACTCACGATGGCCGCGGGGGCGTTGATATATATCATAGTCGCGGCGCGCCGCAAGAATGAAACGACAGAGAAAGATGGCGACAGACAACAATAAACAGATAAAGCGCCGCATCCGCCGCGCCTACGTCACTTCGACCGTGAGCATAGCCCTGGTGTTGTTCCTGCTGGGAAGCGTGGGCTACCTTATTCTCAACGCGCTGAACGCCACGGACCGCCTTCGCGAGAGCGTAACTATGCACGTGATGTTGCGTGAGGATGTGACGGACGGGCAGAAAACAGAGATAGAGAAAAAGATATCCGCCGACCAGGCCATTCTCTCCTCGCGCTTCGTGCCCAAGGAGGAGGCCGCCGAGGAGTTTAAAAAGTATATAGGCAAGGACTTCGTGGAGTTCCTCGACTACAATCCCCTGCCCGACTCCTACGAGGTGAAACTTGCCTCCGAGACGTCCAAGGCCGGCAAAGTCGGCGCGGTCGAAAAGCGCCTCTCGGCTATGCCGGGGGTCGATGAGGTGGTCTACCAGAAGAACGTCGTAGAGCAGATCAGCTCAAATATCAACCGTTTCAACCTTATCCTGCTGATGTTCGGGGGCACACTGCTTGTAATATCTCTTATTTTACTAAACAATACTATTCGCATCACCGTCCTTTCCAAGCGCTATATCATCAACACGATGAAATTGGTGGGGGCGACGAAGTGGTTTATCATGCGCCCGTTCCTGTGGCAGAGCGTCATACAGGGCTTCTATGCGGGGGTTATCGCCATATTGATGCTCCTTGCGATGATGACCGGATTGAACCAGCAACTGCCCGAGGTCAGCTTCATTATCGACAACCGTGCGGTGCCGCTCATATTCCTCTCTCTGGTGTTCGGAGGGATACTTATTTCCCTGTTATTCACCGGATTCGCCGTCAATAAGTTCATAAAAATGAATTCCAATCATATACACGTATATTAACCGTTATGGCTAAGACAAAACCATCTCCGGCTCAGGGTCCCAACCTCGAAGAAAAGAGAAAGGCCCTCCCGCTTACAAAAGAGAATTACATACTGATGATCATAGGCTTCGGCATTATCCTGCTGGGCTTCGTCCTGATGTCCGGCGGGGGCAGTTCCTCGCCCGAAGTCTTCGACGAGCGCATATTCAGCTTCAGGCGCATCACCCTGGCCCCGATCCTGGTGCTGGGCGGCTTCGCCTTCGAGGTGTACGCCATAATGAAAAAAGGGCGAAGGGAGTAGTTCAGGGGAGGGATCGGGTGATGGTATCGCCGCGGATTACCTCTATTACAAACGTCCCCTTGCCCGACTGTCGCGTTGAGGCGATCAGGAGTATATTTTATTAAGCTATAATTTTAACCCCAATATTTTCCATGACATTATTTGAGGCTATAATCCTGGGCATAGTGCAGGGATTGACCGAATTCCTTCCCGTGTCCAGCAGCGGACACCTCGAACTTATGCACGCCGCGTTCGGCATCAAGGGTAGCGACAACCTGCTGTTCGCCGTCGCCGTCCATGGGGCTACCGTGCTGAGCACCATCATCGTGTTCTGGAGCGAGATATCGAAGCTGGTGGTGGCGTTCTTCAAGTTCCGCATGAGCGAGGAGATGCAGTTCATCATCAACATATTCATCTCATTCATTCCCCTGGTAGTCGTGGGGCTGTTCTTCAAGGAGCAGGTGGAGAGCCTGTTCACCGGGAATATCCTCGTCGTGGGTATCATGCTTTTAGTTACCGCCTGCCTGTTGGCCCTCTCGTCCCGTTTTCCCCAGCAGGGAAAGAAGGTGACCCCCAAGAGCGCCTTTATAATCGGCCTGTCGCAGGCTGTGGCCGTCATTCCGGGCCTGTCGCGCTCGGGAACGACCATCTCCACAGGCCTTATGTGCGGGGTCAAGCCGCAGGAGGCCGCCAAGTTCTCGTTCCTGATGGTGCTGATCCCCATAATCGGGATAAACGCCCTTGAGCTCGTGACCGGCGACTTCGCCAATTCCGAGACCCTGCCCGCCGCCAATATCCTTGCCGGGAGCCTCGCCGCCTTCGTGAGCGGGACCATCGCCTGCCGCTGGATGATCAATATCGTCAAGAGGGGTAAGCTGATGTGGTTTGCTGCCTATTGCGTGGTCGTGGGGGCCGTTTCCATAGGTTTTGCCCTCCTATAACAACTTTTTCGCCCCGCTTTTCGTTATATACCTTCCGTGATCTTCTTGGGGAGGGGCGACAGGCTGCGGGTGAATCGGATATTTTGCAGATAATCACCAAGAATAACAGATGAGAGAACCTCTATCTCCCTCCACGGATTTCGAGTCGGGTTACGTCCTGCCGGTGGATAAGCCGCTGGGGTGGACCTCGGCCGACGTCATACGCAAGATCAAGTGGCTCCTGCGCAACATGGGCTACAAGAAGATAAAGATCGGTCATGCTGGGACCCTCGACCCCCTGGCCACAGGCGTGCTGATAGTGTGCATAGGCAAGGCCACCAAACGCGCCGAGGAGCTTCAGGCCGAGCGCAAGGAGTACGAGGCCACCCTCGAACTGGGGGCCACCACACCATGCTTCGACATGGAGCACCCCGTCGACGCCCGCTATCCCTTCGAGCATATCACCGAGGAGGCCCTGCGTGAGGCTGTGCGCGAGATGTGCGGCGAACAGATGCAGGAGCCGCCCGTATTCTCGGCCAAGCTTATCGACGGCAAACGTGCTTACGAGTATGCCCGCAAGGGAAAGGAGGTGAAGATGAGGCTTGCGCCCATAACCATCTATGATATGGAGGTCACCGGTTTCTCGCTCCCCAAGGCGTCTATCAGGGTTGAATGCAGCAAGGGGACATATATCCGCTCCATCGCCCGCGACCTGGGAGTTAAGCTCGACAGCGGCGCCCACCTCACCGCATTGAGGCGTACCCGGAGCGGATCGTTCGTTGCAGATGAGTGCTACAAAATCGAGGAAATAGAAAAAACACTGAAAACTGTATAAAATTTCCGCCCTAGTGAAACAAAACGGCTAAAATTACGTATATAGAACATTATTGCGTGTTTTGAAAAACGGCCGGAGGGAGGATAGAAGAGCGAGAAAGGGACGGAATTGTTTTTAGGGCCGAGGGTCGTGGAACGACCCTGAAAAACAAGCGGATTACAACAAGCGTAACATAAAGACAAGGAGACATATATGAAGTTATCGCAGTACAACTATAACTTTTCTTCCGACCTGCTGGCGAAATATCCCGCCGAGGACAGGGACGAATCGCGCCTGATGGTGCTCGACAGGTGCAAGCAGACCATCACCCACAAGACTTTCAAGGAGATAATCGACTACTTCGACGCGGGCGACGTGCTCACCGTCAACAACACCAGGGTATTCCCCGCACGCCTCTACGGCAACAAGGAGAAGACCGGGGCCGAGATCGAGATATTCCTCCTGCGCGAGCTCAACTCCGAGCTGAGGCTGTGGGACGTGCTGGTCGATCCCGCCCGCAAGATACGCATAGGCAACAAGCTCTACTTCGGCGACGACGACCTGTTGGTGGCCGAGGTTATCGACAATACCACTTCGCGCGGGCGTACTCTGCGCTTCCTTTTCGACGGCGATTACGACGAATTCAAGGCCACGCTCTATAAGATGGGCGAGGTGCCCCTGCCCAAGTGGGTGAGGAGTAAGGTGGAGCCCCTCGACGATGAGCGCTACCAGACCATATACGCCAAGCACGAGGGTGCCGTGGCGGCCCCGACCGCCGGTCTGCACTTCAGCCGCCACCTGCTCAAGAGGCTTGAGATCAAGGGTGTGGACATGGCCGAGGTGACTCTGCACGTGGGACTGGGAAATTTCCGCACCGTCGACGTGGAGGACCTTACCAAGCATAAGATGGACTCCGAACAGATATTCATCCAGGCTACCGCTGCGGACAGGGTCAACAGGGCCAAGGCCGAAGGTCGCAGGGTGTGTGCCGTGGGTACCACCGTGATGAGAACTATCGAGAGCTCGGTGTCTACCGAGGGCCTCCTGAAGCCTTACGAAGGGTGGACCAACAAGTTCATTTTCCATCCCTACGAGTTCAGCGTGGCCAACTGCATGGTGTCCAACTTCCACCTGCCCGCCTCCACACAGCTGATGATGGTGTCGGCTTTCGCGGGCCACGAATTCCTCATGGACGCCTACAAGGTGGCCGTAGCCGAGAAATATCGCTTCGGCACTTACGGCGACGCTATGCTTATCATCTGATTTTGTTTTCGAGAAGGGGTGACAGGATTCAACAAATTTTCGTAACTTTGCTTTTAGCCTCTATAATTTAACCTAAAATGAGTAACTGCAAGATTCTTTACGTATGCCAGGAAATAACGCCGTATCTGCCCGAGAGCGATATGTCGTCTTTGTGCAGGACTCTTTCCCAGGCTATGCAGGAACGGGGCAACGAGATACGTACGTTCATGCCCCGTTATGGCAATGTCAACGAACGCCGCAACCAGCTCCACGAGGTCATCCGGCTCTCGGGGATGAACCTGATAATCAACAATAACGACCATCAGCTCATAATAAAGGTAGCTTCAATACCTTCGGCCCGCGTACAGATATATTTCATCGACAACGACGACTATTTCTCACGCAAGGCTACGGTAGCGGAGGAGTCGGGCGAGATATTCCCCGATAACGACGAGCGCTCTATCTTCTTCGCCCGCGGGGTGCTGGAGACGGTGCGTAAGTTGAGGTGGTCGCCCGATATAGTGCATATCCACGGATGGTTCTCGGCCGTTGTACCCCTGTATATCAAGGAGATATTCGCCGACGATCCCATATTCAAGGATGCCAAGGTCGTGGTGTCGCTCTACGGCGACCCGTTCGAGGGAAGCTACGACCCCGCATTCAAGGAAAAACTCAAGAGCGAGGGGGGCAGCGATAAATATTCTTTCCTGCTCGAAGATCCCACATACCAAAACCTCATGAAGTTCGTTATCAACTATGCCGACGGCGTAGTGTTCGAGGACAGCAAGGTGTGCAAGGAGCTCAAGGGGTATGTCGAGGAGATCGGAAAGCCGTTCCTCGGATGCGAAGACAAGTCCTCCGACGAGTATCTCGACCGTTACCAGGCGTTTTACGAAAAAATAGTTTCAGATGGGAAATAAGCCTGGGAAAGTATTTAAGGCATTTCGGCGTACTGCCGTCTCTCCCCGCCGTGGGATGTCGAGGGCGTTGTTTTGCGCTGCTGTCAGTGTGATGGCCCTTGCGGCCTGTACCGAGGTCGACGACACGTTAGGCTCGGACATGATCCCCAAGGACCAGCAGATGGCCGGTCGTACGGCGACCATCACCACAGGCATCGAGACCTTCGTGGTGATCGATTCCATCCCCTCCACCAACGTCAGCGTATTGCTTATGGGACGTACTTATTCGACCGTTTTCGGGAGTAAGGTGGCTTCGTTCTTGACACAGTATTTCCCGAGCAGTTTCGGCAAGAAGGTAGGCCTCTTCGGGTACGACCCCGTGGTCGACTCCCTGATCATACAGTTCTCCCTGAATAACTACGGCGGCGACACTACCGTTATGCAGACTTTCGGGATGTACGAACTGACCAAAGATATGGAATACGACTCCACATATTATAATACTGTGGATGTCAACCAGATCGCCGCTCCGGAGTCTACGCCTATCATCGAATTCGAACATGCCGGTACGGGGATAGTTACGATAAAGATCCCGGGCAGCAATCCTTTCGCCCAGAGGCTCGTGACCGACACCCTCACCAATGACGGCGCCCGCGTTTACGGCGTCGATTCGCTGTTTTTCGAGCAGTTCAAGGGGATATATATAGCTCCCGCGGCCGCCTCGCCTGCCGCTGCCGCCATCTATGCCTTGAATCCTTCGTATGACTACGCGTATATGAAGCTTTACTACCGCAACCACGACCCCGACAGCCCGCTGGACGTCAAGGATACGTCGACCATGACATATTATTTCTACCACAGCACCTCTGTACCCAACGTGAGCGTCAACTCGATAAAGTTCGACTATACAGGGTCGCAGATCACTGGTATCAACGACACGACAAACGTCACCTCGCGCTGCTTCGTACAGACGCAGGGAGGAGTGGTGACATACGTACGTTTTTCCGACGATTTTGTCAACGAATTCAAGAGCAAGATCGACGAGCTCGAAGGCTACCGTACCCTCGTGCTGAACAAGGCTATGCTGATAGTGACCTCCAAGAACCGCACGGCCGCCGCCTACGACGAGGCGCTCACGCGTTTCGGCCTTTACACCAGTTATGCCGGTCTCAAGGGTATCAAGGACTACGCTTATGCTTACGAGCTCAGCAGTAGCAGCAGTAGCGGGATAAGCATACCATTCGACGGTTACCTGAGCCGCTCCACGGGCCTCTACAAGATGGACATCACGACCTACCTCCAGAGCCTTATCTCTGCCAAGGGAGGCAAGAGGGGTATATACTTAGGCCCCGACGTGTCGACCGAATATAAATTCATGCAATGCGAAGTGGAGGGGGGAGAGCCTTCGGGCGCGGCCCATCCATTCCGGGTAGAGCTGATATACACACTCATAAGATAAAAAACCCTCAAGACCTAAAGCGACCCTTTAGGTTTTGTTTTTCATAAATGTATCTTCACAGTTATGCAGGATAATTTAGTTATCGTCGAGTCGCCGGCCAAGGCCAAAACCATAGAAAAATTCCTGGGCAAGGATTTCATCGTGAAATCGAGCTTCGGGCATATCCGCGATCTCTCCAAAAAGGAGTTGGGTATAGATATCAAGAATGGCTTCAAGCCCAACTACGAGGTGGCCGATGACAAGAAGAAGCTTGTATCGGAGCTTGGCAAGCTTGCCCGCGAGGCCAAGAACGTGTGGCTCGCCTCCGATGAGGACCGCGAGGGGGAGGCCATCTCCTGGCACCTGACGCAGGTATTGGGCCTCGACGCCTCGACCACCAAGCGCATCGTGTTCCATGAGATCACCAAGGACGCTATCTTAAACGCCGTAAAGAATCCCCGCACCATAAATATGGACCTTGTCAACGCCCAGCAGGCGCGCAGGATCCTCGACCGCCTCGTGGGCTTCGAGCTCTCGCCTGTGCTGTGGCGCAAGGTGCGTCCGTCGCTCTCGGCGGGCAGGGTGCAGAGCGTCGCCGTACGCCTTATAGTGGAACGCGAGAGGGAGATACAGGCATTCGAACAGAAGGCGTACTACAGGATCACGGCCGAGTTTTCATTACCCTCGGGTAAGACGTTCAAGGCCGAACTCAACAAGCGTTTCGAAAAGGAGGACGAGGTCATCGCCTTCCTCGAAGCGTGCAAGGGCGCGCAGTATAAGGTGGTGTCGGTGGAGCAGAAGCCCTCGAAGCGCTCTCCCGCCGCTCCTTTCACCACCTCCACCCTCCAGCAGGAGGCAGGCCGCAAGTTGGGCATGTCCGTGAGCCAGACCATGTCGGTGGCCCAGAGGCTCTACGAAAGCGGTTATATCACATATATGCGTACCGACTCGGTCAACCTCTCCGGGCAGGCCATAGCGGGCGCCAAGGCGGCCATCATATCCCTCTTCGGCGAGAAATATTCCGAGGTGCGCAATTACAAGACCAAATCTAAAGGCGCCCAGGAGGCCCACGAAGCCATCCGCCCGTCATATATGGACAGGCAGAGCGTCGAGGGCACACCCCAGGAAAAGAGGCTCTACGAGCTTATCTGGAAGCGTACCGTGGCCTCGCAGATGGCTACGGCGGAGACCGAGAAGACCACCGTGGATATAGAGATCAGCGGCCGCAAGGAGATGTTCGTGGCCCTGGGCGAAGTGGTGCGCTTCGACGGCTTCATGCGCCTGTACAGCGAGTCGGCCGACGACGATAACGGCGAGGGAGAATCAGCCATATTGCCTCTTATGAATGTGGGCGACAAGCCCTCGGCAGGCGACCTCGTGGCCACGCAGAGGTTCTCCCAGAGTCCCGCGCGCTATAGCGAAGCGGCCCTCGTGCGCCGCCTCGAAGAGCTGGGCATAGGCCGCCCGTCGACCTATGCGCCCACCATATCGACCATTATAAATCGCGGCTATGTGGTGAAAGAGAATAAAGAGGGCGTAAAACGCGCCTACGACCAGATAACCCTTTCTCCCGAGGGCAAGCTCGCCCGCAAAGCCCTGAGCGAAACCGTCGGCAAGGAGAAGGGCAAGCTGTTCCCCACCGATATAGGCATGATCGTCAACGACTACCTTGCCGGGCAGTTCCCCGATATTCTCGACTACAACTTCACCGCCAGCGTGGAGAAGGAATTCGACGAGATAGCTGAGGGGAATAAGGCGTGGGAGAAGATGATAGACGCCTTCTACAAAGGGTTCCACGGTAGCGTGGAGCAGGCCATGGAGGCCACTCCCGTGAAGAGTAATCCCGTTAAACACCTGGGCACAGACCCGAAAAGCGGCAAGGAGGTATACGCCAAAATAGGCCGCTTCGGCCCCATGATCCAGATCGGGGAGAGCGACACCGAGGAAAAACCCCGCTTCGCCAGCATGAAGAAGGGCCAGCTCATCTCGTCGATAACCCTCGACGAAGCCCTCGGCCTTTTCGCCCTGCCCCGTACCCTCGGAGAGCAGGACGGCAAGGAGGTGGTCATAGGCGTGGGCCGTTTCGGGCCTTATGTGCGCTACGACGGCAAATTCACCTCTCTCCCCAGGGGCGAGGACCCTTACACCATCGAGCTTACCCGCGCCATGGAGATAGTCAAGGCCAAGAGCGAGAAAGATGCTAAGGGCAAGGAGCCCGTGAAGGTATTCACCGAGGACGCCGATCTGCAGATTCTCCTGGGCCGCTACGGCAAGTATATCGCCTACAAGGGCAAGAACTACCGTATCCCCAAGGGCAAGACTCCCGAAGAGCTCTCCTTCGCCGAGTGCATGGAGATCATCAAGGCCGCCCCTAAGAAGTAGCCCGCGGCGCGTTAGAGGGCCACGTACAGATAATCATGAGGCCGGCCTCCACAGGGGCCGGCTTAATATTCTAAGATAGGCTATTATAGCTCTATCGTTTAGATATTGCGGCAGCAGGCGGCCGGGAGCAAAAATAAATACAAATATTTTGTAGTTTATCTATTTTGCTTACCTTTGCAGAGCTGTTTGAAAAAACGGCAAGAGGTTCTCCAAAGCTAAATAGTTATTAAAATTATTTAATAAATTTGGAGGTTTGAAATATTCGCCTTATATTTGCAACGAAGTTTTAGGTTCATTTTAGGTTAGTAGTTTTAGGTTAGTAGAAGGAAAACACGGCAGGATGAGATCCTGAGGGTCTCAAACTCCGTCTTTCCTTTGAAATTCTCCCTTCCGAACTTCAAATTCCGTTACAACATATATTTTTTCTTAGGCCCAGGTGGTGAAATTGGTATACACGCTACTTTGAGGGGGTAGTGTCGGTTACGACGTGCAAGTTCGACTCTTGTCCTGGGCACCAAATTATCGGCTTGGGAGCGACCAACGCTCCGGAGCCGTATGTTTTTAAAGGTTTACTATTGTTCTCTCATCGCCCGGATGGCGGAATTGGTAGACGCGCTCGTTTCAGGGGCGAGTGTTGGTAACAACGTGCAGGTTCGACTCCTGTTCCGGGCACAGTAACGCGCTGATAATTATTTGATTATCAGCGCGTTATGTTTTTTATAACCTCCAAAGGGGAATAAAAAGGGGAATACACTTGAGGGTTGAATTTGCAAAAAAGCAAAATTAGACTTCCGGTTGCGCCGATTCTGTGGGCTGTTCTGGAGCGTCCAGCTTTTCTCCATACAGTTCCTTAAGACGCTCGTGTTCCTCGGCAGTGATTAGGTAATACATGGAAATATCTGTGCCTATGGCTCGGCAAAGGTTATCGTACCCCGTATAGGTAGGGTCGCCCTCTTGCCACGAGGTGATATAGTAGCCCGATTCTACTGATAGCTCTATTCGTTTACATGGGATTATTACTGTTGTTATTTTCATATTATGCGCTTGCTAATGTATATCCCTTGTCTATAATTATCTGCCGCTCGTCGGAAGTAAGTTGATTATACAATACAGTGGGAATAGTAATTATAATCTCCACCCCTGTAGTATTCTTTCCTAATCTATTAGCGAAATAGGTCATGAAGTTATCGGGAGTCCAACCAAGAAACCTCTGCATAGGCATATTGGCGTTGGGTATCCACCCTTGCGCTATTTCAAAGCATGTTAGTGTAGGAATATCGAACAGGACGGCAGGGCCTGATGCGCTATATATTTCATAGTTTGGGCCGAAGGATAACCAATTCAGTTTCAGCCCACTGATTGATTGATTGTATACGACTCGCACATTTGGTAAAGACAATTTGGCAAAACCCGTATCTTGAAGTGTTTGACTTCGTATTTCAGTAGCGGTATCCATTATATCCTGCCTATCAAAAAGCCTACATTGATAAAAAAATCTATTGCCTATTTCTCCGGAAGTAAAAACAATATTTGCCTTATCGAATGGTAGCTTCATATCTCCATCAAATACCGAAGTATAACCCCCTGTAGCGTATGTGAGCAGCTTTGGCCATGTAAAATCATACATATTTGCCGCCCCCAAAAACCCCGTAGAGTCAGTTCCTGTTTGGTTCGGCGGAGGAACAATTTTCTGGATACTCACATTGCTGTTTCGAATATAAATACCCGGACTGTTGGTAACTTCTCCAAAGTCGATGCATTCAAGATTAGTTTGAAATTGGATACTTACAGAATTACCCAAAACTCCATTATACTTAATCCATAGAAGCGGACAGCCATTAGGAGGCCCAACAACGAGCGCCTGATTTATTGTAGTAGCACAAACTATAACGCCTCTCATTCCATAGCCCCTCGAACAAGGTCTATCAAAGGAGGCATCCCATGTATGATAAGCATTTTGGGCAACCGTTGCTCCATCAGAGGTTATGTATATCGTTGTATTATTACCTGTCCAAACATAACTGCTCAACATTTCAGTCCTGTTTTTGTTTATTAACAGGTAAAATCCTCTTTTAACATACCCAACCGGAGGAGTATAGGAATTATACCAATCCTCAATCCACGCCCAATCGGCAGAACGTACCCACTTGTCGGTATTTCGCCTCGTTCCTATGATACTGCCATTTATCATGTTATGACTGTATAATTCACATTAATATCTCCGTTCGGCCTATTTATGGCAAATATCTTCATAAAGCCCTCTCCAAACTCCGGGGACGGTTGTATGTCGGCATCCACGGCCACGGCGAGGGTATCGTTAGCGAGGGTTACGGGAACATACGCGCCGTCCACGATCTCCGGGTCTGTAATCGTGTACTTGTAGTACCCAGCCTCATACACCCACCCAGCAGCAGAGAGGGAGTAGGGCTTGTTGGTCACAGAGGCATCCTTACCATCGGCACCGTCTTTGCCGTCTTCTCCTTGGCCGAGTTTAAGGATCACGCTCTTACCCGTCTTTGCATCGAAAGTATAAGGGTGTAGAAATGTTATAATAACCCGTTTCATTACAGTAGATCTTTAGATTTTGATGCAGGGACAAAGAACGAGGGCTCTTGTTTAGGCGAACATTCATCTTCATCCATAAGGACATAATTATCTCCGTCTTTCTCCTTTATTAAAACCTCGGAATAATATGTCCCCTGAGGAAGACCCTCGGGGATTACGCACAAATAACCAGCCCCTTGTGGGGTCATGTCCTCTTTCTTTTTGACTGTAGGAGGCGTGTTATTATTCTGGTAGATTGATACGAAAAAATCTGCTCCATCAGGGAGGCCGCCGGGGAACTCTACCAGAAATTTAATAGTTGTCCCTTCAGGATAAGTCATCATTATATTGCGAATTAAAAGTTATATGCCCTGATTACGGCAAAGAGACCTATTGATGTAGAAGGTATAGTCAGCTATACACTCTATCGTGTAAACACACCTTTGATCGTTCTCTGTATTATTAACTGTGGGGTTCACAGTCCAATAATTGTCGTCATAAAAGAACTGATATATCTCATCCCCCGCACTGGTGGAAGTGAAATTTAGGTTAAATAGTCCGAATGTAACTATTCGGGCCAGCTGTCCCGGATACCATATAGGACCATATTCGGTAACCTCATCAGGATCTAATACTATATTGCGGGTAGCGGTTAGATTTACCTTGATCATATCGCCGCCTTTTAAGATAATGGGAGTAGTTGATGGCGTATTGATATTCATCGCCTTAAACATCGGCAAAATACCATGCGCTCTGGTATCTCCGGGCGTAAATACGGCCACTCCTTGACGAACAGTAGAATGCGAGAACGATAATATCCTATTGGGTAAAGCGCTCCCATCCCTCATACCTCCGGGAATAAGTAAGCCTTGATCTTGATACCACCCGCCACTATCATAAGAGTCAGTAACATTATCTTTTGGACCAAACCGCATGTAATCGTAGCGCAGAGATTCTGCATCGAGATAAAATTCGTGACCGTCTACAAAAGTATAAAATAAGTAGCTGTCATTAAAAAAGAAGTCACCATCTGCGGGATTATATCCATTTGTAACGGTAACTCTGAAGCTATCAGGATCATTATTTATTTGTCGATAAACTACAGGAGCTTCTGGGTCGTCTGCTACGTAGGCTAATACAGCACCGCCATTATCAATCTCGTTTACCTGTCCCTGGAGTTTCTCGAGGGCAGAGAGGACTGTATCGTCCGACGTTACAGGCTCGGGATCCTCAGGGACCTCAAACCCGTCGAGTACTGTGCTAAGGCCGCCGGCAGGGCCTGTATCACCTTTGTCTCCTTTATCCCCCTTTAATCCCTGAGGGCCTTGCTCGCCTTGTAGCCCTTGTTCCCCTTGAGGCCCTTGTTCGCCAGGTTCTCCTTGTGGACCCTGTTCTCCCTGAGGGCCTTGTTCTCCCTGAGGACCCTGTTCGCCTTGCGGGCCAGGTTCTCCGGGCTCCCCTTGGGGACCCTGTTCGCCGTCGATACCGACTTTCGTGGCGAAAACTATGGCGATATCGCTTGACTTGTTGCAGCTGGAGATTCCTTCGTTCAGCTGTAAACAGTCTTTCTCAAAGTGCAGGATTATTTTCATTTGTCAGATCTTCTTCTTTTAGCCTGGTGGGCTTTACTTCTACATTGGTAGCCATCTGGGATATGGATCGAATACCGGAAGCGATATGGATCATCGCCGCATCGATATTGAAAGAACCGGGGCAGAGCTTGGCTGTCTCATCGGATGAAAAATTGGCGCGAAATCCGTTATTAGCACTCCGGGTAATAGTCACGCCTCCTTTGCTGGTATCGGTATAGGATTTTATCACTTTACCTGCCGAGGTGGTCGATAACATTATGACGATATTGTAGTCGTCAAGCGATTGACTTTGATCCTGTGGAGTAAATTCTACTTGTCCAGCAATCCCAAAGGGTTCGTGTTGATATATTACGTAGCTCATGGTCTGAATATTCGGGTTATTTTAATTACGATATAGCCGCATGAAAGTAGAGTGATCGCAAAACAGATCCAGAAGAATTTCGGGATATGCCTTACTGTGTGTATTTCGATGTCGTGAACATAGTGAGTCTGTTCACGGATCACGGTATCCACGCGGTGAGAGTCTTTTATCTGGGCCTTAGCCGGCAGGGTGGCCTCCTTGTTCTGGAGGCTATGGTTAAGCCGTCCGTCCGGGCTGATCCACGCCGTCGACGATGCAAGCGATGTCTCCAGATGGGAGGAGTCCCCGGGGATCCCGAGACGTTCCTTGCTCTCAATAGGAAGTGGAACATATATAACCGTGTCCCGAATGATTTCCTTATATTCGGTGCGGATCACCTCCCTTATGCTATCCTTTTCAAAGGAGCTCTTTGCCGGTTTTCTACAGCAGGAGGAGAGTAGGACTCCCCCGATGATCATTATCACGATACCTTTCATAACTTCAGTATTTGTCCTCTATTCCCGGTTGCCTTATATGAGATGTGGATCCATCGGGGACCGATCGCATCCCCCTTCTCCCAGATGAGCTGGTCGAATGATATCTCCCCGGCGGCGTTCATCCGTACTATCAAGTCGAACAGCTGTTTGTTTGTTGCCTGGTCGCCCGCTGTTATATCGGCCGCTTCTCCCTTGACGTGCTGGGAACTGGCCGCGCCGCCGACTATCCTGTTAAGCGTGGGGGATCGGAATCCGCTGTTTACATTTATCGGGCGTCCCCAAGACTCCCTAATAGGATCGAGAAGGTTTGTTATGAGACAGCTGAGCGCCCTCTTTGTATCAGGTGGCGGGGCGTTGTCGATCCCCTGTTGGCGGGCGGTGTCTGAGGCTACCAGCTCGCCGATTGTAAAATACTTTCCCATGGTTATCCGGCATTTACTTCTGTTTCAAATCGAGGTGGTGTGCGACGCTTACAGTCAGGGACCTCACATCTGTAATATTGGAGCTTCACGACCTCTTCTCGAAGCCTTATCTCTTCCACATTCTTCTCGCTGATCTGTTTATATAGACCCGTAACTTTATCGCGTTCTTTTGCCTCGTTCTCCCTGGCCAAAGAGGCTTCTTCCCGCAACTCTTTCTTTTCAACCTTTGCCTCTTCCAGCTCCGTTTTCAGGTCGGCGATATAACCGTCTTTTTGCTTCAGGATAGTATCTACGTTAAGGAGTTCCGCCGTCCTGGCTTCGGCGCGCTCCTTACGTCGCCGGCTGTCAAAAAAGAGGAGTACTCCCAGGGCTCCACCTCCAAAAATGTACGGTGCGAGGATTTGTATAAGTTCCATTGTTCATTAATAATTTTAAGCGGTTTTTAGTAGAGTCGAGGGTCTGTGAAAGTATATATCACGAAGTCTAAAAAATCATTAGCACTATAGTCACGGTCACTATCAGGTCTTCCTGTAGCCATAACAATGTCTATGTAATTAACCGTTTTTTGACGAATCATTACACTAATTGGCTCTACAAGAAAGGGGGAAGAAGTATTCCATGCACTTGCAGTAAATATGTAGTTTGTGTGTCCGAGATTATGTGTAATACGCAACTGCTCACCTCCACTTCCGGCGCTCCATGAGATAGGGCCATATTTTATCGTAGGAACGCCGCTCTTATTCAGCGTTCCCCCGCAAGCAAGCATTGGGATAATTTGACGGCCCTGGATATTAGTTTTCAGGAACGTTATGATGTCATCTATGCGGACATTGTTATATGCTGCAGTCTTGTACGGAAACAAGTTCCCAAGATCCTGCTTTATGCTTTCGATCTTCGATCCGGAATAGGTGGTTGTAAGGGAAGGAACGGTATCGTTAATTGCAACTATTTTAGCCTCCAGCTCGTCTATCTCTTTTTGGAGTTCATCCATGCGGTCGTTTATATCATCTTGATATTGTTCCATCTCCCGGCGGAGCTGAGCGATAAGAAGATAGAGGCGATAAATACTATTATTCTGGTCGGCGATTGCAGACACACATAATGACTCGGGGAGTACAGCGGACGCTGTTCGAGGGCGACGATACACGTCCTCTGTTTGATAACGAAATTCGAACTCCGCGTTTGTAACGGTTTGAATGACCTCGCTGATGGAGGACTTAAGTATGATGATGCGGCGGATACTACGATACTCCAGAACGTGGTATCTGTTATCCGAACGCATGAAATCCCGGGCGCATTCGTTCTCCAGTTCGCCCCTTAGGTAACCGGTGTTCTTCTTGAATGTGGCGCTAACGTCATTATCATAATCATTAACCTCCTCATTATAAGACGCAGTTACCGAGGCGTATTCCCCAATACGATTTTTTTCGCCTGTAAAGAGGATCAGTTCCATGCCTCCGAGGCTGTTCTCAAAATAGAAGAAGTCATCCTCCGGGCGGCGATCTCGTATTACAAACCTCTGAGGAGCGAACCCAATTATATCCGGGTATACGTCTATTGCCTGGAGACGGCTACCATCTGGGAGCATATTGAGAATGGCTCGAAAATCTATAGGGATAAGAAGTAATCCAGCAGTAAGGGTTCCCAGGTCTAAGGTTGTAACGCCGGATGAATATTGCAGATGGCAGTCGCATTTGAGGTGTACGCCATCGGTCTCTGTGTAAAGGTTAAGTATCTCCGGACAATCGATATTGCTTTCTTTTATCTGACCGAATCCGTTCAGATATTCGCTATATATGAAACCTATGTCGTCCACGCGCTCCACTTGCCCTGCAATGATTCGAAAGTTTATAATCACGTCCACCTGGTTCGGGCTCTTGGCTACAAAGCGGAAATCCTTCATGTTCGTATTCTGCACTACATCGTAGGGAATCTGGTCCATACTGAAGTTAAAGGCAGCGCGAAGAATATCCTTTATTTCGATGGTGACAGAATCATCAGGATCGGATGTGTATTCTTCATAAAAATAGGGAGTATATGTGTCCTCCGATTTATAGCTGACAGTTATATTTACGGAGTCACTAACTTCGCCCAGAATAACATCTTTCACACTTCCGAGAAAGCTTACAGCGGCAGGTCTTTGTATTACGTCCATAGCAGAGTGGTTTTCAGCAAAAATACAGGGGAAAAGGAGGATACTAAAGGACAGCAGACTCCATCTCAACCTCCACTGGAAGGAGCCTGTTCCTGGTGAGTCTTGCTGTATAACGGCGAAGGATGAAATCCCTTCCCTTGATATGGTAGCGTCGGAGATAGTCTACATTCGCAATGTCATCTACGCCCCACATTATATAGCCCCTTAGACCAAGTTTGTCCTGCTCTACCCATTTCTGGAATAGGCTATGAAATTGGGAGAAGATACTGTTAGTATCCGATGGATTCATCTGGAGGGAGAATGGCTTTATCACAGGAGCATCGGACTTTTCTACATCTATACAGTAAGGAGAAGTTCCGGGGTATGGATATGCTATACTTGAATTCGACCCAGCTCCTCCCATCATGCCATGATACCACATAATTCGCGGCATTTTATCATAATTCAGATCGGATAACTCTATTTGTGGGGTATATATTTTTGTACTTCCTATCCCCGTTGGTGTTATTGGAACCGTATTATAAGTCATGTCCATCGGCTGTAATTCCGTGGTCATATCAAAGTCATCCCGAGATTGTTCGTCATTATATCCAAATCCGGAATTTATTATATTATACTTCCACCTGGATTCAGTCTCGTAGTTACGCGCACGTTGTACGGTCTGTCCGGTTTGTGCTATAATGAACTGCTTCATATCGGGACTGGTATCAGATTCCCGCGACTGTAGTTGAATTTGAGTACTTAGAGGCGTAGGAGCTTGTTCATCCGAGGGGACTCCTTTGAAAGCATTTTTGCACCCATACAAGTAATACGTCCCGTCGACATGGGACAATGTGTATGAGTCCAAGAGGTTCTTACTTAGATTTTCCCTCTTAATCGTATTATTAAAAATATCTCGATTAAATACGATATGATATTTATTACGCCTGATGATTACAGAGGCGCAGAACATATTCAATATATTTCCGACCAGCCGCGAAGCCTCGATTTTAGGGAGATAATCCTGCAAGGATGTATAGGTTATAGGGTTGGGATATACCCAATCTTTCTTTTGAAGGGTTTGGAGATAGAGGTCTCTCCATATACCTTTTTTAAAAGGATTTGTTTCGAGGGATGATCCGAAAATCTGTTCCAGTAGATACCCTACGCGGATACCGGGAAATTGATCTCTTAAAATGTATCCAGGCTGATTAGTCGCACCGGAGGTTACGTAATAATTTAGATAAGTTCTCCATTGTACCAGCGTTCCCGCACGTCGAACGTCATCCCCATTCAACCTAACGGGGACAAATACTACATCCCTATCATTATTGATATTGCAAGACATACAGTAATCTCCGCTAAACTTTTGCCCTTCATCATCAAAATTAAGACTTAGCTCACTTAGGTTCTTAGAAAAATTAGGGTTGGCCTCTATCCCTTTAAAATAGACTCTCAATTTCTCGCCAGCATCTTCCATCCGGATCGTGCCTTCTTCCAAAAGACGACCGTCGAAGTATATCTGACAATGACGTTCAATCCAATACCCAAACCGAGTGATACGGTTGGGATAGCCGAATGCTTTCAGATTCTTCTCTGACTTCGGGAGATCGAACGGGAGGGAGGCGGGCATTGGGATTCGATCCTTTGTGAGTATAGGATTCTCTCCGGTAAGCGTTATCTCGATATCCGGATCGTAATCAAAGGAAGTGCCTCCGGAGACGATTGCAAGAGACATAAATGTTATATTTTTGAAAGATTAGTATTGCTCAAATATTTATCATACTCCTCTTGGGCTTCTACCATTCCCCCACGACCGGTCATGGAAACAAGCGCGATAAGAGGATGACTTAATTTATTGTTAAGTTCGTTTGTAGCCGCGAGGTTTGAATCGAGGAGCTGCTCTATTCGAGATCCGGTATTAGACTCAGTTGCAGAAGGAACAGTAGAAGTATTGTCCGATGGAGCTGTGTAGCCTCCAGCCGCCCGGCCTCGGACAGGAGAGAGTACATCCGAGAAGTCGAAGTCCCGCATAGATCCTTGGAGTTTAGCGACCTCGACGGCTTCTACGAAACGAGAAACAGAGGGATTTTCCATATCGTTTGCCGAGAGTACGTATTCGGTCCCGTTCTCTCCTACGATTACTGTGGGTCGGCTGACCTTGCCTCGTTTGTTGGGAGCGTATTCCGCGTGAAAGGTTTTACCATCCTGAGAGCGCTCTACATCGAGATATCCGCCCTGTTCTTTACCGGGTATAGGTTGGGCAGCTATCAGAGCGATCTGGGCCGCTCCCATGGCTCCTACGATTCCAGCAAGTATTATCCCGATTATTCCACCCGGATTTGCAAGAGCGGCGGTGACACCTACCGCCGTATTAACAATGGCAGACATTATAGACAGGGCCTTATTCCTCTTTGCCTGCTTATTCTCCATTTCAGCTCTCTCCTCTTCCAGATTCCTTTCGGATTCTCTTGTGAAATCTTCCAGGCTTTCAGCAGACCTCATCCCAAGTTCATATTCCAGCTTAGCATCAGCAATACGTCTCTGAGTATCACGCTCCCGCCGCCTCATTTGCCTTTCCTCTGCAGCGGTCACTATCTGGTCATATTGCTGGAAGGCGTTGGTTAGGAGGGCTACTGTAACGATCATCTCTTCGATACCGAATGTACCGGCTTGGATATTCTCCATAAACCGCACCCAGTCTTCCTGAGACATGCCGAGAATATCAGTCTGGCCGCCTATGGAAGAATACGAAAATCCCTTCTTCTCCCCCTCTTCGGATTTTTCTCCGCTCTTATCGTTTGCGGCGGCGCGCATTTCCGCCAGCTTCAACTTTATAGCGTCCAGTTTTGCCTGTAGATCTGCAACCTCTTCATCTGTCAAAATACCGTCGAGGAGGTTGATATCATCAAAAGCACCAGTTTCGATGATGTTCTGCAGGTCGGTGGCTAACTTCTGGAGGAATTCAGACGTTTCTTTCGCCTGTTCCTTCTCATGTTCTTTCCGGATTGCCTTTTGAGCGTCGCCCAGAGTCTTTATCTTTTTGAGATCTTCGACCCCATATTTATCGCGGAGGAGTTCCTTCGCCTCTTCGAGGGTTTGAATGCTGGCCAGCTCTTCGTTCTGCTCCGTCTTGAGCTTAACCATTCGCTTGTTAAACGCGGCCTCCTCTTTGGTCTGCCACGCCTTCATACTGTCATCCCGGACCTTCCCGAGATTCTTCTGATAAGCCTTGTTCAGGGAGAGGAACGCGGCGAGTTTATTTTTCTCCTCTTCAGTTTGATCTTCGACAGACTTTTTCTGAATTGCAGAAATCTCTACCTCTGTAATTCCGGCGGCCTTAAGCTTATCTAAATACTTCTCGCGCTCTTGCTCCTGAAGAGATAGAGATTCCCTGATCGCAGCGGCGCGAGCTTTGACCTCATTCTCAACTCGTGTCTTCTCCTCAGCTGCTCTGCGTTTGGCTTCCTGTTCGTTTTCGCGGGCACGCTCTTTTTGTTTTTTCTCATCCTCTTCCTGTTTTTTCACTCTGGCTGCCGCGTCTTCGGCGGCCTTTTTGGCAGCCGCTTCGGCGGCTTCACGAATTTTCTGTTGTTCCTTGAGTTGCTGATGAAGATCTATTACGAATTTTGGGGAACGATTTAATTGTTGTGCGATTTGTCCATAAGAGAAACCTGCCTCTACCAGCGAGGATATATTCGCCTGCAGATTCGTATTTAGGGTTTGTATCTTGGCGTTTATTTTGCCAAGGTTTTTTTCAGCAGATTCGACATAATTATTGAGATCTTGTTCGGATTCAGAAGTTATTATCCCGGGGGCGATCTCTTCGGAAGATTTAGGCCCTTTCGCGCGGCGTTCGTGAGCTTTAGAAACGGCATCTCCAGCTTTCTCTAACTTACCGGATAATTCATCTAATTCTTTAGCATCTTTTTTTAGACGGTCGAATGTCTTATCATTAACCTGACCGGTCATACGTTTGTTATATTCATCTTGCCACTTTACGATATCTTTAAGCCGGCCGGTATTGATCTCTATGGCGCGACCATAGTCATCTTGTTTTGATACTGCGCTCGGGGCTATCTGAATTAACTTATCGATAACTCCATTTAGTTCCTTGTGTTCGGAGGCTGTGAGATTCTCTTTTGAGATGAGACTCTCATACTTAGCGATTAGCGATGGAAGCGTTCTCGTTTGTTCTTCCATCGATTCGGTTAGAGCCCTGGTCCTCATTTGCAGTTTTTCCAAGCGTTCCTGAGGAGATAAGGCGATTATATCGATTATACCTTCCTTCGCGCTACGGAAAGCTCTGTTCGCGTTCTGTTCGATCTGTAGAATATTTGTGGTCGAGCTTCCAAATGCGCCCTGAGCATCTGAGGTCTGACGATATGCCTCTTCCAGAACTGAGAGAGCTTGGGCCTGTTCTTTCGAGAGCCCCTGCTCGTCCTGTAGTGTCTTTACCCGAGCCTTAAAAATTTCGTTATCCTTGTTGATCACAATCCCCAAAGCCCGGGCCTGTTCTGTCTGCCCCAGCATTGCGTTGGTAAGGATCCCGGTTATCTTCTCTACTCCAATAGATCCTTTTGTCCACTCGTTTAGTGCTCCCGAGAGCTTCTGAACTTCGACGGACATTTTTGCAGACTTATCTCTGGAAAAATCGAGAGGTTGTAGTATCTCTGCGACGGATGCTGTGGCGGAGACAAACTCATTATTGGTCACTCCCATTTTCTTACCTAATTTCTCGGCCTGAACCGAGACATATCCATAAGCATCTCCCAGGATCCGCATATTCCTGGCATGTTCGACCTGATACTCTTTGGCCGCTTGATATGTATCAATAATGATTCTTTTTATGGCGGCTCCAGCAGCGGCTAAGCTGGCCACAGGTATAAGCCCCTTAATTCCTCCGAGAGCCTTACTCCAGATGGATCCTCCTTCATTTATATCTTTGGAGGTAGATTTTATCGCCGTACCCACCTTGGCCATCTGCTTCTCCACCTTCCCCAATTCTTTAGACAGACTCGCAAACGCCGGAGCATTAGGATCTAAGTTGTAGAGTTCCCTCTTCAGTTCAGAGGCCCTACTTTTCAGTTGGTTATAGCTCATGGCCGTGAGATCCAACTGGGACTTCAACTGTTTATTTATGGCCAGTTCGTTCTTGCGTAGAGAGTTGAGCTTTTCTATCTCTGTATCCAGAGCCTTATATTCGGCTGTCTCCTTTTTGTTCGCGGCGATCAGAAGGTTCTTTTGATAAACCAGCTTGGCGATGTTATCCTCATACTCTGCGAGGGCCTTATTCGTTTTTAATATCCCCTCCTGAACGGAATCAAACCCACGGGTCCGGATCTCGGTTTCAATAATATCTTTCTGTATCATAGTTCTATGCGCTGGGTTACGTTTTTCAGATTATTGAAGAAGTTTCTGATCTCACTATGCAGGGCGACGTTTATAATGTTGCTTAGTGAGTATCCTTTACCGTATATGTGGCCGAAGAGGGGACGGTTATATATGGCTGTGTAATACCGTTTTTTCTTGCCGGTGGCAGTACGCTTAAGGTCAAGGAACCGGATGGTCGCGGGATAGTTGATCAGGATATTCAGCTGATCAGATGTCGAAGAAATGGTATAAGGTTTTGACCGCAGAGTGGCTGCAAGATCTCCTGTACGCCGGAGGTATTGGGTCTCCGCGATGAACGCTTGGCGCTCCAGCAGTTTGCCGATCAGATCGGAGGCTTCCTGCGAGATTTTCTGGTTAAGAGGGATACTCTTTGTGTACAGCTCTGTAATCATATTGCGAATATCAGCCGCCACCCGCCGAGAATAAAGGACACAAAAAAAGGAGCGCCCGAGAGCGCTCCTTTTGAAAAGTATGTAATATTTAATAGTTAACTCATGGCCTTGCCATTCTCCTCCACAACCTCAAAATATCGAGCCCTTATAATGGCTACGATCTCGATGGGTGTTTCAGAATCATTCTTTGCATATTCATAATACGCCCAGAGGATATCGGAGTTTGTGGTACTCTTAAGAAACTCTTCTATCTTTTCCCTGGATGCCACGGCAGGATTAGGAAACTGCACCTTAACGAGAACACCCTTGTCCTCGGGCTTTTCCTTCATTAGGCGACTGATCAGCTTCATGAGGCCATACACGGCCAACATCACAACCCCCGCCAACAGAAAACTCATTATCTGCACTATGTCCATAGCTTAACGTTTTGCGCGTACTTTCAACAGCCATACGTATTTCACGCCGGCAGTCGTGGTGTCGAGTTCATACTTAAAACCGGTCTCTTTCATTACCTGAAAGATAGTATCAACGCCCACGGGCGTTCCTGTCAATTGGAACACGGCGGTTGCAATCTCTCCGGAGGTCCACTTGTTAGTAGCATCATCGAGAGTCTCGGCCGGTTCAAATTGTTCCCAGAAAGAGGCACATACTTCGACGGCCAGCTCCTCATTATTAGTTTTTTCTTTTCCCTTTTCCATTTTCATTCTGTGCGTCAGCTAATACGCAGGATACTGTTTGTAACATTTCACTATATACATTCAGACATTTGTTAATCGCCTCTTGCATCTCTTCTTGGTGATAAAAACGATCATCTTTGGAATGGAATACCGTTGGAAATTTATCAAAAAAAAGATTGAAACGATGCAGGTAAAGCCAGAGCTCGATCATCATGTCTATCATCTCGGAGGCGGCCTCTTTGCCGACAACCTTAATTTCTTCGTTCGCCATGATTAAGCCTCCCCGTTAAGTTGGACATAATCGAAGATGCGAACCGGGCGATATTCTCTGCCTCGGGGATTCAGGTAGCGCACGAAACGCCCCGCACGTTTGGCCACAAGATAATTATACCTTGCACGGCGATAAAGGCCACGCAGAACTACTGCAAGGGCCGCAGCTATAAATAGCCAAAAGATGTCGATTTGTGGTTCCATGGTGGATCAGCATTTTAATATTAGACACAAAATCGGTCGTGTCCTTCCCGTTGCTGATCCACCTTTGAGGGCTTTGCGAAGGCATTAACCATTCGCACGGGGGTACACGACCGAAGTCTATATCTCGCTATAGGGCATAAAAAAACCACCTAACGAGGTGGGCGCCTTGCGCCCTCAGTATGAATCAGCATAACAAAGGTAGGAATAAAATATTAATCCGCAATAGGATGATAAAAAAAGAGCCCCAAAGGAGCTCTGTGCATTCTATTCTGGGGAAGAGGTTGGGTTGTAGTTTTGTAGCAAAAAATCGTATGCGTCAAATACTGCAATAACGGGAGACAGTTCCACTTTGTAATATTTTCGGGTAAATTGTCCTTCCCCGGAAAATCGAGCCATTGGTTTTTCGGTTTGAAAGAATGCTCTCAAATATTCTATTAGTTCAGGATAGGCCGTAATAGTAACCCATTCACGCACGGTACTTCCGTCAAGGATCTTTCTTTTATAATTGGAGCTATCATAAATAACTGTGAAAGGATCTTCTCCCGAATGTACAAGTTGTATCCTATCAAAAAAGATCCAATGATTTCCCTGATAGTAAAAGCTAACTTTCAAGACAGGAGCAGACCCTTCTTTTTGAACGATGTAGGCATCAAGATATTTAAAAAACATTCCTTTGCTCTCGTAGAAAGTTGTTTTACTAAATTTATCGTCTTTTCTCTTGACTCGGTCGAGAGGAGATTCTGCGAACGATAAATTGCAAACCACGATAAGGGCGAGTACAGTAAATAATCTTTTCATAATTCAAATTATTGAGGGAAGGCATTAACGGCATTTACCCAGGATGTCGTTTCCTGAGGTTTTAAATCGGATATTTCGTTGCCATCACAAACATACTTTCTCGGAATATTCAGAGTTACCGGGTTTATATTATGCTGTACCGATCCCTCCATAAAAGGTCCTAAGACAAAATCACTCTTTGAACTTAGTATTATACGATTGGGTGATTCGAAAGACATCGATCCGAAAAGAGAAAATTCCTCATAGCCAGTTAGGCTGTTATAGAAAGTCATTATATAGCTGGCTTGACTTAGAGACATCGTTATGCGCATCTGTCCTCCGCCTTGATAATATATGTACCCATCATAAGATCCCACATAATAATACGTGTTGCTACTCTGTGGGTCTTTTGTACACCCCCATAGTAGAGTAAGCAGACATAAAAACAACGCGATCCTTTTCATAACAGCCGAGATTAAAATATGAATATAGCAAAGTCCTCTATGTCATACAACAGAGAGGACTTTTTACCACAAAAACAGAGCCAATTAGTGCACATCGAACATATCTGCTCCGGCGAGGATCATCGGCATGGTCCATCCTATCGACCGGGAAATGTCCGGGGCTATGAACGGGAGGATCTGAAAGGGCTCCTGAAGGTATTTAAGCCATGGAACGCATCGGTCGCGTTTGAGCAGCTCCTTCTTCAGGACATTCATCTTTTTTAAGAGTCTGTCCTGATCGCATAGGATATCATCGTTTGTTATGGAGTTCACGCCGTAGGGGTGGGCGAGAGTTATGGCGATCAAGAAGCCATCCTGCATCCTATTAAGACCGTCGAGACTGCTGTTGATCTCGCCAAAATCTCCGAACATATAATCATCTCCGAAATTGCCTATCGCTTCTCGCAGCGCCGCTTCATCGCCCCCAAAAATAAAGTTAGGAGCGAGGCATAGTTCCTTGTTCAACTTCTCGAAGTAATCCTTTAGCCCTAATATGGTTACACTCATGATACTATTTTATTTATGATTTCTATCGGAAGATTCACGCGCTCGGCGATTTCGTCGAGCGTCATTTTACTGTCGACGAGAGAACGGATAGCCGATATCATGTCAGCCCTCACGATGCTCAGGTAGGTAGTCATAGGCATTCGCTCGATCTGTTCATAGCTACCGTATCCGGACTTACTGAGTGAATACAGAGCGTCCGTCTGCGATATAGATACTGACCGGCTCCGTTTCTTGACCTTCCCTGTAGCCCACAATATGGAAAACTGCGTTCTCGTGAATATGAAGCTCACAAATGCCTGAAAGTTCTGAACGACCCCGAAGAGGATATTATCTTCGAGCGTGTCGTAGTCGGCGACGGAGATATCGGATCCGTCAGGAGCTGGGTATAAAATAGAGCACAGCAGGGCTATATCCTGCCGGCGACGGTTCTTGGTTAGCCTGGTCAGAATGTCGTTTCCCTGTAGGAACTGGAGCGCTGTTAGGGTGGAAGTGAGCGCATCACCATCAACGGACACTTTCCACCCTTCCAGCGCGGTACCCTTGACCGAGATCGAGGGAATGAGGTTCTTCGCCCACACAGAGTCGGGCTTATATCCATATTTCAGTGTCGAGGCGTAACGGACCTCTGCGCTATCGTCGAGCAGGTCATCCGGGGCCGTCTTCTCAAGTAGCCGGCGGATATCGGCGGGGAAGGAATCAGTCTTCCCGTCGTAGTCGATCTTGTAGAAGAAGTTGAACTGCCGGCTGGCCGTGTATATGTTATCGGCCACCTGTGCGATACGATCTTTGGGGACCTTTATACCCTCGAGCCCTGCTATTTGTTTGAACCAGCTGGTCCGCACTTCCATAAGCGAGATCTCCCCGGCCCAGAACAGATTAAGCAGAGGGACCAGCTTCATGTATTGGTCGGGGGAGAGCTCCTCCCATTTGTTGGGGAAGGAATATTCATTAGATCCGAAACGGAGTTCTATCATGGGTTAGGACATTAGGAAGTACTTGTTCCATGGCTTGTTTTCATCCGAGGGGGAATCTATGTCCCCACCGTCGGCCGGCGCGTTGATCGCCGTCAGGAGCGCAGATAGATCCGATATAGCCTCGTTAAAGAGGAAGTCCGAAAGGGCTATGACGGCCGTCTGCTCATCTTTCCCTGTGCGCGACGGTCCCTCGACGGTAGACGCGCGGATAGACTTGGGGAGACACACGAAGTCCAGCTGCCGGAGGGCATAAGCCACGGTGAGCTGAGCGGTTATAACCTTGATGCGGCGGAGTTGATCATCGGTGAGATCCTCCTTGCAGATCGCTGGATTAATGTGTTTATCCAATACCTTACGCTGGAGAAATATGGTAATAAAGAAGAAGAAATACGAGTCGTCGATGTTGTAGGCAGCGTTGAAGTCGTCGGCATTCTGGAGAAGCAGATCCTTGACCATCTGCTTCTGGGTGCTCGTATTCCAGTCCTTGAATTCGGTCGAGCGCTCATCCAACTGGCGTATCACATCGTCGAAGTGCGAAAAATAGTAATCGACGTAGTGGCCGCGCATGATCTCCATCTCGTATTTGTAGGTGTCTTTCTGCTGGTCCTGACGCTTGCTTACGACTTCCCACATCTTATAATTGTACATCACAAGGTTCGAAAGCGCCGCCACAAACTCATTGCGGAGGGTGTCGGGCTCCTTCAGATCCTTTATCTGCTTATATGTCTTCTGGCCGATGGCGTTTATGAGGACCTTCTCCGAGGAGCGTATGTGCGGCGCGATTGTTTCATCGCGTAAGGTAGCATCTACCCCGGGGGCATAACTCGACAGTTCGTCTTTGTAGGGACTTTTTAGAATTGTATCAAACTTCATCATGGCTACTGTGCTGTTAGGCGGTTATCGGGTGATATATCCTGCTGACGCATGGGGGCGTTACGGTAGAACCCGAAGCGAAACCCGTCGGCGTACAGGTGGGGGAAATTGACTCGGAGTGCCATATTGAACGGATCGCAGCAGATCTTCTCGGGCGCGGTGAGCTGGGTTTGGTATATGATATAATTGTAGTAGGCATCGGAGCCGGACTTCGAGATGATTCCCTCCTTCGAGACGTTAGATATCGAGGGGTCGAGGCCTACAGATCCGACAAGGACTTCATCCGCGCGCCGGTCGAACAGTAGCAGGGACTCTATATATTCCTTATACTTGAGATCCAGCGACTCTATCTTCCACTCGACGCGGTCTCCCTTTGCGTTCTGATATGAGAATGTGCTGAAGAGCTTACCCTGATTGTCTGCGCCCGAGAGATATTGAGTCAGCTTCTCCAGCTCCTTGTTCGTGTACTTGATCAGGGCTGCATCGGTATATTTCGTACCGATGTCGATCCCGTTCAGCGTGAACAGCTCCTTGCCCTCGCGTTCGCGTTCCTTGTTCGCCTGGCAGAGGCTTGATATACGGGCCTTCTGACTCTCGAGCCACTCGTTCGGGATTACGACGTGGAGCTTCGCCGCGAGAGAGTTCCGGAGGAAGGAGCGTATGAAGCGCGGGTTCTCGTTGGCCGCCTCGACCCATTGCCGGGATCCTTCATAAGATTTGTTACGGCCGTAAAGGCTATCGATATCATCGTTCGCATGGTGCGATATGGCTACGTTGTAGGTATCTACCTTGGTAACATCTAAGCGAGGATATACCTTAATGTCGCCGGTCGTTCTCCAATCCCCTACGGCAATATAATCGAAGTCGCTGTAAGCGTACTCCTCCTGCCGGTAGCCGAGATTCTTATCTGTAGCCAGACGCGCCTTACTGTTCTCCACCAACTCCAGCCCCGCACACCAGCGTCGGCCGGTAACATCGGCCATGCTGAAGCGCCACATCGTGAAGAAGTCCTCGAAGCTGTAGTACCTACGGAGCTGGGCGATGGCGAGATCCTGGTAGTCGTCGATGATCCCGAAGTCCTCCCAGCTGTTGAGCCAACGGGATACCTCCTGGATCGTGGTCCAGTCCCTCTGGAGCTTCCCATCCCTGAATGCCGGTTTATATAGGTTGAGCCCCTCCCCGAACAGGATCTTTACCTGTTTCTCTATGACCTCGGGCAGAAGCCTGTTCCCCTTGATGTTCTTCGAGACGTCCTCTATCTGCATATCGTTCGCCCCGCGTGTGAGGACCCGATATCCACGAACTTCGACTATATGCCCCTCGGACATATAGGGCTCACGGTACATTATGCCCGGGCCGGCGGCCAGCATCTCAGGGATAGATCCTTCTCCCATCTGGAAGGTTAGGACATTGTTCTCGGTCAGGATGTATCCCAAACGACCATTGCTTTCGATCATAACCAGTTTATTTTTCGCAGTTTAAAATTATCCTGTGGGAAACCCATGTACCTGATCAGGATCCGGAAGGCCGTTTTCGGGTTGCCCTGGGCATCCTTGAAGAGGAAGTAATTATCGCTGTCTATCCAGAACCTATCCTTCGGCAGTTGTGCCCGGGCTTTGCATCCTTGCATAACCTTCAGGCGCGGAGATGCTTCGCCCTTTACCCTATTGTAAGTGTAGAAAGCTATCGTGAAGGTCCCGTCGGGAACCTTCGATATCTCTCGCGCCAGGCGTAGCGCCTCTATCCCTCCCATCGTCTGGTCCATGCACAAAGTAATATCTATTGAGAGCGGGGCTAAAGGACAGCGGCTACCGGCCGTAGCGGGGTTCGCCCGAGGCTTGAACATTTGTTTTATTGCATCGAGAGGCCCGTTCGGCGTCTTTTCGTGGTTTCGAGGCTAACTCGCTCAGGGACAGCGCGCCGGTCATATTTCCCGAAAAGAGAGAGCCGTGTACACCGCCGCGAGAAATTAGCGGAGGCGGACACGGCTTTTTCGTAAATTTTTCAGGTGGCGCGCGGCAAAAGTCGATACTATTGTATTCCAGCGCGTTGCCTGTCGTTTCTCTGTCAAAATATTTAATTATCAGCGTTTTATGTAATATTTTCTATCACGCAAAAATATTATCGGGCAATTCCGGGATGCCGTTCAGCTCCGAAGGAAGTTTGTCGCGGAATACTCCGAATAAAAGATACATGAGCGCCGACGGAATTTGTGTGGATAGTCCCGCCTGGTATGCCGGATGTATTTTTATTTCGGAGGATTTGTCCAGCTCTATGCGCCCGTCGATGTTTTTCTTTTTCGGCGAGAGCGGGATCGCGCTAACCAAATTTTTACATTCGTTTTCATCGATGGAGATATGCGGCAGGGATTTGTATCTATCCGAAAGTAGCATCGCCAGGAGCTTGTAATGTTCATAGTAGAAAATTGTTTTTTGTCCCTCGTTCATCAGCTCGACGTTGAATCCGTAGCTCTCCAGCTCGCGCTTGAGGATCTTAGCATCGGTGGTAATCTGTTCCTGTTCTTCCTTGCGCTTGTTCCCCGCGCGGTCGTAGAAGAGATATACGGGGACGCTCTTGTCGTAGTCAGGTCCGTAGAAGTCGTTGAACTCCTGAGCGAGTTCGACCTGGTCGCGCGGTGCCCACACGAAGAACTCCTTCTGTATGCGGAAGTCGTCGCTCATCTGGTCGTGTTGAGCCACTACCAGCGATTGGAAGCCTCCCGGGTCATATCCGAGGTATAGGGGTTCGGAGCGATTAAAATACTTTAAGTAATAGGCTGTTAGCTTGAAAGTGTCGGTTAATGAGAAGTCGAGGATCGAATTATATCGGTAGGAGTCGGAATAGGTGTGTCGGTCCTTATCGTAGTAGGTAAAGAACATATCGACCACCCTGCGTATGCGGATGTTGCATATAGAGGAAAGGAACTCATCCTCGCTCAGGGTCTCCTTCTGGGTTTGGAAGAATTTAGGCCCAAGGAAGTCCTTATTTACAAAGGATGATGCCTTGATATAGTAGCTGCTGTTGCGACGCATTTCCCGCAGGATAGGAGCCCATATATTGACCCTGTGCTGCATCTTCCGGAGGGTCTCCTGTAGCTTTGCAGATACGAGAGGATTAGCCTCCTCTTTGAGCTGGGATGAGATCTCGAATACCTTCTTGAGCGCCTTGTCATGATACAGGGCTACTTCGACGATGTCGTTTATAACGTCCATGTCCATATTCTGCTCATACTCTTCGTACCAGTTATCCTCCCCCATGTCGATACGGGCCGTGTCGCTCACTCCCGTAATCCCGAGGTAGTAGGGGCTCTCGCGGATCTTACCCATGGAGCCACGCATTGCCGGGAAGATCCTCGACTTAAGACGTTGCCCCTTCTGGAGCTTCATCTCCTCGATGAAGGCATGAACCGCGCTGTCGCCGGCCGACGACTCGGGCATATCGCTCGAGACCAGCTTTAGGTGGTGACCCGTGCAAAATACAAGGCTGTGCTTCGGGTATGATATCGGGCGGCGAGGCTTCTTGAAGTGGGAGGGGAGATCCTTAACTCCAATAACGTAGTGGATTCCCTCCTCGAGCAGAGGGCGACCGGTCGCGGTAGGGGTGTTAAAGACGGCCCTTATATTGGGTATGATATTGGTCATCAGGGCGACGTATGTCTTATGTATGAGGAACGACATCTCCCCGGGCATAGACTCTGCCACCCTGATCATCCGGGGGGCGAGGATCCCGTCGGTTTTACCACCGGCACGGGCAATCTCCGCGATGATAGTATTCGCATCGACGCAGTTCACTATTAACTGCATCTTGTTCATATACTTGCGCTCGATGGCGGCTATATTCTTACTGTTCATCGTTTTCGATTATGATAGCCTCTTCGATCTCTGCGTCGGCGCGGAGGCGTTGTTTTTCTTCATTCGAGATATTAAGGGAGTCGATCAGCTGGGTGTAGTATCCGTCCGATGCTTTGCGCGCGATCTCCTTCTTGTTCCTGGACGTGAAGCCGAGATCCTCCGGAGAGATGTCGTTCGACATGATGTAGACTACACCGAGAGTCGCTTCCCTGTCGGCCGCTACGGCCTTGAGTCGATATTCTGTCGAGCGAACATAGCTTCTCTCGACCACGTCAAGACGGCCGGAGGCCACGGCTAACTTTGCAAGGTTCTCAAATTTGTTTGCCGCGTCATGATACCATACAGCCTCCTTGACGTTACAGTCTACATTAAAATAATTCAGGGCGGCGTATATACGGGACTTTGCGGTGCTTATCTCGATATCTATGCCACTACTCGCCTTTGTACGGACTTGGAGCTTTTTAGCCGCACGCGAGATATTACGTTCGGTTTCGTATATCTCTGCTGCCCACATCATCTGTTTTATGATGTTTTGCAGATCCAGAGGGATAGCCGTGGATGATCCGGTTCGGATGAAGTTGTCGATTATCTCCGGACTCAGGGCTTCTATTTTCTCGAGGTGTGTCATACTCCAAATAGTTCTTGACGGAGAGTTTCTATCTCCTGTTCGTGTTTGCGTTCATCGAGCTTGGCGATTGCTATTACATCGCCTTTCTCGGCAGATTTCGTGAGCTCTATATTATGATTCACATAGGCCGCGTTACGCCCTTGATGATAAGCCTCAAAAACGCGCGTATCCTTGCGTTCAAACTCGTCGATGAACGAAGCCCTATCTTGGGGCGGGATCTTCAAAATTGAAGCTATTTGCGGGGGCATAAGGCCCAACGATGAGAAGTTGCGGATCTTACTGATTATGTTTTCATCTATTATCATCGCTCAGCTCTTTATAGTGATACCTTTTACCGTTGCGGAGACAGTAAACTTCCTGATCCCCGACGGCTCGTATATAGCGGGCTATGGATACGTCTACGAAGGAGGGCATGATCTCCATGGCGTAGCAGATCCGGCCATGTTGCTCACATGACATTATGGTCGAGCCGCTACCGTTGAACAGATCCACCACGAGCTCTCCCTCCTTGGTGCTGTTAAGCAGGGGATATGATATCAGCTGTATCGGCTTCATGGTGGGGTGGAGATCGCTCTTCGTGGGGCGGTCAAAGTTCCACACGGTAGACTGCGTCCGATCCGCATACCAGGGATGCCCGGCTCCGGGCTTCCATCCGTACAGAACCGGCTCATGTTGCCATTGGTAATCCTGGCGGCCCATCACGATACTGTTCTTTATCCAGACACAGCATTGCGCCAGCTTGAAGCCGGCCTTATGGAAATTACGCCTGAAGGCATACCCCTCGCTGTCGCTGTGGAATACATATATAGGACCTCCCTCGCGCAGGATCATAAAGGCGTTACGGAACGCCCGGAACAGGAACTTGTCGAAGGAGCTGTCCGACATACTGTCGTTCTCGATAGTGTTAGACGCCTGTTCATCGGACTTGCCCTGGTAATCCACATTGTACGGAGGATCCGTTATTACGGCGTGAGCCTTGCGGTTATCCATCAGGGTCGCCACGTCCTGAGAGCTGCACGAGTCCCCGCACATGAGGCGATGGCGGCCGAGCTGCCAGATATCCCCCGCTTGAGAGAGCGAGACGACCTCCTTGTCGAGATCCTCATATTCAGCGTCGAGATCTATGGTGTCCAGCTCCTCGGTCAGCGAGAGCTTCGTATTTATGCCCAGATCCATCTTCTCGATGTCCGTCCCCATCTGGAGGCTGAACTGCTCCAGGTTATCGGTGGAAATCTGGTACTTCTCGAACAGGATGGTATCAGGATTCTTCTTTGCGAATTCAGAGTTATACGCCGCGATCTCTTCGACGGCTTCGCGCTTGTCCTCCGCGTGGATCGGTTCGTAAGGGATCGGAGGGATTGTCATCCCCCGGCGCTTCAGGTGCATCAGGGCTTTCTTACGTTGGTGCGCGTCGATGATCCACAGTTTACCCTCGGGATCCTTCCACGCCTTAAACGCATACTTGAACCCTCGGGTAACTATCAAGAGAGCTAACTTCATAAGTTTATCTTCATCGTGAATCTTAAAATCTTCCTGGAGCTCGTGGAACTCCTCGACCTCGGCCGTGGGTAATCCCCCGAGGTTATAGACTGTGATTGCTCTGTCCATTGTTCAGTATTTTTTTAAAGATTGTTTCCCGTTCCCGATGCTTCAGGAGCAGGGTGGTATATTTTTCTGTGTCGTCTTCGCTGATACCTTTCTTACCCAAGATGGATTTATATCGGCGGATATTGGTTTTACAGTTGCTGTACTCGTTTATGAACTTGTCGCGGTCGGATTTCCACAGTTCCTCCAGTTCGGCCAGCGCGGCGCGGTGTACCAGGAACGGATGGATATTCTCGAACTTGCCCGTATCGTTCAGCGACTGGAGTTCCCGAAAACAAAGAAGGTTCCGGATCCTCAGCTCGACCATCTCCTTCACGCTATCAGCATCGGGAGTGTCGTCAAGTCTGGAATCCAGAACCTTCATCTGTCGCCAGGTACCTACGCGGTCCTCATATATCACGAGGGCCGCGATGGTATTCTGGTCAGAGAGTTGAGTCCACTTTATTACTGGGTACTCTTCTTCTTTGAGGAGCTTTTTTTTTCGGTCGGTTCCGGATCCGCTTTGGCTTCTTCCACCGCTTCAGGCGCGGCCTCAGGAGCTACTTCTGCGGGAGCCTTTTCGACGGCTTCGGCAGGAGCTTCAGCGACCTCTTTAGTTTCGATCTTCTCTTCAGTCGCAACTTCCGCGGCGGCCTCGGCGGGTGCTGCTTCGCTGGCTTCGGCAGAAACTTCAGCGGCTTCTTTAGCTTCGACCTTCTCTTCAGTCGCAACTTCGGGAGCGGCCTCGGCGGGCGCTGCTTCGCCGGCTTCAGCGGGAGCCGCGGAAGCCGTATTGGCGGGATCAGATACTTCTACGTTGGGATCAGTTCCTTCGGGCGTACCAGGTGCGGTCTCGGGCGCGGCTTCGGCGACAAGTTTACGACGATTCGCCACGACCTCCTCCGCAGTTACAAAATCGAGGAGGCGATATAGGATTGCAGAGGCGGTTCTCTTTTTGTCGTAATCCTTAGCCTTGAGCGCCGGATTCGTGGGCTCGTGCTGCTTCAGCAGAGCCTTGTCGGCCTCGATGTGGGTTACACCGAGGAGCTTGTCGTGAGCTCGTTTCTTTTCTACAAAGTTCATGGCAGGGAGGGTTTATGATTGAACACGGCTTCCGGAGACTTCTACCAGGCGGGAAGCGTCCACGACACGGAGGCTGATGATGCTCCCTTTCTTGGCGGTCCATGTCTCGCCGCCCGAAAGGATAAACACCGCGCCGTCCTCGATGGTGGCGAGATTATCCAGCCCGTCGCCTAAGAGGGTTATGATGCGCCCTTCGTCGTTGTCGGTGATCCCTGTTACAGATGTGAGAGGAACAGCCGCATCGGTACCGCTGGGGATCAGGTAGGTATCGTTGTCCGGGATGATTGTCAGTACAGCGCTACCGGCAGGGTTCACGACAGACTCTTTCTGCGGCAGAGATCCTGTGTATTTGCAAGGCTGCTGATAAGAGTTGTTTACGAACGTGAGGGTAATGGCGCGGTTCTCCAAGTTGTCGGTCCTGTTGAATGTGGAGAGAACCATAGGCTTACACGGAGTACCCATAATATACATTATACCTGTCGAACACTCAAAATACCAGACGATGCACTTCATCCCTGTGTGATTTTCTATCAGGTTCAAAGCGGCATCGGTATTACCTCCCGCGATTGCGGTTATGGTATTAGTCACGGCAGTTGTCAGATCCCCTCGTTCACCCGTTGAATCGGACGTGAGTACCTGATGACATTCGATAGTCGTTATAACTGCTCCCTCTTTAAATGGAACTTGCCCGACCTCTCGATATTTATTAGGCTTAGGGAAGCCGGTCTTGTATATGTTATCTATGGGCATGACGTACAGAGTATAGGAGAGCTGGCGACCGGCGACATACTTGTCGCTTACATCATCGACGTCGTCGACTATTACGAGCGTTCCTGCGGCGGCGAGGCTTACGGATCCTCCGAGCATCATTATCGCTGTGGGTGCCTCAGCGTTATCCTGTACGCCGGCGGCGACAGCCGGAGCCGTGAAGGCGGCCAGCATTACCAGCATGAGGCTGAACATAAGTTTGTTCCTGCGGGCGATGGCTTGTTTGTAAGCCCTCGCATACCTTTTTATTTCGTGCTTTTTCATGGATTGAGTATGATTAATGGTTAAGTAAATAAGGGGCCTTGCGGCCCCTTTCTTTAAGATTAGCGACCGCCGGGGCCGGGGAGGTTGGGCTGTATATCCTTGTTGATCTTGCGGATGCCGCCGACCATGCGCTCCAGCTCCACGAACTTGTCGCCGCGCAGAGCTACCATGATGTAGTCGCCGACGGTTGTAGGGGTGTAGGCTTCGGTAATCTCCGAGAACTTGTCGCTCTTGGCGATGGTCTGGGGATTGGTAGCGGAGCCGGTCTCGATCATGTAGGGGATACCTTCCTTCGCGCCGACGATATCCGTAATCGCGGTGGCGGCGGTATTCTCGGCGGTAACATACATACGTATGTCCCCCGACACGGTTACGACCGCAGCGTCCGGATCCAGCTCGACAGCCGGCTTGTTCATGAACAGCTGCTGGAGGGCGAAGTCGTTGTCGATAGCCTCCTGCTTTGTCTTGAAAGGCTGGCCAACGTAGGCGGCAGATGTACCTTCCTTCCACACGCTCCACACCTTCACGTTCTCCATCTCGGTCTCGAAGGAGAGTGAGTGCATTTCGCCGGCCTCCAGCTCGAGGCTCTGTATGTTCCCGGGCTTCTGGAACATGACGATAGGCATCTGACGGAAGTAGGGTACCCAGCGGATGGGTATCTGTGTGTCGGGGATCACGTCGCCCTGGGGGCCTGTGAAGTCGGTATCCTTACCGTACTTCTCGCGGATCCCGGAGAGCCACATGGAGCGATGGTTCTCGTTCAGGATACATTCATATTCCTGACCGAAGCCGTCCACCTTCGAGGAGAGCTCCTGAGCCATATTGGTAACAACGTCCACCATGGTAGTACCCGAGTTGTACGAAGAGTAGGCCGAGTCGGACACGAGAGCCATCTTACACTCGTTGTAGTAGCGAATGACGGTGTAGAATACTCCGGTTGCGGCGTTCATGTAGTGACCGGCTACACCGGTGATCGGCTTTATGTAAGCGCCCAGGATCTTACGCTCGTTCTGTTCGATGATGAGCTTTGTCGAGATGTTCAACAGCGCCCACTCGATCATGCTCCACTTGATGGGGTCAGACCCCTCCTTGTTGAGATAACCGATATACTCGCGTTCGAGCCACTTCATAGACTTGAAGAGAGTCTTCATCATCGCGTCGTCTACGTAGCCGATCTCAGGCTCGAGAGTGATGGTACCCTTGAACACGCCGCCTTCCTGGTACGACTGTGAGAAGTCGCCGAAGAATGCGTTGGTCATCACTTCACGGTCCTGTACACCTCCGAGGCGAGGGAATACGTCGAATACGTTGCGGACCATGGCCAGGCGCGCTACCAGCTGGTCGATACGAATTGTAACGTACTGATCTCCCAGACCAGCATTGCCGATAAGGTTGATATTAGTAGCGCCTTCGCTGAGCGTTTTGAAGTTCAACATATTGTTCTCGCGCAGGAAGTTGATGCGGCGAGCGACCTTATCGGAATAGTTACTCAGGGCCTCGCGGAACTTCATGCCATCCTTCTTCTCATCTACCTGTGAGGTGATGGCGTAAGAGGGATTTGCAGAGATCCGGTTCCACCTTCTGTCCATGTCGAACATGGAATGAGGGATTCCCAAGTAGTGCTTGGTAGTGGTCCCCGGACCGTTTGCGTCCAGTTTTGCACCGCCCGGGATCTTTGCTGAGTTGTCGGGGAGGAGCTGTTTTGTCATCGATTCGATGTGTTTGTTGAGTGCATTTACGGCAGACACGATATTACCCTGTTTTGCGTTGTGCCTCGCGCCTCCCTTCTTCCCCGGGGCCTGTGCGCCACGGTTAAGGGTTTTGTTTACGATGGCGAGCGCGGCGGCGTTGTCGGCCTTGAGTTTGGCTGACTGTGCCTGCGACTCCTTCGCCTGCTTCTTTTCTTTCTCGTATTGAGCCTGGTCAGTAGCCAGGTCGGAGCCGTACTTAGCCTTGTAGGCTTTCTCGACGGACTTCCAGTCAGAAGCAGTCATCTTGTTCTCCGAAGCCTTGCTCGTGAGCTTGAGCTTCTGGAAAATAGCTGTGAGCTTTTGTGAGAATGACATACTACATTTCGTTTAGGATGTTATTATTATTTTTTATGGTGATGCCAAGTTCATAGGCTTCCTGAAGGGCCTCGCGGATATCAACTATTCCGTCGATGAGTCCTACCTCGACAGCTTTATCTGCGTTGAACGTCTCGCCACGCATGGCGGGATGATCTTCAGGAAGGGCCGCGAGCTTTTCCCGGGCGGTGCGGATCTCGCGCTCGAACTGTCCCTGTATCGGATTAAGCTCTTCTTTTATGTATTGATCAGGATTGCCGGTACGGAGATCGTTGTATTTCTTGTTCTTGAGATCCGACTTTGTGGCGTATACTTCTATGTGTTTAAACCCCAGAGACTCGTAGTATCCCTCCGGATCCAGGAATGATGTCATACATCCGACGGATCCGATTGTATCGTTCTGGGTGTAGCATTTTATGACAGAGGCATTCGCAGAGATGTAATAAGCCCCGCTACAGCAACATTGCTCAACAAAGGCATATACCGGCTTTGTGCAATTTCGGACGGCTTCGGCCGCGCGGTCCAGGAACCAGGCTTCGCCACCGCCGGAACACACGTGAAGGAAGTGAGCGATGATCTTGGGATTTTCGTCAGCCGCGCGGAGATCATCAACGAAGCGCTGAGTGGAGAAAAGCCAGCGATACCCGTAATCCTGGGCGATGATAGGTCCGAATATGCGGTGATAAAAAAGGGCTTCGTCGGAGAGGTCTCGAGTGTCGAGCGAGTCGACGATTGAGAACCTCTCCATTGACGAAGCCGGGAAGGATGGGAGACCTCTGTACTTGGGTAAAGTGAGAGCGCCACCTACGATTTGCATCTGGGCGACTCTGCTGAGATATGACTTGTCAATCAAAAGATTGACAGAAGTCAAGAGAGATAAGACAGAGGGAGCCATCCTTTTTCTGCAAAGATGAGCCCCTAAGAGGCAATCCTAAAGGACGGCTATTTAAAGAGGGGAGATATATCCTGCCGTTTGAATTCGAGCTGATACTTGAGCAGGGAGGGAGTGATGGTCATCGTTACGGGAATGTCTTTGTTTCCCCAGGCATACTTCCGTGAACAGTCGGAGAGGGAGACTACGACCTGTTGAGATGGAATACATCCCTCGAGTTCGGGATAGTCCTCTTTATCCACGACTACTCTCATACTCTGGTCATATAAGGTTCCGGCCTTGGTCTCTGATGTTTTCTCGGAGACTATAGTACTATTATTTGATGTCAGGGCAAGGGAGAAGATACGTCCCGAGTCAAACCATATCGGGAGGAGAAAATGGATGTCGATTATTTGAGATAATTCTTTCATGGTCTGTACGTGATTTTTATAGTCAGAATATAAAAACTGCCTACAACATTTTTATATCATTTTTTATCGAGTTGCGGATCTGGGTATCGCGGTAGAAAGACTTATTAAAAAGAGTCTTCTGGAGGGCCGACATATCTCGGGTAGTTTGCCGCATGACTCGTTTCTTTAGGGTCTCGGTATCGCCGTCGAAGGATATGAGTTGTCGGGATGCTATATAGGCGTTGATGATATCCTTGTATTGATATCCCATCTTCCGCCCTTGGATTACATATCTGTCAAGGTCGAGCTCGAACAGGGCCTCGATGTAATCGTTTATTTTGGCGACGGCCTCCTCGGTCATGTACAGGAACCGGCGAGGCCCGGTGGCCAGGGCATCGCATTGCGGAAGGCGGAGCACCGTATCTCCCTCCTTGGTGACCGGTTGCTCGGAATAGCCGACCAGCGAACAGATATATTTCCCGAAGGGGAGATTGTGCTTAACCGTGATAAATCCCTGCGGATCCTCGCCGAATAGGTACCGCATGAAGTCCCGGATGTATGGCTTGCGGATCTTGATAGTTACCTCCATATCGATATCGTTTTATCTGACGTAAAGATACTAAATATAACCAAATATAACCAAATTAGGATATATTTTGCATAATCCGGGTAAATCAGGCCGAAAAATGGGTGTTTTTTACAGTTGTAAAAAGTTTGTTTACATTTTTGCTTACTACTTCCGTGCGTCTGTAATCGTTTGATTATCAAAGTATAATATAGTAGTAAGCACCCGCGATATATAAAAAGTAGTAACCGAGTAGTAAGTGCGGGAGTTAACGATGTAATAATTTATATATCAAATAGTTATAAATAAAAGTAGTAAGTAGTAAGCAACATCGATTTATTAAAAATGAATAATCAAAAAAATATATCTATATACGTTAATATATAGATATACTCCTGGATGCGAGTGTGTTACGCGCGTCATATTCGCTGTACTCCGTATTTATATCGGCGGTCGCCGGAATCATTTATCGACTTGCGCGTGAAGCCGAGCGCGCGCATAGCCTCCCCGACGTATTGCGGCGACACGTGTTTCACTATAGAAGAGTTGATCAGGCGCTTGTCGCGTAGCTCTATAAATATTTCCGAAGCCGTGAGCCACTCGACGGAGTCGTCGTTATCATTCTCCGGAATGCGGAGGATCTGCTGGATAAGTGTGCCGGCCGGAGTCTCCAGAATATAGCGCTGGTTAAACTCCTCGAACTCGCGGTAGTCTTCCTGAGTGAGCTGGAGACAGTAGTCGGGATCCTGGCTGAGGTGTAGCGCCTCCGCCCACAGTTCGTCTATATCTACGACGTTGCTGTAATCATGGTCGATCCCGTCGATGTGCACACACATAAAGCGCCTGAGGCCCATAGATTGGAGCAGGAAGCCTTTTCGGAAGCCGGTGCGGTTGTTGGTCGTCATTATTGCCGACGCGATCCTTGGGCGGGAAACGGGGCAAAGATCGCCTCGGAGCTTTACGTCCAGCGCTGGGGCGCTCAGCGTCTTCTTAAAATCTTCGGAGGTGGAGGAGTTCAGGCCGCACATCTCATCGAAGAGCATTATAAAATTAGACGTTGCGGCCTGTTCCATATTGAATACGCGACGGTCTGAGGAGCTCTTTACCATCATCCCCTTGAGCGGAGCAGGGCAGAGGAACGTCGACAGGTATGTCTTCCCCGCGCCGCCATCCTCGCCCACCAATACCAGGGCGGCCTCGTTTACGTGCTTCCCGAGCGCACAGGCTACCGTGCCCACGAGCCAGAGCCTGATCAGCCGCGCGGCCCGGGCGGTGTAGTACCCGGCGGGATGGTCGCCAAATTCGCGCACCTGTAGATGCGCGATGAGTTTGTCTATCTGGGACTCCTCAGGGTGGATATCCTGAAGGCTGTCGAAGTATTGCCGGATAGGATCGTATGTTTTTGTATAATTAGGAGAGCGCAGTATCTTGCGGATGATGGTGTCGGTGGGAGGGATTCCTTCCTGCATCATGTGTAAGTAGATGTCGTCAACCGAGGGAGGAGATGAATATATCCGCTTAAGGCTTCGGATTCTCATCTGTGTATGATCGTATTTGTTTACCTCGATCAGGTAGTTCTCCTTCAGGAAATCCATCACTTGCGTAACCTTGTCGGTTACCGCAGAGGCTAAATTTAGCGCCCGAACCTTGGGCATTTTATCGCGTTTCTGAACTCTCATAATCTTCTAAAATAATCCGTGATCTGTATCATCTTGGTTTGCGGGATCGTAGTCCGTGATCTTGGACAGGTCCGTAGAGTATTGGAATGGGATCTCGCCAAGTTCTCCATCGCGCTGTTTCCGTAGGCATAATAGGCCCACGTTGTCGGGGATGGGGAGGCCGTTATCATCTGTGAACGCCAGCTGCTCCTTGTAGTAAGCCGGGCGGAACGGCATCATAACTATGTCGGCATCCTGCTCGATCCCTCCGGATTCCCTGAGGTCATGGAGCTGGGGGCGTTTGTCTGCGCGGTTCTCGACGGCCCTGTTCAGCTGACAGAGGAGTACCACCGGAATCCCAAGATCCTTGGCCAGTTTCTTCAGCCCCCGGGAGATGATCGCCACTTCCTGCTCGCGGTTACGGCGGAAGTCGCGGTTATCGCCGTCGCTGTCGATCAACTGGAGGTAGTCTATAATGAGGAGGTCGAGATCTCCCTTGCGGTGCTTTGTCCTGGCCATGGCGCTGAGGCGACTGAGCGTTGCGCCGGCGGTGTCGTCGATGGATATATTCAGACGGGAGAGCTCCCTCGAGGCCCTTTCATAAGCCATTATATCGTCGCGGTTCATGTGGCCGCTCCGGAGCCGGGATCCTTCCACCCCAGCGTAGGAGCTTATCAGACGGTCCGTCAGCGAGAGGTCGGTCATCTCCAGCGACGCGAAGGTTACAGCGGCCCCGGCTTCGGCCGGCGCTTTAGCGAACTTTAGGGCGATGGCTGTCTTACCCATGGCTGGGCGCGCGGCCACGATTATCAGCTGGCCTGGTTGCATACCGCCGGTAATCTTATCCAGCCGGCGAAGTCCGTATGTTATGCCCTGGATCTCGTTAGAGTTCGCCTTAGCGCACCGTTGATCGACCAACTCCCCGTGGCGGCGCAAGATGGAGCTTATATGCTTATCCCCTCCGGATCCTGCGAAGAGCGAGTCTAACTTTGCGAGAGAGGTCTGGTATTCGCTCACGAGGGTATCGAAGGGGCTCGAGTAGCACTTGGTGCATAATTGCGACAGCTCCGAGGCCATGCTCCTCATTATCCACATCTCATATAATACCTGAGCATGGTACTTAGTGTGTGCGCCGGATGCAACTGCTTGGGTAATCTGTGCGACATAGGAGGTCCCGCCGGCGGCCTTGAGCTTCCCGTCTTCCTTCAGTTTATTGGATACGGTAAAGAGATCCACCGGCCGGCCGTCTTCCGCGAGGGACTTTACCGCGCCGAAGATTACCGCGTGGCGGGGATCGTAGAATACGTTGCCGGATATGAAACTCGCGATATCGTAGTATACGTTGCTCTCCAGCATCATCGCTCCGAGGACCGCAGTCTCCAGGCTTATGTCGTGCGGAGGAACTTGCCCGAGGTTATTCTCTGGGGAGAGTGATCGTGTATGTTTTTCGCTCATCTTGTTGTATTTCTTTTTTGACCGTTTCAAAATTGACTTCAAAAATATTCGTGGAACCGAGGGCCATGTAGAAATCGATTGCCCGGAGGAAAACATCTTTGTCGCCCTTGCAGTAGGTTTTTATCGCCCGGAGTCGTGCTCCTTCCATCCTGCTCCGCATGGTGATCCCGTGCTGTTCCTTGAGGTACTCCTTGTAGATCTTCCACTTGCTCACGAAATCCTTGTCCTGCCAGGGGAAGTCCACCGGCAGGGGCTGAATGCTATCCTTCAGTAGGTCGTCGATGGCCTCCGTCGAGTCGGATATCTTATCCCATGCGGCCGCGAGAGATTGCCTGATACGTTTCGCGGATCCGCTGGCCGGTAGTTGCGCGGCCAGCTCTTCAATCAGGGGACGTACCTTATCCAGCGAGGCACACAACTCATCCCAGCGTTTTTCTATGTTCATAAGCTATTAGCGTTTAATCAATTCAGAATTGTCGTGTATATTTCCTACTACAGCCATCCTCTTTATCTTCAACATCAGGCCCAAAGCGACCCTGTGTCCGTCTTGTTCTGCCATCCAACCTCCACTACTTCTGTCCCATACGATTACCCATGGAACCTTGTCTGCGACGGCAATTAGATCTCCTTCCCAAAGATCATGGAGATTATCGTCTACCCTCGCCGTAAGTTGTCCAACAGTAACAGGGTCAACTCTAAAACCATCACATTCAAATGAACAATCGGTGCTCATATTGGTAGTCTTTACAAGATATCCTGTGTCATGGTTTCGTATGACGTTTTCGCACAGGAGCGTCCCACAAACCCATTCTCCATTATCGACACGTTTACCTCGGAACTTAATTTCTCTCATAGTTGTGAGGGGCGACGGGGCTATATTCCCACAGCTCTTACCATCGATATTTACCATAATCTCATGTGTTTTTAGTGGTTAATTATGTTCCGGCGGCAGGACTCGAACCTACGCTCTGCTTTTCCTGTTTTCAGGAGCGCTCCGCATGTGCTTATTTCCCCTGTACACCACGCCGGAAGTCATTACTACTCGACTACTTCGAGCTCGGTCAGGGAGAGCCACTCAATCTTGATCTCTCCATCGGTCAGCTTTGGTGCAGTTACCTGAGCCTGTTTCGAATGGTGCAGATATTCCACGATTCCGGTTACTGTGCCCTCGAATCCTGATACCTTGCTGCGAACCTTGTTGCCTAACTTAATTTCATTCATAGTTTTTATTATTGTTTGCCCTCTTACAGCTTCGGGCGTTGCTATGCCTTGTTAATATTCTTTCCCGTGACGAAATTCTCGGGTTGCGTTATATCTCATCTTCATCCGGATATGGAAGTCCAGATCTATATTATCAGCCTCACATATAGCCTCTATCCTTGTGAGCGTAGCGACCATATAGTAAGGAGAGAATTCCTTTGGTGTATTGTCCCCACATATCAGTACTTTGCACGTTACGAATAGGTTATCCCCAAAGGATAGACCCCGAAGCCATTCTGTAGGAGCATCCATTGACAGACTGAGTATCTTGGTCCTCCAGGAGTCGACATCGATTTCTTTATATGCACAGAAATCAAGTATACGAATATATGCGTCGGCAAGTTCATCCTCAAGGGTGTCTTTTATGAGCTGAGAGAATATAGCACTAAACACCACCTTCTCTTCCTTTTCATCGCAACAGTCATATTTCTTTAGATATGTGACGTACTCATCGAGGGACTTTATCTGAGTCCGTCGGTTACATCTATGGGCTTCGAGGGCTTCGGACATTTCTGTAATGACGAGCATTATTTTCGTAGCGTCGCTAACAGGTTTCTCATAGAACCCTTTGTCGATAGCATTCTGGCGGATCTCGCCGGCGAGTTGGTTAAGATTTTCCATGTATTTTCTTTTTATGCCTTGCGGGCGCTGTTTGTTTTCTCGCAAACTCGGGAGGTGATATCGATAATGGCTTTCAAGATTTTTCGCTCCTCGGAGTCGAGGGCGCGGTGGAGGCTTGTATATATCAGACTGTCGCGGATCATTATAGCCTCCCGGCGAGAGAGGTCCATGTAGTTGATCCCTGTGGTGGATTCTTCGGCATACATGGCGGTAGGTTTTAGAGTAATTATTTTCTTTGTCTCTTCTGTCGACGTTGTAGGCGGGTTAACCGTTGTTTTCTCCTGATACGGTTTGACCACTTAGGAGTGACGCCGGTATGGCATAACTTCTCCCGTTGCTTATGAAGGAATGCCCTATTAAGAGTATCTATTATCGTTTTAGATAATGACGTAATTTGAGCCAGACGCTCCAGAGCGGCTATGTAAGCTGCTACACATCTTACCCGGTCTATTTCTGAAGGAGACACTAATTTGAATTCCATATCATTCATGTTTTAACGGTTCTAAAACATTTGGACAGTTGATGTAACGCCAATGGGTTATATCCCAATAATCATAATAATCTAAATGATCTTCAGTCCATCCGAACGCCGACATAGAGGAGAGAGAAATTATATCTTGTGGTTCTTCTCCTTCATATTGACATTTGACTTTTACAAGTACGGTCTCTTCTGCAGATGGTAATCTATTCTCCACGCTTATCCACTCCGTAGCCTCCCGTAAAGTCTCCTTTAGTTGTACGATTTTTTCGGACAACTCGGAATTACGTTTAGTTTCGATATCGTCCCATTTATAGGCTTCTTCCAACTTGGCTTTAAGTTCATCCCGCTCGCGGGTAAGGGAATCTATTTCCTCCTGGGAAGGGATAGCGCCGCCTATATATGACAGCCTACTACAGGCTAAGTTCTCCGGCCAAAATTTTTCAGCATACTCTGTGGCATTTTTTTCTATTTCTTCTCGCTTCATTCTCGCTATTTTTTAAAGTTTCGTTTCTGTTTCTTAATTCGGAAGGGCTCCCTGATCCGGGCATGACGCTGTAGTTCTTTAAAATCCAGACTTAGGGCATCGCCCAGGGTCATACGCCGGCTATTGTCCAATTCGACCAGCCCATCGTTCACGAACTTGCACAATGTCTTAGGTGTTGTCCGGAGGATCTGGGCTATGGCGGCGGTATCGATACGCACACTAAGGATATCCTCGCGGCGGACATAGCCGTAATCCTTGAGTAGTTTTTCGAGGTTTACGAATCCGTTCTCATGTATGTAGGGTGTAATATCGATATGTGTCATGGCAAACCTTATTTAACGAATAACTTATTCTGGTGTGCGTAGTTGATGAACTCTTCCATGGAGTGGAGCGACAATCTTCGGAGGGCGTTCTTGCGGTGGTTATTTACGGTATGAATCGAGATGAAGAGCTTGTCGGCCACCTCGCCAGGGGACTTCCCCCGGAACAGAAGCTCCATTACTTCCATCTCCCTCCGCGAGAGGCCGCTCTGAAACGCTGGCGCGCAGATGATCTTATGATACTTACACTCGGCGACCAGAGGGCACTTAACGTGCTCAAAATGATAGTGCCCGAATTCATCGATATCCGGCTGCCGGTCGTTTTCTCCGAAGCAGCAATTTACAATCCTCCGCGCCCGGAGAAAGTCATAGTATCGGGGGTTTCCCATGCTTGACTTGTACGCTTCGCTCAGGGCCTCGTATTGCTCAGGGTAAAAGGTTTCGCACTCATCGAGCAGGTACCGTATTATATCAGAGTCCCCCTCCTTAAGCTCGTGGACGGTATCCCCATCGATGCGTTTATACATTCCCTGGCCAGTCCGAGGGTCTGTGTAGAATTCGTAATCCCTCATAGCTTATTCATCGTTATCCCCGGGGAACAGCTCTTTTTCGGGAATGTTTAAATATTCCGAAATAATTTTACGGTAGATAGCGCTGGGTCCTCGTGTCCCTTGGAGCCACATCCTAACCGTCTGCTCGGATACACGGCAAATATCCATCACCTTGTTAATGAACTCTGTCTTAGGAGCAGGCCGTTTTGTCGGCTTGGGGAGTTCGTTGTAATAGTCCTTGAAGGTCATTTTATTAAGATTTAGTTATAAAAAATTGTGGCTTTAACCTCTTTTATTTACCTTTACAGACGTTAAGCAACACCTAACAGATGCAAATATAATCAAATATAACCAATTATAATCTATAAAGGTTATATTTTTTGATGATTTTTATATATATGTTTGACCTTAAGGGATTTAGAAAATATAAAAGCCTGAAGCAGGGGGATATTGCCACCGTACTTGATGTGGCTCAGCCATTTATTTCTATGGTTGAGAAGGGGGAGAAAACCTTAGCAGATCCTCATATGGTAACTCTCCGCGAACACTATGGGGAGGAGGTGGTGGATAAGTTCTATATACCTGATCCGGGATCCGGAGACTTTCCGAAAGAGTTACTCCAGCTGGTAAAAAAGTATGAGGAACGCCTTGAGAAGAAGGACCAGCAGATAGAAAAGTTGATCAACATAATAGATAAGGATTTTAACTCTTTGGCGGGAGAGTTAAAAAAATTAACCAAAACAGAGGCTGCCCCCGAGGAAAACGATGCAGGATGTGTAGATGTCGGGAAGTCAGGTTTGGCACAATGACATATAAAGTCGCAATAATATAATGTCGGTAGGGTTCTTTCTGAAATATAAAGACAGAGAAATAACTCCTATACAGATAGTAGTTGCTTTTAAAGGGCAGTATTATAAAAAATCTGTAGGGGAGAGCATTTCCCCCAAGAAGTGGAACGCTGGTGCTCAGCGCTGTACGATTACCGGATTCCCTTCCGGACAATCCATCAACAATAAATTACGTAAACTTGATAAAGCTGCTACGGCGGCCTGTGATTTTTATGTAGAAAAGCTCAAGATCCCCTATGCTCAGGAGTTCTGGGAGATGGTGGATAAGATACTTAATGGAGGTAAGATCCGCCCGGTATATACTTTCACGGATTATTACGCTCGGTATATAGAACGCCTCAAAGATGATGTTCGCCCGGAACAGACAATCAAACACTACATAACGACCTACAATAAGCTCCGCGATTTTGAGAAGAAGAAAAAGAGGAGGCTACAGTTTGAGGATATAGATCTCGGTTTCTATGATCAGTTTCGTAAATACGTCTTCGATCAGGGATATTCGCTGAACTATTTTGGAACGCAAATAAAGCATATAAAAGCCGTCTATCGAGAGGCGCGCGATGTGGATCAGATTCATGAATACACCAGCATAGAAACATCCAAATTCAAAGTAGAGAAGGAATCGGCCGACACGATATACCTATCTGTCGATGAATTACTGAGGATCCACGCTCTGGAAATTAATGAAGATACAATACTGAAGGCACTTCCGGAGGCGGATCCACGACCGCAAAATCTTGCTCGTATGGTAGAGAGTTTTGAGACAGCCCGGAATAAATTTTTAATTGGAGCTTTTACGGCGCTACGCGTATCGGATTTTAACCGCCTGGACGAGGTAAATATCAAGGGAGACTACATTCGTATCAAGACTAAGAAGACAGGAGTATTCGTCACAGTTCCGATTCATTGGGTTATACGCGATATCCTGAAGGGAGGATTCGATATTACTACGAAGATCTCAGACCAGAAGCTGAATAAACAGATAAAGAAGGTTGTGCGGATGGCCGGGATAACCGAGTTTGTCGAAGTTCATAAAAGCATAGGAGGGGAGAGCGTTCCGATGCGATTCGAGAAGTGCGATCTAATAACCTCTCACACGGCGCGAAGGTCTGGAGCGACAAATATGGTTCTCTATGGAATAGATCCCATCTCCGTGATGAAGATTACAGGCCATACCAAGTGGACGACCTTTATGGAATACGTAAAAATTAACGATCTCCAGAACGCGCAGCTGGTAAGAAAGTCTGGCTTCTTCGACAAAGCAAAACCGAGGGGGAATAAAAAGGGGAATAAGAAAACATAATAGGTAGGGGGGAATGAAAAGGGGAATAATTTGCTTCCTTTTTATAGGTTATATAACCAAATATAATCATTTATAATCTCCCAAAAAGGAAAGATAATCAGAAACTTCCGTTTTAAACGCCCTTTTCTGAGCTACTGTTCCGGGCACAAAACAAAGAAAACTCCAATTGATATTCAATCAGTTGGAGTTTTTGTTTTTCCTTCTTGCAAAACATCTGCAAAACAAACTCAAAATTTTATTTAGCTGTTTGTCAGCTAATACAATATTATTTCTTAGAGTCCAAATTATCAAGTTTGAGGATTATCTCAGTCAATAGCTTTATATAACTTTTATAATTATATTTCTTAATCTCACTAAAAGCATTCATTTTCCCTTTTAAGAATTTACTCATATCAAGCAAACATTGTTTGTCTCGAGCATGGTATATTTCTAAATGGCCATTAGTATAAACCTTCTCAGGGGAGTACCTTACCTCGATGAACTGGAAAAATTCTCTTGTAGCATGGTTATTAAGGCTTGCAATACATTTTCCCATTTTTTTGCCGTTTACTGATGCAAAAATAGGTGTGTCTTTGTATGTTCTGTTTCTGTCTGGAGTAGGCTTCCTTAAATATTCATCCATTCCATAAACAGCAGTGTTGTCCATAGATTCAAAAAAATCACTTAAATAACTTGCTCCTACAAGAGAATTATGTTGCTCTATTTTTTTGTTCGAATAATCCCGCAATGTTAAGAAACTTTTTGATTTGGATCCCCTATATTCTCTACTCCAGTAGAAATCAGAAATAAATATCATATAAGAGTCTCTATTCTTAATGATATTATCAAACTGGTTTTTATAAGATTCATATATTAGTCTCTTATCTCTTTTTATGATTTTATTGTCAATAAGAGAATAAAAAATAGCTACTACATGCGCCAATACCTCGATGACAGTAAATTGTCTGTTGTCAAAATCAGAGGAAACACTTTTATATAATCTATCAAAATCATCTTGTTCCAGATCTTCCCATCTCCATAATTTTTCCCAATCTTGTTCTTGTGTGTCTCGGAAAAAATTATTGTTACATAATAGTCCGTTCAATACATCTTTGTCAATAGTACCAGTTTTAATAAAATCTACTATATGTCCATAACTAATAGGTGACTGGTAATATATCTCATTCTTTTTGAGAGTAGGATAATATGTATTCTTTATAATTTGTTTATCCTCGTCGTCTTTCAAAGTAAATGCATCAAAATCCTCGACTTTTATATTTCCGCTTTTATATTCAAGATAAACCAATAGAAAATGGGCAAACAGACTTTTAAGGAAATCCGAATAAGCTTCATGTCCCTTTATCTGAGGAATAAAATAAGTTGTAAACCGCTCAAAATCAAGAATAGCTTGTTTTAGAATCCTAAGATTCTCAACTCTTGACGCTACAAAAACATCCTTAATTATTCTTGTCGATTGTTTCAGTAACTCAGACTCTCGAGAGGGATTAGTTACTATTTTCAGGAAACTATTAATAGCATCATCAACGTTTGCTGTTATTGCAAATGTTTGTCCGATTAATTTTTCTTTGAAATCTTTATACGAGAGATCTAATTTTTTCTTTCCGAGATTTAATTTACTCTCATCACAAAGGAGAATTACCTTACAATGACTGTGTTCTACAAATTCATTGAAATATCCAAATAAATCAACAGTATCAATTTTACACCTTTCTAAATCATCAAATATCAATATTTTATTTCCTTTGACTTTGCTATTATCGTCTTTTAATAATCCCAAGGAACTAATATCAAAAGATACTTTCCCATCAGGAGTCCCATCACTATTTATATCGATGTTTATATGAGCAGCCGTCTTTATAAGACCAGATATTATATTCTTGGTTATCTTCATTCCTTTGGAATAAAGCAGTGGATTTAGTATTTCCTTGATTCTTTGGTTTATATCAGCAGGGGAGGAAGCTCCGTACAAACTTATGTATACTGGTTTTAAAATTATTTCATCTTTAGCTGTTTTAGTTTTCTTGGATTCCCAGACTTCCACGAGCTGCTTTATGAAATAAGTTTTGCCAGAACCCCACTTACCTGTTAGCATTACTGCAAACTGTGGTTTATTTGTTGAGATATAAAAATCCAGGTATTCTATAATATGGATATTATTCATAAGTTATTAGGCCTTAGATAATTCATACGTTGAACAAAAACTCTTGTCGTTTATAGTTACCACCGTTTAGAAAACAGGCAGAAATACTATCATGTATACAAAATTAGATGCAAGATTCATTTGTCATGTCCTTAGAATGGCAAGTCTTCCTCTGTCAGCCTAGGTTTAGCATCTAGTCGATTCCACAAATTGTTTAATACTATTTTTTTTTGTTCGATGGGGATGGATTTTAGAAAATCTATAAATAGTTTAAGATGTGATACAGGGAAGAGTTTCTTCCTGTAGAATCGATATCCGCCAGACAAAAATATGGTTATAATAGAACTATTATTTTGGACAAATGATTCCAGCATGCATCTTTTATAACTGTCCTCGAGATTCTCCGTTATTTTATCTATGTCTGTTATATATTGTGTAGATACATTTATTCCAGACAGAATGTCTGATAAACCGTTTGCGAAATTCTGATAAATAAGCAATTGTGTTGAATCAAAATGATTTGAATCATTCTTGATATCAGTCATTAATCGTTGTACATCTCGAAAAGACTTAATCCTATTAACAGGATTCTTTGTTGCCATCTTCTCAACGATAGCTTTATATTTAAACGTCTCTATTTGATGTTCGTCTATTAGTTGGTTGAAAAGTACCCCCACAAAATAAACCTCAGTTATGTAATTGTATTCCTTATAATCATTAGGTTTGTCGTATAGAAGAACGAGGCTTAAACTATTTTCATCCTCCAATTGTTCTGTCTGGACTTGTTTTCCAAAGCCGAAATCAATAACCTTTGCTATACCTTCTTGAGTGACAAGAATATTCGAAGGCTTAATATCTCTATGTAATATTCCTGCTTCATGAATATGTACAAATGCGTCTATAACCTGTTCGAATATTATTTCTATTTTATCTGGATTATTTGCAATGTATCTGTCAATTCGTTCTCCTTTTACATACTCCATAAATATATATCCTGTATGTTGTTCTGGATATAGATAGTAATAAAAAACTCGTACTACGTTTCTGTGAAATAATAAATGAAGAAGTTTTATTTCCGATTTAAAATAGTCGTAGTAGTCTACATCTGGAGTTAAAGCGGAAAGAGAGTATTTCTTACATACGAATAATTCGTCTATTTCTTCGTCCTTTAGTAGCTTGATATCTCCTGTGGCTCCAAATCCTACATCCTCTATCCATACGTAGTCTTTCTGTCTAGCAAAAGGTACTATTTTCTTATCCATAACATTACGAAACAATTTCTACAATTCTTTTACTACCACAGAAAATGCTAAAAGTCCCCCTTCGATCTTGATTTTATCTTCAGTGCTAGTTGTACAAGCGATAAAAGTTAAATCGAAATTTTTCTCATGGAATTCCCTATTTATATCATTATAGGTTAGTGTTAATTTAACAGAAGGCATACATTGAAAATCTTCAATATTAAAATTAGGTACTTCGAAGTCCAATAAATTATGTTTAAACAACAGATAATATAGAAACGACTGTATTATTACATGAGGAACTGATAATATCTTCATGTTTGTGTTGACCGAAGCAGGCAGAATAAATTCTAAAGATCGTTCTTTCAGATCGTCAATATGTAGATAATCGTAAAAGCCATTCCGCTTTATTTCGTACACCTCACTATTGGCAAATTTGGAATAAAGATTTCGTATTGAACAATCACTGGGTAATATACTAGATATCTCTTTAATCGCAGTTTTATAATCAAATTCCCACTTACATTTTATTGATTTTGCAGCACCTAACCCAATATTAATTAAACTATAATTAATATATGTACTTTCATTTGTTTTATCGTCATCTCGTAGTTGATTATAAGGGATTAATTTAAACTTTGGGAATCTGCCATCTAGCAGAGGGTTATTTGTAACCTCGAAACCGAATGAGTCCAAAAATAAGTCTGGTTTGTACGCGCTTCGCCGTTGTTTCTTTACCTCTCCAACAGTTAATAGAGCAACAATTGCAGAAATAAAAGTGCCTGTTGATGCGACGATGGTTATATAGTCTTTAATAGAACTTACATCAAACATAGATTGCTGTGTTAATTGCTTAGTTAACACAAATATAGTTCTTATAGATTACTGTTTAATAAGAGAATACCGTCAAAATATACGAGAATCAGGCGCATTTGTCGCATGATTAGATCGATTAATAAATCCAATCTCGAGGAGCTTTCCCTGAATCGTTGAAATCTCGCAGAAATTCCATCGACTCTTCTAATTCCTTTAAAGTTATTTTTCGCTCTTTCTTGGTATTGCGTGATTTATACCATGAATAAATACTTTTTGGTGACCACCATTTTAATTTAACCTTGTTCTCCATAATGTTTCCCAGATAGTTTAATCTTATAAATCAATTATATAAATGCTATTAATAACACATTAAAAATACAAAACACACTTCTGATAATCAACTATTTACCAGAGGATTTGCCCAAAAAACAAGTGATCACATAGTTTTGGCTATGTGATCACTTGTTTCGATAATTTATATGGCTTAAGAAACAATATTACTTAGTCTTCTCCATAGATGTACTTGGTCCAAAATTTAAAGTATTGGTAAGCCGATTTAGTAGAAACCCTAAGTTCTATACCACATGCCTCATACTTGCCGAATACCACATAATATCTGTTTTCATCTTTTTCATAAACATAAGGTTTTATAATGTAGTCTATATTGGTATCATCTAAATAGAGATTTTTTTCGTTGTATGGATTATTATTCCACTTTTTCAAATTAACTACCTGCCACTTTTCAAGATAGAATCCCCATATATTATTCAATGTATCTAGTTCGATATATCCACTTTGTGGATAATTCTCTACTAGACCTTCACTAATTATCTCGAATCTCACCGTGTTTCTTGGTAGTGGAGGTCTGTGTATTTTTGGTTTGACATCAGTAGAACTTTCATCAAGCGAATCCTGTTTGTTGAGTAGTGTGGATTTGCCTTTTTCTCGCGTTTCTGTCTCCTGCATGGGCTCACCTTCTCCTGCCTGTAAGATTATGCCTAGTATACCACAATCTTTACCTTGTGTTTGAGCCATTTTTATTTTCTTTTTCAATATTTCTCTAAACTCAAACAAGTCTGCTCCTTGATATTTGCCCTCTATTGAATTTAAGAAAATCTCCACTCCGTACAGACCTTCTGCACCCCCTTTCTGTGATAGCTCTACCAGCTTATCTGCATCCCTGTTCATCGAGTAATGGCTTGTTGGGCCACAACTCAACATCAATATCCCCAGAACTGCTATTAATCCTATTTTCATTTTCGTTAGTTTAGTTGGTTTATATAGTCACTCTTGTATTATCTCCACCAAGCCCCTATGTTGATATGGTTTTGCAGAGATAATAGTTCTATGACTTGTTTTTTATCGTGTGCTTATGTATTGCAATGCCTCAAAAGGCAACTCGAAACCATAACCACTATTGTCATCAAAAACCAACATAAACAACATCGAGCTCCCTCGAACTTCAGTTGCCATAAAACACTTTCTGTTATCCTTGTCTATACCTTGTACCGATACTCCATTATGTTTTATGTAGTTAAAATAAGTTGGAGTTTTTATATAATAGACATAGTTATCAGAATCAATCCCAAATACCCCTTTACCTCCGTCGCTCTGTTTCCATTCGATATCATTTCCCTTTCGATCCATACCCAAACAAAGAACGATATCGAATTCTTTATAATTAGAGGCATTAAGTGCGTTAAGTTCAGATTTTGAAGAATTTTTAGGTGTTGAATCGACAGTAATCATTACTATTCCAAATATGAAGACAAATCCGCATACCAATATGCCCACTGTAATAAAAACTTCTTTCATGGTTTTTGATTTTTAGTTAGTAATTAGTTTTTAGGAAGTTATCTATATCATTTCCCTTCTGTCAGGAATCGTCCGAACATTAACTTGTGCCCCTGCCGATACCATGTATACTGTAAAAATCGTCCTCTAATGATCCTTCTCATGGTTTAAAATTTAAATTTGTACTTTCTGAAGTTAATATATAGTTCTCTGACTATCAAAACCTTACCCATGAACACAAAAAGAGCATGGGTCTGTAAGTATCTGTTATTGGAGGCCTTCGACAACCTTTACCACAAATACAAACAGCCCATGCTTTCCACATGGACGATCTGTTATTCTGTGTGGTAATTTTAGAAATGTCGAAGTTTCCAATAACCCAGAACAAACAAATGTCTATTCAAATATTTATCTAAATCGCCTTTACTCTATAATCCGTAGTTTTTGGTTTAGTATTACCACAAATATACTGATTTTTCTGTTTCTGCTACCGTGTTATAAATGTAGTAGCTCGTTTATTCTGCTTTAATCGATTTGTTTTCTCGATCACATCTCTGCCCATTCTCCACAATATAAAGTCCATAATCTTTGTTGATGATAAGAGTTCAGGATTATCTAATTCAAAATGATTCTTAAATGCGTTTATTTTATCTAAATTCTCCGGCAGAATCTCTGCATATACATCTTTGATTACTTTGTAACAATCGAGATATTGAGATTCTTTCTCTCCTGAAAATTTTTCGTAACTCAACTTCATTAAAGTACAAACATTGTTATCATATAGTGGAGATACACCATCCGATATATTTAATAGTTTGGTTGCAAAAGATAACATTATTTTATCCCCATCCTTTAATGTCGTAGTGAGTTCTTCTATGGAACAGCAAGCTCCATTTTGCAATTCTACCATCTTCGAGAAATATCTCTTCCTGTAATCTATAGAAACGTATCTCATTACATAATAATGGAAATATAGACCTTCAAAGTCCCCCTTTAAATTTTCTCCATCTATGAAGTCTTTTCGTAGTTTGGTATATCTGTTGGCTATACCCCCCAGATCACTGTTTTTATTAAAAAAATCATCATAATATTCCGACAGAGATTTACGCGTTTGAGCGATAGTCCTATCCCGAAGTGTATAATAATCCATAATGCAATATCTGTTAGTTTGTACAGCTAAGATACTGTTTCTGGATTTGATAGTGGATGCTGCCTCAATATTTTTAGTTTTCCCTCATTTATCCTTGCGCTCTTGAATTCTTTTGCTTTTCCTGAATAGTTATACCCCCCTGCCCCGATCCTTACCTTATCTGCTTGCTCTCTTTATTCACTCTATACCGATAAAATTCTCTTAAACCCCACGACCATCGAAAAACTTAATTTCCGTTCCGTATTTTAATTATCCCGTTTCAGCTGATACATTATACCTCTTTGAAGAGATAATCGATCTGTGACTTTAATTCCGTTGATATCGACTGAATTTATATTCCCGTATACCTATGAAATAAAGAAGGCAACCTTAACAGTTGCCCTCTTCGAAGTCCGTATATCGAGTAAATCCGTTATTTCCTTCTTTTAAGTTATTTCTAACCAATGTTTAAGACCTTATCAGTCCAAGATAGTTTTATTGCTGATATTAACCACTTTAAGTATTTTTTATTCTTAGTTATGTTATAATTTTAATATGCCTTTTAATATTGTTATACTGCTCTCGCCTCCGAATAAATTTTATACGTAAGTTCTTTCTCTAAATCGTTCCGTTTTCTAATTGCGTAATTATCAAGTAATTTGTCGAAATCTTTTTTAAGCAGGTTATAATAATCCGAGTTGGAATAAAGTCCCGCTTGCTTCAATGATTTCATGAGTTCTGTTAAGAATTGTGGATTTTTACCGCATTGTTCTCCGAGTAATTGAGCGAATAGACAATCCCGTGTGGCTTTCCTAGTGGAAGTTTTGAAAATGTTTGCATAATCAACGATCGGCTTAATCTTCTCGATCTTGTTATATTCGTGCAACCACTTCTCGACCAACTTCTTGAAAAATGCCGAACGGCATAAATCCCCAGCCGTAGTCACGTCATTCCCCATTTGAACTGCGAGATCTTTATTTAGTTTCAGTTCTGACCTCAATAAATTCGCAGTGGTCTCCTTTCCCGTTTTGGCGATAACTTCTGCCCCCTTGTCGTAAAGCATATACTGCTTACGATTACCCTGCTTGTAGTATAGTGTGGTCGGCCATATAATTCGCTCCATATATGTACTTTCCCCTAGGTAGTTGAAGTAGCATATTGGTGGATGTTCCATTTTGAGATTCGCTGCAATATCGATCCTCGTAATGATGATATCCTGCAAATGAATTCCCAAGATGTTGGTGAACGATGTGAAGAAGGCTTCTGTTTCCGACAAGCCTATTCCCTTGAGATTAGTTCCGTGAATAAACCCCGGAATACTACCTGCTCCTTTAACGAATTTTGGAGTAATCTGCATGTTCAAATTTCGATACTTCCCGTAACCCACAAGAAGCCCCGATCTTATGTCTATCGCAGGCTGGAAACACGAAATGGCTTTTGTAAGATCTGTTATACGATCCTCTGAAACGTTCTCCCTACGAACGTACCAATTTGCCGTATCGTAGCAAATCACGACTTGGGTCTTTTACAGTTTTCAATGAACTCATTGATAGACGTAAGTGGATAAACCTTGTGCCGTCCCATATAGATTGGTATCAGCATTCCTTTACGTTCCCAGCGATAGAGTGTTGCTCTATGTACGCCTAATTTTTCACATACAGCATCCGTTCCTATGAGCCTGTCGTCCTCTTTGGCTCGAAGTTCGTCCTCCAGCTCCTCTTTGGCCGAACAAATCAGATAATTCGCGAAGTCTGTTAATTCTGATAGAGTAACCGTTACTGCGATTTGTGGCATCCTGCCTTGCAAGTCCACCAAATCGACTTTGCTTTTGTCATTCATTAAGTTTCATAAAAAATAATTTAGGTCAATTCGAGCACATAAATATATCCGTCTCTCGCTGACAGCTTTCTGTCATCACGTGCAATAAAGATAATACTATTTTTTAAAAACCAAATGCCGAAAGCATAAAAATTTAATAAAATATAACTTTTATATTTTTGTTAGGCTATATTTCAGATGATTAGCTAAAAACCTATGGGAAAAATATTTTTACTAGCCTCATCCCTTAATTGCTTTATTGTATAGGAATGTTTATTAGGATCTATACCCACATAGTAATCGATATTTTATAGGATTCTACTATCCGAGAGCCTTCATGACTTCTCTTTTCATATTGATGTCTACAGTTCTATATCTGGCGAACGCCTTACTCCCTGGTACATGACCCGTTAAAGCACATACGAGATTGGTGTCTTTATGTTTTTTAAACAGATTTCCTGCGAATGTTCGCCTAGCCATATGTGATGATGCAAGTTCATTTATAGGTCGCTTTTCTTCGTCTCTTGTAGTTGGATTGAGCCATGTAACCGTCCTTGTGATTTGAGCTTCCTTAAAGACGACCTTTAAGTCCCGATTGTATTTCTGATCGTAAGGAAATGGAATTAGCCGATCATCCTTGATATGAGAGTATTTTGCGATAATTTCTTTCGCCTTATCGTTAAGTGGAACAGTTATGGTCTCTGGATGCCCCTCTTTCGTCTTTCTGGCAATATACTCTATACAATCATCAATGACATTGGCCTTGGTCATTCTTAGTAAATCCCCAACCCGACAGCCTATTTGGCATTGCAGAATGAATGTGTCCCGACTCAAATCGAGTTCTGGCTTTCCTGAAAAATCATGAATGTAAATCTGATTCATTTCCTCAATAGATATGTAGATAGGCGTTCCATAAACACATTCTGAAATTGAGTATTTCGAAAAAGGATTGTTGTTGGACATATCGTTCTTAATGCACCATAGAAGAAATGTTCTTAGTGCAGTAAGCCAGCCGCTTACTGTGTTCTGCCCTCTTTCTGATGGTCGCCTTCTCTCTGGAATATCCTTGTAAATGGATGGGAATTTATAATATAAATCATGCTCATCGTATATAAACTGCTCAAACTCAGCGATTGTGTATGCCGTAAATGTGTCCAATTCCAAACGAAACCCTTTTTTGCCTTTCGCCCTATTATAAAGTTCGAATCGCTGAAGCATCCGTTTAAGTACCCTGTTATGAGCAATTTGAGAGTCTGAGGCTTTTCGTTTTACCAAATATTCATCAAAGACCTCGAAAAATGACAACTTCCGAACAGTATCGATCTCATCGTCTTCTGGATGTAACTTCTTATCAATGGCCTCTTTAAGCCATTTAGAAGTCAAGTTTTTCTTCTTCGTGTTGGCATATATTTCCAGTATGAGTTTCTTCATATCGGCTATTGAAGAATCGAACTTAATCCTTTCCTTCTCGATGTATAATATCCTCGCTTTGATTTTTTGATTCTTTTCATCCCAAAGGCTTGGATCGACCGTGATGTTACTAACGTAATGAAGTATTATTCCCCTGCCGTCTGTTAATCTGAATCTGACATTAGATTTAGCTTTGGTCTTAACCGAAGTCCTCACGAATGCTGTTACTGTGGCCATAATTACTGGTTTAAATTTAACAATAGAAATCGCTCTGTTTTGCAAATGTATGTATTTGCAAAACAACTATAAACCAGACTGTTACAGCCTGCAACAGCATGAATTGTAATTATATTTTAGTGATTGTTGCTTAACCAACCTGCACTCTTGTAGTTAGCCTAATAGTCAGCATTTTACCAAGACTACTGATGTTGCAATCCAGCCTAACTGTTCCGGGCACCAAAAAATGCTCATAACTACTTGGTTATGAGCATTTTGTATTTTTGAAAAAGTCCAGAGGTGGCGGAAACGGTGGCGGTTTTTGTTGGTCAGTTTACAAAATGCCTGTTTGTTTATTCGGGATTTATCTTATTTTTCGGGGTCAATAGGCTAATTATCAGACAATTGAGAAGGGACGGCATTCTGATGGTCTAAAAGGGACTATTTTCCCCGATTTTACTCAAAAAAACGAGCAAAATCCCCATTTATATGCAGGTTATTGCTATTTATTGAATATAGCAAGATATTCTGCGAATAGGTATTGCTTATCTCGTTTACCTCCTGTTGTCTCTATAAGTATACCGAGTCGTTCCAGATCTTCAATAAGTTTATATGCTGATGCTGGTGTTTTTTCGATAAGGTCTGCGACTCTATATGCATTCACAAGTGGATTTTGGTATAAGTAGTTTACGACTTTGTTCGCACTATAAGATTTACCCTTGAGGGAGCTGATTTTTTCATCTACCTCTCGCCGGAGTTTCAATATAGCATCAAATGTGTCGATACCTCTTTGTGAAATTTCAATAATTCCAACAAGAAAAAATTTTATCCACTGTTTTAAGTTGTTATCTGTTCGAACTGCTGTAAGATTGTCATAATAAAGTTTCCTATTACGCTCGAAGAAATCAGATATATATAGAGCGGGGCTCTTAAGCAATCCTTTATTGACGAGATATATCGGTATAAGCAGTCTTCCCACACGTCCATTACCATCTAAAAATGGGTGAACTGTTTCAAACTGATAGTGTATAATTGCTATCTTGATCAGTTCAGGCAAAGCTATATCTGAGTTATGGGCAAACATTTCCATGTCACCCATAAATTCTGGAACTAAATTATGAGTAGGGGGGATAAATGTTGCATCACCTATAGAAGCCCCGCCTATCCAATTTTGGCTTGTTCTAAATTCCCCGGGTAATTTATGTTCTCCTCGAACTCCTTGTAATAGGGTATGATGTATTAATTTTATCAACCTACTTGAAAATGGTAGTTCAGACATCTTATCCATTGCGAGTTCAAGAGCCTTTATATAATTCTGAACTTCATCCCAGTCGTCACGTTTCCATTGCGGAATGTCATCACGATTCCTTAATGCCTCTTCAAAATTAGTCTGAGTCCCTTCGATCTTAGTACTTTGTGTTGCTTCCTTAACAACATGCATGCGGATGAAGAGATTTATGTTTGGGATATAATCTGAAAACATATCTAATTTACCGATCGCCCTTTCAGCTTGTCCTAATAGATTCACAATCTCGACGTCATCCAACGTCCAATCACGATTTATCAATTCCGGGACGAAACAAGAATAAGTTCCTTGGGTAATCCTTTTGCCAGATACGTATTTTTTCATACCGCTAATTTTAATAAAGTAAAACAAAGGTATGTGTTATTTTAGAAAAAACAAAAAAACTAAAATAACAACGCGTGCTATTTTAGTTTTTAAATGATGTTGCGTATAGTTCAAATCAACACAAATTATTTTTCTTCTAAATCAGCATATATATTATTGGTCGACACCAGTTCCATTCTTTTTATTTTCTCCAATCTCGCTTCAAAAGCGTTGATAAGTTTATCGTATCGCGGTTTTATCATGAAGAAATTTTTATGAGCGCGAATTGCAGCTACATCATCTTTTACATATGATTTATACTCTTCTACTCTCTTAGCTATCACTTTATATCCTCCAGAAAAGGAAAGATAATCAGAAACTTCCGTTTTAAACGCCCCTTTCTGAGCTCCTGTTCCGGGCACAAAGAAACCGCAATGGCTGTTAATCAAGCTATTGCGGTTTTCTTATTCCGTGATTTGCACCACTTAGGTGATTATACTCTACTTTACACCCCCCTTAGAATATACCGTTTTTTGTATTCGAGCGCAGAGAGGTATTGGTTGTGATCACGTTATTTTTTCTTCAGTATCTCGTCGAGCGGGATCTGGATAAATGCCAGTTGACTCTGCGAGCTCTCGTAAAATATGCCTATCGTATCCTCATCTACCGAGGTGATCGACGAATAACCCGCGCTGCGGCATTCATCGTAAAGTATCCAATGCTCTTCGGGCCAGCTCATCCCGTCGTCGAACGATACTTTGAGCGTCATTTTATCCCGGCGGTTGTAGTTAGAGGGGTTGGAGAACAGCAGGATGCTTTTGTGCTCACCGTTCCTGGTATAGTCATGCCGATGGATCGCGGCCATACAGGTGGGTTCTGTCAGTACGCTGTACGAGGTGGGGTGCTCCATCCAGGTCAGTCCGAGGTCGTGTGTGACGCATATACGACGGCCGTTGGGTGCACTCACACCTCGGTTGCGGTTGTCGCGCATGTTGAGCATAACACTGCCGTCGGAAAGTTCCACCGCGTTACATTCCGTGGTATTGAGGAACGCCGGGTTGGAAGTATGCCATGTGCGGCCGTGGTCTTTACTCCATGTGATGTTCGAGAATGATTCGCCGGTCTCGTCGCGACCCTGGGTCGGCAGGATGAGCGTGCCGTCCTTCAGCGTGATTCCCTGTCCCGACGCGGCAGTGAGCAACCACCACTGCGGACGTTTCAATTCCCGGGTCAGGTTACGCGGCTCGCTCCACGTTTGTCCGTTGTCCGTGCTCGATGTGAAAAGCAGTTGAGAACTTTGTTTGACATCGAAACCCGGTTGCGACCCGCGATTACGCCATTGGTGGTTCCAGACCGTGCTCGTATCGGTCAGATTTTCGATCCATTTGCCTTTCGCATCCAGTACGCCGTACATCCATGTGGCGTTCACGAATATTTCACCTGTGTTTTTATCGACGATCACCCCCGGGTCGCTTATCCCGTTGAATTTTTGGGACAGGCCGCCCCACTCGCCCATGTCGAGCACGGTCTGCATCGGCCCCCATGTCCGTCCACCGTCCTTACTACGGTGCATGCAGATGTCGATGTCGCCCTGGAGGTCGCGGGCCATTTCACGGCGTGCGTCGAATATCGCCAGCAGCGTACCGTCCTTGGTGGTGGCGAGCGAAGGAATGCGCGAGGTATGGACGCCGTCCTGCATGCCCTGTCGCACGGCCACGCCTACCCGTAGCGGCCGCGTCTCAGGGGATGGGACTTCGACTCGCCCTCGAGAGGTTTCCACGGCAAGGCAATTCACGGCTACGAGGTGCGACAGGTCGACCGTATCGCGAAGCGAGACGCCAATCCATATCTCCATCGTGTCCCGCGTTACCTCTATCGGGCCACCAAGAGTTACCTTGCGTGCCGCCGTAACGGGTTCGCAGAGAGGTTTGTCCGAGTTGATCCGCGTGTTCTCCTTTTGCGGGAGCCAGAGACCCACCGCTTCGATGTCACTAAGGTCAGTTGTGCCGTCAAGGCTTACGACAACGCGGTCGATAAAATACGGGAGCGTGTCCGAGCTTACAAAAGAGAGCTTGATTGCCGCGCTGACATCTTTCCCAGCCAGCACGGGAATCACCGGCCGCTCGATCGTCAGTGTCACGTAAGGGGTATACTCCGTGCACGATAGAACGGCAAAAGCGACGACTTGAAGGAAGAGAAGGATTTTTTTCACGGTTATTGGGGCTTGATGAATTCAGAAATGAGATCGTATCTAACCGTCCGCAGGGCTCGGGCGATAGGGCCGGCGGAGCGATGTGCCGACATCGGCCCAGTTTCCTCGCAATGTACAGGTTGTTAATATTTTCATTGGAGTGATTTGTCCAACAAAATATTAGGGTTGTTCAAATTGCGGGGATAAACGCCTCGTTTAATCCTTCAGGTCAACGTGTTTGAGCTGTAAAACAGCCTAAACAAAGGCCGGCATTATTTCCAGTCTTTAAGGTCCTTTACCGGTTTTTTATCGGCCTTAACGCCTTCCGGAGTGAAGAAAACCGTATAGGCAGCCTTCTGGCCTGGAGCGAGCGAGGAGGTAAAACCTACCCGCGTAACTCCCTTATTACGGTCATCGTAATCGGTATCAGGCTGAGCGCTCCAGGTCTGCATATTTACCTTGGGCCCGATGACGGTCATGGTGACTGTTTTCTCTCCTATTTTCAGCTCGGCTGTGTTCTTGCCGGTGATCTTAACCTCGGCCTTGGTCACGATCTGCCACTGCGCGGAATTGGCCCTGCCGATACTCTCCACTTCGTCGCGGACGATGGCGTAGCTGTCGCCCACGATGGCAACCCCCCTCTTATGAGATTTTATAACCCCCTCGTTTAACGACGTAACATCCGTCGTGGCGAAGATAAATCCGGGTCTTTCGCCCGCCGAGGTTATATCCGCACCCCCCCCGATCCGCTGAAGAGAATCGGAGAAACTCATCAGGTTATGGGAGAGGGAGTTGAGCCTGAACACCTTCCAACGGTCGGAATTCTGTCCATCCACCCATATCTTCAGGCCCTTGGATTCGAGCGAGTGGTACTTCTGGCCGCCGAGATCCATGGCCCACCTCTGGCCGTTCATATCGAGTATGAAGCTGCCTACATCCATATGTGCGTGGCTTGCCGACGGCGTACCGCATTTGAAGCCCAGGAATATGTCCTTGTTGAAATCCCAGCCCGAGCGCATCAGCGCCACGGGGGTCTGGCCCCTGCCATACCACAGCCTGCTCTCCGGCTCGGCGAGCTTGCTGCAGTCGAAACCGGCGCCCCAGATAATGGCAAGCGGGAGTATACGGTCGGTCAACACCTTACTTCCGTACTTCTTGATCTTGCCGGATTCGGCCAACAGCAACGCCCCGTCGCCAAGGCGCGAGGCAAACCAGAACATCGGCGGGGGCATACTCAGGTCGCCGCCGTCGGAGTAGTTGAAAGCTAAGTATTTCGCACCCACCATATTGAGCATAAAATAAGCGCTCTGGGTGAAACCGGGCATGGCGGTCAGGCCGAAGTCGGTCCCGAACGCGGCTTCCATGGCGCTTATGAACATAACGTTGTAGCTTGTGCCGTAGTTCCAGTAGCCGTAGCCTTCAGGGTAGGCTCCGTCGGGAGCAAAAGCGCCCATGGGGAGCTTGATGGTTTCAACGGCCCGCGAGATAATACGCTTGGAAAGGTCCGTATTATTCTCCCATGTGGTGAGTGCGCCGAGGCTTAGGCCGGTATTGCACACCTGATTCCAGTTGATATCGCTGCTTAGCCACCAACAATACTTGCTCGGCTTCCCGTCCTCCTCGATAGAGGTCTTGAGGCCTTTGTTGACTATGGCACCCACCATCACATCTTTCGACGACTGCGGGAGCCAGTCGTAAAGCCAGTCGTAACCGATGGCCACGGATGTCGTAGACTCGGCCACGTCGAGATAGTGGCTCGGATTCCAGTCCTTGAACCCGCATATGGCCAGTATCTCCTGCTCGGCCCGGCGGGCGTAACGCTCGTCGCCCGTAATGCGCCACGCATATGAGAGGTAGAAGATCCTACGGCGCGCCACGCTCGATACAGACCGCATCCTGCGCCCTTCCATAAAGTGCTCCACAGGTTCCTCGCCGAGCATCTTATTACAGTCGGAGATAATCTGCCGGTGCATACGCCCGAATATGACGTCCGTCTCTATGGCTTTCTTCACCCTGGCCTCATCGCTTTTGAGCCAGATAAGGCGGGGATGGGAGGGAGGGTCCGTAAGGACGATATTATTACCTGATCCTTGGGCCAGGGCCCCCGAAACGAAGAGGGACAGCAGCGCCGAGATTAAAATCTTTTTCATTATCAAGAGAAGTTTGAATTATGTTGAGTTATCAAAATTACAATTTCTGGTCTTAACAACAAAATTAAGAACTGCACCACTCGTATTACTTCCCTGGAACTGCGATTGTGACAGGTAATACGAAAGAAACCCTAACCGGCTTACCATTTTTCATGCCCGGGTTCCACTTGGGGCTATTCACAAGCGCCCGCACAACTCTTCCCGCTACCACTGGATTATCCCCATCCTTTAGGATTTCTATATCCCCTATCCGGCCATCTTTCTCTATGACAAATTTAAATTGCATGCGTAAAGGTTCATCCTTAACTTTTACCCCGCCCATGCGCGACATGATATATTCTATAAATTTTTGATTCCCGCCAGGGTACTGCGGCAGTACGGAAACTTCGCTCATCTTGCTCGCAGGTTCCGAATTTGTCTTATCCGGCGGCGGTTGCAATATATTTATCCTTTCCTTTGCCAAGGGGTCTTTGGGATTGACAGCCAGGATCTCCTGGTACTTCGCCAAAGCCTTTTGGGTCTCTTTCTCTGAAAATAAATAATCGGCACGGGCATGGAGCTTGATGCACTGGTTGCAGACGGCAATCCGTGCTGCCGCATACGGCTTTTCATCTTCCAAGATACTCTCCGAGGAATATTTGTTTTTCGCCTCGATATACTCGCCCTTATCGAACAGGGCCTTGGCCTCAAGGAGAGCCTCCGTCTGGCCGTAACCGAAAGTGGTTCCGCACAGCAGAGCAAGCAATAGAATAAAATGTTTTCCCATAGCTGTTATTGATTAGGGGTTAGATTAATCAGATCAGGGTGCCGCCTGTTAACGGACCTTGACTGTAAGAGTCGCGGGCTGTAGCTTGCCTCCCAAGGATTTGAGCTCTATCTCGCCCGGCTCCGTTCCTGCTTCGAGAACTACCACGAGCTTGCCGCTGAACAAGGCCATAGAAGAAGAAGAGAAGGGCGTATGGTCCGTGGGGTCGCCGTTGCATAGGGCCCGGATACCGCCCGCCCCCTTCGCCTCGAAGAAAAGATAATTGGCGGCGGTAGGGCACGCCAGGCCGTTCTCGTCCACCACTTCCACCGTGACGAACGAGAGGTCCTGCCCGTCGGCTTTTATCGTACCCCTGTCTGCGGTCATACGTATACTCTGGGGTTTCCCCGTAGTTTTAACAACCTCCTCCGCCATGGGCTTCCCGTCCTTGTCATAGGCGACCACTTTTATCTCCCCGGGCTGGTAGGTCACGTTGTTCCACATCAATCTATACCGCGAATAGACGCTGCTGTCGGTAAATTCCCGTACTCCCATGCTTTTGCCGTTTACGAACAATTCCGCCTTGGGGTAGTTCGTGTAACAGAATACCGGTGTGTTCATGCCCTCCCGCCCGGGGAAAGTCCAGTGCGGCAGCACGTGCAACATGGGCTTGTCCGACCACCGGCTCTGGTAGAGGTAGAAGCGGTCTTTCTTGAGCCCGGCCAGGTCGACGATACCGAAATAGGAGCTTCGCGCAGGAGTTCCGGGGTTGTAGGGTGACGGTTCGCCCAGGTAGTCGAATCCCGTCCACACGAACTCTCCGAGCACGAATTTATCCTCCTGGGAGAAGAACTCTTCGTCGGGGGTGAAACCCCATGGCACGCTCTCCAGGTCGTAGGATGAAAGTTGATAGTCCTCATGCCACACCCTCTTATTTCTCTCGACGGGAAACTTGTATACTCCGCGCGAACTTACGGCCGAGGAGGTTTCGCTGCCGTAGATAACGTACTGGGGGTGCGACTGATGATATGTGCGGTAGTCCGCCGGTTTGTAGTTGAACCCTACGAGGTCGACTTCCGCCGCGAGGCCGTTCTTCACAGCGCCGTGATGATTGTCGAATCCGGCCGTCACGGGCCTTGTGGGGTCCTCCCTGCTGCATATCTCGGCCAGCTTGCGCGCGATGAGGTATCCGTTGGCATCCCTCTGCTCCCGCACCTCGTTGCCTATGCTCCACATTATTACCGACGGATGGTTGCGATCGCGGTGGATCATCGAGGTCATGTCGCGCTCATACCATTTGTCGAAGATGAAAGCGTAACCGTTGGTCCCTTTGGGCTTGGTCCACTCGTCGAACGATTCCACCTGCACGACAAACCCCATGCGATCACATAGTTCGAGCAATTCCGGAGAAGGAGGGTTGTGAGAGGTGCGTATGGCGTTGCAGCCCATCTCTTTCATTATCTCCAGCTGGCGCTCCGTCGCCCTCGTGTTCACGGCCGCCCCCAGCGGGCCGAGGTCGTGATGCAAGCACACGCCTTTGAGCTTGACGTGGCGCCCATTGAGGAAAAATCCTTCGTCGCGGTCAAACCGTATGGTCCGGAAGCCGAACGGAGTCTCGTAGCTGTCTAAAAGAGTTTTCCCTGCGTATATCTTAGTCACGGCCCTATACATCGTGGGGTCGTCGATATCCCACAGGCGCGGCCCTGCTACTTTGAACGTTTGTTTCAGCTCCCCGCCTCCCGAGGCGATAGTCTGCGTGGTACGGGCATTGGCTACCGTCTTGCCGTCGGCCGACACGATATCGGTCATTACCGTTACGGGCGCGCTTGCCGCCCCGGCGTTGTCGATCTTTATCGCCAGTACCGCCGTAGCTTTTTTGGGGGAGACCTCGGGAGTTATGATATATGTTCCCCAATGCGCCACGGACACGGCGTCGCGGACCACGAGCCTGACATTGCGGAATATCCCCGCCCCGGAGTACCAGCGCGAGGAGCCCTCCTTATTGTTGAGCCGCACGGCTAAGACATTGTTCTCCCCGAAACGGAACCACCTGGTCATATCGAGCGAAAAGGAGGAATAGCCGTACGCCCACTCCCCGACGGGATTCCCGTTGAGGAATACGGTGGCGTTGCTCATGGCGCCGTCGAACTCTATCCACACCTGCTTCTTATTATCGCTCGCGGGCAGGGAAATATTCCTGCGATAGCATCCCACGCCGAATGCCGGCAGGGCCCCTGTCCGCCCGGTGCGCAATATGGCGACGGTATCCCCGTCTTCCACGACCTGGCTGTATTGCAGGTCTATTGTCATATCGAAATGTTCGCGGACGGCCCAATCGTGGGGCACGCGCACCTTGCTCCATCCGCTGTCGTCGAGGCCCGGGGCCTGCCCGTTCACAACCTCCCCCTTATGGAATTTCCAATCCGCGTTTAACGGCACCGCCTTGCGCGGGGACTCCTCCGCACCTGCGGCGAGGGTATAAAACAAAAGCCAAAAGCCTGTTAAAAGTAGAGTTCTCATCGGCATAATGATAAGCAGCGGGCGAAAGACGCCACGGATGTACGGATATTATATTATTATGGACCCTCCCTTTTTCAGGGTTTCCCTGACTTCCTGCGGGTCTACATTCGAAACGGATTTATTTTGATCGAGGGCCAGATAAGACGTCACGCCGGCAGCTTCGCCCAGCTGATTCATATTGACCATTACGCGTATGCCTGAAAATGCGATAGTACCCGCGTCCAACATACGTCCCGCCAGCATAAGGTTGTCGTACTGCCCGGGAATTATCGATCGCAGCGGGATCTGGTAGAAGGTGGGATCGGTCGGGGTTTCGGGCCTCCAGCGGCTCTCTTCGGGGGGATACCCGGGGCGTTTGTACACCTGCGTGCCGTCCAGATAGCGGAACGTCAGCCCCGGCTTCTCCTGATGGTGTATGTCCAGCCTGTAGCAGCCGTTGGCGATAGCGTCGTCGTAGTGCACCCCCATCATCGTATCCTCGTCGCTCACCTGGTGCAGGCATTTTATGTGGCGTGTCTCCCGCACTCCGATATATGACGGCAGGGTGTTGAGTCCGAATTCTATCCCCTTGTATTTGCGCATCATATCCATGATGGCCCTCACCTGCCTGCGCCCCTCGATCTCGGCACGGGTGAGGTCGGCGGCATTGCTGCAGTCCACACCTAAGACCCTCGTCCCGGCCATCATGATGGTCTTGGTCCCCGGCTGGCTGCCTCCCCACACGAATCCCGGGGGGATGCCGTACTCCTCGCCGTGCTCGCGAATGAGCTTGCCTACCTCCTCGGCGTCGAAGTGGTCTATCTGGGCGCACATGGTGGGCGGCTGGAGGTGTTCGGCGGCGTAGGAGGGGAGCCCCAGGCGGTAGCATAGGTCGCCGTCGCCGGTAGCGTCGATGAAGTATCTGGCTTTTATGATGCCGCGGCCCGATTTATTGTCGATAATAACCCCCGTCAATTTGCCCGAATCGTCTAACAGCGGCTCGGAAAAAAGAGTGTGCAGGTAGGGCTTTATATTAGATTCCAACACCAGCTCGTCGAGCTCTATTTTCAGCTCCTGAGAATTGAAGCGGAAGGCCCATTCGTGATTTCTCTCGTAGGTGATCACGGCTTTGCGCTTTTCCAGCCTTTTCATGGTCTCCTCGCTCAGGCCGGCGATTATCTGCTCCTTGAATTCGGCATCCCTGAGCGTGTGCCACACGTTGACAAGGGAGTTGGTGGCCACTCCCCCGAAAGAGTTCTGGGTCTCGACAATGATGACTTTAGCCCCGAGGCGGGCGGCCCTTACCGCTGCGAAAACGCCAGTACAACTACCCCCTAACACACATATATCCGCCTCGTCGACAACGGGAAGCGATTTAGCGCTATTTTTGCCGCAACCCGCGGCGCCGAGCAGCGAGGGGAAAAAGGCGATACCTGCTGAGCCCAATGCGACTTTACTGACGAATTGTCGGCGGTTTAATTTTTTAGTCATGGCGTTCGAGGGGTTAAGTGGGGATATGGTTTTTGTTTTAGGGACTAATATACAACTCTACATTAGCTTCGCTTTTGGTTCTCTACTTTTGGCATTGCCCCAAAAGTAGCAAAAGGTCTAGCCGCGTCTTCTGCCGGGGTCTCTTCCGGGAGCTTCCCTCGTTACACGATAACTTCGGGTGATCTCCCTCACGAGACCTATTTCCGGCAGAAGCCCGAAGCGGCGGATTATTTTGCTGGTCTGAATATTGTTTTAAATAGGGCTATATTATACAAATATATAAATAAATACCATATCTCTATTCCGGCTGATATTACCGTTCCAGGCACCCCTTTCTTTGCGATTTTCGGCGAAACGGTTATCTTTGTATCCATCGGCAGATTATAAATCGAGTTTCACCTATACTTTATTCACTACGCTAAATTATGAAAAAGAACCTATTGTTACTTGTCGGATTACTGCTCGCGTGTTCTCCGATATCCGCCGCGATCCAACCCCTGAAGTGGGAGGTGGGATACGCCAAAACCGAAAATGCAGCTCCCGAAAAATTTATTCCCGCGGTTGTGCCCGGAGCGGTGCAGTTAGACATCGCCAAGGCCGAGAATTACCCTCCCTACGAATATTCGGATAACTACAAGATGTTCGGCTGGATGGAAGATATGTACTACACCTACCGCACGTCGTTCCCCCGCCCGGCCTTGAAGGAAGGGCAGAGGCTGTTCTTCGTCTCCAAGGGTATCGACTACCAGTTCCAGATAATACTCAATGGCAAGCAGCTCTTTGCCCAGGAGGGTATGTTCACCTATGTGAACGTCGATCTTACAGACGACCTGCAGGCTAACAATGAGCTTAAGGTGCTGGTTTTCCCTGTGCCCAAGCGTGTTCCCTTCCCTGTCGATCGTTCGCAGGCGTCGCATGTGGCCAAGCCGGCCGTGAGCTACGGCTGGGACTGGCATCCCCGCCTGGTGCCCCTGGGAATATGGGATGAGACTGGCATAGAGGTGCGTGAGAACGCCCATCTCGACGATGTTTATGTGCGTTATATCCTGGCGAATGACTTCTCTTCGGCTAGTATCAATATAGACGTCGAGTCTACAAGGGCCCAGGGTAAAAATTACAAGTGGACTCTGCGCGACGCCCAGGGCAAGCAGGTGCTTTCTCTCAAAGGGCAGATGGACGGCAAGGCTATAGCCGCCTCGCTGCAGAAACCTACCCTTTGGTGGCCCCACGACCACGGTACGCCTTACTTGTATACTTCTACTTTCGAACTTACCGAACCCAACGGTAAAGTGCTGGATAAGGTTACCCAGCAGATAGGTTTCAGGCGTGTGAAGCTCGTGATGAACGAGGGAGCGTGGATACAGCCCGACAACTTCCCGAAGGGCCGCAGCGTGCCTCCCGCGCAGTTCGAGATCAACGGCCGCAAGATATTCGCCAAGGGGACCAACTGGGTCAATCCCGAGATATTCCCCGGTGTCATCACCAAGCAGCGCTACGAGGATCTTATCGACCTGGGAGTGAAGGCCAACTTCAATATGTTCAGGATTTGGGGCGGCGGTATCATCAACAAAGAATCATTTTTTGAACTTTGCGACCAGAAGGGTATCATGGTGTGGGAAGAGTTTCCGCTCGCGTGCAACAACTATCCCGACGACCCCCACTACCTCAGTATACTGCGCCAGGAGGCCATATCGATCATCAAGCGCCTGCGCAAGCACCCCTGTATCGCATTGTGGTGCGGCGGCAACGAGCTGTTCAATAGTTGGTCTAAGATGACCGACCAGTCCCTCCCTTTGCGCCTGCTGAACTCCCTTTGCCTTGAGCTTGACCCCCAGGTGCCGTACAATCCGACATCTCCCGTTATGGGAATGGCCCACGGAAGTTACGTGTTCGTCTACCAGGATGGCCGCGAGGTATTCGAGGCTATGAATACGGCGCATTATACGGCTTATACCGAGTTTGGTATGCCGGGAGCGTCGCCTGTGGAGGTACTCAAAAAGATAATTCCCGAGAAAGAACTGTTCCCTGTAACTCCCGGAGGAGCCTGGCAGGCGCACCACGCGTTCGGTGTGTGGGTGGGCGACACATGGCTGATACCCTCTACTCTCGAACGTTACTTTGGCAAGGCCAAATCCCTGGAAGAGTTGGTCGCCCAGAGCCAGCTGCTACAGTGCGAAGGCTATAAGGCCATCTACGAAGAGGCCCGCCGCCAGAAGCCGTATTGTGCCATGGCCCTGAACTGGTGCTATGACGAGCCCTGGCCCGCTGCGGCTAACAACTCGCTGATCGCCTACCCGACAGTTATCAAACCGGCGTTCTATGCCGTGAGCAACGCTTGCCGCCCGGTATGTTCGAGTGCACGATTCAGCAAGTTCGTATGGAATGAAGGGGAGGAGTTCTTTACTGATATATGGCTGCTGAACGACCGTTATCAGGATGTTAAGACGGGAATGTTCCGTATAAGCCTTGTAGCCGCAGGTCAGAAAACAGAAATTCTCACGTGGACGCCAAAGACCGCTCCCGAAAACACCAACGTCGAGGGCCCGACAGCGCGCTTCAAGCTCCCGCATTGGGGTAATATCGACCGCTTCAAGGTGGTGATCGAAGTCGATGGACAACCACAGTACAACTCCGAGTACACTCTGCTGTACCGCCCCGACCGCAAGAAAATCCCCGCCGGGACACCGATGATGAATCAATAATGTAACACGTGGCTCTATGCCTTACAAGCAGGGGGTCGCATGTTAATATATAGCCTTAAATAAAAATGGGCCGGACATATTGTCCGGCCCATTTTATTTTACTCCGAATACTACTTACGCAGTTCGCGGATGGTTTCGATCATGGCGACCACATTCTCCACGGGAACGTTCGCCTGGATATTATGTACGGCGTTGAACACGAATCCACCGTCTTTTTCCAGTATCTCGCATTGGCTTTTCACATGGTCGCGGATTTCAGCTGGTGTGCCGTAGGGGAGTATCTTCTGTGTGTCGATGCCGCCACCCCAGAATGTCAGGTCTTTCCCGAAGCGCTCTTTCAGCATCTTCGAGTCCATCCCGGCGGCATTGATCTGAACGGGATTGATGATGTCGAACCCGGCCTTGATCATATTGGGCAGCAGGGGGACGATAGAGCCGCAGCAGTGCTTCATCACCTTCCACGAGGTGTTGGCATGGATCCAGTCGTTGAGGCGGCGGTAGTAGGGCGTCCACAGCTCATCGAAAGTCTCCGGCGAGCAGAACTGCGAATCCTGCGTGCCGAAGTCGGTGCCGCATGTGAAAACCACGTCGACCTTATCGCCAATGAGATCCCACAGGAGGCGGTAGTTCTCGATGGCTATATCCGTTTGCCTTTCGAACATCTTGTGAACGTAATCCGGGCGCAGGGCCGTGGAAAGATACCACTCCACCACGCTTCTGATACCGCGCGGCGAGGGCAGGTTCATGGCCGGGATGAAAGCCACGTCGCCCAAGGCCGTACCCCCGAAGCTGGCCACGACGGCCTTACCGGTGGCGGCCGCCTCTGTGGTCACGCGGGCGTAATGTTTGAGGTCGGCATCAGAGAGCAGGCCGAATTCTTCGAGGTTATCCTCGGGGTTGAGCTTATCTTCCTCGATAGGCGGCTGGCGCTCGATGGCGTTGACGAAGAAACACCCTTCGGGCATGACGGCGCTCGGGGGATAGGCACGGTCGCCTCCGGCCCAAACGTAAATATCTCCCTTGGCGTCGGGCGCGAGGTCGAGTCCCTCGGGAACGAGTACGTGTTGGCCCCAGGGAGTGGTCTGCTCATGGTAACGAGCGACGTTGTGCCCGAAGATATCCGTCGGGCCGCCGATCCCCACGCAGTCGGTACCTATGATGGCCCCAAGTTCCTGATCCACCTCGCCAAGCATCTGGAAGGCGTCGACTATCTTCACGGGACGCTCTTCGAGGCCGTAGTGGCGGCGCAACTGCTCGACTATGCGGCAGTGCATCCCGGTGACGGCGGTAGAGCCGAAATCCACGGGCAGTTTGTCGCTCACCCGGTGGTTGATGGCGTCCTGTATCCTTTGTTTGGAAGGTTTCATTATTTATGCAGATTCTCGAGTTAGTTTATAACAAATTTAAATAACGGTTTTGTAATGGACAAGCCCCGCGATAATAAATTAACGGACCGCTATCGTTCGTAATGTTTTCCTGAGCTTTTAAGCAAGGTCTCGAAATATTTTTGGGCGTGGCCTTTACTGCCGTCGGGGCGTATAAGCCAGAATCCGCGCAGTTCGTCAGCAGTCTTTATAGGGTAGGACTTCTTTACGGCCTCGTCGACTTTGGTCTCGTTGCAATAGAGTTCCCAATAGAATATCAGCGGGATGTCCTGTGCGAAATACACAGCCATTAAAACATCCCACATCGCCGCAATACTCTCCGGGGTGCGTTTGTCTACATTCTCCGCATAGCCTATCTCGCCTATCATGACCACTTTTTTGCCTCCCATGTACGCGGTGGGGCGGAGGTTGGCCCGCAGGTAATCGATACCCTTATACATTCGCAGACCGTCGGCTGCGGTGGCTCTCTTCGCATTCCACGGGATGCCGTCGTAGGCCGACCAGGAGACCAGGTCGGCCTCTACGCGGGGCAGTACGTGTGAGGCTATCGAGGGGATGCCCTTCATCCCGTCCATCACGCGGTTGGCCTCTATGGCATGGAGTACGCGGCATCTGGATTTGCCGCCCGCCGCCTCGGCCCTCGCGCGGTCCACGCCCCGTTGCCGTGCCCCGAGCCATTTGCACATATTGTTTACCCTCTGGAGATAATCCTCGGGCACCCCGTTGATGTGCCACTTCGCCTCCGGGCCCGTGCCGCCGCGTAATAGCCAATCCCCTTCCCAGTTCTGGATTATGAACGTTATATCACGGTCGGCATAGGTCTTCAGCAGGTATTTGGTAAGGTCATATATCTCCTGCTCCGCCTTATCCAACAACTCCGCGGAAACATCCGCGCCGTGCTTCGGAAAGTAGCGGGTATTCACAAGGGAGATAGTTGTGAATCCCATCGAGAAGACCTTTTTGAAGTACGGATGCGAAGCCAGATCTTTCATCGTCGCTCCCTGCGGGAGGTCCCATTTGGAGTTATAGGGATAGCTGTTTGTACCGATATTGAAAACGTTGAACCACAGTTTGATGGTCCCGTAGCCCAGTTCTTTCACCTTTTTCGCTCCCTCGATAAGGAACGGCTCTTTGGTAAAATTGTACCTGCCGCCCGCATGTGTGGTCCCCAGGCGACGTTTCAGGTCGGAGGGTATCATGGCGCCGCCTGAGGGTCTGAAGGCCTCTATGCGCTTTATTATGGCCGAATCGGGGAGTATCTGCCCGACGCACATATTAATGCAAAGTAATAGGGCGGTGATAGGTACTAAGATATTACGCATTATAGAGTAGAGTTTATGATAGCAATAGGAAAGATAAATATAATATTCCCGTCATTTTACTATATTTGTTTAACCACCCTAAATAATTATGATATGATAAGACACCTAATGCTTTTGTTGTACCTCCTGGGGGCTACAGTGTCGTCCGCACAGGAACTGGCGGGCCAGTGGAAAGGAACGTTGAAGATGGGTCCCGCGGGGCTCACCATAATATATAACATCCAAAAGGGGGAAGAGGGTTATATCGCTACAGCCGACTCGCCCATGCAAAATGCTAAAGGGATGAAGGTGTCTGTCGCCGTTGACGGAGAGGAGATCACGCTGACCATCCTGCCGCCGACGGATGCCAAGTGGACGGGGAAGATGGTAAACGATACGATCCTCGAAGGGACTTTTTTGCAGAGAGGCCATTTCTACCCACTTAAACTGACCCGATTCGCTGGCTACAACCGTCCGCAGGAGCCGAAGCCGCCGTTCCCGTACGAGGCCGAGGAGATGAGCTTCCCGGACGAGAAGTGGGATATAACCCTTAAAGGCACGTTTACCTATCCGAAAGGCGGCGGTAAATTCCCCGCCGTGATACTTGTGACCGGCAGCGGCACGCAAAACCGTGACGAAGAGATAATGGGTCATAAACCGTTCCTTGTGCTGGCCGATTATCTTACGCGTAACGGTATCGCCGTGCTCAGATACGACGACAGGGGCTACGGGGAGAAGTCGCGCGAGAAACGTAAGGCCCTCTCGGCATCTACCACTGAGGACATTATGGGCGACGCGCTCTGTGCGTATAAATATTTGTTGACAAGGAGCGAGGTCGACCCCAAGAGGATCGGCATAATCGGCCACAGCGAGGGTGGCACCATCGCCTTTATGGCCGCCGCCCGCGAGCCGGGTATTGCCTTTATGGTGTCGATGGCCGGAGGATTGGTAAAGGGGGAGGAAATACTCATCAAACAGAATTACGAGATACGCCTAAAGTCGGGCACGCCGGAAAATACGGTCAAGGATTATACCGATGTACTCAGGAAATGCTATGACATAGTACTTAATAACCCTAAGGAAGAGGTGCTGAAGGATATAAATATCATTGCCGACACCCTTTTTACAGGTACACAGAAGGAACTTCCCATAGGGATGCGAAATAATGCCGTGGCGGTGATAAAGCAGGCAGCTTCTGTGCCTTGGATGCGCTATTATATCGCCTACGACCCGTTGGAGGACATCAAAAAGGCTTCTTCCCGCCCGTTCTTTGCCTTTAATGGGACTAAGGACCTTCAGGTAGACGCCGACATGAACCTCGACGCTCTGGCGCGCCTTGTCAAGCAGGACAAGCGGCACGTTATCCGCAAATACGAGGGGTTCAACCATATGTTCCAGACCGCGAAGACCGGTATGGTGAGCGAGTATGAATCCATTGAGGAAACCATAGCTCCCGTGGTGCTGAAGGATATCACCGAATGGATAAAGGGGACCATGGGTAAGCCGTCGAAGTAGGGTAGTGGGCGGTATGGCCGCCTGTGGCAGCCCGATAGTTCGTGTCCCCGCGGCGGTCATTTCGGGCCGAGGCGGGGACATTTAATTATTCTTTGCCCGGAGCAAGCGCGCCATATCCGTTTTTTATTACTTTTGCGGGGACAAACATCCTCGTTATGAAGGCTTTCTACACTATTCTCCTGTTGGTCGTTTCCAACGTTTTTATGACCGTGGCGTGGTACGGCCACCTCAAATTCACGCACATCAGCGGCATGGGGAAGTGGGCCCTGCCTACAATAGTCCTTATAAGCTGGGGGATAGCCCTGTTCGAGTATTGTTTCCAGGTGCCGGCCAACCGCATAGGTTTCGACGGTAACGGCGGCCCGTTCTCCCTCTGGCAGTTGAAGGTGATGCAGGAGGTGATCACCCTGCTAGTCTTCACGATATTTACCCTTGTCGTGTTCCGCCACGAAACTTTCCGGGCTAACCATATGATAGGCTTCGTGTTCTTGGTGCTTGCGGTTTATTTTATTTTCAAAAAGTAGGCACGAAGTTGGCAGGGGTCCATATATTTCATAATTTTGTGATGTAACCGCGGACGGGGATCGATCGTCCGGGAAAAAATATAAGAAGATGAGGCATTTTACCAACGTACACGATATAGGCGATCTCGCCTCGGCCCTCAAGGAGGCACAGGAGGTGAAGCGCGACAGGTACGCTTTCAGCCACCTGGGGCGCAATAAGACGCTCACGATGATATTTTTCAACGCCAGCCTGCGCACGCGTCTTAGTACGCAGAAGGCGGCGATGAACCTCGGCATGAACGTTATCGTGCTCGACGTAAATAAGGACTCCTGGAAGCTCGAAACCCAGCGCGGCGTCATCATGGACGGCGACAAGGCCGAGCACCTGCTGGAGGCCGTGCCCGTAATAGGGTCGTACTGCGACATTATCGGGGTGCGTTCATTCGCTCAGTTCGCCAATAAACAGGAGGACTATAACGAGGAGATACTTAACCAGTTCATCAAATACTCAGGCCGCCCCGTGGTGAGCATGGAGGCCGCCACAAGGCACCCGATGCAGAGCTTCGCCGACCTTATCACCATCGAGGAATATAAGGAGAAGCCGCGGCCCAAGGTGGTGCTGTCGTGGGCCCCGCACCCCCGTGCCCTGCCGCAGGCCGTGCCCAACTCTTTTGCCGAGTGGATGAACGCCACCGACTACGATTTTGTTATCACGCATCCCGAAGGCTACGAGCTCGATCCCCAGTTCGTGGGGGGCGCTAAGATCGAATACGATCAGGATAAGGCCTTCGAGGGGGCGGATTTCATCTATGCCAAGAACTGGGCCGCCTATGCCGACCCCAACTACGGCAAGATACTCTCCACCGACCGCGCGTGGACGGTGGACAGTCGCAAGATGGCGCTGACCAACGACGCCCGCTTTATGCATTGCCTGCCTGTAAGGCGCAATATGATCGTCACCGACGATGTGATCGAAGGTCCGCGCTCTATTGTGATCCCCGAGGCCGCAAATCGCGAAATTTCAGCCCAGGTGGTGCTGAAGAAGATATTGGAATCGCTGTAAATATACTATTTGAACACAGCTATAAGTTCGGGATAAAATTCAGTGAAAGTGATGCCTTTATCATCTCTCAGTTTTTCGAATTCTTTGAGCTTTTCTACAAGCGGTTCGATATAGATAAATTGTAGCCTTTTCTCTCTTTTTATTCTTTCCTCAGCCATTTCCTTTCCCATATAAATATCCATAAGGCGGATTGATACGGCTCGGACGACATGCTCGTTGACAATGGTGCGCCAATTGTCGTAGGCTTCTTCACGCATAATTTCCGATATGGGCTCGAAAAGTTTGGTCAGGGGCCCGGCAAATTCGGAGTATTTATCACTATCCATATTGGCGAACGAATGGCCGCTGATATGGCTCGTCAAATCCCTATGCAAAACATCACATAATTACACAAACGAAACGTAATCTACTCAAAATAGCTGATTTTTGTCATTTTCTAAGAAGCAAAATAGCCCAAAAACCCACATTTTTTCAGTTACCAAATTACGTATTACTTCCACTATAGAAAATTCATACATATAGACACATATCAGCCGCAAGAAATCTTGCGGCTGAACTTATTTGCGATAAGCTGCGTACTTATCTAAATGCACTACGAAACCCCTTTTCAAGTATAGCTTGGATATCGCTCTCCCGAAAGACTATCTTACCGCCTATTCGAAAATAAGAAATCTGTCCACTATATCTCCACTCTTGTATCGTTCGACGACTTACCCTTAATCTTACTGATAATTCGTTGTTCAGTGGTCGTCTCATCGTGCTTTGTCTTATTTCAGACAAAGTACTGCTAAGAGTTTCAATGGTTTTCATCAATGAAATTATCCGCTCGTCTGATTGATGGGTCTTAGCATGTTTCATAAGGCAGTCATCTTTGGGGAGTGTCGTCATTGAACCCGATTTATTTACACTTTGGTCAATAATAGACTTTGTACGTGTTCTTATTTCAGAAGCAATGACACTTAACCTTTCAACTAATTCCAGTAATGAAATTAGCTGTTCTTCTAACTGATTTTTCATAAGCCTCTTTTTTTAATCGAGTTATCAAGAAAAATCTGCACATCTTTAGGTCGATAATAGGTTTTATGCTTCACCATTGTATAGGCTATTTTACCTGTTTCACGTAATGTTTGTAATGTCCGTTTGGTGACACCCAGGATTTCACAAACCTCCTGGCCATCCAGCCACTGTCCCAAGATGGCATCTTTACCATTGTTACGTATCTTATTGGCTTCATCTACTAACTTATTTAGTTTCTCGATTAGCGAATCAAATAAAGCTGCGTCTATCATTATAAATTCCATGTCATTGTTTGTTTTTATGTGTTGTAAGTCGGCCATAGAACCCGGCGTTACTAACACGAATTATTTACTCTGCTTTTTTAATACTGGCCGGCCTAAGTACACTTGCCATGTCCGGCATGATGCTACCATTCATCACCGGTCTCTGATTCTATGTGCTTTTCCCGTAACTCCATCTCTACGGAGGATATGCCTTGTGTGACATTACACAATTGACAGTTCCGTGTTGTTTGCGAAATTACGGCTAGCTTTAGCTGCCAGCTTAATGTGCAGAAGACGAGAGAATCAGTGGAGAAAAATCGGATAAAAAAATCTTATTTATTTTGGCATTATAAAAACTTTGAGTAAATTTGCTTTCAATATTGAGTAAATTATTTCAAGATGTACGAACGTCCTTATTTGAAACATGTTAAATCAAGAATAGATGAGCCGAGAAAGTTCATTCAGGTAATTCTTGGGCCTCGTCAAGTTGGTAAAACCACTATGGTGAATCAATTGTTGTCTCAATTGTCCATATCATATGTATATGAGTCAGCTGACGCTATTGCGGCAACTAACTCAGCATGGTTTATGCAGGCTTGGGAGACAGCCAGACTGAAAATGAAAGCCTCCGGCGCTTCGGAATACCTCCTAGTGATTGATGAGATACAAAAGATCGATAACTGGAGTGAGATTGTCAAACAGCAATGGGATAAGGATACCCGTGAGAATGTAAATATTAAGGTTATTCTATTAGGGTCATCTCGTCTTCTTATTCAGAAAGGTTTAACGGAATCGCTAGCCGGTCGTTTTGAGACGTTTTATCTTGGACACTGGTCGTTTGATGAAATGGAGGCTGCGTTTGGTTGGTCAATCCAGCAGTATATATATTTCGGAGGATACCCAGGTTCAGCATCGTTAATTGGTGATGAAGAACGTTGGAAAAACTATATCAAGGATTCACTTATAGAGACTAGCATATCCAAAGATATTTTGATGCTGACTCGTGTGGATAAACCTGCGTTGCTCAAACGGTTATTTGAACTTGGCTGCCTATATTCAGGGCAGATCTTATCATATACCAAAATCATAGGACAGTTACAAGATGCCGGAAATACAACGACTTTGGCAAATTACCTTAAATTATTATCTGATTGCGGTCTGTTAGGAGGATTAGAAAAATATGCCGGAAGCGTAATTCGCCAACGGTCATCCAGCCCAAAGTTTCAGGTATATAATAACGCATTACTAACATCGCAAGATGACGAAATCTATTCAACTGCCATTGTGAATCCAAAGCTGTGGGGCAGGCTGGTTGAATCGTCTGTTGGTGCTCATTTATTGAATCATTCCATTTCCGAGAGGTATAATCTCTACTACTGGCGAGAAGGTAATAATGAAGTAGACTTTATACTTGAAAAAGGAGATAAGGTAATAGGGTTGGAAGTAAAAAGTGGAGCCAGTGCTGATAACGCCGGGATGGGAATATTTAACGAAAAATTTCATCCCGACAAAATGTTACTGGCCGGCACTGGTGGAATTCCTTATGAGGAATTTCTGAAAATTAATCCGAAAGAGTTGTTCTAGACAATATAAATATACGAATATGGAGATATTAACACACGATCCGTCAGAATACATCCGCGGTATTCAACAAATCTTAATCTCTGACAAGAAAAAAATAGGTTTTCTTTTTGGAGCAGGAAGTTCTTTGGCTTTCAAAAATGAAAAATCACTCATTGTACCTGCAATAGGAAAAATGACAAAAGAAATCGTTGAAAAAATCGGAGAAACGAATAAAAAATATAAAGACGCTCTTGAGGAAATCAAAGAAGAATTGGGCGCTGAAAATTACAATATCGAAACAATACTCTCTAACCTAGAACAAAAATTTTCCTTCATTGGCAAAGGGACATTAAATTCTATGAATCAAGCGGATTTCTCGGACTTAATTAAGGAAGTCAAGAAAGGAGTCAGAGAAAAAATTAGCGTTCACAAAAGTAGTGAGGATAAAATTGTAGCAAAAGATATTGTTAGTGAATTGGTGCAAGCAGATTTTGCTGGTTGGATTGGTCAAGCAGAAAGGAAGTACCCTATTGAAATATTCACGACAAATTATGATTTTTTATTTGAATTAGGATTAGAGCACAAAGAGGTGCCATATTATGATGGTTTTTGTGGAAGTCTCAGAGCATTTTTTAATCCTGAATCTGTGGAAGATTTTTCTTTTTTGCCAAAGCAAACTAAACTTTGGAAAATTCATGGTTCTTTAGGGTGGCATTTTGATAAGGATACAGAAAAAATATTGAGGGTTTCTCCCGATGACGACGATATCCTAATTTATCCTTCAACCCTGAAATATAAAGATTCGAAAAAACAACCTTATGAAAGTCTTTTGGATCGGTTATCTAATTTTCTTAAACAAGATGATACGATACTAATAACTTGTGGCTATTCTTGGGGTGATGAGCATATCAACTCTCGTATAATATCTGCATTAAAAACAAAAACGACCTCTCATGTAATAGGGCTAATTTTTGATAAATATGATTTGATCAAAGAAGAATCTAATATAACAAAAATCGGAAGAGAAAATTCTAAAATATCCATATACGCTTCCAGGTCAGCTGTCATTGGCTGTAACTTTGGAGAGTGGATTTTAAAATCAGAACCGTCTAAAGATGATACTATAACTCTTAATCTTTATTTTGATGAGGATGCTTATACTGATCCAACAGAAGAATTAGAAAAAGAAACTAAAGGCGAAGAAATTTGGACAGGGAAGGGGGAATTTATATTACCTGATTTTTGCAAACTTGTTGGATTTCTTAATTCAATGATAAGTGACAATGAAATAAAAAAGATCGGTCAAAATGTCAAAAAATGAAATAACTGAAATAGGTGAGATAGATAGTATTAGCGGGAATAATATTTCAGTTAAACTTTTCGATAGTATTAAATCCAATATGCCTATTATTGACGGGGTCGTATATCGTGTAGGACAAATAGGCTCTTTTGTTAGAATACCTTTAGGATATGCTAATTTATATGGAATAGTAACCCAGATCGGCTCTGCGGCAATCCCTGAAAGTTTGAGAGAAATTGTCGCAAAAGATTATGAACAATTGAAAAACACGAGATGGATAAACATCGTTTTAGCAGGAGAACAGGTTGGAAAGCGATTTGAAAGAGGAGTTACGCAATATCCAACAACAGGAGATAAAGTCCATTTAGTAACAATCAATGATCTTGACATAATATACGGAGGATATGAAGAGTCTAACTCAATAACCGTGGGCAATATAAGTGTTTCTGAGAGTTTGGATGCTAGAATAGATTTAGATAAATTAATATCAAGACATTGTGCGATTGTTGGCTCAACAGGTAGTGGAAAATCAAATTCTGTATCAGTATTATTAGAATCGATTGCAAGTAGAAAATTTCCGAGTTCAAGAATTTTAGTTATAGATCCACATGGGGAATATAATGACGCTTTATCAAAATTTTCGAAAGTTATAGAAATTAATTCCATGGAGGAAGATAATAAATTGCATATACCATTCTGGGCACTTCCATTTAATGAATTAATGAAGATATTTTCTGGAAATTTGTCTGAACAAAACAGGGAATATGTAAGGGAGAAGGTTGTAAAAGCAAAAATTGAAAGTGCAGAAAAAAATGAAATTGAAGTACAAAAGGAGTCAATTACTGCAGATTCTCCAATCCCCTTCAGTATAAAAAGGCTCTGGTTTGAGTTAGATGATTTTGAACGACAAACCTTTCAAACTGATAGAATAACGGTTACGGCTAAAACTGTAGTGGGCGATATTGAAACGCTAAAATCGAATGAATATCAACCCGCAGGATTAGGAAGTAGCGCCCCTTTCTTAAATCAAAAAGCAAAAGGATTGCTTAGCTTTTTAGATAGCATAAGAAATAAGCTCAATGATGGCAGTTACGCCTTTTTATTTTCTCCAGGCAAGTTAACACCCGATAAAGACGGTAAAATTGAGGAAGACTTGGACACAACATTTCTTAAATGGTTAGGAAATGATTTGCCAATAACAATCTTAGATTTGTCAGGCATTCCTAGTGAAATAATGTCTTCAATATCTGGAACATTGCTAAAAATCATTTATGATGGCTTATTTTGGGGTGTAAACACAAAAGTAGGAGGGAAAAACCAACCCCTATTGATAGTATTAGAAGAGGCGCATAGCTACTTGAAAGCAGGAGAGCATTCAATATCTTCAAGAACTGTCCAAATGATTGCAAAAGAAGGACGAAAATATGGAGTTGGATTATTGTTAGTAACACAAAGACCTTCCGAGCTAGATGAAACTGTTTTAAGCCAATGTGGAACAATAGTCGCTTTGCGAATGAATAATTCAAAAGACAGAGGCCATATACGTTCTGCAGTACAAGATGAACTGCAAAGTATGGTAGATTTATTGCCAAGCTTAAGAACGGGAGAAGCTTTGATATCAGGTGAAGCGGTAAAAATACCTTCTCGTGTGAAATTTTTCAAAATAGCAAATGCTCCCAAAAGTTCAGATCCCAAGCCCTCTGAAAAATGGTTGAATGAAATCGATAACCCACGACAAGAATACAATAAATTACTGAAGTCTTGGCGTAATAAAAATTACAAAATATGAATTTACCAGAAATGAAACTCGTTAGCTCTTCAAACATTGAAAGTATAGGTTATGATGAGCAAAATCAAATCGTTTATGTTCGTTTTTTAAACGGTAGTCTTTACATATATAAAGGAGTTCCTGAGTTTGAGTTTCAGAACCTATTGGAAGCGCCTTCCCATGGTTCTTATTTACACAGGAATTTTAAAAATGTATATCCATATGAAAGGATAGGATAATGTCAACAATAAAATTGAACCAACAACTCAACCGTGTTGAAATAAAGGAATTCGAAATCGAGAATCCAATCGTTTTTAACTATTTCAACAATCTTTCGGCAAATGAGCGGGATGAAAAACTCTTGCGTGCCATATACATTGGAGTATTAGCTTTAATGGAAGATAGAATTTCTTCTTTTTTGTCTAAAACATCCAATGAACTGGGCACAGAACTCGAAAGTCTTAAAATGGTTTTCGAGATGAAAAAGGAACTCTTTTATAAATCGACCATAAAAGGAATTCTGGCAGAAGACGAAATTGCAGAGTTCCTGAACAATCATTTTCAAGAAAAACGGCTAAAAGACAGGGCTATACTTACAGGTAATACAACAGGCAATATTGCAAAAAACAAAACAGGAGATATTGTTTGTGAAGTAAACGGAGATAGTAATCTGAGAATTGTTATTGAGTGTAAATTCGATAAAAGCATTCGTCTGGGAGAGGTAGAATCCAAAGATATTTTTACTCGAAAAACAGATACAGCATGGAGCCAGTTAATTGAAGCGGAAGCAAACAGAGATGGAAAAGTTAGTATTATTGTTTTTGACAGATCGCTGGTTGATAATTCTATTCTTAAATATGCCGAAAATGTTGGTTTTATTTCTGGAATAGGATTCATTGCGGTTGTAGATTCCCAAAAGGGCGACTATTCAAATTTGTCAATTGCATATATGTTGGCTCGTGATATTGCTCTAAATACAAAACAAATTGATTTAGACAAAGACTTATTGGCAATTCTTGTAAATCGAATTATAAAGGATATCAATGAGGTCTTATCCATAAAATCTCTTGTTTACAACAACATTGAAAATAATAAGGCTATCTTGAAGCAATTAGAAAAATCTATCTTGCTTATGGAGTTTAATCAAGAGTATATGAAGAAGTTCCTGAAAGATGGAATTTTAACAAAAAAAGACTTACTTGATTTTTATTCGGGAGAAGATATCAAAGATAAATATCGAATCATAGAGAAGAATATTGAGGATGAAGTTAACGAGAAGTAGATTTTTTTAACCCGTCTATGCCCATGGACTACCAGAAATTGGAAATACAATTAAAAAGCGCCCCAAGTCTCAAGTTATTGCGGTCTCGGAATGCACCACTCATTTTATCTTTTTTATATACCCAATTCAAAGAACAAGGCGAAATTAGCATCTCAAATGAAAAGCTGGTAAGTCAATTAGCATGGTACTTAGAAGAACTGAATTATTTCGATGAAGACGATGACCTGACTTCATTTGGTGTGGATAATTATGAAAGATCCAAAAAATATATTGAATCATGGACGAATGATAATTTTCTCCGAAACTACATAGATGATATAGAAAAAACGGTTTATAATGTTTTGACTCAACATACTGAACGTGTTTTTCAGATGTTAGATTTATTACAGGAACGAAAATTTGTCGGAACGGAATCTAAATTCAAAGATATTTTTAACAAACTGAAAGAATTAGTCGACAACAATACCGAAGACCCGAAAAAGAAAATAGAAGAACTTGAAGAGCGGAAAAAGAAGATTGATGAAGAAATTCGTCGAATACGACGGGATGGAAATGTCGTAAAATTTGAAGACTATCAAATACAATCCCGTTTTGAAGATATTTCCCGATTAACG
>JAVBKU010000027.1:0-25698 GCA_031553875.1 Rikenellaceae bacterium | reverse complement strand
CGCCGCTTCGGGCTTCTGCCGGAAATAGGTCTCGTGAGGGAGATCACCCTCAGTTATCGTGTAACGAGGGAAGCTCCCGGAAGAGACCCCGGCAGAAGACGCGGCTAGACCTTTTGCCTACTTTTGGGGCAATGCCAAAAGTAGAGGACAGAAGACAAATAAACTACTGCAAATATTTCTCTTTATACTTTTCGTGCACACAAAAGGCACCCTAAAAGTGCCGCCTGCGGATATTCACTGACAGGGGTCTTCGTACATCCTAAAACGTCGAACTCCTACTTTTTAGCAGGATCTTCGCCCCCGCTAACAGTCGTTAGACACAGCGTCGTTTTTTAACGGATTCCCTCGACCCCTGTCCGGGCGTGAATATCCCCAATTGGCGGAGAAACAAGCGCCTGAGGCGCTTTATAAAAGGTGCGAAGAAAGAATTCAATCCAACAAAAAGGCCCCCGCCACGATGGCGGGGGCCTCCTTTTACATAACCTTACCTAAGACTTCTCGTCAATTATTTTGCAGGTGCGGGAGCCGGCCTCGAAGAGGGAACTGCCGGGCCTCGGCCGCCGGGACCCATATCACCCTGGCGTGCGCCTCCCTGCCTTCCCTTGCGGGCGTTGATCTTGGCCTGCATTTCATCGTACTTGGCCTTCTGTTCCTCGGTCAGGATAGAAGACACACCCTCTTCACGGTCGTTCTGCGTGCTTATTGTCTTAGCTTCGAGGGCCTTGCGCTGTTCCATGATGGCGTCCATCTTTTGGTAATAGGTGAGCATCACGTTATACATCTTCCTCTCCTGCTTGGAGTCGAGGGCGAGGTTTTCCTTCATGCCATCCACCCTTTTTGTAGCCTTTTCTTCGGCTGTCATGGGCGTTTTGGGTTTTTCCTGGGCTGCGTCGGCTGCCGGAGCGGGGGTCTGCGCCATAAGCGCTGTGAACATACATGATGCGATTGCGGTCAATAAAATACGTGTTTTCATGGTTTAGATTTTTAAAGTATTAAACTAAAAATTAAATGTAACCGTTTGTTTCTATGACCCGCCCAAGAGTGAAAAGTTAAATTTCGTTGAACTTTTTTGCATAAAATCGCCCACATAGACGTTTTTATTGCCGGGGATTTAACTTTTTGTATTACTTTAGTTCCAAACCATGTAACCGTATGAAAGGGATGGCCCGTAGCAGGGATGAGGAAATACTGAAGCTGTTCGACCAGGAGCATACCTGCGGCGAGGGACTGGCCCTTATGATGGAGTGTTACCGCACGCGCATTTACTGGCATATACGCCGTATGGTGGTCTCGCACGAGGATGCCGAGGACGTGCTGCAGGAGACTTTCATCAACGCCTACCGCTTCATCGGCACGTTCCGCCGCGAGAGCAAGCTCTACACCTGGCTCTACCGTATAGCCACAAACGAGTGCCTGAGGCTGTTGCGTTCCCGAAGGGGCGACTCGGACTCGTTCGAGGAAGTATCCAGGAGCCTGAGCGCTACACTCTACGAGGAGAGCGGCGAGAGCGGCGACAGGATAGTATTGATGTTTCAGGAGGCTATACTGCGCCTGCCCGAGAAGCAGAGGTTGGTGTTCAACATGAGGTACTACGACGAGCTGAGTTACGAGGATATGAGCAAGGTGCTGGGTATGTCGGTGGCTACGCTCAAGACCAACTACCACTACGCCAAGGAGAAGGTAAAGGCATTTATGATAGATAACGCGTAAGGGAATGCCGGACCCCGGGGAAACTCAGCGTAAGAGGAAGACAAGATTAAGATAATTAGCGTTAAAAAGTAACGCCATGAAAAAGAAGTTTGATTTTAAGGATGTAGGCAAGCGTACGCCCTACGAGGTGAAAGACGGGTTTTTCGACGACGTGACCCGCCGCACCGTGGAGCGCGCCTGCCGTGAGGCCGCCGGAAAGAGTATCCCCGAGGATAGTTTGTTGTTCGGGGAGGAGCGGAGAAGCGTGGTCCATGTTCGCCGCGGATGGTCCCTCACCAGGCGCGTGGTGTCTATCGCTGCCTGTGCCGCCTGCCTAGCCGCGGTGGTGTATGTGGCCAACAACAACGGAGGGAAGAATCCGACCATGACGGCATACCACGTCCCTAAGACCGTAGAGGAGGTATTCGCCACCATGTCTGACGAGGAGATCTCCGCCGTGGCAGCACTGGCCGTCACAGAGCAGATGTACGAAGTTTATTAATACCGGCCGTGTGCGAATATCCTTATGAGGGAGTTCAAAGAACAGCCGGGTTAACCCATAATGCGGAAATATTATGAAAAGGAGTATTGTGTATTGTATGCTGCTTCTGGCGTTTGCCGGAGTCAGTTTTAGCGCCATAGCTCAACAAGCCCCGGAAAGGCAGGGTGGCCCTGAGGCAAAACCTAATCCCAAAGCGGCCCTGATGGCTGTAAAACTAAAGGAAATCAAGGAGGCGCTGAACCTCAGCGATACGACCATGGCTCGCTTCAAACCCATCTACGTGCGTTACGACCAGGAGTTGAGCCGTTTTCACTCTGAGCGTGGGAAGCAGCTTATGTTGAGGGCTGATCCCGACACCCTCTCCACGGCCCAGGCCGAGCAGGCTCTGGTGGCCCAGATCAATATGGGTAAGGCTATGATCGCTCTGCAGGAGCGTTATATAGCGGAATTTCGGGCGGTACTCACCCCCCAGCAGATACTTAAGTTCTTCCGCGTTGAGCAGGATATAAGGCGTAAGGCGTTGGCGGAATACCGCAAGCGTTTCCCTGCGAAGCAGGATTAGATAGTTGGAGAAAGGTGAATTAAATCCACAAAACAGGCGGCCGGTGCTTTTGCATCGGCCGCCTGTTTATCTGGAATAGAGGAACATTATTAAGATACTCAACGAGTATCTGTCCTCCGCCAATTGCGTGATATTCACGCCCGGACAGGGGTCGAGGGAATCCGTTAAAAAACGACGCTGTGTCTAACGACTGTTAGACAGGCCGTGAGGTTCTGGCTAAAAAGGAGGAGTTCGACGTTTTAGGATGGACGAAGATCCGTGTCAGTGAATATCCGCAGGCGGCACTTTTTGGGTACCTTTTGTGTGCACAAAAGGTACAGAGAGAAATATTTACAATAGGTTATTTCGCCTTCAGCGGGACCTACTTTTACCATTGCCGTAAAAGTAGTCAAAAGGTCTAGCCGCGTCTTCTGCCGGGGTCTCTTCCGGGAGCTTCCCTAGTTACACGATAACTGAGGGTGATCTCCCTCACGAGACCTATTCCCGGCAGAAGCCCGAAGCGGCATTCGCACGAGGCTTGCGCCTCGTTAGTGTTTTCAGATGCGGGGATTACAAGCGTCTTCGACGCTTTAGAAAAACTCATGTAGCCCAACAAATCACTTCCCTCAGTGTACTACATCTCTATCCACGACATATAGGCGAAGTGGCGGTCTTCACGCTTGAGCATCTTGTCGAAATACTCTATGGTGTTGGAGAGTCCCTCTTCGAGCGACGTCGACGGCTCCCACTGCAGAGCCTGGCGGGCGAAGGATATATCGGGATGGCGTTGCATGAGCGACTCGCCGGGCAGGTCGAGGAATTTCACCTTCGAGCGGCTGCCGGAGAGGCTTATTATGAGGTCCACGAGGTTTTTCACCGACACCGGAATGTCCGAGCCCAGGTTCATGGGCATGGTATATTGGCCGCGGGGGCTGTTCATGAGGGCCATCATGGCCTCGATCATATCGTCCACATAGCATATCCACCGCTCCTGGCTTCCGTTGCCGTGAATGTGTATCTCCTTGTTGCGCAGGGCGCTGGTGATGATCGAGGGGATCAGCTTTTCCATGTCGGGAGCCATTCCCGGGCCGTAGGTGTTGAACACGCGGGCTATACGGGTATCGATATTGTACTCCTTGTTGTAGGCCGAAAATATCGTCTCGACCATGCGCTTGCTCTCGATAAACGGCGAGGTGTTACCCATGGTGTTCACCGAGCCGGGGAAGGTTTCGTTGAGCGAGGTGATAGTGGTATTGCCGTAGATCTTACCCGTGGAAGCCTGTAGTATGGTGGCCTTGGTGTGGCGGGCGAGCCCCAGCATGTTAATGCTGCCTATGAGGTTGGTCTTGATGACCTGTACGGGACTGTTGAGGTGGTGCGAGATGTGGGTGAGCGAGGCACAGTTGTATATCTGGTCGGCCTCGGTGAAGTAGGGGACGGTGATGTCGTGCTTGACCATCGAGAACGCGGGATTCTCCATGAGACGGTATACATTGGCGGCATTGCCCGACACGAAACTGTCGATGCCTGTGACGTTGGCTCCGCTGTCGAGTAGTTTGCGGCAAAGGTGCGAGCCTATGAACCCGGCGGCACCCGTTACCAGGACCTGCTTATTATCAGTCATAAATATTACACCCTCCAACCTATAAAAAAAGAAACCACTCCCCTCCCGCCAGAGGGGTGTACATGACTTGTGCCGAATGTAGCCTACAACTTAACAAAAACTATTCCAAAAAAGGAACAATGCCTGCGTAGATAAGAAAAAAGCACCTCTGGGGGCACTTTTGTAATTATAGGACTTTTCAGACCTTTTTCGCCGTGTAGAGTGGATGAAGGCGCCTCCAAAGATGGTAAGAGCGTCCCGGTTAACCGGGACGCTCTTACCATCTTTGAGCTCTAAACCTACGCTTTCTTCTTGGGCAGGTAGGACATGAGCAGGAACGCCACTCCGAACACCAGCATACCGACGCCGGCCCAGAGGTTGATGTTTATACCCAATGACGCCTTATACAGCGCACTGTCGGAGGATGTGGCCAGGCCATATATGGTGAGCACCAGTCCCAGGACGGTGAACATCCAGCCGATAGGAATTTTTATATCGAGTCCCATATCTTTTTCGTTTTTTAGTTTTTACCAGAAAATTATGTTCAGTGCAATAGTGATGGCACCCACGACGATGGCGATAGCCTGAGGAGTCTTCCACCAACTAATAGCTTCGTTCTTAAGCTTGGGAGTGAGCGAGTATACCAGACCCTTGAGTTCTTCGTCGGTCTTTGTGCGCTTGGTGGCGGCCGATACTATCAGAGTGATGATAAAACATACCACGAACGCACAGGTTGCGGTATAGAAGTTCTGGGCCATTTCGCTCGGGTATTCACCAAGCTTGTAAAGCCATCCGCCCTTGATTAGCGATGTCGCTCCGTAGGGTACGGTGAGGCCGTGATGTACTGCAGCGGCGCTGATACCGGCCAGCAGACCCCAGAATGCACCGTGTCCTGTGGTACGTTTGGTGAACATACCCAGCAGGAACGTAGCGAACAGGGGAGCGTTGACAAAGGCGAAGATGAGCTGCAGGAAGTCCATCACGTTGTTGAACAGGGCGGCCACATAAGCGGCGGCGATGCTCACCAGGATACCGAAGATGGTAGCCAGGCGGCCTACGTTCAGGTAGTGCCTGTCACTCTTACCGGGCTTGATGTAGCTCTGGTAGATGTCGTAAGTGAAAACGGTGTTGAAGGCCGAAACGTTACCCGCCATACCGCTCATGAACGAGGCCATAAGGGCGGTCAGACCCAGGCCCAGCACCCCGTTGGGGAGATATTTATGCAGCATCACCGGGATCACCTTGTCATAGTCGTATACTCCTGCCACGCCATCCTTCAGTGGGATGAATGTGTTGTCGCCCACGAAGAGCGCTGCGGCCAGAAGACCGGGGAGTATCACAAGGAACGGGATGAACATTTTGAACATGGCTCCGATAAGCGGGGTCTTGCGTGCGGCATTCATGCTGCCCGCGGCCATCGCGCGCTGCACTACCAGGAAGTTGGTACACCAGTACCCGAACGAGAGCACGAAGCCCAGGCCCATAATGATACCCATCCACTCGACACCCATCGGGTTAGCGGAGGCCGAGCCTGTGTATTTCCACGCGTGGAGCATCGTGTCGGAGCCTGCGAGTGTAGCCTTCAGACCTTCCCAGCCGCCTATGTTTATAAGGCCCAGTACCACGAGGGGCAGGAAGCCTATCACGATTAAGAAGAATTGCAACACCTCGTTGTATATCGCTGAGGTGAGCCCGCCGAGGTAGGTGTAAACCAGTACGATAGCAGCCGAAAGGAAAAGCCCTGTGGTGAAATCCCAGCCCAGGAGCGTCTCCATAAGCATCGCGAGGGCGTACATCGAGATCCCGGATGAGAAGATGGTCATGACGGCGAACGAAACGGCATTGAGACCCCTGGTCTTCTCGTCGAAACGGAGTTTGAGGTACTCGGGCACCGAACGCGCCTTGGATCCGTAATAGAAGGGCATCATGAACAGCGCGAGGAATATCATCGCGGGAATCGCGCCCACCCAGTAGAAATGGACGGTCATAAGCCCGTACTTGGCTCCCGAGGCGGCCATACCCATCACCTCGAGGGCGCCGAGGTTGGCCGAAACGAAGGCCAGGCCGGTCACCCATGCGGGCAGCGAACGTCCCGCCTGGAGGAAGGCCGTGGAGTCCTTCATGTACTTCTTGAGCGCCCAGCCTATCCCGAGCACGAATGCGAAGTAGATTATCATTATTGCATAATCCACAAATCTGAGTTCAAATTCCATAATCGATAAACTTTGGTTTTTGGTTTAGGATCTATCTTGAAAAACACGGTGTTGCATAGTGGGCTTATAGTCAGTTTATTGCCTCCGGCTGCGGGGTGTCAGACCCTCCGGTGCCGGAAATCACGATAACCCAAATGTATAAATAATTTTCTGAAAATAAGTGTCCCCCGGGTTTAATACCGGAGAGGGAAAATTGGAGTGGTTGGGCGCGTCGGGGAAGTTCTGGCACTCGATGGCCACCCCGTCGCGGTTATCGTATCCCCGGCCGCTTTTGCTTTCAGGGGAGCCTTGCAGGTAGTTGCCCGTGTAGATCTGCACGCCGGGCTGGGTGGAGCGGATGGTCATCCTGCGTCCCGAAACGGGGTCGGATAGTTCGCCAACTATCGCCAGCTTATCCGATTCGTAACCGTCTACCGCCCAGCAATGGTCGTAGCCGTTGCCTATGCGTAGGGGCTCGAAGTCGGCGTTAATGTCGCGGCCTAACTCTTTGGCAGAGGTGAAATCCATCGGAGTTCCCGCCACGGGAGCGAATTCGCCGGTGGGTATCTGCGTGGAGTCGGTGGGCAGGTAGCGCGAGGCGTTGAGCCTCAAGCTCTGCCCGAGAACACTGCCCGAGTTCTCGCCTGCGAGGTTGAAATATGAATGGTTGGTGAGGTTGACTATGGTCTTGGCTCTCGCGCGCGCGTACAGTGAAATTTCCAGCTCGTGAGCGTCATTCCAGTCGTAGACCACCTCTGCGCCTAATTCGCCGGGATAATTTTCCTCGCCGTCGGGGCTGAGAAGCGAAAATACTACCCTGTCTCCCTCCACGCGGCTGTCCCACAATCTATTGGCGAAGCCATTAGGGCCGCCGTGCAGGTGGTTGGGGCCATTGTTTTGCGCCAGGTGATACTCCTTGCCGTCGAGCGAGAATATCCCGCGCGCTATACGGTTGGCGAAGCGCCCCACGCTCTTACCCATGCAGGGGCCGTCACCGAAATAGCTTTTGAAGTCGGCATAACCGAGGGCCACGTCGGCCATCACGCCGTTATGGTCGGGCACGGTGACGCCTACAATGGCCGCGCCCACGTTTGTAAGCCTGACCGATGCCCCCGAAGCGACAGTCATGGTGTAGAGCACCACAGCCTCGCCTTCGGGCGTGAAGCCCCATATGTTCTGCTCGATAGTCATGGCCGTTAACCCCAGAGGTTGGCGGGATACGCCCCCGCGTCGATAAGGGCCTTGATGCTCGCCACCACGGCGGGCCTGTCCTCCTTGTAGGTCACGCCGAACCAGCGGGCCGTGGTGCTGAGCACGCGTAGCTGGGCTTTGCCCTGGTTTACGAGGTAGTTGACCATGGTGGGGATATAGAACTCGGCCTTGAGGTTGGCCTGGTTCTCTTTCAGGAAGGTCTTGAAGTAGTCGTTCGAGTAGTCGAAGTAGTCGGGAGTGAAGCCGAACATGTTCATCGACACGAGCGCGCCGGAGGGCAGAGCCTGCATTTCGCCCTTATCGTCCTTGAAGATAATCTGACCACCCGACTTTTCTATGTGTGTGCGTTCGACCATCGACACGAGGTTACCCTCCTTATCCACCTCGCAGATGCCGCGCGACACCGCGCCGTGGTCGGAGAGCGTGTTCTCGATATGGTAGCCCACCATGCAATACTTATTCTTCTGTCCGCTCACCGAGCGCAGGTAGTCGCCGCAGGTTTTGTAAGCGTCCTGACCGTAGAAATCGTCGGCGTTTATCACGGCGAATGGCTCGCTTTTTACCGCGTCGGCGCCCATCATCACGGCATGGTTGGTGCCCCAGGGTTTCTCCCTGCCTTCGGGTACGCTGAATCCCGCGGGCAGCTTGTCCAGCTCCTGGAACACGAAGTCGACCTCTATGCGGCCGCCGAAACGCTCCGGGGTGAAGATCTCGCGGAACTCCTTCTCGAAGGTGTGGCGGATGACGAACACCACCTTGCCGAAGCCGGCGCGGATGGCGTCATAGATAGAGTAGTCGATGATGGCTTCGCCGTTGGGACCGACGCCGTCCATCTGCTTGAGAGAGCCGTACCTCGAGCCCATTCCCGCGGCCAGTACAACTAAAGTAGGTTTTACCATGTCCGTATTTATGTGTTTGATTGTCTGAACTAAATGCCGGAAACCGTAAACAGTTTCTTAGCGTTCACAAAATTACATTTTATAACTTATTTTCAAAGCCCACTTGATAAAAACAGTCCGTTTTTTGATAAACCCCTTAGAAAGTATATCTTTGCACAAGCGCCCTGTAAGCGGGCCTGTCAAGAGATTATGGGTTTCGGAAAGGGATTCAAATACATGCTGAAACACCTGCGCGAGAAGCACCGTCTCAGCGTGCAGAACCAGCATACGGGAGATGAGGTGTGGTACATGCACATCAGCCCGCTGAATATATTGTCGGGATTCGTGGCCCTGGTCATGATCATCTTTATCATCACCATCACCACTGTAGCCTATACCTCCATCCTCGACTTCATTCCCGGATACCCGGGTAATAAATCACGCGAGATGCTCATTACCAATATCATGCGTCTCGACTCCCTCGAACAGGAGCTCAAGAACCTCAGCATATACAGCGATAACGTGGCCCTTATCATGTCGGGCAAGAGTCCCGTGACGCGCCACGAGATGAAGCTCACCGACTCCCTGTCGGGCCGCAGCGCGGTGGGCCGCAGCCACGAGGATTCGCTCCTGAGGCTCCAGATGGAAGCGGGCAGCGGCCCTTACAGCCTTTCGGGCGACGGGGGTGGCGCGCAGAGGAACCTGCGCGGCGCGGTGGGTTACTTCGCTCCCGTGAAGGGGGTGGTGGCTTCGGAATTCAGCCCCAAGGAGAGGGCCTTCGGCATTTCGGTGGGTACCTCCGCCAATCAGCAGGTGATGGCCGTGGCCGACGGTACGGTACTCTCATCGTCGTGGTCGCCCGACGACGGCTATACGCTCTATATCCAGCATGCTAACAATACCATCTCCGTCTATCGCCACAATGCCCGCCTTATCAAGGGCGCGGGCGACCGCGTGAAGGGAGGCGAGGTGATAGGCTACACGGGCGACGGCTCCGTGGGTGCAGGGGGAGGCAAATCCCTGTTCGAGTTTGAGATGTGGGTGGATGGTGTGCCCGTCGATCCCAGGAGCCATATAGTGTTTTGATCCCCATATCATGCCAATAAAGATAGCTCTGCTCGGCTCCACAGGCTCCATAGGTACGCAGACCCTCGATATAGTAAGGGCCAACCCTTCGCTGTTCGAGGTTACGACCATTACATCCAATAACAATTGGGAGTTGCTCGTAGCGCAGGCCAGGGAATTCCAGCCCGATAGCGTTGTGATAGCCGACAAGGCCCGTTACGCGGAGGTGAAGGAGGCTTTGGCCGATCTTCCCGTTAAGATCTATGCCGGGGCGGAGTCGCTTGAACAGGTCGTGGCGATGGAGAGCGTCGACGTGGTGGTGGCTGCCATTGTGGGCTACGCCGGCCTGATGCCCGTGGTACGGGCGCTGGAGGCGGGCAAAAAGGTGGCCCTGGCCAATAAAGAATCGTTGGTGGTGGCTGGAGACGTGTTGATGCGCTTGGCGCTCAGGCATAACGCTCCGATAATTCCCATAGATTCCGAACATTCCGCAATATTCCAGTCGTTGGTGGGCGAGGTGAGCCCTATCGAAAAGTTGATACTGACCGCTTCGGGCGGGCCGTTCCTGCGTACACCTCTTGAAAAGATGGCGGAGGTGAGCGTGGCCCAGGCCCTCGACCATCCCCGGTGGAGCATGGGTGCGAAGATCACTATCGACTCGGCCACGATGATGAACAAGGGCTTTGAAGTGATAGAGGCCAAGTGGTTGTTCGACGTCAGTCCGGGCCAGATAGAGGTGTTGGTACACCCGCAATCGGTGGTGCACTCCATGGTGCAGTTCCACGACGGGGCGGTGAAAGCGCAGTTGGGTACGCCAGATATGCACGTCCCGATACAGTATGCGTTGAGCTTCCCCAAGCGACTGCCTCTTAGTGGTGAGCGCCTCGATTTCGGCGCTTTGGCCCGCATGGAGTTTTTTGCCGCCGACATAGAGCGGTTCCCGTGCCTGGGATTGGCCTACGAGGCACTGAGGTTGGGCGGTAATTCGGCAGCCGTAGTAAATGCGGCCAATGAAGTGGCGGTGAGGGCATTCCTGGACGAGCGTATAAGATTTACATCGATATGCCGCACTATAGAATACGCCCTATCAAGGGTAGAGCGGGTAAATTCTCCTTCGCTGGAAGATTACTGCGCTGCCGACGCCGAGGCGCGGCGTGTGGCAGAGGAGTTCATGGCGGGAGCGAAGAAGTAAAAGAGCAAACGGCAACGGCCGGGCAATAAAGCCCCGCTGAGGCCGTTATGACCGGGGGCACAGGATCAAGGGTGGCCTGGCCTACTTAAATATTAATATGTAACAAACTAAAACGACATAACACAAGACCATGGATATTCTTATCAAAATTCTGCAATTCATTCTCAGTTTCTCTATACTTGTCTTCGTTCACGAGCTCGGACACTTCGCCTTCGCTCGCATGTTCGGCATCAGGGTGGAGAAATTTTACCTCTTTTTCAATCCGTGGTTCTCGCTGTTCAAGAAGAAGATAGGCGGCACCGAGTACGGCATAGGCTGGTTGCCCCTGGGCGGATATGTGAAGATCGCCGGGATGATCGACGAGTCGATGGACACCGAGCAGATGAAGCAACCGGCGAAGCCCGACGAATTCCGCAGCAAGCCCGCGTGGCAGAGGCTGCTGGTGATGGTGGGCGGCGTGATGATGAACGTCCTCTTCGCCATGTTCATATATATGGGCGTGAGCTATGTGTGGGGCAAGAATTATATCGCCAACGAGGATATACCCTACGGCTACACTTTCAATCCCCTGGCCCATGAGATAGGCTTCGAGAACGGCGATAAGATACTCGACATCGCCGGGAACAAGGTGGAGGATTTCTCCCGCGTAATGCCCATGATTCTTATCGACCAGGCCCCGTATGTGACCGTAGAGCGCGGCGGGCAACCCCTGCGTATAGAAATCAGCGAAGATCAGCTCGCGCGTATGCTCCACGAGGGTAAGGGATTCGCCCTGCCGCGCGTGCCGTTTGTTGTTGCTACTGTTCGTACCGGAGGAGCCGAAGCGGCGGGGTTGATGGCGGGCGACTCGCTTGTGTCGGCTAACGGCGCACCACTGCTGTTCCTCGACCAGTACACAGAAGTGTTTGGCGCGAACAAGGGCCAGAGCGTGAATATAGGCCTGATGCGCGACTCGGCCGGAGTGTGGGTACCGCGTTCGTATGAGGTGCAGGTGTCGGACGAGGGCACCATCGGTGTGGGTCTTGCCGACTTCACACGTTACGCAAAAATAAGTACCGTAAGCTATTCGTTCTGGGAGTCTATACCCGCCGGAGTGAAGCTCACCGGCGAGGAATTGAGCAGCTACGCCAAGCAGCTCAAACTGTTAGTGTCGCCCAAATCGGAAGGTTACAAGGCTCTCGGAGGCATACTCACCATAGGCAGCATTTTCCCCGGAGAGTGGAATTGGGAGGGCTTCTGGCTTGTGACGGCCTTTATTTCCATTGTGTTGGCAGTGATGAATATTCTCCCGATCCCTGCGCTCGACGGAGGCCACGTGTTGTTCCTGCTGGTAGAGGTGATCACAGGGCGCAGGCCGAGTGACAAATTCCTCGAATGGGCGCAGATGGTGGGCTTGTTTATCCTTTTCGCTCTGCTAATCCTGGCCAACGCCAACGATATATACAGGTTTTTTATAAAGTAGCGGAAATGCCGTATATTCTGAAATTGAGGCGGCCGACACGTTACGTGTCGGCCGCCTTGTTTTCGGATCGCTGAGTAAGCGATCCGTGCCGCCGCCCCAGGTGCGTAGCACCTCGGTCGGCAGGGCGGCGGCAGGTATTTGTCAGTACGTGGATATAGTTTGTTCTACTCTACAAGCGTCTGAAGACGTATTACAGATAGCCAAACCAAAACGCCTCCCTGTGTGAGCAGGGAGGCGTTTCGAATATACTTTACAGACTCGTCGCCAGACTTACTTGGCGGCGTTCTGCAGTGCGTTGTACTCTTCGAGCGAGCCCACGATAAGGTTCTGGAACTCCTTGGTACCCGTACCGGCAGGTATGAGGTGACCGCAGATAACGTTCTCCTTGAGCATTTCGAGCGGATCGACCTTGCCCTGTATGGCGGCTTCGTTGAGGACCTTGGTAGTCTCCTGGAACGATGCGGCCGACATGAAGCTGCTGGTCTGGAGTGCGGCGCGGGTGATCCCCTGCAGCACCTGGTTGGATGTGGCGGGGATGATATCCCTCACTTCGATCGGCTTCAAATCCTTACGTTTGAGCACTGAGTTCTCGTCACGCAGCTTACGCACGGAGATGATCTGTCCGGGACGTACAGCCTGTGAGTCACCGGCTTCGGTAACGACTACCTTGTCGTACAGCTCGTCGTTGACCTGCATGAATTCCCACTTGTCTACGACCTGTTCTTCCAGCAGGCGGGTATCGCCCGGGTCTTCGATCTGCACCTTGGTCATCATCTGGCGGACGATAACCTCGAAGTGCTTGTCGTTGATCTTCACACCCTGCATACGGTACACTTCCTGCACCTCGTTCACGATATACTCCTGAACCTTGATGGGACCCTGTATCGAAAGGATATCGCTGGGGGTCACGGCGCCGTCAGAGAGCGGCATGCCGGCCTTGACGTAGTCGTTCTCCTGCACGAGTATCTGGCGTGAAAGGGGCACGAGGTACCTCTTGATGTCGCCGGACTTGGCTGTTACTATGATCTCGCGGTTACCGCGTTTAATCTTGCCGAATGAGATTTCACCGTCGATTTCCGATACCACGGCCGGGTTGGACGGGTTACGGGCTTCGAACAGCTCGGTGACGCGGGGCAGACCCCCGGTGATGTCACCTGCCTTACCCACGGCCCTCGGTATCTTGATCAGGGTGTCGCCGGCCTTGATGGCTGCATTCTCCTTAACCACGATGTGGGCGCCCACGGGCAGGTTGTACTGCCTCTGTTCATCTCCCTTCTTGTCGAGGATCTTGATAACGGGGTTCTTGGTCTTGTCACGCGACTCAACGATAACCTTTTCGCGGAAACCGGTCTGCTCGTCGAACTCCTCGCGGTAAGTTACACCCTCGATGATGTTCTCGAAAGCGATCTTACCGTCGAACTCGGAGATGATAGTGGCGTTGTAGGGATCCCATTCGCAGATGAGGTCGCCTTTTTTAACCATATCGCCGTCGTTCATATAGAGTGTAGAGCCGTATGAAAGGTTGTGCGTGTAGAGCGTGATACCTGTGTTCACGTCAACGATGCGCAGCTCTGAGAGTCGGCTGATAACGGTGTTGACCTTCTTGCCGGCGTTGTTCTTACTCTTGACAACTCGCAATTCGTCGATCTCGAGGCGGCCTTCGTACTTGGATACGAGGCTTGTGTCGGTAGCCACGCCACCGGCCACACCACCGACGTGGAATGTACGGAGTGTAAGCTGTGTACCCGGCTCACCGATACTCTGCGCCGCGATCACGCCGACCACTTCGCCCTTCTGGACCATGCGGCCAGTGGCGAGGTTGCGGCCGTAGCACTTGGCGCAAACGCCCTTGTGCGACTCGCAGGTGAGTACCGAACGGATCTCCACATTCTCCACGGGCGACTTCTCGATCTTCATGGCCAACTCTTCGGTGATCTCTTCGCCGCTTTTCACCAGGACTTCGCCTGTGAGCGGGTTGACCACGTCATGCAGGGCTACACGGCCGAGGATACGTTCGTAGAGGCTCTGCACGATGTCTTCGTTGCGGCGGATGGCCGTAGCGTTAAGGCCGCGGAGCGTACCGCAGTCCTCCTCGCCGATGATCACGTCCTGGGCCACGTCAACAAGGCGGCGTGTCAGGTAACCCGCGTCGGCAGTCTTGAGGGCGGTATCCGCCAGACCCTTACGGGCACCGTGTGTAGAGATAAAGTATTCAAGCACCGACAGACCCTCCTTAAAGTTGGAGAGGATCGGGTTCTCGATGACCTGGCCGCCTTCCGAACCGGACTTCTGCGGCTTGGCCATAAGACCACGCATACCTGAGAGCTGTCGGATCTGTTCCTTAGAACCGCGGGCCCCTGAATCCAGCATCATATACACGGGGTTGAAGCCCTGGTCGTCGCTGGTGAGGTGGTCAAGAACGGTCTTAGTGAGCTTGGTATTGATATTTGTCCAGATATCGATGATCTGGTTGTAGCGTTCGTTGTTGGTGATAAGCCCCATGTTGTAGCTTTCCATCACTTCGTCCACCCTTTCGTAACCTTCGGTGATGAGAGTGTTCTTCTCTTCGGGCACGAGCACGGCGTCGAGGTTGAACGACAGACCGCCCTGGAATGCCATCTGGTAACCCATGGTCTTGATGTCATCGAGGAACGCGGCGGCCTTGCCGGCTCCGGCGTTCTTCATCACCATACCGATGATATCCCTCAGCGAGCGCTTGGTCAGCACCTCGTTGATGTATCCAACCTCGGCGGGCACCACCTGGTTGAAGATGATACGGCCGATGGTAGTGTCGATAACCTCCTTCTTGCCATCCTTGCCGTCAACAAGCATCTTTACCTTGGCGTGGAGGTCGGCCCTGCCTTCGTTGTAGGCGATGATGGCTTCCTCGGGGCCGTAGAAGCTCAGTCCTTCGCCTTTGGCTCCCGGACGGGGCTTGGTGATATAGTACAAACCCAGCACCATGTCCTGCGAAGGAACGGTGATAGGCGCGCCATTGGCGGGGTTGAGGATGTTGTGCGAGCCCAGCATCAGTATCTGTGCCTCGAGGATCGCGGCGTTACCCAGCGGGAGATGCACGGCCATCTGGTCACCGTCGAAGTCGGCGTTGAACGCGGTACAGGCCAGCGGGTGGAGCTGGATCGCCTTACCCTCGATAAGCTTGGGCTGGAAGGCCTGGATACCGAGACGGTGGAGGGTCGGGGCGCGGTTGAGCAGCACCGGGTGTCCCTTCAGCACGTTTTCGAGGATATCCCAAACCACCGGATCCTTGCGGTCGATGATCTTCTTGGCCGACTTAACGGTCTTAACGATCCCTCTCTCGATGAGCTTGCGGATGATAAACGGCTTGTAGAGTTCGGCAGCCATATCCTTGGGCAGACCGCACTCGTGCATCTTGAGCTCGGGACCCACGACGATAACCGAACGTGCCGAATAGTCGACGCGCTTACCGAGGAGGTTTTGGCGGAAGCGGCCCTGCTTACCCTTGAGGCTGTCAGAGAGTGACTTCAGGGGACGGTTCGATTCGCTCTTCACGGCGTTGCTCTTGCGCGAGTTGTCGAACAGAGAGTCGACAGCCTCCTGCAACATACGCTTTTCGTTGCGCAGGATCACGTCCGGAGCCTTTATTTCGATAAGCCTCTTGAGGCGGTTGTTACGTATGATAACCCTGCGGTAAAGGTCGTTAAGGTCGGATGTGGCGAAACGTCCACCATCCAGAGGCACCAACGGGCGCAGCTCGGGAGGAGTCACGGGAATGACCTTGAGGATCATCCACTCGGGCTTGTTGATCTCCCTCGATTCCCTGAAAGCCTCCACCACGTGGAGCCTTTTGAGGGCCTCGGCTTTACGCTGCTGGCTGGTCTCGGTGCCGGCCTTGTGGCGCAGAGAGTATGATAGTTCGTCGAGGTCGATCCTCTGCAGGAGAGTGTAGATAGCCTCGGCGCCCATCATGGCGATGAACTTGTTGGGGTCGCCCTCTTCGAGCTGCTGGTTACCCTTGGGCAGTTCGTTAAGTATGTCGAGGTACTCCTTTTCGTTGAGCAGGTCTAAGTCGGCTATGCCTTTTTCGGCCGCCGCACCGCTCTGCACCACTACGTACCTCTCGTAATATACCACCGCTTCTAACTTCTTGGAAGGAATACCCAGAAGGTAACCGATCTTCGAGGGAAGCGACTTGAAATACCATATGTGGGCTACGGGAACAACCAGTGAGATGTGTCCCATGCGCTCCCTGCGGACTTTCTTTTCGGTAACTTCCACGCCGCATCGGTCGCAGACGATACCTTTGTAGCGAATCCTCTTGTACTTGCCGCAATGACATTCGTAGTCCTTCACGGGGCCGAATATCCTCTCGCAGAAGAGACCGTCTCTCTCGGGCTTGTATGTGCGGTAGTTGATGGTTTCGGGCTTGAGGACTTCGCCGCTCGAATTTTCGAGGATCTCCTCGGGCGATGCGAGCCCGATAGTGATTTTGCTAAAGCCGCTGGGTGCCTTTGTGTCTTTCTTGAATGACATATTCTCTATTGTTATATTTTTCTTCTAACTCCGTTAGGTGGGATCCGGACTGCTATCTTCCAGGCTATTAAAGCCCGGCCTCAAACACTCTCTCCGGCCCCGTTTTACTCTCCGTACTTTCCGTGGGGCGCGGCCCTGTCAGGACCCGCCCACGGAAATTATCGGATTAGTCCAGCTTGATGCTGATGGCCAAACCCTTCAATTCGTGCAGTAGCACGTTGAGGGATTCCGGGATGCCGGCGGCGGGCATGTTCTCGCCCTTGACTATCGCCTCGTAGGCTTTAGCGCGGCCCATCACGTCATCGGACTTGATAGTAAGTATTTCCTGCAGGATATTGGCGGCGCCGAAGGCTTCGAGCGCCCACACTTCCATTTCCCCGAACCTCTGGCCCCCGAACTGAGCCTTACCGCCCAACGGCTGCTGGGTGATAAGAGAGTACGGGCCTATAGAACGGGCGTGCATCTTGTCGTCGACCATGTGGCCCAGCTTGAGCATGTAGATGATACCCACTGTGGCCGGCTGGTGGAACTTCTCGCCGGTACCGCCGTCGTGCAGATAGGTACGGCCGCTGCGGGGGATACCCGCCTTGGCAGTGTACTCGTTGATCTGCTCGAGCGTCGCGCCGTCGAAAATGGGAGTGGAGAAGCTGAGTCCCAGCTCCTTACCCGCCCATCCGAGCACGGTTTCGTATATCTGTCCAAGGTTCATTCGCGAAGGCACACCCAGCGGGTTGAGCACTATATCGACGATAGAACCGTCTTCGAGGAAGGGCATATCTTCATCCCTCACCACCTTGGCAACGATACCCTTGTTCCCGTGGCGGCCCGCCATCTTGTCACCCACCTTGAGCTTGCGCTTCTTGGCGATGTAGACCTTGGCCAGCTGTATGATACCTGCGGGAAGTTCGTCACCGTTGGTGATGTTGTACTTCTCGCGCTTGAGCATGGCGTCGAGCTCCTTATACTTGAGGATATAGTTGTTGATGGTCTTCTCTACGAGGGCGTCCCTCTGGGCGTCGCCTGTCCACTTGTCGGTATTCACGCCGAGGAAGTCGATCTCGCCCAGGAGTTTCTGGGTGAATTTCGCGCCCTTGGCCACGATCTCCACACCGAAGTAGTCGCGGATGCCGGCTGTGGTCTTGTCCTTGAGGATAACCCACAACTTTTCGAGCAGCCTGTCTTTCAAGGTCACGACATTCTTGTTGAAGTCGGCCTCGAGGCGTTCGATATGGGTCTTTTCGGCCTGCTTGCCCTTCTTGCCGTCCTTGTTGGCGCGGGAGAACAGCTTGCGGTCGACCACTACGCCGTAAAGCGAAGGCTGAGCCTTGAGCGAAGCGTCTTTCACGTCGCCGGCCTTGTCGCCGAAGATAGCCCTGAGGAGCTTTTCTTCGGGCGAAGGATCGCTCTCGCCCTTGGGGGTGATCTTACCTATAAGTATATCGCCCGGCTGAACGTTGGCGCCCACGCGGATGATACCGTTCTCGTCGAGGTCCCTGGTGGCTTCTTCGCTCACGTTGGGGATGTCGGAAGTGAGTTCTTCGACGCCTCGCTTGGTGTCGCGCACCTCCATTATATATTCGTCCACGTGCACCGAGGTGAACACGTCGTCCCTCAGGAGCCTTTCCGAGATAACGATCGCGTCCTCGAAGTTGTAACCCTTCCAGGGCATGAACGCTACCTTCAGGTTGCGGCCCAGGGCCAGTTCACCCTGCTGTGTGGAGTAACCTTCGGTGAGAATATCACCCTTGACAACCTTCTGACCCTTGCGCACGATAGGCTTAAGGGTTATAGAGGTGTTCTGGTTGGTCTTCCTGTAGCGGGGTAGGTTGTATACGGTAACCTCGGAGTCGAAAGACATAAGCTTCTCCTCGTCGGTTGTAACGTACTTCACATGTATCTCCGAAGCGTCCGAGTAAACCACTTCGCCGTCGCCTTCGGCAACGATCTGGATACGGCTGTCGCGGATCATGTCGTGTTCCAGGCCTGTACCCACGATGGGAGCTTCGCTGCTCACCAGAGGCACGGCCTGACGCATCATGTTCGATCCCATCAGCGCACGGTTGGCGTCGTCATGCTCCAGGAAGGGGATGAGCGATGCCGCTATAGATGCTATCTGGTTGGGAGCCACGTCCATAAGGTCGACTTCGGCCACTGTAACTGTGGGGAAGTCGCTCTGGAGCCTAGACTTGATCTTATCGGGTACGAGGAACTCGCCCTTGGCGCTGATAGGCGTATTGGCCTGCGCGATCACGAGGTCTTCCTCCTCTTCGGCGCTGTAATACTTGATGCCGGCGTCGGTCAGGTCGACCTTGGCGTTAACCACGTCGCGGTAGGGAGTCTCGATGAAGCCCATGTCGCTGATCTTGGCGTAAACGCAAAGCGAGGAGATAAGACCGATATTCGGACCTTCAGGGGTTTCGATGGGACAGAGCCTGCCGTAATGGGTATAGTGCACGTCGCGCACCTCGAAGCCCGCCCTTTCCCTCGACAGACCGCCCGGGCCCAGGGCCGACAGGCGGCGCTTGTGGGTCATCTCGGCCAGAGGGTTGGTCTGGTCCATGAACTGCGAGAGCTGGTTGGTCCCGAAGAACGAGTTGATGACCGACGAAAGGGTCTTGGCGTTGATAAGGTCGATGGGGGTGAACACCTCGTTGTCACGGACGTTCATCCTCTCCCTGATGGTACGTGCCATGCGCACGAAGCCCACGCTGAACTGGTTCGAGAGCTGTTCGCCCACGGTCCTCACCCTACGGTTGGACAGGTGGTCGATGTCGTCGACGTCAGTCTTGGAGTTGATCAGAGAGATCAGGTATTTGATGATGGCGATGATGTCCTCCTTGGTCAGCGTCCTTGTCTCGGCGGGGATGTCGAGGCCCAGCTTCTTGTTGATACGGAAGCGGCCCACGTCGCCTAAGTCATAGCGCTTGTCGGAGAAGAACAACTTGTCGATAACGTCCCTGGCAGTGGCCTCATCGGGCGGCTCGGAGTTGCGCAGCTGTCGGTAGATGTATACCACGGCTTCCTTCTCGGAGTTGCACGAGTCCTTCTGCAGGGTGTTGTATACGATCGAGTAGTCGGAGCTGTTCTGGCTCTCCTTGTGTACAAGGATGCTCTTGGCTCCGGCCTCGAGGATCTCGTCTATATGGTTCTCTTCGAGTACGGTCTCGCGGTCGATGATAACCTCGTTACGCTCGATTGAAACCACTTCGCCGGTATCTTCGTCGACGAAGTCTTCCACCCATGTCTTCAGCACGCGGGCGGCCAGCTTGCGGCCTACGACCTTCTTGAGGTTGGCCTTGGTGGCCTTGATGTCCTCGGCGAGGTCGAAGATCTCGAGGATCTGCCTGTCGCTCTCAAAGGAGATGGCCCTTAGCAGGGTGGTGACGGGTAATTTCTTCTTTCGGTCGATATACGCGTACATCACGTTATTGATGTCGGTAGCGAACTCGATCCATGAACCCTTGAACGGAATGATACGAGCCGAGTAGAGCTTCGTTCCGTTGGTGTGGGTGCTCTGGCCGAAGAATACGCCGGGAGAACGGTGGAGCTGCGATACGATCACACGCTCGGCGCCGTTGATAACGAACGTACCCCTGGGGGTCATGTATGGTATTGTGCCGAAGTACACATCCTGTACTACGGTGTCGAAATCTTCGTGTTCGGGGTCGGTGCAATAGAGTTTGAGCTTAGCCTTCAAAGGCACACTGTAGGTAAGCCCCCTCTCGAGACACTCGTCGATGGAGTATCTGGGAGGATCGACATAATAGTCGATAAATTCGAGGACGAAGTTATTCCTCGTATCCGAAATTGGGAAATTCTCCATGAACACCTTGTAGAGGCCTTCGTTCTTGCGATTCTCGGCCGTGGTGTCCAATTGGAAGAAATCCTGAAATGATTTTAGCTGGACCTCCAGGAAGTCAGGATATTGCATCCTGCTGTTCACTGAAGAGAAATTGATACGTTGCTTATTATTAATCACGGACATCTTTATCCTTAAAATTAAGTTGAAGAACGGTGTAGATACATTACCTCGGGAGCGCTGAAAACGAGTGCCTTACATGCTCTCCCCGGACGCCGGTGGCGTCGTGAAAGTGAGTGGGCGCGGGGGAGGTAATCACCCCTCTGCCACCCGGTTTCTCGATTTAAACGAGAAAAAGGTATAGAGCCTATTTCTAGGCTCCATACCTGTTTATCTGTTACCGAAAAGGTTATTACTTAACCTCAACTTCGGCACCAGCTTCTTCCAGCTGAGCTTTTACAGATTCAGCTTCTTCCTTAGATACACCTTCCTTAACAGGCTTAGGAGCGCCGTCTACCAGGTCCTTAGCTTCCTTCAGACCGAGGCCGGTGATGTCCTTCACGACCTTAACAACCTGAAGCTTAGCCTGGCCTGCAGAGGTGAGGATAACATCGAATGATGTCTTCTCAGCGGCTGCGGGAGCGGCTCCGCCAGCGGCGGGAGCAGCAGCAACTGCAACTGCAGCAGCGGCGGGTTCAATACCATACTCGTCCTTAAGGATCTGCGCGAGTTCGTTTACATCCTTAACTGTCAAGTTAACCAACTCCTCAGCTAATTTTTTGATATCTGCCATTATTATAAATTTTTAAAAAAGTTTGTTTGTGATTGATTGTGTTTGTTAGTTGTTCCTTTCGCCGAGGCTCTTCACGAGGCCTGCGACTTTTTGTCCTGCCGAAGCCTGAAGAGCCGATATAACGTTCTTCGCGGGCGACTGGAGCAGTCCGATGATTTCGCCGATAAGCTCTTCGCGGCTCTTGATGTTGATGAGGCTTTCCAGAGAAGATTCGCCCAGATAGACGCATTCTTCCACGTAAGCGCCCTTCAGCACCGGCTTGGCGGCCGACTTCCTGAACTCCTTGATAAGGGTAGCGGGACCCTTGCCTGTTTCGGAGAACATGATGGCGGTTTCGCCCTTGAGGATTGAGGTTAGTTCGGCGTCAGCCTTATTAACCTGCTCCAGAGCCTTGGTGAAGAGAGTGTTTTTAACGACCACCAGCTTGATACCCTTTTCGAAGCAAAGCTTCCTAAGGTTAGCTGTCTGTTCGGCGTTCAAGCCACCGGTATCCGTCACGTAGAAGTGGGGATATTGCTGGATCTGCTCGGCGAGACTGTTGATAACTATTGATTTTTCCTCTTTGTTCATGGTCTTTTCAATTTTTACTTAGCATCTACCGATTTAGGATCTATCTGCAAGCCGGGGCTCATAGTAGTAGAGAGATAAATACTCTTGACATAGGTACCTTTGGCGGCTGAAGGCTTCAACTTGATGATGTTCAGAAGAACTTCCTTCGCGTTGTCGGCGATCTGCTCGGCAGTGAAGGAAGCCTTGCCTACCGCTGTGTGGATAATACCGAATTTGTCGACCTTGAAGTCGATCTTACCGGCTTTGATATCCTCGATAGCCTTGCCTACCTCCATTGTTACAGTACCTGTCTTAGGGTTGGGCATAAGTCCCCTGGGGCCGAGTACACGACCGAGGGCACCTACCTTTGCCATTACGTTGGGCGTAGTGATGATAACATCAATGTCGGTCCAGCCGCCTTTGATCTTTTCAATATACTCGTCCAAACCTACGTAGTCGGCGCCTGCGGCTTTGGCTTCGGCTTCCTTTTCAGGAGTACAAAGCACTAGCACACGCACCTGCTTACCGGTTCCATGGGGAAGGGTTACAACGCCCCTCACCATCTGGTTGGCCTTCCTGGGGTCTACGCCCAGGCGTACGTCAACGTCAACAGAAGCATCAAATTTCGTAAAGGTAATTTCCTTCAGAAGAGCTGCTGCATCGTTCAGCTTGTACATCTTACCAGGCTCAACTTTTGCAAGAACCATTTTTCTATTTTTGGTCAGCTTACTCATTTTACTAATTGTTTAGATTATAAATTAGTAGGAAATTCACCAACGACACTGATACCCATGCTGCGTGCAGTACCCGCAACCATGCGCATTGCAGCCTCAAGAGTGAAGCAGTTCATGTCGGGCATCTTGTCCTGGGCGATGGTTTTCACCTGATCCCAAGTCACCTGGCCTACCTTCTTACGGTTAGGCTCGGCTGAACCCGACTGCACTTTTGCAGCCTCTTTGAGCTGTACGGCAACCGGCGGTTGTTTGACGATGAAGTCGAAAGACTTATCGCCGTATACAGTGATGATGACAGGAAGTACCTTACCTGCCTTGTCCTGAGTCCTCGCATTGAACTGCTTACAGAAGTCCATAATGTTCACACCCTTGGAACCCAGAGCGGGACCTACAGGGGGCGAAGGATTCGCGGCACCACCTTTGATTTGCAGTTTTATAAAACCAGCAACCTCTTTTGCCATAATTTTCTTTGGTTAATTATTCTTTTTCAACTTGCATAAAGCTCAACTCCATGGGAGTCTTGCGCCCGAATATCTTAACGGAGACAGTGAGTTTCTTTCTTTCGTTGTCGACGGCTTCGACAGTACCCGAGAAGCTTGCGAACGGGCCATCTATTACCTTAACAGCTTCGTCAACGAAGAACGGAACTTCATTCTCTTCCTCAGTAACGCTCATCTCGTCGACCCTGCCCAGAATGCGACTCACCTCCTGTGGACGAAGGGGAGTGGCCAAAAGGGAAGAATCTTTTGAATCGGTCAGAAACCCAAGCACGTTGGGCGTGTTACGTAAGATATACGGAATTTCTCCTACCAAAGCCGCTTCTACAAGCACATAGCCCGGATAAGAAACACGATCCTTGCTGATCTTTTTACCATTACGGATCTGGTAAACCTTCTCAGTAGGTATCAGGACCTGGGAGATGTAATCCTCAAGGTGTAAGTTCTTGACCTCGGTCTCGATATACTCCTTGACTTTCTTCTCCTTGCCCCCAATGGCACGTACCACGTACCATTGCTTCTGCTCTTTTTCGCTCATCTTTATTATTCTTTTGTTAACGATTAATAAAGAATGCTATATATAGCCTTCATGATGTTCTCGAAGGTGAGGTCCATGGCCAGAACAACAACTGCAAAAATGAGGGAAGCGACCATCACGATGATGGCAGAACTTTGCAGTTGGCTCCATGACGGCCAAGACACCTTGTGAACAAGCTCAGCGTAGGATTCTTTGATGTAATTAATGATTCTCATAATGTTTCCTGTAATAGGTCGTCTTAATTAAACTCTCCGGGCTCTTTGGAATTTGTTCATGCTTATAGGCCTAAACCAACCCCAACCCCGTAAGGAAAAAGAGAATTTAAGAGCCTGTCCTGCTTTGTCGGTCTGGGCAGACCCCGAGATTAATATTGGCACGAGTGGAGAGATTCGAACTCCCATCAATGGTTTTGGAGACCACTATTCTACCCTTGAACTACACTCGTAGATAAAGCAGTGCGGGAATACCCGCACTGCTTTGAGTGATCCTCGAAATTATTCGACGATCTTGGTGATCTGACCGGCACCTACTGTACGGCCACCTTCGCGGATCGCGAAACGCAGACCGAGGTTGATGGCAACGGGGTAGATCAGGGTAACTGTGATAGTTACGTTGTCACCCGGCATTACCATGTCAACGCCAGTGGGCAGTTCCACTTCGCCCGTAACGTCGAGGGTACGGAGGTAGAACTGGGGACGGTATTTGTTGTGGAAGGGAGTGTGACGACCACCTTCGTCCTTCTTCAGGATATAGACTTCGGCTTCGAACTTAGTGTGGGGAGTTATAGAACCCGGCTTGGCAACGACCATACCGCGCTTAACATCCTTCTTGTCGAGACCGCGCATCAGCAGACCTACGTTGTCACCGGCTTCACCTGAATCCAGGAGCTTGCGGAACATTTCCACACCTGTACAAGTAGAAGTGATTGACTTTTCGCCCAGACCGATGATCTCAACGGGGTCACCAACCTTGATGATACCTGTTTCGATACGACCTGTAACAACGGTACCGCGACCTGTGATAGAGAACACGTCTTCCACCGGCATAAGGAACGGCTTTTCGTTCTCACGGGGAGGAATGGGAATGTAAGTGTCAACAGCCTCCATAAGTTCCATGATCTTGTCTTCCCACTTGGGTTCGCCGTTAAGGCCACCGAGTGCAGAACCACGGATAACGGGAGCGTTGTCACCGTCAAACTGGTAGAAGCTCAGAAGTTCGCGAACTTCCATTTCAACCAGCTCGAGCATTTCTTCGTCGTCAACCATGTCGACCTTGTTGAGGAACACAACGATCCTGGGGACGTTCACCTGACGGGCGAGCAGGATGTGCTCACGAGTCTGGGGCATAGGACCGTCGGTAGCGGCAACAACGATGATCGCACCGTCCATCTGGGCGGCACCGGTAACCATGTTCTTAACGTAGTCGGCGTGACCCGGACAGTCTACGTGAGCATAGTGGCGGTTGGCTGTTGAGTACTCAACGTGTGAGGTGTTGATGGTGATACCACGTTCTTTTTCTTCGGGAGCGTTGTCGATAGAATCGAAGCTACGCAGCTCAGAAAGGCCCCTCTTGGCCAGAACGGTTGTGATCGCAGCGGTAAGGGTAGTTTTACCGTGGTCAACGTGTCCAATTGTACCGATGTTTACGTGCGGTTTGGACCTGTCAAATTTTTCTTTTGCCATAATCTGAAATTTATTTAGGAATTAATCTGTGTATGTATTTTGTTACCTGCTTGTCCTTAATTTTAAAACGCAAAAATTACCCGCCGATCCCGGCTGATCCTCTATAAAGAAGACGACCGAAACCCCGGCGAACATCATTTTGAAGAGCGGAAGACGAGGTTCGAACTCGCGACCCTTAGCTTGGAAGGCTAATGCTCTACCAACTGAGCTACTTCCGCAAAATCAGTGGGCGAAGATGGATTCGAACCACCGAAG